>JBCBVY010000002.1:0-561716 GCA_039817385.1 Pseudomonadota bacterium | reverse complement strand
GCCGTCAATCTGGTCATACGCCTTGAAATCCCCGAAATACTTCGTGATCGCCGCCGTCAGCGTCGTCTTGCCGTGGTCAACGTGCCCAATCGTGCCGATGTTCACGTGCGGCTTCGTGCGTTCAAACTTTTCCTTTGCCATTTCTGCGGCGCCTTTTTTCGTCTGGGGTTATGGGCCGAGCAGCCCGTGACTTCACTCCGCGCGGGACTTATTGCCCTGCGCCGGGAAAATCAAGCGTTGGTGACACGCCGGTCAGCCGCTTTGCGACTCCGCACGCGCGCCCTTGAACCAACCGTCCTCATCCATCTGCTGAACAAGGAACCGTTCGATTGCTTTGGCCGCGTTCTGGGCCAGCTGTTCCAGCTGTTCTTCAGCGGTCAGCGTGTAGCCGGAGCCAATGATCGCCCCGGTGCCAAAGGTCTCCAGCACCATGATTTCCTCAGGCGGGTCATTCAGCTTCTTGCCTGCCGCGTCGTCCCAGACGGTCACGCGGATGATCAGGCCCGATTTCGGCGCAAGCACCAGCGGAATGCCCGGCTGGGCGAGGATGTACCCTTCGACCGACACGCCGAAATGATAGTCGCGGGCGCCGTCATAGCGATCAAACCGGGCGGCAATGGCGCTTTGCACGGCTTCGGTCAGTTGCTCTTCGGTCGCTGCGCGGCTGATCGGGCCGCCTTTCTGCGCTTTGGAGGCCACAACAATGTTGTGCACGAGGTTAAAGTCCCCAAGCGGCACGGGCGGCGCATCAAGGTCCGCCGCGCCGCCGCAGGCGGCCAGCGTCGTGAGCACGAGCAAAAGTCTAAAGATGCGGCGCATGTCAGTTCCCCCGAAGCGTTGCCCGGTGCCTAGCAAGGGCAGGCCCCGCGCGCAATCCGTGCCAGCTACGCGCAGATGCGCTGAAGCGCCGCCCAGTCGCCATCTGAGATGACCGGCGTGGTAACGCTTTGCAGGTCGGCGAAGGCTTGTGCCGCCTCTGCGCGCTGTGCTGTGACCGGGTGGGTGCGCAGGTATTGGGGAACCTCAAAGCCAAGCTGGCTTTCCTGATCCCCCAGAATGCCGAAGAACGCAGCAAAGCCTGCTGCGCTGACCTCGGCCTTATCCAGCATCTGCACCGCGAAGGCATCGGCGGCGACCTCGGCCTCGCGCGAGTAAGAGCTGTCGATCATCGCCTGGGCGACGCCGACAGCCACCGCGCCGCCCGCAAAATCGCCCACCGCCATCGACAAAAGGCCCGCGGTGCCCGCGACGCGCAGCGCATTGCGGGTGACATCGCGCGCGTCTACGTGGCCGATCTCGTGCGCGAGCACGCCCGCCACCCCATCCGCATTGGGCGCCGCGGCGATCAGGCCGCGGGTCAGGACGATCTGCCCACCCGGCGCGGCGAAGGCGTTGACCATCGGGATGTTGAAGACGGTGATGTCGATGTCGTAGCCGAGCCCGTCTGGGCCCGACAACCGCTCTTCCATCCGCGCAAGCGCTGCAAGACCGGGCGCGTTGTCGCAAATCAGATCGGACTGGTTCCGGCCCAGCACGCGGCCCATCTGTTTCACGACTGTCTTGCCCCAAGCCACCTCCCGCTCAATGGGGATCAGCGGGGCAAGCTGGTCCGACAGCCCCGGCAGGATCACAAAAACCATCAGCACAACCGCCGCAACGGCGCCGCCGAGGTAGGTGACCACCTTGCGCGCGGTGCCGCGCTTCACATCGCGCTTGTTCAGGTTGGGCGCACGGCGCTTTAGCTCGGCAATGGCAAGCGGGTCGGTCACACTAAGCCGGGCCGTGGTGATCAGCCCCGCATCCACCGCCTCCATATCCGTGAGGGTCAGAACAAGCTGGTCCGCACGGGCCTGATCACGCAGGGCGCGGATCGCCTCCAGCGGCCAGTATTGCACCCCGTCCGGCAGGTCCGGGTGATGCAGGATCAGCGCGCCCGCCGCGCCATCACAGGAGAGGCCCACGTCAAGCCGCAGGCCACGCGCTCCGTCATAATAGCGCGCGGTGGCGCCCTCCAGCCCCACGTCAGATCGCGCCGCCGATGTCGAGCGCATCGGCAAAGCCTTCGGCGTCTGCGCCCGTGTCCGCCGCGCGCTGCTGGATCTGATCGAGGTGCGGCGCGTTGGCGAGCGTCACGGCACTCACCACGTGGGCGATGACCTTCTGCGTGATCATCACGAGGTTCACCGCGCCGACTACGAGGATCAGAGCGATGTATCCCACGGCGGTGACAATACTGCCGAGGATCACGGAAGCCATCCCGAGGTTGCCGGGGTCAACGTTGCCCTGCCCCGCCAGCACGCCCATGTTGATGCCGAAGATCGCGGACAGCAGCAGGGCCAGCACCAGCGCGCCCACGATAAACGCACCGATCACGGCGAGCGTGCCCAGCAGAACGATCTTGATGACCTGCCCCGTTTCGGCCTGTGCATCAAAGGTGATCGCACCGTCCAGTTCCTTGTGCCGCATCATGTAGTTGAACGCATAGATGCGATAGTAGACGGCACCGACGAGGAACCAAATGTACCCCACGGTAAAGGCGATCCCCGCAAGTGCGGGCGACTCCATCATGACCCCGGCGGTGGAGCCACCGACCAGGGTCACCAGCGCAATCGCCAGATGTTTGAGGCCGGGATAAAGCGCCGTCCACTTGCCGCCCTGCGCCATGCGCGCGTCGCCGTACCAGGTGCGGTCCACCATGTATTTTTCTAGCTTGAAGGTCGCGAGCGGGGTCAGGATGCCAAGGCTCAACACCGCCAACAGATAGTAGCCCAGCGCCCGCAGCACGTAGCCCCACGCGCCGTTATCCATGCCAAAGCGCAGGCTGCGCCAGCGGGTCCGCGCCAGCTTGTAGCGCCGCGCGCGGTAGGCCGCGAAAAGCATCAGGGGCAGCAGCGTAAAAAGGTTCGCGTAGATCACGATGACCTGCAAAAGCTCATCGCCGGTGCCGTCAAAGGCCCCCATGACGTTCAGCCCCGCGAACATCAAAAGCATGTTCAGAAGGCCCAGAAAGATCGCCAGAATGACGATGGCCACCAAAAAACCAAGGAACTTCTCCAGCCCGGTGCCCGTATATTCAAAGCTGTCCTCGCCCCCCGCTGTCGCCGACCAGATGTATTTGCGGATGCGGGTCTTGGCCCAGAAGCGGTAAATCCCAAAGGTCACAAGCGTGAGCAGCGCGGTGCGGATGTAGAGCCAGAAAAGCGGCCCGGACTGGCCGAAATAACGGCCGTGAAGATGTGTCATAAATCTTTGCCTTTGCCTGAAAGGGCGGCCTGCTTTACCGCCCCGCATGCACGATATCGTCAGTTGAATCTGTTGTCGCGTGGAAATCCGCGCGGTGCCATGCGGCCCGCGCTCGCGCGTTTGGCTTGCCACTCGGCCAGATCGGTTTGCGTCCGGGTCCGGCCCGCGGGGTCCAGCCAACTGAGGCCGTTGGCCAGCGTAAAGGTCGCCGCGTCCGACAGCCCGCCATCCTTGTAGCGCTGCAGCCGCACGCCCTTGCCCCGGCCCATCTCCGGCAGCTCTTCGAGGGGGAAGACCAGCACCTTGCGGTTCTCACCCACCACGGCGACGCTGTCCCCGACCACCGGTTTGCAGATCAGCGCCGTGCTGGGCGCGCGCACGTTCAGCACTTGTTTGCCTGCGCGAGTCTGCGCCACCACGTCATCCTCTGGCACGACAAACCCGTCCCCCGCAGAGGACGCGACCAGCAGCTTGCGCCCCGCACGGTGTATGAACAGGCTGACGATCTGCACCTCGTTTGGCAGGTCGACCATCAGGCGCAGCGGCTCGCCCATGCCGCGCCCGCCGGGCAGACTCGCCGCAGAGACAGTGTAGAACCGCCCGTTCGAGCCAAAGATCAGCAGCCGGTCCGTCGTCTCCGCATGGAAGATAAAGCGCGGGCCGTCGCCATCCTTGAACTTCAGCTCTCGGGTCAGGTCGATATGGCCGGTCATCGCGCGGATCCAGCCCATCTGGGAACAGACAACGGTGATCGGTTCGCGGTCGATCATCGCCTCCAGCGGGACGTCTTCGATTTCCCCAGCTTCGGCAAAGATCGTGCGGCGCGCGCCGGCCTCAAAGTCCTTGCCAAAGGTCTTCTTGACCTCTTTGAGCTGCCCCGCGATGCGCTCCCATTGCAGCGCTTCGCTGTCGAGCAAATCTTCAAGCCCCGCGCGCTCTTCCATCAGCGCATCACGCTCGCGCAGCAGCTCCATCTCCTCAAGGCGGCGCAGGGAGCGCAGGCGCATGTTCAGGATCGCGTCGACCTGCACCTCAGACAGCTCGCCCTCACCGGGCGCGGGGGGCACATAATCCGCCTCGTCCATCGCCCGCGCGTGGTCCTTGCCCCAATCCTCGCGCATCAGCGCGGCCTTTGGGTCTTCATCATAGCGGATAATATCGATCACCCGGTCGAGATTGAGGAAGGCGACGATGAAGCCTTCGAGCACCTCAAGCCGGTGATCGATTTTTTCCATCCGGTGCTTTGACCGGCGGATTAGCACCTCGCGGCGGAAGTCGAGGAAGGCGCGCAGCACTTCCTTCATCGAGCAGACCTTGGGTGTCACGCCATCGATCAGCACGTTCATGTTGAGCGAAAACCGGACCTCCAGGTCGGAGTTACGGTAAAGCATCCCCATCAGCACATCGGGGTCCACGTTCTTGGATCGCGGCTCAAGCACGACGCGGATGTCGTCGGCACTCTCGTCCCGCACATCGGCCAGCAGCGGCACCTTCTTGGTCTGGATGACCTCGGCCAGCTTCTCGATCAGCTTGGATTTCTGCACCTGGTAGGGGATTTCCGTAACCACGACCTGCCATTGGCCGCGGCCCAGGTCTTCGACCTCGTACCGGCAGCGCAGGCGGAACCCGCCTTTGCCCGTGCGGTAGGCGGTCGCGATGGCCTCGGGCGGCTCAACGATCACGCCGCCGGTTGGGAAGTCGGGGCCGGGCACATAATTCAACAGCGTATCATCCCGCGCGTCGGGCGTTCGAATCAGGTGCAGGCACGCATCGACCAGTTCGGCGATATTATGCGGCGGAATGTTTGTCGCCATGCCGACCGCGATACCAGAGGCACCGTTGGCCAGCAGGTTCGGAAACTCCGCGGGCAGGACCGCCGGTTCGGTCAGGCGCCCGTCATAGTTATCCCGGAAATCGACCGCGTCCTCATCAAGGCCATTCAGCAGCGCCTCGGCCACGAAGGTCATGCGCGCTTCGGTGTAGCGACTGGCCGCGGGGTTATCCCCGTCAATATTGCCAAAGTTCCCCTGCCCGTCGACAAGCGGGTAGCGCACGTTGAAATCCTGAGCGAGGCGGGCCATCGCGTCATAGATGGCCGCGTCCCCGTGCGGGTGAAAATCGCCCATCGTGTCGCCGGAAATCTTGGCCGATTTCAGGAACTTCCCGTTTGAGGCCAGCCGCAGCCGGTGCATTGCGTAGAGGATGCGCCGGTGGACCGGCTTCAGCCCGTCACGCGCATCGGGCAGTGCGCGGTGCATAATCGTGGACAGCGCATAGGTCAGGTACCGGTCCCCAAGTGCGCGGCGCAGGGGTTCGGAAAGGTCCATGTTGGGGCTGTCGTCGGTATCGGCCATAGATGCTGTGTAAGGGTGCCGCTCAGGCCCCGCAAGGCAAAGCAAGCAGATCTGTCATTTGCAAAGGCGTGGGCAGGTGACGCGGCGCATGATCCAGGCAAAAGCGCTGCCGGGGAAATATTTGTTCCTTTCCCGGTGCAGAGAATCAATAAAATTTGTTAACAGGCCGGGAAAGGGCGGTGTGCCATCGCCCGGGTGGCGTATTTAGTGGGGGCTAGGCAATGTTGCGTTTCGGCTTGATCATGATCAGTTTTGGTGTGCTTTTCGCCGCCTTCTACGAAATGTCGGGGGGCGAAGAGTTTGACGGCGAAGCGCTGCGCCTGTCGCGCATTGACGTTGAGGAAATGCCGGCGCAAGAACCTGCGCGCCGCGCCGCGGTCGACACCGCCGACGGCGAGGTCTCGCGCGTCGCGCTCAACCTCACGCCCCTGACCGAGATGGTCGCCCCTGAAAAAACGCTTGAAACGGTGCCCGCCCGCCAGCGGCCTGCGCAACCCGAGGCGCAGATCGTCACCGCCTCTGCCTCGGCCGATGATGCAACCGGGGCGATTGAGAACCCGCGCGTATCCCTGCCCAGCCTGATGTCCGTGGTCGCACCATCAAACGGTGAAGGCGTGACCATCACGCCCGTTGATCTGGGCAGCGGTACGCCAGACAACACGGTCCAAGGCCGCACTCGCGACGTGCGCGAGGTGACGGGCAACCGGGTGAATGTGCGCGGCGGGCCGGGCACGAATTTTTCGGTGGTCAACCGTCTGACGCGCGGCGAAGCGGTCGTCATCCTCGATGACCCGGGTGAAGGCTGGGTCATGATGCGCCCGGTCGATGGCGGCCCGGTGGGCTGGATGGCGGATTTCCTGCTTTCAGACGCGGGCTAAGCCTTGCACGCGAGCCGTTTGGTTCGCATTCAGGGCACATGGAAAAATCGGTTCTCATCACTGGCACATCTTCGGGCATTGGCTACGCCGCGGCACACGGGCTGCGCGCGCGCGGCTGGCGCGTCTTTGCCAGCTGCCGAAAAGCCGAAGACTGCGCACGCCTTGCCGCCGAAGGGTTTGAGGCCCCGCGGATCGACTACCAGGACGCGGCCAGCATCGAGGCAGGCGTAGCGGAGGTTCTGGAGGCCACGGGCGGCACGCTGCATGCGCTTTATAACAACGGCGCGTTCGCTTGCCCCGGTGCGGTTGAAGACCTGCCTACGGATGCGCTGCGCTCCGTCTTTGAGGCGAACTTCTTTGGCTGGCACAGCCTGACCCGCGCCGTGATCCCGGTGATGCGGGCGCAGGGGCATGGGCGGATCGTGCAATGCTCATCGGTGCTGGGCTTTGTCACGATGCCGTGGCGCGGGGCCTACAACGCCTCCAAACACGCGCTGGAAGGGCTGACCGATACGCTGAGGATTGAGATGCGCGACACGCCGATCCACATCGTGACGATCCAGCCTGGGCCGATCACGGCGAAGATTCGCGAAAACTCCATCGCCCATTTCGAACGCTGGATCGACTGGAAGGCGTCCCCCCGCAAAGCGCAGTACGAGGCGCGTCTGCGCAAGCGCCTGTACGAGGCGCGCGGCCCCGACATGTTTGAACTGCCGCCCGAAGCGGTCGTGCGCAAACTGGTCCACGCGCTCGAATCTCCGCGCCCCCGTCCGCGCTATTTCGTGACAACGGCCACCTACATCATGGCCGCGCTGCGCCGCGCGCTGCCCAGCCGCGCGCTCGATTGGGTTCTGGCCAAAGGCGCCTGAATTTCGGGTTCGCTTTCCCGCCTGCGTCCGCTACATCAAATGGTCAACGAAGGGAAAACCATGTTCAACGATCCGCTTTTCATCCTGATTGTCATCGCCTGCCTTCTTGTGCTGGGCGTACTGGCGGTTGGCCTCACCGGCTTTGGAAAGGGCAGCGGATGGGCGCACCAGAACGCGAACAAACTGATGCGCTACCGGATTGGCGCGCAGTTCGTCGCGGTGGTCCTGATCCTGATTTTTTTCCTGCTACGCACGAACGGGAGCTGAGGGCATGGTTGTCCTGAACAAGATTTACACAAAGACCGGCGATGCTGGGGAAACGGCACTGGGCAACGGCGCGCGCGTGGCCAAGCATGCGTTGCGCGTGACTGCCTACGGCACGTCCGACGAGCTGAACGCCTTTGTCGGCGTCGCGCGTCTGGAAGCGACGGGCGAAGTGGATACCGCGCTGAGCCGTATCCAGAACGACCTGTTCGATCTGGGCGCGGACCTTTGCCGTCCCGACATGGAGCAGGACGCAGAGGCCGAATACCCGCCCCTGCGCATGGCCGATGCGCAGGTCGCCCGGCTGGAGACAGAGATCGACGCGATGAACGATGTGCTGGAGCCGCTGCGCAGCTTTATCCTGCCGGGTGGCGCCGCGCTTGCTGCCCATCTGCACGTGTGCCGGACCGTGGCGCGCCGCGCCGAACGGCTCAGCGTGGAGCTGGCGACGATGGAAGCGATCAACCCAGCGGCGGTGAAATACCTCAACCGGCTGAGCGATTGGTTCTTTGTCGCGGCCCGCATTGCCAATGATGATGGTAAGGCGGACGTGTTGTGGATCCCCGGAGCGAACCGCTAACGCGGCGTCGCCCGCCCCTGACATGACGATTTTAGCCTGTTTACCCGACCACCAGTTAGGTAAACCAGCGGAAAGAAAAAATGACGCGCACAGTTGCGAGTCGAAACCACGAGGAGAAAACCGCCCATGAAGGTCCTGGTGCCTGTCAAGCGCGTGATTGACTACAACGTGAAGGTTCGCGTGAAAGCGGACGGATCGGGTGTCGATCTCGCTAACGTGAAAATGTCAATGAACCCGTTCGACGAGATTGCCGTGGAACAGGCGATCCGCCTGAAAGAAGCGGGTCAGGCCGATGAAATCGTCGCGGTCTCTGTCGGCGTGAAGCAGTCGCAGGAAACCCTGCGCACGGCGCTGGCGATGGGCGCAGATCGCGCGATCCTCGTGGTGGCATCCGACGATGTGCATACCGATATCGAACCGCTCGCTGTGGCCAAAGTGCTGAAGGCCGTGATCGATGAAGAGCAGCCGGGCCTCGTCCTTTGCGGCAAGCAGGCGATCGACAACGATATGAACGCCACGGGTCAGATGCTGTCGGCCCTGATGGGCTGGAGCCAGGCGACCTTTGCCTCCGAAGTGGCCATCGAAGGCGACAAGGCGAAGGTCACGCGCGAAGTGGACGGTGGTCTTCAGACAATCTCGGTCAACATGCCAACCGTTGTCACCGTCGATTTGCGCCTGAACGAGCCGCGCTATGCGTCGCTGCCCAACATCATGAAGGCCAAGAAAAAGCCGCTGGATGAAAAGACGCCTGCCGATTACGGCGTGGACGTCGCGCCGCGGCTCGAAGTCGTTAAGACCGCCGAACCCGATGCGCGGGCGGCGGGTATCAAAGTCGGCTCGGTGGATGAGCTGGTCGAGAAACTCAAGGAAGCGGGAGCTGTTTGATGGCCGTACTTCTTCTGGCAGAAATCAACGATGGTGAACTGAGCATGGACGCAACCGCGAAAGCGGTGACTGCGGCAAAAGCTCTGGGCGATGTGACGGTGCTGGCCGTGGGCGCGACCTGCGCGGACGCGGCATCAGCAGCCGCCACGATTGACGGCGTGGCAAAGGTGCTGTGCGCCGAGGACGCTGTATATGGCAAGCGTCTGGCGGAGCCGGTCGCGGACCTGATCGTATCGCTCGCGGGTGATTACGAGCATATCGTGGCGCCTGCGACCACGGATGCGAAAAACATCTTCCCGCGGGTTGCCGCGCTGCTGGATGCGATGGTGATCTCGGACGCGACCGCAGTCGTCGACGGGTCCACCTTCGAGCGCCCGATCTACGCGGGCAACGCGATCCAGACGGTGAAGTCGAACGACGCGAAGAAGGTCATCACCTTCCGCACCTCCACCTTTGACGCGGCAGGCACAGGTGGCTCCGCTGCAGTGGAAACCATCGGCGCCGCCGCCGATCCCGCCCTGTCTGCCTGGGTCGAGGACAAGGTCGCCGAGAGCGATCGCCCCGAGCTGACTTCGGCCGGCGTGGTCGTGTCCGGCGGGCGCGGCGTCGGCTCAGAGGACGACTTCGCGATGATCGAAAAGCTGGCCGACAAGCTGGGCGCTGCCGTTGGCGCATCCCGCGCAGCGGTCGATTCGGGCTATGCCCCGAACGATTGGCAGGTGGGCCAGACCGGCAAGGTGGTTGCCCCCGACCTTTATGTCGCGGTCGGCATCTCCGGTGCGATCCAGCACCTTGCGGGCATGAAGGACAGCAAGATCATCGTTGCGATCAACAAGGATGAAGAGGCGCCGATTTTCCAGGTTGCCGATTTCGGCCTGGTCGCTGACCTGTTCGACGCGGTGCCGGAGCTGACAGACAAGCTCTGATCGGTCTAACTCCTGCAATGCGCCGGCCCGTGGGACGCCCCCGCGGGCCGGTTTGCGTTTCAGACCATCGCTGACAACACCGGCTTCAGCGCCGCGCTTACCTCTGCATGGGCCGCGGCGTTCATGACACTTTCCGCCGCCGGGCGCTCCATCTCAGCAAAGACCATGCCTTGGGTGCCGGCCGCCACTGCATCCTTGGAAAAGACAACCTCGACCACCTCTGTCACGTTCTCCGATACCTCGTTCAGCTCTTCCCGGCCCACAAGCCACGGGTCGCTGTCAAAGCGTTTGGCGGCATCGTCCGGGGACCGTTCAGACGCCCAAAGCAGAACCGTCTTGCCCGGAATGCGCGCCAGCAGCAGGTTCATCCGCGCCACCCAGGCGCTGCGCAGTTCTTCGCAAACGGTCTCGAACCGCTCCGCCGAAATGGCCTGCAGGCGCATCAGCATGTGCCGGTTGAAGTTGAACTCGGTGAAATCGACCTCGCGGTAGATCATCTGCAACACGCTGGACGGTTTCACAAAGCGGTCATTGCGGCGCGGGTGCACCGAATAGAGCCGGTTTGACATGTTCTGCGCACCCATCACCTGAATGACAGTGACCTGCGCCTGGGCGGCGATGTCCATCAAGCTGGCATCCTGCGCGAAGGCGTCGATGCCCGCGTTCAGGCAGCCGAGGTTCACGCACGGGGTCCGCAGCGCCGCTTCGATCTGATCCGCAAATGGCGCCTCAACATATTTGCCATATGTCTCCGTCCCGCCCAACATCGCGATATACGGAACATCAAGGGATTTGCGTGGCCCGCGAAAGAGGATCTTTGACGCGCCATAACGGCACGGCAGATAGTCAAGGCCCCCACGGCCCATGTCATAGGTCATTCACCCATCTCCAAAATATCACCCGCCTGCGTTTTTATGCGCGTAACCCTTAAGAAGCGCTAACGAAGCATGGCGACTTTGTGTCGTTGTTCAGACCTTGCGGGGGCAGGCGCCACGGCCATATGGTGATGGCGGCAAAGCAGGGGCGCAGCATGGACATTCAGAAAGTCGGTATTATCGGCGCAGGGCAAATGGGCAACGGGATCGCCCATGTGATGGCGCTTGCCGGGTATGACGTTGTCATGACGGACATCAGCGCCGATGCGCTGACCACGGCGGTCCAGCTGATCGAGCGGAACATGGGCCGTCAGGCCGGACGCGGCAAGATCAGCGAAGAGGCGATGCAAGCCGCGCTCGCGCGGATCGTCACAACAACGAACCTGCCCGAACTCGGACCGTCGGACCTTGTGATCGAGGCGGCCACGGAACGCGAAACCATCAAGCAGGCGATCTTTGACGAGCTGCAACCGCACCTTACACCGCATACAATCCTGACGTCGAACACCTCGTCCATCTCGATCACCCGCCTGGCAAGCCGCACGGACCGGCCGGAAAAGTTCATGGGCTTTCACTTTATGAACCCCGTGCCCGTCATGCAGCTGGTCGAGCTGATCCGCGGCATCGCCACGGACGAAGAGACCTTTGCCGCCTGCAAGGTCGTCGTGGACAAGTTGGGCAAGACCGCCGCAAGCGCCGAGGACTTTCCGGCCTTCATCGTGAACCGCATCCTGATGCCGATGATCAACGAAGCGGTCTATACGCTCTATGAAGGGGTCGGGTCCGTCCAATCCATCGACTCGTCCATGAAACTGGGCGCGAACCACCCGATGGGGCCGTTGGAGCTGGCGGATTTCATCGGGCTGGATACCTGTCTTGCGATCATGAACGTGCTGCATGACGGGCTGGCTGACACGAAATACCGCCCCTGCCCGCTGCTGACGAAATATGTTGAGGCCGGGTGGCTGGGCCGAAAGACCGAACGCGGGTTCTACGATTACCGGGGCGAGGTGCCGGTGCCGACGCGCTAGCGTTTTCTTGGCAAGAAAACGGACCGGAAAATTGAATTTTCCGCCGCCTAGCCCTGAAGCGACAGCGTATGTTCGCGTAGCCACGCCATGAAGGCGCGCGGGTCTTTGGACCGCTCCGTCACGTCTTCTTCGGCCAAAGGATGCCCGACGACAGGCCCCTGGGGCTTGTTCAGCGAATGCACAATTTCATGCAGCAAAAGGCCCTGCCGCAAGATCGGCGAGACGCGGTTGGCGATCTGATAGGCGCGGCTGTTCTGGCCGGGAAAGCGCATGGGCACGACCCGTGCGCCCGATTTGCGGATCATCTTGGCGGTGAAGACGTTCCACTCCCGCTCGATCACCGGGCCAAACCAGCTGTCCGAGGACGCCACAACCCCCGACGGAAACAGCGCGACAACACCGCCCTTTGACAGGTAATCCATCGCGGCGGCGCGCATCTCTACCATTTTGCGCTGCGCTTCGGGGTCATGCGGAAAGGGCACCGGGATCATGTAGCTGCCCGCGCTCTCATCAATCCCCGTCAGGAGCGAGCGGGTCAGGATGCGGTAATCGGGCCGGACCCGGCCGATCAGGTCGGCAAAGATCATGCCATCCACCATCCCGTGCGGGTGGTTGGCCACAACGATCACCGGCCCTTCGTTGGGGATACGGTCCAGTTGGGCCTGCGGCGTGGTCAGGTCGATGCCCATCACATCAAGGCACGCCCGCCAAAAGGCCTGCCCCTGGGGCGCGCCCTGCCGTTCAAACTTTCGGATCAGGCGCAGGATGGTCAGCTTGCCGGTAAACGCCTCCATCACGCGGATCAGCGCCGCTTTCCACGGATCGTCAAAGGTGGACGCGTAACTGAGGCTGCGCCGGTCGTATTTCGTAAAGGTGACCGTTTCCGACTGGCCGCTGCCCGCGAGGTCGTGGCTGCTGTCTGTCATCTTATCCCCTTTGCGCAGGCCGACCGCCCGTCACACTCCTTCACCAAACTTGTCCGCGACAAGCGTCGAGATCGCATCCGCCAACGCTTCGGCGTCAGCGCCCGCGGTTTCGACGTCAATAGTGGTTCCCTTGGAAGCTGCCAACATCAAAAGCCCCATGATGCTGTCACCTGAGGCAACAAGTCCCTCCCGGCTGACCTCGGCACTGGCGTCAAAGGCTTCGACAACCTCGACCAGTTTGGCGGAAGCGCGAGCGTGCAAACCCTTTTCATTCACAATTTCCAGCGTGCGCTGTGTCATGCGTCGCCCCCCCTTCTTCGTCTGCTTGGGCCTTATTGGGCGCTGATGTTCTGGCTGTCGATATATTTCTTGCCCGCGTCAAGGGCGGCGCGGACCGCGTCGGGCACCGGTTTGGCGCGGGATTTCGCCAATTTGATCAACATCGGCAGGTTCGCACCGTAGAGAATGCGCCGGTCTTGCGGCTTGCACGCCCGCAACGACAGGTTCGAAGGAGAGCCGCCAAAAAGGTCTGTGACCACAATAACCCCGTTGCCCGCGTCCACCTCGTCCGCGGCGGCGCAGATCTCCAGCTCCTTGCTGGCGCGGTCATGGCTGGGTTCGATCGCGATCGCGCGGACGCCCGATTGCTGGCCCACGACATGTTCGATCGCGGCAAGATATTCCTGCGCGAGGCCCCCATGTGCCACGATCACGATCCCGATCACTTATCTGCCCCGCTGGCTTGCGTGTCCGTCTGGCGGCGGTCCAGTTCCCTGTGCCGAATAGACACGTGCCAACCGGCCTGCGCAAGATGCGCCGCCGTGCTTTCCGCAAGGGCAACGGAGCGGTGTTGCCCGCCGGTACACCCAAAGGCGATGGCAAGGTGAGCTTTGCCCTCTTCTGCATAGGCCGGCAGCAACCATAGCGCGAGATCACGCGTGCGGGCCGCAAATTCGGCGTAGCGCGCATCGGTCTCGATGTAGGCCTGAACCCGGGGGTCCTTCCCCGTGGCTGCGCGCAAGGCGGGATCGTAATGGGGATTCGTCAAAAAGCGGCAGTCAAACACCATGTCCACACCGCGCGGCAGGCCGCGCTTGTAGCTGAACGACTGCACGGACACGGCAAGCCTGTCTTTCGGGCCCGCACCATAGACGCGCTCCACCTCTTCGCGCAGCTGGTGGATGGTCAGCGCGCTGGTGTCGATCAGCGTATCGGCGCGGCTGCGCAGCGGGGCGAGCAAGGCCAGTTCGCGCTCGATCCCAACCTCGGGGCGGTCCTTGCGGGCCAGCGGGTGCCGCCGCCGCGTCTCGGAAAAGCGGCGCAGGAGCGTGTCCGTCGTGCACTCCAGATAGAGCAGTTCCGCCTGCGTGCCGGGACGGGCCGACAGGCGCGCCAGCTCATCAAGGACGGCATCGACCGAGAAATCGCGGGTCCGCGGATCAATGCCCAGCGCGAGCGGCCGGACAGTGGCCGGATCGTCCAGCAGCGCGGGTAACAGGCGCAGCGGCATGTTGTCAATGGTCTCGAAGCCCAGGTCTTCCAGCACCGCAATCGCGCTGGAGCGTCCGGCGCCGGACGGGCCAGTCACAAGCACAAGGCGCAAAGGGGGGCGGGTCAGGTCGGTCATAGCATCGCGGGTCCATGACTGAGATATAGCCAGATCGCCGCGGGCCAAGCAGGCCCCTCACATTTGTGAAACAGGGGAAGGCTGACCCCGTGATAGGTCCGTTCCCGCTCCGGCAGCCGCTCCGTTTCCAAAGCGTTCAGGTCGATCACGCAGGCCACGGGCGTGGGCCCCGCGACCGGGGCCTTCAGCAGGCCAACCCCGCGCGCCTCGATCATGCCGGCGATATTGGGCGCGGGTCCGGCGATCAGGGCGCCGTTTTGCACTGTGAGGTCCACCTGATCGTCACAAATCAGCGCGGCACCAAAGGCCAACAGTTGGAGCGCAAGGCTGGACTTACCGCTGCCTGACGCACCAACGATCAGCGCCGCCCGCCCCTTGGCGGCGACGGCGCTGGCGTGGATCAGGGGCATTTTGCCTTAGACCGGAAGGCCAACAACGAAACGGGCGCCGAGCGGCTCGGACGTGATGTCTACATCCGTGGGCCGGATGTTCTCCGCCCAGATCACGCCGCCATGTGCCTCCACGATCTGCTTGGAGATGGCGAGGCCAAGGCCCGAGTTGTTGCCAAAATGCTCGACCGGGCGCTGCGAGTAGAACCGCTTGAAAATCTTGGACAGCGCCTGATCGGGAATGCCCGGGCCGGTATCCTCAACCACGATCAGCACGCGGTTTTCCTTCTTGCGGGCCCAGACGCGAATCGCATCGCCATCCTCGCAGAAGGAAATCGCGTTGGTGATCAGGTTCACGAAGACCTGCGCCAGACGCGCCTCAAGCCCGTGGACCTGGATCGGATAGGCGGGCAGATCGGTAATGAAATCGATGCCCTTGGATTTTGCATCCTCGCCCAGGTACTGGCCGAGGTTGGTCAGCATCTGGAGGAGGTCAAACGGCTCTTCCTCTTCCTTGACCAGCTCAGAATCGAGCCGCGACGCGTTGGAGATATCGCTGACCAGCCGGTCAAGGCGGCGCACGTCATGGTCAATGACGTCCAGCAGTTTCTCGCGTTGATCGTCGCGCTTTACCAGCCGCAAGGTACCCACGGCGGAACGCAGCGAAGCAAGCGGGTTCTTGATTTCATGCGCGACGTCCGCGGCAAACTGTTCGTTCCCGTCGATGCGGTTATAGAGCGCCGCGATCATCCCGCGCAAAGCGCCGGAGAGGCGGCCGATCTCGTCCGGGCGCGCTGTCAGGTCGGGGATGCGGATGCGCCCAGGGTTGACCTTGCGCTGATTGCGGTCGCGTCCAAGTTCCGCCGCGGCGGCGAGGTCCGCCAGCGGGTTAGCGATGGTGGAGGCCAGAACAAGGCTGAGCCCGATGCTGACCACAACCGCGATGATGAACATCTGAAGCACCCGTTCGCGCTCATTGCGGACCAGCTTGTCAATCTCCCCCGCCGCAGAGGTGATCGCGACGACGCCGACGGCGGTCTGCCCCTGGCGGATGGGCGTCACAACGCTGAACAAGGTGCCGCCCGCGGTATCAAGGCTGTCGCGGACCAGCGTTTCACCGGCCAGACCACTGGACACAAGCGCGCGCAGCTGGTCCTCGACCGGCGGTGCCACTTTTTCTGTAGTGCTGGAGAACAGGCCGGAAAACTGCGTCCACAGCCAGTTCAGCCCGTCCGTCAGGTAGGTGCGGTCACTGTCCGGCTGGCCCTCCGCCGCAATGGCGTTGCGCGCGACAAGCGTCTCGGACGGATCAAAAACGAAAACCTCGATGCCCGACCGCAGGTCGAGCCCTTCAAGCGTTGCCAGAACATCGACGCCGTCACCGGTCGCGAGGCTCACAGGTGCGCCGGCAGGCAGCTGCGCTTCGATCACGTCGGCGACAAGCTCAGCCTCGGACACCAGCGACAGCGCGCGCTGTTCGGCGAGGCTGTCCCTGGACGAATTAAGGTACAGAATGCCCGCGATCAGGATGTTCAGCGCGATCAGGTTAAAGGTGATGATCTTGCGCGTCAGCGGCGAGGAGCGCAGCGCAAGCCATCCGCGCTTGGCCCGGCTGGCGCGGATTTCATCGCCCGAGGCGGTGCTGTCCGGTGCGACCCAATCGTCGCCCAGCACCACATCCCCGTCCCGAGAGGGAGGTGGGGTCATGTCACGCATGTAACCCCTTTCATCCAGCGCCATATCCCGGCTTACTCTTCGTTATAGCGGTAGCCGATACCGTAAAGCGTCTCAATCGCGGCAAAGCTATCGTCCGCTGTCCGCATTTTCTTGCGCAGCCGCTTGATGTGGCTGTCGATGGTCCGGTCGTCGACATAGACCTGATCGTCATAGGCGACGTCCATCAGCTGATCGCGCGACTTCACGAAGCCGGGACGTTGGGCGAGTGCCTGAAGCAGCAGGAATTCCGTCACCGTCAGCGACACATCCTTGCCCTTCCAGCTGACCGCGTGGCGCAGCGGGTCCATGCGCAGCTCGCCCCGCTCCATCACCTTTGTCTCTTCGGTGTCGCCAACCACGTCACCGGCAACCGCATCCTGGCGGCGCAGCAGCGCGCGGATGCGCTCCACCAACAGCCGCTGGCTAAACGGCTTTTTTACGTAGTCATCGGCGCCCATGCGCAGGCCCAGCACCTCGTCAATCTCGTCATCCTTGGAGGTGAGGAAGATCACGGGCATCGTGGTTTTCTGGCGCAGGCGTTGCAGCAGGTCCATGCCGTCCATGCGCGGCATCTTGATGTCCAGCACAGCCATATCGGGGAGTTTCTTGTTGAAAGCGTCAAGGGCAGCCTGACCGTCGTTATAGGTCTCCACCTCGAACCCTTCGGCTTCCAGCGTCATCGACACCGACGTCAGGATGTTCCTGTCGTCGTCCACCAATGCAA
Organism: Pseudomonadota bacterium; assembly: GCA_039817385.1. Lineage (GTDB taxonomy): Bacteria > Pseudomonadota > Alphaproteobacteria > Rhodobacterales > Rhodobacteraceae > JBCBCP01. Next base: position 544,429 of record JBCBVY010000002.1, on the reverse strand, counting down.
TCTTGCTCATTGCCTCAATCCTTGTACTGCTCAACTCTTGTTTTTTCACCATACATCCCGATTTTGCCCGCGCGAATCAATCGAAAACGGCGAATCGCAAAGGGCCTTCGCCACATTTCGGCCACAAATCCTTTCGGAATGACTAAATTGTCGCAGTTTCATGTCACAGAGGAATCCCGGTTGGGCCAATCCTCGCCGTGATGGCGCTAACTGCGGCATAGGTGGCTGTTCACTCTCTGAAACGTCATGCTAAGAGGCCGCACAGTGCGTCCCGGGGGCGCGAAAACAGGAGCATTTGTGATGACATTTGGACGGGTGAACCCGCAATTCCGGCTTGAAGATCAAGGGATCGAGGGGCTGGGCAATGTCTATTACAACCTGATCGAGCCTGCCCTGATCGAAACCGCCCTCTCCCGCGGCGAAGGCACGCTTGGCAAAGGCGGCACCTTCCTCGTGACCACCGGCAAGTTCACGGGCCGCTCCCCAAAGGACAAGCACGTGGTCAAAACGCCCTCCGTCGCAGACGACATCTGGTGGGAAAACAACGCCGAGATGGCGCCCGAAGGCTTCGATGCGCTCTACGCAGATATGCTGGCGCATATGAAGGGCGGCGATTATTTCGTGCAGGACCTGATCGGCGGCGCCGATCCGGCCTACGCCATTAACGTACGCATGGTTACGGAACTGGCTTGGCATGGCCTTTTCATCCGCCACCTGCTGCGCCGCCCTGATGCCGAGGATATCGCCGATTTCACCGCCGATTTCACGATCATCAACTGCCCCAGCTTTCAGGCCGACCCGGCCAAGCATGGCTGCCGGTCCGAAACCGTGATCGCCCTGAACTTCGACGCCAAGCTGATCCTGATCGGCGGCACTGAATATGCGGGCGAGAACAAAAAATCCGTCTTCACCCTGCTGAACTACATGCTGCCCGAAAAGGGCGTGATGCCGATGCACTGCTCGGCCAACCACGCGCCGGGCAACCCGGTCGACACTGCCGTTTTCTTTGGCCTGTCGGGCACCGGCAAAACCACCCTGTCCGCCGACCCGGCCCGCGTGCTGATCGGCGATGACGAACACGGCTGGTCCGACCGCGGCACCTTCAACTTTGAAGGCGGCTGCTACGCCAAGACGATCAACCTGAGCGCCGAGGCCGAGCCGGAAATCTTCGCCACGACCGAAAAATTCGGCACCGTGATCGAGAACATGGTGTTCGATCCCGACACCAAGGACCTGGATTTCGAAGATGACAGCCTGACAGCAAACATGCGCTGCGCCTACCCGCTGCACTACATCTCGAACGCGTCGGCAACGGCGCTGGGTGGGCACCCGAAAAATATCATCATGCTGACCTGTGATGCGTTCGGCGTGCTGCCCCCGATCGCCAAGCTGACCCCGGCGCAGGCGATGTACCACTTCCTGTCGGGCTTCACCGCCAAGGTCGCCGGAACAGAGCGCGGCGTGACCGAGCCGCAGCCGACCTTCTCGACCTGCTTTGGCGCGCCTTTCATGCCGCGCCGTCCCGAAGTCTACGGCAATCTGCTGCGGACAAAGATTGCCCAGCACGGCGCAACCTGCTGGCTGGTGAACACCGGCTGGACGGGCGGCGCATACGGCACGGGCAGCCGGATGCCGATCCGCGCGACCCGCGCCCTGCTGAGCGCGGCACTGGACGGCAGCCTTGCGGGCGCAGAATTCCGCAAGGACGAGAATTTCGGCTTTGAAGTGCCGGTCGCCGTGCCCGGTGTGGCGGACATCCTGCTGGACCCCCGCCGCACATGGGACGATGCCGCAGCCTATGACGCCCAAGCCCAGAAGCTGGTGCAGATGTTCGCGGACAACTTTGCCCAGTACCTGCCCCACATCGATGAGGACGTGCGCGCCGCCGCCATTGGCTGACGGCGCGCTGTGATCAGGCCGCGCGGCGCACCGGCGCGCTCGTCACCGGTAGGTCGAGCGCGAATTCCATATCCGCGCGGGACATGTACAGCATTGAGCCATCCACCGGCTCGTCACTGCCGCGCCAGCACCACCGCATCGCGTAGGGTTCGATGTTGTGAAATGCCGCGCGGAAGAACGCACCACGTTCCGCCTGCCGTTGCAGCATGAAAGCAAACACGTAGTCGGCCGAAAACGCCCGCATCGCCAGCAAGTAGGAATTGCGCCCAAGCAGGTTTGACAGGCCCGAGCCACGAAGCTCGGGGTTGGAGCCATCAATCCAGAACTCCCCGCTATACACCATGCGCCCCTTCATGGAGTGCGCATTGGGGCCGGGGCGATACCGGACACGGGACATCTCAACGCTTTGCGGGTTCGGCAGAAAGTCGTTCAGCTGCCGTGCCATAAACTCGGCAAGGGTCAGACCATCGGACTTCATCAAACGCATCGCCTGAAGGTAGCGGATGGTCCCACCGCTATCGCGCCCCACGATCCAGAACGCCTCTGCCGGGTCAATGGGGCCCGCGGCCACGTTGAACAGGTCCTGGACGGTATGATCAGGCCGCGCCATACGCGCCAAACCTTTGAAGCGCGAGAAGTTACGCCCCACCGTGAGTCGCAGCCCATATTCCTGCAGCACCTGAGCGCTAAGGGCTTCGAATTTTGATGCCGAGCTTGGTTTATCGATAAACATGACGTCCTTCCTGTACAACGCAGTGGACCCCAGTTTACCTAAAATTCTAGCTATAGTCGCTGCATTTACACAATCTGAGCGAGAAGCGCCGCTACATCAGAAGATCATTGGGCATCTGCTTCAGCATCGCCTGATCAATCCCTTGAATATCAAGGTCATAGGTCGGGCGGGTCACAGACAACACCGCGCGGGATTCATCCGGCAAACGCACGGCGAGAAGCATTCTTTCGTATGCAAGCGGCGTTATCGTCGCCTCCGCGCCGCGCGGAAATGTGGTGAAAATATGGTCATAGCGGGCATGGCCCGTTGCATCGACCGACTCATAAGCCGCGAGCATCATCTGCTCCAGATGATGGCCATTTGGCATTTGAACCATCGGACGACCAATAGAGGAGCGGGCCGCTACGACGCCAACCCATTTTGCAAAACCACTCTTTTCCCCAACCTCGATGAACAGCCATTGCCGGTCGAGTTTGCGGAACATCAGCGTATGCGGTCGCAAAGCGCGAAATTCATCGTCTTCCACCCTGCCGCCACTCCGCGCCCACGCGCTGAAAATCGCCCCGAAGAGCGGACTGCTTGAATCGGCAACGCTGAGCAGCGGATGCTGCTGAAGGTGAAAGAACCAGCCGTCCTCCCTTTGCGCGGCAAACCGCTGCAGACCGTCAACACTACTGGTCTGGCGGTCCGCCCAAGCCCTTGAACGAACCAGCAAATCACTGGCTTCTGGCAAGGCCGCCTCGCCGCGGGGGGTCAACCGGTATTGACGGGCGCGCATATCAAACAGGGGGCCACCCCTGATGGCCTCGAGCGCTGCGATATGGCGCCGCACCGTCTGGCGCGTGCTGCCCAGCTCTGCCACGGCTTCGCTCAGGTTCAGGTGCTTGGCCAGCACGGTGAACGAGCGCAGCATTTCAAACAACAGCGGTTGGTAGTCACCAGCCATATCCTGTGCCTTGCGGGAAATTGCCGACGCCCTCCTGTATCTGTACTTGGCTTGCAAAAGGGTAAATAAATCATCCATTAAAACAAGATTTTTGTTCCCGTACTGGTTATTCTTCATCCAATTCGGGAAATTTTTCGCCAAAGATTTTTCAAAATCAGTCAATTGATCGGGCCGGTGACCTGTTGGATTACTCCCGCCACACAACCGGAGGTAACCTTGCGATGACTCACCCCGTAGACATCCACGTTGGACGCAAACTCAAAATGGCGCGCGCGGCGCAGCGCATGTCCCAAACGGATGTGGCCAGGAAACTCGGCCTGTCTTTCCAGCAGATACAGAAATACGAAATCGGGTCGAACCGGATCGCGGCGAGCCGGCTCTACGAGCTGTCCAAGATCCTTGACGTGCCGACCTCTTATTTCTTTGAAGGGCTTTCCGACGCCGAAACCGTTAACGCACTGCCAACGTCTTCAGACGATATCGCCAGCGCAATCGCGGCGATCAAAGACCCCGGTGAACGGGCGCGAATCGTCCAGATGATCGAAAACGCGTCCGGCCAGCCTGTCCGCAAAACCGCTTAGGCCAGAAACGCCCTGCGGCACAGGTTCAGCCCTGCCAAAAGCAGCACCAAAAGGGTGGCCTTGCGAAACAGGGGCTGGTCAATCCGGTCCAGCAAGCGCCCACCAATCCACATTCCAAAGATTGCGGGCACCACCATCATCGCACTCAGCGGCCAGGTGTCTGCACGGAATACCCCCGACGCGATGTGCGCCCCCAAAAGCAGCACGGCACCTAGCCCGTAAATCACCCCCTGCACGCGCACCTGTTCGGCCTTGGGTGTGTTCAGCGCGGTCAGGTACATCACCGTTGGTGGCCCCCATACGCCCGACATGCCGCCGAGAAATCCGGCCAAGGCACCGATTCCCGCTTCGGTGCCTACGGTTTGGGTGCGAAGCCGCAGCTGCCAACCCAAGACCTGCACCAGCGCAAACAGCACAACCGGTACGCCAATAATCCCGAGCAACAGAGACAGCGGAATGACCGCAACCAGCTGCGCGCTCAGGACCAGCGCGGCCCCACCAACGAAAATGTAGACCCGAAAACGTCTGGCGGATCGCCACGCCGCGCCCATACCCTGCCGCAGCGCCTGCATCCCGTTTGTTACCAGTGTCGGCAGAATCAGCGCGGCCAGCGCAACATCGGGCTGCATTATCGTGCTGAGCCCCGAAATCAGCACCATCGGCATGGCAAAGCCGACCACACCTTTGACGACACCGGCCAGAACGGCGATACTCAGCGCGACAAAAAACGTGATCGGGCCCAGATCGGCCATGAAAGCGTCCATAGGGCAGCTATATCCGCCCTAGCCTGATCGCGCACAAGCAAAACGGTCGCGCAATTAATGTACCGAATGCCGCATCGCAGCGCATTTTTGTTGCGCCGCGCCTGCGAACGCCCTAGGTCTGCGCACAACGAAGAAAGAGGGAATGAACGATGGCACATGACGGACAAGACCTTTCAATCGCCGGTCCGGTGATTCTAGACGACCTTCTGACGCTGACCGGCGCGGCAGTTGCCCCGGTTGAGGCGATCCTTGAAACCGCAACCGCGCGCCTGCGCGAGATGGTCAGCGAAGGCGGCCGCGTGTCCGGCACGCTGATCGAGGCGCATCAGACCGCCGCGCACGGCCTTGCCTGGCTGGCGACCTATGCACAGTCCCTGCGCGAGATGCAGAGCTGGGCCACCAAGCTGGACGCAGACGGCAAGTTCGGCGAGGTCGAGCAGCTGATCCACCAGATCGCCTTTGGCGAATACCTCTGGCAGGTCTATGGCGGCATCCAGATGAACCAGGGCGAAGTGCTGCGTCTGCAGGATATGGGGCTTAGCCAGGAAGACATGCGCGGGCTGATGGAGCCTGCGGTGCAGACCCTGACCCAGGGCGGCAACACACAGGCCGCCCGCGTGCGCCTTGTTGAACTGATGCAGGAGCGCAGCGCCGAAATCACCGTTGGCGCCTCCGGCCTCGATGAAGAGCTCGAGATGATCCGCGAGCAGTTCCGCCGCTATTCGATCGACAAGGTCGAACCCTACGCCCACGAGTGGCACCTCAAGGACGAACTGATCCCGATGGAGGTCATCGACGAGCTGGCCGAAATGGGCGTCTTTGGCCTGACCATCCCCGAGGAATATGGCGGCTTTGGCCTCAGCAAAGCGTCCATGTGTGTCGTCTCCGAAGAGCTGTCGCGCGGCTATATCGGCGTCGGCAGCCTCGGCACCCGGTCTGAGATCGCGGCCGAGCTGATCATCGCCGGCGGCACGGACGCGCAGAAGGAAAAGTGGCTGCCGCGTCTGGCGTCCGCCGAAACCCTGCCGACGGCTGTCTTTACCGAGCCAAACACCGGCTCTGACCTCGGCGCCCTGCGCACCAAGGCCACGAAGGACGAAAACGGCGATTGGGTGCTGAACGGCAACAAGACGTGGATCACCCACGCCGCCCGCACGCAGGTCATGACCGTTCTGGCCCGCTCCGTGCCCGACACGTCCGATTACAAGGGTCTGTCGATGTTCCTTGCGGAAAAGACCCCCGGAACGGACGAAGAGCCGTGGCAGGATCCCGGCATTTCCGGCGGTGAGATCGAAGTGCTCGGCTATCGCGGCATGAAGGAATACACGCTGAACTTTGACGACTTCAAAGTGAAGGGCGAAAACCTTCTGGGCGGCGAGGAAGGCAAAGGTTTCAAGCAGCTGATGGAAACCTTCGAAAGCGCCCGCATCCAGACCGCGGCGCGCGCCATCGGTGTGGCCCAGTCGGCGCTGGATGAAGGCATGCGCTATGCCCAGGACCGCAAGCAATTTGGCAAGGCCCTGATCCAGTTCCCCCGCGTCGCCAACAAGCTGGCGATGATGGCGGTCGAGATCATGGTCGCGCGCCAGCTCACCTACTTCTCGGCGTTTGAGAAGGACGAGGGCCGCCGCTGCGACGTCGAGGCTGGCATGGCCAAGCTGCTGGGCGCGCGTGTCGCCTGGGCTGCTGCGGATAATGGCTTGCAGATTCACGGCGGCAACGGCTTCGCGCTGGAATACAAGATCAGCCGCATCCTCTGCGACGCCCGCATCCTCAACATCTTTGAAGGTGCGGCCGAGATTCAAGCGCAGGTGATCGCGCGCCGCTTGCTTGGCTGATCAAAAGCGCCTGAACACATAACGTCAGCCCGCATTTGGGCTGGCGTCACACGTGGCGCCAAGGTCCGCCATTTTGCGTCTGCTAGATCGTGAAGCAGAGGCCGGACCGGGCTTCAAAATATCGCGACAAAACGCGCCATCTTTGCAACGAGACGTTGTTTGCTGCGATGCGGCATGCCATCTTAGACCCATGAAACCCCAACGTCTCAGCCGTGACAAGTGGATACAAGCAGGGTTTGACGCCCTGCCCGATGGGGGTGCCGTCGCCCTTCGCGCCGAAGTCTTGGCGCGCCGTCTTGGCACGACAAAGGGTTCGTTCTACTGGCATTTTGATGATGTACCGGCCTTTCACGCGGCCATGCTGGACAGTTGGAAGCGTGATGCATTTGCTGCCATTGTCGGAGAGATGGAACAAGACAACCCGACCGCTGAACGCCTGAAGCGATTCGGCGCCTTGGTGACCATTGATGCTGCGGGTGCAGCCCTTCGCGCCTGGGGCCTGTCGAACCCCGATGCACTCGCCGCGGTCCAGCAAGTCGACGAAGAACGCCTGACTTACATCACCGCGCTTATGAACGGCCTTGGCGTGACCGACCCGGACTATCCCCGTGCCGCCTACGCGGCGCTGATCGGCGGGCAGGACATCGCCGCGCTGGATACCGCCGCAGCCCTGAGCGCCTATACCACGCTCGTGGACCTTATCCTCGCCCTGCGCTAATCTCTTGCACATGCGGATGATGATGACGGCCCTGCTGCTGAGTATCGGGACGGGTGCACAGGCTGACGACCCGGCCCTATGGCAACTTCGCGTGCTTGACGGCGCAGATTACACCGCCGCCGCAATTCTTCAACTGCACCCGGATGGCCGCCTATCCGGGCGCGCACCGTGCAACAGCTTTGCTAGCATGGTCACCATCGAGGGAATACGTTTCCGCATCGGACCCATCCGGGCAACCCGCATGGCCTGCCCCGACCTTCGTGAAGAGCAGGCGTTTTTCAGCGCTCTGGCGGAGATGACAACCATCCAGACCGATGGCGACACACTGAGCCTGTCCAATGCCAAAGAGCGATACATGGTCTTCACCCCCGCCGACTGATCGCTGACACCAGCCGCGCCCGCGCCTCGGGCAAGGGCCGGTTCCCCAACCCTGCTGCCAGATGCGCCGTCAGAAAATGGCCCGTCGTGCCCAGCGCAACCCAGATTTCTGCGTCGCTCGCGGCGCCGCGCCCCTTCAGAACATCCGGCAGAGGCAACAATCGGTCTGCCCATTGCCCTGCACCAGCCCGCGACACCGCACGCCCGGTGCGCGGCGACACGAAAACAAGATCGTCCGCCGAACCCGTCACGGCACAGGCGGACAGGTCCAGCCCATAGCCCATCTCTTCGAGCAGGGCGACTTCCCAGCGCAAATAGGCGAGGGGCCACAGCTCTGTCTGGTCCAGAAGGTCCAGCAGCTGCTGCGACCTTCGATAGAGCACTGGGTGCGCCTCCCGCTCCGGCAAACAAAAGGCCAACAGCGCGCATACCGCATTCAGCCCCGCAAGCGACAGCCGATCGCTCATGGCCGCCGCCGCGCGGCTGCGCACCGGCTCAACCATAAAGCTCCCGATATGCTCCTCAAGCCGCGCGCGCCAGGTGACGTCCAGCTGCGCGCCGGGCTGCAGGATCGGTGCAATCTTGCGCGACGCGCCCCCCCGCACGATCCCGGCATAGCGCCCCTGCGCCTCGGTGAAGACTTCGATCAACGCGCTGGATTCGCCGTGACCGCGCGACGACAACAAGATGCCTTCGCCGCGCCACGCGATCACCCAAGCCCCTCCTCATCCAGCAAATGCCGCCCCGCGCGGTCCTCCACCTCGATCACCCAAAGGTCAGGATCAAACCCGCGCTGGCGGGCGATGGACGCGTCCACATCGGCTTCTTCCCCTGCGACCATATCCTGCCAAATCCGTGCGCCCGACATCAGATCAAAGCCCCGCATGAACGCCGCCGCCTGCCCGTCTAGCGTGTTGAGCTTCACCAGAACCGCCCCGGCCTGATCATCCCCATGCGCCACGACAAAGGCCGGAATGTCCGCAAACCGAAGACGCGCAAGATAGGCATCCACCCAGAACCGCGCTGTCAGCCTTGGCGACACCCCAGCCCCTTCTCTGTTTCAAAAAAATCCCCCCCGGAGGGCCCGTATGCCAAATGCTCAGCCGTTTCCATCTTTGAAATCCAGCCCCATCTCGGTGTAGCGCGCCGCCTCGTCTAGCCAGCCTTCGCGCACCTTTACCTGGCAAAACAGATGCACCCGGCGGCCCAGAAACTCTTCCAGCTCCGCCCGGGCCGCTGTGCTCACGGCCTTGATCGTCTCGCCTTTCTTGCCCAGCACAATGCCCTTGTGCCCGTCACGGGCGACATAGATCACCTGATCGATCCGGGCGGAGCCGTCCTTGCGCTCTTCCCAGTTCTCCGTCTCGACCGTCAGCTGATAGGGCAGTTCCTGATGCAGGCGCAGCGTCAGCTTTTCCCGCGTCATCTCCGCCGCAATCATGCGCAGGGGCAGGTCGGCGATCTGATCCTCGGGGTACAGCCACGGGCTTTCCGGCACCTGACCCGCCAGCCAAACGCGCAGATCGTCCACACCGTACCCTTTTTCGGCAGAGATCAGGTACGTCTCCGCAAAGTTGAACCGCTCGTTCATCTCCTTGGTCAGACCCAGCAGAACCGGGGCCTCCACCCGGTCGATCTTGTTGACGGCCAGCGCGACCGTCCGGCCCTGCGGCATCTCGGCCAGCCCTTCGAGAATGCGCTCGACCCCGGGCGTCACGCCCCGGTGCGCCTCAATCAGCAGGACAATCACATCCGCATCCGCCGCCCCGCCCCAGGCCGCAGCGACCATCGCCCGATCAAGCCTGCGGCGCGGCTGAAACAGGCCCGGCGTGTCCACAAAGACAAGCTGGCTCTGCCCCTCCATCGCGACGCCCCGAATGCGTGCGCGGGTGGTCTGCACCTTGTGGGTGACAATCGACACCTTCGCACCGACCATCCGGTTCAGCAGCGTCGACTTGCCCGCGTTCGGCTCTCCGATCAGCGCGACGAACCCGGCCCGTGTGTCACTCATTCCCCGCCCACCTGATCCAACAATTCCCGCGCGGCCGCCTGCTGCGCCTCGCGCTTTGAACCGGCCGTGGCCGCCGCAACACGGCCCCCGTCCAGCCGCGCCTCAATGGTGAAGACCGGCGCGTGGTCCGGCCCGGACCGGGCGGTTTCCACATAGGCAGGCGGCTTCATCCCCCGGGCCTGCGCCCATTCCTGCAGCGCGGTTTTGGCGTCGCGCGCGTCTGCCTCCACCGCGCCAATCCGGTCGCCCCAAAGCCGCTGCACCAGCGCCTTCGCCGCACCAAACCCGGCGTCGAGGTAAACCGCGGCAATCACCGCCTCGATCCCGTCCCCCAGCAGCGCCTCCTTGCGGCGGCCGCCCGACACCATCTCGGACCGGCCCAGCCGGAGCACCGCGCCAAGGTTCACCGCACGCGCCACATCGGCGCAGGTCTCCTTGCGCACCAGCGCGTTATAGCGCGGCGCGAGCTGGCCCTCGCTTGCCCTGCCATCCGCAGCCAGCAGCGCCTCGGCCATCACGAGGCCCAGCACCCGGTCGCCGAGAAATTCCAGCCGTTGATTGTCCTCCCGGTTTGCCGAGGTCAGCGAGGCATGGGTGACCGCGCGCACCAGCAGCGCGGGGTCGGAAAAGACGTGCCCGATCCGACCCTCAAAGGCCTTCAGATCAGCGCTCAGCTTCAAGTGATCCCCTTGAAAAACCGGTCCCCGCGCCAGGTCCAGAAGAACAGCATCGACCGCCCCGCGGAGGAGAACATGATGCGATCCGCGCGGCCAATCAGGTTCTCATAGGGGACAAAACCAACGCCGCTCGCAAATTGCGAGGTGCGGCTGTCAAGCGAGTTGTCGCGGTTATCCCCCATGAAAAAGAAATGCCCCTCGGGCACGCGGAAGACCCCGGTGTTGTCCGTCGACCGCCGCGCCACATTTAGAACCGCATAGGCCGCGCCGCCCGGCAGCGCTTCGGTGAACTGCTCTTTCACGCACTGCCCCCCGAAACCAACCGGGTCGTTTGCGCATTGCGGCACCAGCTGCTGCGGGCCTTGCGGCGCCTTTTCTTCGGCAAATGTGCCATCGGGCGTCTGCGGCACAGGCTGGCCATTCAGGATCAGCCGCCCGTTCTGCATTTGGATCGTGTCACCCGGCAGCCCGACCAGCCGCTTGATATAATCGCTGCCCGTTGTCGGATGGCGGAAGACGACCACGTCGCCCCGCTCCGGCTCACCGCCCAGAAAGCGGTTATTTTCCCCATCAAACACCCCGCAGAGCGTCTGCGCATCAAGGTTCAGGCCAATCGCCGGGATGCGGATCGTTGGGCAGGAGGCGTAGGAATAGCCGTAAGCCATCTTGTTCACAAAGAGGAAATCGCCAATCAGCAGCGTCTGTTTCATCGACCCGGACGGGATCCAGAACGGTTGAAAGAACAGCGTGCGGAACACACCAGCGATCAGCAGGGCGTAGACGATGGTTTTAATCGTCTCAACAATCGCATTCCCGGAGGATTTTTCCTTGGCGGCCATGTGCGCTCCTGCTGGCAAGGTCTGGGTCGCTACATGCGGGGCGGGCTGGCAAAGGTCAAGCGGTGGGGCGCCGCGGCTCTGGCCCGGGACCGTCCGCACTGCCCAGCGGGCGCGCCTCGATCACGACAAAGGCCTGCGCCCAGGGGTGATCGTCGGTTAGGGTGACGTGGATGATCGCCTCGTGCCCCTCCGGCGTCATCTCCGCCAGACGCTCCGCCGCCCAGCCCGTGACGTGCATGACGGGCTGCCCGGTGCGCAGGTTGCTGACGGCCATGTCCTTCCACGCAATGCCCATGCGCAGGCCGGTGCCGAGCGCTTTGGAGCACGCTTCCTTCGCCGCCCAGCGCTTGGCATAGGTGCCGGGCGTGTCGGCCCGCCGTTCTGCCTTGGCCTGTTCGATATCGGTAAAGACGCGGTTGCGGAACCGGTCCCCAAAGCGCGCCAGCGTGCCCGCGATCCGGTCTATATTGGCGAGGTCCGTGCCGATGCCGAGGATCATGAAAGCGCGTCCCAGTTCACCGCATTGGCATCACTGGCCTGATGCTTGACCGACAGGATGGCAATTGCGGTGTCCTCCACCCGGTAAAACAGAATGTGCTGACGCTACGCAGACCCGTCGAAAGCTCGTCACGCGGCCTGCCAAGGCCGGGTGACGCGCAGAGCGCTTCCATGCGGGAGGTTAACTCTCTTTGGAAGATGGCGGCTTGTTCAGCGCCCCACGTCTCGATCGTGTAAGCCGTGATCGCGCGCAACTCTTTCTGCGCCAGCGTCGCAACGCGGTAGGTGAGGGTCATTCCCGCTCTTCGATCTGCCGCGAAAGCTCGGCCATGAAGGTCGGGCCATCCACCGTCTCACCCGCATCGGCTTGCCGGATCGCCTCGTCGATTTCCGCCTTTAGCTTGTAGAACTTCTCGGTCTCGATCTCCATGCGCCGCAGCGCCTCGCGCACGACTTCGGAGCCGGTGCCATAGCGCCCTTCAGCGACCTGCTTCTTGATGAATTCGTCCCAATAGGGGCCAAGGGAAAAGCTGGTGCTAGCCATGTCGCCACCTCAATTCTGTTCAAAATCAGAAGTATTCAAAATGAATATAGCGCAGCAAAATCCGGCGCTCAACCGCTGCGCGCCTCGTCCATCAGGCGCCGCATCTCGGCGATGGCGGGGGACAGCCCGCGAAAGATCGCCTCGCCTATTAGGAAATGACCGATGTTCAGCTCCATCACCTCGGGAAAGGCGGCGACGGGCTGGACTGTGTCATAGGTCAGCCCGTGGCCCACATGCACCTCAAGGCCCAGCTCGTGGCCAAAGCTAGCCATGTCGCGCATCGCCTCGAGCTCGCGGTCGCGATCCTCAAAACGGCCCTCGTGATGGGCATCGCAATAGGCGCCCGAGTGCAGTTCGATCACCTGTGCGCCGATCCGGTGCGCCGCCTCGATCTGGCGGCGGTCCGCGGCGATGAAGATCGATACCCGGCAGCCCGCATCGCGCAGCGGCGCGATGAAATGGGCCAGACGGTTTTCCTCGCGTGCAACCTCCAAACCGCCCTCGGTCGTGCGCTCCTCGCGCTTTTCGGGCACAATGCACACCGCGTGAGGTTTGTGGCGCAGAGCGATCTGCTGCATTTCGTCGGTCGCGGCCATCTCGAAATTCAGCGGCACGGTCAGCGTGTCCATCAGCCCTTCGATATCGGCATCGGTGATGTGGCGCCGGTCCTCGCGCAGATGCGCGGTGATCCCGTCGGCGCCCGCCTCTTCGGCCATGCGCGCCGCGCGCAACGGGTCCGGAGTCGCGCCACCGCGCGCATTGCGGACAGTGGCAACGTGGTCGATGTTTACACCAAGGCGGAGCGTGCCAAGAGGCTTCATGGGTCAATCCTTTTGACGTTTTTCCGGCAAACTAGGCCGGATTGGCTCAAAGGGAAACACCTAGTCCTGCGTGCCGGGTTTACCCGAGGCCTTGGCCTTGAGCGCCTCGAACTTGGCCTTGAGCGCGCCCTTGCGGCGCGTCTGATACGCGCGAATAAGCGGCGCGGACAGGTAATAGGCAATCGTGGCAACGATGATGCCCGGGATGAGCCCGCCGATCAGGTAAGGAAAGAAGACCCTATCGTAGAATTCGATCAGGTAGCTCCAATGCGCGACTTCCCCGGTGAAGGGTGTCAGCAGATTGTGCCACAAATCTTCAAAAGCCAGTTTGAACTGGTCCCAGATGCCCAGCTGCGCGTCCGGCTCTCCTTTGCGGCCCAGCAGCGCATAGCCGGTTTGCAGCGACGCCACGCCAATGGGCACATAGGTGAACGGGTTGCCAAAGAACGTCGCCATAAGAGCGGCAAGGATATTCCCGCGCATGATCCACGCGATCAATGCGGCGACAACAAAATGCAGCCCATAAAGCGGCGTGAAGGTCGTAAAAACCCCCGCCCAGATACCGCGGGCAATCCGTTCGGGGCTGTCCGGCAGACGACGCACCCGGTGTTTGACATAGTGAAACGCACGCGTGTAGCCGCCGCGCGGCCAGAGGAACTCCAGCACACCGCGTAAAAACGGTTTCTTGTCCCGGCGTTTGAAGACCAAGGGGTCCTCCGGTTACGTTGGCTCAGGCGGCGCCGCGCCCGATGGTAAGGGTCACATCGCGGAAGCGGTCCACTTCGGCAACCTCGTTTTCCGCTTCAAGCGTCGACATTAGGGAATGCAGATGCTCGACATCACGGAGTTCGACGTGAATCAAAAGTCGGTAGAAGTCCGGTTTTCGGTCCAGAATTTTGAGGTTGGAGATATTCGCGCTGGTTTCCCCAATCAAGGTGCAGATGCGCCCTAGCACGCCGGCATCGTTCCCGATGGTGAGGTCAAGTGTCGCGGAATAGGCCGCGTCATGCGCCCCGCCCTGCCAGTGCAAGTCGACCCACCGTTCGGGCTGCGCCTCCAGCTCGGCAAGCTTGGCACAGTCGATGGCGTGCACCACCACGCCCTCGCCGCGATAGGCGATGCCGACAATCCGCTCTCCGGGCAGCGGCTCGCAGCACGGGGCCCGTTCAAAGCGCTGCCCCGGCCCCAGCCCGATAACCGCACGTTTGGCATCCACCTTCTTGCCCTGCTGCGGGGTCAGATCGGGGTAGATGCTCTGCACCACTTCGCGCGCCGTCAGCTCGGCCCGGCCCAGATGCGCCAGAACGTCATCGGCATCCTTCAGCCGCAAATGCTTGGCGGCGGTCGCAAGGGCCTTATCCGTCGCCTTCTTGCCGACCTGGCTAAAGGCGGACCGGGCCAGTTCGTGCCCGATCTTGATAAAGCGTTCGCGGTCCACCTCCCGCAAGGAGCGCCGAATCGCGGCGCGCGCCCGTCCGGTCTGCGCGATGTCGAGCCATGTGGTCTGCGGTGTTTGGCCTTCAGCGGTGGTGATTTCCACCGATTGCCCGTTCTTCAGCCGCGTCCAAAGCGGCACGCGCCGCCCATCGACCTTGGCCCCGACGCAGGCATTGCCCACCCGGGTGTGCACGGCATAGGCAAAATCAATCGGCGTCGCCCCCCGGGGCAGTTTGAACACGTCACCTTTGGGCGTGAAGCAGAAGACCTGGTCGGAATACATCTCCAGCTTGACCGCCTCGAGGAAGTCGGCGTGGCTGTCTTCGTCATCGAAATGTTCCGTCAGCTGGCTGATCCACTGCGCCGGATCCACGGCAAAGGGGTTCTCCGACCTCTCCCCGTCGCGGTAGGACCAATGGGCGGCCACGCCTGTCTCTGCCACGTCGTGCATCTGGCGGGTGCGGATCTGCACCTCGACCCGCTTGCCATCGCGCCCCGACACGGTGGTGTGAAGCGACCGGTAGCCGTTGGTCTTGGGTTGGCTGATGTAATCCTTGAACCGGCCCGGAACCGCGCGCCAGCGTTGGTGGATCACACCGAGCGCGCGGTAGCAATCTTCTTCGGTGTCCGTCAAGATGCGAAAGCCGTAAATGTCCGACAGCCGACTGAACGGCTGGTCCTTTTCCTGCATCTTGCGCCAAATCGAAAAGGGGCGCTTGGCGCGGCCAAACACCTCTGCCTGGATATCCGCCTTGCCAAGCTCAAGCTCCATGTCGCTGCTGATGCGCTGGACCACATCGCCCGCCTCGCGCTGAAGCGAGATGAAGCGGCGCAGGATCGACTGGCGCGCTTCGGGGTTGAGCACCTTGAAGGCCAGGTCCTCCAGCTCTTCGCGCATCGACTGCATCCCCATGCGCCCCGCCAGCGGCGCAAAGATGTCCATTGTCTCGCGTGATTTCTGCACCTGCTTGTCGGGCCGCATCGACCGGATCGTGCGCATGTTGTGCAAACGGTCCGCCAGCTTGACGAGGATCACACGCATGTCCCGCGACATCGCGATAAAGAGCTTGCGGAAATTTTCCGCCTGCTTGGTCTCAAGGCTGCTGAGCTGAAGGTTGGTCAGCTTGGTGACGCCATCAACAAGCTGCGCGATCTCATCACCGAACCGGCCGGAGACCTCAGTGTAGTTGGCCTTCGTATCCTCGATCGTGTCATGCAGCAGCGCGGTGATGATCGTTGCATCATCCAGCTGCTGTTCCGTCAGGATCGCCGCAACCGCCACCGGGTGGGTGAAATACGGCTCCCCCGAATAGCGTTTTTGGCCCTCGTGCATATCCATGCCGAAGTTATACGCGTCCCGAAGCAGCGCTTCGTTCGTTCGGGGGTTGTAGTTGCGGACCAGCGCGACGAGTTCATCGCTCGTCATGAGTGGTTCCGCCATGCAGCGTTAGCCCTGACCCTGCGCGGCCATCAACTGACGCAGCAGCATCTCTTCGGTCATGCTGTCTTCGTCCGGTTTGTCCGCGCTTTCGCCGCCCATCAGAAGCGCCATCGCGTCCTCTTCGGCTTCGTCCACTTCGATCTGGGTCTGGTTGGATTCGATCAAACGCTCGCGCAACTCGTCCGCGCTTTGCGTCTCGTCCGCGATTTCGCGCAGCGACACGACCGGGTTCTTGTCATTGTCGCGGTCCACCGTGATCGGCGCACCGGCCGAAATCTCACGCGCACGGTGCGCTGCGAGCATCACAAGCTCGAAACGGTTGGGAACCTTGTCAACGCAGTCTTCAACGGTCACGCGGGCCATGTGGCACTCCAAAAGCAATAAGGGCCGAGGACGCGTACCTAAGCCGCTTTGTTCGTCTTGACAACCTGAAAGTGGGCTTAATCCAGCGCCCTGACATCCGCAACGTCACCCGGATCGAGCGCCGCCAGCATCTCGGTCACGGTCAGGCCGAGGCTGGGGTGCACCCACCCCGGCGCAACATCCGCCAGCGGCACGAGGACAAAGGCGCGGTCCTGTATCCGCGGATGAGGCAAAACGAGGGTCTCCGGCGCGTCCTGCGCCTGCCGCTCCGGCGGGAGCGCGCGCCAGAACGCGTGCCCCGCGTCATCGGGCAGAACCGCGCCGCCCACCGCAATCAGGTCAAGATCAACCGTGCGCGGCCCCCACCGCACCTGCCGCTGCCGGCCCAAAGCGGCCTCGACGCGATGCAGCCGCACCAAGATGGCGTCCGGGGCGAGCGCCCAGCGCAGCACAGCAGCCGCGTTCACAAAGTCCGGCCCCGACCCAGGCGGATAGGCGGAGGTGCGGTAGTCCCGGCTGCGCGCAGCGATTTTTGCCCCCTCGCAGACGAGCAAATCAAGCGCCGCAGCCACCGTTTCGCGGGCACCGCCCACACCTGATGGCTGATTGCTGCCCACGGCAATCAGTATGTCAGCGCCGTTAACCATAGTGACCCCGCGTCTTTTGACCCATTATGCAACTTGCGGCAGAGATTTTTTAATCTATTTGAGCCCGACCAGCGTGTTGCCCCAAAACACAGCCACTCACTCACTCACCCACTCACGAACAAAACACGGCGGCGCGCATTTTTCGGAAGGACATTTGATGTTTTACAAGGACGAACGGCTTGCGCTGTTCATCGATGGGTCGAACCTTTACGCTGCGGCCAAGGCACTGGGATTTGACATCGATTACAGGCTCTTGCGGCAAGAGTTTATGCGGCGCGGCAAGCTGCTGCGCGCGTTTTACTATACGGCGCTGCTGGAGAATGATGAATACTCTCCCATCCGCCCACTGGTCGACTGGCTGAACTACAACGGCTTCACGATGGTGACCAAACCGGCCAAGGAATACACCGACTCGATGGGCCGGCGGAAAGTCAAAGGCAATATGGACATCGAGCTGGCGGTGGACGCGATGGAGCTTGCGCCGCGCGTTGATCACATCGTGCTTTTTTCCGGCGATGGTGATTTCCGCCCGCTGGTAGAGAGCCTGCAACGTCAAGGTGTGCGCGTCTCTGTGGTGTCCACGATTCGCAGCCAACCGCCGATGATTGCCGACGACCTGCGCCGCCAAGCGGACAATTTCATCGAGCTGGACGAGCTGAAAGACGTGATCGGTCGCCCCCCGCGCGAGGACGCGCACCCGCGCCCCACCGCGGTCGCGGCGGAGCGCTGAAATTGACGGCGGCGCGCCCCGGCGGTAGCACGGGGCACGCCGCCGGAGAGCTTTCATGACCAAACCGCACCTCACCCTCTACCTGGCCGCCCCCCGTGGGTTCTGCGCGGGCGTGGATCGGGCGATCAAGATTGTCGAAATGGCGCTGGAAAAATGGGGCGCGCCGGTCTTTGTCCGGCATGAGATCGTGCACAACAAATACGTCGTCGATGACCTTCGGGCCAAAGGCGCGGTGTTTGTCGAAGAGCTGGACGACTGCCCCGACGACCGCCCCGTCATCTTTTCCGCCCACGGTGTACCCAAAGCCGTCCCGGCTGAGGCCGCACGGCGGGAGATGGTCTTTGTCGATGCAACCTGCCCGCTGGTCAGCAAGGTCCATATCGAGGCGCAGCGCCACGCGGATAACGGCCTGCAAATGATCATGATCGGCCATGCGGGCCATCCCGAGACCGTGGGCACGATGGGCCAACTGCCCGAGGGCGATGTGCTGCTGGTCGAAACGGTCGAGGACGTGGCGGAGGTGGACGTGCGCGACCCCGAACGGCTCGCCTTTGTCACCCAAACAACGCTGTCGGTGGACGACACGGCGGATATCGTCGCCGCCTTGCAGGCGCGTTTTCCGTCCATTGTCGGCCCCCACAAGGAAGACATCTGCTACGCCACCACAAACCGGCAGGAAGCGGTGAAAGCGATGGCCCCGAAATGTGACGCAATGCTGGTCGTGGGTGCCCCAAACTCCAGCAATTCCAAACGCTTGGTCGAGGTTGGCGCGCGCGCGGGCTGCGCCTATGCGCAACTTGTCCAGCGGGCTGCGGACATCGACTGGCGTGCGCTGGACGGGATCACGTCGCTCGGCATCACCGCAGGCGCCAGCGCACCCGAAGTGCTGATCAACGAAGTCGTGGATGCGTTTAGGGACCGCTACGACGTCACCGTTGAGACGGTCGAAACCGCTGTCGAAAATGTCGAGTTCAAAGTCCCGCGCGTGCTGCGCGTGCCTGCCTGATACTTGCCGCCCCGGCGCGCGCGGCCTAGGGTCGGGCGCAAAGCAAAAGAGGGCATCATGATCACCATCCAATTTCTTGTCACGGCCTTTGTCGTCGTACTCGCCCCCGGCACCGGGGTGATCTACACGCTGGCGCTGGGCCTTGGTCGCGGGCGGCGCGCGGCGCTTTGGGCGGCGCTCGGCTGCACCTTCGGGATTGTTCCGCACCTGGCCGCAGCGACGCTTGGCCTTGCGGCCGTGCTGCACTCCTCTGCGGTCCTCTTCACCCTCGTCAAATACGCCGGTGTCGCGTACCTGCTCTACCTCGCGTGGCAGGCCCTGCGCGCGGGCGGGGCGCTGGAGGTGCGGGCCGATGCCTCGCCAGAGCCGGGTTGGAAAATCGCCATGCGCGGCGCGCTGATCAACATCCTGAACCCCAAGCTTTCGATCTTTTTCCTCGCCCTGCTGCCGCCTTTCCTGTCGGGCACCGTCGCGACCGCAACGCTGGAAATGGTCCAGCTGGGTGCGGTGTTCATGGCGATGACCTTCGCGGTCTTTGTCCTGTACGGCAGCTTTGCCGCGGCTGCCCGCGCCTACCTCCTCGGCTCGAAACGGGTGATGGCGTGGCTGAACCGGTCCTTCGCGGCGATCTTTGCGCTGCTTGCAGGGCGCCTTGCGATGGAACGCGCATGAACGACTACATCGCGTTCGACGGCGTGGTGGAGCCGCTGGTTTGGGGGGACAAGACCTTTTTGGTGCTTGCCCTGCCCGAAGCGGTTTTGGCCGACCTGCCCCAAGGCACGCGCCGCATCGAAGGCGAATTTGCAGAGCACCCGATTAACATGGCCTTGACCCGCGCGCCGGTCACGCCCGCCACCTTTGTCTACACCGGGGCGGCCTTTCTCAAAGAAGCGGGCATCACGCCGGGCGAGGTGTTTGAAGCCCGCATCCGCGCCGCAGACCCGGGCACCGTCGAGGTGCCGGGTGACGTGATGGCGGCGCTCCGCGGCGCAGGGCGCAGCGCCGACTGGCACGCGCTAACCCCCGGAAAACGCCGCGCTTTATTGCATACCGTGGCAAGCGCCAAACGGGCCGAGACGCGGGCCAAGCGCATCGCCGCGCTGATCAAGGCGCTGCCATGACCCGCATTCCTGTCGCGCCATTGGTGTTGGGCCTCGCGGGGCTGATCCCCTTTGTCTGGGGGGCCGCCACGCTGCTGAGCCCAGAGCTGGCCGCCTTTGGCGCGCAAACCTTCGGGCCGCGGTTCGTTGGGCCCTACGTGCAGCTTTTCTACGGCTCGGTCATCTTGTCGTTTATGTCCGGCGTGCTTTGGGGCTTTGCCACACGCGCCGAAGGGGCGCAGGCCGCGACGGGATACGTCCTGTCCGTCCTGCCCGCGCTCTGGGCCTTTTTCATGACGGGCGGCGGGCCGGTCAGCGCAGGCACCAATCTGATGTTCGGCTTTGCGGCGCTGCTTTTACTGGACTACGCCTTTCAGGGCTGGGGCCTGACGCCGCCTTGGTGGTTGCAGCTGCGTGTGCTGCTAACGGCTATCGTGTTGATTTGCCTTGGGATTGGAGTGTTCCTGTGAGCGATGAGGAAACCCTTGGCGTCTACGCGCGGAAAGCCGCGGACTATGCAAGCCTGACCAAGCCCGCGAAAGCCGACCGCCATCTTGCCGCCTTTCTGGAGGCGGTCCCGCAGGGGGGCCGGATCCTCGATCTGGGATGCGGGCCGGGATACGCAGCAAAGGCGATGGCAGAGGCGGGGCGAAGCGTGCTGGCAACCGATGCTGTGGCCGAAATGGTCGCGCTGGCGGCGCAGCATCCGGGCGTAGAGGCGCGGCAACAAAGCTTTGACGGGCCGCTGGAGGCGGACGGCTTTCACGGCATCTGGGCGAACTTCTCGCTCCTGCACGCCCCGCGCGCGGCGATGCAGGGGCATCTGGGCCATCTGCATAAGGCTCTGAAAAGCAGCGGTATTTTCCACATCGGAATGAAACTGGGCACCGGGTCCAAGCGGGATTCCATCGGGCGGCTTTACACCTACTACACCGAAGAAGAACTGGTCGGGCTTTTGGAAGATGCGGGCCTGCGTGTCACCGACCGCAGCTTTGGCAGAGACGTGGGCCTTGATGGAACGGAGGCAGACTGGATCTGCCTTTTGGCCCGTGGCTGAGCTTTACGCCTATACGGACGGCGCGTGCAGCGGCAACCCCGGCCCCGGAGGCTGGGGCGTTCTGCTTCTGGCCAAGGACGGCGAAGCCGTTGTAAAGGAACGGGAAATGTCTGGCGGCGCACAGGCCACCACCAACAACCAGATGGAGCTGATGGCCGCAATCAGCGCGCTCGAAGCGCTGGAGCGGGCGAGCACGATCACCGTCGTCACCGACAGCAATTACGTCAAGAACGGCATCACCTCGTGGATTCACGGCTGGAAACGCAACGGCTGGAAGAACGCGTCGAAGAAGCCGGTGGCGAACGCCGACTTGTGGCAGCGCCTCGACGCGGCACAGGCGCGCCACGCGGTGACATGGAAATGGGTCAAGGGCCACGCAGGCCATCCGGAAAACGAGCGTGCCGATGCGTTGGCCCGGGCGGGGATGAAACCGTTCAAGGCCGGGTGAAATGCGCGTTTTGTACATTTCCCGGACCCGGGATGTAACGTTTTGTACAGTTTCCAAGCGCTTAGGCAGCCTCATGCGCAACGCGCGCGACCTGAACAGCCGAATGCGCCAACCTGCATGGACGGGAGTGGGGGCCAGTCCCCACACCCCCGGGATTTTTTGGAACAGAGAAGGGGAGGCGCGGTGCTTTTGTGACACCTGCAGCGCTGCTTGATTTCGGGTCGGTCTTTGTCTTCGCGCTGACCGGTGCGCTAGTGGCGAGCCGGGCGCAGCTGGACCTTGTCGGCTTTCTGTTCGTGGCGTGCCTGACGGCAGTTGGTGGCGGGACAGCGCGGGATGTGCTGCTGGACCGGAACCCAATCTTCTGGATGGCGCAGCCGGGGTATCTCGCGGTCGCCTCCCTTGCCGCGGTGCTGGTTTTCTTTACCGCGCACCTGCTGGAAAGCCGGATGCGGGCGATCCTGTGGCTTGATTCGCTGGCGCTGGCCATTGCGGTGGCGGCGGGCTGTGCGGTGGCGCTGGGGCTGGCTCAGCCCCCTGCCATCGTGGTGCTGATGGGCGTTGTCACGGGCTGCCTTGGGGGGTTGATGCGCGACGTGGTGGTCGGCGATGTGCCGGTCGTGCTGAAACAGGGGGAGCTTTACGTCTCCGCCGCCTTTGGCGGGGCGCTGTGCATCTGGTTGGCAACGCAGGTGCCGGTGCCTGCCCCGTGGCATCTGGCGATTGGCGCGGGGGTAACCTGGGCCCTGCGGGCCGGATCGATTGCCTTTGGCTGGAAGCTGCCGGTTTACAAATCGCGCCCACCGCGCCGCTAGATCATTTGCGCCAGTGGGTTGGCACGATGACCAGCGCGCCGACCGACGCGATCAAGGCGTTCACCCCCGGACGCCCAAAGCTGATGCCAAACATGAGCGTGACGAAGTAGAACACGAAAGCCCCGCCGACGCAGATGATGATGCTTTGCAGGATGCCGTTATGGGTGAACCCTGACCGCTCGGCGAGGTAGCCAACAATGCCCGCGATCACGACGGTGCCGATGAGCGTTGGAAACATCTAGAGCCTCGTGCCTTTGGGGAGGGGCGTGCCGTTCAGGAAATCGCTTGCCTCCTGCGGGCCTTTGCCGGCCTTTTGCAGCCGGGTCAGGCGCACCGCGCCCGTGCCGCAGGCGATGGTGAGGGCGTCATCCAGCACGTCGCCGGGCGTGCCCGTTCCCTCAGCCAGCGTGCTGCCAAGCGCTTTGATACGCGCGCCTTGGTGTTCGAACCACGCGCCTGGAAAAGGGCTGAGGCCGCGGATCAGGGCGTCGACCGTTTCCGCGGGCTGCGTCCAGTCGATCCGCGCCTCTGCCTTGTCGATCTTGGCCGCGTAGGTGACGCCGTCCTCGGGCTGAGAGGCCGGGGTGAGGCTGTCCAGCTGCGCCAGCGCGTCCACGATCAGGCGCGCGCCCATCGCGCTCAGCCGATCGTGCAGCGCGCCGGTGGTCTCCTCGGGGGCAATTTCCGTCGCTTCGCGCAGCAGGACCGGGCCGGTGTCCAGCCCCGCCTCCATCTGCATGATGCAGATGCCGGTCTGCGCATCGCGCGCCATGATCGCCCGGTGGATTGGCGCCGCCCCGCGCCAGCGCGGCAGGAGCGAGGCATGGATGTTCAGGCAGCCGCGGGCGGGCGCATCCAGCACGGCCTGAGGCAGGATCAGACCGTAGGCGACAACCACGCCGATATCGGCCTTCAGCGCCTGAAGCGCGCCCACCTCGGGCTTCAGCTTGGTCGGGTGAAAAACAGGCAATCCCAGTTCCAATGCGCGGGCATGCACGGGGCTGGGCCGGTCCTTTTTACCGCGTCCGGCAGGGCGCGGCGGCTGGGTGTACACGGCGACAATCTCGTGGCCCGCATCGTGCAGGGCCTGCAGAACAGGGACGGAAAAGCCCGGCGTGCCCATGAACAAGACCCTCACGCCCGGGCCTTTCGCGCCTTGCGCAGCAGCATGTCGCGGCGGACTTTGGTGAGCCGGTCAAAATACATGCGCCCGTTCAGGTGGTCGATCTGGTGTTGGGCCGAGCGCGCCTCGAGCCCGTCGAGGTCGCGCCGGTCGATTTGGCCGTCCTCGTTTAAAAAACGGATAGAGACTGTTTTGGGCCTTTCGATCTGGGCCGAGACGCCCGGCAGGTTGGGGGAAGCTTCCTGACCTTTGACCAGTTCGGTGGACGCCTCAATCACCACCGGGTTGGCCATCAGGATGCGGCGGTCGCGGGCGTCGGAGGCGTCCACGACCGCAAGGCGCAGCATCACCCCGATCTGCGGCGCGGCCAGGCCCACGCCCTGCCCCGGCATCGCGTCCATCGTGTCCACCATGTCCTGCCAGATTGTACGGATGTCATCCGTCACGGCGTCTACAGGGTCCGCGGCGGTGCGGAGGCGGCTGTCGGGCCAGGGAAGGAAAGGGCGAATCATAGCGCGGCGTAATCCTCTTCGGCCTGCGCGCGGGCGGCGGCGTCCAGCCGGTCCAGCGTCAGGACACCATCGAGATGGTCCGCCTCATGCTGGGCGCAGGCGGCGGCAAACCCTGTCAGCTCCACGCTTTGCGCGCGCCCCTCGGTGTCGGTGTAGTCGAGCCGGACGTGCGCCGGGCGGGTGATCGCGGTGGTGATGCCCGGGATCGAAAGGCAGCCTTCGTCGCCCGTGGCCGTGCCTTCACCGAGCGGGGTGATGACCGGATTGATCGCGATCAGTGGCGCGGGCGTGCCTTCCTTCCAGCCGGGGTCCATCACGAAGAGGCGCAGGGACAAACCGATCTGCGGGGCGGCAAGGCCGCGGCCCGGGGCGGCGTACATCGTCTCCAGCATGTCGGCAGCGAAGGTGCGGATGGCGTCGGTAATGTGCTCCACCGGCTGCGCCTTGGCAGTCAGGACCGGGTGGGGGTGGCGCAGGATGGGGTGGATCATGCCAAAGTCTTAAGCGGAGGCCCGGGCGCGCTCGCGCTTCATCTTGACCATCTTGCGGGTGATCATCTGGCGCTTGAGCGGTTTGAGGTAGTCGATGAAGAGCTTGCCATCGAGGTGGTCGATCTCGTGCTGGACGCAGGTGGCCCAGAGGCCGTCCATCTCTTCGGTCTGCTCATTGCCGGTCTCGTCGATCCAGCGGACCTGCACCGTGGCGGGGCGGGTAACGTCGGCGAATTGTTCCGGCAGGGACAGGCAGCCTTCCTCGTAGACGTTGGTTTCCTCGCTTGCCGCGATGATCTCCGGGTTAAACATAATGAGGGGTCGCGGCGCCGCGTTCTCGTTCTTGACGCAGTCCATCACGATCAGCCGCGTGCCTTCACCCACCTGCGGCGCGGCGAGGCCGATGCCGGGCGCGTCGTACATCGTTTCCAGCATGTCTTTGGCCAAGGCGCGCAACGCGTCGCTCAGGTCGGCGACTGGGGCTGCGGTTTTCTTGAGCCGGGGGTCCGGGTGCAGGAGGATCGGTCGTTTCATGACAGGTGATTTAGGCGATGGCGCGCAGGGCCGCAACATGGGCCGCGGCGCATCGTGATTTGGGGGGAATGACGGAATCGGGTACTATGCAGCTATAGTAGGGGGTTGTTTATGCGATATTTCATCCTGGCTTTTGTCTTATCGGTTGTCGCCAGCGTAGCGGCAGGCCAATCGTCACCCTTCGGAAATCAGGTGACGACCTGGCAATGCGAGCAGGCGCACCAACGGCAATTTCCGAACCAACCGGCTTTCAGCAGCCAGCAGAGTTACAACATGCGGCTGTACCCGAATGGTCAGGCCGAAGTTCAGGGGTATATTCAGACGGCAGCCGGACGTGCGCCTTTCCAATCATTTGCGCAGTGGCGCTACGACGGGCGTGCCGTGATCGTTCAAGGCCAGATGCAGGGTGGAACTGGCGCGATGTTGGGAATTGGCCAATCAGGGGGTGATGTTTTCATCCTCATCGCGATTCCACAGTCTCAGGCGTATATGGCGTTCGACGAAACCCAACAGGGCCAAGGCGGGGCGTTTACGCGCAACGCCGCACAGTGCCAGCGCACGGGCTAGGGGATTACACGGCATAGTCCCCTTGCGCCCGGCATCCGCACCGCTACGGTTCTGCGAGACGCCAAAACAGGGAGCGCCGCATGAGCCTGGACAATCCGTTTGACGAGATCATCGACCGCCGCGGGTCGCACTGCGTGAAGTGGGACATGATGGAGGCGATCTATGGCGTGCCGCAGGATCGGGGCCTCGCGATGTGGGTCGCCGACATGGATTTCAAACCGCCCCAGGTCGTGCTCGATGCGGTGCAGGCGCAGATTGATCACGGGATCATCGGCTATTTCGGGGATGACAGCCGGTACAAGGCCGCGATTGGGTGGTGGATGAAAGAGCGGCACGGCTGGGACGTTGACCCGGCCAGCATCTTTACGGCCCACGGGCTGGTGAACGGCACGGCGATGTGCGTCGATGCCTTCACCAAGCCCGGCGACGGGATCGTGCTGATGACGCCCGTTTACCACGCCTTTGCCAAAGTGATTAACGCGGCAGAGCGCCATGTGGTGGAGATGGAGATGCCGATTGAAAACGGGCGTTATGTGCCTGATTTCGATGCGTGGGATGCGGCCATGACGGGCCGTGAGCGGATGATGATCCTGTGCTCGCCGCACAATCCCGGCGGGCGCGTCTGGACCCGGGCGGAGCTGGAGGGCGTCGCGGCTTTTGCCAAGCGGCACGAGCTGATCCTGGTGTCGGACGAGATTCATCATGACCTGCTGATGCCGGGGCAGACGCACATCCCG
This sequence comes from Pseudomonadota bacterium, assembly GCA_039817385.1. Lineage (GTDB taxonomy): Bacteria > Pseudomonadota > Alphaproteobacteria > Rhodobacterales > Rhodobacteraceae > JBCBCP01. Next base: position 518,174 of record JBCBVY010000002.1, on the reverse strand, counting down.
ATGGCGCATATCCCGGGGATCGAGGACCGGCTGATCATGATGACCGCCACCACAAAGACGTTCAACATCGCGGGCAGCCATTCGGGCAATGTGATCATCGCGGATCCGGACCTGCGCGCGCGGTTCGGTGCGCGGATGATGGCATTGGGGCTGTCCCCCAACTCCTTTGGCCTTTTCATGGCGACGGCAGCCTATTCGCCGGAAGGGGCCGCGTGGGTTGATCAGCTTTGCGCCTATCTTGATGGCAACCGGCGGCTGTTCGACGCAGGTGTGAACGCGATCCCGGGTCTGTCTTCAATGGCGCTGGAGGCGACGTATTTGTCGTGGGTCAGCTTTGAAGGTACGGGCATGCGCCGCGAAGAGTTCACCCGCCGGGTGGAACAGGATGCCTGCATCGCGGTCAACCACGGGCCGACCTTTGGTCAAGGGGGCGATGCGTGGCTGCGGTTCAACATCGCAACACCGCGCGTCCGCGTCCAGGAGGCGGTGGAACGGTTGGCTGAGGCGTTCCGCGATCTGCAATAAAGGCTGGTGCGCGGGTTGTGTCTGATTTTCTGAGGCGGGCGCTTGCAGCGCGGTCAAGCCAGTTTGTGCAGGATCCAAGCTAATTGAGCGCTGTGGAAACGGTCGCGCGCTCAAAGCGCAGCATATTCTTCGGCGCACTGAATACCATACGGAAGCGTTTGGGGCCTAGCCTTCAACGTTGTCCGCATAGTCGATCAGGGCGACCGGCGCGTTCTCCCGCCGCTCAAAATCGAGGGCAGGTTCAGCGGCAATGGCCGTTGCCCGCTTGAATTCATACTGCATTTCAGCGCCCTCTTCCTGCGCTGCAACGATGAGGCACTGGAAGAGCGGAACCGTGCCATCGTAAAGGTCCACAAACCCGCGCAGGTGGGGCGAATCTGCGGCCGCGACGGAAAACCCGGTCTTCCACATGCGCAGCACCGGATAGGTGCGCCCACCTGCCAGCAAGCGCAGACAAGACGCTTTCGACAGGCTTTCGTTGCGGGCGGCGTCAAGGCCAGCCTGGACTTCTTTGGGCAGGAAAGACATGGCAGAGAATCCTTCGGGCTTTCCTGACAAATTGGCCTGAAATACGTATCTATCAAGTTAAGGATTTTCGCGGCATTGCAGCGTGTTGCATAATTGTGCGGATATGCGGAGGGCGCTGCGCGTTGGGCTCCCTACCTTTGCCCCTTACGTTCCCGATCAGTAGCAAAAGGATCGCATTATGGGATTGTTGGTCGACGGGGTCTGGCACGATCAGTGGTATGACACCAAATCATCGGGTGGGAAATTCGAACGCTCCGCGGCGCAGTTCCGTAACTGGATCGCCCCGGACGGGCCCTTCACGCCGGACAGTGGGCGGTATCACCTCTACGTCTCGATGGCGTGCCCCTGGGCGCACCGAACGCTGATCTTTCGCAAACTCAAAGGGCTGGCGGATCATATCAGCGTGGACGTGGTGCATCCCGACATGCTCTCGGACGGCTGGACATTCCAAACGGATGCGTATGGCGCGACCGGAGACCGGCTGCACGGCCTGCCTTTTGCCCGCGACATCTACATCAAGGCGGACCCGACTTATTCGGGCCGCGTTACGGTCCCGATCCTGTGGGACACGCAGCAGGATACCATCGTGAGCAATGAAAGCTCCGAGATCATCCGCATGTTCAACTCCGCCTTCAACGGGCTGACCGGCAACAGTGATGACTATTGGCCCGACGCGATGCGGGCCGAGATCGAGGAGATCAACGCGCGCATCTATGACACGTTCAACAACGGCGTTTACCGCGCGGGCTTTGCCACCACGCAGGCGGCCTATGATGAGGCGGTTGGGCCGCTATTCGACACGCTGGACTGGCTGGAAGACCGGCTTGCGCGCCGCCGCTACCTGATGGGCGACAGGATCACGGAGGCTGACTGGCGCCTCTTTCCGACGCTGGTGCGGTTCGATCTGGTCTATCACCTACACTTCAAGTGCAACCGAGCGCGGATCATCGACTATCCAAACCTCTGGACCTACACGCGCGAGCTGTACCAGTGGCCCGGGATCGCGGAGACGGTGAATTTCAACCACATCGTGCGCCACTACCACTACAGCCACGAAAGCATCAATCCGCACCGGATCATCCCGACCAACCCGGTCCTTGACTGGACCGCCCCGCATGGGCGGGATCAGCTGGACGCAGCGTAGTGTTCGACCATCGCCGCCAGGTCCTCTGGCGGCGTTTCGCTTTGCACGAAGGCGCAGGCGTTCTGCGCGTGGGCGAAGATTGAGCCATCGGAAAAGAACGTCGTGTTGGTCACAAAGATGACCCGCGTGGACGGGCTGCGGTAGCTGGCGAAATCGGACACCGCCAGCGCGCTGCCACCTTCAAGCACAAGGTCCAGAACGATGATGTCGGGCGCATCCTCCGTGATGGCGGCGATCGCCTCGTCTGGCCCCTGCGCGGTGGTCACCTCCATGCCGCAGCGGGTCAGGTGCTGCGCCCACAGCGCGGCGAGGGCGGTGTTGCTTTCTACAATAAGGACTTTGGACGCCATCGGGGCCGACTGACTCGTTTACGTTAAGGTCACGCTTGGAATGGATGCGAAATATTAACCAGAAGTTAAGCTCCATTACAAAAGTATTAATCATGCGCTTCGGGTTGCAGAAGCGGCTGGAACCCGCTTTGTCCTGCGCAAAGAAGTGGCGGCAGTTCGCCGAAAGAGGATGGCAATGGGTTTTTTGGGACGTGATCACGGGGGCGATCTTGACGTGGCTGTCGCCCGCTTTGGCGGGTCGCGCGCAGACTGGATCGATCTGTCGACCGGGATCAACCCGGTGCCCTACCCCTTGCCAGAGATCAGTGCAGAGGCGTGGACCGCGCTGCCCGACCGCACCGCGCAGGACGGATTGCTTGCCGCGGCGCGGCAGTTCTGGCGCGTGCCTGAGGAGGCCGGGATCGTCGCCGCGCCCGGCGCCTCTGCGCTCATCGCTCAAATCCCGCGTCTTGCGCCCTTTGGTCGGGTGCGCATCCCGGGGCCAACGTATAATGAGCACGCGGCCGCCTTTGCCGCGGGAGGCTGGGTGCAAGTCGATGGCGCCGCGGAGGCGCAGGTGATCGTGCATCCGAACAATCCCGACGGACGCCTCTGGTCGTGGGACGACGCGAACACCGCCTTGCGGGTGATTGACGAAAGCTTCTGCGACACGGTCCCGGAGGTGAGCTTTGTGCAGCACTCAAGCGTACCTGGCACGATCATCCTCAAGAGCTTTGGCAAGTTCTGGGGCCTTGCAGGGATGCGGCTCGGCTTTGCTATAGGGGCGCCGGACCTGTGTGCCCGTCTTGGCGCGATGCTGGGCCCTTGGGCTGTGCCCGGGCCAGCGCTTGAGGTCGGCACGGCGGCGCTGCGGGACGAAGGCTGGGCTCAGGCAACCCGGGCGCGGCTGGCCCGGGACGCGGTGCGCATGGACGCGGTCATGGGCGCGAAAGGCGCAACTCTGGTTGGCGGCACGGATCTCTTCCGGCTTTATGACGTTGGCGATGCGCAGGCGATGCAGGCGCGGCTTGCAGAGGCGCGCATCTGGTCCCGGGTCTTCCCCTACTCGGCCGCCTGGCTTCGCCTTGGCCTGCCGCCTGCGCATGGCTGGGACCAGCTGGAGGCCGCATGACGCTTGTTCTTGCCATGCTGCTGGATGCGGCCTTGGGCGAGCCCAAGTGGCTATGGTCGCGCCTGCCGCACCCAGCCGTTCTGATGGGCCGTGCCGTGCAGGCGTTGGAAGAGCGGCTGAACGACCGAACTGTCGCACGCGGGGCCTTGGCCCTGGCCGCTTTGGTGCTTGCGGCAGGGCTGATCGGTTGGGTGCTCTCCTTTGGCGGGCCGGTGGTAGAGGTGCTCGTGGCGGCCATCCTGCTTGCCCAGCGCAGTCTCGTGACCCATGTGCGCGCGGTCGCGGACGAGTTGCGCCTGTCCGTCGCCTCGGGCCGGCGCGCCGTGGCGATGATCGTCAGCCGGGACGTGCGCAGCGCGGACGGGCCTGCCATTTCGCGCGCTGCCATCGAAAGCGCGGCGGAAAACCTGAGCGACGGGGTCATCGCGCCCGCGTTCTGGTTTGCTGTCGCTGGGCTGCCGGGGATTGTCATCTACAAGGTGGTCAACACCGCGGACAGCATGATCGGCTACCGCAACGACCGCTATGAAGCCTTTGGCAAGGCCGCAGCACGGGCCGATGACGTGCTGAACTGGATACCCGCCCGCCTGACCGCGGGGTTTATCGCGCTGGTCGGAGTGGTCGCGGACCTGCCGGGGATTGCAGCCGATGCGCGCCGACACCGCAGCCCGAATGCCGGTTGGCCCGAGGCCGCGATGGCCCGCGCGCTGAACGTCGCGCTCGCAGGGCCGCGCTCGTATGACGGCACCGTGCAGGACCTTGCCTGGGTGCACCCCGAAGGCGCGCGCGAGATCGGCCCGCCGCAGATTGATGCCGCCGTGCTGATGCTGTGGAAAGCATGGGGTGCGGCATTGGCTCTGGTGCTGTTCACCACTCTCCTTTAACCAGATTTCAATTGGTTGACGCCTAGTTGGAGAGCGTGATGCGCCTGATTTTGTTTTTGATTTTCCTGCTGCCCGCCGCCGCTCATGCCCAATGCGGCGGGTCTTTCAGTGCGTTCAAGGACGGTTTGGCGCGCGAGGCTGGCACGCGCGGCATTTCCACAGACGTCGCACAGCGGTTCCTGCGTGGGGTATCGCAGGATCCCGCCGTGCTGCGCGCCGACCGATCGCAGGGCGTCTTTCAACGGCCCTTTATCGACTTTTCCCGGCGCCTGATCTCCGCCAGCCGGATCGAGGCGGGGCGCGCCAATGCGCGGCGCTACGCGTCTGTCTTCGATCAGGTCGAAGCGCGCTATGGCGTCGACCGCACCGTGCTGCTGGCCTTTTGGGCGTTCGAGACGGATTACGGATCGTTTCAGGGCAATTTCAACACCGCCAATGCCCTCGTCACACTGGCCCATGACTGCCGCCGTCCCGAATTGTTCCGCCCGCAAGTCTTTGCCGCGATGGAGCTTTTCGCACGCGGCCAGTTTGACCCCGCGCGCACGACCGGCGCCTGGGCGGGGGAGATTGGCATGGTACAGATGCTGCCGGCCGACATCATCGAAAACGGCGTGGATGGGGACGGCGATGGCCGGGTGGACCTGAAAGGCTCAGCCGTCGATGCGCTTCTCTCGGGCGGAAAGATGCTGCAACACCTTGGCTGGCGCGCAGGCGAGCCGTGGCTGCAAGAGGTGCGTGTACCTGCGCAGATGGATTGGCGCGCCTCTGGGCTGCACACCGTCAAAAGCGTCGGCGAATGGCACGCGCTTGGCGTGAGGCCGCGCAGCGGGACGCTTGCGAACCTGCCCGCCTCGCTGGTCCTGCCGCAGGGGCACAAGGGGCCAGCCTTTCTCGCCTACCCGAATTTCAATGTGTATTTCGAGTGGAACCAGAGCTTTACCTACGTCCTGACCGCAGCCTATTTTGCCACCCGCCTCGGCGGTGCGCCCGTGTATGACGCGGGCAATCCGGACCCAGGGCTAAGCGGGGACCAGATGAAGGCCCTGCAACGCAAGCTTGAGGCCCGCGGCCATAACGTGGGCGCGGTGGACGGCATCCTCGGTGCCCGCACCCGCGCCGCCGTGCAAGCGGAACAGACGCGGCTGGGCCTGCCAGCGGACGCGTGGCCCACCCCGCGGCTGCTGAACGCGCTTTAGCGCCGCGCGGTGCGGGTTTGTAATTTGGTAGGGATTTGGTTATATTCTCGGCATTACGGTATCGTTTTCAGTGTTCCACCGAAAACAGACCCGGCAGAGTTGCACCTCTGCCGGGTCACTCTTTTTCAGGTCAGAGCCCGATCAAGAGGCGGATGATGGCCAAGGCCAGCATGGCTAGGCCGATAGCAACCATCCATTTACGGTATTTGTTTTCGCTCAGTGTTCTCACCTCCTTCCGCCAGCCGGGTTGGCTGACAGGACGTGGTTAACGGAGGGTTGTTAAAAAAGGCCGAACTGTAGACGTCTCAAGCGACCAGCGTCTCGGCCTTCTTAAGGTCGACCGAGACCAGCTGGCTCACGCCCTGCTCCGCCATCGTCACCCCAAAAAGCCGGTCCATGCGCGCCATCGTCACCGCATGGTGCGTGATGATCAGGAACCGCGTTTCTGTCTGGCGGCACATCTCGTCCAGAAGGTCACAGAACCGGCCCACATTTGCATCGTCCAGTGGCGCGTCCACCTCGTCGAGCACGCAGATCGGCGCCGGGTTGGCAAGGAACACCGCAAAAATCAGCGCCAGCGCGGTCAGCGTTTGCTCCCCCCCTGACAAAAGCGACAGGGTTGACAGTTTCTTGCCCGGCGGCTGGCACATGATCTCCAGCCCCGCCTCCAGCGGATCGTCGCTTTCCACCATGACGAGGTTTGCCTCACCCCCGCCAAAGAGGTGCGTGAACAGCATGGAGAAGTTCGAATTCACCTGCTCGAACGCGGTCAAAAGCCGCTCGCGCCCTTCGCGGTTCAGCGACGCGATCCCAGTGCGCAGCGTTTTGACCGCCTCCTCAAGGTCGGTCTTCTCGCCAATCAGCGTGTCATGCTCTTCCTGCACCGCGCGGGCGTCTTCCTCGGCGCGCAGGTTTACCGCGCCAAGGGCATCGCGTTGACGCTTAAGGCGGTTCACATCCGTCTCCAGCGCTTCGGCGCGGGGCATGTTATCCGGCGTCACGTCGAGCGCGTTCAAGAGCTGGTTGGGCGTTTTCTGCTGTTCTTCGGCGATGCGCGCGGCAGCCGACTGAACACCCTCCCGCGCCGCATCCGCGCGGGCTTCTGCCGCGGCGCGGGCTTCGCGCGCATCCGAGGCCGCCCGTTCGGCACCCCGCTCCGCCGTGCTTGCGTCGCGCAGTGCCCCCTCGGCCGAGGAGAGCGCATCGGCAGCCTGTGCCTTGCGCGCCTCCGCCTCGGCGATGGAACGGGCGAGCGCTGCACCTTCTTGGGCAATCCGGCCCGGGGCATCGCGGGCCGTCTTCAACTCCGTTTCGGAGGTCTCTTTTCGCGTCTGAAGCTCTGCCGTGCGCTCTTCGGCCGTGGCGCGCCGGTGCCGCCAGCCGGACAGCTCCTTCGTCACCTGTTGCGCGCGGCGGGTCCGGGCCTCGCCCTCGCGGCGCAGCTCGTCAAAGGCAGAGCGGCGCGACATCATGGTGATCCGCGCAGCCTCCACCGTCATGCGCAGGTCCTCGGCCTGCGCCCGCGCGGCGTCCACATCGGGCAGCTCTTTCAGTGCCGCTGCAGCCTCCGCCACACGCTGGCGGGCGGCCATCGCCTCTTCATCATGGCGGGCCGCGGCGAGGGTCAGCGCCTCGACCCGGCCCTCGGCGAGCGTCCGCTCGGCCTCGGCACGGCTCAGCGCACGGCCCGCATCGGCGACCTGACGGTCCGCCTCGCGCCGCGCCGCGCGGGCCGCCTTGTCAGCCTCAGTAAGCTCGCGCAGCCGTTCGGACAGTTTCTTCAGCGCGTGTTCCGCCCCCTGCGCCCGCGCATCGGCCCGCGCCTTCGTCTGCTTGAGCTCTTCGAGCCGGTTGAGCTGTTGCAGCCGCAGCGCCGCCGCGCTCGGCGCATCATCTGCGGCCGCCTTGAACCCGTCCCAGCGCCACAGATCACCCTCCACGCTGACGAGCCTCTGCCCCGGCTGCAAAGCCGCCTGCAACCGCGCACCATCTTCGGCGGCACAAAGGCCAACCTGACCCATCCGGCGGGCCAGAACGCCGGGCACTGTGACGTGTTCGGTGAGCGGTTTCACACCGTCAGGCAGCGGTTGCGGGGCGGCATAACTCGGCAGCAGCACCCAGCCGGAGGAAAAAACCGGGTCGATCTCGGGACTGCGCAGATCGTCGGCAAGCGCGGCGCCCAGCGCCAGCTCGTAACCCGCCGCGACGGTGAGCCGGTCCAGCAGCTGATCGCCAGCGCCGGTTTCGCGCGCCACCAGACGGGCCAGCGCCGTTGCCTCGGCCCCGATGGCCGTCGCCTCCCCTTCGGCCTCGGACCATTCGGCGCGTGCATCCGCCTCGCGGGTCTGCGCCTCTGCCCGGGCGGCCTCTGCAGCGGTCAGCGTGGCGTCAGCCCGCGCGGCCATCTCTTCGGCAGCGGTTGAGGCGCTTTGCGCGCGCGCCGCATCCGCAGCGGTATCCGAAAGTTGCGCGCGGCTCGCATCGGCAGACGCACGCGCCTTTGACGCGTCATCCGAGGATTTGGCTTCGACCCTGCGATTATCATCGAGCAACCGCTGCGCCGAAGACAGCCGCGCCGAGAGCCGTGCGACATCTTCGGTCAGCTGGGTCAAATCCGCCTCACGGTCCTTGAGAACCGCCGCCGCCGCACGCGCAGCCTCTTCGGCATCGACCATTGCCGCATCATACCCTTCGGACGCCTTCGCCAGCTCGGTCTGTTCCCACTCAAGCCGCTGGATCGTCTCACCCGCGTCACGGTTCAGCGCGGCCTCACGGTCGATGTCCTGGCCCAGCTGCGCAATGCGCGCGGTCAGGGTCTCAATCGTGCTTTCCGCCTGCGCCGCCTGATCCTCCAGCGTGCTGCGCTGGACCTGAAGCCGTTGCAGCACGGCGGCGGCAATTGCGTCTTCCTCGCGCAGGGGCGGCAGGGCGCCCTCGGCAGCTTCGCGTGCTTTTACTGCCTGCGCTACGGCGGCTTCGGCTTGTGCAGCATCGGTGGTGCGGGCGCGCAACGTCTCTTCGGCCGTGGCGCGCAGATCATCCGCCTCGCGCCAGCGGCGGTAGAGCAGGATCCCCTCGGCCCGGCGCAGGTCCACGCCGATCTCGCGGTAGCGCGCGGCCTGACGGGCCTGCCGCGCGAGGCTGGTGAGCTGCTGGGCCAGCTGTTCGATCACGTCATCGAGGCGGGCCAGGTTTGTCTCCGCCCCCTTCAGCTTCAGCTCCGCCTCGTGACGGCGCTGATAAAGGCCCGAGATCCCCGCCGCCTCTTCGAGGATACGGCGGCGGTTCTTGGGCTTGGCGTTGATCAGTTCACTGATCTGCCCCTGCCGGACCAGCGCAGGGGAATGGGCACCGGTGGACGCATCGGCAAAGAGCATCTGCACATCCCGCGCCCGCGTGTCCTTGCCCCCCGCCTTGTAGGCACTGCCGACATCGCGCGTGATCCGGCGCACGATTTCAAGCTGGTCGCTGTCGTTGAAGCCGGCAGGGGCAAGGCGCTCCGAATTGTCGATGTGCAGAGAAACTTCGGCGAAGTTTCTTGCGGGCCGTGTCGCGGCGCCGGCAAAGATCACATCCTCCATCCCGCCGCCCCGCATGGCCGTGGGGCGGTTTTCGCCCATGACCCAGCGCAGCGCCTCCAGCAGGTTCGACTTGCCACAGCCGTTGGGGCCGACGACGCCGGTCAGACCGTCCTGGATCAGCAGATCCGTCGGGTCCACAAAGCTTTTGAAGCCGGTCAGTCTGAGTTTGGTAAAGCGCAAGGGCTGTCCCCGATTCCGTGGCCGTAAAGATGCCGGTCGGGGGAGAGGCCTGTCAATCGAAGACGACTATTGGCGGTGTTGGCACACGGGTTATCCACAAGATATTGCGGGTCAGTAGGCAGACACGTCACAATCGAAGGTAAGATATTCATAGCCTGTGCCACTGCCAAAGCTGTCAATCTCATAGCAATCCAGCGCCACGTTGCGCCCGTAGGTCATGGGCGGCGGCCCGTTGCCGCAGTCGAGCGTGCCAAAGGCGAGCGCCTGATCCCCGCTGACAGTCTTCACCGCGCAGCCGCTGACCTGCGCCATCGCGGCCGCCGCCCGCGCCTCGATCGGGCCAAAGCGGGGGGCGTATTGCATATTCACCCGCATGGCTTCGGCGCGCAGCTCTTTGACACGCACGTCAAAGGTCGATCCATCAATCGTGATGCGGGTCGGATCCACGCCCCGGAACCCCGGGCTTGGGGTGTTGCAGGCGGCAAGAAGGAGAAAAACGAAAAGGTAACGCATGGCGCAACCGTGCAGCGGTTTTGGTTAATGCGGGGTTAACAGCGGGAGAAAGACCGTGACAAATTAGCGCCAAGCGACTGAAAACGCGCAGATTTCACGCAGAGCTATTTTCACTCAACATGCCGATGCTCTACGCAGTGACGATGTTGCTGTCGGGCGCCGTCGCGCCATGTCGAAAGGGTACGAATGAAGATCAAGAACGCAATGCTACTGACTGCGGCCGGCTTTGCCATGTTGGCCTGCGCGGCAGCAGAGATTACGACACCGCCCGTTTCTGTGGTGCCCAACAACCGCGCCGACGCGGTTGGTTTGGATGTGTACGCAGGGCCGCGCAAGCGGGGCAATCCGGTGCCGCGCTTTCGCGGGCAAGAGATTGTCCAGGTGCGCACCTTTGGCCCCAGCAGCGATGGCAGCCGCGCGGAACTGAGCGGCGTGCCCTGCACGCTTGACTCTGGCGTCTATAAGGCACGTTTCGCGACCCCCGCAAACGTGGTTGTGCCCGACTACGGCCCAGACTCACCCGCCATCTTTGTGCGCTGCACCACCGACACGGCCAGCGGCTCGCAGACGGTGAACGTGTTCAACGCCACAACGCAGCAGCGTATGGCCGGTGCCAGTGCGGGCGGCATCCTCGGCGTGATTATCGTCGGCGCCGTGACGGCGGCGAATGTCGACAATGAAAAAGACGAGTTCAAATATCCGGTGGTCACCGTCAACCTGCGTACAAAGGACGACTGAAGCAAACTGGACGGGGCGGCGCTGCGGTCATATAAGTTGACCAATTCGCCGCGGAGCGCCAATGCCCTTTCAAACCGTTGCACCGGAAAAGCTGTCATCGGCAGTTGTGCGCCAAATCGAGCAGCTGATCCTGCGCGGCATCTTGCGCCCAGGCGAACGCCTGCCGCCTGAGCGCGAGCTGGCCGACCGTCTGGGCGTGTCCCGCCCATCGCTGCGCGAAGCCTTTGGCACCTTGCAGGACCGCGGACTGCTGAGCGCAAAGCCCGGCGCAGGTGTGTACGTGGCGGAGGTTCTGGGCAGCGCCTTTGCCCCCGCTTTGACAGACCTGTTCGCGCGACATGATGAGGCGGTGTTCGACTATCTTTCGTTCCGGCGCGATATGGAGGGGCTTGCGGCCTCGCGTGCCGCACGGCTCGGCTCAGACACGGATCTGGCGGTGATTAGGGCCGTGTTTGACAAGATGGCGGGATCGGTCAATGAGCGTGGATCGGATCAGGAGGCGGAGCTGGACGTGCAGTTTCACCTCGCCATCGTGGAAGCCTCACACAACGTTGTGATGCTGCACATGATGCGCTCGATGTACGAGCTGTTGCGTTCGGGCGTGTTCTACAACCGCCGCGTGATGTTCAAGCAGCGCACGACGCGCAGCGCCCTGCTGGACCAGCACCGCGCCATCAACGCCGCCTTGCAAGCCCGCGACCCGGACGGCGCCCGCGCTGCGGTCGAGGCGCACTTGGACTATGTCGCAGGCGCCCTGCGGGATCAGCAGCGCGCAGAGCGGAACGAGGACATTGCGCGCCAGCGGTTGGAGCACGAGCGGGGATAGGTTGGTGGTGGGTTGGCACCCACCCTACGTCCGTTGTTTTGCGGGAATTCTGCTTAAGAGCAACGCGGAACCTGCACATCTCTAAGTGCAGGCTGCGTTATGTTTATCGCACACCTTCCCGCCGGATACCTTCTGAGCCAGGCCGTGCCACCAAGATTGCGCGGCTGGGTTCTGGCAGGTTCGATCCTCCCTGATGCCGATCTGATCGTTGTCTACGGTCTTGGGGTCGCCGCGCATCATCATGGCTTTCTGACCCACAGGCCCGCACTTTGGCTGAGCGTACTGATGGTTGCGCTGCTGCTGCGACGCTGGCCGTTGGCCACAATTGGCCTCGGAGGAATGCTTCACGTCACTCTCGACAGTTGGGCGGGGCGCATTGATTGGGGCTGGCCGTTTGCAACGCTGCCCGTCACCGTCATGGATGTGCCTGCACGGTTCGAGTGGTGGGGCTGGAATTTTTTGCTTCATCCAAGCTTTCTGATTGAGCCTGTGATTGTCGGCGCCGCGGTGGTGGTTTGGATACGTACGATCAAGAAGAAACCTTTACGGGACTAATGCCGCAGCTTTTTGGCGGAGGTGCTTTGCACGGTCGGTCAAACCGGCGGTCAGTTGACCCACATTGCGATGGAGCGGGTGCCGGGCTGAAGCCCGGCCTACGTAATCGTGGGCGGGTGGTAGGTTGGGCTTTAGCCGGGCAACAAAAAAGCCCCGGCGGTGGACCGGGGCTTTTCGTGTGGTGTGTCATGTCGGTGGTCAGTGCAGCTTGGCGCCGACCTGTTTTATCGAGTCAGCGATCAGATTGTTCGCGTCGGCGGCTGTCATCTGCTTGGCGATCACCTCGCGGGCTGCAGCCACAGCAACTTGCGCAGCCTGATCCCGCACTTCCTTGACTGCTTTCGCCTCAGCGTTGGCGATCTGATCCTCGGCTGCCGCAAGGCGGCGGGCGATAGACTTTTCCAGGTCAACCTTCGCCTGTGCGGCGGCGGCTTCGGCCTCCTGCTTGGCGGCGGCGACGATGGCGTCAGCTTGGCCCTGCACCTCTTTCTGCTTGCGCTCGTAAGAGGCCAGCAGGGTCTGCGCTTCCTCGCGTAGGGCGCGGGCTTCATCCAATTCAGACTGGATGCCGGTGGCCCGGTCGTCGAGCATCTTGGCCAGAATGGCAGGCACTTTGAAATAGGCCAGCACAGACAAAAACAGGATGAAGGAGACCAAGACGATGAAGTCGGTGTTCGACAGCGACCAGAAGTCGGCCGAGAAGGGGTTCTTCGATGCTGCCAGCGCGGGGCCAGCGGCAAAGATGGCCGCGGCGGAGAGGGACAGTTTCTTCATGGCTTACCCTTTCACACGCGTGTCGACGGCGTCAGCAAGCGCCGCCGCGTCCGCTTTGCCGCCCAATGCCGCGACAATGTCGGCGGCCGTGTCTTTGGCCACGTCGCGCACGGCTTCGACGGCCCCGGCGCGAATTTCGCCAATGGCGGCTTCACTTTCCGCAGCTTTTGCGGAAATCTCCGCATCGGCTTTGGCGATGGCAACATCCAGCTCTGCCTTGATCTCGGCCCGGGTTTCTTCGGAAATCCGCTGCGCCTCAGCGCGGGCGTCCGCAAGCGCTTTGTCGTAGGCGGCCTCGGCTTCCTCGGCCTTCAGCTTGAAGTCTTCGGCGGCGGCGAGGTCGTTGGTGATCGTCCCCTGACGCTCCGCCAGGACCGCAGCGATGCGCGGAAGGGCGATGCGGGAGAGAATGAAATAAATCGCGAGCAGCGCCAGGACGAGCCAGAAAATCTGGTTGCCGAACGTGGTCACGTCCAGCTGCGGCATACCGCCTGCGCTTTCCGCTGCTTTGGTTTCGGTGGCCATAGTGCCTGTCCCTAGGTCTGCTGTGTTTGGGTCTTACACCGGACGGGGCACGCTGCCTCGCCCGGCCGTAAGGATGGCGTCGTGTTCGCTTAGACGGCGAACATCAGCAGCAGGGCAACCAGGAACGAGAAGATGCCCAGAGCTTCGGCAAAGGCGATGCCGATAAATAGGGTCGCGGTCTGCGAAGCAGCCGCCGACGGGTTGCGCAGTGCGCCCGCCAGGAAGTTCCCTGCCACGTTGCCGACACCGAGTGCGGCCAGGCCAGCGCCCAGACCCGCGACGCCAGCGCCGATGAATTGACCCATTTCTGCGATCGAACCTTCCATGTCTTTTCTCCTTACGATGGAATGAGGTGTTTGAAGAGCAGCCCGTCAGTGATGCGGGTGCAGCGCGTCCTTGAGGTAGACGCAGGTAAGAATGGCGAACACGTAGGCTTGAATGCCGGCGACTAGCATTTCAAGCGCGTAGATCGCGACCATACCAAGGATGGCAAAGGGTGCGATGGCACCAATCGCGGCAAAACCGGCGAAGACTTTCATCACCGCGTGCCCTGCCGTGATCGCGCCCGCAAGACGGACCGAATGGCTGACCGGGCGCACCATGTACGAGATCACCTCGATCACAGCGAGGATCGGGCGCAGGGGCAGCGGCGCCGAAGACACCCAGAACAGCGACAGGAAATCCGTTCCGTTACGTACGATACCAACGATGGTCACCGTGAAAAACACCGCGAAACCCATCACCGCCGTCACCGCGATTTGTGATGTGGGCGAAAAAGACAGCGGGATCAAGGCCAGGTAGTTCGCAAAGAAGATGAAGAGGAACAGCGTGATGATATACGGAAAGAACTTCAGCCCGTCCTTGCCGGCAACATCCTCGACCATCTTATAAACAAAGCCATAGACCAGTTCCGCAATCGACTGGCCGCGGCCCGGGACAATCGCGCGTTTGGTCGTCGTCATCAGCATCAATGCCGCCACGGCCGCAATAGCGAGCGCCAGCCACAACGTCGAGTTGGTGATGGTGTACCAGGCCACGTCACCTCCGCCGAACAGCGGTTTGACCTCGAACTGCGCCATCGGATCAAAGCTCAGCCCACCACCTTCAGTCGGTTCTGCCATCTTCGGTCCCTTTTTCCTGCGCTGCTGCGCGCTCTTGCTTTTCCTGGACCTCTTTGGCGCTGCGCATCATCGTTTGCACACCCGCGGCAAGGCCGAGGAAGATAAAAATTATCATGAGCCACGGTGTTGTGCCGAACACCGCATCCAGCCCGTATCCCATGCCGAAGCCGATCCCCAGACCAGCCACGAGTTCGATCACCATCCGCCAGGCAAGCTGGGCTTGAGAGTAATGTTCCTCGCTGTGGGATTTTTGGGCCTCCGGTTTCCTCAGTTCGGACAATCGCGCCTCCAGCGCCTTCATCCGTTCCTTGTCACCCGGTTCTGCCACATGGACCCCACATCGGTTTGGCCATGTTGCTACGGCGCAGCATGGGGTGAGTCAAGCGCGCCACTGCGCCGGGTGTGCGAGATGCAAACACTTGTTTTATTGAGTTTATTTTGCCAAGTGAAGCGGAGAGGTCATTGCGCCGCACCCTGCGTTGCGTGCGTTTGTGGCGGTTTGCCTTATTCAACCTTGCAGTTGAGTTTACCCAGCGCGGAAGGTCGCAGTCAGGTCCAGAAGCAGCGCGCGCATCGCCCGAACCGCCTTGCGACGCAGGGCCGAAGGGCTGGACAGCAGGAAGAACGCGCCCTGGCTCAAGAACACATCCGACAGGCGCACCAGCCGCCCCGCCGCGATGTCCGCTTGCGTGACGTCCGAAGAGGCAAGGAACAGTCCCGCGCCGCCAAGCGCCGCTTCCATCGCCAGCCAGCTGCGCAGGGCGTAAGGCGTCTCGGTCAGGGGTAGGTGCCCCCAACCAGCCTTGTTGGCCCAGATCGGCCACAGATCATCACGCCGGTCGCGAAACCGGTGCAGGCGGGTGACATGTTCGGGCGACAACGGGCCATCCACCAACCCGGGTGCAGCATAGGGGTAGATGGGTGCGTCGCTCACAAGGTCGGCGGGCGTATCCAAGGCGCCCCTATGGGCAAACCGAAGGGCGAGGTCCGCTTCGAACCGGTCAAGGTCGGCCAGATCGGTGGACCCCACCAGATGCACCTCCACCCCGGGGAGCGCGGCATGGATTTGGCCCATATGCGGCGCGATGACCTTGGCGGCGAACAGCGGCTCGCAATTTATGACGACCCGGCCCTCGGGGCGGTCCGTCAACCCTTCGGTGGCGGCGCCAATCACGTCAAACGCTGGGGTGATGCGCGAAAAGTAGTGTTGCCCCTCGGGCGTGAGGGTGACCCCGCGCGGGGCCGCGTGAAACAACGCAAGACCCAGCCGCGCCTCCAGCCCGCGCACATGGCGTGAGATGGCCGAATGGCTCACATTCAGCTCTTCGGCGGCCCGGGTAAAGCTTTGGTGCCGTGCGGCGGCCTCGAAAGCGCGCAAGGCGTTGAGCGGTGGAAGGGTACGCATAATACGTGCCTTTTTTGCACGCATACTGTCTGTCAATTGCGTTTGTGACAAGCAGGGTGCGGGGCGATATTCGGGAAGAACTTTGAGGAAAATCCGATGTGGCTGTCTTGACCCGCTTTGCGTTTTGGCGCGGAACATCGATTGCCCTGCGCATTTTTTGCACACTTCGTCAGAAATCCGGCGCGCCTCTGCCCCCGTTAAAGCCGCGCGTGGCCCGCGATATCGGCCTGAGCGAGGCCGAACTGGAGCGGCTTCATCACCGCTGGCCCTCGCAAACGATGCGGCACCCGCGCCTCTGAGGGTGCTTGGCGCGGGGCAGCGGCTGGCCTAGAACACGGCATGGCATCTGGCCTCGACACCGTCTTTGCCGCACTCGCGGACCCGACCCGGCGCGCGATTCTCGCGATGCTGCTTGAGGATGATATGGCCGTGACCGACGTGGCCGAGCCGTTCGAGATGTCGCTCGCCGCGATTTCCAAGCACCTGAGCGTGCTGACAGCTGCGGGCCTCATCAGCCAGGAAAAGAGGGGCCGGGTGAAGTGGTGCAAGCTGGAGCCGGGCGCGTTGCGCGCAGCCTCGGTCTGGATGCAGGGCTTTGGCCAGTTCGAGCCGGTCGATCTCGATGATTTCGAGCGGTTTCTGGCGGCGGAGTTGCCTGAGTGAAGATCGAAGTGATCGAGAACGCGCTTTACGTTCCGCCAACACAGGCCGAAGGCGAACGGCTACGCTCGGGCGTGTTTGATGCCAACGGGCGCTTTGTCGCCATCTCTGCGATGATCCAGTCAAACGGGCGGGTGAGCCACCCGCCGGAGCCGCAGGACGCCAAGGCCGCGCTTGGTGGCACGCACCTTTATGCCGGGATCGGGCGGGCGCATTTCGGGCACTTCCTGCTGGAAGGCGTCACGCGCCACTGGGCGCTGGCGCAGCACGAGGTCGACAGCGTCATCTACGCGCCGATGCCGGGGACCAAGATGCGCTTTGGCAGCGGCCCGCTGAGCGAGCTGCACGAGCTGCTGTCCGGCGGTGCGCCCGCGTCGGTGTTGACAACGCCCACGCGGATCGCGCGGCTGATCGTGCCCGAACAGGGGATCGGGCATAGCGATTTGCTGGTCGGCACGCCCGAATTCAACGGCTACGCGCAGCCGCGTTTGCAAGCGTTGGGGGCGGAGGGGCCGGCGCGCCTTTACATCTCACGCAGCGCCCTGCGGGCGCGCAAGGCGCGGATGGACCAGGAAGACCTGATCGAACGCCGT
The DNA here is from genome assembly GCA_039817385.1 of Pseudomonadota bacterium. Lineage (GTDB taxonomy): Bacteria > Pseudomonadota > Alphaproteobacteria > Rhodobacterales > Rhodobacteraceae > JBCBCP01. Next base: position 500,965 of record JBCBVY010000002.1, on the reverse strand, counting down.
CTGGAACGCGCGGGCTACGCCATCTTTCACCCCCAGCAGCACAGCTTTGCCGCGCAATGCCGGGCCTACCGCGCCGCGACGCATATCGTCGGGCCAGATGGCTCGCCCTTTCACCTTGTGGCAATGGTGGCGCAGGCGGAGACCAAGGTTGGCATTATCCTGCGCCGCAACCGGCCCGAGATGCTGGAACGGCTAAGCCGCCAGATCAGCGCCATCGCCGGAAGCACCCCCACATGCATTAACGCGGTTCTGCCGATGCGCGCCCAGCGCAAGCTGATCGGGGATGACCCCAAGGCGCCGACGCCGCTGGACCTCGATAAGATCTTTGCCGAACTGGAGGCCGCGGGCTTTTTATGACACCAGCGCGCGGTTCTGCGCGGCATCAAGCGCGTCATAACCTTCCAGCGTAAACGTGCCGGCGCATTCCTCCCAGCCGTCCTCGGTCTGCCAGATCGGCTCTGCCAGCAGCTTGGTGTCCTTCAGACCCAGCGCGGGCAGCGTCCAGCCCATCGAATGGCTCATCGCGACGCGCACGCCGGGCTTGGGGTTCAGGCTGGGGCGCACATCCCGCGTGCCCAGCTTCAGGTGATGGGCAATGTCCCAATGCTGCACCGCGCCGCCCTGCCGTGTGACCACCCAGCAATGCATATCCGTCGTGTGATCGCGCCGCGCTTCGGGGATGAAGTAACCGGTGACATAGCCCGCCTCGACCCCTGCGGCGCGCAAGCCCGCGATCAGGTAGGCGTTGATGTCCACGCAGGATCCGGTCTGCATATCGCACAGCTGGGGCATCTCGTCGGCGCCGTCGTAAAACGCCGCGCCGTGCCCGTAGTGAAAAAGCTGCGTGACGTGATCCACAAATCCGGTCAGGCCATGCGCCGCCACGATCTGCTGCGCCTCCGCAGCGAGCGCATCGGCAGCGCGGGTAAAGCGGCTGTCGCGCGGCGCAAAAGCTTCGTCCGGCATCTCTGCCGCGCGCACCTCGAAGGCGTAGCGCAGGGTGATCTGATCCGCCTTTGCCTGCATTTCCAGCACGCTCTGCCCGCAGGGCATGTCGTGGCCAACGCAGCTGGCGCCGCTCACGTCGACGCCCAGCGATGTCGCGGCGGGGGTAGAGAGGCCCGCCGGGGCAATCAGCGTGCCGGGGCGGGCGGGGACGGTTACTGTCATTTCGATGGTCATGAAAGTGTCCTTACACGCCCCTGCGTGACGTTTTGATGACAGGCGCCTCCTCCCGCAGCAGCATGAGAAGCGCTAGGACAGTCAACGCAACCCCGCCCAGCACCAGCGCAGGCGGCGCGCCGTTTCCCATACCCAGCTCCCACAGGATAACCCAGCTGGGCGTGAGGTAGGTATAGGCCATGACCTTCGCCGAAGGCAGCCGCAGGGTCGCGAATTGCAGCAGCACGAAGGTCGAAGCACTGGCAAACAGCGCGGTGTAAAGGATCGTCACCCACACCAGCGGGCGCAGCGCGCCCCAATCGGTCGCCACGATATCCCGCGCGCCATAAAGCGCCATGAGCGCCCCACCCGCCAGAAGCATCCCAAAGGTAAAGACAACCGGCCGTTCCCCCCGGTTCAGTTTGCGCACCATCGGGGTGTAGATCGCATGGGCCACACAGCCGAAGAAGTAGATCACCTCGCCCCGCCCAACCTCAAAGGCCAGCAACGCGGCCAAATCCGCGCGAAAGATCACCCACAGCGCCCCCGCCCCGCCAATGGCCAGCGCCAGCGCCATGCGCGGCGTTGTCACCTGCCGCAGCAGCAGCCAGCCAAAGACGCCCGCCAGCACCGGCGTGAGGGTAAAGACCGCCGCCGCACTGACCGGTGGCGCGGTCTTTAGCCCTTCGAACATCAGCACGAAATAGGTCCCAAAGAGCCCGCCCAGGATCAGGTAGCGCCACGGCGCCGCCCAAGCGCTGCGCGGCGCGCCGCCCGTCGCCAGCACCGCCGCCCCGATCACCAGCGCCGCGATGCCAAAGCGCACCGCGTTCAGGGCCGCGGGCGCCAGTTCATCCGCGACCTGCGCACCCAGCGAGAACGAGCCCGCCACCAGCGCCGAAAAAAGCAGCATCGCCGCGTGGCCCTGCCCCGCAGGCGTCATGTGCCCCAGTCTTTCGCCGTTTCCTTAAGAAAGGCGAGGAACGCCTGCACCTTCGCCGTCCGGTGCAGATCGACATGGGTGACAAGCCAGAGCGGCGCGGACCAGTCCTCACTGCGCGGCAGCACCTCGATCAGGCTGTCATGCTGCACCGCCTGCGCCAGCGACATGAAGCCGATGCCCGCGCCTGCGAGGATCGCTTGTTCCATCGTGCGCACATCTGCGCTGCGGAAGGTGATCGCGCTGCGCGGCAGGCGTTCAGCCAGCCAGCGGTTGAAGGGCGCGCGGCTTTCGTCACTGTCATGGCCGACAAAGCGATGGCCTTCGCACTCGGTGATGGCCTTGGGTTTGCCATAGCGTTCGACGTAATCCCGGCTGGCAAAAAGGCCCATCGCCTCGCGCACGAAGGGCTGCACCACATTGTCGGGCTGGTCCGGCGCGTTGCCCGCGCGGATCGCCACATGCGCCTCGCCATATTCCAGCCGGAAGAGCCGGTCGCCCGTCAGGTAGCGCACGATGACGTCGGGGTGTTCGCGCTGAAACGCGGTCAGCACCGGCGCCATGCGGGGGGCGAGCGAGACGAGCGAGGTCACCACCAGCTCGCCCGACACGCCCGAGCCCTGCCCCTTGATCCGGCCCAGCAGCTGGTTGAACTGATCATCCGTCGCCTGCGCGACCTGAAGCAGGTCGTGCCCCGCCTCGGTCGGGGTGTAGCCGCGGGCGTGGCGCTGAAAGAGCTTCACGCCAAGCCGCCCTTCGAGCGCGTCGATATGGCGGATCACTGTGGCGTGGTGCACGCCCAGCGCATCCGCCGCGCCCGACACCGTGCCCTTCCGCGCCACGTGATAGGCCGTTTTGATCTCATCCCAGTTTTCCACCGTCTGCTCCTGTGCAAAAATGGACAGTTGCTGCGCACGATCGCCAATTGCGTTCGAATTTGCAACGCCCAAGTCTTGGACACCAGAGACATTCCGCACATCAGGAGCCCAGACATGACTACCCTTCACATCGACGCCTCAGCCCGCACTGCCGGGTCCGTCTCCCGCCAGTTGAGCCAGCAGATCGTGGACAAAATCGGCGGCGACGTCATCCGCCGCGACCTCGCGCATGCGCTGCCGCAGATCGACGAGGCCTGGCTGGGTGCCAACTTCACCCCCGTCGATCAGCGCGACGCCGAAGCGCAAGGCCGCCTTGCCCTGTCCGACACGCTGATCGAGGAGATCAAGGCCGCGGACACCATCGTCATCGGCGTGCCGGTCTACAATTTCGGCGTGCCCGCGGCGCTGAAGGCGTGGATCGACCTGATCGCCCGCGCCGGGCTGACCTTCCGCTACACCGAAAACGGCCCCGTTGGCCTGCTGAACGGCAAGCGCGCGATCCTCGCCGTGGCCACGGGCGGCACGCCGGTCGGCTCCGACATCGACTTCGCCTCGGGCTACATGAAACACATCATGGGGTTCATCGGCATCACCGATGTCGAGATCGTCGCCGCAGACCGCCTGATGGCCCAGCAGGATGCGGCCATCGCTGCCGCCGAAGCGCAGATCGAAAAGCTCGCCGCCTGAGCAAACAGGGGGCTGGCGCGGGCCTGCCCCCTTCACTTGGCAAAATAAACTCCCCGCGGAGCGTCCCGCAACTTGCCAAAAGCGCAGGCGCTTGCCAGCCTTGCCGCATGACGGTGGTGCGCAACCTGCCCAGCCAACTGATCCTCACCCACGCGCCCTGGCTGCTCGGGGGCGGGCTCATCGTGTGCATCATCGCCTGCGCGGCGGCGGGGCTGACACTGATGGCGGCGGGGGAAACGGCGGGGCTCTGGACGGTCCTTGCCGGGGCAGGCATTCCGCTCGCGCTGTTCGCGCTGTGCATCAAGCGAAACCAGGCGATCTTTGACGCAGCCGCCGGCACCGTCACGCTGCAACGCCGGACGCTTACACGGTACAAAGCACAGGTCATTCCGCTGCACGAGGTCACCGAAGCCGCGCTAGAAGAAATCCGCGACACCGCTCGCCCCGTGCTTGTCGTCGCGGATGGCCGTATCCCACTGGTTGAGGCGCATGAAGGCGGCAACGCCCCGCGCCGCGCCGTGGACACGATCAACGCATGGCTCCGGCGCCTGTAACCACAAGTTGCAGACGCGCAGAGCGTTTTGGTGTATCCCACCTATGCCCGGCCGCCTGATTTTCCGGCCTTGGCTCTTTTGTGACGCATAATTCAGGGAGGGACCGTTATGGACCCAAGACATTTGCAGATGCTCATGGCAGCAACCGGCGACTATTCCGGCGGGATCGACGGCGCGATTGGCCCATTGTCCGAAGCGGCCATGCAAGCGGTTGAGGCGCGCCACGCCGCGGCCTACACCTTTGACCACACCACAACGACAACGGCCCGCCGCCGCGCAGCGGTTGCGCAGGCTTGCCTGAACCAACTGGGCCATCACGCGGGCTTTGTCGACGGCTGGATCGGTGTGAATACAACCGAGGCGCTGAACGCCTTTCTCTTTCGCGCGAGCAATGGCAGGCCCGAAGAGATCGACCGGACCCCGTCGCCCAGCTTTACCCCCTCCGGCAACATCCCGACGCAGGCGCAGGTCGGGTCCGTCTACGGGGCACCGGGTGCCCAGATCGAAAGCTGCCTTGTGACGATCCAGCTGCCCTTCAAGCTGCGAATCGACTGGAACCTGCGCCAGCGCACCAACAAGATCCGCGTGCACCGCGACTGCGCGGCGGGCCTCGAGGCGGCACTGATCGCCGTGCGCGCCCATTACGGCGAGGCGGAGATGGCGCGCCTGGGCATCGACCGCTACGCCGGGGCCTACAACCACCGAAAGATGCGCGGCAGCAACCGCTGGTCGATGCACGCCTATGGCTGCGCCATCGACTTTTACGCTGAGCCGAACGGGCTGCGTATGGAATGTCCGCAAGCGCTGTTCTGCGGCGCGGAATACCAGCCGTTCCTCGACATCATGGAACAGCACGAATGGCTGCCGGCCCTGCGCCTCTGGGGCAAGGACGCGATGCACTTCCAGCGGGCGCGGCTCTAGGCGAAGGCCTTACCGCGCCTTTGCGGCGCGGCGAGCACCGTCCAGATCGCAGGCGGTGGCGTAGCCCATCGCACGTTTGATCCCCGGCAGCAGCGCCGCGCCGTTCATTGCAAAGCTGAGCTCGATCAGACCGGCCGCGCCAAAGTGTGTCCGAACCGCGTCCCGGCTCTCCGCATCGTCTTCGCGGCGGCCCACGACACTGTCTGCCAAACGCGCCACGGCGGCGAGGTCTTCGGGCAGCGCATCATAGTGGCCGGACAGGACCTGATCGACCAGAGCCTCGGGCAGTCCGGCCAATCCCGCGAGGTTGATCTCTGCAGTGACGCAGGTGCCGCAATCGGCTGCGACGGCCCCACGCAAACGCGCGGTGTGGTAGGCGGCTGGCGGCACTTTGCGGACCGGATCAAGAAACCCGAATATTTTGTTGTACCGCAGCAGCAGCCCCAAATCGGTGGCCGCAATTTCGCGCACATAGTCCAGCGCCACACCAAGCCGCTCTTCGGCGCGTCCTATCATGGCTGCGCATGCGCGTTGGATAAACATGACGATCATCTCCTAAAGACCATACCTTTTTGTATACAAGAGCGCAGAAACATACAATAAGGTATGTAAAAGAAAGGAATCATCATGGCGTTTTGGATGTTCACTGCTGCTGGCGTTTTGGCAGCGTTCTGGCTTTGCGTGCACCTGATCGCCGGGGGGCGGGACATCGCCGCGCCCTTGCTCGCGGCACCGGACCTTGCCGAGGATGTGCGCGAGACGCAGTACCTTTGCTGGCATTTCACCAGCGTCGCGATTGCCAGCATCGCGGGCTTTTTCCTGTTGGCCGCGTTCACCGCCGATATGGCCTATGCAATCGCGGGCCTCGTCTTGTCCGGCGGGTTCGCCATTGTCGGGGTCGGACTGGTCGCGGCGCGGCGCGGCAACCACCTTGTCACGCCGCAGGGCTGGCTTTTTGTGCCGGTCGCCGCGCTTGGCCTTGCCGGGCTGCTGGCATGAGCGGCAAGCGCAGGTTCCGGGCGGAGGATTGGGTCGATCTCGGCCTGAGCCGCCTGTCGGAGGGCGGCGCCGAGGCGGTCAAGCTCGAAGCCATCTGTGCGGCGGCGGGGCTGACCCGCGGTTCATTCTATTATCACTTTGAAGACCACCCGACGTTCCTTGCGGCGCTGGCGGAGCAGTGGAAGGCACGGCAGACGGAAAACATCGCCGCGGAACATGCAAAAGGCGGCACGGCAGAGGCATTGACCGCCGCCGCCCTCACCATCGACTACCGGCTGGAGCTTGGCATCCGCGAACTCGCCCGCCGGTATCCGTCTATCGATGAAATAGTGAAAACCGCCGATCAGCACCGGCTGGACGTCCTGTCCCGCCTCTATTCCAACCGGTTCGGGCTGCCACCGGAAGAGGCGCAAGACCTCGCCTTCTTCGAATATGCGGCCTTTAGCGGGATGATCCTGTTGTCACCTGATCTGCCCGAGGAGCGGCAGCAGGACCTGGCGGCCAAATACGACGCGCTGATGGTAAAGGCGCTGACACGCTAAACCGTCACACCCGTACTGCCCCGGCAGGGCAGATACAGCGCAGCTAGCAGAGCCGCTCGAGCCGCCCTTTACGCCTCACTAAGTTCTTGTAGTCCCATTGGATCTCGCGGCTTTTGCGAATCCACCGGGCTAGATCCTCCGCATCAATCTGTGCCGCATCGGTATACCGGATCGACGCGTCCCGGAACTTCCCCGTCCCTGGGCGCAAACCGGGTTCTTCAAAATCGGCACCACTCCAGAACATCAGCCGGATGCAGCCCTTGAGCTTGCTGTAGCCGGCAACAGGGTTCCCGGCGAGGAACCAGACCGGATGGCGATGCCATATCTTCGCCGTCGCCTCGGGCAGACCAGCGTTCAAGGCGTCGCGCAGGGCATCGCAGATGGCACGATCTGCGGCTGTTTGCGTGGCATGGAAGGTGGCGATGTCAGCGACACTCATTTCAGACAAATACCACGTTTCGCATTTTGCCCAACCGATGCCGCCAATTGACTCGCATACAGACAGCCGCTACAGCGCCATCTCAATCCGGAAGCACTGCGCCTTCCGGTCCCGCCATCACACGGGATCGCCCCCTGCCAGCGTTGTACGCCCGCAGGGGCGTTTGCCGTTTAACCGCTTCGTTCTTAGGTTCGGGGCACACCCGCAACGCGCCAAAGGAGGCCCGGCATGTTTGAAAATCTCTCCGAACGCCTGTCTGGCGTCTTTGACCGGCTGACCAAGCAGGGTGCGCTAAGCGAGGATGACGTTAAGACGGCCCTGCGCGAGGTGCGTGTGGCGCTGCTGGAGGCGGACGTGTCGCTGCCCGTGGCCCGCGACTTTATCGCCCGCGTGCAAGAGGCGGCGACGGGTCAAGCGGTGACCAAGTCCGTCACCCCCGGCCAGCAGGTCGTGAAGATCGTGAACGACGCGCTGGTGAAGACCCTGCGCGGCGAGGGTGAGCCCGGAACGCTGAAGGTGGACAACCCGCCCGCGCCAATCCTGATGGTCGGCCTGCAGGGCGGCGGCAAGACGACGACCACCGCCAAGCTGGCCAAGCGGCTGAAGGATAAGGACGGCAAGCGTGTCCTGATGGCCTCGCTCGACGTGAACCGGCCCGCCGCGATGGAGCAGCTGGCGATCCTTGGCGTTCAGATCGGCGTCGACACCCTGCCCATCGTCAAGGGCGAGAACCCCGTCCAGATCGCCAAGCGGGCGAAGACGCAGGCGGGGCTTGGCGGCTACGATGTCTATATGCTCGACACCGCCGGGCGCCTGTCCATCGACGAGGAGCTGATGGCGCAGGTCGAGGCCGTGCGCGACGTCGCAAACCCGCGCGAGACCTTGCTGGTGGTCGACGGCCTGACCGGTCAGGACGCGGTGAATACCGCGCAGAACTTTGACGACCGCATCGGCATCTCGGGCGTGGTCCTCACCCGCATGGACGGCGACGGACGCGGCGGTGCGGCTCTGTCGATGCGCGCGGTCACCGGCAAGCCGATCAAGTTCGTCGGCCTGGGCGAGAAGATGGACGCGCTCGAAACCTTCGAGCCAGAGCGCATCGCGGGCCGCATCCTCGGCATGGGCGACATCGTCAGCCTTGTCGAAAAGGCGCAGGAAACCATCGAGGCCGAACAAGCCGAAAAGATGATGCGCCGCATGGCCAAGGGTCAGTTCAACATGAACGACCTCAAGATGCAGCTGGAACAGATGATCAAGATGGGCGGCATGGAAGGCATGATGGGCATGATGCCCGGCATGGGGAAGATGGCGAAACAGGTGCAAGAGGCGGGCATGGACGACAAGGTCTTGCGCCAGCAGATCGCCATGATCCAGTCGATGACCAAGAAGGAACGCGCCGCCCCGCAGATCCTGCAAGCCTCCCGCAAGAAGCGCATCGCGCGGGGCTCGGGCATGGAGGTGAGCGACCTCAACAAGCTGCTCAAGATGCACCGCCAGATGTCGGACATGATGAAGAAGCTGGGCAAGGGCAAAGGCGGAATGCTGAAACAGGCCATGAAGGGCATGTTCGGTAAAGGCGGCATGCCCGAAGGCGTCGACGCCGCCCAGATGGAGGCCGCGGCCAAGCAGCTGGGCAAGATGCCCGGCGGTCTGCCCGGTCTGGGCGGCGGCATGGCCCTGCCCCCGGGCCTGAGCGGGTTTGGGAAAAAGAAATGACAGCCCTCACGAACGCCCCCACGCTCACCACCGAGCGCCTGACCCTGCGCGGCCCAACCCGCGCGGATGTGGAGGCGCATGTGCGGTTTGTCACGACCAACCCCTTCATGATCGAACAGGGTGAGGCGGGTACGGAGACAGACGCTTGGTTCGGTTTCCTGACTGGGGTCGGGCATTGGCACTGGCACGGCTACGGCTTTTTCGTTCTGCAGGCCCACGACGATGCAGCCCCGCTGGGGCGTGTTGGCGTTCTGCACCACCGCGGTTGGGACCGGCCCGAACTGGCCTGGCATCTGTACGAAGGGGCGACCGGCCAAGGCTATGCCACGGAGGCGGGCGCGCGGATCCGGGGCTGGGCGGCTGAGGCGCACGGCCTGACGCGGCTGGTCAGCTATATCCACCGCGAAAACACCCGGTCGCAAGCCGTAGCCACCCGCCTTGGCGCAACGGACAGCGGTGCCGTCCCACCACATGCGGCAGAGGCGACCATCTGGGAACATCCGGAGATCACTGCATGATCCCCACCCTGACAACCGAGCGCCTGACCCTGCGCGGCGCTAAGGCCTCCGACTTCGACGCCTATGCCGCGATGCTGGGCGATGACCGCACCCGCTATATGGGCGGCCCCTACTCCCGAGCGCGCGCGTGGGACATGTTCTGCAACATCACCGCGCAATGGCAGCTGAGCGGGTTTGGCGGCTGGATCATCGAGGACGCGGACGGCTTTGCCGGAGAGGTCGCGATCTGGCACCCGCCTTACTTCCCCGAGCCGGAGCTTGGCTGGACCCTGACCGCGGACGCCGAAGGGCGCGGCTACGCCTTTGAGGCGGCGGAAGCGGCCCGCCTGTGGTACTGGTCCAACACAGATGCCGCCTCCATCGTCAGCTACATCGACCTTCAGAACACGCGGTCGAAAGCACTGGCCAGCAGGCTGGGTGCGCAGCCCGACCCGCACGGCCCCTGGGCGCAGGGGGACAGCCCCGAGGACACCGCCGTCTACCGCCACAGGAGGGCCGCATGATACCTCCGACCCTCACGACAGACCGCCTGATCCTGCGCGCCCCCGGCCCGCAGGACATCGGCCCCTTCGCCGCCTTCTACGAGACAGAAGCCGCCAAATTTGTCGGCGGACCGCAAAGCCCCGCGGACAGCTGGCGCTACCTCGCGCAAGTGATCGGCCACTGGACGATGCGCGGCTTTGGCCGCTGGATGGTCACGACCCACGATGACGACACCGCGATCGGTCTTGTCGGCCTACACTACCCGATGAACTGGCCCGAGCCGGAAGTCGGCTGGTACATCTGGGAAGGCACCGGCAAAGGCTACGCATCCGAAGCGGGCCGCGCGGCGCGTGGCTATGCCTATGGCACGCTGGGCTGGACCACTGTGATCAGTATGATCGCGCCTGGCAATGACGCCTCCATTCGCGTTGCCGCCGCGATGGGCGCTGTGCGCGAAGCGGACTGGGCGCTCCCCGAGCGCGAGCCGATCATGGTTTACCGGCACCCCGGGCCGGAGGCGCTGAGATGATCCTGACGACAGACCGTCTCACCCTGCGCCAACCGGATGCACGCGATGTGGAGCCGATGTTGGACTTCTTCGCCTCGGACCGCGCACGGTTCTACTTTGGCCCGCTCAGCCGCGCCGAAGGGTGGAAGCGCTTCGCCATTTACGCAGGCCAATGGGCCCTGCGCGGCTATGGCTTTTTCGCGGTGACCCGCAGCGACACGGGCCAAACAGTTGGCCTCGCAGGGCCCTACCATCCCGAAGGCTTTGCCGAACCCGAGATGTCCTGGCTGCTGACCGATGCCGCGTATGAGGGGCACGGCTACGCCACCGAGGCCTGCCGCGCCGTCCTGCGGCACCTTTACGCGGACAAAGGCTGGGCCAGCGTGGTCAGCTATATCGACCCGGAAAACGCGGGCTCCATCGCAGTCGCAACCCGGCTGGGCGCGGTGCAGGATCCGGACGCGCACATCCCACTGCCCGGCTGCCTCGCCTACCGCCATAGACCGGAGGCGCTCGCGTGATTGCAGCTCAAATCATCACCCCGCGCCTGACCCTGCGCCAGCCGCAGGCGGGCGATCTGCCCGCCTACACGGCCTATTGCACGTCGAACCGCGCGCGTTTTGTCGGCGGCCCGTTTGATGAGACAAAGGCGTTCGAGAAATTCTGCGCGATGGCCGGCCACTGGACGATGCGCGGCTATGGCCGCTATGTGATGGACCTTGGCGGCCAGCCCATCGGCCACGTTGGCCCGCTTGGCATAAATGACAGCCTGCCTGAAATGACGTGGACCCTGTGGGACGCCGCAGCCGAAGGCCAGGGCTTCGCCACCGAAGCCGCAATGGCCGTATGGGACCACTTGCACACCCAAGGCTGGCCGGAGATGATCATCCGTATCCTACCAGACAACACGACCTCCATCGCCATCGCCCGCCGCATCGGCGCCATCCAAACCGATGAGGCCGCGCCCGCATGGTACGAAGGCGCCCTCACCTTCCGCCTGCGCAGCGAGGTGGCCGCATGAGTGTCACCTTCACCGCCCCCACGCTTGAAACGGAGCGCTTGATCCTGCGCCCGCCGCAAGCCAGCGACTTTGACGCCTACGCCACCTTCTTCGCCTCGGATCGCGCGAAATTTGTCGGCGGCCCGATCCCGCGTGAGCGGTCCTGGCGCACCCTCGCCCAGGAATCCGGCCACTGGGTTCTGCGCGGCTATGGCCGCTGGATCGTCACCGAAAAGGGCGACGACACCGCAATCGGCATCATCGGCCTGTGGTACCCCGAAGGCTTCCCTGAAAATGAGCTGGGCTGGGACCTTTTCGACGGCGCCACGGGCAAGGGCTACGCCACCGAAGCAGGCCGCGCGGCCCGCCACTACGCCTACGAGACCCTCGGCTGGACCACGCTCACCTCGATGATCGACCCGGCCAATACCGCCTCCGCCGCCGTCGCCACCCGCCTTGGCGCGGCATACGATTACGACTACACACACCCCCATTTCGGCCCCGTCCAAATCTGGCGCCACCCCGGACCGGAGGCGCGCGCATGATGCTTCACTTGGCCAAGAAAACTCCCCCCGGAGGGCCGGCCTGCCGCCCCTTCCCATGCTCCGAGGGTTCGCAATGACCGAAGACCAAATCCGCGCCGCCGAGATCCTGAAGGACCACCGCGCCAGCATCGACAGGCTGGACGCGATCCTGATCTATACGCTTGGCGAGCGGTTCAAACACACCCAGGCCGTGGGGAAACTCAAGGCCGAACACCAGCTTCCGCCCTCCGATCCCGCGCGCGAGGACGCGCAGATCGCCCGGCTCGAAGATTTGGCGAAACGCGCGGACGTCGATCCCGAATTCGCCAAGAAGTTCCTGAACTTCATCATCGCCGAAGTTATTCGGCACCACAAAAAGCACCAAGCGTAGGGTGGGTGCAAACCCACCGCCAAAAAAAGGAAAAACCACATGGCCATGAAAATTCGCCTCGCCCGCGGCGGCTCCAAGAAGCGCCCGTTCTACCGCATCGTCGCTGCTGACAGCCGGATGCCGCGCGACGGCCGCTTTATCGAAAAGCTGGGCACCTATAACCCGCTGCTGCCCAAGGACAGCGAAGAGCGCGTTAAGATGGACGTCGACGCGGTGAAGGCGTGGCTCGACAAGGGCGCCCAGCCCACCGACCGCGTGGCGCGGATGCTGGAAGCCGCCGGCGTTCTGGAGCGCAAAGAGCGTGCAAACCCCAAAAAGGGCACCCCGGGCAAGAAAGCGCAAGAGCGCGCCGAGGAGAAAGCCGCAAAGGCAGCCGAGGCCGCGGAAGCCGCAGAAGCACCAGCCGAAGAGGTAACCGCTGAGTAATCAGCGCAAGCATACGCAGCAAAAGGCCCCGGATCACCCGGGGCCTTTTCTCGTTTCAGCTCAGGCGTTTGGCAAACGTCATCCGGTCTTCGCCATCGGCAAAGAAATCGGCGATATGCCCAACCTGTGCATAGCCTGCGCTGGCATATAGCCGCCGCGCCGCGGCCTGATCGTCGGTCTGCGTGGTGTCGATCACAACGATACGCGCGCCCTTGGCTCGAAGCGCCTCCTCAACCGCAGTCAAAAGCGCCCGGCCCGTGCCCTGCCCACTTGGCAGGGCAGCGATGGCGCGCAGATTCCAGGTGCCGTCGGTCAGCGCCTCCGGCTCTGCAAAGGCAAAACCGCAAGGGGCGCCGTCCCTGAGCGCTGTCAGCCACAGGGCCGTGCCCGCGCGCAGGAAGGGGGCAATCATAGGAGCCAGCATGTCGGCCGGGAAAAGCGTTTCGCCCGCAATGGCGGCAAGCGCGACGGTATCTGCCGCGATGGCAGGTCTGATAGTAGGTGTCATTGTTGATCTCTGATGTTCGGACATGAATATGGGAACAGCGGGGTTTCCCGCAGTCCGAAGAACGAAATCACGTCTCGTTACCCTGCCGCGCGCCACCAAGGCAAGTGGCACTGGACAGCCTCGCCTCTCAGCGGCATGAACAGGCAATGTTTCGATTGCTCCGCCTCATGATCCTTTTGCCCGCCGCCTTCGCCGCGGGGTGGATTTACGAATCCCAAGCTGCAGTGGAGCGGTGTACGGGCGCGGGCGGCACCATGCGGGACGGCATCTGCCGGGGCGTGCAATGAGCGCGGAGCGGGTCTGTGTCGGCGCGATTGGCGGCGCTTACGGGGTGCGCGGAGAGGTCCGGGTCAAGTCCTTTTGCGGTGCGCCCGCGGATATCGAGACCTACAACCCCCTGACCCGCGAGGATGGCACGGGCCGCTTTACGCTTGCCATCGTGCACCCGATCAAGACCGGCTTTTGCGTGCGCATCGCCGAGGTCGCCACCAAGGAAGAGGCGGACGCGCTGAAAGGCACGCTGCTTTACGCCCGCCGCGATCAGCTGCCCCGCCTGCCGGATGACGAGTTCTACCACGCCGATCTGGAGGGTTTGACAGTTGTGGACACTGGCGGAGTGGAACTGGGCACCGTCCGCGCGGTCCTGAACCACGGCGCGGCGGACCTGCTGGAGGTGGTGGTGCCGGGCGCGCGCGCCACGGTCCTTTTGCCCTTCACTAAGGCGGCGGTGTTCACGGTGGACCTGACCGCACGGCGCATCGTCGCCGACCCGCCCGAGGGGCTGTTCGAGGCGTGAGCGCCCTGCGGGTCATCCACGCCGGGTTCCACAAGACCGGCACCTCGACCATCGAACACATGCTGCTGCGCAACGCCGCGCAGCTAAAGCCCCATGTTGCGGTTATCGCAGGCCCGCAACTGACTGAGGCGGTGCGTCTGGCCAAGCGGTATTCGGCGCAGCCGTCAGGTGGCACGCTTGAGGCCTTCGCCGACACGTTTGCCGCCGCGATGCCCGCGCCAGATGTGCCGACCCTCGTGTCCTGCGTGGATTTGTGCGGGTTCATGCCCGGGCATCCCTCCACCCACGGCCACGATGCCTTTCCGGCACTGGTCCGCGCGATGCGCGCCGCCGGGCCTGCCCGCTTTGCCTTTGGCACGCGGCCCGCGGCGGACTGGCTGCGCTCGCTCTGGCTGCAGAACCTCAAGGTGCAACGGCTGACCGATGATTTTGCCACCTTTGCCGCCCGCTTTGCCCCGATCAGTGATCTGAACGCAGAAGCGGCAAAGCTGGAAGCGGCCGCGGGCGGGGCGGTGCTGCGCCTGCCGCTGGAGGCGGGGTCGGCCCATCCGCTGGGGCCTGCGGGGCCTTTGCTGGACCTCTTTGAGGTGCCGCATGAGGGGTTGGAACTTCAACCCGCGCTGAAGGTGGGCCTCGGCGATGAGGCCGCCGCGCTGCTGCTTGAGATGAACCGCTCGGGCTTGCCAGACGATGCGCTGCGCGCAACGAAGTCGGACGCTCTGGCGCTGCTCAAGGCCCAGCCATGACCGCGCGCATCGTCATCCACGCGGGGTTCCACAAAACCGGCACAACCTCCGCGCAGGAGGTGCTGCGCATTAACCGCGCGCAGCTGAAACCGCATCTAAGGGTCGTGCGTCGCCCCGGAATGGTGGGCCTGTGCGAAGCGGCCCGCGCCTATAGCGTCTCCCGCGCCGCCTCCGATCTCGCGCTGGTGCAGTACGAGGCGGCGGAGCTGGCGGAGGGGTTTGGCCGGAAGCCGGTCCTGCTCAGCTCCGAAGACCTCTGCGGCCACATGCCGGGGCGGCGCGGGCTGATGGCGTATGACGCGGCGCCAAAGCTTGTGGCAGCCATCACCCGCACCTTTGCCGCAGTGCATCCCCGGGCGGAACAGCGCGTCATCCTCACGACCCGCGCGCCAGAACCTTGGTTGCGCAGCTGTTACGTGCAGCACCTGCGGGCCACGCCCATCACACTGGATGCGGAGGCGTATGCGGCGGACTATGCGGCATCGGCTGATCTGAGCGGGGTGGCGCAGGCTGTTGCGCGCGCTTTGGATGCGCATGTTGCGCTGGAAACCCTTGCGCTGGAAGACATCGGCGCCTTGCGCCTTGGCCCCGCCGAAGCTCTGCTGGCGCGCGCCTGTCCCGCGCTGGACCTGTCGCCGTTCACTCCCGCAGCGCCCGCCAACACCGCGCCGCCGCAAGCCAAGATCGACGCGATGCTGGCCGTGAACCGCGCGGGCCTGCCGGAGGCGGAACGGCGGGCGCAGATGAAGACACTGCATGGGCGGGACTGGTGATGCCCCGGCGCGTGGTGCTTCATATCGGCTTACACAAGACCGGCACGTCGTCGGTGCAGGCGGTGCTGCGCGCCAACCGTGCGGCGCTTAAACGCCACGCGGCCCTGCGCCTGAAGCCGCAGATCAAGGAGCTGCTGCACGGCGCGCGTGGATACTCCACCTGGCGCGACCCGTTGAGCCTTGCCAAGACGGCGCGGCGGTTCGATGCGATGCTGAGCGAATTGCGAGGGATGCCCCGCCGCGTGCTGATCGTCTCTGCCGAAGAGCTGTCGGGGCACATGCCAGGCCGAGGCGACCTGATGGACTACGGCGCGGCGCCGGAGCTGGTGCGGGTGTATGCCAAAGCGGTGCGGAAGCGCTTTCCCGAAACGGAGCTGGCCATTTACGCGGGCGTGCGGGGGGCGGAAAGCTGGCTGCGGTCGGCCTATTGGGAGCATGTGAAATCCTCCTCATTGACGCTCGATTATGACACCTTCGCGGATCGCTACGCGGCGGCAGCTGACTTTGGCGCCGTTTTGGCCCGCGTGTCGGAACGGGCTGCGGTTGAGGTCAAGGGAGGCGCGCTGGAAGGGTTCGAAGTGGAACGGCTCGGCCCCGCGGCGGGCCTGCTGGCTGCGTGCGATCTGCCGGGCGGGGTAATCGATAACCTGACCCCAGCCCCGGCAGCCAACACGCGCCTGCCCGAGGCTGTTCTGCTTGACCTTCTTGCCGCAAACCGGGCCTATGCGGACCGCGACGCGCGCAAAGAAGCCAAGCGTGCAATCCTGGAAGAGGCCAAGATTATTCGTACGAATAATCTTGGCCCCGTGGAGGACCGATGAGCACTGAAAGATCACATGGTCGCAAGGCAATCCGGCCCACGCTCAAACCGTCCTCCCTGATGGACGAGGCACCCGACCTTGTGGGCGTCTGGCAAGCGCGCATCGTGACGCTGTTTCCGGATACGTTTCCCGGCGTGCTCGGCGCCTCCCTCACCGGCAAGGCGCTGCATGACGGGCTCTGGCAGTTGCACACCCACGACCTGCGCGCGCACGGGGTTGGCAAGCACCGCAACGTGGACGACACCCCCGCGGGCGGCGGCGCGGGCATGGTGCTGCGCGCTGACGTGGTGGGCGCCGCGCTGGCAGAGGCGCAAAGCCACGCCCGGGGCCGC
The DNA here is from genome assembly GCA_039817385.1 of Pseudomonadota bacterium. Classification (GTDB taxonomy): domain Bacteria; phylum Pseudomonadota; class Alphaproteobacteria; order Rhodobacterales; family Rhodobacteraceae; genus JBCBCP01. Next base: position 484,302 of record JBCBVY010000002.1, on the reverse strand, counting down.
TGGCCGATCCTTTACATGTCCCCGCGCGGTCGCCGATTTGACCAAGGCATGGCCCGCGACCTGGCCCGCTGTGACGGCGTGACGATCCTATGCGGCCGGTTCGAAGGTGTGGACGAGCGCGTGCTGGAGCATTTCGGCGTGACGGAGGTGTCCTTAGGTGATTTCGTCATGACCGGCGGCGAGATCGCGGCGCAGGCGATGCTGGACGCCACGGTCCGCTTGCTGCCCGGCGTTTTGGGCAACGCGGACAGCGCGGTGGAGGAAAGCCATTCGAACGGGCTTCTGGAGCACCCGCACTACACCCGCCCCGCGGAGTGGGAGGGGCGCACGATCCCGGAGGTGCTGACCTCGGGCGATCACGGCAAAGTGGCGGCCTGGCGGCGTGCGCAATCGGAACGCATCACGCAGGCGCGGCGGCCGGACCTGTGGGCGCTTCAGAAACCCGGTGACGGGTAAGCTGCGATATCAGCAGTGTTTTGTGCCAGAGCCGTCGCGAATCTGAACCAAGTGGTTTAGTGTGCCAGACAGATAGAGGGCGTCTTGGGGGACGAAACCTATGCTGTACCTTCTGTCCATGCTGGCCCTCGCCAGCGGAATGGCTTTTGTCGGGTCAGATCAGAGTGACGAGATCTACGGAACGCCCGAAGATGACGCGGTCAGCGGCGGCGCGGGCGATGACTTCATCCAGGGTCAGCGCGGCGATGACGGTCTTTTTGGCGGCACGGGTGCCGATACGCTGATTGGCGGCTGGGACAATGACACGCTGGACGGCGGCCCCGGCCAGGACGAACTTCGCGGCGCGCGCAATGACGATGTCCTCAATGGCGGGTCAGACGATGATGCCCTGTTTGGCGATACCGGACAGGACACGCTGGACGGTGGTACCGGCGACGACTTTTTGAACGGTGGCCACGGTCGGGATGAGATGTCTGGCTCGGGCGGCGACGATACGCTGCTCGGAGCGTCAGGCAACGATTACCTGCTTGGTGAAGACGGCAACGACGCGCTGGATGGTGGCCGCGGGAACGACGTGCTGGACGGCGGTGATGGCATGGATGCTCTCACCGGCGGCACGGGCAATGACACGATGTCGGGCGGTCGCGACGACGATTCGCTCGAAGGCGGTGTCGGGCGCGATGTTCTGCTCGGCGATAAAGGAGCCGACAGCCTGAGCGGCGGCGATGGCGATGACAGGCTGATCGGCGGGCGCGGTGGCGATGCACTGGATGGCGGAACGGGCGATGACCTGCTGATCGGCGCGGAAGAGGCGAATTTCCGCAACGAAGTTGACCCGGCTCAGCCGGACGTGCTGCGCGGGGGGGAAGGAAAGGACACCTTGGTCTTCAGCAACGACGCGCGGGCCATTGGCGGCGCGGGCGAAGACCTGTTTGTCGCGGCGCACAACTTTGATGTCCCGCTGGAGCAACCCGGGGGCGGCGCATTCTTTCCCGAGGATGTGGTCGGCAGCATTGCGGATTTCGACACGGACGAAGACACGCTTGCCATACTCAATGGCCGCGATCCGAACTTTACCGTGCCATCGACATTTGCTGGCCCGGATTGGTCTGCATCGGGTTGGTTCTTCCTCAACGATGGGGGCAGTCCGGTGGCGGAAGTCTATTTGCCGGACACTCAGCTTGCTGTCGCGTCTGACGAAAACGCGGACCAGATCGGCATCTTTGACGCGGATGCGTGGCACGCGCTGCAGGGCGCCAACGCAGGGGTTGCGGGCTTTGACCCCAATCCGCTGCTTCACGCAGATGCACTGGGCATGACCTTTGTTGCGACCAGCAACGTGGCTCTCATATCCAGCGAAGCGTTGCAAGCCCGGGTGGCATAAAGGTTCGTTCTTGACGGGCTTTCCTGCGCTGCGTATAGCGCGCGGGTCCGATGCCACAGCATTCGGACCCTTTGGTCTGTGGCGATGTCTGATCGCCCCATGTATCGGGCAGAAGGCGCATCAACAGCGTTGGCATCTCCGTCGGGCGGACCTTCCGGACCCGGATCACGACACGGAGCTCTGGCAGGGCGTCACACCTCTCCGGGCAAACCGGGGGCATCATAGGAGACCAGGCCAGATGGACCTGATTGCACAGCTTGAGGCGGAACAGATCGCCAGCCTCGGCAAAGACATTCCCGACTTCAAGGCCGGTGACACGATCCGTGTTGGCTTCCGCGTGACGGAAGGCACCCGCACCCGGGTTCAGAACTACGAAGGCGTCTGCATCGCCCGCAAGGGCGGGATGGGCATCGCCGCGGCGTTCACCGTGCGCAAGATTTCCTTCGGTGAGGGCGTCGAGCGCGTCTTCCCGCTATATTCGACCAACATCGACAGCATCACCGTCGTACGCCGCGGCCGCGTGCGCCGGGCAAAGCTGTACTACCTGCGCTCGCGCCGCGGCAAATCTGCCCGGATTGCAGAGCAGACCAACTACAAACCTCGCAAAGACGGAGCATCGGCATGAAAGCGGACACGCATCCCGACTACCACCTGATCACCGTCAAGATGACAGACGGGACCGAGGTGCAGATGAAATCGACCTGGGGCAAGGAAGGCGACACGCTCGCGCTCGACATCGACCCCACCGTGCACCCCGCGTGGACCGGCGGCACGTCCCGCCTGATGGACACCGGCGGCCGCGTGTCGAAGTTCAAGAAGAAATACGAAGGCCTGGGCTTCTAAGCCGCCAGATCCTTACCGGATGGAAGCACCCTCGCAAGATCTGCGGGGGTGTTTTTTTTGAGGGCCGTTTTGCGGGACAAAGCGCCCTTTCGTTGCGGTTGCGTCAAGTTAAATTTTAACCTCAAGTGCATCTAATCAATACCGTAAATCATTGCCGCATATTCGCGCACCTCATCTGGTGTTTGGCTTTCTATTTCCCGTAGGTATTCTAAAAACGCGTCTGTGTCGCTGAGAGAGAATATACGGGCCTTGTAATCCAGCTCAGTTCGAAGTGGTTCTTCTTTCAATAATGCAGAGCAGCGCTTGTCGATGAAGAGTGCATCAACGTATGGCGCGTACGTTGAAATTGTCCTCACATCGTTTATGAGACCACGATCAACTATTTTCTTCTCGCCCGTTACGACCCGCCTAGCTACGGCGGCAAAAAGATACGATGAAATCTTTTGGTGTGGGATTTCCCGTTGCCGTTCCCAATTCCAAAATTTCATAATTTCAACCACCTGCTGATCTTCATCAACTCCTCGATCTTCAAGAAGGTGGCAAAGCTGTCGGTACTCACGATATATCAGACTACAAGAACTCTCGGAGAGTGCTAGCGGGTCCATTGAATCAGGATTTGTGACTTCCTCAAACCACTTCGCAAAGGCCTGCTTTTTTGTTGGCCCAATTGCGGAAAACTCGCTTTCGACTACATCCGCGAACGATGCCTTCTTTTCAAACCAAATGCCCGCGAGTTGTTTCAATGCATCATACACTTCGCCCCTCACGGTTCGAATGTGATCTGCAAATTGACTGTAGTCGGCCCGCACACCTACATGCATATCTGGCAACCATTCGTTTCTTCGATTGTCCGCAATCTCATCTATATCAGGAGAAACAGCGGGCTCTACCGTATCGAAGAACGCTTCCGCAAATTGCATGTCCTGCAAAAGCTCTACATCGCGAGAATGCATCAGAGAAACGTTGCCACCGAAGAACTCATACAAGCCGCGCAAGTCTATCGGACTATGGAACACCGTTGTCTCAGCGTGGTGGATATCGGAGTGAGGCAAGAAGACTTGCTGTAGAAGAACGCACCGCCTTAGCAACGCGTAGACCTCTTTCGCAAAGGCTTCATGACCCTTTGGAAGGTTCCCTTCATTCCTGGCGTTGTAGATCATGCTGAACATGAACTGGTCCAGATAGATTGCCTTTTTGTCCAGTTCGGGCAGTTGGATCCGCACCGTAGCTCGGCAATTGGTACAGCGCTTTGTTAACAATTCCCCTCCGGCAGAGAGGATACCCATTGTCATTTGATCGCACTCGGCGCATCGTGAAAATGGCCCACGTTCCCATGTAAATCCGCTCAACTTGAAACCTCCGCTTGCAAGCAGTCGATCTTGCCGCACTCCCGAAAGCGGACCCTTGTGCATTTCGCAGCAGCGGTCAAACTGGACCCGAAGCTGACATTCGCTGCCGCGCAGCGTCTATCCCGGGTCGAGGACTATACGTCTACCCGCTCACTCCTCGCTAGCCAAACTCCGCGCTACAACATATAGTGTTATCCAAGGAACGCTGCGCAAAGCAGGTGGGTAAAGGTACAGGCAATGGCGCACATCATTGTTGTCGGGAACGAGAAGGGCGGCGCGGGCAAGTCGACTGTGTCCATCCACCTTGCCACCGCTCTGGTCCGCATGGGCCATCGCGTCGGCGCGCTCGACCTTGACCTGCGCCAGCGCAGCCTTGGCCGCTATCTTGATAACCGTAGGGCGCACAACACTGAACATGGCCTCGACTTGCCGATCCCCCACCTGCACGAGCTGCCCGAGATCGACGCGGGCACATTGAAGCCTGGGGAAAACGTATATGACCACCGGCTGTCCGCCGCGGTTTCCGAGCTTGAGGCCGACTCAGACTTCATTTTGATCGACTGCCCCGGCTCGCACACCCGGCTCAGCCAGGTCGCCCATTCGCTGGCCGACACACTTGTCACGCCGCTCAACGACAGCTTCGTCGATTTTGACCTGCTCGCCCATGTGGACCAGAGCGCAACACAGATCCTTGGCCCGTCGGTTTACTCCGAAATGGTTTGGAACGCGCGCCAGCTGCGGGCGCAGGCGGGGCTGAGCGCGATGGACTGGGTCGTTGTGCGCAACCGGATCGGCACCCAGCGCATGGTCAACAAGGAAAAGATGGAGCGCGCCCTGGCCCTGCTGGCCAAGCGGATCGGCTTCCGCGTCGCCCCCGGCTTTTCAGAGCGGGTGATTTTTCGCGAGCTTTTCCCGCGCGGGCTGACCCTGCTGGACCTGCGCGATGTTGGCGTGAAGCAGCTGAACATTTCGAACGTCGCGGCCCGTCAGGAACTGCGCGACCTGATGAAGGCGCTGAACCTGCCAGGTGTAAGCGTCGACGTCTAACGGTCTGCCAGCACCGCCAGAATACGCTTCAGATCCGCCATGTCCTGCGCGCCAAGCTGCTCGGCCAGCGCAGCATCATAGCCATCTGCAACCTTCCGCAGATCGGCGTAAGCCGCTTGCCCCGCCGGTGTGAGCGTCAGCCATTCCACCCGCCGGTCAGCCGCGTCGCGCGTGCGCGATACAAAGCGGCGCGCCTCCAAGCGGGACACCGCGCGGCTGATCTTGGTCTTGTGCATCCGGGCGCGCGCACCAATCTCCGATGCGGTCAACCGTCCGAAGATGCCAAGGTGGAACAGCACCCGCCATTCGGTGCGCAGCATCCCGTACCGGTCCTTGTAGACCTGTTGAAATTCCAGGCTCGCAGCTTCGGCTGCTTGGTTCAGCAGGTAAGGCAGAAACGTTCTTAGGTCGAATTGTGACATATGCCAGCCTTGTTAGTTACAAAAACAACTATTATCCCACGTGTCATTCGGCAAGGGAGACAGGACAGATGAATCGCCCCACCATTCCCCACCGCATGGTTCAGGCCGCATCCCCGGTTGGCACGACCGAGGGTTACATGCCTGGCTTCGGCAATGATTTCGAAACGGAAGCCCTGCCGGGTGCCCTGCCGCAGGGCATGAACAGCCCGCAGAAATGCAATTATGGCCTTTACGGCGAGCAGCTGAGCGGCACGGCCTTTACGGCGCCAAGCCACCAGAATGAGCGGACGTGGTGTTACCGTATTCGCCCGTCGGTCAAGCATTCGCACCGCTACGCGCGGATCGACCTGCCCTATTGGAAATCCGCGCCGCACATCCCGCAAGAAGTGACCAGCCTCGGCCAATACCGCTGGGACCCGGTGCCGCATACGGATGAAAACCTGACCTGGCTCACGGGTATGCGCACGATGACCACCGCCGGAGACGTGAACACACAAGTCGGCATGGCAAGCCACATCTACCTCGTCACCGCGTCGATGGAGGACAGCTACTTCTACTCCGCCGATAGTGAGCTGTTGGTGGTCCCGCAGGAAGGCCGCCTGTGCTTCTGCACCGAGCTTGGCATCATCGACCTTGAACCAAAAGAAATCGCGATCCTGCCGCGCGGCTTGCTCTACCGGGTTGAGGTGCTCGAAGGGCCCGCCCGCGGCTTTGTCTGCGAAAACTATGGGCAGAAGTTCGACCTGCCCGGGCGCGGCCCCATCGGCGCGAACTGCATGGCGAACCGGCGCGACTTCAAAACGCCCGTCGCGGCCTATGAAGACCGCGAGACACCAAGCACCGTGACCATCAAGTGGTGCGGCCAGTTCCATGAGACACAGATCGGCCACTCGCCGCTCGATGTGGTCGCATGGCACGGCAACTACGCGCCAGTGAAGTACGATTTGCGCACCTACTGCCCGGTGGGCGCGGTTCTGTTCGACCACCCCGACCCGTCGATCTTTACCGTGCTCACCGCGCCCTCGGGCGTCGAAGGGACGGCGAATATCGACTTCGTGCTCTTCCGTGAACGCTGGATGGTGGCCGAGGATACGTTCCGCCCGCCCTGGTACCACAAGAACATCATGTCCGAGCTGATGGGTAACATCTATGGCCAGTACGACGCGAAGCCCAAGGGGTTCATCCCTGGCGGGATGTCCCTGCACAACATGATGCTGCCGCACGGGCCGGACAAGAATGCCTTCGAGGGCGCGTCAAACGCTGACCTTGAAGCGGTCAAACTCGACAACACCATGTCCTTCATGTTCGAAACCCGCTTCCCCCAGCACCTGACGGAATTCGCCGCGAATGAGGCGCCGCTTCAGGACGATTACATCGACTGCTGGAGCGACATCGAAAAGAAGTTCGACGGCACCCCCGGCAAGAAGTGACCGCAATGCGTAGGGTGGGTGCCAACCCACCGCCCCCACGACGAAAGACGACAGATGCCTTTGATGAAATCCTGGGTCGACAGCGCCAACAGCGCAGATGCCGACTTTCCGCTGAACAACCTGCCCTACGGCGTCTTTTCGACCGAAGACCGCGACGCCCGCTGCGGCGTGGCCATCGGGGACATGATCCTCGACATGATGGAAGCCGAAGAGACCGGCGTGATCGAACTCACTGATCACCCGCTCTTTGACGTGCCCTTCTGGAACGAGCTGATGGAGGAAGGCCCCGCCGTCTGGGCCGCCCTGCGCGCGCGGCTAACGTCCCTGCTGGCGGAAGGCAGCGCAGAGCGGGCACGCGTCGCGCCGCTCTTGGTCCCGATGGCGGGCGCGCAGATGCACCTTCCCTTCGTCGTCTCTGAATTCACCGATTTCTACGCCGGGCGTCATCACGCGACCAATGTGGGCACCATGTTCCGCGGCCCCGAAAACGCCCTGCCGCCGAACTGGCTGCACCTGCCCATCGGCTATAACGGGCGGGCGTCCTCTGTTGTCGTGTCCGGCACGGAAATCCGCCGCCCGTGGGGTCAGCTCAAGGGGCCGAACGACGACATGCCCCGCTTTGCCCCCTCCCAGCGCTTCGACATTGAGCTGGAGATGGGCGCGATTGTCGGCACCGCTTCAGACGGCCCAATCACCGTGGACGAGGCAGATGCCAATATCTTCGGCTACGTCCTGCTGAACGACTGGTCCGCGCGCGACATTCAGGCGTGGGAGTACCAACCGCTCGGCCCCTTCCAGGCCAAGGCAACCGCCACCTCGATCAGCCCGTGGATCGTGACGAAGGCCGCGCTTGAGCCGTTCCGTTCCACCACGCCGGAGCGGGAATTCGACCTGCTGGACCACCTCAAGGACACCGGCCCGATGCTCTACGATATCGACCTGAGCATCACGCTAGCGCCCGAGGGGAAGGCCGCGACAACCATCGCGCAGACCAATTACAACGAAATGTACTACTCCTCCGCTCAGCAACTGGCGCACCATTCCACCTCCGGCTGCCCGATGAACCCCGGTGATCTGCTCGGCTCCGGCACCATCTCCGGCGCTGAGAAACACCAGCGCGGCGCGCTGCTCGAACTCAGCTGGGGCGGCAAGGAACCCATAACACTCGACACCGGCGAGACACGCAGCTTTATCGAGGACGGCGACACACTCGGCCTGCACGGCCACGCGCAAGGCGACGGCTACCGCATCGGCTTCGGAAACTGCGTGGGCAAAGTCCTTCCTGCCCTTGACGACCCTTACAAACGCTAAGCCCTTCTTTGGGTCTCAAATATCCCGGGGGTGTGGGGGCTGGCCCCCACTCCGCCGCCAACAACAGGGAAAACAAAAATGGCAAAGGCCTTCGCGTCCCAAGGGGACATGCTTGAGAAAACCATCACCTTCGACGAGATCGGCGCGGGGCTCTGGGCCTTCACCGCGGAGGGCGATCCGAACTCGGGCGTCATCATCGGCGATGACAGCGTCATGATCATCGAGGCGCAGGCGACCCCCCGCCTCGCCCACAAGGTGATCGAGAAGGTGCGCGAGGTCACCGACAAGCCGATCAGCCACCTTGTCCTCACCCATTACCATGCCGTGCGCGTCCTTGGCGCGTCGGCCTATAACGCCCCGCAGATCATCATGTCGGACGCCGCCCGCGCAATGGTCGCCGAGCGCGGGCAGGAGGACTGGGACAGCGAGTTTGACCGCTTTCCGCGCCTGTTCCAGGGCCATGAAAGCATCCCCGGCCTCACCTGGCCCACCACGACGTTTTCAGGCAAGATGAGCGTCTACCTCGGCAAGCGCCGGGTCGACATCATGCAGCTGGGCCGCGCCCATACGGCGGGGGATGCAGTGATCCACGTGCCCGATCAAAACGTCATGTTCACCGGCGATATCGTCGAATACCACTCGGCCTGCTACTGCGGCGACGGGCATCTGAAGGACTGGCCGCAAACCTTGAGACGCATCCGCACCTTTGATCTGGACGCCATTGCCCCGGGCCGCGGCGACGCGCTGCAAGGCAAGGACATGGTGAACGCCGCGCTGGACAACACCGCCGATTTCGTCGCCTCCACCTACCGCCCTGCCGCGAAGGTCGCGGCGCGTGGCGGTGACCTTAAGGAAGCATGGGACGCTGTGCGCGCCGAATGCGATCCGAAGTTCTCGGACTACGCCATCTACGAACATTGCCTGCCGTTCAACGTCGCGCGCGCCTATGACGAAGCCATGGGCATCGACACCCCGCGCATCTGGACGGCCCAGCGCGACAAGGAGATGTGGGAGGCGCTACAGGGGTGATCTGGGAGGGGCTGCACAAGACCATCTTTGTGGTGCAGATCACTGCTTTTGCAGTGGTTCTTGGGTCATTTTGCGTCGTCTGGGCACTTGGATTGGTTGGGATCGTCAAATCGCGCCTCGATAGTTCGGTAAACGCCGCTCCTTTTTCTGAGCGTTCGTTGCAGCAGATTAACGAGAACTTGCAGACGCAAATCCAATACACGCGCACCAAAGCTGGCCGCGTCTTTATGATTGCGCTGACCACTTTGGTTACAGCGGCCATTGTGCTTGGACTGGCGATTACCGCCGAATTTGTTTTGGTCGCCCAAACCGGCCGTGAAGCAATTGGAGCTGCCCGATGACCAACAAATTCGGCCCGACCCGCAAAGACCTGATGTTCCGGCTGATATTCTCCGTTGCCGGGCTGGCGCTGATGATCGGTACCTTGCTGTATCGCGGTCTGCCGATCGGGGCTGCGGGATGGGAAGCGATTGGCATTTCCACTGTGTTCTTTGGCGGCACGCTCGTCTTGACGCTCCTCAAGCTGATCAGAAAGGACTACCCCGACGATGGCCTATGATTACGCCCCTTTCCCTTACACGGCCCCGCCCGGCCTGACCGAGGCCGAACCGCGCCACCCGGCCGTGATCGTCGGTGCAGGCCCCATTGGCCTCGCGATGGCCATCGACCTCGCGCAGCGCGGCGTCAAAACGGTGGTGCTGGATGACAACAACGTTGTCTCCGTCGGCTCCCGCGCGATCTGCTGGGCCAAGCGGACGCTGGAGATCTTTGACCGGCTTGGTGTTGGGACACGGATGCTCGACAAGGGCGTGACCTGGAAGGTCGGTCGCCTTTTCCACGGCGCGGACGAAGTCTACAGCTTTGATCTGTTGCCCGAGGACGGCCACAAATACCCCGCCTTCATCAACCTGCAGCAATATTACGTCGAACAATACCTCGTGGAGCGCGCGCAGGAGCTGGGCGTTGACCTGCGGTTCCTGAACAAGGTCACCGCCCACCGGGATCACAGCACCCATGTCGAGATTGACGTGGAAACGCCAGACGGCTCCTACACGCTTGAGGCGGAATACTACCTCGCCTGCGAAGGCGCGGGGTCGCCCACACGCAAACGTATGGAGCTGCCCTTTGAAGGTCAGACCTTCGAAGAACACTTCCTCATTGTCGATGTGGAACTGCCCCAAAGCCCGTTTGAAACGGACGATCCCGAACGCTGGTTCTGGTTCGCCCCACCCTTTCACAAAGGCCAGTCCGCGCTGCTGCACAAGCAGCCCGACAACATCTACCGCATCGACCTGCAACTGGGGCCAGAGACGGACCCGAAGGAAGAGGCAACAGAGGAAAAGGTTATCCCGCGGATCAAGGCGATCATCGGCGACGTGCCTTTCCGGCTCGACTGGATGAGCGTCTACAAGTTCCGCTGCGCGAAGCTCGACCGCTTTGTGCATGGCCGCGTGGTCTTTGTTGGTGACAGCGCGCATGTCGTCTCACCCTTTGGCGCGCGTGGCGGCAACGGGGGCATTCAGGACGTCGACAACCTCGGCTGGAAACTGGCCGCGGTGCTGCACGGCGCACCAGAGGCCCTGCTGGAAACCTACCAGGAAGAGCGCGCGCATGGCTCGGCGGAAAACATCCTCAACTCCTCGCGTGCGACGAATTTCATGACACCGAAATCGCCCACAGAGGCGATGTTCCGCAACGAAGTGTTGCGCCTTGCCGCGGACCACCCTTTTGCCCGCAAGCTAATTAACTCGGGCCGCTTGTCCCAGCCTTGCTCGCTTGCTGGGTTGAGCCTGCAAAGCGGCGATCACCCCCTAGTCGGTCAGGTGGTGATCGACGCGCCGCTGGGCAATGGCTGGCTGATCGAGGCGGTGCAGGGGCGCTTTGTCCTGCTGACCTTGGGCGATTTCGTCGCCGAGACGGATATCGAAACCCTGCACATCGCAAAACCGGATGGCCCCCTGCGTGCGCGCTATGGGACCGATTGCGGCTACCTCATTCGCCCCGACGGGCACATCGCCGCGGCGTTCGACACGGCGGATGCGGAGGCGATCACAGCGGCCTACGCCAAAGCAGGAGGCGCGCTATGACCCTTGAAGACAATATGGGCGCCGAGGGCGACGCGATCTATGCTGCCCTGATGCAGGCACATGAGGGGCTGAATGAAGCAGAAAGCCATTCGCTCAACGCCCGCCTGATCCTCATGATGATGAACGAGATTGGCGATGCCGAAAGATTGGCATCGCTGTTCGAAGCGGCCCGATCCTTTGAAGGATCGGAAGGCCCCAAATCTTAAAGATTTGGCCCGCTGCAATCCTTCAAGGATTGCCTACCCAGCCGCCCACGCTTCCACCTCGACCACGAATTCGGGCCGGGTGAAGCCCGACACGATCATCAGCGTGGACGAAGGCAGCACCACCGCCTCCGCCAGAAACGCGTCCCGCGCCGCCATGTACCCGGCCATATGCGCTCGGTCCGTGACAAAGGCGTTCAGGTGGCAGACGTGTCCCGGTCCCATCCCAGCCTCCGCCAGAATCGCCGCGATGTTGCCGAAACAGATCGCCGCCTGCTCTGCCGCCCCCTCGGGCACCGACCCGTCCGCCGTCAGCCCCAGCTGCCCTGATGTGCGCACGATCCGCGCGCCGGGCGGCAGTTCGATCCCGTGCGAATAGCGGGCAAAGGGCGGCGCGATGTTGGGCGGGTTCAGGGCTTTCATAGCGCCACCCTTGCGCAAGCGGCGGGAATTTGAAAGGCTGAGAATACTCTCTGGCACAGAGTCTAAAGGGCCTTTATTCACATCCTTTCCGATGGAGGAAGCGATGCCCAAAAGGCTGCTTTGCGTGCGCCACGGCGCAGGCCCCACCGATGATCGTGTAACCACGTGGTGCGTACAAAACGGGATCACCGCCGACATCAGGCGCCCGTTTCAGGGCGATCTATGTGGAGACATCACGCCCGATCTCGCGGGCGTCGTCGTGTTCGGCGGCATGTTCGACGCGGACAGCGAAGAAGTGAACACCTTCCTAAAGGAAGAATACCGGGTGATCGACGCGGCCCTTGCTGCGAACCTTCCCTTCCTCGGCATCTGCCAGGGCGCGCAAATGCTCGCCCGCGCTTTGGGCGCGTGGGCCGGGGGGCGCGGGGACAGCCATGAGTTCGGCTATTACGAGGTCGCGCCAACGGCAGCGGGCGCGGATTTCCTGCCGGGGCCGATGCACTTTACGCAAGCCCATTGGCACACGTTCGACATCCCCGAAGGGGCCACGCATCTGGCCAGCAGCGCGCTTTACCCCAACCAAGCGTTCCAACACGGCAAGGCACTTGGCGTGCAGTTCCACCCGGAGGTGACCATCGAAGGCTTCCGCCGTTGGCAGGTCGGCAACAGCGCCTATGGCAAGCCCGGCTGCCAGGACCCCGCGACGCAGGAACGTCTGATGCTGGCCCATGACCGGGCGCAGGCCGAATGGTTCTACGCCCTGATGGACGACATGTTCGGGGGCACCGACTGATGCAGGGCTATTGGGCGGATCAGGCAAGCCCCGCGCTCGCAAATCTTCCTCCGGATCTGGTCGCGGTGCTCCCCCTGGGCGCCACAGAACAGCACGGCCCGCACCTGCCGCTGTCGGTGGACAGCGATCTGGTGATGGCGGCGGCGCAGGGGTGCCTTGCACATCTGGGCGCAGATCAGAATGTGCTGATCCTGCCACCGCTGAGTGTGACCAAGAGCAACGAACATAACGCCTATCCCGGCACCCTGTCGCTGTCTGCGAACACCCTGCTGGCCGTGCTGGGCGATATGATGGCATCGCTGCACCGTGCAGGTGTCCGCCGCGTGCTGATGCTGAACGGACATGGTGGTAACACTGCGCTGCTGGAAGTGGCCGCGCGCGACGCCCGCGTCGCGCATGGGCTGATTGTGGCGCATGCCAGCTGGTCCGCCTTTGCAAAATATGACGACCTGTTTGACGCACAAGCGATGGCATACGACTTGCACGCGGGGGACTTTGAAACCTCCGCCATGCTGGCCGTGCGCTCGGATCGGGTCGATATGGCCAAGGCGAAAGACTTCCGCACTGCGATGCAGGATTGGGAGGATGCAGGACGCCTCACCGGCCTGACGGGCCAGCCCGCGCGCCCCGGCTGGGTGATCGAAGACCTGAACGCCCAAGGCGCGCTCGGCAATGCGGCCGCCGCAACCCCAGATAAAGGCGCGGCGCTGATGGACCGGGCGGCACAGGGCCTCGCCCGCTACCTCGCTGATTTCGCGACCTTCGAGTTGGCAGTCCGATGAAAGACGTGCGCATCCCCCGCGCCATGCTGCGCGATCCGGACCGCTTTGGCGGCACGCCGGAGGGAGACTGCCTGCGCGGTGATCTGATCATCCGCGACGGGCGGGTCGCAGGCCTGACGCAAAGCGCCCCAGGTGACAGCCCGTGCATGATCATCCCCGCGCTGAGCGAAGCGCATTGCCACCTCGACAAGTGCCACACGATCCACCGGCTGGGCGCTGTCGGCGGCGATCTGCGCCAAGCCATCGCGCGGCAATGGGACGACAAGGTCAACTGGACCGAAGACGACCTGCGCACGCGGGCCACGAAAGGTCTGGCCGAGGCGACGGAGGCAGGCTGCACCGCCCTGCGCAGCCATGTTGACTGGGGCGAAGGGCCGGAGCCGCCGTTGGCATGGTCCGTTTTAGCGGACCTAGACACGCCCCTTGAGATGCAGCGCGCAGCCCTGATCGGGATCGACCAATGGGCTGACAAGGACTTCGCCAAATCCGTCACCCCGCACCTGCGCGGCGGCGTGCCCGGCGCCTTCATCCTCGGGCACGAGAAGACCAAAGCGGGCCTCGCCGCGATCTTCACCGCCGCAGCGGAGCTTGGCACGCCGCTCGATTTCCACGTGGACGAGGGGCTGGGGCCGATGGACGGGGTGGAAGCCATCGCTGACATGGCCCTTCACATGCAGTTCGAGGCGCCGATCCTCTGCGGTCACGCAGTGGCGCTCATGGACAAGGCGCCAGACAACTTCGCCCGCATCGCGGACAAATGCGCCCGCGCGGGCATCACCATCTGCGCCCTGCCCACCACCAACCTTTACCTGCAAGGGCGCGGCCCCGGCACACCTGACCGCCGCGGCCTCACCCGCCTGCAAGAGCTGCGCGCGGCGGGTCTGCCCGTCATCGTGGCGTCCGACAATGTGGGCGACGCGTTTTGTCCTGCGGGCCAGCACGACCCGATGGCCGCCTTGCACCTTGCACATCTGGCCGCCCATCTCGACCCGCCGATGGGCGCGTGGCTGAGCCTGATCACCACGGATGCCCGCCGCGCGATGGGCCTTGCGCCAATCTTTGTGGATGGCGCGCGAACCGAAGACTTAAGAACCACCGAGGCCGCAACAACGGCTGACCTGATTGCCGGACGCCGCGCGCTTCGGCCTTTGGACATGGAGTAGCACATGAGCATTTCCGGACGGACCGACCACATCGACTGGACCGCCATCGCCGCGGCGCTGAACCCGGTTGAGATCATCGACGAGCCGGTCCTCGTAAAAAAGCGCAGCCGCGATTTCTTCTGGTATTCGCCGATCCTGAACGGCGCGCTGAAGAAGTGCTTTGGCGATTTGGTAGCTCTGCCCAAAACGCCGGAGGAGATGGGCCAGGTTCTGGCCGTCGCCTATGCCCATGACCTGCCCGTTGTCCTGCGCGGGGGTGGCACCGGGAATTACGGGCAGGCGGTGCCGATGGCGGGCGGGTTGATCGTCGAGACGACGGGCATGAGCCGTGTGCTGGAGATCGGCGACAATTTCGTTCGGGTCGAGGCGGGCGCGCTGATGGCGGACATCAACGCCGCGCTGGCCCCGCATGGGCGGGAGATGGCGATGTTCCCCTCCACCCAGGACATTGCGACCGTTGGCGGCTTTGTCGCGGGGGGCAGCGCGGGCATCGGCTCCATCGCGAACGGCGCGCTGCGCGATCCGGGCAACCTGCGCGCGCTGAAGGTGATGAGCGTGGAGCAGACGCCGACCGAGCATGTGTTCGAAGGCGCGGACACCCTGCTGGTCCACCACGCCTGGGGCCTGAACGGCGTGATCACCGAGGTGACGCTGCGCACGGTGCCCAAGCGCGACTGGGTCGGCGCGCTCGCCACCTTTGACAGCTACGAGGACGCCTATGCTTGCGCGCATGAGGTCGCGAAATCGCAGGACGTCGCCCGCAAACTGCTGACAACCGTGGACGCGCGTATTTGCGCCTACTTTCCACGGCTTGAGGGGCATATCCGTGCCGAAAAGCACCTGCTTGTCTCCATGCTGCCCGCCGAGGATGCCCCGGCTTTTCGCGATATCATCACCGCCGGGGGCGGGCACGTGGATCAGGTGCTGAACGACGCAGACCGCGCTGCTAAGAGCCTGCCCCATGTCTACGACTTCAGCTACAACCACACGACGCTGCAAGTGCTCAAGGCCGACCGCAGCGCGACCTACCAGCAGATCGGCTGCCCCGTCCCGCCGGACCCGGCACAGATCGCAGCGCTGCGGGGCAAGATCGGCGATGACGTCTGGATGCACCACGAATTTGCCCGCGTCGGCGGGCAGATCGTGACCTTCGATCTGCCGATCATCTGGTTCGAAAGCCCTGAGCGGCTGGCAGAGATCAACGCGATCTATGAAGCAAACGGCTTCCCGGTCTACGACGCGCACACCTACTATGTTGAAGGGGGCGGGCTAAAGCCGGACTACACCCATCTGGCGTGGAAACGGCGGCTCGATCCCAAGGGCCTGCTGAACAGCCCCAAGTCGCGTTTTTGGGATGAAATAAAGTCCCTAACCCCGGAAGAGATCGCAGCAATGGGGGCGCACGCATGAGTTGGGAGACAACGCCGATCCACGACCGCTTTGGGGTCGAGGTGCACGGGTTGCAACTGGCGGGCCTGACCGAGGCGACCTTTCCCGCGCTGCGCGCGCTGTTCGAGGAACACTCGGCCCTGCTGCTGCGCGGACAAGAGATTGACGATGCTGCGCATATGCGGGTGGCATTGATGTTCGGCGAGATCGAAGACCGCCTCGCGGACGAGCGCAAGGAAGGCGAAGCGTTCGAGGTGCCCAAGGTCAGCAATATCCGCGATGATGGCTCTGTCACCGGCGCGATGGATCTGCATACGCTGAACCTCAAGGCCAACATGCTCTGGCATTCGGACAGCACCTTTTTGCCTGTCCCGGCTCTCACCAACATCCTGATCGGGCGCGTCGTGACCGAGGACGGCGGCCAGACGGAGCTGGCCTCCACCCGCGCGGGCTGGGCCGACATGCCGGAGGCGCTGAAGAACAGGCTGCGCGGGGCCGCGTTCTGGCACCGCTATTCCCACAGCCGCGCGCGGATCGATCCGGAGCTGGCCAAGCTGCCCATGTTCAACAAATGGCCCGACCAGCTGTGGCGTGCGGTCTGGCGCAACCCGGTGAACGGGGCAGACGCGCTTTACATTGCCAGCCACGCCTATGCCGTCGCCGGCATGGACGCGGGCGAGGGCGCCGCGCTGATCGATGAAGCGATCAGCTGGGTGACGCAGCCGCAATACGTCTACGCCCACACCTGGCAACCGCAGGATGTACTGATCTGGGACCAGCGGGCAGTGCTGCACCGGGCAACGCCGTGGGACTATAACAAACCACGCAGTTTATCGAGCATTTGCGTCTCTGTTGCGCCATCTGATGGGGTTGACGCGATGCGCGTGATCGTTTGAACTCACGCCCGTCCCCCGTGCGCGATGGGGTGCAAGGAAAACGCAGGTCAACTGCATAAAGGCGCGGGCACTCACCCCGCACCGCCAACAGAGAGGAAGACAATGGAATTTCTGACCCGTACAGGGAAACCCCTGCCCAAAGAGGTTGTGGACTCGGCCGCCAAGGTGGGCACCGACCCGATCAGCCGCCGCGAGTTCCTGGCCACAGCCAGCGCATTCGGCGCAACTGCTGCCGTCGCCTACGGGATGCTGGGCCTAACCGCGCCCGCGGCAAAGGCCGCCGCGCACCAGATGGGCGGCACTGTCCGCATTCAGATGGAAGTGCGCGCCCTGAAGGACCCGCGCACCAATGACTGGTCGCAAATTGCGAACTTCTCGCGCGGCTGGCTGGAATATCTGGTCCTCTACCAGAACGACGGTACGTTCGCCCCGTCCTTGCTGGAAAGCTGGGAAATCAGCGACGACGCGACCCAGTACACCCTGAACGTCCGCCGCGGCGTGATGTGGAACAATGGCGAAGAGCTAACGGCAGAGCACGTCGCGTTCAACATCGAAGGCTGGTGCGAGAAGGACGTCGAAGGCAACTCGATGGCGGGCCGCTTTGCAACGCTGATCGACAACGACACGGGCAAGGCCATCGACGGCGCGATTGAAATCGTGGACAGCCACACCATCCGCCTGAACCTGCCCGCCGCGGACATCACGCTGATCGCGGGCATGGCCGACTACCCGGCGGCGATCATGCACCCCTCCACACCGCGTTCAGACATCCTGTCCGCGCCGATCGGCACCGGCCCCTACCTGCCGGAATCGCTCGAGGTTGGCGTGCGGTCAGTTCTGGTCCGCAATGAAGGCCACACCTACTGGAACGCGGGCAACGCGGCGTTCATGGACCGGATCGAATACATCGATTACGGCACTGACCCCTCCGCATGGGTGGCCGCGGGTGAAGCCGACGAGATCGACATGACCTACTCGATCGATGGCGAATTCATCGACATCTTCGACACGATCGACGGCTTCAATCGCAATGAGATCGCGACGGCCTCGACCATCGTCATCCGTCCGAACCAGCTGGCCGAAGTTGATGGCATGAAGCCTTATGCCGACGCCCGCGTGCGCCGCGCCCTGGCGATGGCCGTGGACAACTCCATCCTGCTGGAGCTGGGCTATGCCGGTCGCGGCATCCCGGCGGAAAACCACCATGTTGGCCCGATGCACCCGGAATATGCCGAGCTGGAGCCGCGCATGGCGGACCCCGAGGGCGCCAAGGCACTGCTGGAAGAAGCTGGCATGGCCGATTTCGAGCACGAGCTGATCTCCATCGACGACGCGTGGCGCAAGGACACCACCGACGCCGTGGCGGCCCAGCTGCGCGATGCGGGCATCCCGGTCAAGCGGACAATCCTGCCCGGCTCCACCTTCTGGAACGACTGGGTGAAGTACCCGTTCAGCTCCACCAACTGGAACCACCGCCCGCTGGGCGTCCAGATTTGGGCCCTCGCCTACCGCTCCGGCGAGGCTTGGAACGAGTTTGGCTGGTCCAATGCCGAGTTTGACGGCATCCTGACCGAAGCGCTGGCAACAGCCGACGTGGAAAAGCGTCGCGCGCTGATGGCACAGGGTCAGAAGCTGATCCAGGACGAAGGCGTGACGATCCAGCCTTACTGGCGCTCACTCTACAACCACACCAAGGAAGGCCTGGTGGGTGGTGAGCACCACATCTCGTTCGAGATCCGCCCGGCAGAGCTTGCCTGGACCTAAGTGGGCCAGATCAGACAACAGGGGGTCGCCTTTGGGCGGCCCCTTTTTTGTGAAAGGGGCGCTGAGACATGACGATGCTTTTGATCGCGCAATCTGTGGCGACCGCGCTGATTGCCGCGTGGCTGGTGACGGGCGTGTGGGACAACATCCGGCACCCAGAGAATAACGAAACCTACACCGCCGAAGTGATGGAGATGACCCGGATGAAGGCCGCCTACCCGGCCGAATATGCGCGCATCGCGCACCGGGCGATTACCAACCGGTCGCTGCAAAAGATGGCGTTCCGCATCGTGGTCGCGGCAGAGCTTTTGGGCGCGGTGCTGCTCGTGCTGGGCGCGGCCCTTCTGGCGCTTGCGGTGCTGGGGATCGTGACCCAGGGCTTTGCGCTTGGTGTTGCCCTGCTGGGCACGACAGTCTTCACCGCCGTCTGGGGCGGGTTCCTCGTTGTGGGGAACTATTTTTGCTATTGGTTTTGCCACGAGGGCGCGCAGAACACCCATTACCAGATGACGCTTTGGGGTCTTGGCACGCTGATCCTGTTGGCGCAGTAGCGCCTAGGGTGCGGGCGCACCGACCGCCGCACGGGCGAGGTCCGGTGCCACGCCCTCCAGCACCGCGCGCATCCGCGCAACGATCTGCGCCTCGGGGATGTCGGGGCGGTCATGGCCCGCGAACCACGCCTCTTCATCAATCAGGTCTTCCAGTAGAGGGTCAATGACCGCCCCGCCCCCGCCGGGATAGCGGTAGTACCCCCAGCCGCCGCCCTTGCCCATCCGCCCTTCGGCGACCATACGGGAAAGGATGGTCTCTGGACCGCCCATTGCACGGCGGCGCAGCAACACGCGCTCCAGCCCGACAAGGTCTTGCGCCTCGCAGGGGCCGATCTCAAAACCTACCTCCGTCAGGGCCTCATCCAGTTCCCACGGTGCGCAATGGGCCATCATGAGCGTTTCGCCCATCGCCCAAAACCGATCCTGCAGCGCCGCAATCTCGTCGCGGCTCAAGTGGTTGGGCCTTCGAGGAAGCGGTGCTTGGCAATCTGCGCGAGCACGTCATTGACCGAAGAGTTCACCGGCTTGCCAGCCGTGTCCACCTGCACCAAGGCGCGTTCATACATCGGCGTGCGCGCCTCCAGCAGCGCCTTCAGCTGCTCCATCGCCGCGGGGTTGCCGGCCATTGGCCGCATATCCCCCTGCTGGCGCACGCGGGCCATGTGTTCGGCCGGGCTGGTGCGGATCCAGATCGTGTGGCACCGCTCCAGCAGGCGTTTATAGGTGGACGGCGTGCTGACGATGCCGCCGCCCACAGCAATAATCGCCCGCTCGTTCTGGGCGATCACATCCTCCAGCAGGTCAGCCTCCAGATCGCGGAAGCCGTCCTGACCATAAAGCGCCATGACCTCAGAAAGCGGCATGCCCGTGCGCGCCTCGATCTGCTTGTTCAGCTCAATGAACGGCAGTCCAAGCGCCTGCGCCGCCGCAGCGCCCAACGTGGATTTCCCGGCGCCGCGCAGGCCCACAAGGCAAATCCGCTGCGCCCGCAGGGCGGCAGGTGTTTGCGGCGCGAGCAGTGCGCGCACCCGGCCCTTCACGTCCCCCGGCGCGCCATAGTAAAGCTGCGCCACGCGCATCACATCAGCAGGCAGCGGCGGGCGTTCCGCAATCAGCGCCTCGATCGGCAGGCCGAGCGCTTCGGCCACCCGATTGAGCAGCGCGATGGAGATGTTGCCCTCCCCCGCCTCAAGCTGCGCGAGATAGCGCGGGGACACGCCCGAAATCTCTGCCAAGGCGCGCCGCGGCAGATCCCGCGCCGCGCGGGCGGACCGCACCCGTTCCGCCACCCGCGCCAGCAGCGCGGCGGCGTCGGGCACGGGTTCGGTCCGGATGTTCATGCCGCTTTGGCTTGCAGCTGTTCCAGCACCGAATACAGCCAGGGCAGCCCGATATCCTCGGGCATGTCATGGCCCGAGGCATCATGGGTCAGCCGCTCGCCCACCATCGTGGCCTTGCAGGCAATCATCTGCTCCATCAGCGTTTTTGAGCCGTGCGCAAAGGTGCCCGAAAACACCATATCGCCCAACCCAAACACCGCAAACTGGATACGCGACAGGTCCGGTTTGTCAGCCTCCAGCGTGTCGGTGAACGACACCGCCGTCTGGGGCAGGTCGCCATTGCCATAGGTTGACGTGACAAAAACGTGGAACTCCGCCGGGTCCAGATCGGCGGGGTTCACCTCGCCCATATTGGACAGCCGCGTCTCGTAGGCATCCCCGAGGTCGATCTGCATGTCCTCGCAGAGCATCTCGGAATTGCCCGTCTCCGTGCCGTAAAGAAAGTGGATTTTCACAGGACCCTCCATCACGCCATGTGCAGCTTGACGTATTCGAAATCGCCCGGCTTGTTGTCAATCCCGACCTTGGGCGGGGCGATCCAGCTGGCGTATTTGCCGGGCTCATAGCAGGGCTTCATCAGCGACTGGATGAAGGCGCCGTCTTCTTTGGTGGGCAGCCATTCGTGTTCGCGCGCGGCAAATTCCTCGGCGCTGATAATGTCGCCCTGCGGGGTCGCAGCCACGGCAGAGAAGACACCGATCTGGCGATGGAACGCCTCGTGCGGAAGCATCAGTTCGAACTCGATCCCCGACCGCTGGATGAGCTTGTTCCACCGGCGCAAACCGCCCGACGCGTCGCGCTTGTAATCGTCGCGCAGGCGCATGTTGATCGCTGTCAGGGCGGGCACGTCCTCGGTGATGATCTGGCCGTCCTTGATCGTGGTCACTGCGTAGGTGTCGTTCTGCAGCTGGTGATCATCGTCGATCCGCTGCTCCATATACCGGCCCTTGATCCCGGCGTTGAACGCATTGGCGGCGTTGGTCGACACTTCCTGCCCAAAGAGGTCCAGCGAGAGGGTATAGTGCAGGTTCAGCTTTTTCTGGATCGTGGGCAGATCGATAACGCCCAGATCGCGGATCTTGCCGATGTCGTAGGGGTCGGTGATGCCGTTGGCGTTCATCGCGTCCAGCGTCGCCTGAATGGTGCGGCCCACGCCCGTCTCGCCGACGAACATATGGTGCGCCTCTTCGGTCAGCATGAAGCGGCAGGTGCGTGACAGCGGATCAAAGCCCGACTGCGCCAGCGATTCCAGCTGCATCTTGCCGTCGCGGTCGGTGAAATAGGTGAACATGAAGAACGAGAGCCAATCCGGCGTTTCCTCGTTGAAGGCGCCCAGCATCCGCGGCGCGTCGTCCGATCCCGACGAGCGAACGAGCATCTCATCGGCCTCTTCCCGGCCGTCTTTCCCGAAATACTTTTGCAGCAGGTAGACCATCGCCCAGAGGTGGCGGCCTTCTTCGACGTTGACCTGAAAGAGGTTGCGCATGTCGTAAAGCGACGGCGCGGTCAGGCCAAGAAACCGCTGCTGTTCGACCGAGCCCGGCTCCGTGTCGCCCTGAATGACGATCAACCGCTTGAGCATGTTGCGATACTCGCCCGGCACCTCCTGCCACGCAGGCTCGCCAAAATGCTCGCCGCAGGGGATGCGGCGGTCTTCGACGGCGGGCGCCAGCAGGACGCCCCAGCGGTATTCGGGCATTTTCACGTAGTCGAACTTGGCCCAGCCTTTCGGGTCCACCGAAACGGCGGTGCGCAGGTAGACCATCGATTCCTGGAAGTTTTGGGGGATCAGGCTGCTCCACCAATCGATGTAACCGGGGTGCCACTTTTCCAGCGCCTTGAGGACCTTGCGGTCCTGGCTCAGGCCCACATTGTTGGGGATCTGGGTGTCGTATTGGACGTTCAGTACGCTCATTTTCGTCTCTCCCTTGATTGCCGTGGGAAAGCGACGCGCTTTCCCGGGCGATGGGAAACCGCGTCGGTTTCCCTGTTACACACGTTCCATGTCGTAGTTTCCGCGCACGCCGGTGCCGTAGCGTTGCAGCGCGCCGTCTTCTCCAACCGCGTTGGGGCGGTTGAAAATCCAATTCTGCCAGGCCGTGAGGCGGCCAAAGATGCGGGTCTCCATCGTCTCCGGCCCTGCAAAGCGCAGGTTTGCTTCCATCCCCGTCATCGCATCGGGAGAGAAGCTGGCCCGCTCTTCGGCAAAGATGCGAATCTCATCCTCCCAGTCGATATCGTCGAGGATCATGGTGACGAGGCCCGCGTCATTCGCGTCCTCCGCCTCCAGCGCCTCGCCCTTCGGCAGGGTGCCCACACGGTCCGGCTCACCGAGGAAACGGGTCTGGAGCCGGCTCAGGCCATTGGCCATCGGCATCCGGCCAAAATTGGCCTCGGACAGGGTGATCGCGGCGAGCGGGCGATTGTCGCCTTCGAACTCGTCTTCCATCATGTAGGTGCGATCGACCGCCCAGAGGATATCGGCCAGCGTGCCTGCAAAGCAGCTGCCATGTTCTACCAGTGCCACCATCGAGCGGGAGGACACATCAATCCGCTTCAGCACGCGCTTCCAGTAGGCCAGCACCTCGTTCGCCAGCCAGTGATCCGCGTTATCCAGCAGCAGCGCCTCATGCGCCAGCACACGCTCCGGATCGCCCTGGCTGGTGAAGGTCCAAAGGCCAATTTCCTTTTCGTTTAGGCGGAGGTGCAGGATGGCGTCGTCCAGCTCGCGCGCGAGGCGCAGCATGTACGCCTCCGCGCCTTGCGCCGTGAAGGCGTCCATATCCGCTGGCGCGTCGGTGTCCGGGCCGTGCAGGGCGATGGTTGCGGTGCGGGCCGCCCGGTCAAGGCTCACCTCGACAAGGCTATACGTCACCGTATCGTCGCCAATCGTGCGGTTCAGGAGCGTCAGCGTGATGCCCTTTTCCACGTCCGGCTTGGGGGAGTTCGCCGCGAAAGCCGCCGCGCGGGCTGCCACGGCCTCGTCAAACTTTGAGTTGGGCACAACCTCGTCCACCAGCTTCCATTCCGCGGCGCGCTTGCCGC
This sequence comes from Pseudomonadota bacterium, assembly GCA_039817385.1. Classification (GTDB taxonomy): domain Bacteria; phylum Pseudomonadota; class Alphaproteobacteria; order Rhodobacterales; family Rhodobacteraceae; genus JBCBCP01. The sequence continues at coordinate 460,595 of JBCBVY010000002.1, read as the reverse complement.
GCACGCCTTCCTCGGTCGAACAGAAGATATCCGCCAGATCGCGCCGCACCTTGCGCTTGTCCGTCACGCGGGTTAGCCCGCCGGTGCCGGGCAGCACGGCAAGAAGCGGCACTTCGGGCAGGGCCACGGAGGAGGCCGAATCGTCGGTCAGCATGATATAGTTGCAGGCCAGCGCCAGCTCGTACCCGCCGCCCGCGCAGGCGCCTTTGACCGCGGCGATATACATCTGGCCACTGTCGGCCTCCGCCGCCTCGTAGGTGTTGCGCGTCTCGTTCGTGAACTTGCAGAAGTTCACCTTGTGGCTGTGCGCCGCGCCGGCGAGCATCCGAATATTGGCCCCGGCACAGAAGACCTTTTCCTTCCCGGATTGCATCACGACAACCTTCACCTCGGGGTGCTCGAACCGCATCCGCTGCACGACGTCCGCGAGTTCAATGTCGACGCCAAGGTCATAGGAGTTCAGCTTGAGCTGGTAGCCCTCCATCAGCCCGCCATCTTCGTCCACGTCCATCGTCAGCGTGGCGACTGGGCCGTCATAGGCGACGCGCCAATGGCGATAGCGGGACGGGTCAGTTTGGAAATCGATGACAGTCACGAAGGGAAACCTCGGTTAAAAGTGTGCGATATAGGTACTCAGATTGCCCCAAGAGTGGAACAATTCTGCGGTTCAGATGAACTATAGTGCGCTAGGCGCCCATATCCACCGGCTCAGCTTCCAACGCGCCCAGCGTTGCGCAGAAGGCCGCGACCGCTTGCACCGTCTGCTCCGGCGCTTCCAGATGCGGGGCGTGGCCGACGCCGTCCAGCACGGTGCGTTCAAAAGGGGCGTAGATTCGCCCTTCGATCTCATCGAGCTGCGCGAGGGTGCCATACGGATCGTTGGTGCCCTGAAGGCCGAGGCAAGGGATGCGCCAGTGGTCAATCGCATCGCTCACATCCCAGCGGACAAACCCAGGGTCCAGCCAGACATTGGCCCAGCCAAAGAACATGCCGTCCAGGTCGTCGTGATGTTTGGCGAGCTTTTCCTTGAGCGGGCCAGCCTCATAGTCCGCTTTCGCTGCGCGGATCGCCTCCAGCCCCATCGCTTCGGTAAAGAAATGCGGCGCCATCAGGACCAGGCCGCGCACCCGCATGTCAGACACAGACCCGGCGTACACCGCCGCCATCGTCGCCCCGTCCGAATGGCCCAGAAGCACGCAGTCCTTTATCCCGGCGGCATCCAAAACGGCGCCCACCGGCTCCGTGCTTTGGTAGTCCAGCGGGCGGGGCAGCGGACGCGCGTCCGACCGGCCGTGCCCCTTGCGGGAATAAGCCAGAACGCCCCAACCGGTCGCCTCCGCCAGCTGCGCCGGAAAGTCGCGCCAAAGGCCGAGGGAGCCAAGCCCTTCGTGCAAAAGCACCAGCGTCGGCGCCTCCCCCGGGGGCGGGCCCCAGGAGGCCGCCTCAAGCGCGGCCCCATCAACCGTCAACCGTTCTGGTGCCCACATCACGCGTCCTCCCGCAGTTTGAAACGTTGGATCTTGCCCGTCGCGGTCTTGGGCAGCTCATCTGCCACCTCGATCCAGCGGGGGTATTTCCACTTGCCGATCTTCTCTTTGACCATCGCTTGCACGCCCGCCTCGAACCCGTCGGGCTTGTCCGCCTTCAGCACGACGTAGGCCTTGGGCTTGTCCAGCCCATCGGCGTCCTGCGCCGCGACCACCGCCGCCTCCAGCACGGCAGGGTGGGTGACGATGGCGCTTTCCACCTCGAACGGGCTGACCCAGATGCCAGAGACCTTGAACATGTCATCCGTCCGCCCGCAGTAAACGAAACGGCCATCGGGGCGCTGTTCGTATTTGTCGCCCGTGCGGGTCCAGACGCCTTCGAATGTTTCGCGGGATTTGGCGCGCTTGTTCCAGTAGAGCGATGCGGCGCTGTCGCCCCGGACCAACAGCTCGCCGACCTCACCCGGAGCCACATCGGCGCCCGCCTCATCGACCAGCCGCACCTCATATCCCGGCACGGGCAGACCAGACGTGCCATAGACCACGTCCCCCGGTGCGTTGCTGAGGAAGATGTGCAGCATCTCTGTGCTGCCAACCCCGTCGAGAATTTCAGCGCCCGTCTGCGCTTGCCAGCGCAGCCCAACCTCTTCGGGCAACGCCTCCCCAGCCGAGATGCACAGGCGCAGGGGCGCGGTGGTTGCGCCGGTCTGGTCAAAATGGGCGACCATCGCGGCAAAAAGCGTTGGCACGCCGCAAAAGATCGTCGGCGCCTCGGTGTCGAGGATGTCTTTGACGTCCTTTGGCGTGGGGCGCCCCCCGAAGATCACGGTTGTGGCGCCCACAGACATCGGGAAGGTCATCGCGTTGCCGAGGCCGTAGGCAAAAAAGAACTTCGCCGCGGAAAAGACTGTGTCCTCGGCCCGGATGCCCAGCACCTGCGCGCCGTAGGTGTCCGCCGTCGCCTTGAGCGCGCCGTGCACATGCACCACGCCTTTGGGCGCACCGGTGGAGCCGGAGGAGTAGAGCCAGAAGGCCGCCTCATCATCGCTGGCCTCGGTTGCGGGCTGGGGCGTGGCGCCGTCGAGGAAATCGTCGAACCCCGCCCGCCCCGGCACGTCACCGATCACGAAGACCTCGCGCAAGTAGGGGTTCCCCTCAAGCGCGGGGGCCACGACCTCCCAGAGCGGGGCAGAGACAAAAAGGATCGCCGCGCGGCTGTCGCGCAGGATCTGGTCGTAGACCGATGTTGCCAGCAGCGTGTTGAGCGGCACCGGCAAAACGCCTGCCTTTAGCGCACCCCAGAAGAGCTGCGGAAATTCGAGCGTGTCGAGCACCAGAAGCGCCGCGCGTTCCTCGGGGCGTATGGCGCACTTAGCAAAGGCGCCGGCGACGGTATCGGAGGCACGCGCCAGCGCACCGTAGGTGATGGACCGGCCCGTGACCGCTTCGCGAAACGCGGTCTTGTCCGCCCGCCCATCTGCAACGTGGCGGTCGACGAAATAGGTTGCTGCGTTAGCCATGTGCCTCCTCCCAAAGACGGGCGTATTGCTGCATGGACGGCAGAATGTCGCAACCCGGCGCATAGCGCCGTGCAGTTTAATGCATAGGCCTAGACCGTGATGCTGGCCGGGGCCGTGTCATCATAAAGCTGCTGCACCAGCCCCTCCCGCCGCGCGAGGAGCTTGGGAAAGTTGATATTTCCTTTGGCTGTCGCCTCCCCTTCGGCCATCGAGGGCGGCTCCGCCATAATCAGCGCGTGGGCGATGCGGCTGGCCGATCCGCGCCCCTGCCCATGCGCGGAAAGACGCTGCCGAATGTCGTCAAAAAGGTCATCGGCCATCAGCGCGCCATCAATCTCGGTGACAGCATAGCCCTGCGCCTCAAGCGCGGCGCGATTCGGCACGATCAGCGCCCCGACCGCGTCCCGGCCCGCGCCCGTCAGCACCACATCCGCCGCCAGCGGGGCCAAGGCCGCAAGCACCTCCAGCCGCAGGTTCGCCGCCTGCACCCATGTGCCAGTCAGCAGCTTGAAATCCTCGGAGATGCGGCCGTCGAACTTCATGCCCCGCGACACATCATCTGGGTCCACAAAGCGCATGGCGTCCCCGGTGATAAAGAACCCCTCGTCATCGAAGGCCTCCGCCGTTTTCTCCGGGTTTTGCCAATAGCCCTGAAAGAGCGCATCGCCCTTCACGCGCACATCCATGCGGCCATCCTCGTCCGGGATCAGCTTGACCTCCCACCCGGGCAGCGGCGCGCCGATGATGCCCGCGCCCTTGGCCGGTTCATGCTGCAAGAGGCACCCCGGCGCCGTCTCTGTCAGGCCCCAGGACGAGGTGATCAGCGGCATCTGTACCCCGGCCTGCACCGCAAGATCTTCGAGCGCCGCCCAGACCTCCTCTGGCAGAGAGGCGCCTGCGTAAAAGATCATGTCGAGCTGGCTGAAATAGGTCTGCCGCAACGCGTCGTCGCTGCGCAGCGCCGTGACCAGCTGGGCAAAGCCGACCGGCACGTTGAAGCTGATCGTGCCGGAGACAAGGCCAAGGTTTTCGACCGTCCGCGGGAAGAGCGCGGGCATGGGCTTGCCATCGTCGATATAGAGCGACCCGCCATGCGCCAGCACCATGTTGAAATTGTGTGACCCGCCAAAGACGTGGTTCCACGGCAGCCAGTCGACCAGCACGGGGGGCTTTTCCGCGAGGAAGGGCAAGCCGGTGGCGATCTGTGCCTGGTTGGTCGTCATCATCCGCTGGGTCGTCAGCACGCCCTTTGGGTCAGAGGTGGACCCCGATGTCAGCAGGATCTTCGCAACCGTGTCGGGCGTGATTGCGGCAAAAGCGGCATCGACCCCGTCATCTGAATGCCGCAACACGTCCGCAAAGGGCGTCGCCCCAGACTGCGCCGGATCGGAGGCTACGGCGGGGCAGCCACAAAGGGCGAAGGCCCGGCCATAGGCCACGCCATCGGTGGCAAAGACCAGCGCCGGGTTGATCAAGCCCGCGACATAGCGCAAGCGCGGCTCCGCCGCCTCGACCAGCGCGTATTGCTCGGCCACGGGCACGTAGGGCACGCCGACCAGTTGCGCGCCGAGGGCCAGCAGCGCGTGGTCGATCCCGTTGCCCGAGAGGATCAGGATGGGCGTGTCCGCCCCCATCCCCTGCCCCAGCAGCCAGCCGCCCACCGCGCGCGCCTTTTCCCAGACAGCGGCGTAGGTTTCGGTGCGCCAGCCTGCCCCGCTGCGCTCTGCCAGAAATGTCCGATCCGGCGCCGCGGCGGCCCAATGGGCCAGCCAGTCCCCTGCGCTGCGCACGGGCGGATGCGCTTCGTATCCCGACCTCAAAAGGATGCTCCCATCGGCGCGGTCGTCGCGCAGGACGTGGTGCGGGGGCAGGTTCAGGTGCTGGGTCATGGGCGGCCACCATCGTTTTCCAATAGCCTAGGCGCGGGTCACCCCTTTGCGGAAACCCTTTTCCCAAACCTGCACAAAATCGCACCCGGTCAGAGCGGCAGCAAAAACAGCGTGATCGCCGGGAAGGCGAGCAGGAGCGCGACGCGGAATAGGTCCGAGCCGACGAAATACAGCACCGCTTTGTAGGTCTGCACCATCGGCGTGTCCTTCGACATCGCGTTGATCACAAAAAGGTTCATGCCAACGGGCGGCGTGATCAGGCCAACCTCCACCACGATCAGCACAAGGATGCCAAACCAGATCGCGATCATCTCTGTGTTCACGCGGTTCAACACGCCATTCGACACGCCGCGCAGGCCCAGCTCCCGCACGATCTCGCGCGGCAGTTCCTGACCCGCGGCAAGCATCGCCTGCGCCTCGGCCAGCGCAGCCTGCGGCAGTTCAGCCCCCGAAGCGACAAGCGCGGCGAGGCGGTCGGTTTGCAGCTCAACCATTGTGACAAAGGAAAAATCAAGCTCTTGCACGATGGGCCAGAAGATCGGGATCGTCAGCAGGATCATCGACAGGCTGTCCATCACGCAGCCCAGCAGCAGGTAGAAAACAAGGATGCAGATCAGCACCATGTAGGGCGAAAAGCCCTGCCCGCTGATCCACGCGGCAAGCTCTTGGGGCACCTGCGTCAAGGCCAGAAAGCCGTTGTAGAACGCCGCGCCCAGCACGATGAAGAAGATCATCGCGGTTGCCTTGGCGGTCACGTGGAAACTCTCGCTCAGGCTGGCCCAGGTCAGCCCCCCGGCCCACCACGCGATCAGGCCGGTGCCAAAGGCGCCCACGGCGGCGCCTTCGGTCGGGGTGAACCAGCCGGCGTAGATGCCGCCCACGACAAGGCCAAAGACCAGCAGAACGGGCCAAACCTTGAACAGCGCCTGCATCCGGGGGCCCCACGGCACGCGCGGGCGGGTCCCTGCGTCACCGGGATTGATGGCAACATAGAGGCGGATGGCGATCACGTAGCCCAGCGCGGCGATGATGCCGGGGATGAACGCGGCCAGGAACAGTTTGGCGATGTTCTGTTCGGTCAGGATCGCATAGATCACCAGCACGACCGACGGTGGGATCAGGATGCCCAGCGTGCCGCCCGCTGCCAGCGTCGCCGTCGAAAAACCGCCCGCATAGCCGTATTGGCGCAACTCCGGCAGGGCGACGCGGCCCATCGTGGCTGCTGTCGCAAGGGACGAGCCGCAGATCGCCCCGAACCCGGCACAGGCGCCCACCGCCGCCATCGCCACCCCGCCCTTGCGGTGGCCAAGGAACCCTTCGGCGGCTTTGAACAGCGCCTGACTCATCCCGCCCAGCGTCGCGAAATGCCCCATCAGCAAGAACATCGGGATGATCGACAGGGAGTAGTTGGAAAACGTTGTGTAGGTCTCCGACTTCAGACGCGCGAAGGGGATTGTCGTGTCCCCGGTCACCAGGATCAGGCCAACAAGGCCCGACAGAAACATCGCAAGGCCAATCGGCACGCGCAGGAAAATCAGCAGCAGCAGCGCCGGAAAGGACAGCGCGCCGATCATGATGTCGCTCAATGCTCTGCCCCTTCGGCATCGGGCAGGATGGCACGGCCATAGACAGCCTCCATCGTGCGCATGACGGCCACGTATACCGCAACGAGCGCGGCAAAGAACGCGCCCAGCATCGCGCCCGCGTAGCCCCACCAGACCGGGTAGGCGAGGATAAAGCTGGTCTGGCCCGACCGGATCTTGCTTTGCATGCCCGCAAACAGCTGCACCGCGATCAGGATCAGGATCAGGGCAAAGACAATCTCGGTGACGCTGGCCAGCGCGCGGCGGATGCGGTCCGGCATCTGGCTGGTAAAGATGTCGACCACCGCGTGGCCCGCCGTGATCTGGCACAGCGGCAGGAAGGCAAAGATGGCAAAGGCCATCCCGGCCTCCACCATTTCAAAGTCGCCATTGACCGGGCCGATCCCTGCATCAATCAGCGCCTGCGCCCACGGCGCGCCGATGGAATGCAGCACGCCATTTATCGAGCGCCCGGCAATCGACAGGCACGTCAAAAGGACAAGCGCGGTCAGGACCGTACCGCCCAAAAAGGCCATTACGCGCGCGATGCGCATCATCAAGGAATGCATGGTAAGGCGACCCGAAAGGGAAGGAGGGGCAGGCCGTGATCACGGCCCGCCCGAACCGGTTTACATCTCGGCGGTCATGCCCTTGCACTCGCCATTCATCAGGCTGCGTGCCTGATCGACGAGGGCCTGACCGTCCTGCCCCGCCGCGGTCCGCTCGGCGATCCAGTCGGAGATGATCGGCGACACGGCGTCCTGCCACGGCCCGGTATCGGACACGGTCACGATGGTATTGCCATTGTCGACGGCAGCGGCGCGCGCGGGCGCGTCATAGTCCTGCTGCGTGCCGCCCGCAAAGACGGAGAATTCAAGCCCCGAGTTTGCGTCAATGATGGCCTGAAGGTCAGCCGGCATATTCGCATAAGCGTCCTTGTTCATCGCCAGCACGAAGGTCAGCGTATAAAGCGCGGGGCCTTCAAACTCGGTGTGGTAATCCACCAGCTCCGGCACCTTCAGCGCGGCGGTCACTTCCCACGGGATGGTCGTGCCGTCGATCACGCCTTTGGACAGGCCTTCGGGCACCGCTGGCACCGGCATACCAACCGGCGTTGCGCCCGTCAGCTCAAGCAGCTTGTTCACGAGGCGCGAGCCGCCACGGATCTTCATGCCCTGCAGGTCGGCGGGCGTCTCGACCGGGTCGGCGGTGTGGAACATGCCGGGGCCGTGCACCCACGTGCCGAGGATCTTCAGATCGGCAAACTCGCCGTCTTCCATATGCTCTTCGAACATCTTCCAATAGGCGCAGGAACCCGCGCGGGCATCTTCGACCATGAAGGGCAGCTCGAACACTTCGGTCGTCGGGAAGCGGCCCGGGGTGTAGCCGACCACGGTCCAGACGATATCGGCAATGCCGTCAATGGCTTGGTCCATCAGCTCTGGCGGGACGCCGCCCAGCTGCATGGAGGGATAGCGCTCAATCTCGATCCGGCCCTCGGACGCGGCCTCGACACGGTCGGCCCAGACATCAAGAACATGCTTCGGCACGTTCGCCTGCGCGGGCAGGAACTGGTGCAATTTCAGCGTCACCTCCTGCGCCAGTGCAGGCGCGGTCGTGACGGCCATCGCTGCCGCAGCAGCAAGCGGCGCAAAAGCCTTGCGGGTGAATTTCATGATTGTGGTCCTCCCATCATGCGTCCGCGCGATTTTTTTGGTGGCGGACAGTAGTGACGCGGCGAAGACGTATTACGCATTCGGGCATCCGTCACCCGATTTTGTAACTTGTCTCCGCACGCCGATGTGGGAAGTTAAGGCCGAGTCTGCACCGCAAGACAAGGGCAGACTGCGTCAATCGCGCACATGCTGCATCGCAGGGTCATAGGCGCAGGCGGGGGCGACGGTGGCAGGCGTAAGGGTGCCGCAGATGTCGATTGTCAGCGCTGTGCCCTCCGCCGCCAGCGCAGGCTCAAGGAAGGCATAGGCGATATTCAGCCCCGTCCGGTGCCCCATCGCGCCGGAGGTGACGGTACCGACAACCTTGCCCTCGTGCATGACGGAGGCGCCGCCATGCGCGGCGTGGGTGCCGCTGTCCACATGCAGCACGGCAAGCGTCCGGCGCAGTCCATCCCGGCCGGCCAGCGCCTCTTTACCGATGAAGTCACGCTTTTGCATGTTCACGAAGCGGGACAGGCCCGTCTCAAACGGGTCAAACTCGGTCAGGATGTCGGCCTTCCAGTGCAAGAAGCCCTTTTCCATCCGCATCGATTCGACCGCGCGCGCACCAAACAGGCGCAGCCCATGATCTGCGCCCGCCGCGCGCAGGGCGGTATAGGCCGCGTGCAGATGCGCGTTGGGGACGTGGATTTCATAGGCCAGCTCACCTGAATAGCTGACGGCCATAACGGTTGCCGGGACAAAACCGATGTCCGCCTCCCGCACCGACAGCCACGGGAAGGCTGTCGCGCTCCAATCGCCGCGGGAGGCCACGCTGAGCACCGCACGGGCCTTTGGCCCTGCGAGCAGCAGGATGGTTAAGTCTTTGGTGAGGCTACGGAATTTGACGTCTTCGCCCGGCGCCACATGCTGCGTGAGCCAGTCCATGTCGTGCCATTCGGACGCGGCGGCAGAGCCGTACCACATCCGCCCCCCCGGCAGGTTCGCCAGCGTCGCTTCGGCCTTGAGGTTGCCATGATGGTTCAGCAGGTAAGCCAGCCCGACCCGACCCGCGCGCTTTGGCACCACGCCGCAGCACATCCGGTCCATAAAGCTGTGCACGTCGGCTCCCGTGATCTCGATCCGATTAAAACCGTTCACCTCTGCCAGCCCCACGGCGCGTTGCACCGCGCGGACCTCTTCGGCGACGATGGCTTCGGCCTCGTCAAAGCCAAAGCGGTGGGTGACGTGGAAGTCCTTGGAAGGTTTGAAATATTCGGCGCGTTCCCAGCCGTTGATCACGGTAAATTCCGCGCCTTCCGCGGCCAGGACCGGGGTCAACGGGGTTGTCTTGGCCAGCCGTCCTGCGGGGCGATGTTCGTTCGGGAAGTGAAAGCGGAACTCGTTGCGGTAGTCTTCAACCGCCTTCAGCGCGGTTAGCTCAACCGTCGCATGCCCTGTAAATCGGCGGGGGTCGAGCGGCCATGTGTCATAGCACGCCTCTCCATGTACGATCTGCTGGGCGAGCAGCCAACCGTGGCCGCCGCCCTCTCCCAGACCTGCACGCAAGCCTATGATACAAAAAGCATTTCGCTTGCCCGGGATGGGACCGACCAGCGGCGCGCCGTCGATAGTGTAGGTGATCGGGCCGTTCACCACGGTCTTGATCCCCGCCTCTGCCAGCACCGGCATCCGCGCGATGGCGCCCTCCAGCACATCGCTGACCCGGTCGAGGTCATCTGGGCAGAGGTCCATCGTGAAAGAGGGCGAAATCCCGTCCAGGCCCCAGGTCTTGCAGTCCTGTTCATAGAACCCCAGCAGCAGGCCGGTCTTTTCCTGGCGGCAATAGTAATCGCTGATCGGGCAGCGCAGGAGGGGGATGCGGTGGCCCGCATCGCGAACGGCCGGGATCTCTTCGGTGATGAAATACTGATGCTCCATCGAGGCGACGGGGTGCGTGACGCCCATCATCGCGCCGATCTCGTTACAGCGATAACCTCCAGCGTTTACAATGACTTCGCAGGTGATGTCGCCCTGTTCCGTATGCACGGTCCAGCTGTCATCGGGGTGCTGCGTCAGGCCGGTGACAGGGGTGTGGCGGTAGACCTCCGCCCCCATCTTGCGCGCACGGCGGGTGAGTGCGGCGCAAAGCTGGGCGGGGTCGATATGGCCATCCTCGCCATCCCAAAGCCCGCCAATCAGGTTCTCGGTCGAGATCAGCGGGTTACGGCGCTGGCACTCGGCGGCATCAATCACCTCATACTCAACCCCCATCCCGCGCGCCATCGAGGCGAAGTGCCGATAGCCCTCCATCACCCGTTCGCAATTGGCCAGACGAATGCCGCCATCCCCGTGGTTATAGCCAACGGGGTAGTCGGGATCATCGCGCAAGTCTTTGTAAAGGCTGATCGAATGCGCCTTCAGACCCACCATAGTCTGGTTCATGCCAAAGCCGGTGACCTGCGCAGCGGAGTGCCACGTGGTGCCCGAAGTCAGCTCGTCCCGTTCGAGCAGCACAACGTCCGTCCAACCCTCAAGGCACAGGTGGTACAGCGTTGAGCATCCAGCGATCCCGCCGCCAATCACCACTGCGCGTGCCGTTGTCTTCATCGTCCGCTCCCGTCCCGTTCAAGGCAAGGGAGCCGCGCAGCGCGGTGCCGGTCAAGGCGCCCGGGCCAGATGAAGTGGGACAAAATCTCCGATTCCGTGTTTGTTAATCTTTGGGCGCGGGCATTTGGAAAAGGTGCGTTTTGTACAATCCTCAGACCTGCGAACGCGCATTTTGTACATTTTCAGGCGGGCCGATATCGGATGAACGAGGCACCAAAACGCGGCGGGGGGCGGGCCGCGCGCAAGGCGGCGCGGGCCGCCGGGCCGGCGCAGCACCCCGCGCCGCCGGGGCAGCGGGGCGGGCAGTATCGTCCGCTCGCCACAGCAGAGATCGACCGGATCATCGCCGCGGCCTACACCCTGCTGGAGCAGCTTGGGATGGGGGAAGTGCCCGAAAGCCTCGCCGCACACCTGATGCGGGCGGGGTGCAGTATTTTGCCAAACGGCCGCGTCTCCATGCCCGCCAAGGTGGTGGACCGGGCCATCGCCGATGCCCCAAAACGATTCACCCTGCACGGGCGCGACCCGGCCCGCAGCATCGAGGTGGGCGGGGATGCGGTGCATTTCGGCACCGGCGGCGCAGCGGTCGAAGTCCTCGACCTTGGCACCGCGCGCTACAGGGCGGCGACGCTGCGCGATCTGCATGTTTTTACCCGGCTTCAGGACGGGCTGGACCATGTCAGCTGGTTCACCCGCTGCTGCATTGCGACGGACATGGGCAATGAATGGCTGCTGGACCTGAACACGGCCTACGCGCTGATGGCGCACACGACGAAGCCCGTGGCCACCGCCTTTACCCTGCCCGAACACGTCGCCCCACTGGCCGATCTCTTCCGCATCGCGGGCGATTTTGACGCGCGACCGTTTGTGAAGGCGCATATCAGCCCGGTGATCTCGCCCATGCGCTTTGGCGAAGACGCGGTGGCGGTCACGGAAGCCTGCATCGCGCAAAGCATCCCCCTTTCGTGCATCACCGCGGCGCAGGCCGGGGCGACGGCGCCTGCGACGCTTGCGGGGTTCCTGGCTCAGTCACTGGCAGAGACGCTCGCCAGCCTCGTCATGGTGCAGGTGATCCGCCCCGGCCACCCGATGGTCTTTTCGAACTGGCCCTTCGTGATTGACCTGCGCACCGGAGCCTTTGCGGGGGGCGGCGGGGAAACGGCCCTGCTGAACGCGGCCTCGGCGCAAATCATCAACCACCTTGGCCTGCCCTCCGGCGTGGCGGCCTGCATGACCGATGCCAAGGCGATTGACGCGCAATACGGCACGGAAAAGGCGATGACCGCGACGGCGGCGGCGCTGGCCGGGGGCAACCTGATCTATGAGAGCGCTGGCATGACCGCCTCGCTGCTGGGCGCGTCGTTCGAGGCGTTCTTGCTGGACGCAGAGATGCACGCGCAGATCATGCGGATGCTGCGGGGCGTGGAGGTCAGCGAGGACACGCTCGACATCACGGCCATTACCGAAGCCGTTCTGGGCGAGGGGCATTTCCTGGGCGGCGCGCAGACGATTGCGGCGATGGAGCGCGATTACCTCTACCCCGAGCTGGCAGACCGGGCCACGCCAACCGCATGGGCGGAGGATGGCGCGCAGGATGCCTGGGGCCGTGCCCGCGCGGAGGTCCAAAGGCGGCTGGCAGAGCCGGGGCCGGATTACCTCGACAGGTCGCAAACAGAGCAGATGCGCGCACGATTTGGGGACAGTCTGATCCCAAACCCGGAATAGCCAATGTCCCTTGATGCCGTGACCGCCTTTGTCTCCGCCCCCGCCCCGCCGGAGGCGGCACGGCACATGGCGGCGACGCTGCTGATCGACACGCTTGCGGTCTGTGCCGGGGCGGCGCCGCTGGAGGTGGGGCGGATCGCGCGCGATCACGCGGTACGGCATATCGGCGGCACCGATGCGCGGCTGCTGTTTGATGGGCGGCGCGCGTCGATCCCCGGCGCGTGCTTTGCGGCGGCGAGCCAGACCGACAATCTGGACGCGCATGACGGGCTGAACCTGACCAAGGGGCATATCGGCTGCGCGGTGGTGCCTGCGCTTTTTGCCTTTGCCGAGGGGCGCGAGGTGACGGGGCCGGACGCGTTGGACCTGATGGTGATGGCCTATGAGGTCGCGGCGCGGGCGGCGATGGCCCTGCACGGCACGGTGGAGGATTACCACACCTCGGGCGCGTGGAACGGGCTTGGGGTTGCGGCGCTGGGATGGCGGATGCTGGACGCGCCCACGCCTGCCCTACACGAAGCGCTGGGGATTGCCGAATATCACGGCCCGCGGAGCCAGATGATGCGCGAGATCGCGCACCCCACCATGCTGCATGACGGCTCCGGCATGGGCGCAATGACCGGGGCGATGGCGGCGCTGCTTGCGGCGGACGGGTTTACCGGCGCCCCGGCGATCACTGTGGAGGACGCGGGCGTCGCGCATATCTGGGCCGATCTGGGCGCGAACTGGACGATCACGCAGAACTATATCAAGCCTTATCCGATCTGCCGCTGGGCTCATGCGGCGCTCGATGCGCTGAGCGCGCTGCGGCAAGCGCATGGGTTCGCGGTGGATGAGGTCCGCCAGATCGAGGTGCGCACCTTTGCCCAGGCCGCGGCGCTCTATCCCGGGATGCCGGACACGACCAGCCAAGCGCAGTATTCCCTGCCCTTTGCCCTTGCCAGCCTGCTGCGGTTCGGGCGGATCGGGGCGGAGCATGTGTCTGGGCCCGCGCTACAAGACCCGGCCACGGCGGCGCTGTTGCCTTTGATCACCGTTAGCGAGGTGCCCGAGCTAAGCGCGCGTTACCCGGCGGAGCGGATTTCGGAGGTTGTGGTCACGCTGGGCGATGGCAGGCGGCTGGCGTCGGGCGTTGTCACGGCGCGGGGCGGACCGGAAGCGCCGATGCCCGATGCAGAGATCGAGGGTAAGGTCCGCGCGCTGGCCGCGCCGACGCTAGGCGACGCGGGTGCAGCCGCGCTGTGGGCGATGCGGGACCGTCTGCTGGAGCCGGGTATGACGATGGCGCAGTTGGAGCCGCTGATTTACCCCAGTTAAGGCTGCGCTCGGAGGCGTTTTGATCTCGATGATGTCGCCGCGGCGCGCCTTTGGTGCTTGAAAGTGACCGAGACGAGGGTTCAGGTTGTTTGACGATGGGCGGTGGGCGCTCCGCGCATTCAAATCCTCAATTCGATCCACCGGATCGAATTCTTCGCTTCGCGAACCGGATTTGAATGGTGGCGTGGGGGAGACTTGAACTCCCGACGCAGAGTGCCGCGTAGCGGTGCGCGTCCGTCGGGCGACGGGGCCTCGATCCAGATGAGCAAGATAATGGTGGCGTGGGGGAGACTTGAACTCCCGACGCAGAGTGCCGCGTAGCGGTGCGCGTCCGTCGGGCGACGGCGCCTCGATCCAGATGTGCAAGATAATGGTGGCGTGGGGGAGACTTGAACTCCCGACCTATCGATTATGAGTCGATCGCTCTAACCAACTGAGCTACCGCGCCACTGAGCCGCTCAGTTATGCCAGCCGCCCAAATCCGTCAACCCGAAACCTTGGACATCGCGCGCACCGTTTCGATCATCAGCGCGACGTTTTCCGGGTCTGCATCCGGGGTGATCCCGTGACCAAGGTTGAAGATGTGCGGCCCGTTTGAGAACGCCTTCACAATCGCGCGCGTGTCGTCGATCAGCGCCTGACCGCCTGTGACCATATGCGCGGACGCAAGGTTGCCCTGTACGCAGCCGTCCGTTTGCACATTGGCGGCCGCCCAGTCCGCGCTGACGGAATTGTCGAGCGCGACGCAATCCACGCCGGTTGCTTTGGCAAACCCGATATAGCCGTCCCCGGCCTCACGCGGGAAACCGATGACAGGGATGTGCGGATACTTCGTCTTGAGCGCTTGCGTGATCCGGCGGCAGGGCGCCACCGCGAAATCCTCGAAATCCTGCCCCTTGAGCGATCCGGCCCAGCTGTCGAAGATCTTCACGACCTCTGCGCCCGCGTCGATCTGGTGGCTAAGATAGTCGATGGTGCCTTCGGTGAGCCGCGCCATCAGCGCCTCGAACACCGGGCGGTTTTCATCCTTCAGCGCGTGGGCGGGCGCCTGATCGGGCGTGCCGCGGCCCGCGACCATGTAGGTGGCCACCGTCCAGGGCGCCCCGGCAAAGCCGATCAGCGTGGTTTCCTCGGGCAGGTCGCGGCGCAGGATGCGGACGGTTTCATAGATGGGGTTCAGCGTCTCGTGAATCGCATCGACGGGCCTCAAGGCATCGACACCCGACTGGTCGGTTATGGTAGACAGCCGCGGCCCTTCGCCGGTGACAAACCAAAGATCCGCGCCCAGCGCCTGCGGCAGCAGCAGAATGTCGGCAAAGAGGATCGCCGCATCAAAGCCATAGCGGCGGATCGGCTGCAAGGTGACCTCGGCGGCGAGTTCCGAGTTATAGCACAGCGACAGGAAATCCCCGGCCTGCGCCCGCGTGGCGCGGTATTCGGGCAAGTACCGGCCCGCCTGACGCATCATCCAGATCGGCGGCGTGGGCAGGGTTTCGCCCGCGAGGGCTCTGAGGATTGTCTTTGTCACGCGCACGTCTCCAAGGCTTGCCTTCACCGGCGCAGAGTGTCAGGTTAGCTTGACAGGCGCAACCCATGAAGGCCCCACCACAGTGCAGCTTCCCTCTCCCGATGTCCCGTTGAAAATCGGCACACGCGGCTCGCCGCTGGCCCTCGCGCAGGCCCACGAGACGCGGGCACGACTGGCTGCCGCCTGGAACCTGCCCGACGCGGCGTTCGAGATCGTCGTGATCAAGGTGTCGGGCGATGACCGTTTCATGGTGGCCAAGGACGTGCCGCTCAAAGAGATCGGGAACAAGGGCCTGTTCACCCGCGAGATTGAAGAGGATCTGGCGGCGGGCAAGATCGACATCGCGGTGCATTCGATGAAGGACATGCCGACGGTGCAGCCCGATGGGCTGCTGCTGGACACGTACCTGCCGCGCGAGGACGTGCGGGACGCGTTTGTGTCGCCCACGCTGACCGCGATTGCGGACCTGCCCGAGGGGGCGACGGTTGGCACCTCGTCACTGCGGCGGCGGGCGCAGTTGCTGAACCGGCGGCGCGATCTGCAGGTCGTCGAGTTCCGCGGCAACGTACAGACCCGGCTGAAGAAGCTGAGCGAGGGCGTGGCCGATTGCACCTTCCTCGCCTGTGCCGGGCTGAACCGGCTGGGTATGAATGATGTGCCCGCGTCGCCTATTGACCCGGACGACATGCTGCCCGCCATCGCGCAGGGCGCCATCGGGATCGAGCGGCGCGCGGAGGACAATCGCGTCGCCACCCTGCTGGAGGCGATCCATGATGTGGACACCGGCGACCGGCTGCGGGCGGAGCGGACTTTCCTGCTGCGGCTGGACGGGTCATGCGAGACGCCGATTGCTGGCCTCGCGACACTGGACGGCGGCACGCTGACCCTGCGCGGCGAGGTGCTGCGCCCGGACGGGTCGGAGGCCATCGCGGGCGCACGGAGCGGTGATGCGGCTGACGGAGAGAAGATGGGCCGCGACCTGGCCGAAGAACTGCTTGCAAAGGCGGGCAAGGGCTTCTTCGACTGGCATTGACCTCTCTTCTTCTGGCCAAAAATATTCCGGGGGGTGTGGGGGGCTGGCCCCCCACTTGACGGTTGCAAATCTAAACCCCACGCTTGGTCCATGACCCCGGGCAAAATCTACCTCACCTCGGACGACATCCGCCCGCTCGCGCAGCGGTCGGACATGATGGGCGCGCTGCTGGTGGCCCATTGCTGGGGCGTGATTGCGCTGGCGATTGGGGTCTTCGCGCTCTGGCCGAACCCGGTGACCGCACTGCTGGCTGTTGTGCTGATTGGCTCGCGCCAGCTGGGGTTGGCGATCCTGATGCATGAGGCGGCGCATAACGCGCTGTTCGCGAACCGCAAAGTGAACGACTGGGTGGGCACGTGGCTGTGCGGCTGGCCGATCATGGCGGACCTTGCGGCCTACCGGCACTACCACCTCAGCCACCACCGCTATACCCAGACGGACAAGGACCCGGACCTGAAGCTGTCCGAGAAGTTCCCGACCACCCATGCCTCGATGCAGCGCAAGTTCCTGCGGGATCTGACCGGGCAAACGGGGGTGAAGCAGCTGATCGGCCAAGTCATGCTGTTTGTGCAACTGGCCGGGGACGATGACGCGATTGAGGCCGCAAAGGGCGAGGCGGCGCAGGCGTTCAAGTCGAACACGATTGGCTATGCCTTCCCGGTGTTCTTTGGCATCGCGCTGGTGATCTCATTGATTGGGGACTGGTGGTGGGGCCTCGCCTTCTGGGTCATGCCCTACCTGACGTGGTTCCAGTTTGTCCTGCGGGTTCGCAATATTGCCGAACATGGCGCGGTGGAGCGGTCGGACAACCCGCTGCAAAACGTGCGCACGACCTATGCGGGGCCCATCGCGAAAACGCTGTTGGCGCCCTATTGGGTCAACTACCACCTTGAGCACCACATGGTGATGCACGTGCCCTGCTGGCGCTTGCCGGCGCTTCATCGAAAGCTTTTGGATCGGGGGCTGGGCGGCGATATGCGGATCGCGCCGAGCTATCTGGATGCGATGAAAGAGGCCGGATGGCGCAGCGCCTGACACGGCCTCTGGGGGTGTCTGACTACGCTGATGCGCGCCCGGTTTTTGCCGTTCTGTCAGAAGACGTGGCGGATGAGACGGCCTTTGCCGCGCTTCTGGCGCATCCGGGCAACGCCGTCTTCGGTAGCTTTGAAGGGACCACTTTGGCTGCAATTGTGACGCTGCACGTCCTGCCGAACATGACCCGCGGGGCGCGGCCCTATGCGCTGATCGAAAACGTCGCGTCCTTGCCAAGCCATCGGGGAACAGGGCACGGGCGGGACGCGATGCAGGCCGCGATCAAGGCCGCATGGGACGCGGAGTGTTACAAGATCATGCTGCTGACCGGGCAGGACACCGGGGCGCGCGGGTTTTACGAGCGCCTCGGGTTCCGGGCGGATCAGAAGTTCGGGATGCAGATGCGGCGGGTGCCTGTGCGCGTACCGGATTGAGACAGGTGGGTTAGAAACCCACCCTACGCGTTGCGGTGTAGGGTGGGTTTCTAACCCACCGCTCGCCTACACCCACTTTGCCAGTGGCGGCAGGCTCATCAACACGGCGTTGGCATCGTGCCCCGTCTCCAGCCCGAACTTGGTGCCCCGGTCGTAGACGAGGTTGTATTCGGCATAAAGGCCGCGATGCACCAGCTGCGCGTCCTTGTCGGCCTCGTCCCAGTCCTGCACCCGCCGCTTTTCGACCAGCGGAACGAAGGCGGGCAGGAAGGCGCGGCCGATGTCCTGGGTCAGGGCGAAATCCGCTTCCCAATCGCCGGTGTTCAGATCGTCCATGAAGATGCCGCCGACACCCCGTGCGCGCTTGCGGTGGGGGATGTAGAAATATTCGTCCGCCCATTCCTTAAGGCGCGGGTAATGTTCGGCCCCGTGGGGGTCGAGATGCGCCTTCTGCGTGGCGTGGAAATGCGCGGTGTCCTCGTCATACTCGATACACGGGTTCAGGTCCGACCCGCCGCCGAACCACCACGCGTGGGGCGTCCAGAACATGCGGGTGTTCATGTGCACGGCGGGCACGTGCGGGTTCTGCATATGCGCAACAAGCGAAATGCCCGACGCCCAGAAGCGCGGATCGTCCGCCATGCCGGGAATGCCGCGCGCGGCCATCGCCTGCTGCGCCCGCGCGCCCAGCGTGCCGTAAACGGTCGAGACGTTCACGCCTACCTTCTCGAACACGCGCCCGCCGCGCATGACGCTCATCAACCCGCCGCCCGCGTCGCCACCATCATCGGCGGTGCGTTTGGTCTCAAGCACCTCGAACCGGCCCGGGGCCGCGTCCGACAGCGGGCCGCTCGCATGGCTGTCCTCCAGCCCCTCGAAGGCGGCGACGATCTGGTCGCGCAACTCGCGGAACCATCCGCTGGCGCGGGCTTTGTGAGTGTCGAACTGTTCCGTCATACGCAAAGTGTCCTGTTTGGTTGACACATTCTAGCCATTTCCGACGCGCGCGCAATTGCGCAGGATCAACGCGCCCGATCAGTGCGCCGGCGCGGCCACCGCGTCCAGCAGGGACCGGCCCCCGTCAACGGTGATCACCTCACCCGTCATAAAGCCCGAGCCTTCGGACGCAAGGAACTGCACCGTGTCCACCAGCTCCCCGGGGCTGGCGATTCGCTCCAGCGGGGTGTGGCGCTCAATGTCCTTGCGCCAGCCTTCTTGCTCCAGGATCGCGTGTTTGAGCGAGGCCGACATAACCGATCCGAACGCCACCGCGTTCACCCGGATCCGGTGCGGCGCGAGCACCAAGGCCATCGAGCGGGTCATCTGCTCCAGCCCCGCCGCGGCCACCGAATAGCCGAGCAGTTCGGGCCGTGTCTGCCGCGCGGCGATAGAACTGAGATTGATGATCGCGCCGACCTGTTCGGATCCGCCGACCTCCGCCTGCCGGATCATCCGCCGCGCGACGGCCTGCGTCAGGCGCAGGGCTGTCATCAGGTTCTGCTCGATCAGCGTTTCGACACTGTCATCCTCGACATCGAGCGCATCCGTCTCCATCACCTGGCGCGAGGCGTTTATGAGGATATCGACGCTGTCGAAGGCATCAATCGTGGCCGAGACGAGGTTTGCCACCGTCAAACGCTGGCGCAGATCACCGGCAAAAACGCGGATGTTGCCCTCATCGGGGGTATCGCCCAGCTCTGCGATCAGATGCTTTTCATCCATGTCCGCGCACATGACATTCGCGCCCTTATCCGCGAAATGTCGCGCAATGGCGAGGCCAATGCCATTGGCCGCCCCGGTGACGATGGCCGTCTTGCCGCTGATGGAAAAGGACATGGGCTACCTCCGGGGTTTGGCGGCATGGGTCAGTTTGAACCGCGCATCGCCGCCAATCTCTGTCACCTGGGCGAAGTGCGCCTGCAAGGTCTCTTCATACGGCAAATGGCGGTTCGCCACCATCCACAACTGCCCCCGCGGCGCCAGAAGGCGGGCCGCTGCCGCAATGAACGCACGGCCCAGCGCGGGGTCAGGGGCGCGACCCGTGTGGAACGGCGGGTTCATCACAACAGTTTCGATACCGGGATGGGTCCAGCGCGTGGCGTCGGCCCAGTGATACTGCGCCCGCGGGTCGGTCACGTTGCGCTTTGCGCATTCAAGGGCCAGATGGTGGTTTTCGACAAGGTGGCACGCCTCCACCCCATCCCGCGTCAGAGCATGGGCGGACAGCATCCCCCAGCCCGCGCCAAGATCCGCAACAACGCGCCCCAGCTTGTCCGGCAGCGCCGCCGCCAGCATCGAGGAGCCGTCATCGATCCCATCGGCGGAGAACACGCCGGGTGCCGTCCAGAAACCGCCGGGGGTCAGCGCGGGGGTCTGCGCCCAGTCGTCAAAGGCGTCCGTCGCCTCCAGCCAGAACGCCTTGCCATGCGCCTTGGCGATGGGCGCGGAAGGCGCGGCGCGTTTGCGCACGTCCTTCAGGAGCGAATCGATCCCGTCCGTCTTTTGCCCGTCGATCAGCACCGGCCCCTGCGTTGCTGCCATCGCGGCAGCCACCAGCGCACGGGCCTCCGCCTTCGCCCGGGGCAGCGCGACAATGGCGGAGGTGTAGGGGCCATCCGGGTCCGTCACCGCACCGGGAAACGCGGCATGCACCGTGGCAAGGGGCGAGATGACCTGCGCCCCCGGTAGCGCCGAAAGGTCCGCCTTTGCCGCCGGGTGAAAGACAGCCACGCGCACACCGGGGACGAACCCGGCCGCAAGGGCCAGGGGCAAACGCGCACCGATCATCAAAAGGCAGAAAATCCGACGCGGATTTCCGGGCAGGCGTTTAACATAAGGGGCAAAAGCCAGACACAGGGCGGGTTTCCGCGTTCGGAAACCTGCACGATTACTCTTCTTTTTCCATCGTGCACTGCAGCGGGTGCTGATGGCGGCGGGCAAAATCCATCACCTGCGCCACCTTTGTCTCCGCGATCTCGTGGCTGAAGACGCCAACCACAGCGACGCCCTTTTTGTGCACGGTCAACATGATCTCGAAAGCCTGCGCGTGAGAAAGGCCAAAGAAGCGCTCAAGCACGTGCACGACAAATTCCATTGGCGTGTAGTCGTCGTTCAGCAGCAGCACCTTGTAAAGCGGCGGGCGCTTTGTCTTGGGCTTCGCCTTTGTGATGACAGCGGCATCGCCGTCACCGTCATCGGTGCCGTCTTCTTTGTCTGCCATCATGACCGGGTTGAGATGCATCGCACGCCTGTCGCAGGTTTCTCGATTGTCGCCTTAGGACGCCTCTATATAACGCGAAGGCCGGGTGAGAAAAGAGGGGCCACGCGATGGAATTCAGCGCAATTGCATTCGATGCGGATGACACGCTGTGGCACAACGAGCGCTTCTTTGCCGCCGAGCAGGACCGCTTTGCTGCGCTGCTCGCCCCCTACACGGACGAAGCTGGCCTGATGACCCGGCTGCTGGCCGCAGAACGGCGGAACCTCGGGGTTTACGGCTTTGGCGTGAAGGGGTTTGTGCTGTCGATGGTGGAAACCGCGCTGGAGGTGACGGACAACGCCGTGCCCGGGGCAGTGATTGCGCAGATCGTCGCCGCCGGGCGCGAGATGCTGGACCACCCGGTCGAGCTGTTGCCGCATGCCACTGAGGCCGTCGCCGCAGCAAAGGATTACGCGCCCGTCTGGTTGATCACCAAAGGGGATCTTCTGCACCAAGAACGCAAGCTGGCCCAGTCGGGCCTTGGCGACATGTTCGACCGGGTCGAGATCGTGTCGGACAAGGTGCCGGACACCTACCTTCACCTCTTTGGTCCCCGGATCGACAACGCGATGATGATCGGCAATTCGATGAAATCGGACGTGGTCGCGATGATCGATGCGGGCGGTTACGGCGTCTTTGTCCCGCACGGGCTGGAATGGGCGATTGAGGCCGCGCCGGAGCCTGCCGGCCACGCGCGCTTTGCCAAAGTGCCGGACCTTGGCGCCCTGCCTGTTCTGCTGGACCGGATGGCGAGCGCCTGACCCATCCGCGCGTGTCCAATTGAGGCACACCCGCCGCAGCCGTGCCACATTCCTGCCACAATCGCCCCTGTAGCGGCTGAACTTCGCGCAGCCCCAATATGTGCGCAAATAAAGTGGTTAACGCGTTGCACGCAAAGGTTTATCGAAACGCCCGGCCATGTTAGCCTTTATCCAAGCCACTCGGGGTAACCGGGGGCATATGAGGCAGAAAAGGCAGGTTTATCGTGAAGGTGCGGCGCGCGCAGCCCGCCCGTAATGGGCTGTATATTCTTGCAATCTTTTGGCTTTTGATCGTGCTGCCCATCAGCGCGGCAGCGGCCCCTTATGCCGCGATGGTGATTGACGCGCGCTCGGGCGAGGTTTTGCATGCGCGGAACGCCGATGCGCGGCTGCACCCGGCCTCCCTGACCAAGATGATGACGCTCTACATCGCGTTCGAAGCGGTTGAGCGGGGCGAAATTTCGCTCGACTCCCCTATCACGATCTCGCGCAAGGCGGCGGCAGAGCCTTATGCCATCGGCTTTCGCGCAGGCTCTAAGGTCAAGCTGCGCTACCTGATCCGCGCGGCGGCGATCCGGTCCTCCAATGACGCGGCCACGGCGATTGGCGAGGCGGTCTCCGGCTCCGAGGCGGCCTTTGCCCGCCGCATGAACCGCACGGCCAAGGCCCTTGGCATGACACGCACCACGTTCAAGAACGCGCACGGTTTGACGGAAAATGGGCACCTGAGCACCGCGCGCGACATGACCACGCTGGGGCGGCGGCTGTTCTACGATTATCCGCAATACTACAACATCTTCTCTCGCCGGAGCACGCAGGCGCATATCGGGACGGTGCACAACACCAACCGCCGCCTGCTGAATGCCTATCGCGGCGCGGACGGGATCAAAACGGGCTATACCCGCGCCGCGGGCTTCAACCTTGTGGCCAGCGCGGAGCGCGGCAACGAGCGGGTGATCGCCACGGTCTTTGGCGGCAAATCCACCACCTCGCGCAACGCGAAGGTCGCCGAACTTCTGGACCTCGGCTTTCGCCGCTCCCCCAGCCGCGCGCCTGTGAACAAGCCCAAGCCGCCGGTTTATGCAGAGGCCGCGACGGGCGGGTCTGGCACCCGGAACGCGGGCAAGATCGTGCGGGTCAGCGGGCTGGTCAAGTCGTCCTACCGGCCCAGGATGCGCCCGGGATCGGAGCCGGTTCTGGTTGCAGAGGCCGCGCCTGCGCCTGCGCCGCAAGTGCTGAAATCTGACATCCAGATCGCGCTGAAGGCTGCGCAATCGCCCGAACAAGTCGCCGCGCGCGCGCCCGTTGTGCGGCCCACCGCGCGGCCCGAAACGCTGGTGATTGCGCGGGGGGAGCCGGCCCCGGCGCCCGCGCCGCAGGTGGTCACGCGCCTGTCAACCTCTGGCGGGCGGCACTGGGGCGTGAACGTGGGGCGCTACCCCAGCCGGTACAAGGCGGAGCGGGTGCTGCTTCAGACCGCGCTGCAAGAGATGGAGACGCTGGACGGATCGCTCCGCAAGGTCGTGCGGCGCCCTCAGGGGTTTGACGCGACCTTCATGGGCCTGACCCGGGATGGCGCGGATCAGGCGTGCCGAAGGCTCAGCGCCCGGGGCGCGACCTGTTTCATGATCGGCCCGTCCTGAGGCTAGCGCGGCTTGTCGTCATAGCGATCATCCAGAATGCGCTGCGCGTCCCCTTTGGGGTCGTCATATTGACGGCTGCGCAGCGTATAGAGGAACCCGGCCAGGCCAAGGCCGCCCAGCAGCAGGGAGATCGGGATCAGCCATGTCAGGACGTTCATCGGCCTACGCCTCACGCGGATTGCGGGTTACCTGGCCACTCTGAGCGCGTTCAGAACCACCGTCAAGGACGAGCCGGACATCGCGAGCGCCGCGACCAGCGGGGTGCAAAGCCCTGCCGCGGCCAGCGGCACAGCCACCACGTTGTAGATTGTAGCGATGGTGAAATTCTCAGAAATTCGCTTGGTCGATTTGCCCGCAACCTTCAGCGCTTCGGCCACGGGGGTCAGGCTGCCACCCGTCAGCACCATGTCAGAGGCGGCGCGCGCAGCCTCCAGCGCGGAGGCGGGCGCGATGGACACATGCGCGGCGGCTAGCGCCGCCGTGTCGTTCAACCCGTCGCCAACCATCAGCACCCGTGCCCCCTGCCCTGCGAGTTCGGCGAGCCGCTGGGCCTTGTCCTCGGGGCGCAGGTTTGCCTCTGCCTCCGCAATGCCAAGCGCGGCGGCAAGCTGATCCACCGCGGGCGCGGTATCCCCGCTCAGCATGATGACGCGCAGGCCGCGGTCTTGCAGGCTGCGCACCAGAGCCTCGGCGCCGCCCCTGAGGCTGTCGGTAAAGCGGATGGCGACCGGCTCTGCTGTGCCGATCTGCAAGTAGGTGGCCAGCCCCGGCACAGGATCCGCGCCCAGCCAGGATGCGCGGCCCAGCCGCACGCGCTGTCCGTTCCACATACCCGAAACGCCGGAGCCCGGCACCTCGCGCAGGTCGGAAATCTGGGCGACCGGACCCTCCTCGGCCCGGATCGCCCGTGCCAGCGGGTGGTCAGAAGCCGCGCCCAGCCCCTTTGCCACGCTGGCAACGTCCTCTGACAAGGTATTCCACCCCGTCACCCGCGGCGCGCCCGCCGTCAGGGTTCCGGTCTTGTCGAAGACGATGGTGTTCACTTCGGATAGCCGCTCGAGCGCGGTGGCCGATTTGACGAGAAGCCCCGCGCGGTAGAGTCGCCCCGATGCCGCCGCCGTCACGGCAGGCACCGCAAGGCCCAGCGCGCAGGGGCAGGTGATGATCAGAACGGCGGCAGCGATGTTGAGCGCCAGCCGCAAATCCCCGGTCCAGATGATCCAGCCAAGGAATGACAGGCCCGCAAGGATATGCACCCCGGGCGCGTAAAGCGCCGCCGCCTTGTCCGCGAGCGGTGTGTGCCGCGCGCGGCCCGCTTCGGCCAGTGCCACAAGGTCGGCAAGCCGGTGCAAAGAGCTGTCGCGGCCCACGGCGGTTGCCTGCACCTCCAGCACGCCGGTCAGGTTCACCTCACCCGCGTGGACCACATCACCTGCGCTTGCCGCTTGCGGCTCCGCCTCTCCGGTCAGCAGGGAGCGGTCTAGCTCGGACGCGCCGCGGCGGATCGTGCCGTCCACCGGCATCCGCGCCCCGGGCCGCACCAGCAGAACGTCGCCCACGGCAATCTGCGCGAGCGGGACAGTCTCCCCGGTCACACGGGTGGCAACCGGCACCTCAAGCGCGGTCAGCTCCTGCGCGGCAGACCGCGCAGCAGAGCGGGCGCGCATGTCGAGGTAGCGGCCCACCAGCAGGAAGAAACACAAGGTGATCGCCGCGTCGAAATAGGCGTGATGGCCGCTGTGCCATGTCTCATACAGCGAGGTGCCGAGCGCGAGCAGAATGGCCAGCGCAATCGGCACGTCCATGTTCATCCGCGCATTGCGCACCGCGCCCCAGGCGGAGGCAAAGAACGGCGCCCCGCAGAAGAAGGAGGCCGGGATGGCAATCGCTGCGCTGATCCAGTGGAACAGGTCACGCGTTGCCTCCGCCGCGCCGGACCAGACTGCCACCGACAGCAGCATGACGTTCATCATCGCAAAGCCCGCAACGGCCAGCCGCATCAGCAGATCGCGGCCCGCCTTGTCCGCGCCTTCCGCGCTGAGCGCTGCGGCGTCCAGCGGGTAGGCTTCGATCCCGGCGCGCTCCAGCGTTTCGGCAAGGCTGCCCGCGCTTGCGGTGCTTTGCACCATCGCGCGCTTCAGCGTGAGGTTTACGCGGACGCGGGTAACATCGCTGCGGGCGGCCAGCGCCTCCTCAACACCCTTGATGCAGGACACGCAATGGATATGCGGCAGCGACAGCAGGATATCCCCCGCCGCCGCTTGGGGCATCGGCCCGGTCGGGGCTGCAGCGCAGCCGGGACAGGCCATCGCCGTCATTGCGTGCGCACCCAGATCGGAACGCGCTGTTCAAACATTGTGCCATCGGCGGCTTCGGCCTTCAGGCGCAGTTGCCAGCTGCCCGTGTTCAGATCAGCGGGCGCGCTGTAGCCCGCGCCATCCCAGACAAGGCCCGGGTCACGATCTTCGGCGACATGGGTCGCGCGGCCCAGCGTCGCCTCCAGCACCTCGGCCTGCACCGGGCCGTAATCATCGCGCAGCACGAGGCGCAGGGTGGCGCCATCATA
This sequence comes from Pseudomonadota bacterium, assembly GCA_039817385.1. Taxonomy (GTDB): domain Bacteria; phylum Pseudomonadota; class Alphaproteobacteria; order Rhodobacterales; family Rhodobacteraceae; genus JBCBCP01. Next base: position 434,553 of record JBCBVY010000002.1, on the reverse strand, counting down.
GCTCGCTTCCGCCCGCCAGCCCAGCGCCACCTGCGCCGCGCGGCGGTCGTCAAAGCTCTGGCTGGCGATGTAGGAATTTTTCACCTCCAGCCCGGGAAAGGTCGACACCGCGTTGAAGGCCAGCGTCAAGTTGACCGCGATGATTATGCCGAAGCCGACCACGAAGATGCCAAGCACGTGCCAGCCTGTCAGTTCACGTTGCATCAGTTTCCTCCCCGTCCGTTGTAAATTGTGTCCTTGTAGGCGCGGTCGCCGCTGCCCAGCATTTCCACCCAGATGCGCACGTCCGACGCCCCGCCCTGCGCCACGTCCGACCCGGGCGGTGCGGTGATGAAGATCCGCTGTTGCTGGGTGCTGTCGGCGGTCACGGGCACGGAGCCATAGGGGCTGCCCGGGATCGACAGGCGCAGCGACGGATCACCCTTGAGCGTCAGATAGAAGGTCTGGACGCTGTCGGTCTTGTTGCGCAGGCGCAGGGTGTAGCCATTGCGCACCGCGCCGTCCGACATAACGACAAAGCGCGGGTTGCGGTCAGGCTCCACCGTCAGTTCGATGTCCGACCGGATAAAGAGCGCAAAGACAAGGCCAACGCCAACCAAGGACCACAGCGCGGTGTAGAGCATCACGCGGGGCCGGAAGACGTGCTTCCAGATGGCGCGCGGCGCGGCGCCTGCGCGTTCGGCCTCTTCATCCGAAAGCGCCAGATAGTCGATCAGGCCGCGGGGCTTGCCGACCTTCTCCATCATCTCGTCGCAGGCATCGATGCACAGCGCGCAGGTGATGCACTCAAGCTGCTGGCCGTCGCGGATGTCGATACCAGCGGGGCAGACGTTCACGCAGGCCATGCAGTCGATGCAGTCGCCCATCGGCTCGCCCGCCTTCACGGCGTCGGAATGCTTGCGCGGCTCCCCCCGCCACTCGCGGTAAGCGACGGTCAAAGTTTCTTCGTCCATCAGCGCCGCCTGGATGCGCGGCCAGGGACAGGCGTAGTTGCAGACCTGCTCGCGCGCAAAACCGCCAAAGAGGAAGGTCGTGCCGGTCAGGATCGCGATGGTCGTGTAGGCAACCGGGTGGGCCTGAAGCGTGACCAGATCGCGCAGCAGCGTGGGCGCGTCGGCGAAGTAGAACACCCACGCCCCGCCCGTCGCGAGACCGATCAGCAGCCAGATTACCCATTTTGTCATCCGCAGGCGGGCCTTGTTCAGGCTCCACGGCGCCCGGTGCAGGCGCAGGCGGGCGTTGCGGTCACCTTCCACCCACCGCTCCACCGCGATGTAAAGGTCCGTCCAGACGGTTTGCGGGCAGGCATAGCCGCACCAGACCCGCCCCAGCGCAGAGGTAAAGAGGAACAGGCCAAGCCCCGCCATGATCAAAAGGCCCGCGACGAAGTAGAACTCATGCGGCCAAATTTCGATCCAGAAGAAGTAGAAGCGCCGCCCGGCAAGGTCGAGCAGCACCGCCTGATCCGGCATCTCCGCCCCGCGGTCCCAGCGGATCCACGGAGTGATGTAGTAGATGCCCAGCGTGAAGAGCATCAGATACCATTTGAGATTGCGGAACTTGCCCGACACCCGCTTGGGGAAGATGGGCTCGCGGGCCACGTAGAGGCTGGGGGCTGAGTCGGTCACGTGGGCGCACCTATCACGTTGTTTACCGTCGCCTTATCGCCTTGGTACGCCTCGCTTTCCTTGACCCAGATCAACCTGCCGCCTGGTCACGTTGCGCCTTGAGCCAGCGCACCAGTTCGGCGAGCGCCGGACGTTTGGGACCTGGGCGGGTGACGATGTAGTAACCGGCCCCGCGTGTGTGGTCCTCATGCAGCTGGATCAAGCGCCCAGCATCAAGATCGGGCTGGACAAACGCGCGGACGGTCACGGCGACGCCTTGGCCGCCGCGCGCGCCGTCCAGCAGCAGGTTTCCGGGCACTTGCATAAACCCAGCCTGCGGGCCGGACAGCGCGCCATTGCGGCGCAGCCAATTTGTGCCCTCGGTTGTGCCCAGCTCTTCTAGCCAGGGCAGGCGGGACAAGGCGTCGACAGACATGTCAGTTTTTCCGCCCAACAGATCAGGCGCGGCCACAACGATCATGGGCGAGATCAGCAGAGGCGTCGCCTCAAGCCCCGGAAAAGGCGCGGTGCCGTAACGCAAGGCCAGGTCGATGCCACCGGGTTCTAGCGCGGCAATCTGCGGGGTCGCATCGATCAGGATCGCCAGGTTCGGATGCGCCGCGCGAAACCGCGCCATACGCGGCATGAGCCAGGATGCCGCAAAGGTCGGCGTGGTCGAAATGTTAAGCGGACGAGAATTACTATGGCCTGTCAATTTGTCGATCTGGTTGGAGATTTCGGAAAAGCCGGCCTGGCAAGCCCGCGCCAACGCCTCCCCGTCCGGGGTCAGGGCCAGCGCGCGGCCGGAGCGGTCGAGCAGGGTCAGGCCGAGGTGATCCTCAAGGCTGCGCAGCTGCTGGCTGATGGCGGCGTGGCTGACGCCCAGCGCCGTGCCCGCCTCGACCACGCCGCGGGTCTGCGCGAAGGCCGTGAAGGCGCGCAGGGCGGCGAGCGGTGGCAGGCGGCGTAGATCCATATGTCAGTCAAGCTTACATATCAACAGTCCAATTGAGTGGCGCAACGGCCCGCAAAAGTCAATATGGAAGGCAGAAACCGCCACACAGGAGACAAGAGAATGCTTGGTATATTCGCTCAAACTTTCAGAACCGCCACCCGCACCGGCTGCATCAAGGTGCGCGACATCCGCCACAACCGCCGCACAGGCCGCGCCCGCTGCATCGACCCGGCAAAGCTGTGACGACACAAGGTGCCCCCCTTCTCTAGGTTTCAAATACCTTGGGGGGTTTGGGGGGCTAGCCCCCCAACCGGTCCGCGCGACGCACGTGCGCGGAAACGAAAAAAATGCGGGCGGAAGGTTACCCCTCCGCCCGCACTGTTTCCCACCCCGAGGGGATGTCTTACTGACCGCCGCCCAGCTGGTGGACATAAGCGGCGACTGCGGCCAGCTCGGCCTCTGTCAGGCGCTCGGTCCAGGGGGGCATCACGCCGAAGCGCGCGTTGGTCACTGTCTCTCGCAGGGACGCGAGATCACCGCCGTAGAGCCAGATCGCATCTGCGATATTGGGCGCGCCCAATTCGACGATGCCCAGACCTGCATCACCGTGGCAGGACGAACAATTGTCGGCATAGACCGTCTGGCCCGGGGTAACGAGCGCCGGATCCGCCTCTCCGCCGGAGAGGGAGGAGACGTAGTGCACGACCTGCTCGATCTCTTGCTCGGACAGGATTTCCATCGCGCCGAAGGCCGGCATTTCGGACCAATGGGCGTTCGGGTCATCCTCGTTCCGGATGCCGTGGCTGATCGTATAGTGGATCGCCTCGATATCGCCGCCCCAGAGCCAGCTGTCATCCAGCAGGTTGGGGTAACCCACCGCGCCAGCGGCCCCCGCGCCGTGGCATTGCGAGCAATAGGTCCGGAAGACCGCCGCGCCCGCCGACTGGGCATAGGTGTTCAGCTCTGCATCCGCGGCGATCAGGGTCAGCGGGGTTTCCGCCAGCCGCTGGTTGATGGCGGCGTTCGCCGTCTCCACCGCAGCGATCTCTTCCGCGACCTCGGCCCTAGTGGAATAGCCCAGCACACCGCTCGTTGCCTTTGAGATCATCGGCCAAGCCGGATAGGCGATGGTGTAGCCGATGCCCCAGATGATCGTGGCGTAGAAAATCCACAGCCACCAGCGCGGCAGGGGGTTGTTGAACTCTTCGATCCCGTCCCATTCGTGGCCGGTCGTGCCGTACTTTTCGCGTGCGTCACTCATTGGTTTTCATCCTTCGTTTGGGCCGGCCGATCCTCGTTCCGGAACGGAACCGCCGCCACGTCGTCATGCAGGGCGCGGGAGCCGGGGCGGAAGGCATAGAGCCAGACCCCGACAAAGATGCAGAACAGCACCAGAAGCGCCCAGCTGTCCGCGAATTCGCGCAGGAAGCTGTAGGTTTCCATGTCCGTGCCCTCCCTTACCGGCTTTCGTCAGCGACGAAGGTGGAGAAGTCCACGAGCGTGCCGAGCATCTGCATGTAGGCGATCAGCGCGTCCATTTCGGTGATCTGCGGATTGCCATCGAAGTTGCGCACCTGCGCCCCGGGATAGCGTTCGAGCAGCCCGTCATAGTCGCTGTCGGGATCGGCCTGCGCCCGGAAATCCGCGCGCGCCTCGGCGATCATCTCTTCGGTGTAGGGCACACCGACAAAGGCGTGGGTCCGGATCAGCGCCGTGATGTCGTCGCCGGTCAGCCGGTTGTCCTTAAGGAAGGCGTATTTCGGCATGATGCTTTCCGGCACAACCGATTGCGGGTCACGCAGGTGGTCGAGGTGCCAGGCATCCGAGTACCGCCCGCCGACGCGCGCCAGGTCAGGCCCGGTGCGCTTGGAGCCCCACTGGAACGGGTGGTCGTACTTCGACTCAGCCGCGAGGCTGTAATGTCCGTAGCGTTCCACCTCGTCCCGCATCGGGCGGACCATCTGGGAGTGGCAGACATAGCAGCCCTCCCGGATGTAGACGTCCCGGCCCGCAAGCTCCAGCGGGGAGTAGGGGCGCATCCCTTCCACCTTCTCGATCGTGTTCTCCAGGTAGAAGAGCGGCACGATCTGCACGATGCCCCCGACAGTCACCACGAGGAAGCTGAGGACCAGCAGCAGCGTGGCGTGGGTTTCGATGATCTTGTGACGATCAAGGATCCCTTTGCGCTTGGGCGCCTGTTGTGTTGCGTCAGTCATTGTCCGGCCTCCTTATTCAGCCGGGACAGCCGCCGGAGCGTCGGCCTTTGCAGGCGCCGCCCGGACAGTCATCCAGAGGTTGTAGCACATGATGATGGCACCCGCGAGGTACAGGACCCCACCAAGGCCGCGCACGAGGTACATCGGGAACTTGGCGCTGACGGTGTCGGCGAAGCTGTTCACGAGGAACCCGTTGGCATCGACTTCGCGCCACATCAGGCCTTCCATGATGCCGGTCACCCACATCGCCGCCGCGTAGAGCACGATGCCGATGGTCGCGAGCCAGAAGTGCCAGCTGACAAGGCTGAGGCTGTAGAGGGTTTCACGCTTCCAAAGGCGCGGCACAAGGAAGTAGAGCGCGCCGAAGGTGATCATGCCGTTCCAGCCGAGCGCACCGGAGTGCACGTGGCCAATGGTCCAGTCGGTGTAGTGCGACAGGGAGTTGACCGCCTTGATCGACATCATCGGCCCCTCAAAGGTCGACATGCCGTAGAAGGCGAGGCTGGCCACCATCATCCGGATCACCGGGTCGGTGCGCAGCTTGTCCCAGGCGCCTTGCAGCGTCATCAGGCCGTTGATCATGCCGCCCCAGCTGGGCATCCACAACACGATGGAGAACACCATACCGAGGGTCGAGGCCCAGTCCGGCAGCGCGGTGTAATGCAGATGGTGCGGACCCGCCCAGATATAAAGGAAAATCAGCGCCCAGAAGTGGATGATCGACAGCTTGTAGCTGAAGACGGGCCGTTCGGCCTGCTTCGGCACGAAGTAGTACATCATCCCAAGGAAGCCCGCCGTCAGGAAGAAGCCCACGGCGTTGTGGCCATACCACCATTGCACCATCGCATCCTGCACGCCCGAGAAGACCTGCACCGACTTGGAGCCCCAGATCGAGACCGGGATGGAGATGTTGTTGACGAGGTGCAGCATCGCGACGGTCACGATGAACGCCATGAAGAACCAGTTTGCCACGTAGATATGCGGCTCTTTGCGCTTGATGATCGTGCCCATGAAGACCAGCAGGTAGGCCACCCAGACGATGGTCAGCCAGATGTCGACGTACCATTCAGGCTCTGCATATTCCTTGGACTGCGTCGCCCCGAGCAGGTAGCCCGTTGCGGCCAGTACGATAAAGAGCTGGTAGCCCCAGAACACGAACCAGGCGAGGTTGCCGCCCCAGAGCCGTGCCGCGGTCGTCCGCTGCACGATGTAGAAGGACGAGGCCAGAAGCGCGTTGCCCCCGAAGGCGAAAATCACCGCCGAGGTGTGCAGGGGCCGCAGCCGCCCGAAATTCGCGTAGCCTTGCGCCCATTCGAAGTTCAGTTGCGGGAAGGCGAGCTGGAAGGCGATGACCACCCCCACCAGAAAGCCCACAACGCCCCAAAAGGCGGTGGCGATCACCCCGAACTTGACCACATCGTCCATATATTGGGACTGGTCGTGGACCGGCGCCGGGGCATCGAAGTTGCGCAGCGTATGCAGGAAAAGCCCGCCCGCCACGCAGATAAAGATCAGCATATGAACCTGGAAGGACAGATCCTGCGCATAGTTCGCGCCGAGGATCGCCCACAATGTGACCAGGCCCAATGCGATGAGTTTGACTGTATTGTTCATCGTTTTTGGTTCCCTCACGTCGCGCGAGGGATGGCCCCCACACTAGGCTTGCCGCAGGGCACACTTCGCCCCGCATCATGGCTTGTGCCTACGGGGGGGGCGGACGGGTTGCTTTGATCTGGGTCAAGACGCGCCACACCTGGCCGATCCGGGCGCAAAGGTCGCAGGCGCGCCGCCAATTGCTTTCCTGCAGGGGAACGATTCGGGGGAGAGGAAAGACATCGCCCTTGGTCCGAGAAACACGGGCGATGTCCCCTAAAGCCTTTCGGCGCGGCGATCAGCCCCGTGTGCGCAAGCGGTTTACCAGCAGGTCATCACGCAGGATCTCCGCGCGCATCGCCTCCAACGCCGCCACGTCCCAGGTGGCGCTGAGGTAGCGCCCCTTGGCCCAGTCGGCGCGCCCAGAGGTGAGCCAGACCGCGAAACAGGCCGCAAGGTCTGGCTGATCTGTCAGGTATTCGTGCATCGCCTCGGGCATGGCGTGCCCCAGTTCGGTCGCCACGCCGCCCGGATGAATGGCAAAGCACTTGATCCCGTCCGCGTCGTGGTCGTTCTGCACGAACTCGCACAGGCGGTTGAGCGCGTGCTTGGCGGTCTGGTAATCAGACGCGCCGGGCATCACGAGCTGTGCGCCGATCGATGACAGCACGATCAGGTGCCCGCCACTTTGGCCGTCCTGCGCATGACGCGCCGCGCTCTGGATCAGATGCGGCAGCGCAAAGCGAATCAGGTGATAGGTGCCTTGCACGTTGACCTGCCAGTTCATCCACCAGCCGTGCGGATCGCTGTTTCCGATCTTGCCCCAGGGCCCCAGAAAACCCGCATTTGCGACAGCGACGTCTATGCCGCCAAAGCGGGCGGCGCAGTCGGCGGTGGCGGCCTCAACCTCGTCCGGGCAGGTCACATCACAGACCGCATAGGCGCAGCGGGTTTCAGGGTTTGCTGCGGAGACGCGCGCCTGCACCGCTTGCAGCGCGGATTCGGTGCGCGCGGTCAGGTAAACAGCCGCAGCGCCCGCTTCGGCAAAGGCGATGGCGGTCGCCGCACCAATCCCGCGGGACGCCCCCGTGATGAAGATGGTCTTGCCCCGCGCGCTGCCCGCCAATGTGCCGCGCGGGTCGATTGCGGCGTAGCGGTCGCTGTGCGTGGTCAGATCAAGAAACTGGGTCTGGATGGAGGACATGATTGGCTTCCTTGTGTTTTCGAACCTCAGCAGCAAGCTAACCCGGGTGTGCTGGCCTCGCGTGCCTTATCCTCCGCCAGTTGTGCCTGATCCTCCACGCGCGTGGTTCTTGCCTATTCGGCGCCGCTGGCTAGCTGACAGCGCATGGATAATGGTGAAACAAAAGAGTTCGGCCGCGCCGTTTCGGTCCCACAACAACGCTTTTGGCGCGCGGCGCGGTTGGGGGCGATGACGGCGGGTGTTGCGAGGAACATGGCGGCGAAGGGGGCGCAGGGGCTGCTGAGCGGGGAGCGGCCTGCGCTGCGCGATCTGCTGCTCACGCCATCCAACATCCAGCGCATCACCGGTGAGCTGGCGCGGATGCGCGGGGCGGCGATGAAGCTGGGGCAACTCGTGTCGATGGACGCGGGCGAGGTGCTGCCCCCGGAGCTGGCGCAGATCATGGCGCGGCTGCGGGCGGAGGCGGATTTCATGCCGCCAAAGCAGCTGCGGCAGGTGCTCAATGCTGCGTGGGGGCCAGATTGGCTCAAACATTTCAAGCAGTTCGACGTGCGCCCCATCGCGGCGGCCTCCATCGGGCAGGTGCACCGGGCGGTGCGCAAGGACGGGCGCGCGGTGGCGATCAAGGTGCAGTATCCCGGCGTCGCGCGCTCCATCGACAGCGATGTGGCCAATGTCGCGGCGCTGGTGAAGATGTCGGGCCTGATGCCCCAGGGGTTCGCGCTGGACCCCTATGTGGAGGAAGCGCGCAAGCAGCTGCATGAGGAGACGGACTACCTGCAGGAGGCCGCGCATCTGCGCACGTTTCAAAGCCTGCTGGCGGACACGGACCGCTACGAGCTGCCCGAGGTGCATGACGATCTGACGGTGCCGTCCGTGCTGTGCATGTCTTACCTGCCCAGCGTTCCACTGGAGGATGTCGCGGACCTGCCCTCAGAGCAGCGCAACAGGGTCGCGGGCGACCTGATCGACCTGGTCCTGCGCGAGCTGTTCGAATTCCGCACCGTGCAGTCCGACCCGAACTTTGCCAACTTCCGCTACAACCCGGAGACCGAACGGCTCGTCCTTCTGGACTTCGGCGCGACCCGGCAGCTGGACCCGGCGATTTGCGCGCAGTACCGGAGCCTGATCACCGCCGGTCTGGCGGGCCATGAGGCTGGAATGCACAGCGCGGCGCAGGCGCTGGGGCTATGGGATACCAGCACGGACGAGGTCCACATGGCCCGGTTGACCCGGATGATGGGTCTGGTTTTCGAGGCGATAAAGGCCCGGGAAACTTACGATTTCACCGACCAGACCTTGTCTCAGCAGATGACCGAAGAAGGCATAGCCCTGGCACAAAGCGGCTTTGTCCCGCCGCCCGTGCCGATGGACGTTCTGTTCATCCAGCGCAAACTGGGCGGCGTGTTCCTGATCGCCGCCAACCTGAAAGCGGCGCTGCCGCTGGAACAGACGATTCGAGCGCATCTGACGAGACCAAAGAATTGAAACGCCGCTGACCAAGCGGTACCTTTGCGGCATTGCAGCAAAGGGGTTTTCAATGACCGAAGTGCCAGCCGGGGCGATGGCCATTATTGATTTCAAGCTTGGCGGAACAGAGACGCGGACCATGACCTATGGCGGCGGTGGCGGCGGGTCTGTGTTCATGGGCACAGGCTATCTCAACGGCACGTGGACCAAGTCCCAAGCCATTCAGCGCAACACGATTCCCATGCCCGATGGCAGCATCCGCCAGATGACCGTGGACGCAGAGGATATCGAGGTGCTCGCCGGGAGCCGGATGAGCGCGGCATGCTTCATGGGCAACAAGGGCCGGTGGCACTGGATCGCGGTGAAGAACCACGAGACGGGGGAGGTTTTGCGGCGCACATTCGGGAACAAGACCGCAGATGACATCGACATGAACCCGCCATTTGGACATATCAAGGCGGGTGGCGCTGCGGTTGCGATCGGCCTTTTGGCCTACGCCCTGCTTTTCGCGTTTCAATACCAAGTTTCAACAGGATTGGGCGTGACCCTTTTCTTCGGAATCCCGTTTATCTGCATCTTTCTGTGGCTGTTTATCTACGGACGGCTGAGCGGCGCGCTTCCGGTCCACAAAATCAAACGGGAGGGCAGGAAGATGCTGAAAGACCACGTGTGGGGCGGTGACGCCTAGCTGAGAACGCCGCCGTCCGAATCGTCGCCCGCCTCTTCCATCAGCGCGTGCAGGTCTGGCACAATCACGCCGCGCTTGCCTTTGGCGTCGATCACCCCGTCTTTGCGCAGGGCGGTCATCTGACGGCTCGCCGTCTCGAGTGTCAGGCCAAGGTAATCTGCCATCGCTTCGCGGCTCAGCGGCAGTTCGAAATGGATGTCGGTGTCCTGCCCCGGCTCTGCCCGGCGCGCGATGATCGCCAGCAGCGAGGCGACCTTTTCCCGCGCGGTCTTGCGGCCCAGCACCAGCATCCATTCGCGGGCCGCGTCCAGTTCATCCAGCGTCATTTCCAGGAGGCGCTGCGCGATATGCGGTGTATCTTTGACCAATGTTTCAAACGGTTTGCGGCGGAAACAGCAGAGCACCACATCGGTGATCGCGGTGACGTCATAGGCAAGCGTTGTGCGGTTCGGGCGGCCGATGAAGTCCGAGCCGAGCAGGAGACCCACCATTTGCCGCCGACCGTCTTCCATCGTCTGGCTAAGGCTGGCAACGCCCCCGACGAGAGAGCCGACAAAGTCAATCTCTTCGCCTGCCCACGCGATCGTGTCGCCCGCGGAGAAGCTGCGGTAGAACTTGATTGCCTCGAGCTGCAAGAGCTCATCCGGCTCGCACCGGGCACAGACGGCACGGTGGCGGATGGGGCAATCAGAGCAGTCAACATGTGCCAACGCAGGCACTATGTTCATCGGACTCTCCGGGGTTGATCTGTATCAAGGAAGTGCTCGTGCAGTGAGCCTAACAACACTGACATGAAAAAGTCACTAGATTTCGCAGCCCTCGGGCTATTTGACGCGCGCGTGCCCCGGTACACGAGCTATCCCCCGGCGACAAAATTCGCGGATAGCGTGGGTGCGGACGAGATGGCGGGCTGGTTAAGCGCGATTGATCCTGGCGCGCAAATCTCCCTTTACGTGCACGTCCCGTTCTGCCGCAGGCTGTGCTGGTTCTGCGCGTGCCGGACGCAAGGCACGGCCACGGCAAAGCCGCTCCGCGCCTATCTGGACACGCTAAAAGCCGAGATTGCGCTGGTGCGTGCGCGCTTGCCCGAAGGCATCACCCTGTCGCGCCTGCATTGGGGGGGCGGCACGCCGACACTGCTGCCGGCAGAAATGATTACGGAGCTGGCAAGCGCCTTGGCCGATGCCTTCCCCTTTGCCGAGGGCTATGACTTCTCGGTCGAGATTGACCCCTGCGAAATCGACGCCGCGCGGATGGACGCGCTGGCCGCGGCGGGGATGACCCGCGTGTCCGTGGGCGTGCAGGATTTTGACCCGCAGGTGCAGGCCACGATTGGCCGCATCCAAAGCTTTGACGAGACTGCTGCCGCGATCCGCATGGCGCGGGATGCCGGTGTGCATTCGGTGAACACGGACCTGCTTTTTGGCCTGCCGCACCAGGACCACGCGACAATGACGGCGACGCTGCATCACCTGATGGCGCTGGCCCCGGACCGGATCGCGCTTTATGGCTATGCCCATGTGCCGTGGATGGCGCGGCGTCAAAACCTGATCCCGACGGAGGCGCTGCCTTCGCCAGAGGGGCGCCTGGCCTTGTTCGAGCTGGCGGAGACGTTGCTGGTCGCCGACGGGTTCGAGCCCATCGGGATCGACCATTTTGCCCTGCCATCTGACAGCATGGCCAAGGCCGCGAAGGCGGGCACGCTGCGGCGCAATTTCCAAGGATATACGGACGATCCGGCGGCGGCGCTGATCGGGCTTGGCGCTTCGGCCATCAGCCAGCTGCCGCAGGGCTATGCGCAGAACGATCCCTCCACCGCCGGGTACACGGCGGCCGTCCGGGATGGCGTTTTGGCGACGGCACGCGGCCATGTGCTGAGCGACGATGACCGCCTGCGCGGTCGGCTGATCGAGCGGCTGATGTGCGATTTTGCAGCCAAGGCCGAGAGCCCAGCGGAGCGGGCGGCGCTGCAGGAGGCTGCGTTGGCCTTCCCGGACGCCGTGGAGTTCGACGGGGCAAAGCTCGTGATCCATGACGAGGCGCACCCGCTGGCGCGTCTGCTGGCGCACCACATCGACGCCTATGCAACAACCGGGCGGCACGCACCCGCGATCTGAGGGTACTGCGCTCGGTCGCCCCCCTTGGGCGCTCCTCGCGAAGAAAGCCCGCAAGGGCTTGACTGAGCGACGGTTAATGCACGGCTTGCAGCAGCGTGCGCGTGTAATCCTGTGACGGGTGCTCAAACAGCGTCTCCGCGTCGCCCTGTTCCACCACGTCCCCGGCCTTCATCACCATGACTTTGTGGGACATCGCGCGCACGACCTTCAAATCGTGGCTGATGAACAGGAACGCCAGCCCGTATTTCTCCTGAAGCCCGCGCAGAAGGTCCACGATCTGCACCTGCACCGTCATGTCGAGCGCAGAGGTCGGCTCGTCCAGCACCACCAGCTTGGGCCGCAGCACCATCGCCCGGGCAATCGCGATCCGCTGCCGCTGCCCGCCGGAAAACTCGTGCGGATACCGGTCCATCGTGGCCGGATCGAGGCCCACCTCCGTCATCACTTCGGCCACCAGCGCCCGGTCGTCGCGGTTTGGGTCGACATCGTGGATGCTCAGCCCTTCGGCGATGATCTGCTGGCAGGTCATGCGGGGGCTGAGGCTACCGAACGGGTCCTGAAAGACGATCTGCATGTCCTTGCGCAGCCGGCGCAGCTCGCGCACCGACCAGGCGCGCACGTCCTGCCCGAGGTAGACAATTTTCCCCTCCGACGCGATCAGGCGCATGATGGCCAGCGCGAGGGTTGTCTTGCCCGAGCCGGACTCGCCCACGATCCCCACCGTCTCGCCTGCGCGCACGGACAGGGTCGCGTCGTTCACCGCTTTCACAAAGCCGGTCGTGCGGCGCAGCAAGCCGGAGGTGATCGGGAACCAGACCTTGAGCCCTTCGGTCGATGCCACAACCTCCGCGCCCTCCGGCACGGGCGCGGGCTTGCCAGACGGTTCCGCGCCCAGCAGTTTGCGGGTGTAAGGGTGCTGGGGGTTATCGAAGATCTCTGCCGTGGGGCCCGCCTCCACGATCGCGCCCTTTTGCATGACGCAGACGCGGTCGGCGATGCGCCGCACGATGCCCAGATCGTGGGTGATAAACAGCATCCCCATATTCTCGGACGCCTTCAGCTCCGCCAGCAGGTCGAGGATTTGCGCCTGAATGGTCACATCAAGTGCCGTCGTCGGCTCATCAGCGATCAGCACGTCGGGACCGTTGGCAAGCGCCATCGCGATCATCACGCGCTGGCGCTGGCCGCCTGACAGCTGGTGGGGATAGGATGTCAGGCGGGTTTCCGCGTCGCGGATGCCGACCTTTTCCAGCAGGGCGATGACCTCTGCCCGGTTGGCGCTGTCGGTGGACCAGTCCTTGAGCGTGACCCGCGCCAGCGCGCTCGCCGCCCAAAAAACGCCGACAATCCCCGCCGACCAGAGCGCCGCCGACAGCACGTTGAGCGGCAGCACGGCGGTGAAATACTGAACCGTATATGCCCATGTCGGCGCGTCAGGCGCGGTCCGCACAAAGCCGCCATAGGCAAAGGCAAAGCTCAGGATCGCCAGCAGCGTCAGCAGCATCGGCACCGGGCGCAGGTTGATCAGCCGCTCGGTGCTCCGCTGCCAGAAGCTGCGCCGCTTGAGCCCGCGGTGCAGGGCGAGGCTTTCGCCCAGCTGCTTTTCAATCGTGTGCAGCGGGTTTAGGGACGTCATCGGCTCCTGAAAGATGAAGGAGATGTCGTTGCCCCGCACCTTGCGTAGCATCGCCTCATCCGCGCCGATCATCTGCTGGCCGTCATAGGTGACGGAGCCGGTGACCTCTGCGCTATCGCCCAGAAGCTGCACCGTCGACAGCGCCGAGACGGACTTGCCCGACCCGGACTCGCCCACCAGCGCGACGGTCTCGCCCCGGTGCACGGCAAAGGACACGTCACGCACCGCATGGGTCACATTCGCGCCCTGGCGAAAGGTGACGTTCAGGTTTTGGACGTCGAGGATGGGGGCTTCGGTCGTCATGTCGGCGTCACGTAAAGGTCTTGCGCGGGTCGAACGCGTCGCGGATGCCTTCGAAGATGAAGATCAGCAGGCTCAGCATGACCGCGAAGACGCCAAAGGCGGTGAAGGCGAGCCACGGGGCTTGCAGGTTTTGGGTGGCTTGGCGCGTCAGCTCACCCAGCGACGGGGCCGAGGATGGCAGGCCAAATCCGAGGTAGTCGAGCGAGGCAAGCGACGCGATGGTGCCGGTGATGATGAACGGCAGGAAGGTCAGCGTCGCGACCATCGCGTTGGGCAGCATGTGGCGGAACATGATGGTCATGTTGCCGACCCCCAGCGCGCGGGCGGCACGGACATATTCGAGGTTGCGGGCGCGCAGGAATTCAGCCCTGACGACGGCCACGAGGCCCGTCCAGCCGAAAAGGACCATGAGGCCGACCAGCAGCCAAAACCCGCGCCCGAGGATCGCGAACAAAATGATGACGACGTAGAGAAAGGGCGTGGCTGTCCAGATCTCGATAAACCGTTGAAACAGCAGGTCGGTGCGCCCGCCGAAATAGCCCTGCACCGCGCCGGCGATGATGCCGATGATCGCGGAGGCCCCCGTGACGATGAAGGTAAAGAGGACCGACAGGCGAAAGGCGTGCACGACGCGGGCCATCACGTCGCGCTTCGTGCCGTCTGTGCCGAGGATATTGCCATCGCCAGGCGGCAGCGGTGCCGCGCCAGGCCGGTCCACGGCGGTGTCGTAGCTGTAAGGGATGAGCGGCCAGATGGCCCAGCCGCGGGTGATCTCCGCGCCCTCGATCACACCGTCTTCGGCGTCCTCGATATAGCCTTCGGGGTCATCAAAGCAGAGGTCGAGGCCCCCTGTCGCAATCAGGCACTGCACTTCCGGGTCGCGGTAGATGGCCTCGGTCTGGAAATCCCCGCCAAAGGCCGTCTCGGGGTAGAAGTTCCAGATCGGGGTGTAGAATGCGTTTTGGTAGCGGATGAGGATCGGTTTGTCGTAGGCGATGAACTCCGCAAAGAGCGACGCGATAAAGAGCACGCCAAAGATCCACAGCGAATAGTAGCCGCGCTTGTTGGCCTTGAAGTTCTTCCAGCGGCGCTGGTTCAGCGGGGACAGAGCCATCAGCCTTCGCGCCTTTCAAAGTCGATGCGGGGGTCCACGAGCACGTACATCAGGTCCGAGATGATCGCCACGATCAGGCCCATGAGGCCAAAGATGAAGAGCGTGCCAAAGACGATGGGATAATCCCGCGCCACCGCCGCCTCGAACCCCAGACGGCCCAGACCGTCGAGCGAAAAGATCGTCTCGATAATGATCGACCCGCCGAAGAACACCGCGATGAAGAGGCCCGGAAAGCCCGCGATCACGATCAGCATCGCGTTGCGGAAGACATGGCCGTAAAGCACCGCGCGTTCGGAAAGGCCTTTGGCGCGGGCGGTCATCACGTACTGCTTCTTGATCTCATCGAGGAAGCTGTTCTTGGTCAGCAGGGTCAGCGTGGCGAAGCCGGAGATGGTGGAGGCGATGACCGGCAAGGTGATGTGCCAGAAATAGTCGCCAATCTTGCCCAGCGTGCTGAGGTCTTCCCAATTGTCGGAGGTCAGACCGCGCAGCGGGAAGATCTGAAAATAACTGCCCCCCGCAAAAAGGACCAGCAGCATGACCCCAAAGAGGAAGCCGGGGATCGCGTAGGCCGCGATGATCACGCCGGAGGTCCATGTGTCAAAGGACGTACCATCGCGCACCGCCTTGCGG
Organism: Pseudomonadota bacterium; assembly: GCA_039817385.1. Classification (GTDB taxonomy): domain Bacteria; phylum Pseudomonadota; class Alphaproteobacteria; order Rhodobacterales; family Rhodobacteraceae; genus JBCBCP01. The sequence continues at coordinate 419,017 of JBCBVY010000002.1, read as the reverse complement.
ATGCCCAGCGGGATCGACACGAGGTAAGAGATCAGCGTCGCCCAGAGGCCCAGCGTGATGGACACCGGCAGCTTGTCGATGATCAGCTCCACCACCGTTTCCGAGCGGAAGTAGCTTTCCCCGAAATCGAACCGGGCGTAGTTCCACAGCATCATGAGGAAGCGTTCAACCGGGGGGCGGTCAAAGCCGAACTCGCGCTCAAGCTCCGCGATGAACTCGGGCGGCAGGCCGCGCGCGCCGATATAGGCGCTGTCCGACCCGGTCGACAGGTCCTCGGCGCCCGCATCATCACCGCCGCCCGCGAACCCTTCGAACACGTCGCCGCCGCCCTGCGCTTGTGCGATGGCCTGTTCGACCGGGCCGCCGGGGACAAACTGGATCAGCACAAAGTTGATCAGCATGATGCCGATCAGCGTGGGCACCACCAGCAAAAGCCGTCGCAGAATGTAGGCGCCCATTGGCGGATTACCTCAATGCGCCAGCCGCGCGCAGGGCTTCGGCCTTGTCCGCGTCGAACCACCAATAGTCGAGGAAACCCAGCGCCCACGGCGCGATCTCTTCGGGGTATTCATACATGTCATACATCGCGACCCAGTGGTCCGGGTTGTACCAGACGGGGATCATCATGCGTTCGTGCCGCAGGATGCGGTCCAGCGCGGTCATGGCGGCCTGTTCCTCTTCGCGGGTTTCTGCATTCAGGGCCGCGTCAATTACAGCATCGACCGCTTCGCTGGCGAGCGCGGCGGGGTTGAATAGGGAAAACTCCGCCGCCTCCGACCCGAAACGCTGCTGAAGGCCGGTGCCCGCCGCGATCAGCGCCGGGTAGCTGTCGAAGACAAGGTCGTAATCCTTGTCTCGTTCCCGGTTTGTGTACTGGCTCGGGTCCACCCGTTCAAAGGTGATGTCCACGCCCATCGCTTTGACGTTGGAGACGTAGTTTTCCATGACCGCGTTGCTGGTGGGCGAGGAGGCGGAATTGAAGAGGAAGTTGATCGCCAGCGTCTCGCCGGCAGCGTTGCGGCGCATCCCGTCATCGCCAACCGCCCAGCCCGCCTCGTCCAGCAGGCGCATGGCGGCGCGCAGGTTACGGCGGTCCACGAGCCGTTCTTCGCGGCTGGTATGGGGCAGCGGCACCGCCTCGGTCAGCACTTTCGGGTCAACCTTGCCCTCAAGGCTTTGCAGCACCTCCAGCTCTGCCCCTGTGGGCAGGCCGGTGGCTTGCAGGTCTGTGCCCTGGCTGAAGCTTTCGCGCTGGGAAAAGAGGCCAAATTGCAGGGAGGCGTTCGTCCATTCAAAGTTATAGGCCAGCGACAGCGCCGCGCGCACGCGAGGGTCCTGCAGGTTCGGGCGCAGCAGGTTAAAGACGATGCCGGAATTGGCGGGCGGCGCGCCATCGGGCAGCGAGACTTGCACGACCTGCCCTTGCTGGACCTTGGGGAAGTCGTATTGCTGGGCCCATTTGCGCGAGTCGTTCTCGGACCTGAACGTGTATTCGCCCGCTTTGAACCCCTCGAACGCGGCGTTGTCGTCGCCGAAATACTCGATCCGGATGCGGTCGAAATTGTTGCGGCCCACGTTAAAGGGCAGGTCGTTGCCCCAGTAATCGGGGTTGCGTTCGTAGACGACCCGGCGGTTCACATCGACTTCGGCAATCATGTAGGGGCCGGAGCCCGGGGAGACCTCAAGCCGCGACTCGTCCAGCCCCGCGCCGGTTTCCTCGTACCACGTCTTGGACCATGCGGGGACGAAACCGACCTGATCGATGAGAGAACGGCGGGTGATGCCTTCGGTAAAGTAGAATTTGATCGTGTGATCGTCGATCACCTCGACCTTGGGGATGCGTTTGCGCACCGCGTCGGCATAGCTTTTCAGGCCCTCGTCCAGCAGCAAGTTGTGGGAAAACGCGATGTCATGCGCGGTCACCGGCGTGCCATCGGAAAACCGCGCTTCGGGCCGCATGTAGAAGATAGCGTAGGTTTTGCCCGCATCGTATTCGAGCCGCTCGCACAGCAGGCAATAGTATTCGCCGTAGATGTCCGCAGGGGCTGCGGCGTTTGTCCCCTGCCCCAGCAGGCTTTCATACATCACCGAGGACAGCGCCGCCGCGCGTCCCTTGCGGGTGTAGGGGTGCATGGAATCGAAGGTGCCAACCACGCTGAGCGCGATTTCCCCGCCCTTCGGCGCGTCGGGGTTCACGTAGTCGAAATGCGGGTAATCGGCGGGGTATTTCAGATCACCGTAGTAGGAATACCCGTGGGACACGATCGTTTCCTCTGCGGCGGCGTCAAAGGCCCAGAACGCGCCTGCCACGATCAGCGCGCTTGCGCCAAGCCATTTCAGCGGGGAACGGGTTTGCGCCTTGGCGCGGCTGCGTGCTCGCATCTCTACCTCCTCCGGTGTGCCAATCCGGTTATTATGTGGCACGGCCACGCTAAAGGGCCAGAGGGGCAGGATACAAGTTTCGTTTACACAGCGCCGACATCAAAAAAGGCCGCCAAGATAGGCGGCCCTTCACTGCGCAATGGCGAGACGGTTAATTGTACGTCGCGAGATAGGCGATCAGGTTTGCGCGGTCTTCGGGGTCGCGCATGCCGTTATAACCCATCGACGTGCCCGGCGCCCAGCTGCGCGGGGCCTCAAGAAAGCCATTCAGGTTTTCAGGCGTCCATACTTCGGCCACTTCGGTCAGGGCACCTGAGTAACCGCCAAACCCGCTTGCCACGCCAACCTCGCGGCCCACCACGCCGTGCAGATAGGGGCCGGCGCGGTTTTCACCAACGGCAAGCTGGTGACAGGCCGAACACTGGCGGTACAGCCGCTCGCCCGCTGACGCATCGGCTGCCGCGTAAAGGGTCGCAAAGTCCACTTCGGGTTCAGGTTCTGCCGCAGCGCCGGTATCCTCGACCTCGATGATGAAGGCCTGCTCTTTGTAGGCCGGGCCCTGATACAGCTCGGTTGCGGCCCAAGCGCCCAGCAAGAACACCAGCAAAGCGCCACAAAGCGCGGCGAACCCTTTGGTGAAAGTCATCGTATCGAACATCGTTGTCCCGTCCCGGTAAAGCCAGTCGCGCCGGTATCTATGGGTATACTCGGGTACTGGCAAGGTGTAAGCCCCGCGACGAAACGACCACCTATGCGCCCCAAAGGAGGCACCCGACATGACCCTGCGCATCGCCTTCCAGGGAGAGCTGGGCGCCTACAGCCACGAGGCGGTCATGGCGGCACGGCCCGAAGCGGCACCGGTGCCCTGCACCGCCTTCGAAGATGTGATCGCCGCCGTGCGTGAGGGCCGCGCCGAACTGGCGATGCTGCCGGTGGAAAACACCACCTATGGCCGGGTCGCAGACATTCACCGGCTGCTGCCTGAAAGTGGTCTACACATCGTGGATGAAGCGTTTGTCCGCGTGCGAATCGCGCTGATGGCCAATGCGGGTCAGACGCTGGAAGACATTACCCATGTCCGCGCCCACCTGGTGCTGATCCCACAGGCCCGCGCCTTTCTGGACGCGCATGGCATAACCGCGAAAGCCGCGGCCGACAGCGCGGGCGCCGCCGCCGCGCTTGCGCGCAACCCGCAGCCAAAGCACGGCGTGCTGGCCAGCCGCGTGGCGGCGGACATTCATGGGCTGGAGGTGCTGGCCGACGGGATCGAAGACGAGGACCACAACACCACCCGATTTCTGCTGATGGCACCCAAGATTGACCTGACCCGCCGGGCCGGGCGGATGAAGACGACCTTCGTCTTTCAGGTTCGCAACATCCCTGCGGCCCTGTACAAAGCAATGGGCGGCTTTGCGACCAATGGCGTGAACATGACCAAGCTGGAGTCGTACATGGTTGGCGGGCGCTTCACCGCAACGCAATTCTACGCCGACATCGAAGGCCACCCCGACGACGCGCCCGTGCAACGCGCGCTGGAAGAGCTGGATTATTTCACCTCCCGGCTCGACATTCTGGGCGTCTATCCGGCGGCAGAGTGAAACGTTCCTGCTCAGTTTTTGGCCGGGTCCAGTTGTTTTGGCGATGGGCGCGCGAAAATTATTGACTGGATGGTAAAAAATGCGTCCCCATAGCGTATCCAGTGGAGGACACGTTATGACTGTTGATCTGACGACGGAATTTACCGGCCTGACGTTTGTGAACCCTTTCGTGCTCGCCTCGGCCCCGCCGACGGAAAGCAAGCGCAAGATCCTGCGCGCGTTCGAGGCCGGGTGGGGCGGGGTTGTCACCAAAACAATCGGCCTGCACCACGTGGAAAACGTGGCCGGCCCCAAGACGATCTTTCAGCGCACCAGCGAGGTGAAGCCTTACGTGTCGCGCAACAAGCGGCCGGATACGGTGTCCCATTCGTCGTGGAACTGGGAACTGATCTCGGACCAGCCGCTGGACCTGTGGCTGCCCGATCTTGAGGAGATCAAGACGACCTATCCCGACCGGATGGTCATCGCCTCCATCATGGCGGGCGCGGGCAATGCCGAGGAAATGGAGAACTGGGCCAAGCTCGCGCGCGCGGTTGTTGGCGTGGGCTGCGACGCGATCGAGTTGAATATGTCCTGCCCCCATATGGACCGCAAGGATATGGGCGCGAACATCGCCAATGATGAGACGATCATCCGCGACATCCTCGCCGCCGTGACGGCTGCGGTAGACGTGCCGATCTGGGTCAAGTTGACGCCTGCCACCTCAACGCTCGTGGATGCGGCGGGCGCGGCCTATGAGGCGGGCGCGGCGTCGATCTCGCTCTGCAATACCTTCCCGTCGCTGCCGCTGATGGACCCCGACACGCTGAAATTCGAGGTCGAGGTGGATGGTCTGGTCACCTCCGGCGGGTTGGGGGGCCTCGCGATCCTGCATCAGGCGCTGCAGCGGGTCTGTGACATTGCGCAAGCCTACCCGGACAAGGCGATCTCTGGGATTGGCGGCATCCGGGGCTTCCGCGAGGCGTTCAACTTCATCGCGATGGGCGCGGGCAACCTGCAAGTCTGCACCGCAGCGATGGAGGAAAAGGGATCGGGCGGTGTCGGCGTCAAGCTGATTGGTGAGTTGACCGAAGACCTTGCCGCCTACCTTGAGGCGAAGGGCCACAAATCCATCGAAGAGTTCCGCGGCATCGCGCGGCACCGGGTTGTCCAGCACAGCCAGGTCCGCCGGAAAAGCGACACCTATAACGGCGGCTACGCCCAGACCGCGGCCGAATAACGGGAGGCGGTGTCAGGCGCTGCGGCCCTGATACCGCTCTTCCATCGTTTTGGCGTAATCCGCCACGCGCAGCTTGAAGCGTTTGGTCAGGGACGTTTTCGCCAGCTTCAGCGATTGCAGCAAAAGGCGCGCTGACAGGTTTTGCGCTTTAAGCTCAAGCGCGATCTGGATCCGGGTGCGGCTGCGCGACAGGGCAAGGCATTCGGCGGTGAACGTGCCCTGCATCCCGTCCGACACAAAATTCATCTCAATCTCATTCGGGCGGTCGAATTTGACCATCTGCAAGGCCAACTGCCGCCGCCGCCCGCGCATGGTGAAGGTCACGTCCCAGGCCATGCCCGGCCCCATCTGTGCCAGGCTGTCGGTCCGCTGCACCTCGGCCCCGCGGCGCATGGCCTGACGGGCAAAGCTTTCATGGTCGGTCAGCATCTCGAACGTGTCTTCGATCGGCGCTTCGACATCTTCTCTGGTGGAAAATTTCATCTGCTCCGCCTGCTCGGGTTTTTCGGAGCAGTGTCGGCTTAATCGAGCGTGTCCGCAAGCCAGTTTTCCAGAAGAAAATGCGCAATCGCCCCCTTGCGTGCGGGCAAAAGGCGAGGGTGTTCGCCGGCAAAGGCTTGCGCCATTTCCTCGCGATCGACCCACATCGCGTCTTCAATCTCAACGGGGTCAATCTTGATGTCCGCGCTGGTCGCAACGCCGCGGCAGCCAAACATAAGCGATGCCGGGAACGGCCAGGGCTGCGAGGCGAGGTAGTCCACCGCGCCCACGCGCACGCCGGCTTCCTCAAAGACCTCTCTGCGCACAGCGGCCTCCAGCGTCTCTCCCGGCTCCACAAAACCGGCAAGCAGCGAATACATCCCGTCGGGCCAGCCATGAGAGCGGCCCATCAGCACCGCATTGCCGTGTGTGATCAGCATGATGACAACCGGATCGGTCCGCGGAAAATGATGCGTATGGCAGGCCGGGCAGGTCCGCTGCCAGCCGCCATGCGTGACATCCGACGGCGCGCCGCAATTGGCGCAGAACTGGTGCTTTTCATGCCAGCCCATCACCGCGCGGGCCGTCGCGGAAAGCTCTGCATCGCGGGGGGTCAGCCAGGTCATGACCCGGCGCAATTCGGCGAAAATCTGGTCATCGTCCATCGCCTTGTGGTGCTGTTCGGACGGGTCCAGGAAGCCGCCCAGCGCGGCCATGTCCGTCTCGTCCGGGACCCATTTGCCCAGATCATGCGCAAAGCGCGGCGCGCCATCCTCCTGGCCCAGGAAGATCGGTGTGCCAGTGGCATCGGCGAGGATGGGATGATCCATTGGCAAGCGCATGAGCGCGGCGGGCCGCGCCCGGTGGATCAGCGGCTTGCCGCGCCATAAAACAATCGTGCGCGCCGCCGGATCCGCCGCCGCTGCCGCGAGCGCCGCGGGATCGCTGCGCAGCTCTGCTGCGCGGTCAAGGGCCGATCCCCCGAACGTCACCGTTTCCGCATGTCGCATCCCGCTGTCCCCCGCTTGGTCCCGGAACACCTGACATGACGCGTGGGCAATGTGAAGGATGGATGGTTTTCAATCTGGGCGTGCGCTGCCTATGGTGCGCCATGTCCTCAGACACTCTGCGCATTCTGGCAACAAGCGACGTGCATATGAACCTGACCGGGTTCGACTATCTGCGCGATGTGGCAACCACCGGCCTTGGCCTCGCCCGCCTGGCTGCGTTGGTGCGCGATGCGCGCGCGGCGGGGCCGAGCCTTCTGCTGGACAATGGCGATCTGCTTCAAGGCACTGTGCTGGGCGATCTGGCAGCGGGCCCGGCGGGCAACCCATTGCCGCGCATCCTTGGGCAGATGGGCTATGACGCGATGGGCCTGGACAACCACGACATGGATTTCGGGCTGGACGCCTTTGCCGAATTCGCGCACGCGGCGCCCGTTCCGCTGGTGTGCAGCAATTTTGACCTGCCGGGCACCGTGCGCACAGCGATGGTGACCCGTGACCTGCCATCTGGCACCGTACAGATCGGCATCACCTCTGTCTTGCCGCCGCAGACGGTCATCTGGAACGCGCGCCATCTGGGCGGCCTGCCCGCCCCGCGCCCGCCCGTGGAGGCTGCCCGCGCGGCGGTCGAGGCGTTGCGGGCGCAGGGCGCGGACATTGTGGTGATGCTGGGACATACCGGCCTTGCCGAAGATGGCCCCGCGGCGGAGGAAGACTTTGGCCGTATGTTGGCGCGCGTTCCGGGTCTTGATGCGCTGGTTCTGGGCCACACACACCGCCGCCTTCCCGGCCCCGATCATGAGGGCATGACGGATGTTGATGCCGCGGCGGGCCGCGTGGCGGGCGTTCCCGCGGTCATGCCGGGGTTTGGCGGGGCGTGCCTCGGGCAGATTGACCTGGCGCTGGAACGGCGCAATGGCACGTGGGCCGTGACCGGCGCGCGCACGGCGCTCCTGCGCGCCGCGGATGCGGCTGGCGACGACGGTGCGGTCGCGGCGCTTGTCGCCCCCCTGCACATGCAGGCGCGTGCGCTCATGGCACGGCAGGTTGGCACCGCGGATCAGCCGCTGCACAGCTACTTTGCCGCGCTGGGGCGCGATCCGGGGCAGGCCATGTGCGCGCGCGCGATGCAGCAGGCCATCACACCGCAGCTGCACGCGGCGGGCCTTGGCGCTCTGCCCCTTGTCGCGGCGGTTGCCCCGAATGCGGTGGGCGGGCGGGCGGGCCCGCGCAATTACCTTTTGGCCCAGGCAGGTCCGCTGCTGCGGCGGCACCTCGCCTTGATTGCGCCCTATCCCAATGAGGTTTGGGCGTTGCGCGTGACTGGCGCGGAGCTTTGCGCGTGGCTGGAGCGGGCCTTGGGCTATTACGCGGACGGCCTTGGCAGCGGGGGACCAAAGCCGCTCGTCAACTGGCGGCATCCGGTGTTCAACTTCGATGCGCTGTTCGGTCTTGAGGCGGTCTATGACCCGCTGCGCCCCTTTGGGGCGCGGGTCGCGCAGTTGCTCCATCGCGGGGCGCCCGTGCGCGCGGGCGAAGAATTTGCGCTGGTCACCACCTCTTACCGCGCCGCGGGCGGCGGCAGGTTTCCGGGCACGGGGCTGGACCGCGTTGTGGCCCGCGCGCCGGGCACGTTGATCGACGCGCTGGAGAAAGCCGTGACAGGGGAACCGGTTCGTGCGTTGGGGGATGCGCCATTCCGCCTCGACGCGGGCGGGACGACGCGCGTGCATCTTGACACCGCGCCCGGGGCGGCGGAGCACCTGGACCAGATTGCCCCACACGCGCCCGAGGTTGCCGGGACGCTGGAAAGCGGCTTTCTGCGGCTTTCCCTGACGATCTGAGCACCGCTTGCACGGGGCAGTCGGGCGGCTTATATGGAGCGTGAGGGGTTGGCGCGGGCAGGTGCCTCGCCAACCTGGTCAGGTCCGGAAGGAAGCAGCCACAACGAGCCCCACTTGGGTCGCTGTCCAACCTCTCACCACCGTGGCTTTCTGCGAAGCGGAAAGCGCACGCCCGGCAACACATGCAGAGCATGTGTGAGAGGGCAGCCAGGCCACCAACGCATCGGTGGGTTCGCACCCACCCTACGCGATAACCTCCGGCCATAGTGCTCTGTTCCGCCGCGCGAACACGCTCAAATGGCCAATGCTCTGCCCCGGCTCCGGCTCGATCACCACCGGCTCCACCCCGCCAAACGCCTGCCCAAGCCGCGATGCGCAGAGCGGCGGGACCGTGTCATCGTCTGAAAACGCCACAACGCGTACGGGAATATCGTGCGGCCATTCCGGCGCGGGCAACCGGCCCGCGGCCACGTCCGCGGCGTAGAAGTCACGCGACGTGCACCAGCGCCGCCACTGCCAATAGGCCGAGGCCGGCAGATCTTCGCCAAAGCGCAGCGCGCGCCCGGGCAAAAAGCCCACGGCCAAAGTCGCCAGCGGGCCAAGGCAAAACCAGAATGTCAGCGCCAACGCACGGTACGGCCACGGATGGTCATTGTGATGCATGATACCGGAGGCAACGCCGATCACCCGCGCCACCCCGCGCAGGTCGCGGTGGTTGGGGGTCAGCATCGCTCCAAGGCTGTGGCCGATGATCCAAAGCTTTGCGTCCGGAAACAGGTGCGCCAGCTTACGCCGCGCGGCCAGCTGATCGGTCAACCCCCAGTCGACCATATCCGCCCGCGCCGCGCGCATCGGGCCGCGCAGGGACTTGCCCGTATCGCGGTAGTCGTAGGTCAGGCATGCAAGGCCACGTTCCTCGGCCAGCCAGCGCGCGAAGTGGCGGTAATAACGCTGCGGCACGCCCGTCGCCGCGTTCAGCACAACCGCGGCAAAGGGGCGGCGCGCGGGCGCATAAAGCGTGCCGACCAGTTCGGCCCCGTCGGGCGTCTTGAACAGCAGCGTCTCTTTGCGGACCCGGTCGGGTGCGGTGTCGAACATGCGGGCCTCCGGGCGCTATAGACCGATTGGTCTAGGGCAAAGACTGGACCAATTGGTCTATTCCTGTCAAGAGGGGCGCATGGACCCAAATGCCAAACCCACGAAGGACCGCCTGATCGAAGCCGCCACCCTGCTGTTCCGCTCGCAGGGGTATAATGGCGTGGGGGTTGCCGAAATCCTGGCCGCGGCGAAAGCGCCCAAAGGCTCGCTTTATCACCACTTCCCCAATGGCAAGGCGGACCTCGCGCTGGCCGCGGCGCACATGGCCTCGGACGAGATGCTACGCCTGATCGCGCTCAGCTTTTCCGATGCCGCAAGTTTCAAGGACGGCGCGACGACACTTTGCCACAAGCTGGCCAAGCTCTTTGACAAGACGGGCTGGGACACCTGCCCGATCGCGGCGACCCTGCTGCCGGGGCCGGATCATGCCGCATTCCGGGAGGCCGCGCTGCACATCTATGAGGGCTGGATTGGCGAAGTACACGATCACGCGAGCCGCCTCGGGCTGAACGCGGACGAGGCCCAAGCCAAATCCGAAGCGCTTTTCATCGCGATACAGGGCGGCTGGATGCTGGCCCGGGCGCGGCGCTGCTCAAACGTGCTGCGCCGGGTGCCGCAAACGCTCTGATCGCGCTGGCGCTCCCCCCACGGGCGGACTACTCTTGGCCCATGTCAGAGACCGCCTACCAAGTCCTTGCCCGCAAATACCGCCCCGAGACGTTTGCCGACCTCGTCGGTCAGGATGCGATGGTGCGCACGCTGAAAAACGCGTTCGAGGCGGACCGGATCGCGCAGGCGTTCATCATGACGGGCATCCGCGGGACGGGAAAGACGACGACCGCGCGAATCATCGCAAAGGGGATGAACTGCATCGGCCCCGATGGCACGGGCGGGCCTACGACCGATCCCTGCGGCGTGTGCGAGCATTGCACGGCCATCATGGAAGGCCGCCATGTCGACGTGATGGAGATGGATGCGGCCAGCCGCACCGGCGTGAACGATATCCGCGAGATCATCGATTCGGTCGCCTACCGCGCGGCTTCGGCCCGCTACAAGATCTACATCATCGACGAGGTGCACATGCTCTCGACCAGCGCGTTCAACGCGCTGCTGAAAACACTCGAAGAGCCGCCGAGCCATGTGAAGTTCATCTTTGCCACCACCGAAATCCGCAAGGTGCCGGTCACGGTCCTGTCCCGCTGTCAGCGGTTTGACCTGCGCCGGATCGAGCCGGAGGTGATGATCGGCCTTCTGCGCAAGATCGCAGGCGGCGAAGGCGCGCAGATCACCGATGACGCGCTGGCGCTGATCACCCGTGCGGCGGAGGGCTCGGCGCGGGATGCGACGTCCCTGCTGGACCAGGCGATTTCCCACGGGGCGGGGGAGACAAGCGCGGACCAGGTGCGCGCGATGCTGGGGTTGGCGGACCGGGGCCGGGTGCTTGACCTGATGGATATGATCCTGCGCGGCGATGCGGCAGGCGCGCTGACCGAGCTGGGCGCGCAATATGCCGATGGGGCGGACCCGCTCGCGGTGCTGCGCGATCTGGCGGAAATCACGCATTGGGTCAGCGTGGTAAAGATCACACCCGAGGCCGCCGAAGACCCCACCGTGTCCCCGGACGAGCGCAGCCGGGGCCAGACGATGGCGGACACCCTGCCGATGCGGGTGCTGACACGGATGTGGCAGATGCTGCTCAAGGCGCTGGAGGAAGTCGCCGCCGCGCCCAACGCGATGATGGCCGCCGAGATGGCCGTGATCCGCCTGACCCATGTGGCGGACCTGCCCTCGCCCGAGGAGCTGGTGCGCAAGTTGCAAGGCCAGACACCCCCGCCGCCCGCGCCGCAGGGACAGACGGGCGGCGCGCCGCAGGGCACATCGGCCTATGCCCAGACGGCACGGCCCACCGCCAGCGGCGCCGTACAGGCCATCGCCACCGATCAGGCGCTTGCGCGCTATCCGACCTTTCAAAGTGTGGTCGAACTGATCCGCCACAACCGCGATGTAAAGCTGTTGGTAGAGGTGGAAACCGCCGTGCGGCTTGTGGCCTACCAGCCTGGACGGATCGAGTTTTCGCCCACCCCGGACGCGGCGGCGGACCTCGCCCAACGCCTCGGCGCGAAGTTGCAGCAATGGACCGGCAACCGCTGGGCGGTCACGGTCGTTGCCGACGGTGGGGAGAAGACCATCGCGGAGCTGCGTGACGCGGACAGACTGGCCGCAGAGGCGGAGGCAATGGAACATCCGCTGGTGCAGGCCGCACTGGCGCAGTTTCCCGGGGCAACAATCACCGGTATCCGCACCGCCAAACAGATCGCCGCCGCCGCCGAAGAAGAGGCCCTCGCCGAAGTGCCGGACGAGTGGGACCCCTTTGAAGAAGACTGAGATCATCCCCAAAGGCTTCGAGGACCTCGTGACCGGCTGGAAAATGTCGCCTGGTCTGGTCTCGGGCGGGCACGTGTTTCTGACAGGGTTTAATGGCTGCCCCGTGGACGGGCCGCCGCCCGAAGCGCCCGAAGCGCAGATGGTGATCGCTTTTGACACGGTGGCCGAAGTGCTCGCGGCGGGCGGTCTGGGTTGGGGCGATGTGGTGGATATGACCTCGTTTCATATCGGCCTCGCCGGGCATCTGGATCTGTTCAAGACCGTCCGCGCGCGCTATGTCCGCGCGCCCTACCCGGCGTGGACAGCCATCGAATGCGCGGGGTTCGCGATGCCGGGGGTGATCATCGAGCTGAAGGTCGTGGCCGCGCTGCGGGATGCAACGTGAGGCGGTGGGTTACCTGTCTGTTGCTGCTGCCAGGCGCCGCCTGGGCCGAAGTCTGCGACAAGCAAAGGCCAGATTGGAACGGTGTGCCGGTGACCGCATTCGGCGAGGCGGTCACGCTGCTTTTCTCACCCATCGGGCTGTTCCTGCTGATCTCGACCGTCGCCGCGCTGCGCTTCCGCTCGCAATGGGGCGGGGTTGCTGTCACCGTTGGCTGGACCTTTTTTGTGACCGCATTGACACTGTGGGACCCGACCGGTGGGGTCCGCGACGCGGCCATGCGGGAAGGCTGCATCGGCGCGCCCACCTTGTTCATCGCCCTCGCGGCTGCGATATCGGTAGGGACGATCATCTACACGGCGCCGCGCAAGGCGGCCAGCACAGGAGAATGACATGCTGAAGGGACTAGGCGGGCTGGGCGATATGGCCGGCATGATGAAGAAGGCCCAGGAAATGCAGGGCAAAATGGCCGAGATGCAGGAAAGCCTTGGCGCGATCACTGTGACAGGCGAAGCGGGCGCGGGTCTGGTGAAGGCCACAGCGACGGCGAAGGGCGAGCTGACGGCGCTGGATATTGACCCGTCGATCTTTTCCGGCGACGACAAGGAAGTGGTCGAGGACCTGATCCTCGCCGCGATCAAGGACGCGCAGGCGAAGGCGCAGGAGCGCAGCAATGAAGAAATGGCCAAGCTGACCGAGGGCCTGGGGCTGCCGCCCGGGATGAAATTGCCGTTCTAGGCGCGCGTGGCGGGTCGGCCCTCCGGGGGGAGTTTATTTTGCCAAGTGAAGCTGCAGCCGCGCGGGGGGCTTCGTGAGCAGCACCCGTGATATCGACAACCTGATCGAGATGATGGCCAAGCTGCCGGGGCTGGGGCCTCGATCCGCGCGGCGGGCGGTGCTGCATCTGATCCGCAAGCGCGCGCTGCTGCTGACGCCGCTGGCGGATGCGATGCAGGTTGTCGCCGCGACGGCCCGGGAATGCGTGAATTGCGGGAATATCGGCACGTCCGATCTGTGCGACATCTGCACCTCCGAAAAGCGCGGCAATGGCGAGATTTGCGTGGTCGAAGACGTCGCTGACCTTTGGGCGATGGAACGCGCGGGGGTGTTCAAGGGGCGCTACCATGTGCTGGGCGGCACGCTGTCGGCGCTCGACGCGGTGGGGCCAGAAGAGCTGCGCATCCCCCGGTTGATCGACCGGGTCCAAGAGGAAAACATCACCGAGGTGATCCTTGCGCTGAACGCTACAGTCGATGGCCAGACCACCGCCCATTACATCGCCGACCGGCTGGAGGGGCGCGTGAAGCTGACCTCGCTCGCGCAGGGCGTGCCGATTGGCGGGGAGCTTGACTACCTTGACGACGGGACGATCACCGCGGCCCTGCGCGCACGCAAGGCGCTTTAGGGTTTCACGAACCGCGCGCCGGTGCTGCCGCGCTCGCCCACCTGGATGCGGCGGGCGCCTGCGCTGACCACGGGGCGCGACCCGGCGTTGCGCAGCTCGGTCTTGAGCGCGGCGACGATGGCGGGCAGTTCCATGCCATAGGTCGTTTTCTTGCCGTCCTCCTCACGCCCGCCTGACACGATGGAGGCGATCCGGAACCGGGTGCCGTAGCGGACAAAGACCGGCGCGCCGGAGGAGCCGAAGGTCGCATCGCAGTCAAAGCCGACAATGCCGCCGCTGTAGCGCCCCGTCACGGCGCAGCGCGCCTCGCGGGTCAGCGCCTCGGCCCGGCCGCGGCCATAGGACAAGAGGCTCACCGCCTCCCCGCGGATCGGCTCGGCATGAATGCGGAACGGGTCCGCGATGGCCGAGAGGATGGGACGATCAAGGCGCAGAAGCGCGACGTCGTAGGGCATGTTTGCGCTGTCGATATAAGGGCTCGCGCTTTGGCTATAGGCGGACGGCACGGCGATGCGCCGGACCCGGCGTTCGGCGACCGCCCGACCGTTCGTGTAGCCCGCGCGAAAAACGATCCGCTCCGGCGCGTAGCGCGCCCCCGCCCCGTCATAGACGCAATGGGCCGCCGTCAGCACCGTGTCGGAAGCGATGAGCGTGCCCGTACAAAAGCCCGACGGCGTGTCGATCCGCCCCACCGCTTCCCAGCCGCGCGTCTCTGACCGGCGGTCAAGCTGGACCGTGCCCTGGGCCGGGGCATGGACGGGCACAAGGCACAGGGCGAGCGACAGAAGGGCAACAAGGCGCATGGCAGGGTCCTGAACTGTTGGCGTTCAGGATGGCAGGCAACCTTGGCCCTTCTGAGGCGACATCAAGGCCGGAACAGCGCGCTGTCTGAACGTGATGCGGCTGGCCCCGAAGAACTGCGCAGTCCCAGGCTGATTGACCGCGCGGCAAAGGAAAACGTGACCGAGGCGATCCTTGCGCTGAACGCCTCGGTCGACATCCAGACCATCACCCCCTATATCGCCGACAGGCTGGAGGGGCGGGTCAAGCTGACCGCGCTCGCGCAGGGCGCGCCGATTGGCGGGGAGCTTGACTACCTTGACGACGGGACGATCACCGCGGCGCTGCGGGCGCGCAAGGCCCTGTCGCGCAGGCGCGCGTTGACGGCGGCTTAACCCTTGCGCGGTATGCGTGGCGGTCAGGGGCCCGGAGCGCGCGCATGAACGACGAACAGGAAAGAGACATCCGGCGCGGGATGAGGGCGATCCGCAAGGATGCCGCGCGGCGCATTTCTGCCGTGGTTTTGTCGTTCATAATATCGATCCTTCTGTCGGGCGCGCCGTCGGTGTTGGCGCTTTTGTGCCTCTATCTGCTGAGTGAGGCGGGCATTTACCTGGTTGAGCGAAGGTCGGCGGCCTTGATGACCTGGCGCGCCGCGTGTGGCTGGCTGGCGCTTGTGGAAGTGGCGAGCTTCACCTTTGCGCTTCAGGCCGTTTTTATCGCGCAGGTCGGCGACACGCCCTCGCTTCGACTGAGTTACTTCATCGTCGCGGGCACCATCCTGCACGTGATTTCGGTCAAATCAGTGAGCCTTTACCTTGGGCTGACGTCATTGATCACGCCTGCGATCGGATTTGCGGCGCTCTGTATCTACGAGTATGACGGCTCAACGGCGTGGGTGGCGCTTACCACGGGGCTGATCCTGGTTCTGGGCTACACGGCGGCCACGAACATGAGCGTCGCGCGCACCCACCGGATGCTGCACACGGCCCGGCGCCGGGCGGATGCCGCGTCAGAGGCGAAGGGGCGATTCCTTGCCGCGATGAGTCACGAAATACGCACCCCGCTGAACGCCATCATCGGGCTTGCCGAGGTGATCGAGACGCGCGCGCCCTGTGCCGAAGACAAGGAGGATGCCCGCATGGTGCGCACCAGCGGGGAGCACCTTAAGCACATGCTGGACGATGTGCTGGACCACGCCAAGCTGAGCGCGGGCGAGATGACCTTTGCGCAGGTCCCGCATGACCTCGGCGGGCTCGTGCGCGATGTAGCGGGCCTATTTGCCGCGCGGGTCGATCAGAAGGGTCTTGCGCTTGCCGTTGATGTGGACCCGCGATTGCCCGGCCGTGTACTGGGCGATCCGACGCGGATCCGGCAGATCGTGACGAACCTGATGTCGAATGCGATCAAGTTCACCGATGCAGGCGGGATCACACTGCACGTGCGCTGGTCAGAGGAAACAGGCCGTGTGCGTGTCCGCGTGCGCGACACGGGCTGCGGGATCGACGCAGCCGGTCAGGCGGCGCTTTTCAGCGACTTTGCCCAGGTGGACAGCAACCGGGAACGCTCGGCAACCGGCACTGGGCTCGGTCTTGCGATCTCGCGCAACCTTGCGCAGGGGATGGGCGGTGACCTGACGGTTAAGAGCACCTTGGGCAAGGGCTCGACCTTTACCTTGTCGCTCCCGGCGAAGCGCGCCCCGCAGGCGGGCCCGGCAGCATCCGAAGACGCGATTGCGGACCTGACGGGCTGGACGGTTCTGGTGGTCGATGACAGCCGAACCAACAGGATCGTCGTGCGCCGCCTTCTTGGGCCGACCGGCGCCACGCTGATCGAGGCATGTGACGGGCGGGAAGCCATCGACCTGATCGGCGCGGGCGAACACCAGATCGATCTTGTACTGCTGGATATGAACATGCCGGTGATGGACGGGCCGCAATTCGTACAAGCCCTGAACCTGCAACAGAGTTTCGTCCTGCGGCCCAAGATCGTGCTGTTGACCGCAAACTCGACCGAAGTGGCGCGCTCTGCTTTCGCGCCCGGAACGCTGGACGATTACGCGGCCAAACCGCTGACCCGCGGCAGCCTGCTCGACACGCTGGCCAAGCTGGGCCTTGCGGGGCCGAAACCCAGCCCGCGCAAGATCTGAACCCGATCAGGGCTGTTCGTCCTCATCGTCATCCCCGCCTTTGGGCAGGTTAAAGAGGCTGTCGGCATCCACGAGGTTGTCTTCCTCTTCCTCATCCTCATCGCTGCTCGACAGGCTGAACGTCTCAAGCCCCTCGATCGCCGTCGGGATCTTGGGCTCCGGCTCCATGCCGAGGCTTTGTTCGGTGCTGACCAACTTGCGGCGCTCGTCATCGGACATGACCGCGCCTTCCTTTGCCTTCTTAGCGGCGGCCTTCTGCACGGCGGCGTCCAGTTCGGACTGCTTGGTCAAGCCAAGAGCGACCGGGTCAACCGGCTGGATGTTGGCGATGTTCCAGTGCGTCCGCTCGCGGATCGACTGGATCGTCGGCTTGGTGGTCCCCACCAGCTTGGAGATCTGCGCATCCGTCAGCTCCGGGTGGAACTTCACCAGCCAGTATATCGCCGCCGGGCGGTCCTGCCGCTTCGACAGCGGGGTGTACCGCGGCCCGCGCCGCTTTTCCTCGCCCACGGCGGCTGCGTTGAACTTCAGCTCAAGCTTGTGCAGCGGGCTCGCCTCGGCCTTGTCGATCTGTTCCTGCGTCAGCTGGTTGTTGGCGACGGGGTCAAAGCCCTTGACGCCCACCGCCACGTCGCCATCGGCGATGCCCTGCACTTCCAGCTCGTGCATGCCGACGAAATCGGCGATCTGCTTGAAGCTGATCGTGGTGTTGTCCACCAGCCAAACGGCGGTTGCCTTCGCCATGATCGGTTTTGCCATTGTCCACGCTCCTTCACGCATAAATGTCCTGTGCCCTGAAAGGGGCTGCCCGGGGGCGGGCGGGTTTCCGTTGTCGGGGAACTTCCAAGCGATATAGTCCGGGCAAAGCCGAAAGGGAAGTCGATATGCGCGCGCTGATGATCTGGCTGTTTGGGGCAACGCTGGCGCTGGCTGAGGGCGAGCGGGCGGGGGAATTTGACTACTACGTGCTCGCGCTCAGCTGGTCGCCGAACTGGTGCGCGCTGGAAGGCGACGCGCGCGGGTCCGACCAATGCCATGCGCGGCACGATCACGGCTGGATCCTACACGGGCTGTGGCCGCAATACCACCGGGGCTGGCCCAGCTATTGCCCGACGGCGAAACGCCCGCCCTCGCGGCAGATGACAGCGGCAATGGCCGACATCATGGGCACGGGCGGGCTGGCCTGGCACCAGTGGAACAAGCACGGCACCTGCACGAACCTTGAGGCGCCCGCCTACTATGCCCTGTCGCGCGAGGCCTACGGGCGCGTCACCCGGCCCGAAATTTTTCGCAAGCTGACCGCACCAGTAAAGCTGCCCGCCAGCGTGGTCGAAGAGGCCTTCATGCAGGCCAACCCGGGGCTGGAGCGTGACGCGATCACCATAACGTGCCGCGATGACCACATCCAGGAAGCGCGGGTCTGCCTGTCCCGCGACCTGGGCTTTGTTCCGTGCGGCCGTGACGTGATCCGCGACTGTACACTGACGGATGCGCTATTCACCCCTGTCCGGTAGCATCTTGAATGTTGCGCGGCCAAGCGAGGTGAAAGTTGGTTTGCTCTGAAGACGCGCGTTAACGCTCGAAAACGTCTCGGCGGCGCACACAGAAACAGGCTAAAGCGTCAGCACGGTACTGCCGGTGGTCTTGCGCGCCTCAAGCGCGCGGTGCGCCTCTGCCACGTCGTCGAGGGCAAAGCGCTGATCGATCCGGATTTTCACCTCCCCCGCGAGCACCTTGTCTGCAACATGCCGCGCCATCGCCTGACAGGCCTGCGGGTCGGCGGTGTGGGTAAAGAGCACCCCGCGCGTCAGCTTCAGCGAGCCTTTCTGGCCCAACGTTGCAATCGGGAACGGCGGTACAGGGCCGGACGCGTTGCCGAAGGAGATCATCATGCCGAGCGGTTTCAGACTACCCAGCGAGCCTTCGAACGTGTCGGCGCCGACCCCGTCCATCACAACGTCGACGCCTTTGCCGCCGGTCAGCTCCTGCACCCGGGCCGCCCAGTCCTCCGTCCGGTAATTGATGCAAACATCCGCCCCGTGCGCCAGCGCAAGCGCGCATTTCTCGTCGGTCCCCGCCGTGCCGATCAGGCGAATGCCCTCCGAGCGTGCCCACTGGCAAGCGATCAGGCCAACGCCGCCCGCAGCCGCGTGAAACAGGACTGTGTCACCGGCCTGAAGCGGCGTCGTGCGGTGAAACAGGTACTCGACCGTCATACCTTTCAGCATCATCGCCGCGCCAGTCTCAAAATCAATCTCATTCGGAAGTGGGCACACCTGCGCGGCGGGCATCACCCGCGCCTCACTGTACGCGCCAGGCGGCTGAGCGGCATAAGCCGCGCGGTCCCCGGGTTTGAGGTGCGTCACGCCCGCCCCCACGGCCTCGATCACGCCCGCCGCCTCCATGCCCAGCGCATGGGGCAGCTCCATCGGGTACAGGCCGGTCCGCTGGTAGACATCGATGAAGTTCAGGCCAACCGCCCGGTGCGCAATCCGCACCTCACCCGGGCCGGGATCGCCAACCGCCCGGTCCACGATCCTGAACGCGTCCGGCCCGCCATGCGCCTCGATGATTGCCGTTTTGGCCATTGCCTTGTCCTTCTTTGGGTCAAAAAATATCCCGGGGGGCAAGGGGGCAGCGCCCCCAGAGATTTTTCGTAAGAAAAATCTATCCCCCCGCAACCTCAAGCACGATCTTGCCGATATGCGCGCTGCTTTCCATGCGGGCATGGGCCGCCGCGGCATCGGCCAGCGCAAAGGTCTGGTCCATCACCGGCGCAACGCGCCCCGCATCCAGCAGCGGCCAGACCGCCTCGCGCAGATCCTGCGCAATCTGCGCCTTGGCCAGATCGGACTGGGGCCGCAGCGTGCTGCCGGTCATGGTCAGCCGCCGCGTCATCAGCTGCACGAAGTTCACATCCGCCTTCGGCCCCTGAAGAAAGGCAATCTGAACAAGCCGCCCGTCATCGGCGAGCGCCTTCAGATTGCGCGAGATGTAAGGCCCGCCCACCATGCACAGGATCAGGTCCGCGCCGCCCTCCGCCTTCAACACATCCTCGAATGCCTCAGACCGGTAGTTGATCGCCTTTTCCGCCCCCAGCGCCTCACAGGCCGCGCATTTCTCATCCGATCCGGCGGTCGCGAACACCCGCGCGCCAAACGCCGCGGCAAGCTGGATCGCGGTTGTCCCGATCCCCGAAGAGCCGCCATGCACAAGGAACCGCTCGCCCGCCTTGAGCCCGCCGCGGGTGAAGACGTTCGACCAGACGGTAAAGAAGGTCTCCGGCAGGCACGCCGCCGCTTTCAACCCCATGCCCTCGGGCACGCGCAAGCAATGCGCCGCAGGGGTCGCCACATACTCCGCATAGCCGCCCCCTGGCAACAGGGCACAGACCTTGTCACCCACCGCGAGCCCTTCGGCACCGGGGCCAACCTCCACCACGGTGCCCGACGCCTCCAGCCCCGGCAGGTCGGACGCGCCGGGGGGCGGGTTGTACATCCCTGCCCGCTGCAACGCATCGGGGCGGTTCACCCCGGCATAAGCGACCTCGATCACGACCTGGCCATGCCCCGCTTCGGGCCGGGGGCGGTCTGTCAGGGTCAGAACCTCGGGCCCGCCGGGGGTGGAAATCTCGACTGCGTGCATGGCGGGGCCTTTCCTGTGCTCTAATCTGCGCCCCGGCACGTTAGTCCAGGCAAAGGAGATGCGAAAGTGACGACACATTGGATGGTGCCTGTTGCCCTTTTGCTGAACTTGCTGATCCTCGTACCGCTTTGCACGGCCCTGCTGAACCGCAGCCCGGGGATGGACCAAAGTTTTGGCCCCGAAACCGACGCGCGGCTGATCCTGACTTCGGTCTACATGGCTATTGCCGTGGTCAGCGCGGCGCTTCTTGTGGCCCTCTGGACGGGGGCAGGTTGGGTGCTCCCTGCGGCGCTGGCCCTTTTCGCGGTGCAGATTGTTTACAAGGTCACGACGGCGGCGCTTTTGGGCATCGCGAGCCCTGTCGTCATGACGAACCTTTTTGTCGTCGCGGTGCAACTGGCAACCTTCGCCGCCGTCGCCGCCAGTTGGCGCGCCTAAGACCGCGGCGCGGTCCAGCTGCCGGGGAGCCCCGAATCCGCCGTGCGCGACGGCGCCTTGATATGGCTCAGCAGCCAGTTCGGCCCGGCCATCATTCGGCTGAGGATCGGGCTGTCGTTCACCTGTGCCTTCACCTTCTCAATCTGCATCACGTCGTCGATGCGCCGATCAAGGAACGCCCACGTCGCCTGATGGTCGGCGCTGTCGTCCCCAAGCCAGAACAGCACGGTCGAGGCATAAACACCCGACAGGGTGGCACGCTTTGTGTACCAATTCACATCATCCGAGGTATCCCCGAGCGCGTTCCAGATCTTGTCCGCCGTGCCCCAGACCGCCTTCGCCCCATCGGCGGCGTAGACCGGCAGCGCAAACAGTGTGGTGCCGCGCCGCACGGCCTCCTTGTCACTGACCGCCTCAAGCCGGAACCGCACGCCCGCCGCGACCCGGTCGCGAAAGCGCATGTCGCCCAGGTCGGCGTCCATCATCCGCGCCAGCATCAGCGCATCCCCGCGGGCATGATAGGCGAGCGCCAGATCAACCGCGCCGCGCGGGCACACGGCCTTGGCCAGCGCAGGATCAAGCCCGGTATCTGCAATGGCAGCGCGCAGCGTTACCTCGGACCAGCCATCAAATGGCACGTGCAGCAGCGCGGCATCTAGCAGGTCTGACTTGGTCTGATCATAGTCGGCGGACATTGCGGCGCTCCTTGAAAAACGGGCTGGGCTGGTGGGTAGACAAGCTAGGGCACCCTTGCTATACGGCCACTTCCTGCGACCCTTGCAATCTTAACCTAGAAAGGTGGTGACAACCACATGCAGGTCAGTGTTCGCGACAATAATGTCGATCAGGCGCTCCGCGCCCTGAAAAAGAAGCTCCAGCGCGAAGGCGTGTTCCGCGAAATGAAGCTCAAGCAACATTTCGAGAAACCGTCCGAGAAAAAAGCGCGCGAGAAAGCTGAAGCGATCCGCCGCGCCCGTAAGCTGGCGCGCAAGAAGGCTCAGCGCGAAGGTCTCCTCTGAGGCACCTTGCGCAGAGACGATTTTGCGAAACCCCGTGGCTTGCCCGCGGGGTTTTCCTTTTCTGACAGGTGGTGACATGGGCGTGAGCGGGCTTTGGCCCGCGCGGCGGCGTGCCTAGCTACGTGAAGACAGCCAAAGGAGACACCGCCATGCTGACCCGCCGCACCCTGATCCTGACCGGGCTTGCCGCCGCACCTATTGCCGTTCTGGCCGCGCGGAACAGCGCCGCCGGAACCGCAAAACCGCCGGTCTACGCCGAGAACGGCATCGCCATCGACGGCACCGATCCGCTGTCTTACTTCAACGAAGGCGCACCCATCGCAGGCAGCGCAGACATCACACATGATTGGATGGGCGCGACATGGCGCTTTACCTCCGCCGCCAACCGCGACGCCTTTGCCGCGGACCCCGCGGCCTACGCCCCGCAATATGGCGGCTATTGCGCCTATGCGGTGTCCGAAGGCTACACCGCCTCCACCATCCCGGAGGCGTGGAAGATCGTGGACGGCAAGCTGTACCTGAACTTTAACCGCCGCATCCAGCGCCGGTGGGAACGGGACATCCCAGGCCGCATCGCCGCCGCCGATGCAAATTGGCCCGGTGTTCTGTCCTAAACCGGCAACGCGGTCGTCTTGAACACGGTGCGCAGGGCAAAGGACGACTGCATCTGCGCCACCCCGGGCAGGCGCGACAGGTGCTGGCGGTGGATGCGGGCGAAATCATCCGTGCTGCCCGCCACAACTTTCAGGATGTAATCCGCCGTGCCCGCCATCAGGTGGCATTCCAGCACGTCCGGGATGCGCGCCACTGCCCGCTCGAACGCGTCCAGCACCTCGTCCGTCTGGCCTTGCAAGGTGATCTCCACAAACACCGTCGTCGGCACGCCCAGCTTGCGCGCGTCCAAAAGGGCCACGTAATCGCGGATATAGCCGTCCTCCTCCAGCCGTTGCACCCGGCGGTGGCAGGCCGATGGCGACAGGTTCACCGTCTCGCTCAGCTCCGCGTTGGACATCCGGCCCTTGCGTTGCAGGGCGGTCAGGATGCGGCGGTCTGTGGCGTCGAGGCTCATTGGTGCAAGATTCTCCGCAATCAGGGCCGTTTTGCGCAATGGTATTCGAGCAGTGCGGCCCTTGGCGAGCCATCTTTCGCAACCCTTTGACCGGGAATCGCCGCAAGATCATGCCTAGCTACGGAAGGAGGACCCCATGCTGATCGGATGCCCCAAGGAGATCAAGGCGCAGGAATTCCGCGTCGGCTTGACCCCCAACGCCGCGCGCGAGGCGGCCTCTCACGGCCACGGTGTGCTGGTGGAGGCGGGCGCGGGACAAGGCGCGGGCTTCGACGATGCGAACTACACCGCCGCGGGCGCGCAGATCGCGGCGGATGCGGCAGAGGTGTTTGCCCGCGCCGACATGATCGTAAAGGTCAAAGAGCCGCAGGCAGGCGAGCGCATGATGCTGCGCGAGGGGCAGGTGCTGTTTACCTACCTGCACCTCGCCCCCGACCCGGACCAGACCCGCGACCTGATGGAAAGCGGCTGCACCGCGATCGCCTACGAGACGGTGACCGATGCGCAAGGCGGCTTGCCCCTGCTCGCGCCGATGTCGGAGGTCGCAGGCAAGCTGGCGCCACAAGTCGGCGCGTGGACGCTGCAAAAAGCCAATGGCGGGCGCGGTGTGCTGATGGGCGGCGTGCCGGGGGTTGGCCCCGCGGAGGTCGTCGTGATCGGCGGCGGCGTTGTGGGCACCCACGCGGCGCGGGTGGCGGCGGGCATGGGTGCGGATGTGACGGTGCTCGACCGGTCCCTGCCCCGGATGCGGTACTTGGATGACGCCTTTGGCGGCCTCTTCAAGACCCGCTACGCCAGCGCAGGCAACACTGCGGAACTGGTCGCACAGGCCGACCTGGTCGTCGGCGCGGTCCTGATCCCCGGCGCGGCGGCGCCCAAGCTGGTCACCCGCGCGCAGCTCAGCACGATGAAACCCGGCGCTGCGATCGTCGACGTGGCCATCGACCAAGGCGGCTGTTTTGAGACGTCAAAACCCACCACGCATGAAGACCCGATCTACGAGGTGGACGGGATCATGCACTACTGTGTTGCCAACATGCCGGGCGCGGTCGCACGGACCTCAACGCTGGCGCTGGGCAACGCCACCCTGCCCTTCCTGCTGGCCTTGGCGGACAAGGGCTGGCGGCAGGCCTGCGCGGAGGACGAACACCTGCTCGCAGGGCTCAACGTGCACGCGGGGCGGCTGACCTACTACGCGGTTGGCAAGGCGCTGGGGATCGACGTGCTGTCGCCGGCCCTCGCGCTCAAGGGCTGACGCGCACGAGGTAGGATGGGCAATATTGCCCATCCTACAGGTTCTGGTCCCTTTAGCGGGCTTTCAGGCCGTCGCGGATCTCCATCAGGATGTCCAGCTCGGTCGGGCCTGCGGGTGCCTCCTCGGCGGGCGCTTCGGGCTTTGCGGCCATCGCTTTCAGCTTGTTCACGTAGCGCACCAGCATGAACACGACGAAGGCGATGATCAGGAAGTTGATCACGGCCATGATAAAGGCGCCATAGGCAAACACGGCCGCCCCCGCCTCGCGCGCGGCCTCAAGGCCAACGCCCGCGGGCACGTCGCCCGACAGCACAACGTAGAGGTTGGTGAAATCCACCCCGCCCAGGAACAACCCGACAAAAGGGTTGATCAGATCGTTGACCATCGACTGGACAATAGCCGTAAACGCGGCCCCGATGATGATACCAACGGCCATGTCCATGACATTGCCTTTGGCGATGAAATCTTTGAACTCGTTCAGCATGATAACTCCCCGTGCTGCATTCCGGCGCCCCCAACGTGCGCCTGCGCGCAATGGTTATCACACCACAGCACAGGGTACGCGCGCACGGCGCGGGGAATTTGCGTTACATTCGGTCAAACGCAGCAGGAGATGACCAATGGCTGACCTCAGCGCCTTCCCGATTACCCACAAATGGACGCCCAAACACCCTGGCCTCCTGCAACTCTTCAGCTTTCCGACGCCCAACGGCGTTAAGGTCTCCATCGCGCTGGAGGAAATGCGCCTGCCCTATGAGCCGCACCTTGTCACGCTGGCCGATTCGGACGTCAAAAGCCCCGAATTCCTGTCGCTGAACCCCAACAACAAAATCCCGGCCATTATCGACCCGGACGGCCCCGCCGGCGCGCCGATCGGCCTCTTCGAATCGGGAGCGATCCTGATCTACCTCGCGGACAAGACGGGCCAGCTGATCGGCGAAGACCCCGCAGAGCGCGCCAAGACGCTCCAATGGCTGATGTTCCAGATGGGCGGCCTTGGCCCGATGCTGGGCCAGATGGGCTTTTTCTACAAATTCGCCGGGTCGGAGTGGGAGGATAAACGCCCGCAAGAACGGTATGTGGGCGAAGCCAAGCGCCTGCTGGCTGTGCTGGAGCAGGAACTGGAGGGCAAGGACTGGATCACCGGCAGCTACTCCATCGCCGACATCGCGATTGCCCCGTGGCTCAGCGCGCTGGAGTTCTACGGCGCGCAGGAGGTGCTGAACTGGGACGGGCACACGAACCTCGTCGCCTATCTTGACCGCTTCAACGCCCGCCCTGCCGTACAAAAAGGCCGAAACATCCCACCCCGGCCCTGATCCTTCTCTGTTCCAAAAAATCCTGGGGGTGAGCGCGCAGCGCGAGGGGGCAAAGCCCCCTTTCCTGCTTCAAGCCCGCATCGCGTCCGCGACTTTCTCCGCGATCATGATCGTCGGCGCGTTCGTGTTCCCGCCCACAAGGCGCGGCATCACCGACGCATCAACAACGCGCAGGCCGGGCACGCCATATACCCGCGCCTCCGCGTCCACCACGGCCATCTCATCGACACCCATCTTGCACGTACCCACGGGGTGATAGATCGTGTCGGCCCGCTGCCTGATATCCGCCTCGAGCGCCGCATCGCTTCCGTCATGGGCATAAAGCTGTTTGCCCCGCCACGGATCGAGTGGCGGCGCGGTCAGGATATCCTGCATCTTGCGCGCGCCAGCCTTGAGCAGGTCCAGATCACGCGCATCACTCAGATAGGCCGGATCGATGCGCGGCGCGTGGCGCGGATTGGCAGAGCGTAGCCCGACATGCCCGCGCGAGCGGGGCCGCAGCACGCAGACATGGCAGGAATAGCCAAAGCGGAAATGCAGCTTGCGCATGTGCTGGTCCACAATGCTGACGACAAAATGCAGTTGCAGATCAGGCCGCCCAGCGTCCGGGTGCGATTTCAAAAAGGCGCCGCCTTCGGCAAAGGGCGAGGCAAAAAGGCCCGTGCCATCTTTGCGCCAGCGCAGCCCGGCGCGTGCCAGCGCGACAAGGCCCTTCGGGCCAAGCCCCACCACATCGTCCCGTTTGGACCGATAGGTCAGGATGTAATCCAGATGATCCTGCAGGTTCTGCCCCACCCCCGGCAGTTCATGCGCCACGTCGATCCCGTGCGCCGCAAGCTCTTCCCGCGGGCCAATCCCCGACAGCAGCAACAGTTGAGGCGAGCCGAAGGCACCAGCGCTCAGGATCACCTCGCGGCGCGCCCGGATGACTTGATCGCCGACCGAGACACCAACCGCGCGGCCGTCTTCAAGCACGACGCGATAGACCCTGAGCTTGGTTTTCACGGTTAGGTTGGGCCGCGCGCGCACGTCGCTGGGCAGATAGGCCGCCGCGGCAGAGCATCGCTCGCCCCGCTTTGGCCCGTCATGAAACTGCGTGACCTGGTAAAGCCCGACACCCTCCTGCGTCGGACCATTGAAATCGTCGTTTCGCGGCACCTGCGTTTGCGCCGCCGCCTCGACAAAGGCATGGGAAATCGCGCGCGATTCGGACTGGTCGCCGACCTGCAAGGGCCCGTCCGCCCCATGCAGCGCATCCGCGCCGCGCGCGTTGCCTTCGGCCTTGCGGAAATAGGGCAGCACGCTGCGCCAATCCCAGCCCTCACAGCCCAGATCGGCCCATTCGTCATAGTCGCCTGGATGCCCGCGCACGTAGAGCATCGCATTAATCGCGCTTGATCCGCCCAGCGCCTTGCCGCGCGGCTGAAACCCGCGGCGGCCGTTCAGCCCGGGCTGCGGTTCGGTGTGAAAGGCCCAGTTGTTGACCTGCGGCCGGCCAGAGATCATGCCCGCTACCAGCGCGGGCGCGCGGATAAACAGATCACGCCCCGACCCGCCCGCCTCGATCAGGCAGACGGAAACATCCGCATCCTCGCTCAGCCGCGCGGCCATCACACAGCCCGCGGACCCGCCGCCTACAATGACATAGTCATATTTCATGCGCCCCTCCCCTTTGGCCTCAGCCTAAACGGTGACAGCGGCGCGCGCCAAGGGCCGGCGGGCGGGCGATGCCGCGCAGGCGGCGCGTCCCGTCAGCCGGGCAGCGTTCCGTTCAGGACATATGCCAAGATCTGCACGACCTGCTCTGGCTCTTTGGCCACAGCCAGCGCCGCGGCGTCCACTTCTTTCAGGGCATGTTGATGATCAGGATCATGCAGCACGATCAGCGATTTGCCCAGCGCCGCGGCATACCCTGCGTCAAAGGCCGCGTTCCACTGCTTGTACTTCTCGCCAAAGCGCACGACGACGACGTCGGCAGCTTCGATCGCCGTTCGCGTCCGGATTGCGTTCAGCTTCGCGCCCTTGTGGTCGTGCCAGAACTTGCTGTCCTCGGCGCCGAGGATGGCCACGCCACACTCGTCGCTTGCGGCATGATCCGTCACCGGAGACAAAAAAGTCACGGCGACTCCCTTCGCCCCATCGATGATCCGATCACGCCAATCCGTATGAATCTCACCGGATAGATATACACAAAGATGCACAATCAGCCCCTTTCCGACGTATTGTTTACGCTTTTGACCATGCAATTTCTACCCCAAATAGAATTAGGCAAATCTATGGTCTTTCCGCTTCTTTTCGACGAATTAGCGCTTTGTTAACCCCCCAACCACCTGCTATTTTCTTTGGCGGGTAATTTGGAGTGATTCCACATGAATTTTTTACGTGTTCTGGCATTAGCTGCCGCACCGTTTGCAGCCTCTGCCGCGTCAGCTGCGACAATAACTATTTCTGGACAAGCCCTGATCGACGCCGAAACGACCGTGGCCGGCGAATTTGGCTATCAAATTGATCTGAGCGCGCTGGGTCTCAAATCGGTATCCTCCGTGACGATCACCGACTCGGCCTTGTTGAGCGAAACGGGCGGTCAGACGACCGGTTTTGACGTCGACGCATTGGTGATTGGTTCGTCGACTTCCAGCTTCACGGCGGCGTCCAGCTTTCAATTCAC
This sequence comes from Pseudomonadota bacterium, assembly GCA_039817385.1. Classification (GTDB taxonomy): domain Bacteria; phylum Pseudomonadota; class Alphaproteobacteria; order Rhodobacterales; family Rhodobacteraceae; genus JBCBCP01. Next base: position 390,875 of record JBCBVY010000002.1, on the reverse strand, counting down.
GGCAGGTGGGATGACCTCTGGCACACAGCTCAAAGGAGCGACCGCGGGCAACGCGGGTGTGGATAACAGCGTGGCAACGCTCGGCACGTTCGACGGCACGACCAGCCCGCTCAACGGGTTTCTGTCGCTTGGCAATGGCGGGTCTCTTACCGCGTTCTTCAACCCGGCCGTCGCCGTAGCTGGCACTCTTTTCACCTTCGCGAGCGACGTCGGCACCGACGAGCGTCTGGCCGAAATCACAATCAGTGGCGCGGTCCCTCTGCCTGCCAGCGGACTTCTTATGCTGGGCGGTTTGGGTGCGGTGGGCTTCATGCGCCGGCGGCGCAAGGCAGCCTGACCTACACAAGCAATCCAATTCGAACGGGCGCGTGGATGTTTGACCACGCGCCCGTTTTATTTGCTTAGCCGCGTAGCGTGCCGCCGGTGGCCTTTGTGACCTTTTCGATGATTTTGGCACCAACGGCTTCGATCTCCGCCTCTTTCAGCGTTGCGTCCTTGGGTTGCAGGCGCACGGTGATGGCAAGGCTCTTCTTGCCCGCGCCAAGGCTGCCGCCGATGAACTCGTCAAAGACGCGCACCTCTTCGATCAGCCCCTTGTCGGCACCGAGCGCTGCGTTCACCAGCGTAAGGGCCTCGACCTCCGCATCGACAACAAAGGCAAAGTCCCGCTCTACTGCTTGCAGATCGCTAACCTCAAGCGCACCTTTGCTTGCCCCGCTCTTGCGCGGCATCGGCACCTCGGCGGGCCAGAGCGTGAAGGCCATCGCGGGGCCTTTCACGTCCATCGCCGCCAGCACCTTGGGGTGCAGTTCACCAAAGACGCCCAGCACCTTTTTCGGCCCAAGGCAGATCATGCCGTGACGGCCCGGGTGCCACCATTCGGACGCGCCGCGCAGGATCTGCACGCGTGCGGGCGCGCCTATCGCGGCAAGGATCGCTTCGGCATCCGCCTTCACGTCAAACACGTCCACGTCGCGGCTTTCCCCGTGGATGTCCTTTGACGTCGCGCGGCCCGTCAGAAGGCCCGAGACCAGCAGGTGCTGCTCTTCCGGCTCGCCGCCGTGAAAGGCAGGGCCGACCTCAAAGAACGCGAGGTTCGCGTGACCACGCGCCTGATTGCGGGCCGCGGCCTTTAGTAGCCCGGGCAGCAGCGCGGGGCGCATATGGCTCATGTCGGACGCGATTGGGTTGGCGAGCATTGTTGCATCGTCGCCGCCACCAAAGAGAGCCGCCGACGCCTTGTCGATAAAGCTGTAGGTGACCAGTTCGTTATAGCCGAGCGCCGCCGCGGTCCGGCGCGCGATCTGCTCGCGGCGCTGCATCGGCGTCATCACGGGCGTGGCCACACCCGGGGTCAAGCGGCGCAAGGGCCGCCCCTCAAGCTTGGTCAGGGACGCAATACGCGCGACCTCTTCGACTAGGTCGGCTTCTCCCATCACATCGGGGCGCCAGCTGGGCACATGGGCCATGTCCCCTTCCAACGTGAAGCCGAGCGCGGTGAGCGTCTGGCGCTGCGTCGCCTCGGGGATTTCCATGCCCACAAGGCTTTCGACCCGCTTTGCGTTCAGCTTGTAGGCGCGCGCGGTGTTGGGGATTGCCCCAGCCTGCACGACGTCCGACACCTCACCGCCCGCAATGTCCACGATCATCTCGCAGGCCAGATCAAGACCCTGCGGGGTAAACGTCGGGTCGATCCCCCGCTCGAACCGGTAGCGCGCGTCCGAATTGATCTTGAGCGCGCGGCCTGTGTAAGCAGTGCGGATCGGGTCGAAATAGGCCGCCTCCACGAAGACATCCGTCGTCTCGGGCGTGCAGCCGGAGTGCAGCCCGCCCATCACGCCGCCGATGCTTTCGACCCCGTTTGTGTCAGAGATGAGCGTCATCCCTTCTTGCATCACGTAGGTCTTCTCATCCAGCGCGGTCAGCTCTTCGCCGCCCGCGGCCCGGTGCACCCGCAGCGCACCGCCCGCCACCTTGGCCACGTCAAAGACGTGCAGGGGGCGGTTCAGGTCGTAGGTGAAGTAATTGGTCACATCGACGAGGAAGCTGATCGGGCGCAGGCCGATGGCGCGCAGGCGATCCTGAAGCCAGTCGGGGCTGGGCCCGTTTTTCACACCGCGGATCATCCGGCCAAAGAAGACCGGGCATTGATCAACCGTATCCTCGTCAATGGTGACGGAGATCGGACAGGGGAACGCGCCTTCGACCTGCGCCTCATAGGCGGGCTTCAGCGTACCAAGGCCCCGCGCCGCCAGATCGCGTGCAATGCCGCGCACGCCGAGCGCATCGGGGCGGTTGGGGGTGATCGCAATCTCGATCACCGGGTCGACCTTGGCCGGGTCATGGGCCGCCAGCCAGTCGACAAAACGATCCCCGACCTCACCAGAGGGCAATTCGATGATGCCGTCATGCTCGTCCGATAGCTCCATCTCCCGCTCGGACGCCATCATGCCAAACGACTCAATCCCGCGGATCTTGCCCACGCCGATGGTCGTGTCGATCCCGGGCACGTAGACCCCCGGCTTGGCGACAACCACGGTGATCCCCTCCCGCGCATTGGGGGCGCCGCAGATGATCTGCTTTGTGCCCTCATCCGTTGCCACCTGGCACACGCGCAGCCGGTCGGCGTCGGGATGCTTCTCCGCGCTCAGCACCTTGCCGATGGTAAATTCGGCCAGCGCAGCGCCGCGATCCGTGACCTCCTCGACCTCAAGGCCAAGGTCCGTCAGGGCATAGGTGATCTCATCCAGGGTGGCCGAAGTCTCAAGGTGATCTTTCAGCCAGGACAGCGTGAATTTCATTGCGCGGTTCCCGTCATCATAGCGTCGATGCCAATCAGCGCGGACATAACGAAGAACAGAACCGACGTCACCACCGTTTGGACGATCACCCGGTTGAAATAGCTGACCTGCTTGATCGCCTCGATCTGGAGGGCATTTTCGTTCAGCGCCTCGCCCATCTCGAAGATCTGGCGCAGGTGCGGCGCGGGCTCGTAGATCAGGCAGCGCAGCAGGTACAGGATCGACACAGAGATCACCGCCACCTGCGCGATCATCAGGATCAGCGCGAGCCAGGTCTGCGACAAAGAAAAGACAAAGGCGGACGCGGCGAGGATGATCGCCAGAACGGCCAGCAGAGCGGAGGCCTTTGCGTCGATTTCCGCCATAATCGCGCGGGCCTCGTCCGGCTCCAGAAGGTCCATCCCCATGCGCCTTTGCACGTCGATGCACACGGCCTCAAGCGTCAGGCGGTGGGTTTCGGGCAGCAGCGCACGGTCCATCGCGCGCACGAAAAGGGCAAGGGTCGAGATCATAGGGGCAAAGGGCGACGTGCGGGCGGGGAAGTCAAGCGGCCGCCACGTTTGCCCCTTCGGGAATGCGCGGCGGCGCGGCGTTCAGCGCCTCGATCGCGAACCCGGCAGCGGCCTTGTAGCTGGCCATGAAGGCCGCGCGTTCTTCCGCCGGGATGACCGCGTCGATGTCGTCGAACACCCCGCCGCAGCGGTCGTTCAGCATATTCAGAAGGCCAAACGGACCCGCCCCGCGGTTGCGCAGGACCAGTTCGGACACTGGCGCGCAAAGCTCTGCATCATAGGCGGCGAGGGCCGCAGGCGTCACGCCATGCGCCAGCATCTGCGCGCCCAGCACGCGGGCATCCACGATGGCCTGGCTCGCCCCGTTGGACCCCGTTGGATACATCGCATGGGCCGCATCGCCCATCAGCGCAGCGGGGCCATTGACCCATGTGCCCACCGGGTCGCGGTCAATCATCGGGTTTTCATAATAGCAATCGGCCGCGGCCAGCATCGCGGGCACGTCCAGCCAGTCATAGCGAAACCCGTCAAAGTGATGCGCGAAGTCGGCAAGGCTCACGGGCCGGAACCACCCGTCCTGCTGCCAGCCCGCGCTGCTGTCCACCGTGACCTCGGCGATCCAGTTCACGAGGCTTTTGCCCTCCGCATCGGGTGCGGAAATTGGGTAGATGACCATGCGCTGCGTATGCGTGCCCAGCCCGACAAAGCTCGCCCCGGTGCGCAGCGCCTTCATCCGCACCGTCCCCCGCCACATCAGCGCGCCGCCCCAGTGGATCGGCGGCTGGTCCGGGTGCATCTGCGCGCGCACGGCGGAATGAATGCCGTCCGCCCCGATCAGCAGCCGCGCATCCAGCGTGTTGCCATCCGTGAGCGTGACGGTCACGCCCTCAGCCGTCTTTTCATAGCGAGCGAGTTTCGCGCCAAGGCGCACGGCATCCGGGCCAAGCCGCTCCACCACTTTGTGATACAGCATCATGTGAAGCTGCCCGCGGTGCACGCCATATTGCGGCCAGTTATAGCCCGCATCGCGCCCGCGCGGTTCGGCATAGACCTCCTTACCATTCAGCCCCACCAGGGCCCATTCCCGGATCGGCAGGCCGACGCGGTCCAGGTCTGCGGCTGTGATCCCCAGATCAAACAACTCTCGCACCGCATTGGGCTGAAGGTTGATACCAACGCCCAGCGGCTTCATCTCGGACGAGGCTTCCAGCACCGTGCACGGCACGCCAATCTGATGCAGCGTCAGCGCCAGCGACAGCCCACCAATACCGCCCCCCGCAATCACGACGCTCATGCCGCCTCTCCCAGCAGGCGCAGCGCGTTTTCCTTCAGGATCAGCGGGCGGACCTCGTCCTTGAACGGCGCCGCCTCAAAATCGGCAAGCCAGCGGTCCGGCGTGATCGCGGGCCAGTCCGAGCCAAACAGCATTTTTCGTTTCAGGATCGAATTGGCGTATTGGATGAAGGTCGGGGGGAAGTATTTCGGGCTCCACCCGCTCATATCGTAGTAGACGTTTGGTTTGTGCTGCGCCACGGCCAGCCCTTCCTCCGTCCACGGGAAAGACGGGTGCGCCAGGATGATCGGCATGTCGGGAAAATCGACCGCCACATCATCAAGGTGCATGGGGTTCGAATATTTCAGCCGCATCCCCATCCCCCCGCGCATCCCGGAGCCAACGCCCGTCTGCCCGGTATGGAACAGGGTGATCACCCCTTCATCGGCGCAGGCCTCCAGCACCGTGTAACACGCCTCCCGATCATTCGGGAAAAAGCCCTGCATCGTGGGATGAAACTTGAACCCCCGCACGCCGAAATCGCGCACCAGCCGGCGGACCTCGCGCGCGCCCGCCTTGCCCTTGTGCGGATCGATGGAGGCGAAGGGGATCAGGATGTCGTCATTCTCAGCGCAGATCTGCGCAACCTCCTCATTCGAGTAGCGGCGAAACCCGGTCTCTCGCTCTGCATCGACGGGAAAGATCACGGCGGCGATGTTGCGCGCGCGGTAATAGGCGGCGGTGTCCTGTACGGTGGGCAGCATCCCCTCGGCCCCGGCGGGGTTCTTGAAATACTTCGCCATACCGGCCTGAAATTCGTTGTAGCCATCATCGCGCCCGTGATTGCAGGGCTCTTCCGCGTGGGTGTGAAAATCGATGGCTTTGACCGCGCTGAAATCAACCATATCGTCCTCCTGCCTGGCACCGCTATACAGCAGAACCGTTATGCTGTAAAACATTCCTGCACAGAGGGAGGACCAACCATGTCGATGATACGGATAGACGTCGATGGGGACATCGCGACGCTGACGCTGGACCGCCCGGACAAGCGCAACGCGGTGAACGATGCGCTGATCGCGGAGCTGGACGCGTTCTTCTCCCGCCCGCCCGAAGGCGTGCACGTGGTGATCCTGCGCGGTGCGGGGGATCATTTCTGTGCCGGGTTGGACCTCGCGGAGCATGAGCATCGCGAACCGATTCAAGGCGTCTACCACTCGCGGGGCTGGCACCGGGTGACCGAGGCCATTGAGTTTGGCGGCTTGCCGGTCGTGTCGGTCCTGCATGGCGCGGTGATTGGCGGCGGGCTGGAGATTGCCTCGGCCACCCATGTGCGCATCGCAGAGCCGGACGTGCGGTTCCAGCTGCCCGAGGGGCGGCGGGGCATCTTTGTCGGCGGCGGGGCGACGGTGCGGGTGGGCCGCCTTCTGGGCGCGGACCGCATGCGTGAGATGATGCTGACCGGGCGCAGCTATGGCGCCGAAGAGGGTCTGGCCCTGGGCCTCGCCCATTACAGCGTTGGCGCGGGCGAGGGGCTGCCGCTGGCGCACAAGCTGGCCCGGACAATTGCCGACAACGCGCCCTTCTCCAATTACCTGATGATGCAGGCCATCGCCCGCATTCAGGACATGCCCCGGGCCGAGGGGTACTTTACCGAGGCCCTGGCAACAGCGCTGTCGCAAGGCTCTGACGGGGCAAAGGAGGGACTGCGCGCCTTTCTGGAAAAGCGCCCGCCAAAGTTCCGCTAACCGTCGTCCTCGTGCACCCGGATCTTGCGCAGCAAGGTCAGCAGGTGCGCCCGTTCTTCGGCCGTCATGTGGGCAAAGAGGCGATCCTCATGCGCCTGCATCGCCGCAAGCGCTTGCGCATGGGCGGCACGGCCCGCCTCTGTCGGCACCAGCGCCTGCACGCGGCGGTCCCCGGGCACGGGCGCACGCCGCAAGAACCCGCGCGCCTCAAGTTCATCCGCGATGGCCACAAGCCCCGAGCGTTCAATGCCCATCCGCCGGGCCAGCGCGCTTTGCGTGATGTTCGGGCTAGCCACGCAAAGGGCTAGCGCGGTGAAGACACGCGGTGACAGCCCATCGGGATCGCCCGCCTCCCGCAGGTCGGCGGCGACAATCACGTAAGCACGCTTGAGGTTGTAGCCGATCAGCGCTTCTAGGTCGGAGGGCTCGTCCATCCCCGTAGCGTAGTGCAAAACCGTTACAGTGGGAAACAGTTCACGGATAGGACGGTGGCAGGCCCAGCATCTGATCCAGCTGCCGCGCGATCCAGCCGTGCGGGATGAAATGCCCGCCGGGATGGGTATCAAGCGTGACCGCACCGCCGTCGCAAGACCACGTGGTGCGGGTAAAGGTCAGGAAATCGCGCGCGTTCCAGTCCCCTGCGATGATGCCCGCCGTGCAGCCGTAGTGGTCCCGCCAGAGCGCCACGGCATGGTCCACCTCGCCCCTTGGCCCAAAGGGAAAGCGCAGGACCGTGTCGTCTAGCCCATGCACGTGGCGCACCTGCGCGGGCGCCTCCGGACATGTCTCGGACTGGGGCAGCGTGCCGCTGATCCCCAGCAGCGCGGCGATGTCATCCCCCGACTGGCAGGCAAAGCGCCACGCCATCGCAGCGCCGTAGGAATAGCCCGACACATAAACCTCCGTGACCGGGAACCGGGTGCGCACATCCGCCAGCACCGCATCGGCAAATCCCACGTCCGGCGTGTCCGCCGTCCAGAAATCCCAGGTCTTGCGCGCGCCATTCGGCGCGACCAGCAGCACGCCGCGCCTCACCGTTGCGGACGCAATCCGGCCGTGCCGGATCACTAGGGTGCCCTGCCGCTGCCAGCCGTGAAAATGCATCAGAACCGGCAACGGCGACGCCCCATCCCAGCCATCCGGCACACGCAGGTGATAGCTGCGCCCGTCCGGCAAAACACAAGGGTCATCCGCCCCGCCGCAAGCAAAGGCGTGGACGGGCAACAAGAGGAGCAGGAGAAGGATCAACCGCATGCCTGCACGCTGCGTCACCTGACCGGGCATGTCACCTCACAAAATGGCCAGCCAATTGCGCAGCTCGCGCGCGCGCTCGGGCACCGCCTGCGCCGCGGGCGTGGTAGACAGGCGCGCGGCGGCTTCTGCATCACGCTCCGCCGCCGCCATGTCCGCGGCCTGCGCGCCAAAGGCGTCAAACAGCCCGCCCCGGTCCTGCACATATTGCGCGATGTCGCCTAGGCTCAGCTCCGGATGGTACTGCGTGCCCCAGACCCGCGCGCCGCCTTGCTCATAGACCATCGCCTGCACCGGGTGGTGGTCATTGCCGGCCAGCACTTCGGCCCCTGCGGGCAGGGCCATCACCCCATCCCGGTGGATGCACGGCACGGCAAAGCCGCTGGCCCGCCCGGCCATCATCGGGTGCGTGGCCCCGGCGTCGGTCAATGACAGGTCTTGCGCAAGACCAACCTCCATCCCCTTGTGGCAGGCCCCGACGGTGCCGCCCAGAACGCACGCCGCGAGGTTCAGCCCGTTGCAGCTGCCCCAGATTGGCACGCCCGCCTCGAGCGCCTCTTCCATCGCGGCGCGCTGCGCCGCCGCCTCCGGCGCGTCAGTGGCCCAGTCGTTGCCTGCCCCGGTAAAAACCGCCCCGCGCGCTTCGGCGAAATCCGACACGTTCAAGGGGGCCGTGTCGGGCTGCACCACGCGCATCTCCCCCTCAAAACCGAGCGCCTTGAACGTGCGCACAAACGCGTCCGCCCCGGTCTTGCCCTGCGCGACCCGCTCCGGGGAATTGCCTTCAACGATCAGGATCATTCGGTCTTGTTCCGGCTTTTGATGGCGTCGAGCCAACGGTCAATCAGCAGCATGGGGGCCAGAACGATGGTCCAACCCAGCGCATTGATCACCGTAAACACCAGCTTCAGCCCCGTCTCCATGTCCGAGCGCCACAGAAAGACATGGGCAATCACGATGAACGTCACCAACACACCAACAAGGATGATCCGACCTTTCAAGCGCCCCTCCATTTCGCCACAAACATGGCAGGCCAACGGCGCTAAGCAAGGGCGAGACCCCACTCCTTCTCCGTTCCTAAAAAATCCTCCCCCACTGCCCGATAGGCGGCTGTGCCGCCGTAAGGGAAGGGCCGCTTTCAACCAGCACGGCGTTCGGAGATCAAAGCGCTACCGGCTCAGGCCGCCATGCAGGGTCGGCACATCCAGCGCGCTGAACCCGTAATGGCGCAGCCAGCGCAGGTCCGAATCGAAAAACGCGCGCAGGTCGGGGATGCCGTATTTCAGCATCGCGATCCGGTCGATCCCCATGCCAAAGGCAAAGCCTTGCCACTGGTCTGGGTCGATGCCGCCTGCGCGCAGCACATGGGGGTGCACCATGCCGGAGCCGAGAATCTCCAGCCAATCTTCCCCTTCGCCCACCTTCAGCGTGCCGCCTTCCCAGCTGCACCGAATATCAACCTCCGCTGACGGCTCAGTGAACGGAAAGTGCGAGGCGCGGAAGCGCAGGTCGACGCCGTCCACCTCGAAATAGCTTTTGACGAACTCTTCCAGCGTCCACTTCAGGTTCGCCATCGAGATGTCCGTATCAATCGCCAGCCCCTCGACCTGATGGAACATCGGCGTGTGGGTCTGGTCGTAATCCGCTCGGTAGACGCCGCCGGGGCAGATGATGCGCGTCGGCGCGCCGGTCGCTTCCATGCTGCGAATCTGCACGGGCGAGGTATGGGTGCGCAGCACGTGGGGCGGGCGATTGTCGCCTTCCGCCCGGTGCATGTAGAACGTGTCCATCTCCGCCCGGGCGGGGTGGTGGCCGGGAATGTTCAGCGCGTCGAAATTGTACCAATCGGTGTCGATGCGCGGCCCCTCGGCCACGGCAAAGCCCATCTCCGCAAAGATCGCGGTGACCTCTTCGGTCACTTGGGAAATCGGGTGGATCGTGCCCTGCCGCCGCCCGCGGGCGGGCAGCGTCACGTCGAGCCATTCAGACCGCAGGCGCTCATCCAGCGCGGCATCGGCCAGCGCCGCCTTCTTGGCCGCCAGCGCGCTGTTGATTTCGTCCTTCAGGGCATTCAGCGCGGGGCCGGCAACCTGCCGCTCTTCGGGCGTCATCTTGCCCAGCTCGCGCATCTTCAGGCTGACCTCGCCCTTCTTGCCCACGGCCTGCACGCGCAGCGCTTCAAGGCTCTCCTCATTGGCAGCGTCGGCAATCAGCCCGAGGTATTTGTCCTTGAGATCGTCCATTATGCGCGGCTCCTCGCTTTGCGCGTCTGCTAGGAAATTTCGCCCACAAGGGCAAGCGCACGATCTGCGCCCTGCATCCCCTTTATCCACACGAAATATGCGACAAACCGCAAGTTGTTGCGTCATTGGCTTTGCCAGCCACCAGACTTGGCCTATTCTGGTCGAAGAATCGTAAACGGAGATGCGCGGCGATGACGCCAGTAATGTACTCACATCGCCTCAAGACGGTCCTGCAGCACAGCGTGCGCGAACTGGGCTTGACCGTTGTGCTCGATGACGGGCGCAGCGAACTGAATTTGAAAGACAACGAGGCCATGATCCGCGAAACAGCGCAGCTGCTCGGGATCCAGGTCCATTTTGAAAACGGGAACGGGTCGGTTTCGGTCACTTTTTACCAGTAGGGGGGTACAATGTCAGGTTCATCACAGCGGGATAAGGCGATGGCCAATTACCGGGCCGCCGGGCTTTCGCCGGCACATGCGGCGCGGCTGGCGGAAGTGCCGGGGCGCAGCTCGGTTGCAATGATCGCGCTGGCCTGCGGCTGCGTCTTTGTTTTGGCGAGCGCCGGGCTGCTAACGATGACGCTGTCGGTAGGCTCCTCGCGCGACGTCGCCGCCGTCGTGGCCCCCGCATCCGAAACGCGCCCGGCACCGGAGATCGAACGCGCGCCAGAACGCGCCGCTGAACCTGTCGTCGCCGCGGAACCCGTCGCCGCACGGGAACCGGCCGAACCGACCCCCTTGGAGACCGCAGAGCCGGTTGAGGTCGTCGTACTTCCCGCACCAGAGCCAGTACCGACATGTTTTGACCGCCTGGTCCCCATTCTCGAACAAACCCGCTTCCAGTTCGCCCAAGGCAGCGCAGATGTCGATCCGCGCTATGTTTCGACGATCGAGATGATCGGCCAGCGGGTCGCTGATTGCCCCGAGGCCAGAGTTCAGATCGCCGGGCACTCGGACTCCCGCGGATCGGATAGCATTAACCTGACGCTAAGTTGGGACCGGGCCGAGGCCATCTCCGCCGTGATGCAAGCGGCGGGAATCGACACATCCAGTTTTGAAGTCGTCGGGTTCGGCGCGCGGATGCCGCTGACTGAGGGCAGCGACACCGAAGACGCACGGAACCGGCGGGTGGAACTGCGCCTCATCGGCGCACAGCCGGAGATCACGCCATGACCGCTTCACTTGCTTTGCAGTTTGGTATCACGCTTGTCCTGCTCGTCTGCGCGGTTGCTGTGGGCTACTTTCTCGCCCGGCAGCGCGGCGTGGACGCCGATGTGGGGCGCACGGCGCTGATGACAGGGGAAATGTCCCGCCTGCGCCGCCGCCTGGCCGACGCCGAAGGGCGGGCAAACGCGGCTGAACGCGCGCTCAGCCAGTTCAAGCGGCGGATGCGGCGGGGCAACTGAACCCCGCGCACGCCCTTAGGACGATACGTTCAGGCGCGGCGACATTTCGACCGAAAGGTCCTGCATCACGTCGAGCAGGCTTTCGACATTCACCGTTTCGGGGTTGATGTCATCTGTCGAGAAGTAGCGCAGGTAAATTTGGCGCGCCTTATCGTCCATCCCCTGGTGAAGGCCCATCGACCAGGTCGCAAATAACCGCTCGCGCACATCGTTACAGGCCAGAAGGATGATGTTGCTGTGGCGCGGGTCGCGGCTGATACGGTGATACAGCGCCGATACTTCGACGCGCCCCCCTTCGACCACCTGCAGGAAATGGTCGCCGTTGTAGTGTAGCATACCCGTCAGGTTCATCCGCCGATTGTTGCGCTGACAGGTTTCGATCAGCTGCTGGGCGTCGAGGTTTTCGGACGGGTTCCGCTGCGAATAATACACGAGCCGCGTCAAGTTCATCTACAGTCTCCTACCTATACCGATCGATTTATGCGGCTGGCTCCAATCAGCATCAAGCGGTTTCGTGCATTGATTTACTGAATCCGACATGCGCCTCACCCGCATGCCTATGGCATTGCCCGCAAATGAACTTTAGTGTCAGGAGAGGCTTACAGACGGGGGTCGTGCGATGGCGCGGATCATGCTGTTTGGTGCGACGGGCACAATCGGGCGCGCGGCCCACGCGGCGCTGCTGTCCGAAGGGCACGAGGTGCACGCCCCGGAGCGCGGCGCGGATTTTGCCAAGCGGATGAAGGAGGTGCGGCCTGAGGTCGTGATGTCCTGCCTGGCCTCCCGCACCGGCACGCCCGCGGATGCCGAAGCCGTCGATCACCTGCTGAACGCCGCGATCCTTGGGGCGGCTGTCCCGGCAGGCGTCCAGCATTTCATCCTGCTGTCCGCGATCTGCGTGCAGCGGCCCCTTCTGGGGTTTCAAAAGGCAAAGCTGGCCTTTGAGGCAAAGCTGCGCGCCGCCCCGATGATGGGAACAATCGTGCGCCCGACCGCCTTTTTCAAATCGCTTTCGGGCCAGGTGGAGCGTCTGCGCGCGGGCAAGCCCTTCCTGCTGTTTGGGGACGGCACCTTGACCGCCTGCAAACCGATCAGCGACGGCGATCTGGGGCGATATCTGGCGAAATGCGTCGTGGACACGAGCCTGCAAGGCCGCGTCCTGCCCATCGGCGGCCCCGGCCCCGCGATCACCCCGCGCGAGCAGGGCGCGATGCTGTTCGAGGCGCTGGGGCTGACGCCGAAATTCCGCCAGGTGCCCGTTGCCTTGCTCAGCACCATCATCACCGCGCTGCGCCTGTTCGGCCTGCGCGATAAGGCGGAGTTGGCAAAGATCGGGCGATACTATGCAACCGAGTCGATGCTGGTCTGGGACGGGGCGCGCTATGACGCGGATGCAACGCCTGAGTTCGGGACCGAAACGCTCGCCCAGCACTATGCGCGGCTGGCCCGGGGGCACGTGGAAGACCAGCGCGGCGCCCACGCGGTGTTTTAGAGCGGCGCGCGCGCGGCCCTGTCACCTTTGCGAACGGGCAAGAACGTCGCTAGCGTTGACGCATGACGCAGGCGGCACACAGATATCACGGGCTTGACGCCCTGCGCGCGGGAGCGATGCTGATGGGCCTCGTCCTGCACGCGTCAGGCGTTTACCTGCGTGATGACTTTCTGATCCGTTTTGCCCCGGGTTCCAGCGCGGCCCAGCCGGAGGCCAGCGCCCTGACGGCCATGACGTCGATCTGGATTCACTTGTGGCGGATGCCGGTGTTTTTCCTGCTGGCCGGGTTCTTTGCCCAAATGAGCCTTGAGAGGCGCGGGCCGGCTGCCTTTCTGCAGGATCGGTTTGTCCGCATCTTCGTGACCCTGATGGCGGCGATGTGGGTCTTTTCCCTGTTCCGGCCATTTGATTTCGGGGTGTTGGCGCATCTGTGGTTTCTGTGGGTGCTTGTCATCCTCTGCGCCGCGGCGCCGCTGACGCGGCATATTGCGCCGGGATGGGTACTGGCGCCGCCGTGGCGGGCTGTGCTTCTGATCGTGCCGATTGCGCTGCTGGGCCTTTGGAACCGTGACCACGTCTGGCAAGACGCGCCAAACACGCTGTGGGATCCCAACCTGTCTGCCTTCGCGATGTACGGGTTCTACTTCTGGATTGGTCAAGGGCTGTGGCAGGCACGCGAGACACTCAAGACGTTGTCGCGCTGGCCCGTGATCGCTGCGCTGCTTGCCTTTGGGTTTGCGGCGCATGGCGCCTTGGGGATCTGGTACTACGCACCCTGGCCAGGTCTGTTGCGCCAGGCGCTTGTCGCGGTGGCAGGCTTGAGTTTCAGCTTTGGTCTCATTGGCCTGAGCGAGCGGCTGATCACGCGCTCAAACGCCGTGCTGCGCTGGGGGATCGAGATGGCGTATTTTATCTACATCGCTCACCTGTTCATCGTGTACCGCGCGTCGATCTGGATGGTGGAGGCAGGATGGAACCAGCATATCGCGGTGCCAGCCGCCGCGCTTTACGCGCTGGTCGCTTGCGCAGGGATGTACCTGATCTTTATCCGCTATACGCCGCTCAATTGGTTTCTTGCGGGCTACAAGAACAGCTGGTTCAAATGGCCGTTTGAACGCAGCTGAAGCGACATCAGGATTGCAAGCTAGCCCACCGTTTCGGCCTTTTGCGGCGACGGGCGCGGCCGGGGCTTTGCCGCAGGCACAGCCGACAGCAGCTTTTGCGTGTAGGCGTGTTGCGGGTTGCGCAGCACCTGCTCTGCCCCGCCGATCTCAACGATCTGGCCCTGGTACATCACCGCGATGCGGTGGCTGACGCGTTCGACCACGGCGATGTCGTGGCTGATGAAAAGGAAGGACAGGCCAAGCGCGTCCTGAAGCTCCTGCATCAACTTGGTCACCCGCGCCGCCGTGGAGACATCAAGAGCAGAGACCGCCTCATCCGCCACGATCAGCTCGGGGGAGACCGACAGCGCGCGCGCGATGCACAGGCGCTGGCGCTGGCCGCCGGAGAACTGGTGCGGGTAGCGGTCCGCGACGTCCGGGTCCAGCGTCACCTTTTGCAGCAGATCGCGCGCCAGCGCGTCGCGTTCCAGCCCGCTGATGCCCGAATGCAAGTAGGCGGGTTCCGTGATCAGATCGCGGACGGTCATGCGCGGGTTGAGGCTGGCGAAGGGGTCCTGGAACACCATCTGCACCTTGCCGCGCGCTTGCCGCAGCCCCGCCGCGCCCAGCGCCATGATGTCCTGCCCCGCAAGCTGGATGGTGCCCGCGTCCGGCTCGATCAGGCGCATCAGCGACCGGCTGAGCGTGGATTTCCCGCAACCCGACTCGCCCACAAGGCCAAGGGTCTCCCCGGGGTAAATCTCGAACGAGACATCGCGCACGGCGTGGGTGCGCGTCTTGGCCGTGAACAGCCCGCCATTCTGCGCAAAGCTTTTGGACAGGCTAGAGACCTTCAGCACCGGCGCGGCCTGCGGCACCGGCGGGCGGATGGGCGATTGGCCCAGCTTGGGCGTGGCCGCCATCAGATCCCGGGCATAGTCCGATTGCGGCGTCTCGAACAGCTGCGTGACCGTGCCGACCTCTTCGGTCACCCCGCGGCGCAGCACGACAACACGGTCCGCAACCTCCGCCACAACGCCCATGTCGTGGGTGATGAAGAGAATGGCCATGCCAATCTCGGCCTGAAGCGTCTTGAGCAGCTTCAACACCTCGGCCTGCGTCGTCACATCAAGCGCGGTTGTCGGCTCATCCGCGATCAGCACATCGGGGCGGCAGGCGAGCGCGATGGCGATCATCACGCGCTGGCGCAGACCGCCCGACAGCTCGTGCGGGTATTGCCGCAGGCGCCGCGCAGGCTCGGGGATGCGCACCTGCGCGAGCGCAGCCTCTGCCGCTTGCATCGCGTCGCTCCGGTTCATCCCCTGATGCCGGCGCAGCACTTCGCACAGCTGCTCGCCAATCCGCATCACCGGGTTGAGCGAGGTCATCGGCTCCTGAAAAATCATCGAAACGCGGTTGCCCCGATACGCCTGCATCTGGCGGTCGGTCAGCGCGGCAAGATCCACGGGCGCATCCGCGCCAAGGCGGATCTGCCCGCCCGCGATCCGCCCGCCTTCGCGTTCGATCAGGCGCAGCACAGACAGGGCCGTCACCGACTTGCCCGACCCGCTTTCCCCGACCAGCGCGAGCGTTTCGCCGGCGTGGATGTCAAAAGACAAATCGTGCACTGCAACCGCATCACCAAAGGCGACGGACAGGTTCTTGACCGACAGGACAGGCTTCTCAAGCATATCAGAACGGCATCAAAGGGGGCGTCCAGCGGCCCGTTTGCGGGGTCAGGCGCGCCTCGAACGGGTCGTGCCCGAAGACCTGCCAATGCACGGTCTTGTCCAGCGTCATCAGGCCCCACGCTTCTGCCGGGGCGCCTTGGGTCGTAAAGCTTTCGGTCAGGCTTTGCTGGGTCAGGTGGGGGATGCCATCGACGGTGGTGACCGTGTTCCAGTGCACATGGCCCGCAACGCAGATCACTGGCACCCGCGCCTGCGCCAGTGCCTGCCGCGCCCGGTCGCTGGTCGGATAGCGGGAGAATTGCTCGTTCCGCTCAAAATAGTAGTTGCCGCCTTGCCCATGCCCCGACACCGGCACGTGGCTGGCGACCAGCGTGGGCTTTGTGGCGGCCTGAATGGTCCGCGACAGCCACAAAAGGTCCGGCTCCGGCAGGTTGAAGCCGCGCCGCTCGGGCGCATGGTCAATCTTGGCATCGGCGCGCCAGAGCGCGATTTGCCAATCGCCCGCGTCCAGCACCTCGTTCTGCATGGGCTGGCCGAAGATCTCTTCGTTCTGGGCGACGGTCAGATGGTCCCGGTCGTGATTGCCGTTCATGTGGTGGACGGGCACGTCGATTGCGGCAAAGGCCTTTGCCATTTCCCGCTCAAGCCGCAAGTCCGTTTCCTCGTCAATGTCGGAAATCCGGTCGCCAAGGTCGAGCACCATGTCAGGCGCCGTCTCTTTAACCCATGCGGCAAAACCCTCCATCAGGCGCAGCGCCGTGTCGCCGCGCTTTGTGTGGCTGGGCGCACCGTGGTGAATGTCGGTGACGATGGCGATCCGCAGGGTCATGGGCCGTGTCCTTTGCAAAAAAGCGATGCGGCGAGGCGCCTGCCCCGCCGCACGCGTGTGTCTTAGCTGCCGCTCATGGAAATCGAGCCCGCGCGGAAGTCCAGCACGTAGGGGATGTGCCCCGGCTGCGGTGCCCAGTTGACGGACTGCTGCATGCCCCAGCTTTCAAAGGGACGGTAGAGCGGCAGAACCGGCGGGTCCTGCTTGATCCGTTCCATCAGCTCGACATAGGCCGCCTTGCGCTCTTCGATGTCCTGGCTGAAGCGGAACCGCGCCCAGCTTTCGGCATATGCGGCATCGGTGTTGAACCGGCCTGCGCCTTCGGAGGGACCTTCGGGCGCCCACATCACGCCGAAGGAGCCAAACGGGTCGGCAAAGTACATCGGGTTGGACCAGGAGCGCGTCATCATCTCCGGATCGTTGCCGGTCCACTTGTCGGTCACGTTCAGGCGGCCGTTGATGCCCACCTCGGCCCACATCTCCATGATCGCCTGCGCGGCCAGCACACCGTTGGTGTAGTAGACCGGGAACGCGTCAAAGACGATTTCCGCGCCATCATAAGACGACTCCGCCAGCAGTTCCTTCGCCCGCTCGGGGTCGTATTCGAAGGTCGTCAGTTCGGGCATGTGCAGCGCGCCCATCTCTTCCATCGTGTGAGTCGACGGCACAACGGCCTTGCCCAGCCACAGCGCCTCGTTCAGCAGGTCGCGGTCGATGGAAAGCGACAGGGCCTGGCGGATTTTCGGGTCCGTCAGGTTGGGGTGGTTCACGTTCATGATCATGACGTGGAACAGGGCGGTCGCGCTGCCAACGGTCTTGAGGTTCGGATCGCTATCGATCAGGTCGATCTGGTCGGGCGCGATGTTGGTGACGATGTCCGCCTCGCCGGTCTTGAGCGCGGTGATGCGCGACGCTGTCTCGGGGATGCGGATCACGGTTGCGGTTTCCAGCGGCGCGGCATCGCCCCAGAAGCCGTCAAAGCGCGAATAGACCACTTTTTCACCCGGAACGAATTCGGAAACCGAATAGGGGCCGGTGCCGACGGGCGCGAGGGAGAACGCCTCGTAATCGCCATCCTCGGCCACCATCGGGTCACCCGACAGCGCCTTGGTGTAGTCTTCGGGGATGATCATGACCTGCTGCAGCGAGACCAGCGTTTCCCACAGCGGCTCGGGGCGCTCGACCTTGATCTGCACGGTGTAGTCGTCGATTTTCACGGCCTCGGCAAAGTTGCCCAGGCGGTCCTTTGAACGCACGACGTAAGGCGCGAAGGTCGCCTGGTACATGCGGTTGAGCGAGAAGACGACGTCGTCTGCTGTCATGTCTTCGCCGTTGTGGAACTTGACGCCTGTCCGAAGCTTGAACTCCATCGTCATATCGTCGATCTGCGTCCACGCGGTCGCCAGCGCGGGCTGCCAGACAGGCGCCAGCTGGGAATGGTCACGCTCGATCAGGGTGTCGAAGGCGTTGTAATAGAACTGCGAGCCCACATTGGAGTGATCGCGGCCCGGGTCGAGGTAGCTGGACACGTTGGCAGCACCCACGGTGATCTCCTGGGCGAAGGCGCCCGAGGCCGCGACGAGTGCGGCGGTCGTCAGAAGTAGCTTTTTCATTTCAGTCTCCTGGTTGCGGTTGTGGGCATTCTTGGCCTCGTTGGGTTAGCGGCCGCGCAGGCGCACATCGGCGCGGTCCCTCAGCCAGTCGCCAAGGATCTGCACGGAAAAGGTCAAAAGGATGATCGCCACCGCGGGGGCGATCACAATCCACGGCGCCGTCGGCATGTAATCGCGCCCATACCCCACCATCGAGCCAAGCGTGGCCGTGGGCGGCTGCACCCCGAGGCCAAGGAAGGACAAGGTGGATTCGAGGATCACGATGTTGGACAGCGACAGCGTGAACTGCACCACCAGCGGCGAGACGATGTTGGGCAGCACATGGCGGCGCGCGATATAGCGCGGCCCGCCCCCCGAGGCGCGGGCGGCTTCGATAAAGGGCAGCTCGGTGATCTTGCGCACCTCGGCCCGGACGATCCGGGCGTATTGCTCCCACCCGGCGATGCCGAGCACGAAGATCATCACCGTCAGCGAAGAGCCGAAGATCGACAGGATCAGCAGCGCGATCAGGGTAAAAGGCACGGCGATCTGCAGGTCGACACCCGCCATGATCACATCCTCGGTCCAGCCGCGGCGCAGCCCGGCCAGCAGCCCCAGCGTACCGCCGATCAGTAGCCCAATGCACGCGCCCAGCAGCGCCAGCCCCAGCGTGAGCCGCAGCCCGTAAAGCGTCCGGGACAGCACATCGCGGCCCAGCTCATCCGTGCCCAGCAGGAAGCCGTCGCGGAACCGCTCGAACCCGATGGGCGGGCGCAGGCGCGAGATCAGCGATTGTTTCAGCGGATCAAACGGCGCCAGCAGCGGCGCCAGCAAGGCCGCCAGCAGCAGCAGGATCGCGATGATCGCGGCAGCGCGCTGGACCCAGTTTGCCTCGGCCCAAAGGGCGATCAGCGGCGCGGCGCGGGATGTCTGACGGACCATTGCCACGGCGCTATCCCCTGCCCAGACGGATGCGCGGGTCGGCAAAGGCGTAGGCGATGTCCGTCAGCGCGTTGATCACGATCACCGCCGCCGCCACGGCAATCACGCCGAATTGCAGCACCGGGTAGTCCCGGGTGATGGCGGATTGCACCAAAAGCTCGCCAATCCCCGGCCAGCTGAAGATCGCCTCCACCACGACGTTCCCTGCCGCCGCCAGCCCCGCGATTTGCAGGCCCAGAACCGACAGGACGGTCACGCCCGCATTGCGCAGCCCGTGCTTCAGGATGACCACCGCCTCAGGCAGCCCCTTCGCCCGCGCGGTCCGCATGAAATCCTGCCCCAGCACGTCCAGCATCGCGTTGCGGGTAAAGCGCGTCAGCGCCGCGATCAGCACGCCCGACATCGCAATTGTCGGCATGATGAAATGCGCCCACGTCCCGTTGCCCACCACGGGCAGCCAGTTCAGGGAAAAGGCAAAGATCAGCACCATGAAGGTCGCGATCACGAAATTCGGCACCGCGTAGCCAATGAAGGCCAGCGCCATAATCGCGCTGCCCACCCATGCGCTGCGGTAAATCGCGGCCAGAATACCCAAAGGCAGCGCGATGCAGAGCGTCAGGCCAATGGAGGCCAGCAAGAGCTGCGCCGAGGGCCAAAGCCGTTCGGCCACAATCTCTGCCACCGGGCGACGTTCAAGGAACGACAGGCCAAAATTGCCTTCGACGATGCCGCGCATATAGGCGAGGTATTGCTCCCAGATGGAGCCGTTCAGCCCGAAATACGCGATCATCAGCTCCCGGTCCTCGGCGGTCAGCCCGTCGCCGAGGAAGGTCTCAAGCGGGCTGCCGGTAAGGCGGGTCGCAAAGAAGACAGCCGAAATGATGACGAACAGCGTCAGCGCCATCTTCAGCACGGTGCGCAGGATATAAAGCGTCATGCCGCAGGCCCTCTGCGCAAATGGATAAAGGGGATGCCCGCGGCGGCGGCGAACTTACCGTCCGTCTCTGCGTTGTCACCGATGAACACCGCGTCCGCGGCACGCGCCCCAGCCACCTTCAGCACCTGTGCGACCATGTGGGTGTGCGGCTTGCCAAGGCAGCGGAAGGTCAGGTCCGGCGCCACTGCGCGGAGCGCAGCGAGCAGCGCGCCCGTCTCCGGCACCGGCTGACCGTCAAGCCCGGGATGGCTCAGGTCCGTGTTGGACACCCAAAGCGCCGCCCCGCGGGCGAGGTGCCGCGTGACCTCTTCGATCTGGGGGATGGCAAAAGACATGTCTCGGCACAACAGGACATGGTCCGGCTCCGCCGTATCGGTTCGCAGGCCAAGCGACGCCGCCCGGTCCCGCAAGCTATCGCTGGCATACATAGCAAGCCCGGCCCCCGGCAGGAGATGCGCAAGATGCAAAAGCGTCTGTTCCCCCGCGAGCAGAATTCGCCCGGCAGGAACGGGCACGCCGATCTGCGCCAGCGCGCCGCTCAGCTCTGCCGCCGTATGGGTCGCATTGTTGGACACAATCCAAAGCCGCGCGCCGCACCCCGCCACAAAGGCCGCTGTGTCCGGGAAAGCGCGCCGTTCAGAGATCAGGCAGCCGTCCAGATCGGCCAGCACCAGCGCCGCGCCATCCACATCCGCGGCACAAAGGCCTGCGGCCACTTTGGGATACAAAAGCACGTGCGCACCCACCAGGCACACCTTTCCATATTAGGGCCAAGGGCCCCATCCAATTGAAATCACGTTGAAACTTGATCGTAAGGCCCGCAGCAGATGCGGCTAACAGCGCAATCGTGCGGGCCGCGTGTAACGCAGCTATTACAGAGCAAAGCGACACTTCGGGTAATGCAAAGAATCGCTTTGGGAGGCTTTGATGCCGATCTCACATTCTGCGCTTTTGGCGGTGCGCGCGGTGGCGGAAACCGGCTCTTATTCCGCCGCAGCCCGCGAGATTGGCCTGACCGCCCCGGGCGTGTCGCAGCATGTACGCGGGCTTGAGCGGACCTATGCCGTCCGCCTCTTCAGCCGCAGCAACGGCCAGCTGATGCCAACACCTTTTTGCGGGCAGCTTTGTGACTATGCCACGCGCATCCTCGACGAAAGCGCCGCGCTGGACCGGTTTTTGCGCAACCACGGCTCGCTCAAACACGGGGTGCTGTCGGTGGGCCTGGGCAACGCGATGCCGGGGATGACGCTGGTCGCCGCGTTCAACAAACGCTATCCGGATGTGGAGCTGCGCGTGACGACCGGATCGTTCCAGAAGATCATGCGCGCCGTGCTCGACCATTCGGTCGATGTCGGCATCCTGCCAAATGTGCCGAAAGACAGCCGGTTTCGGCGCAAGGTGCTGCTGGCCAATTCGGTTGTGGCGATTGTCCCCCCGGACAGCCCCCTTGCGGGCACGGCGCAGCTGTCCGCGGCAGAGCTGATGAAGCAAAGGCTGATTTTCCGTGCCGAAGGCTCATCAACCCAAAAAGTTGTCGATCGCTATTTCCGCGACCACGGGCTGACGCCTTCGGCCTATCTGACGCTCGATACCCGCGACGGGGTCTATGAGGCGGTAGCGAACGGCATGGGCATTGGCTTTGTCTGGAAAACCAGCACCGGGCGCGGCGACGATGTGGCTCAAGTCCCCCTGAGCGGTGAAGCAACGACCAGCGAAGAAGTCGTCTTTGCCCCGTCCCAGCACGACCTGCCAACGCTCAGCGCGTTTTTCGGGCTGGTGGACGAGGTGCCCGTTGCGTGAAAAGAAAAAGCCGCCCCGGAGCGGAGCGGCTTTTCGATTTGGGTTGGCGCAAAGTCCATGCACATTCTACGCCGCAGACCTTGAACGTGCTTGCGTATCGCGACGCGCCACCGACGGCAGGCCTTGTCGAGAACAACCGGCCCGCATGCGCGGTGCTCCGCATTTCAGTCTACGCTGACTTTACGCATTTAGCGGCCCGTCCAGCCAGTGCGTTTCGATCTGTCCAAGGCCCTTGATGTCCTGAACGCCGCGCCGCGTGAAGGTGTAGGACGCCTTGAGCTGCGCTCGCGTTGCCGACGTGACCTGAATACGCCCCGAAGCGCCGTAGCTTTCCATCCGCGAAGCCGTGTTCACCGTGTCGCCCCACACATCGTAGAACACCTTGGAGGTGCCTATGACCCCGGCGATGGCGGGGCCGGAATGCAGGCCGATGCGCAGTTGGATGTCCTCGCCGATCTCCTGCGAGAGTCCCGCAACCGCCGCCCGCATCGCCAGCGCCATATCGGCCATGATCTCGGCGTGGTCGGGGCGTGGGTTCGGCAGGCCGGCGGCAACCATGTAGGCGTCCCCGATGGTCTTGATCTTTTCGAGGCCCCGCTCAGCGGCGAGCCGGTCGAACGCGGAGAAGATGCGGTTGAGAAAGCCGACAACCTCTTCGGGAGACAGGCGCGCGGCGCGCGGGGTAAAATCAACGATGTCTGCGAACAGCAGCGTCACGGCGGGGAGGCCATCGGCGATGATTTCACCGGGGTTGTTCTTGAGCCGGCTGGCGATGTCGTCAGGCAAAAGGTTTTGCAGCAGCGCCTCGGAGCGTGCGTGTTCGGCGGCTAGCGCCTCCTCTGTTCTGGCGAGTTGGTCCATAAGAACGCGGATGGTGGTTGCAAGTTGCAGCACGGTGTTTGTAGCCGAAATCACCCAAACCGTGTTGAGGAGCGTTTCGTCAACGCGCACCCAATTAGATGGTTGATCGAACGCCAATTCAGCGAACAGCGCAGCGCCTAAAACGACCAATGTGCCTACGCTTGCGAGAATGACGTATTTTGCCCCTAGGATTGTCAAACCATTCACAATCACAATGAACAAAAAAAGATGCAGACCAGAATCCGCACCAAGAACCGAAGTCCAAAGCAGTATCAAGGGGACAGATGTAACAAGTCCGACGACAGTCGCAACGACCACGCCATAGCGCAAAAAGAAGGGAAGCAGTGCGAAGACAAACGCAAGCGCGGTCAAGTTTCTTATGACGACTAAGCTTTCACCATCGAGAAAGTAATGGTCGTAAAAGTAGTAGAAGAGCATCCAGACAACAGTGCCGAACCCTGATGACCAACTGGTAACCGTGTAAGCGGCGTGACGCGCCAATTCGCTTTCGGTGTAAACCTCGCCCGCCACGTCGGCGCAGTGCTGAACAAAACGGTATGCGGGTCCCATCGGTCGCCCTTTGTTGCAAAATACGCAGTGCCCGCGCGCAGCTTACGTTGGACACAACAAATTCCCGAACGAAAAAAGCCGCCCCAGAGCGGAGCGGCTTTCGATACGGGATGGTGTGCAGCGCATGCGCGCCTTACGGGGGTCAGGCCAGCTGGGCCTTCGCCTGATCCACGATCGCGGCGAAGGCTGCGGGCTCATTCACCGCCAGATCGGCGAGCACTTTGCGGTCCACCTCAATACCAGCCAAGTTCAGGCCGTTGATGAAGCGCGAGTAGGTCAGCGCCTCGTCATGGGCGCGCACGGCCGCGTTGATCCGCTGGATCCACAGGGCGCGGAAGTTGCGCTTGCGGTTATGACGGTCGCGGGTGGCGTACTGGTTCGCCTTGTCCACCGCCTGGCGCGCGACCTTGAAGGTGCTCTTGCGCCGGCCGTAATAGCCCTTGGCCGCCTTGATGACTTTCTTGTGCCGCGCGTGGGCGACGGTTCCGCCTTTGGTCCGGGACATGGGTCAGACTCCTCTCAGCGGTCGTAGGGCATGAAGCCCTTAACGATCTTGGCATCGGGGGCCGACAGCGTGGTGGTGCCGCGCGCGTCCCGGATGAATTTCTTGTGACGTTTGATCATGCCGTGCCGCTTGCCGGCCTGGCCCGCCAGCACCTTGCCGGTGGCGGTGACCTTGAAGCGCTTCTTGGCGCTCGACTTGGTCTTCATCTTGGGCATTTTAGTCTCCTCAACTTGAGATAAACGCACGGGAAGGCATGCCACATCAGCCATCCGCACGGGTAGAGCGGCGCGTTTAGAACGGCAATGGCCATAAGGCAAGGGGATTCGTCGGGCGGAGGTTGCCCGCGTCAGTTCACCACCAGCGCGACAACACGCACGAAAGCGTCCGGGATGTCCTGCAAAGTGTAGCCGCCGGGATGCGTGGTGAAGGCGTAGTAGACCAGGCCCGCCGCGATCAGGATCGTGAGCGCCGAGGCGCGCGGCGCCCGGCTGTCTGACAGGGCCGAAAGGATCGAAGGGACCGACAAACCGCCGATGATAATACCGAGTACAAGTGCAATATCCGCGTGCATATGCGGACACTACTCTGGGTCAGCGCTATAAATCAAACGTTCGTCACAGGGCGCAACCCGCAGGATGTTCGTTGTCCCCGGTGTGTTGAACGGCACCCCCGCGGTCACCACGATCTGATCCTCCGGCCCGGCAAAGCCTTCGGCCCGCGCGGCCCGCGCCGCACCGACAACAGCACTCTTGAACCGATCCATGTCGCCGGTGATCACGCAGTTGCACCCCCAGCTGAGCGCCAGCCGCCGCGCGGTGTCCAGCATCGGGGTCAGCGCGATGATGGGCACGCGGGGCCGTTCCCGCGCGGTCAGCAATGCGGTTGTGCCAGAATGCGTATAGCAGGCGATGGCGACGACATCCGTCGTCTCGGCAATCTCGCGCGCTGCCGCCACGATCCCATCGGCGACAGAGGCGCGTTGCGCGCTCCGGCTCGCCTCAATGATCTGGGTGTAGGTCGGGTCCAGCTCCACCTCGGCAGCGACCTTGTCCATCGTCTGCACCGCCTCAACCGGGTAACTGCCCGCGGCGCTTTCAGCGCTCAGCATGACCGCATCTGTGCCCTCGTAGATCGCGGTCGCCACGTCCGACACTTCCGCCCGCGTTGGCATCGGGCTTTCGATCATCGACTCCAGCATCTGTGTCGCAACAATCACCGGCTTGGCCGCCACACGGCACTTGCGCACCAGCCGTTTCTGGATTGGTGGCACCGCCTGCACCGGCAGCTCCACCCCCAGATCGCCGCGCGCAACCATGATGCCGTCCGACACCGCGAGGATTTCATCAAACCGGTCCACCGCCCCCGGCTTTTCGATCTTCGACAGGATCGCAGCACGGCCCTGCGCCAGCGCGCGCGCCTCCTCCACGTCCGAGGCGCGCTGCACAAAGCTCAGCGCAAGCCAGTCCACACCCAGCGCGCAGACAAATTCGAGGTCCGCCCGGTCTTTCTCCGACAAGGCGGCCAACGGCAGCTCGACGTCGGGCACGTTCACGCCTTTGCGGTTGGAAATCACCCCGCCCGCGATAACTTCACACTCCGCAAAATCCGCGCCACATGCCGTCACGCGCAGCCGGATCTTGCCATCATTAACCAGCAGCGTCGCACCCGGCGTCAGCGCGGCGAAAATCTCAGGATGGGGCAGGCACACCCGCTGCGCATCCCCTTCGGCCGGGTCCAGATCAAGCCGGAAGGCCGCGCCCTCGTCCAGCACCTCACTATCACCCGCAAACACCCCAACGCGCAGCTTTGGCCCCTGCAAATCCGCCAAAATGCCGATTGTGCTGCCCAGGTCTTCCTCGACCTGGCGAATGATGCTGTGCTTGGCCGCAATCTCGTCATGGCTGCCGTGGCTCATGTTGAGCCGGAACACATCCGCCCCCGCCGCGTGCAGCGCACGGATCATTTCATAACTGTCGGAGGCAGGCCCGAGGGTCGCCACCACTTTCACGTTCCGCTCGCGCCGCATCTTTATCTCCTTGAGTACGGGGGCTTTATCCCGCAAATCCCGTGGGGTCACAACTGACACGAACCAAGCGCAAAGTGGTTAACGGCTTATGACATACACCCCGTTTTTCGTGACCGGCGCGGACCGTCCAAGCCCGTGGCTGGTGACCTGCGATCACGCAGCGAACACCGTGCCACCTGTAGTGCCGGGCGGAACGCTCGGCCTCGCGGGCGCGGACATGGCCCGCCATATCGCATGGGACGTGGGCGCGGCAGGCGTGGCCGAAGCGCTTGGCGGCGCCCTGAACGCCCCCGTCATCTGCTCGAACTTTTCCCGTTTGGTGATTGACCCAAACCGCGGCCTTGATGATCCCACGCTGATCATGCAGGTCTACGATGGCACGATCATCCCTGCGAACCGCACGCTTACCGCACACGACCGGCAGGCCCGGATCGACACCTGCTATGCCCCCTACCACACGGAACTGGCAAAACTGGCCGCCCGCCCCGGCGCCCTGATCCTGTCAATCCACAGCTTCACACCGCAACTCAAAGGCCGCCCGCCCCGCCCGTGGGAGGTTGGCGTGCTCAGCGCCCATGACCGCCGCCTCGCGGATCCTCTGATTGCAAGCCTGCGGACAGAGATAATCACCCCGGTGGGTGACAATGAACCCTATGCCGGCCACCTGCCAGGCGATGCCGTGGACCGACACGCGCTCAAACACGGCCGCCCCAACGTCCTGATCGAGTTGCGCAACGACCTGATCGCAACGCCCGATGGTCAAGCACAATGGGCCCACCGCCTCGCCCCCCACCTTGAAGCTGCCCGAAAATCAGCCAATCTGTGAGTCGCCCTTTTCTCTGTTCCAGAAAATCCCGGGGGTCTGGGGGCTGGCCCCCAGTCCGACGCCAACAATGGGAGCCACCAGATGGACGCACAAACCCAGCTCGAGCTTGAAGCCGCGGCCTTCCGGCGCCTGCGCCAACACCTGATGCAGGACCGCACGGACGTGCAGAACATCGACATGATGAACCTTGCGGGCTTCTGCCGGAATTGCCTGAGCCGCTGGTACCAAGAAGCCGCCAACGCGCGCGGCATCGAGATGACCAAGGACGAAGGGCGCGAGGCGTTCTACGGCATGACGATGGCGGAGTGGAAAGCAAACTATCAGACCGACGCGTCGCCCGAAAAACAAGCGGCGTTTCAAAAAGCCTTTGATGAGAACGTGGGCAAGCCATGATCTTCTACGATTGCGCCACAGCCCCCAGCCCACGCCGCGCGCGGATGGTGATCGCGGAAAAAGGGCTGCAGATTGAAACGCATCAGGTTGACCTGCGGGGCGGAGAACAGTTCGGGGACGCCTTCCGGTCCATCAACCCGCGCTGCACCGTGCCCGTGCTGATCACCGAAGACGGCACAACGCTGACCGAAAACATCGCCATTGCCGCCTATCTTGAAGACCAGCACCCGAACCCGCCCCTCTTTGGCACAGCCGCGTCAGAACGGGCGCTGGTCCTCCAGTGGAACGCAATCGCAGAGACCCAGGGCGGCATGGCAATGGCCGAAACCTTGCGCAATTCCAGCCCCGCACTGACGGGCCGCGCCCTGCCCGGGCCGCTGAACCTCGACCAAATCCCGGAATTGGTGGACCGCGGGCGCACGCGCCTTGCCGCCTTCAAGGACATGATGGACGCGCATCTGGACGGGCGCGACTGGATCGCGCTGGACCAGTTCAGCTATGCCGACCTGACGACCTTCGTCTTCCTCGACTATTGCCGCGTGATCAAGATGCAGGTGGACGCCGCGCACCCGAACCTCGCCGCTTTCATGGAACGCATCAGGACGCGTGCGAGCGCAAACGCGTGAGCCGGGCATCGATCCTTCAAGGATCGATCCGCGTCATTTCTTGCAAGAAATGACCTACACCGCGGCCTTCCGGCTCTCATCAAGGTAGATCTCGCGCAGGCGCGGCGCGACGGACCCCGGTGTGCCATCGCCCAGCGCGACACCGTCAATCTCCACCACCGGCATGACGAAAGTACTGGCCGAGGTGATGAACGCCTCGTCCGCGGCCTTCGCCTCATCGATGGTAAAGTGCCGCTCTTCCACCACCATCTGCGCCTCTTCGGCATAGCGCAGCACAGCGGCGCGTGTGATCCCGTGCAGAATGTCGTTTGACCGCGGGCGCGTGATGATCTTGCCGTCCTTGACGATATAGGCGTTGTTGCTGGTCCCTTCGGTCACAAAGCCGTCCTGCACCATCCACGCATCGTCCGCGCCCGCCTTCTTGGCCATCATCTTGCCCATGCTGGGATAGAGCAATTGCACCGTCTTGATGTCCCGCCGCCCCCAGCGAATGTCCTCGATGGAGATCACCTTCATGCCTGTCTTCGCCGCCGGACTGTTCGCCAGCCCCGGCTTGTCCTGCGTGAACAGCACAACCGTTTGCGGCGTATCCTCGGGCGGGTAGGCAAAATCCCGGTCGGCAGGCGCCCCGCGGGTGATCTGAAGGTAGACGAGGCCCTCTTCGATCCCGTTCTCCGCCACCAGCGCGCGGTGCACCTCCAGCAGCGCCTCCGCGCTCATCGGCATGGGCATGTCCAGCTCCGCCAGCGACCGCTCCAGCCGGGCGATATGCCCGCCAAAGTCGATCAGCTTACCCTCCAGCACCGACGTCACCTCATAGACGCCGTCCGCCATCAAAAAGCCCCGGTCGAAAACCGATACTTTGGCAGCATCCTCAGGCAGGTAATCTCCGTTCACGTAAACTGTGCGCATGTTCTATCCCCACAAGGCAGCGGCAGGTGGATGCACCCCCGCAGCGTCAAAATCCAACGGCGTTGCCCGGTCTTCCGCCAGCAGGAGCGGGCCGTCAAGGTCCACCACTGCCGCACCTTGGGCGACAAGCGTCGCGGGCGCCATCGCGAGGGAGGAGCCAACCATGCAGCCCACCATCACCGCATATCCCTCCGCCCGCGCCGCATCGCGCAGGGCCAGCGCTTCGGTCAGCCCACCCGTCTTGTCGAGCTTGATGTTGACCATGTCATACTTGCCCTTCAGCGCGCGCAGCGAGGTCCGGTCATGGCAAGACTCGTCCGCGCAGACGGGCAGAACCCGCTCCATCTCCGCCAATGCGTCATCAACTCCGGCGGGGAGGGGCTGCTCCACCATCTCAACCCCTAGCCGGACGAGCACCGGGGCCAGCGCCGCATAAAGCTCGGGCGTCCAGCCCTCATTGGCATCCACGATGATCCGCGCATCCGGTGCCCCGGCGCGCACAGCCTCGATCCGCGCGACGTCTTCCTCGCCCCCGCCCAGCTTGGTCTTCAAAAGGGGACGGTGCGCATTCCGCGCCGCCTGCGCCTGCATCGCAGAAGCGTCGGCCAGTGACAGGGTATAGGCCGTGATCTCCGGCCCCGGCGCCGCCAGCCCCGCCAGTTCCCACACCCGGCACCCTGCGCGCTTGGCTTCCATATCCCAAAGCGCACAATCAACAGCATTGCGCGCCGCCCCGGCGGGCAGAAGGCCAAGCAAGCTCTCCCGATCAAACGCCTCCGGCAAAGCTTCAATCTGCGCCGTTACCGACTCCAGCGTTTCACCATACCGCGCATAGGGCACACATTCCCCCCACCCGCGAAAGTCGCCATCTGAGAGGTGAGCCGTCAGCACCTTCGCCTCGGTCCGCGACCCGCGCGCAATGGTAAACACCTCGGCCAGCCGGAACACATCCTGTGTCACTTCAAAGCGCACGCCCTGCCCCTTCTCTGTTCCAAAAAAATCCTCCCCCTCTGCCCGATAGGCGGCTTTGCCGCCGTAAGGGAAGGGTCGGCCTGCCACCAAACCGATGCTACAAATCCGCAAGCGCCGCCGCCAACCGATCCGCCCCATCGCGGAACGGATCAACGGCAGGCATCCCGTATTCAGCCTCAAGTGCTGCCAGATATCCCTCTGCCTCTGCATCGCCAAACGCCTTGGTGTTCACGGCAATCCCCACGACCCTGCAGCCCGGGTTCGCCACGCGCGCCAGCGGCAGGGCAAGATCGCGCACCTGCCCGATGCTCGGCAGGCGGTAGTCCGGAAGGCCCCGCATCGTCTTGCGCGTTGGCTCGTGGCAGATGATCAGCGCATCGGGCGCGCCCCCGTGGATCAGGGCCATCGTCACGCCCGAGTAGCTGACATGGTACAGGCTCCCCTGCCCCTCGATAATATCCCAGTGGTCAGGGTCATTGTCCGGCGTCAGATACTCCACCGCGCCCGCCATGAAATCGGCCACCACCGCATCCAGCGGCACCCCGTCTCCGGTAATCAGGATACCGGTCTGCCCCGTGGCGCGGAAGGTGCTTTTCATCCCCCGCGCCTTCATCGCCTTATCGAGCGCCAGCGCGGTATACATCTTGCCAACCGAGCAATCGGTGCCCACGGCCAGCACGCGCTTGCCCATCCGCGCCTTGCCGTTTGCAATCGGGTAATCAACCTCCGGCACGCGCACGTCATGCAGCGCACGGCCATGTCCCTGCGCGGCGGCGACAAGGTCCGGCTCATCCCGCAAAAGGTTGTGCAGCCCGCTGGCCAGATCATAGCCCGCCGCGAGCGCGGCCAGCAGAACCTCTTTCCAAGCGACACTGATCACACCGCCCCGGTTCGCGACGCCAATCACAAGCGTCTTGGCCCCGGCGGCAAGCCCCTCCGCCAGCGTCATGTCGGACAGGCCCACATCCGCGCCGCAACCCGCCATGCGCAACTGCCCAACCGCATGATCCGGGCGCCAATCGGCGATGCCCTGCGCAACCTTCGCGGCAAGCTGGTCCGGCGCATCGCCGAGGAAAAGCAGATACGGGGTCTGAATCATGACGGCCTCCACCTTGGTCTATGGAGGAAAGCGTGCACTGGCCCGCGGACAAAAACATCTCTGTTTGCGCGCCGTTCCGCTCAACGCCGCAACATTCTTCGATGGAACCCCAACATCGCCGAAGAAACAGGCGCCACAAAAGGGCTTAGCGAATCTTCGCTTCGAACCGCCCGCCTTGTTCGTTGACTAGGATGAGCTTGCCATTATTCACAACGTACAGGTCAAAGCGCGGCGGCGCATAGCCGATGCAGCGCACACCGTTTTCGTAGAACTTGTAACCATCCGCGCGGAAGGTTTGGCCACCAGCCGAAAACCGATAAGACCCGTTGCCCCGGTAGTGTTCGGTGCCGCCCCCGCTGAAGCCGACCCGCTTCCCAGCGAGGTTTTGAGCAAGAAACTCCGCCGACACGCGCGCATCACCGCTTTGCGTGTTCCAACCAACACGCGGCGCGCGTTCGGGGCAAGCCGCGTGGGCTCCGACAACGGAAGCGGCAAGAAAGGCCGCAGACCAAAACGATAACTTCATGTATTCATCCTCAAATGCTGCACCTGCAAATTCAGCTTGCGCGCTCCTGCGCAACTTTCTAACACGGCGACGAGCCTGATTGTAACAAAATGTCGAAAGCTGCGCCTCATGTCCTTCCGCCTTCAGCCCACGCCCGCCGCCCGCCCGAACCGCTGCCAGCTCTTTGGCCCGGCATCGAACACCAAACTGCCGCCCAAAATGGCGGCGTCGGCGGCGGATGTGATCAACCTGGACCTCGAAGACAGCGTCGCCCCGTCGGACAAGGACAGCGCGCGCAAGCTGGCCATTGAGGCGATCGGCGACATCGACTGGGGCAACAAGACGCTGTCCGTCCGCATCAACGGCCTCGACACGCCTTACTGGTACCGCGACGTGGTGGACCTCTTGGAGCAAGCCTCCGAACGGCTGGACCAGATCATGATCCCCAAGGTCGGCTGCGCCGAGGACCTCTATGCCGTGGACGCCCTTGTGACCGCCATTGAGACCGCGAAGGGCCGCAGCAAAAAGATCGCTTTCGAGGTCATCATCGAATCCGCCGCAGGCATCGCCCATGTCGAAGAGATCGCCGCCGCCACGCCCCGGCTTGAGGCGATGAGCCTTGGCGCCGCCGACTTCGCCGCCTCGATGGGGATGCAGACGACGGGCATCGGCGGTACGCAGGCAAATTACTACATGGCGCATGAGGGCGCGAAATACTGGTCCGACCCGTGGCACTGGGCGCAGGCGAACATCGTTGCGGCCTGCCGGACGCATGGCGTACTCCCTGTGGACGGCCCCTTTGGCGATTTTTCGGACGATGAAGGCTTCCGCGCGCAGGCGCTGCGGTCGGCCACGCTGGGCATGGTTGGCAAATGGGCGATCCACCCCAAGCAGGTCGCGCTGGCCAACGAGGTTTTCACCCCCTCCGAAGAGGCTGTGACCGAGGCGCGCGAGATCCTCGCCGCGATGGAGGAGGCCAAGGCCAACGGCGAAGGCGCGACTGTCTATAAGGGCCGCCTTGTCGATATCGCCTCGATCAAGCAGGCCGAGGTGATCGTGCGCCAATCGGAGATGATCGCCGGGTAGGCCGAGCGCTACCCCGTCTCTGTTTCAAAAACCCAGCGGCGTGTGAGGGGCCCTCTCACGCCAGCACCCTCACGCTAAGCCCGCTCATCCTTGGGCGAGCCGATCACCACATAGGTCGTGATTGAGCCCAGCATCGGCAGCGCGCCCAGATGGTCCGTGTGGAACGCTTTGTAGGCCCGCAGGTCCGCACATTCGACGCGCAGTAGGTACTCGATCGTGCCGGTGATGTTGTGGCACTCGCGCACCTCCGGCGCCCGCGCCATCGCCCGCTCGAACGCCTCCTGGCTGGTCTTCGAATGATCGTTCAGCCCTACCCCGAGATAGGCGAGGAACCCGTCCCCCATCGCCGCACGGTCCAGCACCGCGCGGTAGCCGGTGATGATCCCGCGCCGTTCAAGCTCTTGCACTCGGCGCAGGCAGGCAGAGGGGGACAGGCCCACGCGTTCGGCAAGGGCAATATTGCTGATCCGCCCGTCCGAGGACAGAACCTGCAATATTTGCGTATCAATGCGGTCAAGATCAGCCATTTGTTGCACAACTACCCGCTCAGATCGCCAAAACGCAACCTCATGCACCACGTGCGCCGCTAATCCTTGCGTATGACCTATGATCTGCTTGCCGCGCTGGCGGTGTTTGCCTTTGTCAGCTCCATCACGCCGGGGCCAAATAACCTGATGCTGATGTCCTCGGGCGCGAATTTCGGCTTCGTCCGGTCGATCCCGCATATGCTGGGGATCGGCATTGGGTTTGTCTTCATGCTGGTGATGGTCGGGCTGGGGCTGGCGCAGATATTCACGGCCTACCCGTGGCTGCATACGGTGCTGACGGTCGCGTCGGTGCTCTACCTGCTCTACCTTGCGTGGAAGATCGCGACCGCCGCGCCGGTGCAGGCGGGCGAGGCCAAGGGGCGGCCCTTCACCTTCCTGCAAGCCGCCGCGTTCCAGTGGGTCAACCCCAAGGCGTGGACGATGGCGCTGACGGCGGTCACGGTCTACACGCCGGACACGAGCCTGCACGCTGTGCTGATCGTCGGGCTGGTTTTTGGCGCGATCAACCTGCCGTCGGTCTCAAGCTGGACACTGCTGGGCGTGCAGATGGCGCGGCTCCTGCGCAGCCCGCGCCATCTGGCGATGTTCAACTGGACGATGGCGGCCCTGCTGGTCGCCTCGCTTTATCCGGCCCTAGCGTAGCGGCACGCACACCTCAGTCAGCAAGTCTTCGGGCGCGGTGTCGGTCGGGTCATTCAGGTACACTTCGAAACTGGGGTGGTCGGCCGGCTCGACATCCGACGTGGCGAGCCATGTGCCATAGAGATAGTCGTAAATCCCCGGTAGCCCGGAATACGGCCCCTTGTAGGTCAACACGGCCATGCGCCCGCCCGGCACAACATGCGCCGTCAGCGATTGGGGCAGGTCCGTGCCTTCGGGCACCGTGGCCCCGGCAAGGCTGCGCAGCTCTGCCGCTTGCGTGCTGCCGGGATCATCGAAATAGACGGCCACGCCCTGCCCGATCTTCGGGAAGAGGCCATTGGCGCCGATGATCGCATAAAGGCTTTGGAAGGCGCGCGCGATCTCGGGGTAGGGGCCGCGATGCTCCAGTGTGGCGAGGTGCAGGGGCGGGACTTCACGAATTTCGACATCATGCATGATCTTTTCTCCGATTGTGATGCGGGTTGTGTCCAGCGGGCGCTGGCCCTCGGCCCAAAAGGCGCCGGGGGACAGGCGGTAGATGTCCGAAAAGGCGCGCGAAAAGCTGGCCGGGGCGGGATAGGCAACGCGCACGCCGATCTCGGCCACCGGCAGGTCCGTCTCAACCAGCAGCGCGGCGGCCTTATACATCCGCAGCCGTTTGACCGCCTGCGCGCAGGTCTCGCCCATCAGGGCCCGGAACAGGCGGTGCCAGTGAAACCGGCTCATCGCGGCAACATCGGCCAGCGTGTCCAGCGACAGATCCCCGCCCGGGTTGTCGTGAATATAGGCAATCACCCGCAGCAGGCGGGCCTCGTGACGCGAAGCGGTAGGGCGCATGGTATCCTCGGACCATCGTGCTTGGGGCAACGATGCCATAGGCGTGATGCGCAAATCTTGCTATGTTTTGGGTGACATGCCATCGCGCGCAGCCCGTTGCATCACGCGCGGCGGGCGGTCATATACCGGCAGGGTGTCACCGGGAGCGTGCAATGACCAACTACCTCGATTTTGAAAAGCCACTTGCAGAGATCGAAGGCAAGGCTGAAGAGCTGCGCGCGCTGGCCCAAGACAACTCGGAAATGGATGTGGCCGACGAGGCCGCGGCGCTGGATGCGAAGGCCCAGGCGCTTCTGGAAGACCTGTATGGCGCGCTCACGCCCTGGCGCAAATGCCTCGTGGCGCGGCACCCCGACCGGCCGCATTGCATTGACTACATCACCGCGCTGTTCACCGATTACACCCCGCTTGCGGGCGACCGGAATTTTGCCGATGACCATGCCGTCATGGGAGGCCTCGCGCGGCTGGAGGATCGCCCGGTCGTGGTGATCGGCCACGAAAAGGGCAACGACACCAAGTCGCGGATCGAGCGGAACTTTGGCATGGCGCGGCCCGAAGGCTACCGCAAGGCGATCCGGCTGATGGACCTCGCCGACCGGTTTGGCCTGCCCGTCGTCACGCTGGTCGACACGCCCGGGGCCTACCCGGGCAAAGGGGCGGAAGAGCGGGGTCAGTCCGAAGCCATCGCCCGCTCGACCGAAAAATGCCTGCAGCTTGGCGTGCCGCTGGTGTCGGTCATCATTGGCGAGGGCGGGTCTGGCGGGGCGGTGGCCTTTGCGACCGCGAACCGGGTCGCGATGCTCGAGCATTCGGTCTACTCGGTGATCTCCCCCGAGGGCTGTGCGTCGATCCTGTGGAAGGACGCAGAGAAGATGCGCGAGGCGGCCGAGGCGCTGCGGCTGACAGCGCAGGACCTCAAACAGCTTCGCGTGGCCGACCGGATCATCCCCGAACCGCTGGGCGGCGCGCACCGGGATCGCAGCGCGACCATCGCTTCGGTTGGCAAGGCGGTGAACGATATGCTGGGCGAATTGAGCGGCAAATCGCGCGCGGCGCTGATCACCGACCGGCGGGCAAAGTTCTTGGAGCTTGGCAAGCAGGGGCTGGCTGCTTAGGCCGCGCCGTCCGCAGCCCCGACCAGCCGTGCCGGCATCGTGAAGGTCATCGCGCGCGCGCCCCCGGGACGCTCCTGAAACTGAAGAAGCCCGCCAACCGCTTCAACAAGGCGCTGGACCCGTCCCAACGGGTCGGCGGCGCCTGTTTGGCACGCCGCAACCTGGTCCAGCATGATTTCGGGCGCAATCCCGGTCAGAGCGATGCGCACCCAGCCCTCATCCACCTTGAACGCGTCGACCTGGACGGGGTGGCTGCGCCCCGTCGTGGCAGAGTGCATCGCGAATATCTCGCGCAGGATGATCTGAAGGATCGTGTCGTCAACATCAAGCAGCAGGTCTGCGCATTGCACCTGAAGCAGGTCTTCTGGGTCTGCGACAACAAGCGCATCGTCGACACAGCGGGCCAAAGCGATGACGCTGCGTTCGGCCGCAGCCTTTTCACCCGGAAGGTTATCCACCATGTCGCCGATCAACTGCACGGCAACGCTCGCCAACTGCTCCAGCCTATCGATTGCCTGAAGCTTACCGTCGCCAAGGTCCTGAAAACCGTGCCGCAGGCTGTCCGTGAGATCGCGGACGATACTCAGCGGGGCGCTGAGATCCTGCGCGGCCATGCTCATGAACACCGCCATTTCGTCCTGCACCACGCGGCTCAGTGCAAGTTCCTCGCGCAGCGCGGCCTCTTTGGTGCGGTCGGTCACGATGCCGATGAGGCGTGCGACCCGGCCGGTCGCATCGGCCTGCGGCGTCAGGAAAGACTCATACAGCCGGTGCTGCCCCTCGGACACGGACAGGACCGAATAGGTGAGCGGCAAGCCGGTTGCCAGGCACCGCATTTGCGCCGCCTGCATGTGGCGGCCCTGCCGCCCGGGCCACAGCTCCGCCGCGGACCGGCCCGCAACCTGCGCTTCGGTAAGGTTTGACGTTCGGTAGGCATAGGCGTTTGCACCGACATAGACGGGACGGCCCGCGCTGTCGGGTTCCAGCACGAAAACAGGCGCGGCAATGCAATCAAAATCGTAGGCAGTCATGACGTCCTCAGCGCACGGTGCCCCTCTTGCTAACGCGCAAAACCTAAGGAGAGACTAACCGCTTAGCGCGCCAGCATCCGCAGGCCTTGTGTCACATCGGAGCGCACGGCAAGCCGCAACCCCGGCTCGTCCCCGGCCTTGAGCGCGGCGATAATCAGACGGTGGTATTGCGGCGCCCCGGTCCGGCGCAGCCTGCCATAAAGCGCGCGCATGGTCGGCCCCATCTGCAGCCAGACCGTCTCTGCCATTGCCAGCATTGCGGGGGCCTGCGCCCGCAGATAAAGCGTGCGGTGAAATTCAAGGTTTGTGCGGATGTAGCGGACGGCATCGCGGTGCGCGACGGCATCGGCGACCGTGCTATTAATTGTCTGGAGCCGCTCGATCAGCGCCATGTGCGCGCGCGGCAGGGCCCGCGTCGCCAGTTCAACCTCGATCAAGGCGCGCAGCGCCGCAAGTTCCTCGATCCGTTCGGGTGACAGCTCGGGCGTGCCAACGCGGCCAGAGCTCGACATGGTTAGCGCCCCTTCGGCCACCAGCCGCCGCGTCGCCTCGCGTACGGGCGTCATCGACACGCCGTATTCCGCCCCGATCCCGCGCAGGGTCAGCGCCTGACCCGGCGCGATGTCCCCCTGCATGATGCGCGCGCGCAGCCTGCGATAGACGTGATCATGCGCAGCGGTCGTTGTCTCGGTTGAGCGGGGCGGCTTTGACATCCCGTTTTGTGATCACAAACGCTGCGCCCCGTCAATCCTCGAACCGAAAGCGGTGGAGGGCCGTGCCCTGCGTGCGCAGCCAAGCGCGCGGGGCCGCGTAGGGTCCGTGGATACGCGCGACCGCGGCCCAGAACCGGGGTGAATGGTCCATATGCGCCAGATGTGCGACCTCATGCGCCGCGACGTAATTGAGCACATCGCGCGGGGCCATCACCAGCCGCCACGAATACATCAGCCGCCCCTTGGACGAACACGACCCCCAACGCGACCGCGTGTCCCGGAGCGCAAGCGACGTGTAGGACCGGCCCAGCCGCACCGCGTACCGATCCGACGCATCCGCCAGCGCGTCGCGGGCCAGATGCTTGAGGAAACTGCCCAGCCTTCGGCCAACCCGCCCCTCCGGCACCGCGATTGCACCGGACCCAAGGCGCACCGCACGGCCACTGCCCTGCACCACAGTATGCGGCACCCCGAAGATGGGCAGCGTAGACCCAAGACCGACGGGCGCAGGCCCCTCCAGCTGCGAACGGTGCTGCGCGATCCAATCGGCCCGGTCCCGCACAAACGCCAGCGCCGCGCGCTCCGAGACGCCTTTCGGAACGGTGACCGACACCGTTCCATCCACCGAGGACACCCGCAGGATCAGCCGCTTTGCGCGGCTTGACCGCCGGATCACCAGATCGGCCGGGATCCCGTCTTGCCATGCGCCGCCATCCACCTTACCTGCCCTGCCTGACCTTTGCCTTTGACTCCGGCCCGAGCATATGGCAATCGCCCGGAATCTCTAGCCCAAACCGCGGGCCGCGCGCCCGCCTCAGACCAACCAAAGGGGACACCATGCCCAAGGAAGAATGGGGCACGAAACGCCTTTGCCCGACAACTGGCAAGCGGTTTTACGACCTGAACCGGAACCCGATCGTGAGCCCCTACACGGGCGAAGTGGTTGAGGTCGACGCCTCCAAAACCCGCATGATCGCCGCAGATGCCGAAGATGCGGTCACGGCAAAAGCCAAGGCAAAACAGGCCGATGACGACGAGGTCGTTCTGGATGACGCGGATGACGCAGATGTCGATGTCGAACTTGAAGATGACCTTCTGGACGATGACGACGAGGAAGAGAACGTCTCGCTCGACGATATCGCCGACGTTGCGTCCGAAGAGGACGAAAGCTGATCGGGCCGCGTGCTTTTACGCTTGAACCCGAGGGGCAAGTTGCATAGTCACGCGGCTCAGAGATGGGGCATTAGCTCAGCTGGGAGAGCGCCTGCATGGCATGCAGGAGGTCAGCGGTTCGATCCCGCTATGCTCCACCATCTCTTTTCGCTTCACAATCAAATGGTTAGATGGCTGCAACCGCAGGCGCTGACGGACGCGCACCCGCTCCGCGGGCACTCTGAGTCAGCGGTCGGGTCCCGCTATGCTCCACCATCTCACCCACTTCCCGCTCAAACGATACAATAACTTGAAGCCTCCGCGCTGACGAGCGCGCACCAGCTGGCTATGCATGGCTCAGCGGTCGGGTCCCGCGGCTATCGCAGGCCGCCACGCGTAAAACGCGCTATCCTGTTCGCATCTGGCCCTATCATTCGATCAATCTGGCCCTACTGCGCGCCCGCGCCATCGCGTGAAATACAGCGTCTGGCGGCGCGGCGCCGCACCCCCACAGCCTAAGGGAGATTCCGATGATGGACGGCACGCTATCGCAGAACGACATCAGCCACGTGGTCGAGGCCGACCGCGCCCATGTCTGGCACCACCTGATCCAGCACGCGCCGTTCATGACCGGCGCGGACCCGCGGGTGATTGTCGAGGGCAAGGGGATGAAGGTTTGGGACCAGAACGGGAAAGAGCATCTGGATGCCGTCTCGGGTGGGGTCTGGACGGTGAACGTGGGCTATGGGCGGGAAAGCATCGCCAACGCCGTTCGTGACCAACTGGTAAAGCTGAACTACTTTGCAGGCGCTGCCGGCTCGATCCCCGGTGCGCTGTTCGCCGAGCGGCTGATCGAAAAGATGCCGGGAATGAGCCGGGTCTACTACTGCAACTCCGGCTCCGAGGCGAACGAGAAGGGCTTCAAGATGGTCCGTCAGATCGCGCACAAGCGCTATGGCGGCAAAAAGCACAAGATCCTCTACCGCGACCGCGACTATCACGGCACGACAATTGCCTGCCTGAGCGCAGGCGGTCAGGACGAGCGCAACGCGCAATATGGCCCCTACACGCCCGGTTTCGTCCGCGTGCCCCACTGCCTCGAGTACCGCCGCCATGAACAGGACGGCGCGCCGGTCGAACACTACGGGGAATGGGCCGCGGACCAGATCGAAGCGGTCATCCTGCGAGAGGGACCCGACACCGTCGGGGCGCTCTGCCTGGAGCCGGTGACGGCGGGGGGCGGCGTGATCGCCCCGCCCGAAGGGTACTGGCAGCGCGTGCAGGAGATTTGCCGCAAATACGACATCCTGCTGCATATCGACGAGGTGGTCTGCGGTGTGGGCCGGACCGGCACGTGGTTTGGATACCAGCATTACGGGATCGAGCCGGACATGGTGACGATGGCCAAGGGCGTCGCCTCGGGCTATGCCGCCATCGCCTGCCTTGTCACCACCGAAGCGGTGTTTGACCTGTTCAAGGACGACCACACGGACCCGATGAACTACTTCCGCGACATCTCCACCTTTGGGGGGTGCACCGCGGGGCCGACCGCCGCGCTCGAGAACCTGAAGATCATCGAGGACGAAGACCTGCTGGGCAACACGGCTGCGATGGGTGACTACATGACGGACCAGCTGCACGCGCTGGCTGACCGTCATGCCGTGATCGGCGACGTGCGCGGCAAGGGCCTGTTCCTCGGTGCTGAGCTGGTGAATGACCGGAGCACGCGGGAACCTGCGGCCGAGGCCAGGGTTCAGGCCGTGGTGGCCAACTGCATGGCGCAAGGTGTGATCATCGGGGCGACCAACCGGTCCGTACCCGGCAAGAACAACACGCTGTGCTTCTCCCCCGCGCTGATCGCGACGAAGGATGACATCGACCATATCGTGGGCTCCGTCGACACGGCACTGACCGAGGTGTTCGGCTAGGATTGGTGGGGTGACCCCCACCCTACGCCGGGCCTGTAGGGTGGGTGCAAACCCACCATCCGATTTGAACAAACCTTAGGTCCAGATTGATTGCGCCATAGGTCCACGCTAGACCGGAGACATGGCGCTTCCGGTCGAGACGTTCTTTTTAGCAGGTGAAGAGGCGGGCACGAAGCAGGCCCGCATCCAGCAGATGATTGCCCAAGGCATCCTGTCGGGCCGCTTTGCGCCGGGGGAAAAGCTGCCCTCGACCCGCAAGCTGGCCAGCCATCTGGGGGTCAGCCGGATCACCGTCACGCTCGCCTATACGGAGCTTCTGGCGAGCGATTATCTGACGTCTCGGGGCCGGTCGGGCTATTTTGTGTCAGCGAATGCGCCCGTTCCCCCGCGCTTTCCCGCGGCGGCGGAAAGCGCGGACCACATCGATTGGTCGCGCGCCATTGGGCAGCGGTTCTCTGGCGGGCAGACGCTCAGCAAGCCGCAGGATTGGGCAGGCTACCGCTATCCGTTCATTTACGGGCAAGCCGACCCGGCGCTGTTCGATCATGCGGGCTGGCGTCAATGCGCAATCAGAGCGCTGGGCCAGCGCGACTTTCCCGCGCTGACGGCAGATGCCGGGGACCGGGACGATGAACAGCTGACAGAGTTTATCCTGCGCCACACGCTACCGCGCCGCGGGATCATCGCGCGGCCCGAACAGGTCTTGATTACCCTTGGTGCGCAGAACGCCCTGTGGCTGACGGCGCAGGTGCTGTTGACCCAGCGGCGGCGCGCCGCGATCGAAGACCCCTGCTATCCGGCCCTGCGCGACATTCTCGATCAGTCTCGCTGCCATTTGAGCCCTGTCGCGGTGGATGCTGACGGTCTGCCACCAGACGCGATCCCGCCGGGAACAGACGTGATCTTTACCACCCCCTCGCACCAATGTCCGACCAACGCAACCATGCCGCTGGCGCGGCGCAAGGCGCTGCTGGCCCGGGCGCGGGAACTGGATGCGCTGGTGGTCGAGGATGATTACGAGTTTGAAATGGCCTTCCTGCGCGCGCCTGAGCCAGCGCTGAAATCACTCGATACCGAAGGGCGGGTAATCTATGTCGGCAGTTTTTCCAAATCGCTCTTTCCGGGCCTGCGCCTTGGCTATCTGGTCGGGTCAGAGCCCTTTATCCGCGAGGCCCGCGCGCTGCGCGCGAACGTCCTGCGGCATCCGCCGGGGCATGTGCAGCGCACGGCGGCCTATTTCCTGTCGCTCGGCCACTACGACGCGCAGATCCGGAAGATGGGCACCGTGTTGGGGGAACGGCGGCGGGTCATGCAGGCGGCGCTGGCAGATCAGGGTTTGCGCATTGCCGGTGCTGGTGACATGGGCGGATCGTCCTTCTGGATGGCGGCGCCCGAGGGCATCGACGCAGGGGCTTTGGCACAAAAGCTCGCCGCCCGCGGCGTTTTGATCGAACCGGGGCTGCCCTTCTTCTCCGGCATCGGGCGACCGCAGCATTTCTACCGCCTCGCCTATTCCAGCATCCACGCTGCGCGCATTCCGGACGGGGTGGCAGAGATTGCATCCGCCATCCGCGAACTGGCCTGATCCGCGCGGCGATCTGGCCCTATTGGACCGTACGCCGGGACACTAGACTTTGCCAAATTCCCGATTCACCTGACACGCGGAGCGCCCCGATGCGGATGACCACCGAAGAAGCCTTTGTCAAAACCCTGCAGCGCCACGGCATCCAGCACGCCTTTGGCATCATCGGCTCGGCCATGATGCCCATCAGCGACCTCTTTCCGGCGGCGGGCATCACCTTCTGGGACTGCGCCCATGAAGGCTCCGGCGGGTTTATGGCGGATGGCTACACGCGGGCAACCGGCAAGGTCAGCATGATGATCGCCCAAAACGGGCCGGGCATCACCAACTTCGTGACCGCCGTAAAGACCGCCTATTGGAACCACACGCCGCTGCTTCTGGTGACGCCGCAGGCCGCCAACAAGACCATCGGCCAGGGCGGTTTCCAGGAAGTTGAGCAGATGAAGCTGTTCGAGGACATGGTCGCCTACCAGGAAGAAGTGCGCGATCCGTCCCGTGTGGCCGAAGTGCTGACCCGCGTGATCGCGCAGGCCAAACGCCTCAGCGCCCCGGCGCAGCTCAACATCCCGCGGGATTTCTGGACACAGGTGGTGGACATCGACATCCCCGAACCGATTGAGTTCGAACGCTCCCCCGGTGGCGAGAATTCCGTGGCAAAGGCGGCGGCCCTGCTGTCTGAGGCCAAGAACCCCGTGATCCTGAACGGCGCGGGCGTGGTCTTGTCCGCGG
Organism: Pseudomonadota bacterium; assembly: GCA_039817385.1. Classification (GTDB taxonomy): domain Bacteria; phylum Pseudomonadota; class Alphaproteobacteria; order Rhodobacterales; family Rhodobacteraceae; genus JBCBCP01. Next base: position 348,598 of record JBCBVY010000002.1, on the reverse strand, counting down.
GCGGCATCGACGCGTCCAAAGCGCTCGCCGAACGGCTCAGCGCGCCGGTCTGCGTCGGCTATCAGCACAACGACGCCTTTCCGGGAAACCATCCGCTTTTCGCGGGGCCACTGGGCTATAATGGCTCCAAGGCTGGGATGGAGCTGATCAAGGACGCGGACGTGGTGCTGTGCCTTGGCACGCGTTTGAACCCGTTCTCGACCCTGCCGGGTTACGGGATGGAATATTGGCCCGCGGACGCCAAGATCATCCAGGTCGACATCAACCCCGACCGCATCGGGCTGACCAAGAAGGTCACCGTGGGTATCGTCGGCGATGCGGCCAAGGTGGCGAAGGGCATCCTCGCGCAGCTGGCCGATGACGCGGGCGATGCAGGCCGCAAGGCGCGCGAGGCGCGCATCGCAGAGACCAAAAGCCGCTGGAAACAGCAGCTGACCGAGATGACGCATGAGGATGATGATCCCGGGACCACCTGGAACGCACGCGCCCGGGATGCCAAGCCAGACTGGATGAGCCCCCGCATGGCCTGGCGCGCCATCCAGAGCGCACTGCCCCGCGAGGCGATCATCTCTTCGGATATCGGCAACAACTGCGCCATCGGCAACGCCTACCCGGACTTTGACGAAGGGCGCAAATACCTCGCCCCCGGCCTGTTCGGCCCCTGCGGCTATGGCCTGCCCGCCATCGTCGGTGCCAAGATTGGCCAGCCGGACGTGCCGGTCGTGGGCTTTGCTGGTGACGGCGCCTTTGGCATTGCAGTGAACGAGCTGACGGCGATTGGCCGGGGCGAATGGCCGCCCATCACGCAGGTTGTATTCCGCAACTACCAATGGGGGGCGGAGAAGCGGAACTCGACGCTGTGGTTCGATGACAACTTTGTCGGCACGGAGCTGGACGAGCAGGTATCTTATGCGGGCATCGCCAAGGCCTGCGGGCTGGAAGGCGTTGTGGCGCGGACGATGGACGAGCTGACCGATGCGCTGAACACCGCGATCGAGAACCAGATGAAGCACGGCAAGACCACACTGATCGAGGCGATGATCAACCAGGAACTGGGCGAGCCGTTCCGCCGGGATGCGATGAAAAAGCCCGTTTCCGTGGCAGGCATCAGCGCGGACGACATGGTGCCGCAGGTCTGAGCGTGCAGCCGTTACAGGGGCACGCTAGTCTGCCTCTGTAACTGTTACGGAGACGACAATGACCGCCGCGCCCTACCCTTTTCTCGCCCCGAACCCGCCTGTCTGCCCCGAAGGTTTACTGGCCAAGGCCCGTTCGGCCACCGCGCCGCGCGTGGCGCTGGTTAATGCCGGGGCGGTGCATCCGATGAACGGCCTGCGCGAGGCGGTGGAGGCGGGGCTGGCACAGCCGATCCTCATCGGTGATGAGGCCAAGATTGCGTCCACAGCCGAGGAGATCGGTTGGGACATCTCGGGCATTCCCACGATCCACGCACCCAAAGACACCGCCGCGCCGATGGCAGCACAAATGGCGCGGGAGGGGCAGGCCGACGCCATCATGAAGGGGCAGCTGCACACCTCCACCTTCCTGAAGGGGCTTTTGCCGTCTGCAGCGGGCCTGCGGGCGCCCGGTGCGCGCTGCGGGCACATCTTTCACATCACGGCGCCGGGCCATGACCGGCCCCTGCTGATGACCGATGGCGCGTTGAACGTGAACCCCGACGTGACCACGCGCAAGGCGTGCCTGACCCTTGCGGTGGAGCTTGCGCAGAAACTGGGGGTGGAGCGGCCCAAGGCGGGCCTTCTGGCGCCTTCCGAAGACCCCACGCCGGGTGTGCCGAACACCTACGAGGCGGCGGAGATCGCGGAATGGGCCAAAACCGCACTGCCACAGGCAGCGGTGCAGGGGCCAATGGCGATGGACCTGATCCTGTCCCGCGCGGCGGCGGACACGAAAGGGTACGAAGGCGAAGTGCCGGGGGACGCGGACATTATCGTCACGCCGAACATCACCACGGGCAATGCGCTGTTCAAGATGATGTCCTTCGGGATGGGCTGCTGCTGCGCCGGGATCGTGCTGGGCGCGAAGGTGCCGATCATCCTGACCTCCCGCGCGCAGGCGGCCGAAGATCGTCTGGCCTCCGCTGCGCTGGCCGTGATCGGAGCACGCGGATGATCCTTGTCATCAATGCCGGGTCGTCCTCGATCAAGTTCGAGCTTTTCGCGTCCGATCTGACCTCCGTGCTGGAAGGTGCAGTGACCGAGATTGGCGGCGCGTCGGAACTGCGCGTGGGCGCTGACACGGTTGCCGCAGAGGCCCCGAACCATACGGCAGCGTTGGGCCTCATCCTGCAACAGCTGGAGGCCGCGGGCCATCCGGTCTCGACCCTCAGCGCGGCGGGCCACCGCGTCGTGCATGGCGGGGCCGCGCTGACAGCGCCCGCCCGCATCGACGCGGACGTCATCGGAGCCATCGAAGCGTGCGAGGCACTCGCCCCCCTGCACAACCCCCACAACCTGTCGGGCATCCGCGCGCTGCAAGCGCTGGCCCCGGACCTGCCGCAGGTCGCCTGTTTCGACACCGCCTTTCACGCCACCAACCCGGACATCGCCACCGCCTACGCCCTGCCAGAGGCAGAGCGCGCGCAGGGCATCCGCCGCTACGGCTTTCACGGGATGAGCTATGCGGGCATGGTCGACTGGTTTGGCGAGCGCCTGCCAAAGCGGCTTCTGGCCCTGCACCTTGGAAATGGGGCCTCGCTGTGTGCCATTCACGAAGGCCGGAGCATCGCGACCTCGATGGGGTATTCCCCGCTCGATGGTCTGGTGATGGGCACGCGGACGGGATGCATCGACGGGATGGCGGTGTTGCGCATGGCCGATGCACACGGGCTGAAAAGGGCCGAAGACCTGCTGAACAAGCAAAGCGGCCTTAAGGCCCTTGCCGGAACCAGCGACATGCGCGCGCTGCTGGCCCGGGACGATGATGCCGCCCGCTTCGCCGTTGCGCATTTCTGCTACTGGGCCGCGCGGCAGGCCGGATCGGTCATCGTCGCGATGGGCGGGGTCGACGCCCTCGCTTTCACCGGCGGCATCGGCGAGAATGCTGCGCCGATCCGGCAGCGTATCGTGCAGCATCTGTCCTTCCTGGGCGATCTACCCGTGCACGTTGTGCCCGCGGACGAAGAACGCCAGATTGCCCGCGATGTGTTGTCCGTTCTGGCAAAGGACGCTTGACCCTTTGCGCGGATTGTTTTCACACTTTCGTTCTACGCGCGCGGCCTATTCCGGTCTCGCTGTCCCGGAGAGGCCATGAACCAGCCCAAGCTCGACCTGTCGCCACCCGTCTCGGACGAGGTGCGCAAGACGACCTGCTACATGTGCGCCTGCCGCTGCGGGATCAACGTACACATGAAGGATGGCCCCGATGGCACAAAGCAGGTCGCCTATATCGAGGGCAACCGCGACCATCCGGTGAACAAGGGGGTGCTGTGTGCAAAGGGCAGCGCCGGAATCATGCAGCACAACGCCCCCTCCCGCCTGCGCGCGCCGCTTAAACGCGTGGGCCCGCGCGGATCGGGTGAGTTCGAGGAAATCAGCTGGGACGAGGCACTGGAACTGGCCGTGTCCTGGCTGAAGCCAATCCGCAAGGAAGCACCGGAAAAACTGGCGTTTTTCACCGGGCGTGATCAGTCGCAAAGCTTCACCTCGTTCTGGGCGCAGAACTTTGGCACGCCGAACTACGCGGCACATGGCGGGTTTTGCAGCGTCAACATGGCGGCGGCGGGCATCTACACGATGGGCGGCGCATTCTGGGAGTTTGGCCAGCCGGACTGGGAGCGGACAAAGCTTTTCATGCTGTTTGGTGTCGCCGAAGACCATGACAGCAACCCGATCAAGATGGGGCTGGGGCGACTAAAGGAACGCGGCGCAAAGGTGATCGGCGTGAACCCCATCCGTACTGGCTATAACGCGGTGGCGGATGAATGGGTTGGCATCACCCCGGGCACGGATGGGCTGTTCATCCTGTCCCTCGTGCACTGCCTGATGAAAGCGGGCCGGATCGACCTGCACTATCTTGCGCAGTTCACCGATGCGCCCTGCCTCGTGGACCGCGACCCAAAGTCAGAGACCTATGGCCTGTTGCTGCGCGATGCTGATGGCAAAGCGCAGGTGATCGACCGGAACACCGGCAAGCCTGCGCCATTCGACCAGCCGGGGGTACGCCCGGACCTGAGCGCCACCTGGCGCCGCGCGGGCATCACCCATGTGCCCGTGATGCACCTGATGGCAGAGCGCTACCTGTCGGACGACTACGCGCCCGAGGCCGTCGCAGACCGCTGCGGCGTGCCGGCCCAACGCATTCGTACCATTGCCGCCGAGCTTGCGCGCGTTGCCTTTGATGAGGCGTTCGAATTGCCGATCCGCTGGACTGATTTCCGCGGCGAGGTGCATGAGAGCATGACGGGCCGCCCCGTCTCCATGCACGCGATGCGCGGCATCAGCGCGCATGCGAACGGATTTCAGACCTGCCGCGCGCTGCACACGCTGCAAATTCTGCTGGGCACGGTTGAGGTCCCCGGCGGCTTCCGCTTCAAACCGCCCTACCCCAAGCCCGCCACCGCGCACCCCAAACCCCATTGTGGGGTCAAACCTGACTGCGCGCTGGATGGCCCACATCTTGGTTTTGTGCACGGGCCTGACGATCTGGCACTGGACGCGGATGGCAACCCCGCCCGCATTGACAAGGCGTTCAGCTGGGACAATCCGATGAGCGCGCACGGGTTGATGCACATGGTCATCTCCAACGCGCACGCCGGGGACCCGTACAAGATCGACACGCTGTTCATGTACATGGCCAACATGTCGTGGAATTCGTCCATGAACACCCGCGGCGTGATGGACATGCTGACCGACCGCGATGAGAGCGGTGACTACGTCATCCCCCGCATCATCTATTCGGATGCGTATAGTTCCGAAATGGTCGCCTATGCCGACCTGGTCTTGCCCGACACAACCTACCTTGAGCGGCACGACTGTATCTCCCTTCTGGACCGCCCGATCTGCGAGGCGGACGCCGCCGCCGACGCGATCCGCTGGCCCGTGGTGGAGCCGGACCGCAACGTGCGCGGATTCCAGAGCGTGCTGTGCGATCTGGGCGCGCGGCTGGGCCTTCCGGGGTTCACCAACGCTGATGGCAGCGCGAAATACGCGGACTACGCCGACTATATCGTCAACCACGAACGCAAGCCCGGCATTGGCCCGCTGGCCGGGTGGCGGATGGGCGACATGGGGTTCAGCTCCGGGCGGGGCGGCCCAAACGCTGGCCAGATTGACAATTACATCAACAACGGCGGCTTTTGGGTGCAGCACATCCCCGAGGACGCGCAATACTACAAACCGTGGAACATGGCCTACCAGGACTGGGCCGTGGCCCTTGGCCTTTTCGATGCGCCAACGCCTTACCTCTTTACGCTCTACTGTGAGCCGATGCGCCGCTTCCAGCGCTCCGCCGAAGGGCATGGGAAGCGCCAGCCGCCCGAGCATCTGCGCGCGCGCATCAAAGAGCGGATGGACCCGCTGCCCCTCTGGTACGATCCCGGCGCCGACAATCAGGCGGCGGACTATCCCATCACCGCCCTGACCCAGCGCCCGATGGCGATGTACCATTCCTGGGGTTCGCAAAACGCGTGGCTGCGGCAGATCCACGGGCACAACCCACTTTACGTGCCGACCAAGCTGATGCGCGCGCACGGGCTGGAAGACGGCGACTGGGCCACCGTCACCTCCCCGCATGGGACGATTACGGTGCCCGTGCTGGAGATGGCCGCGCTGAACGAGAACACGGTCTGGACCTGGAACGCCATCGGCAAGCGCAAGGGTGCCTGGGCGCTGGACGAGGACGCGCCGGAGGCCACCAAGGGCTTCCTGCTCAACCACCTGATCCACGAGCTGCTGCCGCCCAAAGGCGACGGGCTGCGCTGGGCCAACTCCGACCCGATCACAGGGCAAGCCGCGTGGTTCGACCTGAAAGTGCGGATCGAAAAGGCTGTTGCCCCGCCCAAGGAAAGTCAGCCCGTCTCGCCGCCTATCAAGTCGCCTGTTGGCAAGGGTCCAGAAACCCTCGCATGGAAGCTCGGCACATGACGGGACCGCAAAAGACCCTGCTCGCCATCGCGCTCTTTATCGCGCTCGCACTCGGCGGGTTCATCTGGTTTGTCAGCAACTGGCAGACGGGCCAGGTGAACACCTCCTCCGCTGCGGCCCCGTTCTCTTGGCCCCAAATATGCCGGGGTCCGGGGCAGAGCCCCGGTCCGGACGGTGCCGCATGACAGACCTTCCCGAAAAAACAGACCGCAAGCTCGGCCTCGTGATCGACCTCGATACATGCGTCGGGTGCCACGCCTGCGTGATCAGCTGCAAAGGCTGGAACACCGAAAACTACGGCGCCCCGTTGGGAGATACGGACCCGTATGGCGCAAATCCAGTTGGCGCCTTCCTCAACCGCGTGCACAGCTACGAGGTTCAACCCGAAGACGGCGCGGCGCAGCTCATCCACTTCCCCAAATCCTGCCTGCATTGCGAGGACGCGCCCTGCGTCACCGTCTGCCCGACCGGCGCCAGCTACAAACGGACGGAGGACGGCATCGTCCTGGTGAACGAGGCCGATTGCATCGGCTGCGGCCTCTGCGCCTGGGCCTGCCCCTATGGCGCGCGGGAAATGGACCCGGTCGAGAAGGTGATGAAGAAATGCACCCTCTGCGTCGACCGCATCTACAATGAAAACCTGCCCATCGAGGACCGCGAGCCCGCCTGCGTGCGCACCTGCCCGTCGGGCGCGCGCCATTTCGGCGATCTGGGCGATCCGGACAGCGCCGTCAGCCAACTGGTGGCAGAGCGCGGCGGCATGGACCTGATGCCCGAACAGGGCACCAAACCGGTGAACAAGTACCTGCCGCCACGCCCAAAGGACGAAGCGCCGGAGTTCGACGTGCTCGCGCCCTACCTCGCGCCCATCGCACAGGAAAGCACCGGCTTCGTCGCCTGGCTCGACAAGACGCTGAGCAAGTTCTGATGCACCCGGCCCCTTCCGTCATTATCTTCACAACGCTCAGCGGCCTCGGCTTTGGCCTGCTGGCCTGGCTGGGCATCGGGCAACCGGCCCCGACAGGCTGGGTCGCCGTCGTCTTCTTTGCCATCGCCTACGCACTGGCGGTGGGCGGCCTGATGGCCTCCACCTTTCACCTCGGCCACCCGGAACGGGCGATCAAAGCGTTCAGCCAGTGGCGCTCCAGCTGGCTCAGCCGGGAGGCATGGGCCGCTGTCGCCGCACTCACCGTGATGGGCGTCTACGCCATCGGCGCGGTCTTTTTCGACCAAAGGTGGGCGCCGCTCGGCTGGCTGGGCGCGGCGCTGTCCCTGCTGACGGTCTTTACAACCTCGATGATCTACACCCAGCTGAAAACGGTGCCCCGCTGGCACTCGCCGCTCACGCCCGCGATGTTCCTCAGCCTGTCCATCGGCGGCGGCGCGCTGCTGGCGGGCCAAGTCACCGCCGCGACCTTCCTTCTGGCCATCGCCGGCGCGATCCTTTCCACAACATGGGTGGTTGGTGACACAGCCTTGACAAAGTCCGGCACCAACATGGCCACCGCCACCGGCCTCGGGGACCGCGGCACCGTCCGCGCGTTCGAGCCGCCCCACACGGGCACCAACTACCTGCTGAAGGAATTCGTGCACGTGGTCGGCCGCCGCCACAGTCTAAAGCTGCGCGCAATCGCACTCGCCCTCGGCTTTGCCATTCCCATCGCCCTGCTCCTCGCCCCATTCGCGCACTGGATTGCAGCCATCGCCGTGCTCTGCCACATTGCGGGCGTCGCAGTGTCCCGCTGGCTCTTCTTTGCCGAGGCCGAACATGTCGTCGGCCTCTACTACGGCAAAAGATAACCTCTTCTTCTGGCTAAAAATATGTCGGGGTTGAGGGATCGCCATTGGAACGCCATTGGTCCGAGAGACAATGGCGATGCCCCTCACGCCTCGCGCGCAGCGGAAATAGAATCAAACGCGCCGCAGGCGCTCCGCTTTACAGCAGTCCCGCGTGAACAAGGCCCTCATCGACCAGACGCTTGGTCTCGTCCGCCAGCGCGGTCAGCGGAAGGCGCACGTCCTCTGAACACAGGCCCAGCCGCGACATTGCGTATTTCGCGCCGCACAGGCCCGGTTCGGTAAAGATCGCCTGATGCAGCGGCATCAGTTTGTCCTGAATCTCCAGCGCGGCGGCATAGTTTCCCTGCGCGCACGCATCCTGCATTCGCGCCAGCAGCGCAGGCGCCACGTTGGCCGTGACGGAAATGCAGCCCACACCGCCTTGCGCGTTGAATCCGTGCGCGGTGGCGTCCTCACCCGAAAGCTGCACAAACGCGGGTCCGCAAGACATCCTCTGTTGGCTCACCCGGGCCAGATCGCCGGTTGCGTCCTTCACCCCGACGATACGCGGCAGCTTGGCCAGCTCGCCCATTGTGGCCGGGGTCATGTCGATCACCGACCGGGGCGGGATGTTGTAAATGATGATCGGCAGCGCGCAGCAATCGTGCAGCGCCGTGAAATGGGCAACCAGGCCGCGTTGGGTTGGTTTGTTGTAGTAGGGCGTGACGACGAGGATGCCATCGGCCCCCACCTTCTCCGCGTGCTGCGCAAGCCGGATCGCCTCAACCGTGTTGTTGGACCCGGCCCCGGCAATCACCGGCACCCGGCCCGCGGCAGCCTTCACAACCGTCTCTACCACCAATTCATGCTCGGCATGGCTGAGCGTCGGGCTTTCCCCGGTTGTGCCCACGGGCACCAGGCCGTCGGTGCCTTCCCCGATATGCCATTCGACCAGACGTTTCAGGGCCTCTACATCCACTTCACCCCCCTGCAGCGGGGTGACAAGGGCCACGAGCGAGCCTTTGAACATTGGATGCCTCCCAATTTTTGTGCCAACCGGCGCATTTCGGCCCGTTGCGCAGATGTGCGGTTGAAACCCCGCGCAACGGGCATACCCTGCGAGGTGGCTTATCCCTAGGAGCGCGGTAGATGCAAGCGGCGATGCGGCTCACCCTTTGTCTGGTCTTTTTGGCCAGCACGGCGCTCATGGCGCAGACACCCGAAGACATCCGCCCGCGCCCGCTCGGCTGGGCTATCGACGCGGCGTCGCGCGGGGACTGGTCCGCCGCAGAGCGGATCGCGGAACGCGATGGCGCAGTGGCAAAGGATGTCATCCGGTGGATGCGCCTGCGCGCAGGGCAAGGCACCCTTGAGGAGGTTGAAGCCTTCATCGCGCGGCGCGGGGACTGGCCCGGGCTGGACGTGATGCAGCGCCGTGCGGAACCAAAGGTGATCGCAGCAGGCCCTGCGGCCACGCTCGCCTATTTCGCAGGCGTGCCGCCGCAAACCCCGCAAGGCGTGCTGGCCCACGCCGCCGCGCTGGAGGCGGACGGGCAAAGCGGTGAAGCGCAGGCGAGCCTCGTTCTGGCCTGGCGCACGATGCGGATGGACAGCGCCCTTCAGGCACAGTTCCTTGACGCGCATGGCACACTGCTTGCCCCGCATCACTGGGCACGGGCCGACATGCTGCTGTGGCAAGGGCGGCGCGAGGGCGCGGCGCGGATGCGCCCCCTGCTGAACGACGGGCAAAAGGCGTTGATGGATGCGCGGCTGGCCCTGCAGCGGCGCGTTGACGGTGTGAACGCGCGGATCGCCGCGGTGCCTGATGCGCTGGCGGATGACCCAGGCCTCGCCCGTGACCGGATGGAATGGCGCGTGCGCGCGGGCCTCTGGACCGAGGCGAAGGAGATGATGCTCGACTCGTCCGCCAATCTCGGCAATCCCGAAGGCTGGGCGAACCGCCGCCGCGCGCTCGCGCGGGACGAGATGCGCGATGGCGATCCGGCGCTTGCCTACCGCCTCGCCTCCGAACACGGGCTGGAGGGCGGCAGCGCTTATGCCGATCTGGAATGGCTGTCGGGCTTCATCGCGTTGCGCCTTTTGGACGATCCGCAAACCGCTGTGACCCATTTCCGCAATCATCGTTCAGTGATCGCCTCGCCGATCAGCCGGGGGAGGGCGGGCTACTGGATTGGCCGCGCTTTGGAGGCGGCGGGCGATGCGGAGGGCGCGCGAGCCAGCTATGCCGACGGGGCGCAATTCCAGACCTCTTTCTATGGCCTGCTCGCAGCGGAGCGGGCAGGCCTGCCCTTTGACGCAGCGCTTGCTGGCCCGGACACCCCGCCCGACTGGCGCGCCAGCGCGCTGATGCAATCGCCGCTGTTCGAGGCGGGGCTGCTGCTTCAGGCGTCGGGCTATGTCACGCTGGCCGAACGGTTCTGGACCCACCTGACCGACCAGCTGCTCGAAGAGGACATTGCCCTTCTGGGTCAGGCCGCCATCGACGCGGGCCAGCCGCACCTGGCGGTGATGATCGGCAAACGCGCCGCACGGCGGGGCCTGACCATCCCGGCGCCTTACTATCCGCTGCACCCGCTGGCGGAGGCCGAGCTGCCGATGGACCCGGCCATGTCGCTGGCCATCGCGCGGCGCGAATCTGAGTTCGACCCGGTGGTGCAAAGCGGCGCAGGCGCGCGCGGGCTGATGCAGATCATGCCCGCCACCGGGCGTGACGTGGCGCGCAGCCTTGGCCTGAGCGCGGAACATACCACGGACCGGCTGACCTCCGACGCGGTCTACAACGCACGGCTCGGCGCGACGTATCTCAGCCAGATGGCGGGCCGGTTTAACGGCAACGTGGTGCTGGTATCAGTCGCCTATAACGCAGGACCTGCCAGGCCAGACCGGTGGATCCCGCTTTACGGCGATCCGCGCGATGCGGAGGTCGACATCGTCGACTGGATCGAGTTCATCCCCTTCCGGGAGACGCGCAACTACGTGATGCGGGTGACCGAAAGCCTGCCGATCTACCGCACGCGGCTGGGGCGCGATCCGCTGCCGATACCCTTTACCGAAGAGCTGAAAGGCGCCTCACTGCTGCCGTTCGCGCCATAGGGTGAAGAGGCCCGCCGCCACGATCAGCGCGGCACCAAACAGCACCGAAAGCTCCAGCACCTCACCAAAGACGGTGATGCCGACAAGGGAGGCAAAGACCATCTGGAAATAGGCGAAGGGCTGCACCGCCGACGCCTCTGCCACCTCGTAAGTGCGGATCAGCAGCCAGTGCCCCAGCGCCCCCGTCACGCAAAGCAGCGCCATCCACGCCCAATCGGACCCGCGCATCGGCTCCCAAAACCAGACGCCAACCGCCGTCATGGCCACCGCGCCCGCCGTGCCAGTCCAGAAAAAGGAGGTCGCCGTGCTGTCGGCCCGCGCAGCATAGCGGGTCAGCAGGCCGTAGACCGCGAACATCAGCGCCGACATCACCGGGACGATTGCTGCGGGTTCGAACACGCCAAGGCCCGGGCGCAGGATGATCAGCACGCCGACAAAGCCAACGCCAATCGCCGCCCAGCGCCGCCAGCCCACCTGCTCCCCCAGGATTGGCCCGGACAGGGCCGCGACAAGCAACGGGTAGGCCGCAAAGATCGCATGGCTCTCCGTCAGGCCCAGTAGGGTGAACGCGGTGACCATCACGCAGATTTCCGCCGCCAGCAGCAGCCCGCGGGTGATCTGAAGCACAGGTTGGCGCGTCCGCGCCGCCTCCCGCAGCCCTTCCCGCCGCGCGGCAACCGTGATCACGAAGGCCGCAAAGAACCAATAGCGGATCATCACGATCATGTAGACGTTGTACTCCCCCGCGAGGTGGCGGGAGATGCCGTCCTGCGCCGCGAACACGACAGACACACAGATCATCAACGCAATGCCGAGACGCGTGTTGTTACCCGCGCTCATCGCTGCGCCCGCGTCATGTGGCGCTTGCGGCCATAGCCTTGGGTGCGGGTGACGGTGAAGCCCGCTGCCTCCAGCCCCCGGCGCACGAACCCTGCGGCCGTGTAGGTGGCCGCAGTTCCATCCGGTGCCGTATGGGCGTAAACGGCCTGCATCAGCGACGGCTCCCACAGCTCGGGGTTCTTGGCAGGCGAAAAGCCGTCAAGGAACCATGCATCTGCTGCGCCGTCCCAGGCGGGCAGAGTATCCCGCGCATCGCCCTCGATGATGGACAGCCCGGGCGTGTCGCCCTTGACCAGCGCATCCGCCTCGACCGACAGGCAGGGGAAATGCGCGAGCGCTCGGGCCATGTCCGCCCGCGCCATCGGGTACAGCTCAAACGCGGTATAGCGCAGCGGCCCCGCCATGCCTGCCGCCCGCCATGCGTGCAGCGCAGCGCAGTAGTTCAGGCCGGTGCCAAAGCCCAGCTCCGCGATGTGGAACCCCTCACGGAAACGCAAGGGCAGATCGTTGCCATCCAGAAAGACGTGCCGGGTTTCCGCCAGCCCGTCCTCAAGACTGAAATAGGGGTCATCGAACCGCATCGCGACAGGCACGCCGTTCGGTTTCCAAGACAGGTCAGGCACTCTGGACATGGCCGAAGCTTTGGTGGAAAGCCGGGGCCATGTCCATTGACGTCACGATCCGCGGCGCCGGAATTTTCGGCCTTTCCATTGCCTGGGCCTGCACGGCGCGCGGTGCAAAGGTGCAAGTGATTGACCCTGGCGGCGTCGGGGCCGGGGCCTCCGGCGGGCTGGTCGGAGCGCTGGCGCCGCACGTGCCGGAGAATTGGAACCCGAAGAAAGCGTTTCAGCTGGAAAGCCTGCTGATGGCAGAGCCGTTCTGGGCCGAGGTCGGCGGTGCGCATGGCTATGCCCGCACCGGGCGTCTGCAACCTATCGCCGACGAGGCCGCGCTGGCGCTCGCGCACCAGCGGGCAGAGAGCGCCAAAGTGCTTTGGGGCGACGCCGCCCAGTGGGAGGTCATAAGCAGCGCACCAGACTGGGCGCCCCGCTCCCCAATCGGCGCCTGGGTCCACGACACGCTCAGCGCCCATGTGCACCCCCGCAAAGCCTGCGCGGCCTTGGCCGATGCCTTGCGCGCGCGGGGCATGGCACTCACCCAGGACGGGGAAGACATCGGCCCCGTGATCTGGGCCACCGGCGTGCAAGGGCTTGCGGCGCTGAACCCAAGGAACGCCCGCCCGATGGGCGCGGCGGTCAAAGGGCAAGCCGCGCTGCTGGCGCTGGACCGCGGGGGCGCACCGCAGCTTTTTGCAGACAGCCTGCACATCATCCCGCATCTGGACGGCACTGTCGCGATTGGCTCGACGACCGAGAACAGTTTTGACCATGTCGAACCCGACGCCTTGCTGGAGGACGTGATTACCCGCGCCCGTGCCGCCGTCCCCGCGCTGGCACAGGCAAAGGTGATCGCCCGCTGGGCTGGTCTGCGGCCCCGCGCCCGCAGCCGCGCGCCGATGCTCGGGCCGTGGCCGGACCGTCCGGGACACTTCATCGCGAATGGCGGGTTCAAGATCGGCTTTGGAATGGCACCGAAAGTGGCGGAGGTGATGGCCGACCTGGCCCTCGAAGGGCGCGATACCATTCCGCAAGGCTTTGAAGTCGCGGCCTCAGCCTAGCTCCGCTGTCATACAGAGGCGCCCATCCGGCCCGCGCACCCACATCGATGCGCCATCCCGGCACAGCACTGCCGGCTCAGAGTGCATGAGCGGCGCCGTCGCACGAAAGGCAAAAGTCCGCAGCGGTCCCGCCTCCAGCATCAACAGCTGCGCGAGCAAAGGCCCATGCACGACGAGGCCATCATAGCCTTCAACCCCCCGCGCATAGGTCTCATCATAGTGAATACGGTGCCCGTTGAGGGTCAGTGCGGAGTAGCGGAAGAGCAGCGTGCTATCAAAACGCACCTCCCGCTGCGCCCCGCCCTCTGGTGCGACGGGCGGAACGGGCCGCGTGCCGCTCACCTCCTCGCGGTAGACGAGGTCCTGATGTTCGGTCACGCAGAGCGTGCCACCCTGCCATATCTCATGCCGCAACGTGACAAAGCCCAGCTGCCCGCTGCGCCCCTGCTTGTGGGCTGTGGTGTCCACGAACGTGCGCCGCTCCGCAGGCAGGCCCACGCGCAACGGCGCCTCAAAAGCCAGCCGCCCTCCGGCCCACATCCGCCGCGGCAGCCCCAAGTCCGGGATGACCCCGCCAACCTTCGGATGCCCATCCCGTCCTAGGCCGGACGGCGGCTGTGGCTCCCAGAAGTAGAGGTGGTGAAAGAAGGGCGGCAAGACATCGCCGTCCAGCGGCGCGCGTCCCAAAGCCGCCAGCAGCGCGTCGGCGCGGGCGGGGTCCATCACGTCTTGCACAACGACTTCAGGCGTTTCACTCTGCATAAGCGGCACGCTAGGCAAGGAAAACCGATGGCACAACCAAGGATCGACGCGCTGGATCACCTCGTTCTGACGGTGACGGATATGGCGGCGACGATCGCATTCTACGAGGCGCTCGGGATGGTGGCGCAGGGTTTCACGGTTGCCGATGGCAGCACCCGCCACGCGCTGGGTTTCGGCGCGCAAAAGATCAATCTGCACCCCGCATCAGCGCCTTTCAAACCGCACGCAGAAGCGCCGATGCCAGGTTCAGCGGACCTGTGTTTTTTGAGTGAAACGCCCCTCGCAGACTGGCAATCACACTTGGCCCAAAAAGGCATCACGGTTGAGGAAGGCCCTGTGCCGCGCACAGGCGCCGCGGGGCCGATCACCTCGATCTACCTGCGCGATCCGGATGGCAACCTGATCGAGATCAGCAACCGCGCCTAGCGTCCAATCTCGGCCCGAAGGGCGTCCATCAAGGCAGTGAGGTCCCGGATGTAAATCTCACCGGTCAGTTGCCCGTCTTCGCCAAACTGGTTCCCGCAATCGGCCACGTGAATCTCTGGCCCTTGCAGGATGCGCGGCCTGAACGGCACCATGAACCCGCGCAGCACCATCTGCGCCCGCTCCCCGCCTGCGCGGCCCGCCGCCGCAGACATGACAGCCACCGGCTTGCCCGACCAGGGATGCCCTTCTGCCCGGCTGACCCAGTCCAGCGCGTTCTTCAGCACGCCGGACGGCCCTTTGTTATACTCCGGCGTAGAGATCACGACCGCATCCGCCGCTGCGATCTGTGCCGCCAGGGTCACCGCCGCCTCGGGCGCGCCGCCTTCCGCCTCCGCGTCGCCATCATATAGCGGCATGTTCAGGTCCGCCTCGACATAGGTGCAGTCCCCAAACAGCCGCGCCGCCTCGCGCACCAGCTTGCGGTTGCACGCGCCGGCACGAAGCGAGCCGGAAATACCTAGGATTGTGGGCGTGGCCATCGGTGTCTCCTGTCAGGGCGCTACTCAACACGCCCTGACCTAAGCCGCCTCAGGCGTTTGGCAAAATGACGATCTCGACCCGCCGGTTCTGCGCTTTGCCCTCGGGGCTGAGATTGCTTGCGATGGGCTGCGCTTCGCCCCGGCCAAAGGTCTGGATACGCTGGAACGGCACGCCGCCATTTATCAGAACATCCGCCACCGCGTTCGCGCGGCGCTCCGAAAGGGTCTGGTTGAAATCGGCCGCGCCATCGGAATCCGTGTGGCCCACGATCTGCACCGTACTCTCGGGATATTGCTGCAGGTTCCGCGCGAGGCTCAGCAGGTCCGGGCGCAACTCAGACCGCACGTCAAAGCTGCCGGAGGCAAAGGTGATGTCCTGCGGGAAGGTCACGATCAGCCGGTCGCCCGTGTTGGTGATTGTCACCCTGTCATCCTGAAGCTGCGCGCGCAGGTCGGCCTCCTGCCGGTCCAGGTTATAGCCAACGCCCGCGCCAATCGCACCGCCAACCACTGCGCCGGTAATCGCCCCTGCTGCGCGGTTGTCATCGTTCACAATCGCACCCAGCAGCGCGCCCGCCGCCGCGCCGATACCCGCGCCGCGCTGCGTGTTCTCGCCCGCGGGCACTGGCGTTCCGGTCTGTGCGTAGTCGGAGCAACCCGCCAGCATACCCGCCACCAGCACCGCACCCGTCACCTTGGAATATCTCATCTCATCTCCGCCTCTTGCTCTGGCCACGTTGCAGCGCGGCCTAATGATTGATGGCCGCAATATAGGAACGCAGCGGCGCGCCGCCCAAGGGGAATTTGCAAACGGCGGAAACCTGCCTGCGCTTTCTCTGTTCTAAAAAATCCTCGGGGGGTTTGGGGGGCAGACAGCCCCCCATCACAAAATTAGATCGAATCCGCGAAGCGGGCATTTTTAAAAGGGCCTATCTGCCGGCAAAGCAATGCATGGGTCTATATCGCCTCAACCCGCGCGCTTTCATAGGCCAGCAGCGCGCGCTTCACGGGCAGGCCCCAGTGATACCCGCCCAGCGCGCCCGATTTGCGCAGGGCGCGGTGGCAGGGGATCAGCCAGCTGACCGGGTTGCGGCCCACCGCGGTGCCCACCGCGCGCACGGCCCGCGGGTTTCCGATGCTTTGCGCGATCTCCGAATAGGTTGTTACGTGGCCTGAAGGGATTTGCAACAGCGCCTCCCACACCTTGATCTGGAACGGCGCGCCAATGAGGTAGAGCGGTGCAGGCTCCAGCGTGTCATTCTGCGCGCCAAAGGCCGCCATGACCCAGGGGCGCAGCATCATCGGGTCTTCGACATACGCGGCCTTTGGCCAGCGCCCGGTCAGGTCCGTCATCGCCGCCTCGGTGCCCGTCTCGGCCGAAAAGGCCAGCCCGCAAAGGCCGCGTTCCGTCCCCATCACCAGCGCGGGGCCGAAGGGGCTGTCGAACCAGCCCCAAAAGATGCGCAGGCCCGCGCCGCCCTTGGCGTAGTCGCCGGGGCTCATCGCCTCCCACCGCAGGAACAGATCGTGCAAGCGGCCCGTTCCGGACAGGCCCGCCTCATGCGCGGCCTCCAGCGTCGTGAACCGCTCGGCCAGCATCGCCTTCGCATGGCCCAGGGTCAGGTACTGCTGATACCGCTTTGGCGACACGCCGACCCAGCGGGAAAACACGCGCTGAAAATGCGCGGGGCTGAGCCCCACCTCCCGCGCGACCCCTTCCAGCGGCAGGTCCGGCCCATGCGCATCCAGCACGTCAATCGCGCGGCGCATCACGCCATAATGATAGGCTTCGGTCTGATCATTTTGTTCCATGCTGCGACGATACGCACAGCGCGCACGGCAAGCGACCCGAAAGCTGCGCATCTCTTGCCCCTTGTCTTGCCCCTGGGCCCAAAACCCCGCAGAAGGGCAGACATGGCCAAGCAGCGCGATTACCACACGATCAAAGAGATTTTCACCCGCTTTCAGGCGGCGGACCCGAAGCCGAAAGGGGAATTGGACCACGTCAACGTCTACACGCTCGTCGTGGCCGTGGCGCTGAGCGCACAAGCGACCGATGCGGGCGTGAACAAGGCCACCAAGGCACTCTTCAAGATCGCTGACACGCCGCAAAAAATGCTGGACCTCGGGCTTGAGGCGCTGACCGACCACATCAAGACCATCGGCCTGTACCGGCAGAAGGCCAAGAACGTGATGAAGCTCAGCCAGAACCTCGTGGACGAACACGGCGGCGTTGTCCCCTCATCCCGCGCCGCACTTCAGGCCTTGCCCGGTGTGGGCCGAAAGACGGCGAATGTGGTGCTGAACATGTGGTGGAAACACCCCGCGCAGGCCGTGGACACCCATATCTTCCGCTTCGGCAACCGCTCCGGCGTGGCGCCGGGCAAGACGGTCGACGCGGTCGAACGCGCCATCGAAGACCACATCCCGGCCGAATTTCAGCTGCACGCCCATCACTGGATGATCCTGCATGGCCGCTACACCTGCCTCGCGCGCAAGCCCAAGTGCAAGGCGTGTCTCATAAATGATCTCTGCCCCTTTGAGGACAAACCCGAATGACCAAGACTTACGAACTGATCGGCATCGGCAACGCCGTTGTTGATGTGATTGCCCACGCGGATGACAGCTTTCTCGACCTGATGGGGATCGAGAAAGGGATTATGCAACTGATCGAACAGGACCGGGGTGAGGTGCTGTATGCAGCGATGCAAGACCGGCTGCAAACCCCCGGCGGGTCGGTGGCCAATACGGTTGCCGGTGTGGGTGCGTTGGGCCTGCCGACCGCGTTCATTGGCCGGGTGAATGACGACGCGCTCGGGCGGTTCTATGCCTCCAGCATGGCCGAGGCAGGAACGGATTTCGTGAACGCACCGGTGGCGAACAGCGATCTGGCGACGTCGCGTTCGATGATCTTTGTCTCCCCGGACGGGGAGCGGTCGATGAACACCTATCTCGGCATCTCGACCGAGCTTGGCCCCGAGGACGTGCCTGAACCTGTTTGCGAGGCGGCCAAGATCATCTTCCTCGAAGGGTATCTTTTTGACAAACCTGCAGGCAAACAGGCGTTTCTGGAGGCCAGCCGCGTGGTGCGCGGCGCTGGCGGCATGGCCGGCATCGCGATTTCCGATCCGTTCTGCGTGGACCGGCACCGGGATGATTTCCTGCGCATCATTGGGCACGAACTGGACTATGTGATCGGCAATGAGGCCGAAATCCGGTCACTGTTCGAGACGGACGAGCTGGAGGACGCGCTGTCCAAGACCGCCGCGATGTGTCCGCTGGTGGTCTGCACCCGTTCGGGCGACGGCGTCACGCTGATCCGCGGGGCGGAGCGCGTGGATGTGCCGGTGACAAAGGTCACGCCGGTCGACGCCACGGGGGCTGGGGATCAGTTCGCCGCCGGCTTCCTTTACGGGCTGGCGACGGGCCGCGATCTTGAGGTCTGCGGGCGCATGGGCAACCTCTGCGCCGCCGAGGTGATCAGCCATGTCGGCCCCCGCCCTGAAGCGGACATGATGGCGCGGTTCAAGGCCGAAGGGCTGGTCTGATGCTGGCGGACGGGCGGCACGACCTGCCGCCGGGCAAGCTGGCGATGGTTGTGACCTATCTGGAGGCGCGCGCGCTGAAGCTGCGCAACGTCCCAGAACCCGAAGGTGTGACCTTTACCGAGCTGCCCCGAAACCGCGCGGCATACCTCGACGTCTACGCCCGTGTTGGCGCGGACTGGCTCTGGGGCGACGTGCTGCGGCTGAGCGCGGATGCGTTTGACGCACGTTTGCAAAGCGCGGACACCAGCCTCTGGACCTTGCGACAGGACGGCGTGAACCACGCCCTGCTTGAACTTGATTTTAGCAGGCCGGACCGCTGCAAGCTGGCCTATTTCGGAGTGTCCACTGCGCTGATCGGCAGTGGCGCGGGCGCCTTCCTGATGGACCGGGCGCAGGAATTGGCCTTTGCCCAGCGCGACCTGCTGACGGTGGAAACCTGCACGCTCGACAGCCCGCAAGCGCTGGGGTTTTACCTGCGCTCGGGCTTTACCGCGACGCGGCGCGGGGTTGAAGTGGTGGACGATCCGCGGATGACGGGGCTGATGGACGCGGCCCTTGCGCCTGAGTTGCCAAAGATCTGACCCGTAGGATGGGCAATATTGCCCATCCTACAGGTGCTCCGCAAACTCCGCCAAGACCGCCCGGTAGACCTCGCGTTTGAACGGCACGATGGCGGCCTCAAGGTCCACCGGGTCGAGCCATTTCCACTCCGAAAACTCCGGCTCGTCCGTCTCGATATTCACCTGATCGTCCGTGCCGAGGAACCGCAGCAGATACCACTTCTGCTCCTGCCCCCTGTACCGGCCCTTCCACAGCTTCGGGATCAGGTCATGCGGCAGCTCGTAGGGCAGCCAACCGTCCGAAACGGCCACCTCCTCGACCAGATCGCGGCGCACGCCCGTCTCTTCCTCCAGCTCGCGCAGCGCGGCCTCGCGCGGGTCCTCCCCGTTGTCGATCCCGCCCTGCGGCATCTGCCACGCATCGAAATCCCGGTCGAGCCGCTGGCCGACCCATACATGCCCCGCGGCGTTCATCAGCATGACACCGACATTCCGGCGATAAGGCAGCTTGGCAATCTCTTCAGGCGTCATGAAGCGTCTCCATTTACGCGGCGTTGCGCGTGACTTGGCCCCGTCTATGCCTAACTTTGTTGCCAAATGGGAGGACAAATCATGACCGCATATCCGCGCATGCTCGCCCCGCTCGACCTGGGCTTTACCACATTGAAAAACCGCGTGCTCATGGGCTCCATGCACACCGGGCTGGAAGAAACCGGCGACTGGAACCGCGTCGCCGAGTTCTATGCCGAGCGGGCGCGGGGCGAAGTAGCGCTGATGGTCACCGGTGGGATCGGCCCGAACATGGAAGGCTCCGTGGCGCCGGGTGCGGCGATGATGACCACGGACAAGGACGTAGAAAACCACCGGGTGGTGACGACCCGTGTGCACGCGGCGGGCGGCAAGATCGCGATGCAGATCCTGCATGCCGGCCGCTACGCCTTTGGGCCGAACTGCGTGGCGCCGTCGCCGATCAAGTCCCCCATTTCGATGTTCCAGCCAACCGAGCTGGACGAAGACGGCATCGAAAAGCAGATCGCCGACATTGTGAACGCGGCGGCCCTCGCCCAAAAGGCGGGCTATGACGGGGTCGAGATCATGGGGAGCGAAGGCTACTTCATCAACCAGTTCCTCGTCACGCACACCAACAAGCGCGAGGACCGTTGGGGCGGCAGCTATGAGAACCGCATGCGCCTGCCCATCGAGATCGTGCGCCGCACACGTGAAGCCGTGGGCACCGATTTCATCATCATCTACCGACTGTCGATGATCGACCTAGTCCCGAACGGAAGCACCTTTGAAGAAGTCCGCACGCTCGCCAAAGAGATTGAGGCGGCCGGCGCCACCATCATCAATACCGGCATCGGCTGGCACGAGGCGCGCATCCCCACCATCGCCACCTCGGTCCCGCGTGCGGCCTTTGCCTGGGTCACGAAAAAGCTGATGGGCGAGGTCGGCATCCCGCTCATTACCTCCAACCGCATCAACACGCCCGAAGTGGCCGAAGACGTGCTTGCCACCGGCTGCGCCGACATGGTGTCGATGGCGCGGCCGATGCTGGCTGACGCGTTCTTCGTCAAAAAGGCGATGGGCAATCAGTCGAACCAGATCGCGCCGTGCATCGCCTGCAACCAGGCCTGCCTCGACCACACCTTTGGCGGCAAGCTAACGTCCTGCCTTGTGAACCCCCGCGCCTGCCACGAGGTGGAACTGGTCCTGGAGCCCGCCGCCACGCCCAAGAATTTCGCTGTCGTCGGCGCGGGCCCCGCGGGCCTGTCCACCGCCATCGCCCTGCGCGAGCGGGGCCACAAGGTCACGATCTACGACCGGGCAGGCGAGATCGGCGGCCAGCTCAACCTCGCCAAGCAAATCCCGGGCAAGGAAGAGTTCTGGGGCTTTGTCGACTGGTACCGCACCATGATGGAGGTGCACGAGATCACCGTGCATCTGAACACTGAAGCGACACCGGAGATCCTCAAGGACTACGACGAGGTCATCGTCGCCACTGGCGTCACGCCCCGCGACCCAGGCATCCCCGGCCAGGACCGGGACGGCGTGGTCAGCTACATCGACATCCTCAATGGCAGCCACAAGGCGGGCAAATCCGTTGCGGTTATCGGCGCGGGCGGCATCGGCTTTGACGTTTCCGAATACCTCGTGTCCGAAGGGCACTCCGTCACCACGGACCTGCCCGAGTGGATGAAGGAATGGGGCGTTGCTGACCCGGCCGAACACCGCTCCGGCCTCGCCCCCGAAGGCCCCCAGCCCGAAGCGCCTTTGCGCGACGTGACCCTGCTGCAGCGCAAGGCCGAAAAGCACGGCAAGCGCCTCGGCAAGACCACAGGCTGGATCCACCGCACCGCGCTCAAGATGAAAGAGGTGAACTTCGTCGGCGGGGTAAACTACGAAGCCATCGACGCAGACGGCCTGCACGTCTCCTTCGGCGAGGCCCGGGAAAACCCCACCGCCATTCCCGCGGAAACCGTGGTCCTCTGCGCCGGCCAGGAAAGCAACCGCTCCCTCGCCGACGCGCTGGAGGCCAAGGGCATCACCTGCCACGTCATCGGCGGCGCGGATGTGGCGGCAGAGCTTGACGCCAAACGCGCCATCGACCAGGGCACACGGCTTGCCGCGACTCTCTAACCCTTCTTTGGGTTCCAAATATCCCGGGAGTTGAGAGGGCAGAGCCCTTTCACGCCCCGCGCGCAGCGGAATAAGATCAAGCGCGCCGCAGGCGCTCTATTCGGTCACGGTGATCGTAATCACCTCAGACGCGATCACCGGGTCATGCGGGATATGGTCCACATCGCCAAGCAGCAGCTGCATCGTATAGGTCCCCGGCGCCAGCTGAAGCGTAGTCTCGGTCTGACCGCCGCCGAAATGGATATGATTCTCATCCCCCGGAATGCCGAACTCAAAGAACTCCGCGTCGGTCTCCAGCGTGCCATAGGGCGCCCGGTTGATCAGCAAGTGGTGGTGCCCGGTCATTTCCAGTAGGGTCCCGGCGGGCGCGACGCCCATACCTTTGAGGCCAAAGGCTACGGTGACCGGCCCGCTCACGGTCGCGCCGTCTTCCAGCGTGACGAAATAGACCTCCGCCTCCGGGTTGGCCGGGGTGCGGTCCTGCGCAAGCGCGGGCAAGGCGGCAAAACTCAGCGCGGCAGCTGCGAGATAGGGTTTCATGATGGGGTCTCCCGTGTTCAACTCTGCCCAAAGCTAACACAGGACACGCCCGATTTATTCAGACAGCGATCAAAATGGCGGTCACAAAGAGGTGCGCACAGGCCTTACGGCCCATCACGCACGCCTCTGGCGATATTGCCTCGCGCTGACCGGACAGCGCGACTGGGCCGATGATCTGGTCCAGACGGCCTGCTTGCGGGCTCTGGAAAAAGCAGGACAGTACCAGCCCGGCACCCATGTTGACCGCTGGCTCTTTACCATCGCGCGCAGCACATGGCTGAATGAGCTGCGCGCGCGCAAGGTGCGGCAGGGCGGCGGCCTTGTCCCGGTGGAAGAGATCGACCTGCCCAGCGCCGCGCCGGGGACGGAAGTGAATATTCTGGCCCGCGAAGTGTTGAACAAGGTGAACAGGCTGCCCGAGGCGCAACGCCTCACGGTCTTTCTGGTCTATGTCGAGGGCTACAGCTATGCCGAGGCGGCGGAGCATCTGGACATTCCAATCGGGACGGTGATGAGCCGTCTTGCCACCGCGCGCCGCACGCTCAGCGCGCAGATGACGGAGCACGGATCATGACCCGCGCGCCACGGGACTATAGCGACGCGGACCTTGTCGCCTATCTCGACGGGGCCGCCCCCGAAGAGCTGTGCCGCGAGATCGAAGCCGATCTGGCGCAGGATGCCGCGCTTGCCCAGCGCCTTGCGGACCTGCATGTGCCGATGGATGTGCTGAAGGCGGGCTTTGACGCCCTGCTTGAGACCGCGCCGCCCTTCATGGACACCGCCGAAGCGCCGGCGCCGGCCCGGCCCGCGCCGCGGCGCAGAACGGCGGGCCTTTGGGCTGGCGGCGCCTTTGCCACGGGGCTGGCGGCTGGTCTGGCCATCGCGGTCTTTGCCGGGCTGGGCACCTTTCCGCCCGCGGATCCGGCACCGCCGGGCTGGAAGGCTGTCGTGGCCACCTACCAATCCCTCTACGCCCCGCAAACTCTCGGCCCCGCACCGGCAGAGGCAGAGGCCGCAGCCCAACTGGCGCAGGCAAGCGCCGCGCTGGGGCTCGACCTGTCTGCCCTGCCCGAGCCGGAGGGTCTGGAGTTTCGCCGCGCGCAGGTCCTTGCCTTTGGCGAAAAGCCCCTGATCCAGATCGCCTTCGCGGGCCCGGGCGGCGTGCCCGTCGCGCTGTGCATCCTGCCCGCCAGCGGCCCCGCGCCCAAACCGATGACCGCCGAAGCGCTGCAAGGGCTGGCGGCGGCCAGCTGGAACGAAGGCGGCTTTGCCTACCTGCTGATCGGCGGGAATGATGCCTCCGCAATCCAACCGGGCGCCGACACGTTCGAGGCATGGTCGCGCGGCACCTGATGCGGGTCCTATGTCTGAACTGCTGGGGCGGCACGCTGGCAGACGCGCTGCTCGACTACATAGCCAGCACGGGCGCGGATGTCCTGTGCCTGCAAGAGGTCATCCACACCCCGAGCGCCCCCGCGCAGGTCCTGACCTATCGCGACGCGTTCCGCACCCTGCCGCAGCGCGCGCGGCTGCTGGACGAGCTGTCCGCCGTTCTGCCCGATCATCACGTCACCTTCTGCCCCACGGCACGTGGCCCCTTGTGGCACGGCGACACCGCCTACCCCTCGCTTTGGGGCATCGCGACCTTTACACGCAAATCGCTGCCGGTGATCGCGCAGACCAGCCGCTTTGTGCACGGCGCCTTCGGCGAGGACGGGTTCGGGGACGAGCCACGCTCCCGCACCGCGCATGCGTTGCGCCTCTGGGCGGGCCGCCCCATCACCATCGCGCACATGCACGGCCTGCGCGCCCCGGCCGGCAAGGGCGACACCCCCGCCCGTGCGGCGCAAGCGGACCGTTTCATCGCATTGGTACAAAATGTGGCTGCACCCGGGGACAGCCTAATTCTCTGCGGCGATTTCAACGTCCGGCCAGACAGCGAAACGATTACCAAACTCAGGGCGCTGGGCTTGACGGAACGGGTCACCGCGGACGGGCACAAAACCACCCGCACCGCGCACTACACCAAGCCAGAGCCTTACGCCGACTACATGTTCGTCTCCAAAGACCTGAAAGACGCCCCCTTCCAAGTCATCACGAACCCCGAACCCAGCGACCACACACCCCTCATCCTCACCCTCCCTTCTTCTGGCTGAAAAAATGTCGGGGGTTGCCATTGGTTGCGCCATTGGTTCGAGCGACCAATGGCGACGGGGCTGGCCCCCCTTTCACACAGCCAAGCTGTGTTGCCGGGGCTTCGGCGGCAAAGCCGCCTGGCCCAGCTGGTCGGACCGCACACGCGGTCCGAAACAGAAACACTGCGTTCCGCCGTTTCTCTGCCCGGATCAATCCGCGCAATTACCCCGGTATTATCCCACCCGTGCCCCTTTTGCGCCGCGATTGGCCTGCATACCCGATCCTCAACAAGACACGAGCAAAAGGACGGCAGCATGGACCGCCTCACCGAAATGGAAGCCTTCGCCACGGTCGTGGATCAGGGCGGATTCACCGACGCCGCCAAGAAGATGGGGATTTCCAAATCCGCCGTCTCCAAACACGTCTCCAGCCTTGAGGCGCGCCTTGGCGCCCGCCTGCTGAACCGCACAACCCGCCGGGTCTCGCCGACGGAGATTGGCCTTGCCTACTATGACCGCGCCCGCCGGGTGCTAAACGATGCGGGCGAGGCGGACGCGCTCGTCACCTCCATGCAGAGCGCGCCTTCGGGCCTTTTGCGCATCTCCGTCGCGACGGATTTCGGTGTCAATCACCTCTCGCCGCTGCTGTCGGATTTCCTTGAGGATTTTCCGGACATCACCGTGAACATGGTGCTGAACAACCGCTATGTGGAGCTGATCTCCGAAGGGTTCGACATGGCCGTGCGCATCGGTGAGCTGGAAGACAGCACCCTGCGCGCGCGCAAGCTGACGGACACGACCAAGCGCATGATCGCTTCGCCCAAGTATTTCGAACAGTTCGGGCGCCCAACCAAGATCGACGATCTGAACGCGCACAAGCTACTGCATTATTCCAGCGGCGCGTCCGGCAATGTCTGGAAACTGACCTCCCCCTCGGGTGAAAAGCGTCAGGTGCGCACCGCCGGCTGGCTGAGCGTGAATGACGGCCAATCCCTGCTGAATGCCGCGATCTCCGGCCTTGGCATCGCCTACCTTCCCAGCTTTCTTTACGCGGATGCGATGGAACAGGGGCTGGTCGAGGACGCGATGCCCGAACTGCCGGTCGAAACGCAGGGCATCTATGCTGTCTACCCGCCGGGGCGCTTCACCCAGCCCAAGGTGCGCGCCTTCATCGACTTCCTCGTGCACGCTTTCGCCGAAAAAGGGCCTGAGGCCTGGTAAACAATTTCTCCCCGTGCGCTGCGTGCAGCGCCACCTGCCCCGGGCCTTGGGTTCGGGGCCTTTTTCGGTCGCGCCCAACCCAAACGAACGCCCCAGCCGCGAAGGACCGAGGCATGTCGAAGGCGGGATCGTATCGTTCAAGCCGCGACGGGCGTGCCTTTGCGCTCCCACGCGAAGGGCTTGGCCGCCTCGTCCAGCGGCGTTTCCGCGACGTGGTTCACGTAGTTCGACATCACCTTCTGCGCGAGGCCAAGGATCACGTCCAGCACAGCGCGGTGGCCATAACCTGCGTCAAAAAACGCTTGCATCTGCGCGCCGTCCACGTTGCCGCGCTGGCGCAGCATCCGCAGGGTAAAGACGCGCAGCGCTTCCAGCTTGGCCGAAGGCAGCGGCGTCTCGTCCCGCAGGGCGTCGATGATCTCGTCCGAGACCTTCATCCGCTTCGCGATGCCGGTATGCGCGGGCACGCAGTAGTGGCATTCATGTTCGACATTTATCGTCTGCCAGACCACCGTCAGCTCTTCGGCGTCAAAAGCCGTCTCGGAGAACAGCTTGTGCAGCACCTGATAGCCCTCAAGGTGCTGCGGGCTTTCGGCCATCACCTTGTGCAGCCCCGGCAGGCGGCCAAACGCCTTTTGGCTGTTTTCCAGCAGCGGCTTGGACGCTTCGGGCGCCGTGCTCAGATCGTGGGAGGGGAAGTCGGTCATGGGGTGTCCTTTCTGGGTACGACAGATTGAACTTGCTCTTTCTTGAACGATCATTCAAGTATATATTTGAGCAGTCATTCAAATAAAGGTGATCGATGCCGCGCAAACCCTCTTATGACAAGGACGCCCTGATCGACGTGGCGCGTGACATTTTCTGGACGCGCGGCTGGTCGGGCACCTCGATGAAAGATCTTGAGCGCGGCCTTGGCCTCAATCCCGGCAGCTTCTACGCCGCCTTCGGATCGAAAGGCGCGCTGTTCGAACTTGCGCTCGACCGCTATGCGGAGGCAGGCGTGGCGCGTCTGACTGCGCTTGCCGAAGATGTCGGCGCGCTGGGCGCGCTCAAACGCTACCCGGCCCTGCTGATCGGGAACGCGGCCTTTGCGGCCAAAGCGTGCATGTTGGCCAAGACCGTTCTGGAGCTGAAAGCGCAGGAGGATGCGCTTGCCGCGCGGGCAGAGGCGCATCTGGACCGGATGGAGGCGCTTTTTGCCAGCCTCTTTGCCGCCGCGCAGGCCAATGGCCAGATCGCAGCGACACACGACCCGGCCATGCTCGCGCGCCGCTACCAGTCGGACCTGATGGGCCTGCGCATGACGGCAGAGCGCGGCAGCGTGGATGCAGATGCGCTGGCGCAGGATTTTGCCGCCAGCCTCGACCGGCTCGCCTAGTTCTCGGACAGCAGCACCACCTCCACCCGCCGGTTTGCCTCGCGCCCCGCGGCGTTCAGGTTACTGGCCACCGGCGCCAGATACCCCATGCCTTCGGCCCTCAGCCGCGCGGGATCAATCCCGTATTCCGACACCAGCCGGTCCCGGACGGAAGCAGCCCGCGCGCGCGACAGGGTGATGTTGGTGCTCAAATCGCCTACAGAGTCCGTGTGCCCGACCAGCGCGATTTGCAGACCCGGGCGCGCCTGAAGAAACGCCGCGAGCGCCTGAAGCGCCGGGAACGGCCCTTCGCCCAGCGCGGTTGTTCCGGTCGCAAAGTCCAGCCCATCAAGCACGGCGTGCCCTGCGGCCAGCAACGCCGCGTCAAAATCGCTGGTCGGTGCAAGCGGTGCCGTATCCGCGCCCGCCGCCGGGCGGGGGGCAACGCCGCCCACGCTGATCACCTGCACGAAGGCGTTTGTGGATGTTGTGCTCACAAGCACCGTCACCGCGGCTTCGGGGCTCTGCGCGCCGCCGCGCAGCGCCGTCAGGAAGCGATAAGCGCGCAGGTTCACATACATGTTTGGCGCCGGCAGCACCTCAATTGCAAAGCGGAAATCAAACCCGCCGCAGCTGCGCGCGTCGCAGTCCAGCACCACGTCCCAGCCCGCACCCTGCAGCTGCGCGCGCAACGGCGCCAGCACTTGCAGGGGTGTCAGCCCCGGCGAAGTTATCCGCCACACGGTGCGGCGCACCTCCCCCTCAAGAAGCAGCGTGGGAAGCTGACCATTTGTGAACCCATCCAAAGGGGCCGCGTAACTGTCCGACAGCGTCACGCGCTCTGCTGTCATCCGCGCGTTGGGCGGAAGCGTCAGATCCTGCGCATGGGCGCGCGCCCCTGCCAGACACCCAATGCCCAGCAGCAGCGCACCAAACCGCACGGCTATGGGCCGCCTTCGCGTCACCGCGCCTGCGCGTGGTATTCTGGGTTTGGCTGCATCGCGCTGGCGCTCGCCACGCGGTTGGTCATGTTGAAGAACGCCGCGACAGAGGCGATATCCCAGATGTCCCGATCCGAGAACCCGACATCGCGCAGGGCCTGCCGGTCGGCCTCAAGGATCTTGGCCGAGGCAACCGTCAGGTCCTCGGCAAATTGCAACATTGCGCTCTGCCGTGCGTCCAGGCCCGCCACGCGCCAGTTCATCACCAGCGCCTCGCCCAGCGCCGGATCACCGGACAGCTGCCGCACGGCCGCACCATGCGCGACAAGGCAGTAATGGCACTTGTTCACCGAGCTGACGACGACGGCGATCATCTCCCGCTCCAGCTTGCTGAGGCCCGAGGCGCCGAGCATCAGATCGTTATAAAGGGCGGTAAACGCGTTCAGCTTGTCGATATCGAACGCATAGGCGCGCAGGACGTTCGGGACCATGCCCAGCTTGTCCATGCAGATGTCAAAATAGCGCTGCGTCTCTTCGGGAAGGGGATCGACCTGCGGCAGGTCAAGTGCGGTTGGTTGGGTCATGTGTCCTCCGGATGTTGGCGATAGTGATAGCCGCCTAACCGGGCGAGGCCCAACGCGTCATAAAGCGCGTTTGCGCCGGTATTGGCTTCGGTCACGAGGACGGCGATATGCGCCGCGCCCTGCTCCGCCCCCCAGAACGCCGCCTTGCGCATCATCCACGCAGCCACGCCCTGCCGCCGCTGGTGCGGCATCACTTCCAGCGCGTGCACCATGCAGACCCCATCATGCACGGCGGCAAAGGCCGCGCCTGCAGGCTTTTCGTTCCACCGGGACAGGATGCCCGTCTTGACCTTGGCCCGGTGCATCACGGCGTGGCGGCCCGGTGCAAAACCCGCATCGCGCCAAATCTCGGTCATGATCGCCAGCGGCTCCCAGATGGAAAAGGCCGTGACAGGCGGAATGGGCCGATCCGTCAGTGCGGAGATGTGCGCGGCGCGCACATGCGTCGGATCGAGCTTGGCATAGCCGCGCTGCGCGAGCGCCCCGTCCAGCGCAGTCTGATCTGACAACAGCCGAAACAAGGGGCGCTGGCCCATGCCGCGCATCGCGTCCTCGGCGCTTTCGATATCGGCAGGGGTGGCGTGTTGGGTTGTCGCGGACGACACCCGCTTGCCCCCGCCTTGCCCGTCGCGCAGCCGCCACCGGCCCGCGTCCCAACTGCGCGCGGCAGGCCAGGTCGCATCGCACACGTCCATCAGCCGGGTCGCATCCATCAGGGAAACGCGGCGATCAGCGCCGCCTCTGCTGCGTCCAGCGCGGCCTCATCCGTGCCGCGCACCACGACATTCACCTGGAACTTGCCATCGCGCTGAAACGGGTAGCTGCCAAAGCTCAGCTCGGGGTGCTGAGCGACCATCCCTGTCAGCACCTCGGCAATGTCGCCTTCCCCCCGCGCCACCCGGACCGAACGCGAGAGCAGCGGCGCGCCCCCGGTGATTGTCGGCAGGACGGAGGCGACCATCGCCTCGAATATCTTCGGCACTCCCGCCATCACATGCACGTTGCGCAGGGTAAACCCGGGCGCGGCGGACACCGGGTTGTCGATGAGGGTCGCGCCATCCGGGATGCGCGCCATGCGCAACCGTGCGTCGTTCAGCTCAAGGCCCTGCCGGTCGTAATGCGCCTGCAGGATCGCCCGCGCGTCATCCCGCACGCTGATCGGCACGTGGAAAGCGCCTGCAACCGCCTCCGCCGTGATGTCGTCATGGGTCGGCCCGATACCCCCGGAGGTAAAGACGACATCCCACGCCGCCGACAGCGCCTGAACAGCCGCAATAATAGCCGCGCGGTCATCGGACACCACGCGCGCCTCCTGCAGATCGACGCCGTGTGCGGTCAGCTGCGTTGCAAGATAATGCGTGTTGCTGTCCCGCGTGCGGCCCGACAGGATTTCATCCCCGATGACAAGCATCGCTCCGGTGGGTCTGGTCATGGCGTATCCTTGAGGCTGTGGTCTTTGGGGTATAGGCCCCGGCCCATGCGCTTTCAAACCGAACTTGTCCCCGCCACGCTGATCCGGCGCTACAAACGCTTTCTGGCGGACGTGGTTCTGCACGATGGGCGTGCGGCCGTGGCCCACTGCCCCAACCCCGGCGCGATGACGGGTCTGGCGGAGCCGGGAACGAAGGTCTGGCTGGAGCCAAACGACGATCCGCGCAAGAAGCTGAAATTCGGCTGGCGCCTGACGGAGCTGGACAGCGGGTTTGTCTGCATCGACACCAGCATCGCCAACCGCGTCGTGGCCGAAGCGCTGGAATGCGGCGCGATCCCGGGCCTTGGGGGCTATGACACGGTGCGGGCCGAGGTAAAATATGACGAAGGCAGCCGCGTCGATTTCCTGCTAAGCGGGGCGGGACCGGACCTGTGGCTTGAGGTCAAATCGGTCACTCTGCGGCGCACAGGTCAGTTGGCCGAATTCCCGGACACCAAAACCGCGCGCGGGGCAAAGCACCTTGGCGCCCTGGCCCGCCGCGCCCAGGCGGGGGACCGGGCGGCGGTGCTGTACCTTGTCATGCGCACCGATTGCACGGAGATGGCGATTGCCTCCGATATCGACCCCGCCTATGCCGCAGCCCACGCCGCAGCGGCTGGCGTTGAATTCCTGTGCCATGCGGCCCATATCACTGCTCAAGACGTGACCGCCGGACAGCCGCTGCGCGGCCCGTGACACTGCTGCGCTAGCAATATGGCCGGTTTCGGGCTAGGGTTTCGGCTGCGCGCAATGGAGTTTCCCCGTGAACGAACATGATCACAAACGCCTGACCCGAGACGGCATTCGCCTGCACGATGCAGCCGATTTCGACGGGATGCGCGCCGCGGGCGCACTGGCCGCTGAAATCCTCGACGCGGTGATCCCGCTGGTGGTGCCCGGCGCCACCACAGGTGCCATTGACGCGGAAATCACGCGCATGGTGGAGGAGGCGGGCGCAACCTCCGCCACGATTGGCTACAAGGGCTATAAGCACGCCAGCTGCATCTCGGTGAACCACGTGGTCTGCCACGGGATCCCGGGCGACAAGGTGCTCAAGGATGGCGATATCCTGAACATCGACGTGACGGTGATTGTTGATGGCTGGCACGGCGACACCTCCCGCATGTACGTGGCCGGCAAGCTGCCGCGCAAATCCGAACGGCTGATCGAAGTGACGCATGAGGCGCTGTTCAAAGGGATCGCGGCCGTGAAACCCGGCAACACCTTTGGTGACATCGGCCATGCGATCCAAAGCTTTGTCGAAGCCCACCGCATGTCGGTCGTGCGCGATTTTTGCGGGCACGGGCTGGGCCGGGTGTTTCACGCGCCGCCCAATGTCCTGCACTACGGTCGTCCGGGCACGGGGCCGAAGCTGGAGCCGGGGATGTTCTTTACCATCGAGCCGATGGTGAACCTTGGGCGGCCCGAAACCAAGACGCTGGCCGATGACTGGACGGCGGTGACCCGGGACAAGAGCCTGTCGGCGCAGTTTGAACACTCGGTCGGCGTGACCGAAGACGGGGTGGAGATTTTCACGCTGTCCCCGGCGGGTACGTTCCACCCGACCTACGGGTAGGCGTAGGATGGGCAATATTGCCCATCCTACCGATCATCAGCTGAGCTGTAGCATCGTCACCCATGTGCCGCCAAACTTGCGCTGCTCCAGCAGGGCAAACCCCTCTGGCGCGTCTTGCGCCGCCTCTTCTTCCCACACCACGACGGCCCCCGGTACGCACCAATTCCGCGCAGCCAGCAGCGCCTTCTGCCCCAGCCCGCGCCCGTAGGGCGGGTCAAGGAACACAAGATCGAACAGCGGCCCCGGCCATGCGCCCAGCTTGGTCGCATCCTGCCGCAGCAGCTTCGCTTGTCCCTCCGCGCGCAGCTTGCGGATGTTTTCGGTGATCAGCCGCTGGCCCGCGCGCCCGTTCTCCACCAGTACGGCCTCTGCCGCGCCGCGCGACAGCGCCTCCAGCGCCAGCGCGCCGGTGCCTGCAAACAGGTCGAGCACCCGCGCACCCCGGATCACATCGCGGCTCGCGAGCATGGAAAACAGGCTCTCCCGCACCCGGTCCGATGTGGGCCGAAGCGCGGCGCCCGCGTCGCCCTTTCCCACTGCCGCCAGCGCCGTACCGCGCCATGTGCCCGCGATGATCCTCACCCGCGCAGAAGGCTCTTTAGCTCAACCGACGGGTCCGCAATCGCGTTTGGATCAGGCGACTTACCCGCATCGATCAGCCGCTTGCCCACCATATATCCGCGCGGGTCATTCGCCGCATCCACGGCCAGCAACTCATCGCCGCGGTAGTACCAGAAGGACTTCGCCGCGCCGCCATCCCGGACGATGACCCGGTCATAGCCGGTGTTCAGCCCTGCGATCTGCAGCTTCACATCGTACTGGTCTGACCAGAACCAAGGCTTGGCCACGTATTCCTTGCCCGCGCCGCAAATGTTGTCCGCCACAATCTCCGCCTGATCAATGGCATGGGGCACCGATTCCAGCCGGATCTGGTGACCGCGATACGGGAACGACGCGCAATCCCCTGCGGCCCAGATATGCGGCATGTTCGTGCGCCCCTGCGCGTCCGTCGCGATCCCGTTGTCGAGGGCCACGCCCGCCGCCTCCGCGATCTGCGTTTCCGGCACAATCCCGACGCCGACAATCACGAAATCCACGTCCAGTTCCGTGCCATCGGACAACACCGCGCCCGAAACGGCACCCTCACCCGTCAATCGCTCCAACCCGACCCCTTCGCGGATGTCGACGCCTTGGCCCGTATGCAACGCGCGGAAAAACGCAGACGTCTCCGGCGCGGCGACCCGTTGCAGGATGCGCTCCGCCATCTCGACCAGCGTGACGTTCAGGCCCCGCTTCGCCGCAACCGCTGCAGCCTCCAGCCCGATATAGCCGCCACCAACGATCAGCACGCGCGCCCCTTCGGTAAAACGCGGCGCCATCGTGTCCACATCCGCCAGATCGCGCACGGTAAAGACACCGTCCAAGCCGCCGCCAATCGCCGCGGACAAGCGGCGCGGCGCGGACCCGGTGGCCAGCACCAGATCGGTGTAGGAGAGCGTGTCCTCGCCCACTGTCACAGTCTGCGCCGCCGCATCAATCGCCGTCACCGCCGCCCCAAGGCGCAGGTCGATCTCCTGCTCGGCGTAAAAGCTCTCGGGCCGGAGAAACAGCCGCTCCAGCGTCATGTCCCCCAGCAAGTAGGCCTTGGAGAGCGGCGGGCGCTGGTAAGGCGGCACCGGCTCCGCGCCGATCAGCGTCACCTGCCCCTCAAACCCTGCACTGCGCAGCCGCGCCACGCACGACGCCCCGGCCTGCCCTGCCCCGATCACAACAACATGCGCCATGCCTTAACTCCCGCTGGTTCCTGCCGGACGGCACCCTATACTTTGCCAATATGCAAGACCAGAACGCGAAAGGCGCATGATATGGCTATTTCCACCGGCGACACCCTGCCTGACGTCACCCTTGTCCAGATGGGCGAAAACGGGCCGGAGCCTGTGACGCTGTCGGACAAGACCGCAGGCCGCAAGGTCGTCATCTTTGCCGTGCCAGGCGCCTTCACGCCGACCTGCCACTCGGCCCACGTGCCCAGCTTCATCCGCACCAAGGATCAATTCGACGCGAAGGGCGTGGACGAGATCATCTGCGTGTCGGTGAACGATCCGTTTGTGATGAAAGCCTGGGGCGAGGCAACGGGCGCAGCGGCGGCGGGCCTGACGATGCTTTCGGATGCGGGCAGCGAATTTACCACCGGCATCGGCATGAACTTTGACGCGCCGCCCGCGGGCCTGATGGCGCGCTCCAAGCGCTATGCGATGCTGGTCGAGGATGGGAAGGTGTCCATCCTTCAGGAAGAAGAAAACCCCGGCGTCTGTGACGTGTCAGGCGGCGAGGGGCTTTTGGCCTCAATGTAACGGAAGTGAACGTAGGATGGGCAATATTGCCCATCCTACCACGGCGATCAACCGGACAGACTGTCCATCTTGCGTGCCAGTTTCATGTCGAGCGGGCTAAGGCCACCCACGTCATGGGTTGTCAGCGTCACCTTCACCGTCTTGTAGACGTTGAACCATTCAGGGTGATGGTCCCATTTCTCGGCCCAGATCGCCACGCGGGTCATCCAGCCAAAGGCGTCGGTAAAGTCAGCAAATTCAAAGGTTTTGGCGATCGACGTGCCGTCGTCGGCCTCGACCCACCCCGTGTTCAGAAGCGGGGCCAGAAGCGGGCCGCGCGTCTCATCGCTCAGTAACTCGGTCATTGCTGTTCCTCGATCTGGATTTTCTTGAACGGGCCGTAATCCGTCAGAATTTCGATCTCTTCCTCCATCGCGGCGCGCTCCGCCTCCAGATAGCGGGCAACCGCGTCGGCAAAGCCCTGCTCGCCCATCCAGTGGATCGAGTGCGTCGCCGTTGGCATGTACCCGCGGGCCAGCTTGTGCTCCCCCTGCGCGCCCGCCTCGACCCGGGCCATGCCGTGCTGAATCGCGAAGTCGATGGCCTGATAATAGCACAGCTCGAAATGCAGGCAGGGGTGATGCTCAACGCAGCCCCAGTAGCGGCCATAAAGCGTCTCTGCCCCGATAAAATTCAGCGCCCCGGCGACGTATCGCCCCTCCCGCTGCGCCAGAACCAGCACCATATCGTCGCGCAGCCGCTCCTGTGCGAGGTCAAAGAACCGCCGCGTCAGGTAAGGCGTGCCCCATTTGCGCGCGCCCGTATCCTGGTAAAACTGCCAGAACGCATCCCAGTGATGCGGCTGCAGCGCATCGCCCGTCAACACCTCGATGTCGCCGCCAAAGCCCTGCGCCTGCGCGCGTTCCTTGCGGATGTTCTTGCGCTTGCGGCTGCTGAGCGCGCCGAGGAATGCGTCGAAATCCGCGTAGCTCTCGTTGAGCCAGTGAAACTGCTGCGTCGTGCGGGCCAGCATCCCCATCTCTGTCCCCCGGCGCGCCTCCTCCTCGGTGCAGAAGGTCGCGTGCAGGCTGGAGATGCGGTTCTTCGCCGCCAGCCGCACCGCCCCCTCCAGCAGCGCGGAGAACGCAACCTCGTCAAAGTCGGGATGGGTCAGGAACCGCCGCCCCGTGGCCGGCGTGTGCGGCACTGCGATTTGCAGCTTGGGGTAATACCGCCCGCCCGCCCGCTCATAGGCATGGGCCCAGTTGTGGTCAAAGATATACTCGCCCTGGCTGTGGCTTTTGGCATACATCGGTGCCACACCAATCAGCATCCCGCCCAGCCGTGCCGCAAGATATTGCGGCTGCCAGCCCGTGCCCGGCCCGACAGAGCCGGACTCTTCCAGCGCCAGCAAAAACCGATGCGTTGTGAAGGGATCAGGCGCGCGCGCGCCGCCTGCGGCCTCGGGACAGGCGCAGGCGTCCCACTCCTCCGCCGCGATGTCGCGCAGCGAAGTCAGGACGCTGATTTCAACCTCTTGGGGCGCAGGTTCCGTCATGCTGGGTAATCTGTGGCGCGAAGGGCCGCGTTCAACCGGGGATCACCGGCGCGTAGCCCTCAAAGGTGATGTTCTGCGCAATCCGGCGCGCCTTCGCCTCAACCGCGCGTGACCGCACCGTCCAGCACAGCACCGCCGCACCATGTGCCTTGAGCGCGGACACCCTTTCGCGCCCAAGGTCAGCGACCTCGTGGCTGATGAAACAGGCGCCGACCGTATCGTAATCGGGGATGTCCCGCAGACGCGCACAGGTCGCGTCCCCCATCGGCCAAAAGTCCGGATCAAAGCCCGAGGTTGTTAGCCCGCGCGGCACCTCCGGGGCCAGCTCTGCCATCAGTCCGACCGAATGCGGGTTAAAGGACATGACCGCGACCGGGCCGTCATAGCCGGTCAGCGCTTCGGCCACCGCCCGCTCCAGCGGGCCGACTTCTGCGCCCATCGCGCCGTCCTGATCCTTTAGCTCAACCAGCAAGGGGACCTGGCCCGAGACAAGGGACAAAACCTCCGCCAAAGTCGGAATGCCTTCTTCGCCCCCCAGAAGCGGGATCGCGGACAACTCCGCCGCCGACTTGGTGCGCACCGTTCCCGGCACACCGCAGAGCCGCTCCAGCGCGTAGTCGTGAAAGACCATCGCCGCGCCATCCGCGCTCAGCTGCACGTCGATCTCGATCCCGTACCCCGCACGCACAGCAGCGCGCACCGCGGCGCGGCTGTTCTCCGGTGCGCCGGGGCCATGCAATGCCCGGTGCGCAATCGGCAGGCGCAGAAAGTCAGCTGGTAGCGTCACGAAACCTGAAAGATCCCTTCGATCTCCACCGCGACACCAAAGGGCAGCGAGGCCGCCGACACAGCAGACCGCGAATGCCGCCCCGCATCGCCAAGCGCTTCGACCATGAAGTCAGACGCGCCGTTGATCACCGCGGGCTGGTCGGTGAAATCAGCGGTCGAGTTCACAAACCCGGTTAGCTTCACGACCCGCACCAGCTTGTCCAGATCACCGCCGCACGCCGCACGCACCTGCGCCAGCAAGGACAAGGCACATAGCCGCGCCGCCGCGGCTCCCGCCGCCACGTCCATATCCGCACCCAGCTTGCCCGTCACAAACCCGTCCGGCCCGTTGGAAATCTGGCCCGAGACATAAACGATGTCGCCCACCTGCACGAAGGGCACGTAGTTGGCCGCCGGCGCAGGCGCATCCGGCAGCTCGATCCCAAGCTCCGTCAAACGCGCGGTAAAACTCATGGCATGTCTCCTTGAAGGTTCGGCGGCACGCTACCTACCAATCGCAATTCTGCAAGCCCCCTTCTTTTGGCCCAAAATATGCCGGGGAGAGTTTGAGAGGGGCTGGCCCCTCTCATCAGCAAAATAAAGTCGAATCCGCCGCAGGCGGGCATTTTGGAAAACCCCGGACGATCAACTCTCGCGGAAGGCCCGGTTGAAGTAATCCACCATCGGTTTCACCAGATACGCCAGCGGTGTCCGGTCCGCGGTGCGGATAAACGCCTCGACCGGCATCCCGGGGATCAACGTGTCGCCCGGGTTCAGCTTTGCCAGCTCGCCCGGGTTCAGCACGATCTCTGCCCGGTAATAGGTCAGGCCCACCGCTTCGTCGTCGAACGCATCAGCGGACACAAGCGCCACCTGCCCCACCAGTTCAGGCGTTGTTCGCTGGTCCAGCGCACTGAGGCGCAAATTCACCTGCTGGCCCACCAGAACCTGATCGATATGGATCGGGTCAACCTGCGCAGCGATCACAAGCGGCCGATCTTGCGGGATAAGGAACAAAAGCGGATCGGCGGGCCGAATAACCGACCGCAGTGTTTGCACGCTCATGCCGTACACAACACCCGATACCGGCGCCCTGATCTGCAGTTTTTCGATCTCCGCCAGCAGGTTTGCGCGCTGCTCGACCAGCTCCAGTTCGCGGTAGCGCAGATCGCGCAGGCGCGTGATCGCCTGCTCGCGCCGTCCTGTGGCCAGCTTGATGATCTCCAGATCAATTTCGGTGATCCGGCCTTCGGACTGCGCCTTTGACGCGGCAAGCTCGCCCAATTGGCCATTCAGCCGGGCGCTTTCCCGTTGCAGCGACAAGACACGCGCGGCCTGCGCCAGCCCCCGGTCCAGAAGGGATTGCTGGCTTTCAAGCTCTTGCTGGATCAACGTGCGCTGTTCGCCCAGCGATGCACGCTGGGCCTCGATCCCTTCGATCTGATTGGCGATCTGGGCCGCTCTTTTGGACAGCTGCTCCGCTTCACGGGCCGCGCTGTCCCGGCGTGCGAAAAAGAGGTTCCGTTGCCCGTCAATCAGCTCCTGCACATCTGCGTTCTCGCGTCCGCGCTCCAGAAGCTCAGGCTCGAACACGACCTCTTCGGCCTCGTCGCGCTCCGCCTCCAGCCGCCCGCGCCGCGCCATCAACTCGTAAAGCTGTCCCTCGATGATGGCGAGTTGAGAGCGCAGCTGCCGGTCGTCCAGCGTCAGCAGCAGATCGCCGGCAGCAACGCGGTCCCCTTCATCCACTGAGATCTGCGCCACCACGCCGCCCGTGGGGTGCTGCACGATCTGCCGGTTGCGGTCCACTTCAACCCGGCCCGAAGCGATGATCGCGCCCGCGATATTCGTCAGCGTGGCCCAGGCCGCAAAGCCGCCGAACAGCACCAGAAGACCAAAAAGACCAAATATCACCGGTCCGCGGGTCGACCAGCGGCCAGACTTGGTATCTGCGCCGGTCGCGGGCCCCACCTTTGGCGTCATGATATCCCTCCCGCGCGCGCAGGCGCTTGCGTGATCTGCTGATGGTTGCGCACATTCGCCCGCAGCACTTCGTCCTTCGGGCCAAACGCCGTCCGTACGCCGCCATCGAGGATCAGCAACATCTCGCACTCCTCGATCGCGCTGGGCCGGTGCGCCATGATCATCACCGATCGCCCCTCCGCCTTCATGGCACGCACCGCCCGGTTCAGCGCCTCGGACCCGTCATTGTCGAGGTTCGAGTTTGGCTCGTCGAGCACAACGATGACGGGGTCTTTGTATAGGGCGCGGGCAAGGCCAATGCGCTGGATCTGACCGCCGGACAGGCGCTGCTGTCCTGCATTGATGCGGGTGTCGTACCCCTCGGGCAGCGCAAGGATCATCTCGTGCGCGTCTGCTTTCTGCGCGGCGGCCACCACGGCAGAATCGTCCGGGCTGGAAGACAGGCGCGCGATGTTCTCCGCAATGGTTCCGTCAAACAGCTGCACCCGCTGCGGCAGATACCCGATATGCTGGCCCAGAACGTCCGGATCGTACTGGTCCAGCGCCGCCCCATCCAGCCGTATCGACCCTCCAGCGGGTCGCCAGACGCCCGTGATACAGCGCGCCAGCGTCGATTTACCCGCGCCGGAGGTGCCAACAACACCCAGCGCCTGACCGGGCTTCAACTCAAAATTCAGACCCCGCAACGACGCCTGCTTTTCACCCGGCGGTACAACGGTCAGCGATTTCGCCACCAGCTTGGCCGCGGGTTTGGGCAGCGCGGTGCGCTGCGCCTCGGGTTGTACCATGCCCAGAAGCTCAACCAGGTTGTCCCAGCCTTTGCTTGCACGCTGCACGATAGGCCACTGGGTCAGCATCATCTCAACCGGCGCGAGCGCCCGGCCCAGCAGGATGGAACCGGCGATCATCGCGCCCGGCGTCAACTCGTTTTGCAGCACCAGATAAGCGCCAAGGCCCAGCATCGCACTTTGCAAAAACAGGCGGATCGACTTGGTCATGGAGGTAAAGGTGCCGCCCACGTCCGTCGCTTTGATTTGATCCTCGAGCGCCTTTGAACGCGCGACCTGCCACCGCGAGAAGGCCGCGTCGCGCATCCCCATCGCCTGCACCATCTCTGCCTCCGTGCGGAGCTGATCAGACATGGCGCTGGCCTGCTGGCCCGCCATGCCGGCGCGCGCCTGCGGCTCACGCGACAAAAGCTGGTTCGCCAGCGCGATGATGATCAGCACGGCGGCGCCTGTCACGGCCAGCCATCCAAGCCACGGGTGGAAAAGGAAAATACCCGCCATGAAGATCGGCGTCCACGGAAGGTCGAAAAACGCCATCAGAACAGGCGACGTCAGCAACCGCTGCACCGATTCAAGATCGGAAAGACCGCTTTGGGTTTGCAGGTCCGGGGCGACCGCGCTTTTTCGCACCACGGCATCGAACACGCGCCGGTCCATCTTGGCCTGAAACCGCGCCCCGACACGCGCCATGATGCGGCCGCGCGTATAGTCCAGGATGCCCATCACCCCGTACAGAAAGATAACCAGCAGCGAGAGCGCGAGCAGCGTCTCTTCGGACCGGCTGCCCAGCACCCGGTCATAGACCTGCAGCATATAGATCGGGCCGGTCAGCATCAGCAAATTGGCAAAAAGGCTGAAGATGCCAACCAGCCAGTAGAGACTGCGGCTTTCGGCGCGCGCGGTTCGGAGCTCGGCGCGGCCTTTCTGTTTTATCCTGTCCTGCATCGGCACTTTTTCGCCCGTTGGTTAATCAGCACTTCTGAAAATCGCTTCAACGCTTACCCTGACTGTGCCTGCAGTGCCACAACAACCTATTCCAATCTTTTCTTAACTGGGATCGGGGCCGCAAAAGCTTAAGTGGTACGTCAGTCCTGAACTCGGAGAAGACCCTGTGCGCATAACCGGCACGATCC
Organism: Pseudomonadota bacterium; assembly: GCA_039817385.1. Lineage (GTDB taxonomy): Bacteria > Pseudomonadota > Alphaproteobacteria > Rhodobacterales > Rhodobacteraceae > JBCBCP01. Next base: position 308,220 of record JBCBVY010000002.1, on the reverse strand, counting down.
GCCTCGCCCTCGCCGGGCTTTTGCTTGCCCTGACGGGTGCGTGCGCCGCCCCGGGCCCCGGTGCGGACGGCATCAATGACCCGTTCGAGCCGACAAACCGCAAAATCCACGCGTTTAACCGCGGCATCGACCGGGCGTTGGTGCGGCCCGCCGCGCAGGGCTACAGTTCGCTCATTCCTGACCCAATCGAAGACAGCATCGGCAACTTCTCGGAAAACCTGGGGCGACCCAGCCTTGTGGTGAATGCCTTGCTTCAGGGTGATCTGGAAGGCGCGGGCCTGTCGACGGTGCGCTTCTTGACCAACTCCGTGCTTGGGTTCGGCGGCCTCTTTGACGTCGCGGACGAATTCAACGTGCCCGACCACGATACGGATTTTGGCGAAACGCTCTATGTTTGGGGCGCAGGCGAAGGGGTTTATATGGAACTGCCGGTCCTTGGCCCATCGACAACCCGCGACACGGTGGGCCGGGTGGTGGATCTGTTTACCAACCCGCTGTCTTATGAGCTGCCCGAGCCGGAGCGCTATTACGGCACTGCTGCGTCCGTGGCCTCCCGTTTGTCGGACCGGGGCCGGTTCACCGACACAATTGACAGCATCCTGTACGAAAGTGCCGACAGCTACGCCCAAAGCCGCCTGATCTACCTGCAAAACCGCCGGTTCGAGTTGGGCGCCGATACCGCAGGCTCATCGCTTGACCCTTACGCAGACCCCTACGAGGATCCCTATGCCATTCTCGACTAACCTCACCCGCCGCACCTTGCTTGCTGGCCTGGCAAGCACCGCAATCGCCGCCCCGGCGCTGGCCTTGACCGAGAATGAGGCCCGTTCCCTCGTTGGAAAGCTTGTCGGAGAGATCAACACGGTGATCAGTTCGGGCAAGTCCGAGGCGGGGATGATCCGCGACTTTGAAGGGATCTTCAACCGCTACGCAGATGTGAACATCATGGCGCAATACGCGCTTGGTGCGGACGGGCGCAGTGCCTCGGGCGCCCAGAAACGCCGGTTCGCCGACGTGTTCGCGGGCTATATTTCGCGCAAATACGGCAAAAGGTTCCGCGAATTCATCGGAGGCCGAATTGAGGTGCGGTCGGCCCGCGCCATCCGCGCCGGGTATGAAATCCGCACCACGGCCTTCTTGCGCGGCTCGTCCCCGTTCGAGGTGACGTTCCTTGTCTCGGACCGGTCCGGGTCCGACAAGTTCTTCAATATGTTCATCGAAGGCGTGAACCTGCTGCTGACCGAGCGCACAGAGATCGGCGCGCTGATCGACCGCAACGGCGGCAATATCGACGCGATGATCCAGGACCTGTCGCGCCTCGGCTGAACGGTCTGTTTCAGGTTGAATAAAATCGGTCGCATTTCCTTGCGGCCGCTTTAAGCGGGGAGTGAAGCCCCTACGTTGGCGTGCACGCGCCTTTCCAGCTTGGGGAGGCACCCAATTTCGCGGGCCTGGGATCACAGTGGACCGCTGGCCATGCTGGACACGTTCGCAGCGATCTTTGATGGAAGGCCCCCGGCCCACATCCCACCGCGGCACAGACACCAGCAGCAGGTCCGGCGGCATGTAAAAAATAGGCGCGCGCTGGCCAGTTGGTCAGCGCCTGCGCCGAGTCGATCCGATCGCCGTATGCTCTACAAAAAGACCGATCTGCGACACAAGAAACAGCACGATCAGGACAGGCATCACCAGCGTTTCAAACATCACCCAGACCTCTTCGCTCTGCGTGCGCCAAACAAGCTCATTCGCTGCAGCCGCCCCGAGGCAAAGCACCGTGACCCGCCGCGTCAGCAGCTTCCAGCCCCGTTTTTTCAGCGGAAGGACATCTTCCATCACATGCTTGAGCAGCGACTTGCCCCGCAGCAATCCGATGCCCAGCACCACCCCGATCCCGAGGTAGATCGCCGTCGGCTTCATCTTGAAAAGCGCGGGATCGTTGAGCCAAAGGCTCAAACCACTGAAAACAACCAGCACCGCCAACGTTGCAAGCTGGATGCGGGCGATCTGGCCGGTCAACCCCCAGATCGCGCCGCTGCTTGCGACAAAGATCGGCGTAAACACCGCCACGCAAACCAGCAGGCCACCATATGCGGTCCCGCCGATCACAAATTGCGCATCGCGCAGCGCCAGGTAGGCCCCCACAAAGGCAAGTATCGGGCCGACCTCCAGCGCAAGGCGCGCCAGCGGATGAAGCGGCGGCCGCGCCTCCATTTCAACAGCCATGCCTATCGCTCCCCGCCGCCGACATCACCGCCCCGCGCGCCGTTCCCCGTGCTGCCGCCACCGCCCAGAATATCGCGCAAGAGGCCCTCGATAATCCCTTCGGTTGTCTCTGGCGCAGGTCGCTGTTCCGCCGTTCGGCGCGCCCCTGAAGGCAGCACAGACGGCAGAGGCCGTTTGGGCACGCCTTCATGCACGCGGATCATCGTTTCGCGCCAGATCTCAGCGGGCAACCCGCCCCCCGTCACGCCTGTCAGGGGCGTGTTATCGTCATAGCCCATCCAGACGCCCGCCACGTAGTCGGCAGTGAACCCGATGAACCACGCGTCCCGCGCGGCCTGCGTCGTGCCGGTCTTGCCGGCAATCTCGCGCCCGTCGAACTGCGCCCGCGCGCCGGTGCCTTCGCTGACAACCTTTTCCATCATCCAGATCAGCTGGCCTGCCGCCTCCGGCTGAATGACCCGCTCACCAATACCGCCGCCCGTGCCCATGAGCGGTTCGCGATCACCGGCAAGGCGCAGCTCTTCCAGCCCGTAAGGCGTGACGGAAGAGCCACCGTTGAGGATGCCCGCATAGGCACCCGTCATCTCCAGCAATGTGCTTTCGGAGGCCCCCAGCGCGAGCGCAGGCCCGGCAGCCAGATCGCTTTCAATCCCGAAATCGGCAGCAACCCGGCGGACCAGATCGCGCCCCACGCTTTCGGACACCTTCACCGCCGGAATATTGAGCGAATTCAAAAGCGCGGCGGTTAGCGTCACCTGCCCCTTGAAATCATTGGTGTAGTTCTTTGGCGACCAAGGGCCGGAGCCGGGAATATTAATCGTCAGCGGCGCATCCTCGACCGTGTCAAGCGGCGAATACCCCAGATCAAGCGCCGCCGCGTAGACAAAGGGCTTGAACGCGCTGCCCGTCTGCCGGTTCGCCTGAATGGCGCGGTTGAACACGCCCGCCACACGGGTCGACCGCCCGCCAACCATTGCGCGCACGGCGCCGTCCGCATCCATGACCACGATGGCCGCCTGCGCCTTGGACCCCGCACGCACCTTCGTTTCAAAGATATGTGCCAGCGCGTCCTCAGCTGCCTTTTGAAGGCGCTGGTCCAGCGTGGTGGAGATGATGACGTCCTCGGCCGTGTTCCGGGTGAAGTATTCCGGGCCCGACTGCATCACCCAGTCCGCAAAATAGCCCCCCGCCTGCTCGGCGGCGGCCTCGGACAGGGAGGCTGGGTTTTCTTGATGAAAGGCGACCTCTTGCGGGCTCAGATACCCCTGCTCGCCCATGAGCCGCAGAACGGTCGCGGCCCGGTCCCGGCTGCGTTGCAGGTTGGCTGTTGGTGCCAGCGACGAGGGCGCTGTGAGCAAGCCCGCCAGCATCGCCCCTTCGGCGGGTGACACGGCAGAGGCCGGTTTGCCAAAGAACCGCTGCGCCGCCGCCTCTGCGCCATAGGCCCCGCCGCCCATATAGGCGCGGTTCATGTAGATGCTGAGGATTTCGTTCTTGGAATACTTCGCCTCCATCGCCAGCGCATAGATCGCCTCATGCGCCTTGCGCTGGAGCGAGCCCGCGCGGCAATCGCGCACATAAGCCGCCTCCGATTCCCAATCGGCGGGGTTGTAGGCCCGGCCCAGACACAGCAGCTTGGCCGTCTGTTGCGAGATGGTCGACCCGCCATGCCCCGAGAGCGGCCCGCGCCCTTCACGCAGGTTGATGCGGACGGCGCTGGCGATGCCCCGCGGGCTGACCCCGATGTGCCGATAAAACCGCTTGTCTTCGGTCGCGACAATGGCGTCGCGCAAAGCAGGGGAGACGGTTTCCGCCGTGACCGCCCCGCCAAACTGGTCGCCGCGCCACGCAAAGACGGCGCCGTCCTTGTCCAGCATCGTAACCGACCCGCGCGCCCGGCCATCCAATAGCTCCGAGACCGGGGGCAGCGTCGTGTAGACATAGCCCACCATCAGCAGCAGCGCCGCAAGGCCGATCAGCGCCACGCGCGAGGTCACCACCCAGATCAGGCGGCCAATCCACCGGACAACGCGGGACACAAACCCGCGCTGAACAGGCGGCTTTTTGCGCGGCCGCGCAGGCTTGCGCGCCGGTTTCTTCGCGCCGCCCTTGGGAATGCGCCGCTCCGCCACCAAGGGACGCCGTTTTCGTGAATCGCTCATCAGGCTCTGCCCATGCCCTTTGTTTTCCCGAACTCTACCCGCCCGCGCGTGCTTTGGCACGGGGAAGAATTGCATAGGCGTCGTCAACGATATGCGCATTTTTTGTGCACAATTTTGATTCCGCACAAAATTTGAACAAATACTGCGATTCCATCCCTTGCATGCGCTGCACAATCTTTAACCGCCGCGCGCTGTCGCCTCTTTTGCCTCCATCAGCGGGCAGGACCTGCATGAGAAAAGAAGGGGACAGAGTTGAAACTCATCATTGCAACGATCAAGCCGTTCAAGCTCGAGGAGGTCCGCGAGGCGCTGACTGAAGCGGGCGTGCGCGGCATGATGGTGACCGAGATCAAGGGCTTTGGCTCGCAATCCGGCCACACCGAAATTTACCGCGGCGCCGAATACGCCGTGAACTTCGTGCCAAAGGTCAAGATCGAAATCGTGGTTGCCGCCTCCCAGGCCGACCAGATCGTCGAGGTGATCTCCAAAACCGCGCAGACCGGCAAGATTGGCGACGGCAAGATCTTTGTGCTCGACGTGCAACAGGCCGTGCGCGTGCGCACCGGCGAAACCAACGAAGACGCGCTGTAAAGCCGCGCTCAAAAGGGAAAAAACAGACAATGAAACTCCTCAACACTTCTATGGCCGCGGGCGCACTTGCGCTTTTGCCGAGCCTTGCGCTGGCGCAGGACGCCGCGGCGCCTGGGTTCGACGAAATCGGCCCGTATATCATGACCACCCTGCTGTTCCTCGTGGGCGGCTTCCTCGTGTTCTGGATGGCAGCAGGCTTTGCGATGCTCGAAGCGGGCCTCGTGCGGTCCAAGAACGTGACGATGCAGCTGACGAAGAACATCGCGCTCTTCTCCATCGCGGCCATCATGTACTGGCTGGTTGGCTTCAACCTGATGTACCCGGGCGATTTCAACGGCTACTTCGCACCGAACTTCGTGCCCACCGTGCTTGAGCCTGTTGGCCTTGCTGCGGCGGATGCCTCGCTTGACTACGCCTCCGTGGCCTCCGACTTCTTCTTCCAGTTGATGTTCGTTGCGGCGACCGCATCGATCGTGTCGGGCGCGTTGGCTGAGCGCATCAAGCTCTGGCCGTTCCTCATCTTCGTCGTCGTCCTGACCGGCATCATGTACCCGATCTCCGGCTCCTGGCAGTGGGGCGGCGGTTTCCTGAGCGAAATGGGCTTCTCCGACTTTGCTGGCTCGACCATCGTGCACTCCGTGGGCGGCTGGGCGGCTCTGGCCGGTGCGCTGATCCTTGGCCCGCGCCTGGGCAAGTACAAGGATGGCAAAGTGAACCCGATGCCGGGCTCCAACCTGGCCCTCGCTACGCTCGGTACGTTCATCCTTTGGCTGGGCTGGTTCGGCTTCAACGGCGGCTCCCAGCTGGCTGCTGGCACCGTGGGTGACATCACCGACGTGGGCCGCATCTTTGCCAACACCAACATGGCCGCAGCCTCCGGCGCTGTTGCCGCGCTGATCCTGACGCAGGTGCTTTACCAGAAGGTCGACCTGACGATGGTGCTCAACGGCTGTCTTGCGGGCCTCGTGTCCATCACGGCGGAGCCACTGGCGCCCTCGCTCTTCGGGTCGCTTTGGATCGGTGCAATCGGCGGTGTGATCGTGGTCTTTACCATCCCGCTGCTTGACCGTCTGAAGATCGACGACGTGGTTGGCGCGATCCCGGTGCACCTGTTCGCAGGCATCTGGGGCACCATCGCGGTTGTGTTCTACAACTCCGACGCGTCGCTCGTCACGCAGCTGACCGGCATCGTCGCCTATGGTGTTTTCACCTTCGTCTTCGCCGGCATCGTGTGGTTCGTGCTGAAGGCAGCGATGGGCATCCGCGTCTCCGAAGAGGCGGAGATCACCGGCCTCGACACCAGCGAGCTGGGCATGGAAGCGTATCCGGATTTCTCCAAGGGCTGAGTCTCCTTCCTCTCACGTCTAGAGAAACCACTGCCCGGGCGTTCGCGCCCGGGCACTTTTTGTGGGCATCTCGCGCCGGCAATCCGTGTGTATGCGCACGCTTGCGTTTCACGTAGGCTGGTGCAATCAACAACGGGTCGCACCTATACCCACATTGATTTGATATGCCCCTGATTCCAAAAGACCAAAACCTCTTTGTCGTAGACCTGCACTACGTCGAACCTTTCGAAAAAATCGATCCAGAGATCGACGCGCATATCGAATTTCTCGACCGGAACTACGCCATTGGCACCTTCATCGCGTCGGGTGCAAAGGTGCCGCGCACCGGCGGCGTGATCATCGCGACGGCCACAAGCCGCGACGCGCTTGAACACATTTTGGCAAGCGACCCGTTCTATGCCAAAGACCTGGCGCGCTACACGATTACGGAGTTCCGCCCGACAAAAACCGCCCCGCAGCTGATGCGCTAGACACGTGTAGGATGGGCAATCTGCCCATCTCCCCCACCCGGGTCACCGTCACAAATCCAGGCGCCTAAACGGCAGCCTCAAATTTCAAGACCCCACTCTGCTGCAAACGCTGCACCAACTTGCCGCCCATCGCCGCACCGGGCGTCCAGATACCGCCCCCGGCTTCGACCCCGTCCCGCAGCAGGCACAGCGCGGCCTGCGAGATCATCATAGACGTGCAACCATAGCCCGGATCCTTGTCCCCCGACACGCGCACGACGCCGGTTTTGCCGTTGAGGCCCGAGCCGTGCAGCGCGAGCGTAAAGAACCCCGCCTCGCGCTCAACCTTCGACGGGCCTTCACCCGGTTGCAACTTCGACTGGCCCATGCCGCCACCGGGCCCCATCGCCGCAATCTGCTTGGCCGTCTCGGCGCCCGTCTCTCCGGGGCCAGTCACCAGCATCTCGTCATAGACAAAGCCTTCACCCCAGGGCAGCCCCGCCAGCACGTTGGTCCGGTGCACGTTCTTCACGTTGATCACCGCCATCACGAAGGGCGCGGCCCAGGTGCCAAGGTCTTCGTCGAGCGCCGGCGCCTGCCCGTGCGGCTGTTTGACCCCGGTAAACCCAGGCGTCAGGCCAAAGGGGCTGATCATCACGTCCCGCACCGCAGGGTCCGCCGCCGCGGCCTTGGTCGAGCCGACAAGGCTCGCCACCGTCCCGCCGGAGGGGCCGCCCTGGATCGCCTCAACCCGGCCTTTCACGCGGGGGAAGGCTCCGCCATGCGCCGCCTCAGCCAGCGCCTGCAGGTGCACGACGCCCAAATCGGACGGAATCGAGTCAAATCCGCAGGAAAACACGATCCGCGCGCCCGTCTGTTTCGCCTTCGCCGCGTGCGCCTCGATCATCGCGCGCATCCATTGCGGCTCTCCGCAGAGGTCGACGTAATCCGTGCCCGCGGCCACGCAGGCCGCAAGCAGTTCAGAGCCGTACTGCGCATAAGGCCCTGCCATCGCGATCACCACCTTGCTGCGCGCCGCCAACGCATCCACCGCGGGGCGGTCTGCCGCGTCCGCTTCAATGAGAGTGACCCGGTCTGCGCAGCCATTGGCCTCCGCCACAGCCCGCAGCTTGTCCGCGTTCCGTCCAGCAAAAGCCAGCTTCAGGTCCGCGTCCTGCATCCCGGCAAGGTACTCGGCGACCAGCGCGCCGGTGAACCCGGTGGCCCCGTAAATGGTGATGTCGATGTCGCGCGTGCTCATGGTGACTCTCCTCCCTTGTCCAGCGACCCTAGACCGGAGTGCCACGTAACAGAAACCTTAACGCGCCCGGAGAGCCTCCGGACGCGTCTTTGGATATGTACAAAACGTGCTTTCGGGGCCTGTCGAAACGTACAAAACGTGACTTTTGGCGATCAGACACCGGCCTCGACAATCGCGCGCGCAAGGATCGGCACGTTCGCCTCATTCAGCCCTGCGATGTTCATCCGGCTGTCGGCGGTCATGTAAATCCCGTTTTTCTCGCGCATCGTAGCGACCTTGTCCGGCGTCGTGCCAAGGCGCGAAAACATGCCGCGATGCCGCGCGAGAAAGTCAAACCGGTCCGAATTTGTCAACCGTTTCAGCTCATTGGCCAGCTGTTCCCGCAAGCCAAGCATCGACACCCGCATGTCTTCCAATTCGGCCTCCCAATCGGCGCGCAGCGCAGCATCGCCGAGGATTTCCGTAACGATACGCCCGCCATGATCGGGCGGAAAGCTGAAATTCTGGCGGTTCAGGAAGGCAAGCGTGTCCTGGTTCAGCCCACGCGCCCCGGTGCCAGAGACCAGCATCAATATGCCAGTCCGCTCCCTGTAAATACCGAAATTCTTTGAACAACTTGCTGCGATCAGGCATTCGGGCACGCTTGCCGCGACCTTGCGCGTTGCTGCGGCGTCTGCGTCCAGACCGTCGCCAAATCCCTGATAGGCAATGTCGATCATCGGTGTTGCGCCGCTGGCTTGCAGCGCCGCGATCACCGCGTCCCACTGCGCCGCGGTCAGGTTCGCGCCCGTCGGGTTGTGGCAACAGCCGTGCAGCAGGACCACGTCGCCCTGACCCGCCTTGCCGATATCCGCGAGCATCCCGTCGAAATCGACGCCGCCCGTCGTGCTGTCAAAATAGCGGTAGGGCACACGTTCGAACCCGATGTGATCCAGCATCGACACGTGGTTTGGCCATGTCGGGTCCGAGACAAACACACGTGCCCCGGCATGGGCCATCTTGATCAGGTCAAACGCCTGCCGCACCGCTGACGTCCCGCCGGGTGTGGCTGCGGCCGCGACGGCGTCCCGCGCCACAGTCCCGCCAAGCACCAGATCGATCATCCCGTCCGCAAAGGCCGCGTCGCCAACAAGGCTCACATAGCTTTTGGAGGTTTGCGCCTGCCAGATTTGCTGCTCCGCCGCTTTTACCGCCCGCATAACCGGCGTCACGCCATCGGCGTTCTTGTAGACGCCCACGCCGAGGTCGATCTTGGCCGCGCGCGGGTCTTCGCGAAACGCCTTCATCAGCGACAGGATCCCGTCGGGTGGCAACGGGGTCAGGGTTTCAAACATCAGGAATCTCCCGTGGCGACCGGCACGGTGGGGAACATGCCCCATTCGGCCCAGCTTCCGTCGTAAAGCGACCAGGCGTGGTGGCCGATCCGCTCAAGCGCGAGCGCAAGGATCGCGGCGGTAACCCCAGACCCGCAGGTGGTGATGACGGGGCGCAACAGGTCAACGCCCGCAGCCTCGAACACCGCGCGCGTCTCTTCCGGCGATTTCATCGTCTTGTCGGCGTTCAGAAGCGTGTCATAGGGCACGTTGCGCGATCCGGGGATATGGCCGGCGCGCAGGCCCTCGCGCGGCTCTGGCGCCTCGCCCCGGAACCGTGCGGGGGCGCGGGCATCAACCACCTGAATGTCGCTCAGCTTGCTCGCGTGGCTGACCTGCGTGACGTCGCGCACCAGGTGGTTTTGGTAGCGCACGGTCATGTGCCGGTCCTTGACGACGGGCGGCATGTCTTCGACCTCACGCCCTTCGGCTTGCCACTTGGGGAACCCGCCATCGAGCACCGCAACATCGCGCTGGCCCATCAGGCGAAACAGCCACCAAACGCGCGCCGCGCTGAGCAGGCCCGCGCCGTCATAGATCACAATCTGATGGCCATCGCCGACCCCCATGCTGCGCATCCGGGACATGAACTTTTCCACCGGCGGCGCCATATGCGGCAGGTCCGAGCGTTTGTCGGAAATCTCGTCAATGTCGAAAAACCGTGCGCCGGGGATGTGCGCCGCGTCGTATTCAGCCCGCGCATCGCGCCCCGCATCGGGCAAGTACCACGATGCATCCAGCACGCGCAGGTCGGGATCGCGCAAATGCTGTGCCAGCCATTCGGTGGACACCGCTGTTGTGGGATCGTCAGGCATGACAGGCCCCTCCGGTCTAAGGCAAACGCCTTTGGATAGCGCCGAAGGGGCCGTTTCGCAAGTTACTTGGAGATCGCGTTGCGCACGAGGCCCACGATGGCCAGCAGCGCGCCGCCGCCAACGCCGCCGCCCGCGACCTGCGCGATGATCGTTTGCAGGTCGAGCCCGCCACCCGCAGCCGCCGCCGCAACCTCGCCCAGCCCCAGCATCGACAGGACCGTCCCGCCCAGACCGCCGCCGACAACGCCCGCAATCGAGTTGATCAGCACGCCCTGATTGATGTTCTTAAGCAGACCGCCCGCGACGTTGCCACCAACCACACCCGAGAGCAGCCCAATAATGAGTTCCATGATCTCTTCCCCTTCCCAATCCCGGGGATCACGTCCCCGCGCGGCAAAATAGCGATACGGCGCGGCCACATCAGGGGAATAGGGCGGGCGTTTTCCCGCCTTTAGCTATGGTCTTTGAGCAGGCGGGCCTTTTGGCGATTCCAGTCGCGCTTGGCTGTGCTTTCGCGCTTGTCATGCGCCTTCTTGCCCTTGGCGATGCCGATCTTCAGCTTGGCCATGCCGCGGTGATTGAAATAAAGCACCAGCGGCACCAGCGTCATGCCCTTGCGCTGGGTCGCGTTCCAAAAGTCAGACAATTGCTTGCGGCCCACCAGCAGCTTGCGCCGCCGCCGTTCCTCGTGGCGAAACGACTTCGCCTGTTCGTAGGGCGCGATGTAGCTGTTGACGAGCCACAGCTCGCCATCCTCCACCGCGGCATAGCTTTCGGCGATGTTGGCGCCGCCTTGTCGCAGGCTTTTCACCTCGGACCCTTCGAGCACGATGCCGCACTCCACATCCTCTTCGATCGCGTAATCGAAGCGGGCGCGGCGGTTTTCGGCAACCACCTTGTAGTTCGGATCGGATTTCGTCTGTGCCATAGGGCGCGGATGTAGGCGTTTGGCACGCGCGCAGCAAGATCACGGGGTCTGCAAACACATTTCTGCCGTATTTCCGCGCTATCCGGCCTATGGTGGATGTCCCGACCGGAGTGTTCGATATGCTCAGCCGTATTCTGGCCCTATTCCTGTTTTTTGTTGCAACCGCTGCGGCGGCCAGTGACGCCCCCCGCATCCTCGTGCTGGGCGACAGTTTCATGACCACGAACGCCCGGGACCAAGCCTCCGTCAGCCATGAATTGAGCCGGATCACAGGCGCAAAGGTCAAAAGCCGCGCCGTGACAGGCGCCCGGTTCATGTATGCGCTGCCGATCACCGGCGCGCTTGGCATGAACATTTCCCGCCAGTATCGCGAAGGGCGCTGGGATTACGTGGTGATGAACGGTGGCGGCAATGACCTTTGGATGGGCTGCGGGTGCGGGCCGTGCAACCGCCGGATGGAAAAGCTGATCACCGCTGACGGCACACAAGGCGCCATTCCCGCGCTCGTGTCACGCGCGCGCGCGGGCGGTGCGCAGGTCATTTACGTCGGCTACTTGCGCAGCCCGGGGCGCGGCTCCCCCATTGAAGGCTGCCGCGAGGTTGGCGACCGGTTCGAGGCGCGCATCGCCCAGATGGCGAGCCGCGATCCCGGCATCACCTATGTCTCGCTTCAGGATATGGTGCCGCACGGCGACCGGAGCTTTCACGCGCTGGACATGATCCACCCGTCACCCAAGGGCAGCACGGCAGCGGCCATGCGCATTGCGGACGCGATTGCCGCAAAAAAATAGCGCGCAACGGTCTTTTTCTCGAACCAAAGCCAGGCGGGCGCGCCCGCCACGTGCGCGGATTAATCGCCCAGCTTTTTGTGGACCTCGTCAAGGTCGATCTCACCTATCGGCATTTTGTTTGACGGGTCTTCGAAGTCGTATTTGAACACTTCGAAATCGCGTTTGAAGATTTCATAGACAAGGTGCATCGACAGATCGTCGAAGTAATCTTCGACCGGGTGCGCCCGCTTGGGCCCGTGCCCCTCGCTTTCGTTAAAGCGGGGGATGTCGCCCATCACCACCGGATGCGGCGTCTCGATCTCGGCAAGGACTTCTTCCATGCCATCGTTGAACCGCTCGGTCCAGATGATCTTGTCGTAGCGCCCGCCGTTTACGATGAACGTACTGACATGGCCCGACATAGCCGACCAGTGAATGTCCGGGTCCATCGGCTTGCGCCAGCGGATCGTGTCGCGTGCAAAAAGCAGGAAACGGCGGAAGCTCTTGATCTGATCGAAGTCGTCCTTGCCGTCCGGGCCGCCCACCTCGATCCCGTATTTCTGGATCAAAAGCGGGACAAGGTTGCCGCGATACCGCTTGCCGTTACGCTGGATGCCGCAGATCTTGTCGAAAAAGGACGACAGGATGCGGGTGTAGGGGTTGCGCACGCAGGTAAACGCATAAGACTTTTGCCCCTGCACATTGGCTTCGATCTTCGGCTGACTGTCCTCGATGGCCCATTTGTGCATCCCGGCCGTGGCGTCATGAATGTCGCCGTCGAAAAACACGCCGTGGTCGGAATAGTACATGATCTGACCAATGGTCGAGCAGGCGCATTTGGGCACCACGCGGTACACCACGCTTTCGGTTTCGGTCATCCAGGTTCCGGGAAATCCCATGCTCAACACCTCTGCGCCTGTTCTGTTGCGTGTGCAGGCGTCACTTAAGGGGAAATTTAGCGGACAAAATCCTGTTTATTCAGTCGCCCTTCATCTTTAACTAAGTAACCAAGCAGGCGTAAAGGGGCAGTAAACAAGCGCTCATGGCAAAGATTGCCTACATACTGCTGTGCCACAAGGATGCGGATGCCATCATCAAGCAGGCGCGGCGCCTCACAGCGGTGGGCGACTACATGTCGATCCACTTCGATGCGCGTGCAAAAGCCTCTGATTACGCCAAGATCACCGATGCGCTGAAGGACAATCCCAACGTCACCTTCGCGCGCAAGCGGATCAAGTGCGGCTGGGGCGAATGGAGCCTTGTTCAAGCCACGCTCTACGCCGTGGAGGCCGCGGTGGACACCTTCCCGCGCGCCACGCATTTCTACATGCTGTCGGGCGACTGTATGCCGATCAAGTCGGCCGAATACACGCACCAGTTTCTTGACGACCACGACGCCGATTTCATCGAAAGCTTCGATTACTTTGACTCCGACTGGATCAAGACCGGCATGAAGGAAGAGCGGCTGATCTACCGCCACTTCTTCAACGAACGCACGCAGAAATGGCGGTTCTATACCTCCTACCATCTGCAGCAGCGCCTTGGCCTAACCCGCGAGATTCCGGAAGACATTCAGGTTCAGATCGGCAGCCAGTGGTGGTGCCTGCGCAGGCGGACGGTTGAATGGGTGCTCGACTTCACGCGGCAACGCAAGGATGTCATGCGGTTCTTCCGCACGACGTGGATCCCGGACGAGACGTTCTTTCAAACCATCGTGCGCCACGTCGTGCCGGAGAACGAGATCCGCACGCGCACACTGACCTTCCTGATGTTCACCGATTACGGGATGCCGGTGACGTTTTACGACGACCATTACGACCTGCTGCTCAGCCAGGATTTCCTCTTTGCCCGCAAGATCAGCCCGGAAGCGCGCGATCTGAAACGCCGCCTGGGTCTGCTTTACGCGGCCGAAGGCGTGCAATTCCAGATCAGCAATGAAGGGCGCAGCCTGTTCAAATTCCTGACCGGGCGGGGCCGGATCGGGCGCCGCTTTGCCACGCGGTTCTGGGAAGCGGAAAGCACGCTGGGGCGCGAACGCGAGCTGATGATCGTCATCTGCAAGAAGTGGCACGTGGCCAAGCGCCTGCTGGAACGTATCCGGCAGGTCACCAATGTGCCGACAATCGAATACCTCTTCAACGAAGAGGACACCCCCCTGCCCGACCTTGGCGGCATCCAGAAAACGCTTGGCAAGCGGACCCGTCACCGCCGCGCGCTGATGCGGATGCTGTTCGACTACTTTGAGACCGACCGGCTGATTGTCTGCATGGACCCCGGGGAGATGGACCTGCTTCAGGATTTCGCCTCTGACCGCTCCATCACGCGGATGCTGGAGGTCGAATGCGGCTTTACCGACGACTACCTCACGGGTCACGCCATGCGCGTTGGCCTTGCGGGGGAGCAGACCAGCCTTGAGACGCTGGAGCGGCTATTGCCCACCATCCGGGGAGACATCACGTATGAATCCGACCGCATCCGCGACGCCGATTTTGAACATCTGACCCGGATGAAAGAATCCTCGGACGTGGACGACAACGCCAAGGCGCTGTCCCGTTTCCTCAGCATCAGCCACGACCAGGCCCGCCAAATCGCCGACGCCGATTACCTCTTTGCCGACTGACCTGCCTTTCTTTGCCATCTGCCTGCCGGGGTTCGAAGGGGTGCTGGAGGCAGAGTTGCGCGCGCTCGGCTTGAACGTCACGGGCACCCAGCCCGGCGGCGTGGCGCTCAGCGGCGGGTGGCCCGACATCTGGCGCGCCAATACGCACAGCCGCATCGCGACAAGGGTTCTGGTGCGGATGACGGAGTTCATGGCCTTCCACCCCGCGCAGCTCGACAAACGCGCGCGCAAATTGGACTGGGCGGCGTGGCTGCCTGCGGGCGCTGCGGTGAAGGTAGAGGTCACGACCAATCGCAAGTCCAAGATCTACCATGCCGGTGCGGCCACGTCGCGGATCGAAGGCGCGCTGGAGGCGGCAGGCTTTGCCGTTGGCGGGGACAATCCGCTGATTATCAAAGGCCGGATCGACGACAACCGCGTCATGCTCAGCCTCGACACCTCGGGCGAGCCGCTGCACAAGCGCGGGCACAAACAAGCCGTGGGCAAGGCCCCCCTGCGCGAAACGATGGCAGCGGCCTTTCTCGCGCAATGCGGCTTTGACGGCACGCAGCCGGTGGTGGACCTGATGTGCGGGTCCGGCACATTCGTGATCGAGGCTGCGGAAATCGCGGCGGGCCTTGCGCCGGGGCGCGCGAGGGCGTTCGCCTTTCAGACGCTGCCCAGCTTTGATGCCAGCCGCTTTGACGTTCCGGACACGGGCCCCGCTGCACCGATGCCGACCTTCACAGGCTCCGACCGGGACACCGGTGTGATCGCGATGGCGACCGCAAACGCGGAACGCGCCGGGGTCGCGCACCTTTGCACCTTCACCCATGCGGACGTGCGCGATGCACGGCCCCCCGATGGCGCCCCGGGCCTCGTCATACTCAACCCGCCCTATGGCGCGCGGATCGGCAACAAAAAGGCGCTTTATGGCCTGTATGCGATGATCGAGGACGCGCTGCGCACCCACTTTATCGGCTGGCGCGTTGGGCTGATCACGTCGGAAAAGAGCCTCGCAAACGCCTGCGATCTGCCGTGGGCGCCGCCCGGACCGCCCATTGCGCATGGCGGGCTGCGCGTGAACTTGTGGCAGGCGCAACTATAACGTCCGAAGCCTACCGCCGCCAACTCGCCAGCCAGCGCCGAATCCGGCCCCGCTTGCTTTCCACCGCGTCCCCGGCGGCTTCCCACCCGTCCTGAATCTCCTCGATCGCCGGGTCGATCCGCGCTGCGCGGAACCGCCGCCACCGAACCCAGATCGCGTAAGTCACCATCGCAAAAAGCGTCAGGATCACGATATTCACCCACGGGATCGGCTTGGCCACATCGGGGTTGTCGATGGGCCGGATGGAAATGGCATTGGGAAAGATCGAGTAAAACTCATTCCGCCACCCATAATGGGTGATCAGGGCCCATTGCGGGTCCGCCGAAGTTGATTTGAGGTCCGCCGCCTCCGTCTGCAGGTTGGACGTGTCGAACTTGAAATAGGGCGGCCAGCCCCAGCCGGTATCCTCATTCCGGTAGACCATCGGGCGGCCGTTGGCTTGCACCGTCTGGATAAAAAACACGTCCCGATCCGCGCGCGTGCCGTCGTTGCCTACATCCGGGCTGGCCCAGAAAATCGAGTTCTCGCCAAAGTCGATCCGCCGGTTCTCCGTATCCGTGACGCGCACAATGTCCTTCTGCGGCAGGGTGTAGTGAAAGAACGCCGCGATCAGCGTCCAGAAGGTGAGGGTGAGGATCCAACCGAAGACACGCATGGAAAGCCTTTCAGGCGAAATTTGTGAGGTAAATGATGATGCCGATCAGAACGGTCGGCACGACGTAGACGCCAAGGATCAGCTTGGGGCGCAGGGAGTTGTCGTATTCCTCCAGCCCCACGCGCACAAACGTATCGCGGGGCATCGGCGGCTGCTCGGCCTCCCATTCGGCCATCAGCTTGCGCTTACGCACCGCCCGCGAATAAAGCGACAGGCAGATGTAGATGATGCTGAGCACCACAAAGCCGACAACCAGCAGACGGACCAGCGCAATCATCTTTCTCTCCTTACCGCACCCCAGGGGCCAACACGGGCCACGATATCCCGCTCCATCTGTCGCACCGGCACCTCTTCGACAAGGGGTGCATCATGGCCAAAAAGCGCGGCGCGCGCCCCTTCCTTGTCGGCAAGATACTCTGCCTCGAGGAAGGTTGCGACGTATTCCTTGCGCGCCTCGGGCCAGCCCGCATAGGTGCGATAGAACAGGTCCTTGTGACAGATGAACAGCTGGCGAATGTCCTTCGGCGCCAGCTCTGCCAGCAGCTGGTTGATCAGGTCCGCATCCGGGTGTGCCGCGGCCCGGAGCGTATAGAAATACGCCGGATGCTCCGAGCTGATGCGCGGCCACGGCCCGCCGTTTTCTGCCCAGTTTACCAGCGCGTTGAGCGCGTGGAACTCCTCAGGCAGCAGGTCCGCGTGGCGCCGGGCGAGCCGCCGCATATCCGCGCGGGAGGTCCCGGCCAGATCGACGCCCGCCGCCGTCACAGCGTCCACGAGGATGAAGTCCATCTTTTGCCGAAGGATCGCTGCCGCGTCCACGCCGCGGGCCTTTACGATGGGTTCGACCAGATCGTTGAATTCGAAGAACTTCGCGATGCGGTTTCTATCGTCGAGGTCGAACACGTACTTGATCGGCAAATCGCCCAGATCGGTCCCGCCCGCGTTGATCACCGCCGGATGGTCCATGTTCTGGAACACATAAAGCCCGCCGAAATGCGCGGTCCAGAAGTTGCCCTTCTCGAACCGCAGCGGCTGCAGCTTGACCGGGTTGCGCGTGACGTCGCCAGTCTTCGCGGCGAGCTGGATCATCTCGCCGATCAGCACGTCATCATGCCACGCGTCCGGTTCCGTCAGGAAGCGGTCCACTTTCCCTGCCAGCTTCGCTGCATTCTCCGCCGTGCCTTGCGTCGTGTCCGCCTCCACGGTGATCGCGCGCAGCTCAAACAGACGGCGCGGAGCGCTGATGGAAAACACCGAATTCACCAACTCCCCCGCCACCGCGTCCCGCGCCGTCAACGCGAAAAGCGCCGCCTCATTCACCTCGATCCACTGCCGCAGGATCGTCCGAGAGGTCGAGAACTTCGCGTCCAGCAGCGGGCAGCGTTTCTGATCGGTGGAGAGCAGGATAAACTGCCGGTTCACCCCATGCGCGTTGAGATACAGTGGATCGCCCAGCTCCGCCCCGACCTCGGGCGAGAAACCGGTGATGTCGATGTAGAAATCCGTCAGGGCGGTGCGCTTGCCCGTCAAATGCTCCAGCGCGCGGTTGTAGCGTTCGACCAGCGCGGGGGAAGCGACGTGGAACAGGTTGCCATACATGAGGCCGCGGGTGATGAGGCGTTTCATACGAGAATTGCTCCACTCAATATCTCAAGGCCATACGCACTCCTACACACCGTCGATCCTCGACACTTCAGACGGTTTGGAAAGGCTCGGTTCTTTGCGTGCAGGCGCAAGACTCTTGTTCGTTGGTGCCTCTGTTTTCTTGTTTAAAGCGCGTAGCGCCAGAAAAATCGCAACGGCCACAAAATACGTTCCTGTCCCGGAGCCAAACAGTGTCGTGTAAAAAACCAACCAAAATGGCATCTCTTTGAGAGGTTCCAGCGCCGCTATCGTTTGCAACAGATAATAGGTTAACGCTATCTGCGCAGCGACGACACAAGCAGCTCCGATCACAACACCAGTAAAATGGGAAAAAAACCGGGCTACGCCAAAAGCCACGAGAATCAAGAACGTCAGAAAGGCAGGGGCATAGTAGAACATCTCTTCAATGCCCAGTATTTCTAGAAATTCGATCATAGTCGCCATCTCAATCCCACTGCGTGAGCGACAAGCTAAAACGTGTCGCAAGCCGCCAAGCCGCCACCGCCCCCTTCAAACAAACAGTCGCGCTTGTCAGGCCTCACCCCTTCCCCTCCAAATACCGCCGCTTCGCCGCCTCGCTCCGCTGCATGTCCCGCACCATCCCCTCAATCGCGACTTCGTCGGACTTATCGGCATAGCGGAATTCGCTGTCGGCGTAGCGGTTGATCTCTTGGATCACCATCTGGCGCGTGATCGGCACGCGCAGTTCGGCGATCATTGCGGACTTCTCGTCATAGGACTTGCGCAGGAACAGCTCGGGGTTCTCCATCCACTCATCGGGCAGCTCGAAATCCATCGCGCGGACCTTCACCGCGTCGGTGATGTTCTTGATCGCACGGCCGGTGAAGCGCGCGTCCGCTTCCTGAATGGCCTTCAGGTAGGCCCCCATCTTGGCCAGCGTGTCCAGCTCCCCAACCTGCTCCGCCACGCGATCAAACACCGCCTCGAGCCCCGGCTCCTGCGGCCGGTTGTGGCTATCGAAGGACGCCGCAACGGCGCGTTTGATCTCTTGCGCGCTCATCAACGCATGATCCCCGACCGGGATGTCGTGGTTCTTGCCCATCAGCAGGGCGAGGATGTCGATGTAATCCTCCCGCGTCTGCGGCCCGTCCACCAGAAACCGCGCCCCCGCCCGCTGGCGCAAGGCGTCGTCCACATTCTCGGGGTAGTTCGAGAACATGCCAAACGTACAATTCCCCCGCACGACCGTATTGGCCCCCGCAAAGGCGTTCATGAAGACCGCCGTCACCTCCTGCTGGCCCGCCGACGACTGCCTGTCGCCCCGCTTGCCCGCGATCTGGTCGATGTCGTCGATGGTGCCAAAGCCGATCACAAGCGGGTCCAGCACGTTGTTGATAAAGGCCTGCGCGTTCTGGCCCGACTTGCCCTGATAGCTGTCGATATTGTCGATGCCGAAATTCTGGTAGCGGAAGGCATAGCCCGCGACCTGACAGTAATCGTTGATCAAGCCCGCCATCATCTGGATCAGCGTCGTCTTGCCCGTCCCCGGCGCGCCGTCGCCCATGAAGGTGAAGATGAAGCCGCCAAGCTCGGCAAACGGGTTCAGCTTGCGGTCGAAATCATAGGCCATCAGCATCTTCGACAGCTTCATCGCCTGGTACTTGGCGATGTGGTTGCCGACGACCTCGTGCGGCTTCTTGAAGGTCATCGTAAGCTTGCTGCCGCGGCTCTTGGACGAGGGTGTGAAACCGTCGATGGTCAGATCGTCCGCCTCGACATGCCAGCGCGCGCCCTCAAAGGCGCCAAGCCGCGGGGCACCATCCGCCCGGCGCGCGACCTTCTCCATCAGCGCCTCGGCGAACCCGGCGACGACGGCCACCAGCCGTGCGTCATCGGTGCCCAGCGCTTCGATATCCTTCTCCAGCTCCCACAGCGTGCCGTGCAGGGCGGTCTGGCCATTGTCGGTCAGCACTTCTTCGACATCGCCCAGTTCGACCGTGACCTCGCTCAGATGCGAAGACATCAGCCACGCCAACGCGTTGCCAAAAACATGCAGCGTCACCAGCGCCTCACCGGCCAAAAGCTCAGAAAACTCGGTCTTGCGCGCGGCGGGCAGGTCCCCCTCAAGGTTCGCCCGCTTCAAATCGCCCAGCCCCGACGCCTCCGCATAAGTCTCCGCCACTGCCAGCGCGATGGAGATCGCCCGCCGCAACGCGCCCAGCACGGTGGCTTGCAAGGGCGAGATCAGCTCCTCGCCCCGCTCCACCGCCGCCATCACCTGCACCGAGCCGGACACCGTGCGCCGCTTCGTCACCAGCCCCGGCGTCGTGGACCGAAACCGCCGCCGCGTGCCAATGCCAGAGGACCGCTCCGGCGCCGCCTCGTCCCTCGCCTTCCCGATCCGCGGCGCATGATCAAAGCCCGACAGCATCGACAAAGCCATCACGTAATGCGCGGTGATCTCTTCCTCGCGCAGCTCCATCTGGTCCGCTGTCTGGCTCATGCCCCGTCTCTTCTCTGTTTCAAAAAAATCCTCCCCGAAGGGTCGCTATGCCCCAAGCGCCCCTCGCTCAATACCGCAGCACCCGTCCTGCGCCGCTCACCACGTATTTATCGACCGCCCCAAATCCCGGCGGGTTCATCTCTTCCAGCACCTGATAGGGCCGCTGCGGCAGGATGATGCTGCGCTGGGTGCGCGTGGCCCCGGTCTCTGCCCCGCGGCCCGCGAAAGGGTCGAGCTTGAACACCTGCCGCTCCACGGTGGAAAACCAGCCCGACCGTTCGGAGGTCACGCGTTCCGAATGCAGGTCTTCTTCGGTCCACACCAGCGCCCAATCCTGCCCTTCCGGCGCGCGCGCAGCGCGCAGGACTTGGCCAATGGGGCCGGATTGCGTCGTAAAGGCGGACGAATACATCGGGCCCAGGTGAAAGCGTCGCAACCGCTTGGGGTGCAGGTCGTTGAAATCGGCGTCAAAGCCATAGGCAATTGTCATTAGCTTGAGGCCCCCCAGCGCCTGCGCCATCAAATGCGCCTGCACTTCGGGCCAGCGGCGGCTGTCCTTGGGGAGCGCCTCGCGGCCCGAATCCTCCACATCCATCATGTAGACAACGGGCAGGTTCACTTGGCTGTCATAGACGGCCCAGTGGAGGCGAAAGAGGCGGCGGTTCTTTTCGGTTTCGCCGATCCAGTGCACTTCGGGATCGTTGCGCGGCCAGAACATCTCGCCCTTTTGCAATTCTTCGTAATAAAGCCGCTGGGACAGGGCGAATTGCAGCTTTGTCGGAACTTGCCGCTCGCCGATGATGACCTCGACCATCTGGCGCTTCAATTCCGCCTCGGACGGCATTCCGTCCAGATGGCGGTCTACCTGCGCGGCGTCGGAAGCCATGACCATCAGCTCTTCGGCGGCAGGAAACCCGCTTTCTTTTGCATCGATGGCGAGGCTGCCAAAGAACCGCCCCGTATCGCGCCCGACCAGCAGGTATTTCATGCCCAGCGCGCGGAAGGTGAAAGTCAGCCGCGCGATGTAGCGGGTCAGGATTTTCACCTCGTCCCGGTCAAGGTCCCCCTGCGCCTCCATCACACCCGCCACACGGCCCAAATGCGCGGTAATCGCGTCGAATTTCGCGAAGTAGCGGCGCGAGGCCCAGAGGTCGGTCAGGCCGACTGTATTCAGCGCGTCGTTCACTTGTCAGGCCCGGCGCCGTTTTCATCGATTTGCAGACGCCTCAACCGAAGAACGCCCCAAGCGGTTGCCCCCACGACATATCCAATCAGCACTGCCTTGCTAGATGTGAACAGTATTACGGCGATCAGGCCCGTCAGTGTGGCCAGCAAGATATCCGCGACTGACTTTGGATCCCAAAGAAACCCACGCGAAACCGGTCCCAACTTCATTTCAGTCAGGCCCCATAGGCCCCCGCATCATGCTTGCGCACGACCTCTTCGAAGCGGCGGGCAAAGCGCTCGTCTGCCTTGGCCTTGGCCTCCAGCACCTCTTTGGCAAAGACCATCTGGTCCTCATGCGCTTCTAGCATATCCGCCATCCGCGCGTTGGTCGCGGCGCCGATGCCCGCCATCGCCTGCTGCGCCTCCTGGTCGGTCTGCACGCCGATCTCGTTGATGCGGTGCGCGACTTCCTGTTGCTGCGCGGTTTTCAGCGATTTGGTCAGCGCATCGTACAGCACCACGCGCTGCTTCGTGTCCGTCTGCAGCTTGTTGATCAGGACCATCTGCGTCGCCGCCTGGTTTTGCAGCGAGTCGATCCAGGTCTTGCCCTTCTCGATATACCGCTCAAGCGTCTGGGACTTCGCCAGCTTCACCTGCTCTTCCTGCACCATCGCGTTATAGCGCGCGTTCATCTCCGCCAGCTCGCTTTCGAGCTTGGTGCGCGCAGCGGCGTCTGTCTCGGACGCGATCTTGTTCTCAAGCTGGATGATCTGCGGGTCCATCGCCTTGATCTCCGCCTGCAGGTCGGTCAGCTCCTGCACCACAGCTTCCCGCTCATCCAAGGTGCCGGCGAGGTTGCCTTCAACCTTCACCTTCTGCTCTTCGAGCATGGTCAGCTGGCCCTGAAGCAACTTTACGATCACGTCCGATTTGGCGATCAGGTCCTGCAGCTTGTCGTCGATCGACGCGGTTCGCACACGTTCCTGCCGCATGGAATCAGCCTTGGCGGACGAGAAGATGCCGACAAAGCTTTCCCAGCCTGTCTTTGACCGCATCTCATCGAAATCGCGGGAAAAGGCCGCTGTCACATCGTCGAGGCCCATGATCAGCTCGGCGATGTTGGCGTTCATCACGTCCGTATGGGCGTGTACGTCCTCAAGCGTCGCGTTCTCGATATCCATCATCGCGTCGTCGCCCGACTTGATCTTGTTGCGGGCGGCCTCGATGCGGCTGGTCAGCTCGGCAATCTTGGCCTGTGCGTCTGCAACCTGCGTCTGCGAGTCCCGGACCTGGGCTTCAAAATCTGACATTAAAATCGTTCCCTCTTTCAACTGCTTGGCCCTGATATAGGTAATGTTACGTTGATTTACATCGGGGCAATTTGATGTTTCCGTGAGAGTGTCGCAAAATGTGCCCTCCGTTGAAAGCAGAAGCTTGTGAAAGCTGCGCGTGTCACGTCACCGCTCAAAGGCGTGCCACCGCGCGCGGCAGATGGTCGATGATGTTGTAGTGATGGGCGTCTGGAACCACGTCCAGCTTGCAACCCCACGCCTGCGCCAACCAGCGCGCGTGGTCGAGGAAAACAGGGCGCTCCGCCGCGCCGACCCAAACCTCCACCGGCGCCTTGGGGGCGGGTTGATACCGCGGGCTTTCGGCATAAGCGAGGCCTGCGTCGAGCCGGAAGTCGTTGTTCATCGACGTCTTAATCAAGGACGCAAGATCGCTGAGCGGTGAGATGGGGACGACGCGCCGCACCCGATCCATCACCGCTTCCGGCAGCATCCCCGGCGCACACATCCGCGCGACAAGGTGGCCGCCTGCCGAATGGCCAGCCAGCACGAGTGGCCCTGCCCTCCGGTCCGCGACGGTCATCACTGCCTGCGCCACCTGCTGCGTGATCCCGGCGATGCGGACCTGTGGGCACAGATCATACCCCGGCATCGCGCAGGCCCATCCTGCCTCCAGCACACCCTGCGCCAGATGCGACCACACCGACGGATCGGTCATCCGCCAATACCCGCCATGCACAAAGATCAGCGTCCCCCGCGGCGCATCGGGCGCATAGAACTCACAGACCTGCCGCGGCGACGGGCCGTAGTGCACCACCTCCCCCGGGTACGCCTTGCGGAACGCGGCCGCCGCCGCAGCCCACCGCGACGGATAGCTTTCGCCATCAGGGATGTAGGGCGCATTCGCGTAGGCGTCGTCGGCGTCGTTCATAGCGCGTCCTTTCACGGGAACTGGACAATCGCGGCGCAAGTTGGTCTCGTGCCGGTGGCGGCAACGTAGGAGGAACCGATGCTGGACACCACGACTGACCTCAAATCCATGCTGAACGATCCCAGCCTGCTGGAAACCCGCGCTTATGTGAATGGCGTGTGGGTGGACGGGGCCGATGGCACCTTCGACGTGACCAACCCCGCCCGCGGCGACGTGATCGCGCAAGTCGCGGACCTGAGCCGCGCACAGGTGGCCGAGGCAATCGAGGCGGCAGACATGGCGCAGAAGGACTGGGCCAAGTGGACCGGCAAGGAACGCGCCGCCGCCCTGCGCCGCTGGTTCGACCTGATGATGGAAAACCAGGACGATCTGGGCCGCATCCTGACCGCCGAACAGGGCAAGCCGCTGGCCGAGGCCAAGGGCGAGATTGCCTACGGCGCCAGCTTCATCGAGTTCTTCGGCGAAGAGGCGAAGCGCATCTATGGCGAGACGATCCCGGGCCACCAGCGCGACAAGCGCATCATGGTGATGAAACAGCCCATCGGCGTTGCCGCCTCCATCACGCCGTGGAACTTTCCCAACGCGATGATCACGCGCAAGGCAGGGCCCGCGCTGGCTGCGGGATGCGCCTTTGTCGCCCGCCCCGCCAAGGAAACGCCGCTATCGGCCATCGTGATGGGCGTGTTGGCACAGCGTGCGGGCATCCCGGCGGGTGTATTCAACGTGGTAACCTCTTCGTCTTCCTCTGCCGTGGGCAAGGAGTTCTGCGAGAACCCCACGGTGCGCAAGCTGACCTTTACCGGCTCGACCGAGGTGGGACGCATCCTGCTAAAACAGGCCGCCGATCAGGTCATGAAATGCTCGATGGAGCTGGGCGGGAACGCGCCGTTCATCGTCTTTGACGACGCCGATCTGGATGCTGCTGTTGAAGGCGCGATCCTCTGCAAGTTCCGCAATAACGGGCAGACCTGCGTGTGCGCCAACCGCATCTATGTGCAGGCGGGGGTCTATGATGCCTTCGCGGAAAAACTCTCCGCGCGCGTCTCCGCCATGAAGGTCGGCGACGGGTTCGAAGACGGCGTTGAGCTTGGCCCGCTCATCAACGCGGAGGCCGGGGCGAAGGTGACCGAACATATCGCGGATGCCACGGGCAAAGGCGCGCAAGTGCTTCTGGGCGACGGCGCCGAACTCGACGGTAATTTCCTGCCCCCGACCATCCTAACGGGCGTCACGCAAGACATGGCCGTCGCGCAGGAAGAAACCTTCGGCCCCCTTGCCCCGCTCTTCAAGTTCGAGGACGAGGACGACGTGATCGCGATGGCGAATGACACGATCTTTGGCCTCGCCTCCTACTTCTACGCCAAGGATCTGAGCCGGGTCTACAAGGTGGCCGAAGCGCTGGAATATGGCATCGTCGGGGTGAACACCGGCATCATCTCGACCGAGGTTGCGCCCTTTGGTGGCGTCAAGCAGTCCGGGCTGGGCCGCGAAGGCTCGCATCACGGGATGGAGGATTACCTTGAGATGAAATACGTCTGCCTCAGCGTTTGATCCCTTCAAGCCCGCGCGTCATCGCGTCCACCAGCGCATCAACTTCGGCGTGCAGCGCCTCCTGCGGGACGCCGACAAAACGACCAAAGACTGACATCGACACCACCCCGTGCACCGAGGCAAAAAGCGTCCGCGCCCGCAAGGTCAGCGCGTCACCTTCCAGATCGGGCCGTAATTCGGCCAGCGGCGCGATGATCTGCTCGATCAGCGGCGGGTAGTCGGCCTTGTGCCAGTCGGGGTAGGTTTTTCCCGCCGGGAGGGTCTGGGTAAAGATCGCCGTCCAGGCGTTCAGGTTTTCCAGCGCGAAGGTGACGTACCCGGCGGCCAGCGCGTGCATCACCGCAACCGCGTCACCGTCCGTCGGCACCGCATCGCGCAGCGCCGTGCCCAAGCGGCGGAGCGTACGCGAATTCACATGGGTGATCACGTCGTCCATGTCCTCGACCACCGTGTAGATGCTTCCAAGGGCGACGCCGGCTTCCTTGGCCAGATCGCGCGCCTTTAGCCCGGACGCGCCATTTTCCGCGACCTCCGCTTCGGCCACGTCGATGACGCGGGTCAGCAGATCTTGTTTCTTCTTGCTCAGACCTTCGATCATGACGCCTCCGAAATTTTTTGAACAAAGTTCATTTATTGACTTGATCAATGTTCACTCACGCCCCATCTCGGGATCGTGAACGATGTTCATGCCGACAATGCCCACGTATCAGAGGACAGACATATGCTCAAACAACTCTTTACCCTTGCCCGAGGCCGGACCGTTGACGCGGGCGTGGCCTACCTTGATGCCAACGCGGTTGCCCTGCTGCGCCAGCAGATGCGCGAGGCCGCCGCTGGCGTGACCCGCTCGCGCAAAGCGGTCGCGGTCGCGATGGCCTATGCCGAGCGGGAGCGCGCGGCGCTCTCCCGGATCGAAGACCAGATCGCCGATCTGGAAACCCGCGCCGTTGCCGCGCTGAACGAGGACCGCGACGACCTCGCCCGCGCGGCGGCAGAAGCCATCGCGGGGCTGGAGGCCGAACGCGACGCCGCGCGGAAAACCGTGGACATCTACGACCGCGACATCGCCAAGTTGCGCGCGTCGCTCAAGCAGTCCGAACACCAGCTTGCCGAGCTGCGCCGGGGTCAGCGCCTTGCCGAAGCGACGGCCAAGACACAGCACGTGCGCGGGTCGATGCCAGTGAACACCCGCAACGACCTGAGCGACGCCGCCGCAACGCTGGAACGGTTGCAAGACCGTCAGGCGCTAGCCGATGAGACGATGGAAGCGATGACCGGGCTGTCGATTGCCGGAAACGCGGACGCGGTGGCCAAGCGCCTTGCCGATGCGGGCATGGGCACGCCCCGCAAGACCAGTGCGGACGCGGTGCTTGACCGGCTGAAAACCCGCAAATCGTCCTAACCTCGTCCCAACCCTGCCCAAAACCTCAACCATTCCTTGCACATAGCAAGACAGATTACCCGGAGACTGATCCAATGAACGCTTACGCAGCAAAACCTTCTTCCGCCTGGACCATGTTTACCTACGTCCAGTTCGCCGTGGCCGCCGCGATGATGGCCGGTGGCATCTACTTCCTCGAGGCCAGCTTTTCGGCAAAAGGCTTTTACGCGATGGCCGCGCTGATGCTGGTCAGCTCGACCGCTGCAATCTCCAAGTCGCTGCGCGACACCGAGGAAGCGAACCGCATCCACAACAAGCTGGAAGATGCCCGGACCGAGCGCCTGCTGGCCGAGGCCACCGACGACATCCCCATGCCAAAGGTCTGAGGACTGCTCCCTAACGGGTCGGCGCCCAGCCCGCTCCCCCACACGTCGCGCCCCAGACACGGGCGCGACGTGTTCGGTTTTCCGCCCTGCCGCGCTAAAGGTCGTAGGCGGCGCTCAGTCGGTCCCTGAATGGGCCCTCTTCGCTGCGCTGGACGGTAAGATTCACGCGGCAGTCAAGATCAGCCCTGTCAGGATCGACGCGCGGCAGGGCGAACACATCGCGTTGGGGCAATAGGCATTGGTAAACCGCGCCCCGCGGGCTGCCAGCGCATCGATATGCGGCGTGTGGGTTTCATCATTCCCGTAGCAGCCCAGCAGGTCGATTGTCCGTGATAATCAGAATGATGTTCGGCTGCCGCATAAACCAAACGCTGCAACAAAAAATGGCCTGCACGCCGAGGGAAAGCGCGCGGGCCGGTTTGGCCGTGCTGAGGTAAGTCTTAGTTGACGGCCGTCGCGTCAACCACGTCCGTCTCGATCGCCGGCGAGCCCGCCGCAATCTCGATCCGGCGCGGTTTCAGCGCCTCGGGGACCTGCCGCTCCAGTTCGATGTGGAGCATGCCATCGGTATGCGACGCGCCCGTCACCTGCACATGGTCGGCAAGGGTGAACCGACGCTCGAACGCGCGGGTGGCAATGCCGCGGTGCAGGAAGGTGCGGGCCTTTTCATCCTCGGCCTTGCGGCCAGAGACGATCAGCGCCTTTTCGCGGACCTCAACGCTCAGATCGGAGTCCGAGAACCCGGCAACGGCGATGGAGATGCGGTAGGCATCATCGGCAGTCTTTTCGATGTTGTAGGGCGGGTAGGACGCAGGGGCCGTGTCGTTTGTCAGGACCCGGTCCATCAGGTCGGCGATCTGATCAAAGCCGACAGTGGTGCGGTAGAGGGGGGCAAAATCAAAGCTACGCATGGTCATCCTCATATCTTGAGCGATTGGTGCAACGAGCCTTCCACATTGGACAGGCCCGGTTTCGTATTGCATCGGAACCCCGTCTGGGCATCCCGATGATCAAGATATGGGAAGGTCGCTGCGGCGCTTCAAGACCGCGCGCGTGCGGTCAGGGTTTGACGAATTTCGCGCCCGTCTCGCGGCGGACCGCGCCCACGCGGACCCGGTTGCGGCGCGGCGGCGGCGCGCTTTGAAACCCGCCGCCTGCAACCAGCTGCGCCCGAAGCTCCGCCAGCGGCTCGCCCAGCGCGGTGCCGATCGAAATCGTCTCCCCCTCCAGCTCGGCCTTGGCGGAAACGACTGACACGATACTTGCCTCGCCCCCGTCGAAGGTAAAGATCGGCGCGCCGGAGCTGCCGAAATCCACGCTGCACGAGGTCACCAGAACGCCGTCCTGACGCGACAAAACGCGGCACACTTCCTGAAGCGACGGCGCCTCGGACCGGCCCTTGGCATAGGACACCACGCCAACCCGGTCCCCGGCACGGGGACGCAGGGCGGTGCCAAAGGGCTGGACCGAAGGCAGCTTGATCGGCTGGCTCAGCTCAAGCAGGGCCAGATCGTTGCGCACGCGTGTTGCGCTGACCGCCTGCGAAAAAACGTAGTCGGGATGAATCACCGCGCGCCGCACATTGCGGTAGGCGGAGGCGCGGCCATTGCGCCATCCGGCCAGAAACTCGATCTCACCATGATCCAGCCGCGCGCCGGTATACTTGTCGTAAAGGCAGTGCGCCGCCGTCAACACGAGGTCAGGCGCGATCAGCGCGCCGGTGCAAAATCCGGTGCCCGCGAGGTCAAGACGGCCCACCGCCTCCCAAGCGCGGCCCGCGTCGCTCGTGTCCATGCGCTTGAGCCGGGCGTCCTGTGCAAAGGCCGCGGACGTGATCACAAGTGTCATCAAGGACAGGGACATCCAGCGCCGCATTCACATACTCCGAACAGGTGTGTGCGCACGCGTACTGGCAGATCATGGCGAAAATGGGGCGTTTACCTCAAAATGGGCACATCGCTGTCCGCGCGGGTCAGCGCCGGGGGCTGCGGCCCACCCGTCGCCCAATCCAGAAGCTCAACCGTATGCACCACCGGCACCCCGGTGGCCGAGCCGATCTGCATCATGCAGCCGATATTGCCGGCGGCAATAATGTCCGGCTTGACCGCCTCCAGCGTCTGAACCTTGCGGGCCTTCAGCTGCTTGGAAATCTCGGGCTGCATCAGGTTATACGTCCCCGCCGATCCGCAGCAGAGGTGCGCGTCCGCAGGCTCGGCCACCTTGAAGCCCGCGCGTTTCAGCAAGTTCTTCGGATAGGTCTTGATCTGCTGACCGTGCTGGAGCGAACAGGCCGCGTGGTAAGCCACGACCCCCGGCTTTGCGTCGCCTTCGGGCAGGTCAAGCTGCATCAAAAGCTCGCTCACATCCATAGCGATGTCCGCCACCCGCTGCGCGTCGGCCTCCAGCGCCGTCCGGGCAAACATGTGCCCGTAATCCTTTACCGTAGTGCCGCAGCCTGAGGTGTTGATCACAATCGCGTCCAGCCCTTCGCCATCCATCTCGCGCGCCCAGGCGCGCACGTTTTTCGCCGCCGTCGCGTGGCTTTCTTCGGTCTTGCCCATGTGGTGGGTCAGCGCCCCGCAGCACCCGGCGCCTTCGGCCACGACAACCTCACACCCCAGCCGCGTCAACAGCCGGATGGTCGCGTCGTTGATGTCGGTGTTCAGCGCCTTTTGCGCACAGCCCGTCATCAGGGCCACACGCTTCACGCGCGGCGCTTCGGGCGCAAAGCTTTGCGGGTCATCATTGCGGCTGACGGGCGGGATTTGCTTTGGCGCCATTTCCAGCATCGCACGCAGCCGCGCGTCCGGCATAAGCGGCGCAAAAGGCCGCCCGATCTTGGCCAGCAGCAGCGCCACACGAAACCGCATGGGATAAGGCAGAATGCGCGCGAGAATCCAGCGCAGCGCCCGGTCGGTGAAAGGGCGTTTGTACCGCTCCTCGATATACTCGCGCGCCTGATCGACAAGGTGCATGTAATGCACGCCCGAGGGGCAGGTCGTCATGCAGGCCAGGCAGCTGAGGCAGCGGTCGATATGCCCCACGGTCTTGGCGTCCGGCTCCCGCTGCGTCTCCAGCATCTCCTTCATGAGGTAGATGCGGCCCCGCGGGCTATCCAGCTCATCCCCCAGCACTTGATAGGTCGGGCATGTTGCCGTGCAGAACCCGCAATGCACGCAGGCCCGCAGGATTTCATTGGCGCGCGCAAGCTTTGGATCGGCAAGCTGTGCCTCGGTAAAATGTGTCTGCATCTTGTCCCCCTAGCCGCCGCTGAGCTGTACGGCGGCAAACCCAAACCACGGCGCGGTTGTCGCAATCGCGCCCAGCGCGCGCACCCATTCGCGCCCGCCCTGCACAAACCGCATCCCGACGATCGTGACGCTGGCGCAGGCCAGGATCCAAGACCCCCAAAGCGGCAGCAACGCCCAGACGCCGCCAAGCCCAATCGCAATCGCCATGAAAACCGCCGCGCCCGCAACAAGGTAGAGCAGCCGCATCCGCTTATGCCGTACCAGGCCAAGGAAAATGACCGGGCCGATGACAAAGGCGAGGGCAAATCCGGCCAGCACCATGCGTCAGACCTCAGTCAGCTGCGCGGAAAAGAGGCCGCGCGGGTCGAACTGCGCCCGCAGCCCCGCCTCAAGCCGCGCAACGCCTGCGTCCGCCGGGTGGACCTGCGGCCCTGGCCCAGCCCCGCGCACCCGTGTGGCGTGGCCTGGGACGTGCATCGCCGCGCGCACATCGGTGCCCGCAGGCACAGCGGCCCAAATCAAGCCGCCCGCCCAGTCCAGCAGATAGTGCTGCGGTGCAAGCGACTGGAGAACGGCAGGTGCATCCGATGGCTTGACCGACAGGCGCCAGATGTCGCCCTCCACGCCCTGCAAGGTCTTGCAATCGCGGATCATGGCCCAGCCCGCTGCAACCTTGGCCGGATAGTCTTCAACCTGCACCTCCGCCTCCGGGAAAAGCCCCGCAAGCTGCGCCGCCCGATAAGACACCGATCCGGCAAACCCCTCGACCCGCAGCGCAGTCACCGGCGTTCCGTCCAGACCGCAGGGCGAATAAGCGGCCCCCGTCACCTCAAAGGGCGAGCCAAGCGCCCGCGCCATCGCCTGCACCGCGCCCTCCGGGCTTTGGCCCAGCAGCATGACACTCGCCGCCGTCTCCGGCACAGGCAGCACTTTGAGCGCGATTTCTGTCAGCACGCCAAGGCTGCCCCGCGCCCCGCATTGCAGCTTGACCAGGTCATAGCCGGTGACGTTCTTCATCACCCGCCCGCCATTCTTCACCACACGGCCTGTGCCGTCGACGAACCGCACGCCCAGCGCAAAGTCACGCGCTGCACCCACGGCGATCCGCCGCGGGCCTGAGATGCCAGCCGCAAACACCCCGCCAATCGTCGGCGTGCCATCCGTGCCCAGAAGGCCCCGGTAATCCGCCGGCTCAAACGCAAGCCGCTGCCCTTCAGCCGCCAACGCGGCCTCAACCTGCTCAAGCGGCGTGCCCGCCCGCACCACAAGGGTCAGCGCCCCGGGTTCATAGGTCTCAATCCCCGACAGGCCAGACAGATCAAGCGGCGTGCCCCGCCCCGCCATCCCGCGCGTGTTACCCCCGCGCACGGAAAGCGGCCCATTGGCGCTGGCGACAATCTCGGCCAATTCGGCTTCGGTCTTTGGTGAATACATGGTCTTTATTCCCAAGAAACGATGGGGAAGGCGCCCCTACTCCGCCGCCATCCGGCGGGACGCCGACGCGCGCAGCGGAAACACCTTCGCCGGGTTCAAAAGCCATGCCGGGTCAAACACGTCCTTTACCGCCATCTGCATGTCCAGATCTTCGGGCGCGTATTGCACGGACATCAGATCACGCTTTTCGATCCCCACGCCATGCTCACCCGTCAGGCAGCCGCCAACCTCGACGCAGAGCTTCAAAACATCCGCCCCAAACGCCTCGCACAGCTGCAAATCACCCGGCTTGTTCGCATCAAACAGGATCAGCGGGTGCATGTTTCCGTCGCCCGCGTGAAAGACGTTGCCCACAGCCAGCCCGTACTGCTCTGACATCTCGGAAATCCGGCGCAGAACGTACGGCAGCTCAGACACAGGGATCGTGCCATCAAGGCACATGTAATCCCCAACCTGCCCCATCGCGCCAAAGGCGCTCTTGCGGCCCAGCCAGATCGCCGCGCTTTCCTCCGCCGAGGCGCTTTCGCGCAGCTCAACCGGTTTATGGCGCTTCGCAATTTCGATGATCCGCGAAAGCTGATCGTCAATCTCCGCATCGGAGCCCTCGACCTCAACGATCAACAGCGCCTCACAGTCGGGATAGCCCGCCTTCGCGAAGTTCTCACAAGTCTGGATGCACAGCCGGTCCATGAACTCGATCGCAACCGGCAAGACGCCCGCCTTGATGATGTCACTGACGCAGGCGCCTGCGACCTCCACATCGTCAAACCCCATCAGGACCGGGCGCGCGCCCTCGGGCTTGGGCAGGATGCGCAATGTCGCTTCCGTCACCACGCCCAGCTGCCCTTCGGACCCGCAGATCAGGCCCAGCAGGTCCAGCCCCGCCGGGTCCAGATGGGCGCCGCCAATCTCGATCACCTCGCCTTCCATCGTCACCAGTGTGACGCCCAGAAGGTTGTTCGTCGTCACGCCATATTTCAGGCAATGCGCCCCGCCGGAGTTCATCGCGATGTTACCCGCAATTGCGCAAGCCAGCTGAGACGAGGGGTCAGGCGCATAGAAAAACCCCTCAGACTCCACCGCGCCAGTCACGCTCAGGTTGGTCCGGCCTGTCTGCACGCGCACGTAGCGGTCCGGGTAGTTTGTCTCGAGCACCGCGTTCATCCGGGCCACGCCAAGGATCACGCAATCTGCCGTAGGCAACGCGCCACCGGCAAGCGACGTGCCCGCCCCGCGCGGCACAACCGGAACGCCTTCGACATGACAGACCCGCAAAACGGCCGCGACCTCTTCCGTGGAGCTGGGCAAAACGGCCGCAAGCGGCGGACATTTGTAAGCCGTCAGGGCGTCACACTCATAGGCGCGCGTTTCCGCCGGATCGCTGATCACAGCTCCTGCCGGGAGCACCTCCGACAACCGCGCGACCACACGGGCCTTACGGGCAAGAATCGCGGCATCCGGCGTTGGCATTTCCATGTGAGACCCTCCATTTGGTAAACTAATATTACCAATTTTCCGCTCAGGCAACAACAGCCTCCACGACATATGCGCGCAGGGGAACCAGCAAGACAAACAGCGTCCTCTTCTCTGTTCCCAAAAATCCTGGGGGGTTTGGGGGGCTAGCCCCCCATAAAAAAAACAAAGTCGAATCCGCGAAGCGGTCCTTTTTCTAAAGGCCTACCGCTTCGCTACTTGAGGCCGGTTTCAACGGCCTACCGCTTCGCTACTTGAGGCCGGGGATCAAACCCGGTGATAAGGCGTCCCGGCGAGGATCGCCGCGGCCCGGTAAAGCTGCTCTGCCAGCATCACGCGGACCAGCATGTGCGGCCACACCATCTTGCCGAAAGACAGCGCGAAATCCGCCTCTGCGCGCAGCTCGGGCGCAATGCCATCCGCCCCGCCGATGATAAAGGCCACATCGCCGCGCCCCGCATCGCGCCACCCGGCGAGCCGCTCAGCAAAAGCGGGTGAGCCTTCAACCCGCCCCCGCTCGTCCAGCGCAACGCGTATGGCCCCATCCGGCACCGCACGGCGCAGCAGCACCGCTTCGGCCTGCATCCCGCCACCCTTGCGGTCTTCGACCTCGCGCACGGCAGCCGGCCCGAGGCCTAGGCCCCGCCCGGTCCGGTCGAACCGGCTCAGATAATCGGATACAAGCGCGTGCTCCGGCCCGGCGCGTAGCCGGCCGACAGCACAGATGTGAACCTTCACGCGCGGGTCAGGCGGGCGCCTGCGCCCCTGTGGGCTGCCACATCTTTTCCAGCTGGTAGAATTCGCGCACCTCGGGCCGGAAGACATGTACAACGACATCGCCGGTGTCGATCAGCACCCAGTCGCCAATGTCCTTGCCCTCGATCCGGGCGATAATGCCGAACCGCTCCTTGAGCCGCTGCACCAGTTTTTCCGACAGCGCCGCGACCTGCCGGGTCGAGCGTCCGGAGGCGATGACCATATGATCGCCAATCGCCGTCTTCCCGCGCAGATCGATCTGCACGATGTCCTCGGCCTTGTCATCGGAAAGCGAAGAGAGGACCAGCGCCAGCTGCGCGCCGCTGCTGTCCTCGAGGTGGGCCGCGCCGGATACACCGTTTGCGACCCCGGTTTCGGCAGCGCGTGCTGCCGTTGCCTGAATTGACAGAGGTCTGTCCTCCTATCTGTCTTGCGCCGCGCCCCGGCGCAGGGATGCGTAAATGTAACAAGAGCAAGGTGACATTTCAATGAAAGCCGCCCATGCATTGCCGTACGGGCCATTGGGTGCCTAAGCTGCGAGCTATGCGTGCGTTTATCCTGCTGCTGTCTCTGATCGCCGCTCCGGCCCTCGCCGAAGAACGTTGGCGCGCGGTTACACCGCAGGACAGCATGTATAATCCTGAACTCGATATGGCCGCCCTTGTGCGCGCCGATGGCAGCTTTGCCGTGATTATCCCCGACCCGGACGGGCCCGGTGCAATGGCCGGTTTCGGCATCCTGGCAGACGGCTATTCCGACAGCATCACCTCGGTTCTGCGCATCGGCAGTGGCCGTGTCAGCACCCGCGAGGTCGCACTGCCAGAACTCATATGGCAGGGCAATGCGCTTGACGGGGCGGTGACCTACCTCTTTCCCATCAGCCCGGACGAGGTTGAGCTGTTCAAAGCGGGCCGCAGTTGGCGGATCATCCTGGGCACGCGCCGCGTCGAATTCCCGCTGACCGGCTCACGGGTCGCGATTGATGCAGCTGAGGCAAGAAAGGCCGCGCGTATCAAGTTGCTTCAGTCGATCACCGAAGGCGGCTGATCCGCCCCAAGCATCCGAACCTCGCGCTGCGGGAAGGGGATGGAGATGCCATTCGCCTGAAACGCATCCCACAGCGCAAGGTACACGTTGCCCCGGATGTTTGTCAGGCCGTGTCGATGACGCCGCGCAGTTGCCTCGCTTGCCAACCGCTGCGCGCGCGCACGGTCCGGTCCAGCGCCGCGCCGGACACGCGCCCCAGACCCCAGCAGAAGAGCGCAAGGCCGAGGATCATGAGCGCTTGGCACTGCGTCCAGCCCGGGGTCAGCAGCCGCTCCCCAAACGATTGCGCGGAGGTGGCAAGCCCGGACAGAAGCGCCATCAGCTTTTCGCCCGGATTGAGCGGCTCTGCGGGTGATTGCGGTGTCTCTGGCTCCATGCCCGGGCCCTGCCACGTGCGCCGAAGCGCCTCAAGCCGCCCGCTTGATCGGGCCTGCAAAGCCGGGTACGACGGGCGGGTGACACAGCCTTGGCATATCGTTGACCGCGCGCGCCTGCGCGAACGTTTCCACGGGGCGGCCCGTTCGGTGCTGGCCCGACTATAACCTCGCCACCCCGAGCCAAGTCGAAACACCAGCCATCACCACGGGAGAGGACCGCACACATGTCCCCCAAGACGCTTTATGACAAAATCTGGGATGCCCACGTCGCCCACGCGGCCGAGGACGGCACCTGCCTGCTCTATATCGACCGCCACCTCGTGCACGAGGTGACCAGCCCGCAAGCCTTTGAAGGGCTGCGCATGGCGGGCCGCAAGGTGCGCGCGCCGAAAAAGACCATCGCAGTGCCGGACCACAACGTGCCCACCACAGAGGGGCGCGAGAACCCGGACGCCATGACCGAGGACAGCCGCATCCAGGTCGAAGCGCTTGACAAGAACGCAAAAGACTTCGGCATCCACTACTACCCCGTCTCCGACATCCGCCAGGGCATCGTGCACATCGTCGGCCCCGAACAGGGCTGGACCCTGCCCGGCATGACGGTTGTGTGCGGCGACAGCCACACGGCGACCCACGGCGCGTTCGGAGCGCTCGCCCACGGCATCGGCACTTCCGAGGTAGAACACGTTCTGGCCACGCAAACGCTGATCCAGAAAAAGTCCAAGAACATGAAGGTCGAGATCACGGGCAAGCTGCGCCCCGGCGTCACGGCAAAGGACATCACGCTGTCCGTGATCGGCGCGACCGGCACGGCGGGCGGCACCGGCTACGTGATCGAGTATTGCGGCGAGGCCATTCGCGATTTGTCGATGGAAGGCCGCATGACCGTCTGCAACATGGCCATCGAAGGCGGCGCGCGCGCGGGCCTCATCGCGCCGGACGAGAAGACGTTTGAGTATTGTATGGGCCGCCCGCACGCACCGAAGGGCGCGCAGTGGGAAGCCGCGCTGGCGTGGTGGAAAACCCTCTACTCCGACGAGGGCGCCCATTGGGACAAGGTCATCACGATCAAGGGCGAGGACATCGCGCCGGTCGTGACCTGGGGCACCTCCCCCGAAGACGTGCTGCCGATCACCGCCGCCGTCCCCGCCTCCACCGACTTTGAGG
This sequence comes from Pseudomonadota bacterium, assembly GCA_039817385.1. Taxonomy (GTDB): domain Bacteria; phylum Pseudomonadota; class Alphaproteobacteria; order Rhodobacterales; family Rhodobacteraceae; genus JBCBCP01. The sequence goes on along the minus strand of JBCBVY010000002.1, from coordinate 271,622 downwards.
GTGGCAAGGTCGACGCCGCCGCGCGCAGCCTCGACTACATGGGCCTCACCCCCGGCACGCCCCTAAGGGACGTCGCCATCGACACGGTCTTCATCGGCTCCTGCACGAATGGCCGCATCGAAGATCTGCGCGCCGCCGCGGAGATCCTGAAAGGCAAGAAGATCGCCGTGAAACGCGCGATGGTCGTGCCCGGATCGGGCCTTGTCCGCGCGCAGGCCGAAGAAGAGGGGCTTGCGGACATCTTCCGCGACGCGGGCTTTGAATGGCGCCTCGCGGGCTGCTCCATGTGCCTCGCGATGAACCCCGACCAGCTGCAACCGGGCGAGCGCTGCGCGGCGACGTCCAACCGCAACTTCGAAGGCCGCCAGGGCCGCGGCGGGCGCACCCACCTGATGAGTCCCGCAATGGCCGCCGCCGCCGCGATCACCGGCAAGCTCACGGACGTGCGGGAGTTGATGTGATGCATCCCGCGCCCACAAACGGCATGGGGGCCCGCGCATGAAGCGGCGCACCTTCCTGTCGCTTGCGGGTGCGGCCACCGCTGCACCGCTGCTGCCCGCGATAGGCACCGCAGCGCCTGTCGCTGCCACCTATAACCGGTACATGTACGGGCTGGCCGTGTTCCACGCCCGCACCCGCGCCAATATCAGCGCCGCCGGGATCGCCCATCGCCTGAAGGTCAGCGTCCCGCAGGCCGAAGCGATGATCGCAGAGATGGTGGACAGCAACTTCGTCAAGCCGGTCCTCGGCGGCAGCCGGGTTCAGGCCGTCAGCCAAATCACCAAACCAGACCTCATGGGCCTCAAGCGCGCCAAGAGCACGCCGCGCACGACACGCGCGAAGACCCGGACACCGTCGACAAGGACACAAGCAATGGACAAATTCACCACCCTGACCGGCATCGCCGCCCCGCTGCCCCTGATCAACATCGACACCGATATGATCATCCCCAAGCAGTTTCTGAAAACGATCAAACGCTCGGGCCTTGGCGTAAACCTCTTTGACGAGATGCGCTATGACGACGATGGCAAAGAGCTGCCCGATTTCGTGCTGAACCAGCCGCAATACCGCGACGCAGAGATCCTTGTGGCGGGCGACAATTTCGGTTGCGGGTCCAGCCGCGAGCACGCGCCTTGGGCGATCAAGGATTTCGGCATCCGCTGCGTGATCGCGCCCAGCTTTGCCGACATCTTCTATAACAACTGCTTCAAGAACGGCATCCTGCCCATCGCCCTACCACAAGAGGCCGTGGACGTGCTGATGAAAGACGCCGAAAAGGGATCGAACGCCCGGATGACCATCGACCTTGCGGCGCAGACGGTCACCTCTTCGGACGGGGAGACGTTCAGCTTTGAGGTGGACAGCTTCAAAAAGCACTGCCTGATGGAAGGGCTCGACGATATTGGCCTGTCGATGGAGAAAGCCCCAGCCATCGACGCGTTTGAGGCCAAACTCAGCGCGGAACGCCCCTGGGTCTGACCCACCTTCACCTGAGCGAAATCAACGCCGTGCCTCCCAAAGAGGCGCGGCATTTGTGTTTCAGAACGCCGCCAACACAACATGTGGCGCGTGCCACGTTTGCGCCGTCAAAATGATGCAAGAACGCACCACCCCCGCCCCCAATCCAACGCAGTGATTAAGTCATATTAACCAAAGAGCTTGAGCCAGTCCGGGAAAGAAGGCAAAACTTGGGCAAGAATGAGGCAGCCCGCCCTTCCTGGCGGGGTCAAGTTGGAACAAGTACGCGGCACGTAATCGCGGCTGGCCAGTTTGAAGGGATCGAGACGTGATTGCACGTATGTTGGGCGCGGCACTCCGCGGTCTGTTGGTAGCGCTGATGATCATCACGCCAGCGCTCGTGCTGCCGGATGTGAGTGCCGACACGACGCAGATCACTGTTTTGATTGCGCTTTTGGCGTTCTTCCTCGTCTTCGTTGAATACAACTCCGTCTTCCCGTCAATCATCGCCTTCCGTGATGCACCGCCCATCAACCGGCTGCGCTTTTTCGCGCTGTTCCTGATGGTGATCTTGCTGACAACCATCTGCAAAGGCCGCACCGAGGTGACACTCGCCAACAGTGCGATCACCTCTGTGGCCACGCTGATCGGCGACACGCTCGACTTCCCCTATTCCCCCGTCCGCCTCGTGGTGCTGAGCATCCCGGCAGAAGCCAGCGCGGCAACGGTCGACTTGGTGCGCGCGGCGGCGGGCCTGACCTATGCGCTGTCGCTGCTGGCGGTGGCGATCTTCTTTGCGCTGGTCCGCGTCTTTGGCTGGCCGTCAGGGCGTGGCGCGGCGTTCAACGTCTGGATCAACCTGCCGCTGTTTGACCCCACAGCGGGCGGTGACGCGCTGCACCGGATGCAACGGGATGCGCGGGTGGCCATTGCGCTGGGCTGCATGTTGCCCTTCATCATTCCCGCGCTGGCCAAGGCCGCGCATGATCTGGTAGGCCCGTTATCGCTGGACGACTCCCAATCGCTGATCTGGATCCTGACCGCATGGGCCTTCCTTCCCGCAAGCCTGATCATGCGCGGCATCGCATTGACCAAGATCGCCAGCATGATTCAGGAAAAGCGCCGCCGCACCTACGCCCAGGACGAGGATGGGGGCTTGTCGCTGGCCTGATCCTGTGGCTGCTGACCGGAACATGGGCGCTGGCCGACAGCGTTCGCATTGCCACCTACAACACGGAGCTGTTTCGGGACGGGCCGGGCCTGCTGCTGCGCGATATCGCGCGTGGAAAAGATGCGCAGGTGCGCGCCGTGATCGCCGAGATTGACGCGCTGAACCCGGACATCCTCGTCCTGCAAGGGTTTGACTGGGACTATGACGGGCGCGCCCTTGCCGCGCTTTCCGAAGCGCTGGTAGCCCCCTACCCGCACCGCTTTGCCGCAAAGCCCAATACCGGCATCGCGACAGGCGTGGACCTCGATGGCGATGGCCTGCGCTATGGCCCCCGCGACGCATTTGGCTATGGCACCTTCACCGGGCAGGGCGGCATGGCGGTTCTGTCGCGTTATCCGATCCGGGAAGCAGGGGTGCAGGATTTCACCACGCGCCTCTGGCGCGACCTGCCGGACGCCAACATGCCCACCCGGAACCGCGCGCCCTTCCCCAGCGAAGCGGCACACGCGATCCAGCGGCTGTCGTCCGTCGCCCACTGGGCCATTCCCATCGACGTGCCGGAGCTGGGGCAAATCACCCTTTTGACCTGGCACGGCAGCACGCCCGTCTTTGACGGCCCCGAGGACCGCAACGGCAAGCGCGGCGGGGACGAGGCGCGGTTTTGGCAGCACTACCTGGATGGCGCCTTTGGCCCGCCTGGCCCGAACCCGATCCTTGCCGGGCAGTCGAATATCGACCCGAACAAGGGCGAAGGGCTGCGCGGCGTCATGCAAAGCCTGCTGGACGAGGCGCGCCTGCAAACCCCCGAAGGCACGGCGCAGCCCACCGCGAATTGGCCGCAGACCGGCCCGATGCGCGCATCCTACATCCTGCCCTCAAACGCCTTGACCGTTACCGCCAGCGGCGTGACCGCTCCCAACCCGGAAGCCAGCCGCCATCGCATCGTCTGGGTCGACATTACCCCCTAGGATGCGGGCCGCTCGCTTGACCGCTGCCAAGCCCCGCGATACCCCCGCCCGGACGGTTTTCAAGGAGTGCGCCACATGTCCAACCCCTCCCTTCTGATCCTCGCCGGTGACGGCATCGGCCCCGAGGTCATGGCCGAGGTGCGCCGCATCATCGACTGGTACGGCGCCAAGCGCGATCTGGCCTTTGACGTGAGCGAGGATCTGGTCGGCGGCGCGGCCTATGACGCGCACGGCACGCCCCTGCACGATGACACGATGGCACGCGCGCAAGAGGTGGACGCGGTGCTGCTGGGCGCCGTGGGCGGGCCGAAATACGATGAACTCGACTTCTCCGTCAAACCCGAACGCGGCCTGCTGCGCCTGCGCAAGGAGATGGACCTGTTTTCCAACCTCCGCCCCGCGCAGTGCTTTGACGCGCTGGCCGATTTTTCGTCACTGAAAAAAGACGTGGTCGCGGGCCTCGACATCATGATCGTGCGCGAGCTGACCTCGGGCGTCTATTTCGGCGAGCCGCGCGGGATCATTGAAGAAGGCAATGAGCGTGTGGGCATCAACACCCAACGCTACACCGAAAGCGAGATCGACCGCGTCGCCCGCTCCGCGTTCGAGCTGGCTATGCGCCGCGGCAAGAAGCTGTGCTCGATGGAAAAGGCCAATGTGATGGAATCGGGCATCCTCTGGCGCGAGGTGGTGACCGAGGTCGGCAAGGATTACCCCGAGGTGGAGCTGTCCCACATGTACGCGGATGCGGGCGCGATGCAGCTGACCCGCTGGCCCAAACAGTTCGACGTGATCGTGACCGACAACCTCTTTGGCGATCTACTGTCGGATCTTGCGGCCATGCTCACCGGCTCGCTCGGGATGCTGCCCTCCGCCTCGCTTGGTGCGCCGATGGAAAATGGCCGGCCCAAGGCGCTGTATGAGCCGGTGCACGGCTCCGCCCCCGACATCGCGGGCCAGGGCAAGGCGAACCCCATCGCCTGCATCCTGAGCTTTGCGATGGCCCTGCGCTACAGCTTTGATGCCGGGGGGGAGGCAGACCGGCTGGAAAAGGCGGTTGAGGCCGTACTGGCCGATGGTCTGCGCACTGCGGACCTGTTGGGGGAGGAAGGCGCAACGCCGGTCAGCACGACCGAAATGGGCGACGCGCTTCTGGCCAAGCTCGACGCGAGCCTGTGATCGAGGTCCGCCCCTTTGCCTCAGAGGACACGGAGGCATTTTTACGCCTCTACCGTGACTGCGTGGCCCATTACGGCAGCCCGGCCCAGCCCGCCTCGGTCGAAAAGGTCATTCTGCAGGAACTGCTCGCAGACCACGGCCTGACCGCCGATATCGCTTGGAACGGGACAGAGGCGGTCGGCTTCACCTGTTCCGCGCGCGTGTTTCCGGCAGGGGACGGCTTTGCGCTTTACCTCAAAGAGCTGTACGTGACCGCCGACGCGCGGGGCACGGGCGCGGGGCGGGCCCTGATGCGCAATCTTGCGGAACGGGCGATGGCGCTCGGCTACAATTCGCTGCGCTGGGAAAGCAAGGAAGCCGACGCGTTGCAGTTCTACGCCCGCCTCGGCGCGCCGGACAATGGCAAGACCTCCTTCACTGTGGGGGCCGAAGCGCTAAAGGGCTTTGCCGCGTCCTGACAGGTTTGGGCAGCACCCCGGGTTGCCTGCGCCGCGATCTCAGGTAGCACTCCCCTGCGCCGCGCAGCTGGCGCCTGATTCACCTAGCGCAGGTCCAAGCCCGAAGACCTTAAAACGGATTGCACCATGACCCAGCCCACCGCCAAAGGCGAAGCCCGCGCTGTGATCCAGCTTGCCGTGCCAATTGTCGTGTCACTGGCTGCGGCGACCCTGATCGGGGTGATCGACACGATTATGATCGCGCCGCTTGGCACGGTGCCGCTGGCCGGTGCTGCGCTTACGACAGCGGTTCTGTTCGTGCTCTATGCCGGTCTTTATGGCTTTGCATCCGTTGCGGGCGTGCGCGTGGCCGAAGCGGTCGGGAACAACAACGTCGATGCGCTCTCGCGCGCGACCTCTGCCGCGATCGCTGTTGCCTCTGTCGCCGGGGTGATCGGGCTGTGCATCATGCTGGCGCTGCTTTTCGCGCTGCCAGTGCTTGGCCAGCCGCAGGAGGTGCTGGACGCGCTCCCCGGCTACTGGGTGACGATGGCGCTTTCGCTGGTGCCGTTTACCCTGTTCTATTCGCTCAAGTCGCTCTTCGATGCGACAGATCAGGCATGGCTGGGGGTGGCGGTGGCTTTCTTTGCCGTCCTCCTAAACGTTCCGGCCAATTACCTGCTCATCCACGGGATCGGCGGCTGGCCCGGCCTGGGGCTGACAGGGGCGGGCGTTGCAAGCCTCTTTTCGCAGACGGCCTCGCTTGGCCTTTTGTGGTGGCTCTGGCGGCGCCTGCCTGCGCTCAAAGACAGCCGCCGACGGGTCCCGATGACGCGGCAAGAGGTTCGGGCGCAGGTCACGCAAGGCGGTGTCATCGCCGCGGGCTACATCAGCGAAGGGGGCGCCTACGCGGTGGCCGCGCTAATGATGGGCTGGTTCAGCGCCGCGGCGCTGGCGGCCAACCAAATCGTCAACTCGATTGGCGGCGTCCTTTACATGCTGCCGCTAGGGGTCGCCATAGCGGTGTCGATCCGCATTGGGCAGGCTGTGGGCGCCGGGCAGCGCGAACGGCTGACGACAATCGGGCGCGCGGCGCTTGGTATCATCATCGGCTGGATGAGCCTCGCGATGCTCGCCGTTCTCGGCTTGCGCGGCGTCATCACACGGGCGCTATCGGATGACCCGGAGGTGATCTCGATTGCCCTGACCCTCTTTGTCATCACCGCGGTCATGCAAATCTTTGACGGCATTCAGGGCACGATGCTGGGCGCCGCGCGCGGGATAACGGACAATGTCGTGCCCGTATCGATTACCCTTTTCGCCTACTGGATAGTGGCGCTTCCGCTGGGCTATGCCCTTGGGTTCTGGTCTCATTGGGGCCCCGGCGGCGTCTGGATCGGATATGGCTCCGGCGTTGCGCTTGCGGGCAGCCTGATCACGTGGCGATTCTTCCGGATGGCGCACGCCCGCCCCCTTGCCAAACCGGGCGAGCAGGCGTAATCCACCGCGCACGGTCGGAGTATAGCTCAGCCTGGTAGAGCGCTGTCTTCGGGAGGCAGAAGTCGTAGGTTCGAATCCTGCTACTCCGACCAAATCACCCCACTATGCGGTCGCAGCCCGCCCCTTGGGCAAGCGCCGTTCTCCGATCTGACGGCAAAGCAGGATCACCGGGATCAGCCCGATGGCCGCGATCACAAGGCTGGGCACCGCTGCCCCCTCCAGCCGTTCATCAGAGGCCAGGCGGAAGGCTTGCACCGCCAGCGTATCAAAGTTGAACGGGCGCAGGATCAGCGTCGCAGGCAGTTCCTTGATCGTGTCGACAAAAACGATCAGCAAGGCGGTCAGCAGGCTGCGCCGCAGGATCGGGATGTGGATGTCCCTCACCGTGCCCCAACCGCTGCGCCCCAACACCCGCGCGGCGGCGTCGACATTACCAGTGACCGTCTCTAGCCCGCCTTCATAGGCGCCGATGGCGGCTGCGATAAAGCGGATGAGGTAGGCGGTGATCATCAGCCAGATCGACCCGGTGATCAGCAGCCCGGTGGAAATGCCAAACCACGCCTCCATCCTGCCATCGAGCCAGTTGTCGAACCCTGCAAGCGGCACCAGCAGGCCAACGGCGATCACCCCGCCCGGCACCGCGTAGCCGATCCGCGACACATTCATCGCTGCGCTGGACAGGCGCGAGCGCGCGAGCCGGTGATAGGTGCCCAGCAGAACCGCCGCGCCGACCGTGACGCAGGCCGCGATCACCCCGAGCTGTAGCGAGTTCATCGTGAAGGCCACATAGCGGGGCGAGAGCAGCGATTGTTCCGACTGCGTCGCCATCGCGGCCAGGGCTATCACCGGGATCACCACGCCCAGAAGGACCGGCACCGCGCAAAAGGCGCTGGCCAGCCACGCGCGCACCGGGCTGAGCGGCTGGCGCAGGAACGCATCCTGCCGCCCCTTGGCCGCGAACTGCGCCTGTCCCCGGCTGATCCGCTCCAGCCCCGCGAGCAGCAGCGCAAAGGCCAAGAGCCCCAGCGCGAGCTGCGCCGCCGCGGCGCGGTCGAACATGGAAAACCAACTGGTGTAAATACCGGTTGAAAAGGTCTGCACGCCGAAATGGGCGACGGTGCCGAAATCGGCAATTGTCTCCATCACCGCCAGCAACGCGCCCGCCGCAATCGCGGGCCGCGCCATCGGCAGCGACACCCGCAGGAACGCACCCAGTGGCGACTGGCCCAGCGACAGTGCGGCATAGTACGGCGTCGCCGCTTGCAGTTTGAACGTCGCTCGCGCCAGCAGGTAGACATAGGGATACAGCACCAGCGTCAGCATCGCCGCCGCCCCGCCAAGGGAACGGATTTCCGGGAACCAGTAATCCCGCGGGCCCCATCCCATCACATCGCGCAGCGTGCTTTGCACAATGCCGGGGTGATCGAGGATGTGGGTATAGGCGTAGGCCAGCACATAGGCCGGAAAGGCCAGCGGCACGACGAGCAGCACCTCAAGCACCCGCCGCCCGGGAAAGTCGCGCGTCACGACCAGCCACGCCGCGCCCGTCCCGACCAGCGTTGTGCCTGTACCAACCAGAACGACCAGCGCCAGCGTCGTGCCCGCATAGCGCCACAGCACCGTATCAGCGAGCCCGCGCAGCGTATCCAGACTGCCCGACAGCGCCGCGACCAACACACCGACCTGCGGCAACACGCAGATCGCGGCAACGATCAGGGCAGGCAGAGCGGCGGTGCGAAGGGTCTGTTTCAAGCGCGTCGGCTCCATAACAAAGGCCCGCATGTTGTAGCGGAGCAAACCCGGGGCTTCCATCGCACAATGTCGGTTATCGGCATTTGCGGGCCTGCGGCCGTGCTAGCGTCGCGGGGAATCACTCAAGAAGGAACAGACCTTGGCGCGCCGCCGCACCCGATCCGCCCCCGCCACGCGCGAGACAAATTACCGGCAACTGCAAAGCCCGTTCCCGGTGATGAACCTTGTCTCGGACGACCGGCTTGAAGCCATCCACATGGCCGGGCTTGAGGTGCTGGAGGACCTTGGCCTGAAGGTTCTTCTCCCCGAAGCGCGCGATCTGTTCCGGGCCGCCGGGGCGCGCGTGGACGACGCGGAGGAGATGGTTTGGATTGGGCGGGAGATCGTTCAGGCCGCCCTCGCCACCGCCCCGCGCGAGATCCCTGTCGCCGCCGGTGCGCGCCAGCGGGACGTGACGCTGAAGCTGGGCAACATGGTCTTTCAGCCCGGCGCAGGCGCCCCACACGCCACGGACCTTGTGCGTGGTCGGCGCCCCGGCACCCTGACAGACTTCAAGGAACTGGTGCAGCTGACCCAGGCGTTTGACGTGCTACACATCATGCCGCCACTGGTGGAGCCGCAGGACGTGCCCCTGCACCTGCGCCACTATGCCATGACGCGCTGGCAGATGGCGCTGACGGATAAGACGCCCTTTGTCTATGCGCGCGGGCGCGGGCAAGTCGAGGAATGCTTCGAGATGCTGTCGCTGTTTCAGGGGCTGGGGGCCGAGGATTTCAAGGCGCAGACCCGCTGCTACACCGTGATCAACACCAACTCCCCCCGCCAGATCGACGTGCCGATGGCGCAGGGGATCATCGATTTTGCCCGCTGGGGGCAGGTCGCGTTCATCACGCCCTTCACGCTGATGGGGGCGATGGCGCCGGTGACAGTGGTGGGGGCCATGACGCTCAGCCATGCCGAAGCGCTGGCCGCCGTGACGCTGGCGCAGCTTGCAAAACCGGGGGCGCCGGTGTGCTACGGCACCTTCACCTCCAACGTCGACATGAAGTCGGGCGCGCCGGTCTTTGGCACGCCCGAGCATTTCAAGGCCTCGCTTCTGGCCGGGCAGCTCGCGCGCCGCATCGGGCTGCCGTGGCGCTGCGCCTCTGGCACCGCCGCCGCCGTGCCCGATGTGCAGGCCGCGCAGGAAACCCAGTTCGGCACGTGGGGCTGCCTGCTGGCCGGGGCGAGCGTTATCCTGCACAGCGCAGGCTGGCTGGAGGGCGGGCTGACCGTGTCTTATGAAAAGCTGATCACCGACCTTGAGGTGCTGCAACAGGTGGCGGAGCTTTGCACCGAGACGGATGTCGACACCGCCATCGACGCCCTGCGGGACGTTGACCCGGGCGGGCACTTCTTTGGCGCCGCGCACACGATGGAGCGGTATCAGACGGCGTTTTATGACCCGCTGGTCGCGGATTTCTCAAACTTCGGCACGTTCCAGGACCGCGGCGCGCTGGACGCAACCGCGCGGGCAACAGGCATCTGGCAACGGACGCTGGAGCAGCCCGGCCCGGACATCGACGCAGGCAAGCTGGCCGGACTGGACGCATGGATCGCCAAACGCAGCGCTGACGGCGGCTGCGCCCCGGAAAGCTGAGCTTGCACCGCGGCGCCCCTGCTGCTTGACTGCCCGCAGGAGGAGACATGCGCACACAGGTTGTCATCATCGGCGGCGGGCCGTCCGGGCTGCTTCTGGGCCAGCTGCTGCACAAGGAAGGCATCGAGGCGGTCGTCCTTGAGCGCCGCACGCAGGACTACGTGCTGGGCCGCATCCGTGCGGGCGTGCTGGAACAGGGGCTTGTCCGCCTGATGGAAGAGGCGGGCGTTGCGGATCGGCTGCACAGGGAAGGCTTCCCGCATGACGGCACGCTGATCGCCTTTGGCGGGCAGATGCTGCGCATCGACTTCACCAAGTACACCGATCACAAGGTCGTCGTCTACGGCCAGACGGAAGTGACCCGCGACCTTTATAATGCGCGCCACGCCGCGGGAGCGCAAACGGTGTTCGAGGCTGAAGGCGTCACCCTGCACGATGTGGACAGCGACGCGCCTTTTGTCACCTACCGCAAGGATGGCGCGGAACAGCGGATCGATTGCGACTTCATCGCGGGGTGCGACGGGTTTCATGGGCCATCCCGCCAGACGATCCCGGGCACGGTCCGGCGCGAGTTCGAAAAGGTCTACCCTTTTGGCTGGCTGGGCGTGCTGAGCGAAACGCCACCGGTAGATCACGAGCTGATTTATGCCGCCTCCGACCGGGGCTTTGCCCTGTGTTCGATGCGGAACGCGAACCTGTCACGCTACTACGTGCAATGCGCCGCGGGGGACGATCCGCAGAAATGGTCGGATGACCGGTTCTGGGAGGAGCTGCGCTGCCGGATCCCGGATGCGGCCGCGGACAGCCTTGTCACCGGGCCGAGCATCGAGAAGTCCATCGCCCCGCTGCGCTCCTTTGTCTGCGAGCCGATGCGCTGGGGCCGTCTGTTCCTATGCGGGGATGCCGCCCATATTGTGCCGCCGACCGGGGCCAAGGGGCTGAACACCGCTGCGTCAGACGTGCATTACCTCTGGCAAGGCATGCGCGCGCATTACGTGGATGGCGACCCCCGCGGCCTCGACACGTATTCGGAAAAGGCCCTCGCGCGGGTCTGGAAGACCGAACGGTTCAGCTGGTGGTTTACTTCGCTCATGCACCGCTTTCCGGGCCAGTCGGAGTTCGACGCGCGGATGCAGGACAGTGAGCTGGCCTTCCTCGCCCAATCTGACGCGGCGCAGGCGGTGCTGGCACAGAATTATGTGGGGCTACCGTATTGAGCCGGAAAGACACAGGCGACGCGGTCCGCCGCGCAGTTCTGGGCGACGCCCATGTTGACCGGGCGCAGGCAAACCGCACAGACCTTGACGACGCCTTTCAGGAGCTGATCACCGAAGGGGCTTGGGGCACCGTCTGGGCCTCTGACGCGATCAGCCGGCGCGAGCGCTCGATGCTGACCATCGCCCTGCTCGCCGCGCTTGGCAATTTCGAAGAGCTGCCCATGCACATCCGCGCCACCGCGCGCACCGGGGCCAACAAACAGGACGTGATCGAGGCGCTGCAGCACGTAGCGATCTACGCCGGGGTGCCGCGCGCCAACCGGGCGCTCGCCATCGCCAAGAAGACCTATGCCGAGATGGAGGAGACATGAGCCAAGGCCTCTTTCCCCGTGACCGCAGCTGGCACCCGCCCGCGCTGACGCCGCTTTACAAAACCTCCGTCAAACGCAGCCCGCAGGCAGCCCCGCTGGCGATCCCCGCAGGTGCTGGTGAACAATACGGCCCCGTATTCGACCGCGCACGTCTTGGCCCGCGCGATGCGGACCTGATCCACAACTTTGCCGCCGAAGGGCAAAGCGCGATCGGCCCACGGATCATCGTCTATGGCCGGGTGCTGGACGAAACCGGACGGGGCGTGCCAAACGCCCTGGTCGAGGTTTGGCAGGCCAATGCAGGCGGGCGCTATCGCCATGCAAAGGAAGCCTATATTGCGCCGCTTGACCCGAACTTCGCCGGGTGCGGACGGGTCATCACCGACTCTGAAGGCCGGTATGAGTTCCGCACGATCCAGCCGGGCCCCTACCCCTGGCCGAATGGCCCGAACGACTGGCGCCCGGCGCACATCCACTTTTCCATCTTCGGCCCCGCCTGGGGCCAGCGGCTGATCACGCAGATGTATTTTGAAGGCGACCCGATGATCTGGCGCTGTCCCATCGTGGGCACCATCCCCACGCGGCAGGGCATAGAAACACTTGTCGCCGCGCTCGACGTGGACGCCACGGTACCGATGGACGCCCGCGCCTACAAGTTCGACATCGTCCTGCGCGGGCGCCGCCAGACGCTGTTCGAAAACCGGATGGAGGGGCTGTGACATGGTGCAAAAGATCGACCGGCTAAAGGAAAGCCCCAGCCAGACCGCGGGGCCCTATGTGCATATCGGCCTCACGCCCTGCTTCAGCGGGATCAGCGGCGTGTACCCGTCCGACCTTGGCACGCAGATCGCCGGGGCCAATGCAAAAGGCGAACAGATTACGATAACGGGCCGGGTCCTGGACGGCACCGGCACGCCCCTGCGCGATGCGCTGCTTGAGCTGTGGCAGGCGGATGCCGCGGGCCGCTACCCCGGTCAGGACGGCGTCGACCCTGCGGTGACCGGCTGGGGCCGCTGCGCGACGGACATGGCGACGGGCACGTACACGTTCGAAACGATAAAACCCGGCGCCGTTGCAGCACCAGATGGCCATCTGCACGCGCCGCACGCGCACCTTTGGATCGTGGCCCGGGGCATCAACCTTGGCCTGTCGACACGCATCTATTTCGAGGACGAGGCAGAGGCAAACGCCGCCGATCCGATCCTGTCGCGGATCGAACATCAGGTCCGTGTACCGACCCTGATGGCCAAGGCGACCGCCCCGGGGCAATACAGCTTCGACATCCACTTGCAGGGCCCTGACGAGACGATCTTTTTTGAGCTTTGACCCGAGGGGCTGACTGCCGCTTGGCACGAGGGGGCCGCGCAGGCTAAGAAGGACGCATAGCGGGGCGACAGATCCTGCACCCCAAGCAACCCGAGCATAGCCTATGGCGCCCAAACGCAAGAACATCCTGTTGGTCAGCTTTGACGACGCCGTGGCGTTCTGGAAGTACAAGACCGTCTTTCGCGAGCCACTGCAAACCCCCAACCTCGACCGGATTTGCCTTGAAAGCGCATCGTTCAAAAGCGCGTTTTGCCAGGCCCCGATCTGCGGGCCGTCCCGGTCCAGTTTCATGTCGGGCAAGACCCCGCACCAACTGGGCGTGTTTGACAACCGCACCTCGGTCTTTTCAAAGATCAGCCCCACAGAGATGTGGCCCTACAAGCTGAAAGAGGCCGGGTATTTCTGCTCCTCTGGCGGGAAGGTCCATCACGGGTTCCGGCCTTTGCCGCCCGAAATCCATGACGTGCTCTATTCGGACGCACGCAAGCCGTTCCGCATCGACTGGCAACTGCCCAAGGGGCGGCCCCGCACGCTCTTTGGCGGGCACAGGGGCGGCGTGGCCACGACCGAGCCTGAGGACGATGAAAAGTTCCACGACGCGAACGCCGCAGCCTCCGCCGTGCGCTTCTTTGACGAATACGAGAGCGACGCCCCCTTCTACCGCGAGGTCGGCTTTTACGGCCCCCACGGCCCGTTCATCACCCCCAAACGATTCAAGACGCAATACGACCTCGACAACTTCCGCAAGCCCGGCGCATGGCGCGGCGGCGGGGACAAGAATGCCTTTGCCGACACGCACATGGTCGAAAACTTTGACACCGGGCGCACGCGCTATTGGAAGAAAAGTGTGCGCAACTACTTTTCTGCGCTCAGCCATGTGGACCACCACCTTGGCACCGTTTGGGACGCCCTGAAAGCGTCGCGCCATGCGGACAACACGGTTGTTATCTTGCTGGCCGACCACGGCTTTCACCTCGGTGAGCGCAACCGCTACCGCAAAAGCACCCTGTGGGAGCAGGTGGCGAACGTGCCGTTCATCATCCACGACCCCGAACGGGCCGAGGGCAAGAACATCACCGACCCCTCCGCCGTTCTGGATGTCGGGCCAACGGTTATGGACTACGCCGGCCTGCCACCGCTGGAGGGTTGCGCCGGCCAGTCCCTGCGCCCCGTGGTCGAAGGCGGGCGCCTGCCGGGCCGCGTGATCCCCACGTTCCACGGCGATAGCGTCGGTATCCGCAAGGGCAAGTATCGCCTGATCCGCTACGAGGACGGCTCGACCCAGCTTTATGATGTGGCCAAGGACTGGTGGCAGATGAACGATCTGGGGCGCGAGCACGACATGTTCGCTCCGATATACGACGCGCTAATTCAGACGTGCCGGGAGTACGGGTTCCAAATCGCGCCGCCAAAGGCCGCCTGACCCGCAAAATGGCGACCCCGGCAGGATTCGAACCTGCAACCTGCCCCTTAGGAGGGGGCTGCTCTATCCAGTTGAGCCACGGGGCCGCGATTGCGTGTAACCTAGACGCTGCGCGGCGCACTGTCACCCGCCAACCCCTTGATCAGGCGCGGCTGGTAGGGCTAACTGTCACCATGTATCTGCTAAGGCTCCAATCGTGACGCAGCGGCCCGCACGCCCCCTTACATTGCGTGACGTGTCCGAAGCCTCGGGCGTCTCTGAAATGACCGTCAGCCGGGTGCTGCGCGGGCGCGGCGATGTAAGCGCGGCGACGCGGGAGAAGGTGCTGGAGGCGGCGAAGACGCTTGGCTACGTGCCCAACCAGATCGCCGGATCGCTCGCCTCGCAGCGCGTCAACCTTGTGGCCGTCATCATCCCGTCCCTATCGAACCTCGTCTTCCCGGAGGTGCTGGGCGGTATCAACTCCGTCCTTGACGATACGCCGCTGCAAGCGGTTGTGGGCGTGACGGATTATCTGCCGGAGAAAGAGGAAAAAGTCCTTTACGAGATGCTCTCCTGGCGGCCTTCGGGCGTGATCATCGCGGGGCTGGAGCATTCGGACGCTGCCCGCGCAATGCTGCAGAATGCGGGCATTCCCGTGGTGGAGATCATGGACACCGATGGGCGCTGCGTGGACAGCATGGTGGGCATCTCGCACCGCCGCGCCGGGCTGGAGATGGCGCGCGCGATCCTCAAGCAGGGCTATCGCAACATCGGCTTCATGGGCACGAAAATGCCGCTCGATCACCGCGCGCGGAAGCGGTTCGAAGGGCTGACCGAGGGCCTTGCCAAAGCCGGGATCGAGATCATGGACCGGGATTTCTACTCGGGCGGATCGGCCCTTGCCAAAGGGCGCGAGATGACGGCGCAGATGCTGGAACGCACGCCGGAGCTGGATTTTCTTTATTACTCCAACGACATGATCGGGGCCGGGGGCCTTTTGTACCTGCTGGATCAGGGCATCGACGTGCCGGGACAGATCGGGCTGGCCGGGTTCAACGGGGTGGAACTGCTGCAAGGTCTGCCCCGCCGCCTCGCCACGATGGACGCCTGCCGCCGGGAGATCGGCATCGCAGCGGCAGAGATCATTCGCGACCACGCAGATGGCGCCGCGCCCAGCAAGATTACCCTCACGCCCAAGATCAGCTACGGCGAAACACTGCGCCGCCGCCCCGTTTGAACGACTTCACCCTGGGCAACAGCGCGGCACGGCGGGTCTTTCTGGACCGGCACGCTTTGTCGGAAGCGCCGACGGGTCCCGCGAAGGGCGCGGCGCTCTTGGACCTGATCGCGCGGTTGGGCTTCGTCCAGCTCGACAGTATCAATACCGTCGCGCGGGCGCATGACCTGATCCTCTTTGCCCGCCGCCAGCGGTACCGCCCGCCGGACCTCAAACGGCTCTTTGAAAAAGAGGGCGCGCTCTTCGAACACTGGACACATGATGCCGCGATGATCCCGCGCGCCTCTTACCCGTGGTGGCATCTGCGCCGGCAGCGAGACGCGCAGATGCTGCGGGAGCGGTGGAAGAAATGGCGCCAGCACGAGTTTGAACACCTCATGGACGGGGTGCTGCGCCATATCCGCGACACCGGGCCGTGTTGTAGCGCCGATCTGGGCGGGGATGAACCGCGCAAATCGGGCGGCTGGTGGGAATGGCACCCATCCAAGACGGCGCTGGAATACCTGTGGCGCTCGGGCGCGCTGACGGTGATTGGCCGCGACGGGTTTCAGAAACGCTATGACCTGACCGAGCGGGTGATTGACGAGAGCCTTCGCCTTGAGGCCCCGGAGGAGGAGGCGACAATCGACTGGTGTTGCCGCGAAGCGATGGCGCGGCTGGGCTTTGCAACCCACGGGGAGCTGGCCGCCTTCTGGGATCACATCCGCCCCGCGGAGGCCAAGGTCTGGGCGGATCGCGCGCTGGCGCGGGGCGAGTTGATGCCGGTGACGGTGATCGGCGCGGATGGTGCCCCGCGCGCTTGCCTTGCGCGGCCGGACTTGCCGGACGATCCGTCCTTGCACGTGCCACCCACGTCACGGCTCCGCGTGCTCAGCCCCTTTGACCCCACCTTGCGCGACCGGAAACGGGCGGAGCGCCTCTTTGGCTTTGACTACCGCATCGAGATTTTCGTGCCGGAGCCGAAGCGTCGCTATGGCTACTACGTCTTTCCGGTTATGGAAGGCGATCGCATCGTCGCACGCGTGGACATGAAAGCGCACCGGGACGCGGACGTGCTGCGCGTCCGCGCGCTCTGGCCCGAAAACGGCGTGAAATGGGGCAAGGGCCGGCACGCCGCGTTCGAGGCGGAGCTGGACCGGCTGACCCGGCTGGCCAGTGTCTCAACCATCGCTTTCGAGGATGATTGGCTGCGATTGCACGCCCCGCCAAAGCCGGTAGGGTAGCGTCGATGGACGACTACCCCCGCATCCAGACGGTTGGCCTTTCCGGCCTGCTGGTCACCTTTGCCCCTGCGCTGGACGATGCCGCCAACCGCGCGGCGCTCGCCTTTCGCGCGGCGTTTCATGCGGATTGGGTGGAGGAAAGCGCGACCTCGCTGGTCTCGGCCTTCTTTCGGGCCGATCTGGCAGAGCTGGATGTTGAGGCGGCAACCGCTGAGTTGCAGGAGGCGCTGGAAAGCCGCGACTGGTTTGCCGCACCGCTGCCCACGGGCCGCAAGTTGTGGCGCATTCCGGCGGTCTTCGGCACGAACCTTGCCCCCGGCTTGCCAGAGGCAGCGGACGCCGCGGGCCTCAGCGAAGCCGCCGCGATTGAAGAGCTCAGCCAAACCGCCCTGCGCGTCATCACCATCGGCTTTGCCCCGGGGCAGCCCTATCTCGGCACGCTTGGGCCCCATTGGGACATCCCCCGGCTGACGGGCCTGACGCCAAATGTGCCCGCGGGGGCGCTGGTGGCAGCTGTCCGGCAAATCTGCCTGTTCTCCAACGACACGCCGACCGGTTGGCGCCATGTGGGACAGACGAATTTCCGCACCTTCCGGCCCGAGGCGGACGAGCCCTTTCCCCTGTCCCCCGGCGATGAGCTGCGCTTCGATCCCATCACCCCGGCGGAGCTGGCGCGCCTTGATGGTGCGGACGGCGCCCGCTTTGAGGTCAGCGCATGAGCCTGATCGTCCGCTCAATCGGCCCGGCCGCGGCGTTTCAGGATGCGGGGCGGCCGGGGCACTTTGCCTCCGGCCTGACCCGTGGCGGCGCGATTGACCGTGACGCGCTAGCTGAGGGTGCGGCGCTGCTGGAGCAAGATGCGCGCCGCGCCGCGGTAGAGATGGCCGGCATGGGCGGCACCTTTGAGGCAACCAAGCCCTTGCGCATTGCGCTGACCGGCGCAGACATGACCGCACGGATCGGCGACACGGCGGTGCGCTGGCACGGCTGCCACGCGATGAAACCGGGCGATGTGCTGACCATCGGCGCGCCGCGCAAGGGCACCTACGGCTACCTGCACGTGGGCGGCGGTTTCGATGCGCCAGTCTTCATGGGCACCCGCGGCGCGCATATGTCGGCGGGTCTTGGGCGGCTGATCACGGCGGGCGACACGCTGAACACCCTGCCCGACCCCGGCACGCGCACCGGCTTTGCCTTGCCGGAGCCGGACCGCTTTGACGGCGGCACGGTGCGCATCGTCCCCTCCATGCAGACGGCGCAATTCCCCGAAGAGGCGCGGCAGAGGTTTGAAGCGACGACCTTCACCCGCGATGCCCGCGCCAACCGGCAGGGGATGCGGATGGAGCATGACGGCGAAGGGTTTTCCAACGCCGCGCAGCGTTCCATCGTGTCGGAAATCATCGTGCCGGGGGACATCCAGATCACCGGCGATGGCACGCCGTTTGTGCTGATGTGCGAAAGCCAGACCACGGGCGGCTACCCCCGCATCGGCACCGTGATCCCCTGCGATCTGCCGCGCGTGGCGCAGTGCCCACTGGGCGGTACGCTGCGCTTCTGCTTCATCACTTTGGCGGAGGCGCAGGAGGCTGAACGCAAGGCCGCCGCCGCGCGCAAGATGCTGAGCACCAAGGCAACGCCCATCACCCGCAACCCTGCGGAGATGCAGGACCTGCTGAGCTACAACCTGATAAGCGGGGTGATCTCCGCGAAAGGAGCGCGATGAAAGTCGATCTGAACGCCGATATGGGCGAAAGCTTTGGCCCTTGGAAAATGGGCGATGATGCCGCGCTGCTGCAAACGGTGACCTCCGCCAATATCGCCTGCGGCGCCCATGCGGGTGATCCCGACGTGATGGCGGACACAATGACCATCGCGCTGCAAAACGGGGTCGGCATCGGCGCGCATCCCGGCTTTGCCGACATTCAGGGCTTTGGCCGCCGCCGGATCAACATGCCGATCCGTTCGTTGCAAAACTCGATCCGGGCGCAGGTGGGCGCGTCGCTTGGTATGGCCGCAGCACTCGGCGCAAAGGTGCGGCATGTGAAACTGCACGGGGCCTTGGGCAACATGACCTCCGAGGATGAGGCAATGGCCCGCGCCTGCTACGAGGCGGCGCTGTCGGTGGATGCCAGCATGATCGTCATGGTCCTGGCTGCCACGGCGCAGCAGCGCGCCGTGGAGGCTTTGGGATGCCGGTTCGCCTGCGAGATTTTCGCCGACCGCGCCTATAACGACGATGCCACGCTGGTGGACCGGTCGATCCCCGGCGCGGTCATCCACGACCCAGCTGTGGCGGGCCAGCGCATGGTGGACATGGTCAAGGCGCAGGCGATCATCACGGACAGCGGCAAGCATATCGCCACGCCGATCGACACGATTTGCCTGCATGGCGACACGCCGACGGCGGTGCAGATCGCGGCCTCCGTCCGGCAGACACTACAAGACGCGGGCATCACCGTGACCCAGTTCGCAGGCCGCACCGCGTGACGGATCCGCAGGCCCTGCTGCGCGCGATGTTTGACCGCGCAGTTGCGGTGGCGGACCCGATGCGGACGCTTGCCGCGCACCTGCCCGAAAGGCCCGCGCGGCTCATGGTTGTGGGCGCAGGCAAGGCCAGCGCGCGCATGGCCGAAGCGGTGGAAGCGGCCTGGGGGCCGTGCGCGGGGCTGGTCATCACCCGCTACGGCTACGCCCGCCCCTGCAAGGGGATCGAGATTGTGGAGGCCGCGCACCCGGTCCCGGACGCCGCTAGTGCCGAGGCGACGCGCCGGATGCTGGACTTGCTCAAGCCGCTGGGGCCGGATGATGTGGTTCTGGCCCTGATCTCTGGCGGCGGCTCTGCCCTGCTCACGGCCCCGGCAGGGGGTATCACCCTGGAAGAAAAGCAGCTGCTGACAGAAGACCTGCTCGCCTCCGGCGCGCCTATCGGGGACATCAACGGCATCCGCAAACAGCTGTCGGCGGTCAAAGGGGGTGGGCTGGCCGCGGCAGCTTATCCGGCCCGCGTCCATGCCCTTCTGATCTCTGACGTGCCGGGTGACGATCCGGGCGACATCGCGAGCGGGCCAACCGTCGGGCATGACGGAGACGCCGCGCGGGCTCTGGCAACACTGGACCGCTGGGGCGTCACGCCACCGCCCACCATACGGGCTTGGCTGGAACAGGGGGCGGACCCGATTTCGCAGGGTGACCCGCGCCTGCGCACAACCCACAACACCGTCATCGCCGCGCCCGCGCAAAGCCTCGCCGCCGCGGCAGAGATGGCCGATGGCCTGGACGTCGAAATCCTAGGCGATGCCATCGAAGGTGAGGCGCGCGACGTGGCCGCCGATCACGCGCAAATGGCGCTGGAAAGGCAACGGCGCCTCACCCGCCCGCTTATCCTTCTTTCGGGCGGTGAACTGACCGTAACCCGGCGCGGAGAGGGCACCGGCGGGCCGAACGCGGAATACGCGCTGGCGCTCGCGATATCCTTGAATGGCGCGCCCGGCATTCACGCCATCGCCTGCGACACCGACGGCGTCGATGGGGCGGCTGAGGTTGCGGGCGCGCTTATCGGCCCCGAAACGCTTAAGGCAACTCCGAGAAACGCGCAGGTGGCGCTGGAGGATAACGACGCACATGGCTACTTTGCCGCCGCTGGCGCGCAGGTCATCACCGGGCCAACCCTGACCAATGTGAACGACTTCCGCGCCATCCTGATACAGCCAGCCGAGGCCCCGCATGCTTGAAACCAATACAGCGCTTTTTGCCGAGGTCCGGAATCGGTTCGCCCATGTCGACGCCTGCCCGATCTCTGGCAAGCGCATCTTCTTTGAGAACGCAGGCGGGGCGCTGACGCTGAAATCGGTGGTCGAAACCAGCGCCTTTTACGCCGCAATTCCGGACAATCAGGGGCGCGACAACGAAACGGCACACGCACTGGTCACGACAATCGCCAAGGCGAAGGCGGACGCGCACCGCTTTTTTGGCGCGGGTCGCGGGCAGGTCTTTGTGGGGGAAAGCGGGACCGAGCTTCTCTTTCGCCTGATCCGTAACGCGATCGCGGCGCGCCCCGGCGAAGTGGTAGGCAGCACCGTCGAACACCCCGCCTCGCGCAGCGCGGCGCAGCATTGGGCGGACGTTTTGGGTCGGCCCTACATCTCAATCCCTCACGACGATGCACTGGGCCTTGTGACAGCCGACGCCTACGCCGCCCACGTTACGGAGGGCACAGCGGTGGCCACCATCCTGCACACCTCCCCCGTGACCGGCATGGCCAACGACGTCGCCGCAATCTCCGCCGCGATCCGGGCCAAGGCGCCGGAGGCGTTCATCATCGTCGATGGGATCCAGCACGCCTGCCACGGGGCCATCGACATCGATGCGTATGACATCGACGGCTACGTGGTCTCCCCCTACAAAGTCTTCTCCCGCCACGGCTATGGCGTGGCCTGGGTGTCGGACCGGCTGACCGCGCAGCCGCATGAGCAGCTGCGCGGCGGTCCGGAAAGCGCATGGGAGTTTGGCACACGCGACACCGGCGCCTACGCGACGTTCTCCGATGTGACGGCTTATTTCGAATGGCTTGGCGGTGAGGTATCGGACGAGACGGACCCCCGCCGCCGGATGGAAGCCGCAACCCGCGCGATCAAGGCGCAGGAATTGGCGCTCACGGATGCTGCGATTAACGGGATTGGGAACCTGCCGGGGCTGGCGGATTTGCCCGGCGTCCACATTCTTGGCGGTGCGGAGAATCCCGCGCGCGAGGGGCTGATTTCCTTCTGGTCGGATAGCGTGCCCGCGGCGGAGATCGTTGCCGACCTGAACGCACACGGTATCCGCACCCATATCCGCAAGGCCGATCACTATTCCGGCAATATCCTAGGACCGCTCGGGCAGGCGTCCTGCGTCCGCGTGTCCTTCTGCCACTACAACAGCATCGCAGAGGTCCGCGCCCTGCTGACCGCGCTGCGCGCAATCATCTCAAGCTGATCTGAAACAGTGGTGAGCCGTGCAGGGTTCGAACCTGCGACCCACTGATTAAAAGTCAGTTGCTCTACCAACTGAGCTAACGGCCCACTAGGCGGCCTATCTAGAAAGCGCAGCGGGAGCGGTCAAGTCGATTCTGAGGACTTTGCGGGGCCGTCCCTGCGACATTCTTGATGCAGGGTGGAAAGCGCCGCGTGCGGGGCGTATATGCGCGGGCATGACGCAGACATCCCTCCGCTTTATGAAAATGCACGGCGCCGGGAACGACTTTGTCGTGATCGACGCGCGGGCAGCTGATGTGGCGCTGCCCGAGGCGCTGGTGCGGGCGCTGGCGGACCGGCACCGGGGCGTGGGGTTTGACCAGCTTGCGGTGATTTCTCCGGGGCAAGACCTGACGCTAACCTTCTACAACGCGGACGGCTCGCAATCGGCGGCCTGCGGGAATGCGACCCGCTGCGTGGCGGTGCGGGAGATGGAAAGCAAGGGGCTGGACGCCCTCGACATCGCCGTGACCGGACGCGGCGCGCTCAGGGCCGAGCGGCAGGCGGATGGGCGCATCGCGGTGAACATGGGCCACCCGCAGCTCGCGTGGCAGGACATCCCGCTGGCGGAGGAGACGGATAGCCTGCACCTGCCCATTGATGGCGATCCTGTGGGGACAGGTATGGGCAATCCGCATTGCACGTTCTTCGTCGAAGATACGGAGGCGGTGGACCTTGCACAGGTTGGTCCGAGTATTGAACACCACCCGCTGTTCCCGCAGCGGACCAACGTTCAGTTTGCCACGGTCACGGGGCCGGGGACGATCCGGATGCGGGTCTGGGAACGGGGCACGGGAATCACGCTGGCCTCCGGCTCGTCCTCCTGCGCGACGCTGGTTGCCGCCGCGCGGCGCGGGCTGACGGGGCGGACGGCGGACGTGGTGCTGGATGGGGGCACCCTGCGCATTGAATGGCGCGCGGATGGCGTCTGGATGTCGGGGCCGACAGCGCATGTGTTTGACGGTGTGCTGACCGCCGCGTTTCTGGATAGCTTATGACGTTTAATACCTTCTCCAACCACGGCTGCCGGCTGAACCAGTATGAGCTGGAGGCGATGAAGGAGCTGGCGGAAAAGGCCGGCCTTGAGGACGTCGTGGTCGTCAACACCTGTGCCGTGACAGCCGAAGCCGTCCGCAAAGCGCGCCAGGACATCCGCAAACTGCGCCGTGCGCACCCGGACAAGCGTGTCATTGTCACCGGGTGCGCGGCACAGACCGACCCGGACAGCTTTGCCGCGATGGACGAGGTGGACGCGGTGATCGGCAACACGGAAAAGATGCAGCCGGAGACGTGGTTTGGCCTTGCGGGCGCCGCGCCGACAGAGCCGGTGCAAGTCGATGACATCATGTCGGTGACGGAAACGGCCGGGCACCTGATCGACGGGTTTGGCACGCGCAGCCGGGCCTATGTGCAGGTCCAGAACGGGTGCGATCACCGATGCACGTTCTGCATCATCCCCTACGGTCGCGGCAATTCGCGGTCGGTGCCTGCGGGCGTCGTTGTGGACCAGATCAAGCGGTTGGTGGATCGGGGTTATCTGGAGGTTGTGCTGACAGGGGTTGATCTGACCTCCTGGGGGTCGGACCTGCCGGGGGCGCCACGGCTCGGGAACCTTGTGATGCGCATCCTGAAGCTTGTGCCGGATCTGCCGCGGCTGCGGATCAGTTCGATCGACTCGATCGAGGTGGATGACGACCTGATGCAGGCCATCGCGACCGAGCCCCGGTTGATGCCGCACCTGCATCTGAGCCTGCAACACGGCGATGATCTGATCCTCAAGCGCATGAAACGGCGGCATCTGCGCGACGATGCGATCCGCTTTTGCGAGGACGCGCAGCGGCTGCGGCCCGACATGACCTTTGGCGCGGACATAATTGCAGGCTTTCCGACGGAGAGCGAAGACGCCTTTGAAAACGCGCTGAAGCTGGTCGAAGACTGCCGCCTGACCTGGCTGCACGTTTTTCCCTACTCGCCCCGCCCCGGCACGCCCGCAGCGCGGATGCCGCAGCTGGACGGGCCGACGATCAAGGCGCGGGCGGCGCGGTTGCGGGCGGCGGGAGATGCGCGCGTGACGCGGTATTTGAACGCGCGTGTTGGCGAAACGCACGACATCCTTATGGAAAGCCCGCGCATGGGCCGAACCCCGCATTTTGCCGAAGTTTTCTTTGAGACCGATCAGGAGGTTGGGCAGATCGTGCGCGCAACGCTGCGCGGCATCGGCGACCGCGGTCTGTTCGCTTAGCCTTCTGAGCAACGCTCTTCAGGCCCTTCGCGCCTTCATCGCGTGCATGCGCGATGCGCCTTCGCCAAAAGAAAAGCCCCGCGGCACGTTCCGTGCGCGGGGCTGATCCGGTAAAGCGCAGGGCGCTTACTTGTTCTTGTAGCGGGCCTTGACCGGCGCCCAGAGGCGCTTGTTGGTCAGGTAGAGCAGCACGGACAGGATCGTCAGGAACAGCACACCCACGAAACCCGCCTGCTTCCGGGCCTGCAGCTTGGGCTCTGCCGTCCACATCAGGAAGGCCGAGACGTCCTTTGAGATGGACTCAATGTCCGTGTCGGAGCCGTCTGCGAATTCGACATCATCGCCCCAAAGCGGGGGCGCCATGCTGATCCAGCCGCCCGGGAAGGCGGTGTTCTCATAAAGAACCGCACCAGCCTCTTCCTTTTCCTTGCCGGTGTAGCCGGTCATCAGGGAGGCGATGTATTCCGCGCCGCCCATGCCTTGGAAGAACTGGTTGATGCCGAGGCCGTAGGGCCCGTGGAAGCCCGCGCGCGCCTTTGCCATCAGGCTCAGGTCAGGGGCGGTTTCCAGGTTGGAGGCTGGGAAGTGGTCCTGCGGGGTGGCTGGGCGGAAATCGTCCAGCGCCGCGTCGAACACCTCGTAGTTTTCAGCCGCGTAGGCGCGCACCTGATCTTCGGGCAGTTCCGGGCCGCCGTCGTCGGACAGCGTGCGGATCGGCACGAATTTCAGACCGTGGCACGCCGCGCACACCTGGGTGTAGACCTGAAGGCCGCGTTGCAGCTGGTTCCGGTCAAACGTCCCGAGCGGGCCTTCGAACGAGAAGTCGTAGTCGATGACCTTCGTATCATAGGCCCCCGCCGCCATTGCCCCGGTCGACAGACCGAGGACAAGGCTTGCGCTGAGGATGAGTTTCTTGAGCATTGTCAGTTCCTTTACTCAGCCGGTTGCACGGACGGCGCGGCACCGCCCTTGTCGCCCGCCATCTTGGAGGCAAACTCCTCTTCGATGGTGGCCGGGGTCGGAAGCGGCTTTTCGATCACGCCCAGCAGCGGCAGGATCACCAGGAAGTAGGCGAACCAGTAGGTCGAAGCGATAAGCGACAGGGTTGCATAAGGCTCTTCGGCCGGCATGGCGCCGAGCCACATCAGGACAACGAAGTCCACGACGAGGATCCAGAACCACCACTTGAACATCGGGCGGTAGGTGCCCGAGCGGACCGAGGAGGTGTCGAGCCAAGGAGCCAGTGCCATAACGGCGATGGCGCCGAACATCGCGAGCACGCCGAAGAACGCCGCGTCGATGATGCCGCCGGAGATCCAGTTGAAGAACATCACGATCCAGACGTCCGCGGTGAAGGCGCGCAGGATTGCGTAGAACGGCAGGAAATACCATTCCGGCACGATGTGCGACGGCGTCACGAGCGGGTTGCCTTCGACGTAGTTGTCCGGGTGGCCGAGGTAGTTCGGCATAAAGCCAACGACCGCGAAGAAGATCGCCATGATGACGGCCAGCGCGAAGAGGTCCTTGATCACGAAGTAGGGCCAGAAGGGCAACGTGTCTTTCTCTGCCTCTTCCTTGGACGTGCGGCGCACTTCAACCCCTGTCGGGTTGTTGTTGCCGGTCGTGTGGAACGCCCAGATGTGCACGATCACCAGGCCCGCGATGATGAAGGGCAGCAGGTAGTGCAGTGAGAAGAAGCGGTTCAGGGCCGGCTGACCCACCGAGCTTGCGCCCAGCAGCCAGGTTTGCAGGCCTTCGCCAATGAACGGGATGGTGCCGAAGAGGCCGGTGATCACGGCGGTGCCGTGGAACGACATCTGGCCCCAGGGCAACACGTAGCCCATGAAGGCGGTGCCCATCATCAAGAGGTAGATGAGCATGCCGATGATCCACGTGACCTCACGCGGGGCCTTGTAAGACCCGTAGTAGAGGCTGCGGAAGATGTGCAGGTAGACGGCGAAGAAGAACAGCGAGGCGCCGTTCATGTGAATGTAGCGGATCATGTGCCCGCCTTCGACGTTGCGCATGATATGCTCAACCGAAGCAAAGGCCATATCCACGTGTGGAACGTAGTGCATCACCAGCACGATGCCGGTGATGATCTGGAGCGCCAGACAGAAGGTCAGAACAATGCCCCAAATCCACATCCAGTTGAGGGTCTTGGGCGTTGGGATCATCAGGGTGTCGTAAAGCAGCCCGACGATGGGCAGGCGCTTTTCCAGGCCTTTCTGGAACGGCGTCTGTGGTTCGTAGTGGTCGTGCGGAATTCCAGCCATGTGGTCTCTCCCTTAACCTTCACCAAGCAGGATAGTTGAAGCGTCGACAAATTGCGCCGGCGGGACCGGCAGATTCTCCGGCGCGGGGCCGCGGCGAATGCGCCCTGCGCTGTCGTAGTGCGAGCCGTGGCAGGGGCAGAACCAGCCGCCAAAATCGCCCGCACCATCACCAAGGGGAACGCAGCCGAGGTGCGTGCACACGCCCATCTGGACCAGCCATTCACCCTCGACCGAGCCTTCGGGGCCCGGGATCGCGCGGTTGGCATCGGAGGCGTCCGCGTCGGCACTGACATTTTCGTTCCGGGCCACCGGATCGGGCAGCGCGGCAAGGTCTACATCCTGCGCCGCCGCAATCTCGTCCGCGGTCCGACGGCGAATGAACACCGGCTTGCCCTGCCACAGCACGGTCAGCTGCGAGCCTTCGGAAATCGGCGAGACGTCAACACGCAGGGTCGCCTGCGCTCGGACATCCGCCGAGGGGTTCATCTGGTTCACGAGCGGCCAGATCGCCGCTCCGGCCGCCACTGCGCCTGCGCCTGCGGTGGCGTAGTACAGAAAATCGCGGCGTTCACCATCGTGTTCGTCTGTGGTCGACACTGGCTTCCTCCAAGGTTGCGGGCCCTGCGCGGGCCGACGAAATACGCGGGCCATGCGCGCGCGCACAGCCGATCGGGTTGGTAAGTAGTGGGATGGCCTCGCGCCGTCCAGCGCAGGAATGTCGCAGTCAGGATGGTTTTCGGGATTCATTTCAGGGGGGTGGGCGCACTTGCAACACCGTGCGTGTCCGCGCCGCGCGAGATGTCCGTGGTCAGGTATGAGCCGGTTGCCTTCGCACGTGCTGCGAAGGTCAGCTTCGCGTCCAATCTGCCCCATTCTGCATGGCGAAGAATGACCGTTTTCCTCCGGTCGGACCGCAAAGCACGGCAAGCATCGCCGAAAACACATCGCCTGTTCACTCTCAGTCGACGCGGCAGAAGCAGGCAACCTGAAAGGGTCGGAAAGATGGCTTTAAGCGGTTCTTTATTCCTGAAGGGTACTCATGTCGCGCGACGAACTGAGGAGCTGCAAATCTATGGCCACCTACAATTTCGAAGGTTATAGCCCAAGTTCAATCCAGTTCCTTGGCGGGCCCGCAAGCTTTGCAAACGACGCGTCAGCTGTCGGCCAACAGTTTCGCATTAATCCCGGCTTTGATGCGGCCACCGACCGCTACCAATACGAAATAACCGAAACAGGCGGCGGCAATCAGTTTTCTGGTGACCAGACCCAAAACGAAGTTGGCGACGACAGTGACCAGTTCGGCACCGTGCGGGACGCCGCGGGCACTGTCGTCGGCGGCGGACCCACCGAGCTGATCTACCTCGAACGGGGCTATTCGGTTGAGGCTCCGGACGGCACGATCATAAACTTCTACACCGTTGAAGTGGCCGGTGTGGATATGGGCATCGTGGCCGATGCGCCGCTGCAGCCCGGCGTGACTTATGAGGTTATCAGCCAGACGGAAATCGGCAGTGGCGGGCCGTTATATTCGACCTTTGGGATGGTGGATTACGACCCCGCGACGGCCAACGCCATTGAAGGGGGCAGCAGGGACGATGTGCTGCAGGGCGGCGGTGCGAATGACACCATCGAAGGCGGCGGGGGCAGTGACAGCATCGACGGCGGCTCCGGCGCCGATGTCATCGACGGGGATGCGCCCTCGTCCGGACGCGTCGGCTTCAAGTGGTCGGATGTGCCCGATCCGCACGATGGCGGCCAGATCGATGACGAGGATACGACCACTACCGGGTCGCAGAGCGTCGGGGGGGTAGACGTTTCCTTTACCTTCTCTGGCACAGGCCAGAATGACGGGTTTGAGACCGCCGCGAACTACGTGACCGGTATTGATGCCGGGGCCGGCAGCGTCGATCCCAACAGCTCTTGGCAGATCGGCGCGGCCCATAACGAAACCGCGCAGATGCAACTGGCGTTTTCGCAAGAGGTCGAAAACGTCTCTTTCCGGATCAACGATCTGGATTTCAACGCCGACCAGCAAGAACAGGTGACGGTGCAAGCCTTTGACTTGGCTGGCAACACCCTCCCCGTGACCATCACCTTCGGCGCAAACCTCATCGCATCTGATACCGATGCCATGCCGGGCGCCGACACCGGCACGGGAACAACCGCCCAAAGCAGCAGCGATGCGTCGGCCTCGATGTTGATAGACATCGCCGGGCCGGTGGGCGAGATCGTCATCACTTACGTGGATCTCGATACGTCGGGCGGCGGTGGCCTGGTCAACATCACCGACGTTTATTTCGATGAACCCGGCCCGGTCGGCAATGACACGATTGACGGGGGGGCGGGCAACGACCTGATCACCACCGGCGCGGGCAACGACACGGTTGTCATGTCAGATGGCGGCGGCAACGACACCGTCACCGATTTCGACATGGGCGACGACAACGGCGACGGGTTCACCAACGACCAGATTGATGTATCGGGACTGACCGACGCCAGCGGGCAGCCGGTCAAGGTGTGGGATGTCACGGTTACCGATGACGGGGTCGGCAATGCGCTTCTGACCTTTCCGAATGGCGAAAGCCTACTGTTGCAGGGGGTCACCTCTGCGCAAGCCAGCAGCGCGCAATCGATGCATTCTATGGGCATCCCGTGCTTCACAACCGGCACGCTCATCAAGACACCAACCGGCGAGGTTCCAGTAGAAACTCTGCGCGTGGGGGATATTGTCGTCACCCGAGACAACGGACCCAAGACCATCCGCTGGATCGGCGCACGGCAACTTGGGCTGAAAGAGTTGCGCAGCAACCCGAAACTCTGCCCCGTTCTGGTGCAGGCAGGGGCTTTGGGAAATTCCCGAGACCTCTTGGTCTCGCCACAACATGGAATACTGATCACGGACCATACCCGCGGTGGTGGAGAGCGGTTGGTCCGGGCGGCCCACTTGGCCCGGCTACCCAAAAGGCGCATCCGCGTTGCGATGGGTAAGCGACGCGTTACCTACATCCATATGCTCTTCGATCAGCATGAGATCGTCTTTTCAAACGGCCTAGCCTCCGAGAGCTTCTATCCGGGAAAATGGGGCCTTGGCGCGCTTGCCATCGCCCCAAAACGCGAGGTCTTGGACCTCTTTCCCGAATTGGAGAGAGCCGATGCCGAACAGGTGTATGGCGCAACAGCACGATCGTTTTTTCGATTTGGCGACTTGAAAAAGACGATGCAAGATCGCGAAGCAGGCTGCCTCCTCTCGCCGTGAAATTGCTAAAGCAGACTTCCGAGTGAACCAATGGAAATTCCGCAAAGTCCCGCGAAGCGGCGCTTTTCGATACCAACGCGCCTCTGGCTAGTCGTCGCGCCCCGGCTCGTCCGGATTGCTGGAATAGAGCGCGATCTTGTTGCCTGTCGGATCGCGCAGGTAGGCGACGTAGAACTGCGGGCTGTAGGCGGCACGGAAGCCTGGGGCGCCTTCGTCTGTGCCGCCTGATTTGATGCCTGCGGCATGGAGGGTGCGGACCTGTAGCTGCGACTGTGCCTGAAAGGCGATCATCGCGCCGTTGCCGTTGGTGGCGGGCTGGCAATTGAACGGGGTATCGACGTAAATGGTGGGCTGGGTCGCCTCGTCTGGACGCTCGTAGCCGAGGCCGCCGTCTTCTTCGGTGAAGCAATAGCCAAGCGGCGGCAAGACCGCGTCGTAGAAGCGTTTGGCGGCGGCGAGGTCTTTCGCGCCGAGTTTGATGTAGCTGATCATCCCTGTGGCTCGGTCGCCTGCATGGAGGGACGAGCGGCAAAGCTCTCGTACCACTTGGCCAGCCCATCCCGGCCCGTGCGCCAGTTGCGCTCCGGATGGCGGAAGTCGAGGTAGCCAAGCGCGCAGCCGATCGCGATGTGGGCCACATCCAGCCGCCCCGAAAGGTGCCCCATCCAGCGCGATTCGAGCGCGGTCAGGGTGCGGTCAACCTTCTCCCATTGCGCCTCGATCCAGTCCTCGGACACCTTGTCCTCCGCCCGGAAGCGGCGTTCGTAGATCATCGCCACCGCGGCCTCCATGATCCCATGCCCCGTCGCCTCCAGCGTCAGGGTCGTCCAGGGGTCCGAGGCCGGGTAAAGGCCCGCCCCCGCGCGGTCGTCGAGGAAGCGGGAGATCACGCGACTGTCGTACAGCGTCGGCCCACCATCCCGGATCAGCGCGGGGATCTTGCCCAGCGGGTTGGCCGCGGCCAGCTCCGGTGCGGTGCCGCCGGGGGCTGCGATAACATCGACGGTTTCGACCTCCGCGATCTGGTCCGTCTCGTGCAGCAGCACGAGGATGGTGCGGACAAATGGCGACGGGCCAGCTTTGAGCAGTTTCATCAGGTGCTTTCCTTTGCAGGGACGCCGCGCATGAGCGCGGACAAAAGGGCAGGCTCAAGGCCGATACCATAGGCGGACATGGCGGCAGCGGCATGCGCGCGCACGGCGTCTGGCTTGTTCTGGCCGAGCTTCCAGGTGCCCTGAATGTCTTCGACATGAAAGTGGAAGGGCAGGATTTGGCGCATCATGCGGTTGAGGACATCCGGGGTCATCTTGGCCGTCGTCCAGCGCGGTTTCGGCTCCAGCATGGCCTCGAAATGCGCGGACTGGGCATCCAGCATCGCGTGCATTTCTTCCGCGGGGCGCGCCTCCAGCCGTCCGCGCAGGTGCACGGCAACATAATTCCACGTAGGCACTTGGTCGGGCACCGCGTACCAGTCGGGGGAGACATAGCCGTCCGGCCCCGTTACCGCGATCACTGCGGGGCCGTCCGGCAGGCGCGCAATGGGGTTGGAGCGGACAAGGTGCAGCTGCGCCATCGTGCCCCCCTCATTCAGCGCGAAGGGGATGTGCGCCAGCAGCGGCGCGGGATCGGCACCTACGCAAAGCGTGCCAAAGCCCCGCTCGCGGGCGAAAGCGACGTCACGTTCTCTGGGCTCAGCGCGGAAGATCGGGTTGGGGTGCATGAGCGCAGGATTGCCTTGGCGGTCCGGGCTTGGCAAGGTGGCTTTGTTCTCAGGGCGGGGTGAAATTCCCCACCGGTGGTATGCGAGGCGCGATCTCGCGAGCCCACGAGCGGCCCCTTCGCGGGGGTGTCAGCAGAGCTGGTGAGAGGCCAGCGCCGACGGTCACAGTCCGGATGAAAGAGAACGCGACCAGCCAGGCCTTTCGGGCCGGTTGGCGTGTGCTGCCTTGGGTGACGTGTCGAACCAAAGGAGATTGCACATGACACACACCCGTTTCGCATTTGTTGCCGCGCGCTGGCATTCTGAAATCGTGGACCGCGCCCTTGAGGGGTTCTGCGAGATCGTGCCGCGCGCGCAGGTGGACGTCTTTGAGGTGCCGGGGGCGTTCGAGATGCCCCTGATGGCCAAGGAACTCGCCCTTTCGGGACGCTATGGCGCGGTGGCTTGCGCCGCGCTGGTCGTGGATGGGGGGATTTACCGGCATGACTTTGTGGCTGCGGCGGTTGTCGATGGGCTGATGCAGGTGGGGCTGGAGACGCGCGTGCCGGTTCTGTCGGTATCGCTGACCCCGCACCATTTTCAGGAGACCGAACATCACATCGCGATCTACAAGGCCCATTTCGTCGAGAAGGGGCGCGAGGCCGCGCGGGCAGCATTAGGCATTCTTGCCGCGCGGGGCCGGTTTTCCGACGCGGAAACCCGGGCGGATGGTGAGGCCAAGGCGAGACTGGAAGCCGCGTCGGCTTCCTAGTAGCCAAGGTATGCCCGCAGAGCCTCCGGCGGGTTTGCCATCAGCGCGTCAGCCTCCTCTGGCGGGTGCGCTTTTCCGCCATCAACAAAGATGACGTGGCCCCCGATCCGGGCCACGTCCGCGGGCGCGTGGGTGACCATAAGAAGGGTGGCGCCGGTTTCTGCCGCCAGGTCGGCGGTGAGGTCCAGCATCTCTGCGCGCAGCGCCGGACCCAGCGCGGCAAAGGGCTCGTCCAGCAGGAGCAGTTTTTGCTGTTGCACCAGCACCCGGGCCAAGGCCGCGCGGCCCTGTTGACCTCCCGAAACGTCACCGGGCTTGCGGTGCTCGAACCCGGCCAGCCCCGTACGAGCAAGCGCGGTGCGGGCGGTCTCAACCGCGGCTGATGTCAGCCGCAACTGGCCAGCAATGCCAAGGCCAACATTTTGCAACAGGGTCAGGTGCGGAAAGAGGTTGCCGTCTTGAAACAGCATCGCCATGCCCCGCTCGGCTGGCCGCAGCCCGGTCATGTCCCGGCCGCTAAACACGACGCGCCCCGCATGTGGAACAAACCCTGCGATTGCGTTCAAGAGGGTCGACTTGCCCGCGCCGGACGGGCCAATGACGGTCGCCTTGGCCCCCTGCGGCAGGCTCCAGTCCGCGGTCAGGGTGAAATCGTCCTGCCGGATGCAGATGTTCTCAAGCTGAAGCACGGCCCCACCTGTCAAAAACCCAGAAGGCAGTAAAGGCCAGCACCATGAGCAGCAGCGCGGCGCCTGCCGCTGCCTCCATCCGGTAGGCCCCCATAAGGCGCGCCATTTGAAGCGGCAGCGTCGCTTGATCCGGCGCCGCGAAGAGGGCCACAACTCCGAGGTCCCCGATGCTGAGCGCGGCGCACAAACCCGCGGCAAACCCGATCTGCGGGCGCAGCAGCGGGAGGGCGACAACGCCCCAGAACCGGGGGCCGACCACCCCAAGCGAGGCCGCAAGCCTTGCATGGTTTGCCAGCACGTCGCGCATGGCAGGCACCAGCGTCCGCAGGGCAAAGGGCAGCGCCATCATGGCATTCACGGTGGCCGTGATCACAAGCGTCCACGCAGCAGGGTCGGTCCGGGGGTGCAGCAGGATGAACCAGCCGGTCCCGATCGTCAGCGGCGAGGCGGCAAGGCCCAGAAGGCCAACCGCTTCGGCTTGGCCGGAGCGGGCGCTGGCGATCCCTGCTGTCATTGGAAGGGCGAGCGCCAGCATCACCGCTGTGCTGAGCGCAGCGATTTGCACGGAGGTGCCTGCGGCCTGCCACACCGGCGCGGGCAAGCTTAGGAGGGCGGGCGCCCCGCGCAGGATGAGCGCGGCGATGGGCAAAAGCAGAAAGGCGGCGGCCAGCGTGATGATGCCAGCGTCCGCGATACGCCGCCACCCGCCCGGGGCAAAGCGCTGCGGCGCGCGGCCAAGTCCAGGCGCGCGGGGCAAGACCGGCACCAGCCACAGCGCCAGGGCAGCTGCGACGCTGGCCAGCGCAAGCTGGATCAGAGACAGCGAAGCGGCGCGGGACAAATCGAACTCGAACCGGAACGCCTCGTAAATGGCCAGTTCAAGCGTCGTGGCGCGCGGCCCCCCGCCGAGGATCAGCGCCACGGCAAAAGAGGTCAGGCACACCGCGAAGACCAGCGCGAAGGCGCCCGGAACGATCCTTGCCAGAATGGGCCATTCCAGAACGGCAAAGACCGTCCGCGGGGGCAGGCCAAGCGCACTTGCAAGGCGAAACCGCTCCGCCGGGACCGCGTCCCACCCTTGCAGGATCAACCGGGTCGCCAGCGGCAGGTTGAAGAACACGTGCGCCAGCACAACGCCATGCGCGCCGTAGATGCTCAGCGGCGGCAGCCCTGCCGCGCCCAGCGCGACGTTGGCCCACCCGGCGCGGCCAAAGACCGCGATGAGGCCAAGCACGGCCACGATCACCGGCAAGATGAACGGCGCGCCCAGCAGGGTCACAAGCAGCGCGCGGCCTGGAAAGCTGCGCCGCGCAAGGGCGCGGGCGATGGGTATCGCCAATGCCACACTGATCGCCGCCGAAGCCAACGCCTGCAACACCGTAAAACGCAACGCGGCCACGTCTGATGGTCCAAGCGACAGGTCCCCGCCGCCGCGCCACAACACGGCGGCAAAGGCGGACCCGATCAGCAGCGCGATGAACAGCGCCGCCGCGGGCCCGGCCAACCGACCTATTGCGACAGGGCTGTCAGCCATTCCTCAAGCGCCTCATCCCGGATCGCAGCAGCCTCAGCGGCGGGCAGGATAAGCGCCTTATCGGGCAGCGGCAGCGCCGCGTAGCCTTGGGGCAGCCCCGTACTGGGCGTGACAGCAGGGTACATCCAGTTGGTCGTGGGAATCACCGACTGGAACCCGTCGGACACCATGAAGGCAAGGAACGCATCCGCCAGCTCCGGCTGGTCCGAGCCAGCCACCTTACCCGCAACCTCGATCTGCATGTAATGCCCTTCGCTGAACGGGGCGAAGACGCGGCT
Organism: Pseudomonadota bacterium; assembly: GCA_039817385.1. Classification (GTDB taxonomy): domain Bacteria; phylum Pseudomonadota; class Alphaproteobacteria; order Rhodobacterales; family Rhodobacteraceae; genus JBCBCP01. The sequence continues at coordinate 236,981 of JBCBVY010000002.1, read as the reverse complement.
ATCATCGTTTTCCGCAATCGCGTGGTAGGCCTGTGACGTGGTGTAGGAGAGCACCGCATCCGCCTCCCCTTCCAGGAAAAGGCCATATGCTTCGGACCAGCCTTTGGTCACGGTCAGGACGTTATCCGCCAAACCGCTCCAGATCGTGGGGGCATCCTCTCCATAGGCGGTCTTGACCCACATCAGCAGGCCCAGCCCCGGGGTCGAAGACCGGGGATCCTGGATGACAATCTTGAGGTCCGAGGCCGCCAGCGCCGTCATACTGTCCGGCATCTCAGCGTCCGCATTCATCATGAACGCGAAATAACCCCAATCGAACGGGACAAAGAGCGGATCGTTGAAGGCGACCGGCAGGTCATACGCGACATCGAGGCTGTGCGGCGCAAAAAGCCCCGTTTCGGCCGCCGCTGCGGTCAGGTTCGTGTCGAGGCCCAGGACGATGTCCGCCGCGGTCCGCGCGCCCTCAAGCCGCAGACGGGACAGCAGCGCCGCACCATCGCCCGCAGCGACGAATTGCAGGTCGCACCCGCACGTCGCTTCGAACGCGGCCTCAACCTGCGGGCCGGGGCCCCAGTCCGAGACAAAGCTGTCATAGGTGTAGACGGTGAGCACGGGGGCATCGCCAAGCGCGGTCGTGGCAGCCAGCGTGGCCGCAATTGTGAGTAGATGTTTCATCGCATCCTCCAGACATGAAGGCGGCGGGGAATCTGGATGTAGGGATCCAAACCTTCCCTCCGCCGGTGTTAACCGGTTCAGGTTCAACGGGTTTACGCGCGCGCATCTCAGCCCTGTGCAGGGCACCCCGAGGTAAAGGTGGGTATAGGACAACGGGTCAGGCGCGGCAAGGGCAAGCCCTGTCACACCACCGCAGCTTTTCGTGCTATGGTAGCGTTATTGCACTGATAAGGGCTTGGACCGATGCGTATTGCAGCATTCAACGTGGAAAACCTTTTTGACCGGGCGCGGGTCTTCAATGATGAAACGGACGCGCATGAGGGCGTTCTGGACGCCCATGCAGACCTCAACAAGCTGTTTGAAAAAGAGGTCTATAGCGACGCGGACAAAACCGAGATGCTGCAGCTGATGGAAACGCTCGGCATTCTCAATTCGAACGAGGGCCGTTTTGTCCGCCTGCGCAAAATCCGCGGCGCGATCATCCGGCGCCCGCGCGACCGGAACGCGCCGCGCGAGATTGTGGCAGATGGGCGCGGCGATTGGGTTGGCTGGGTCGAGCTGCGCACCGAGGCGGTGAATGAAACCGCGATCCTGCTAACCGCGAAGTCGATTTTTGAGGTCGGCGCGGATGTGCTGTGCCTGGTCGAGGCGGAGAGCCGGCCCGTACTGCGCTCTTTCCAGGAGGAAATGGCGCGGGAGCTAGAACTGCCGGAAACCTACCGCCACGTGATGCTGATCGACGGCAATGATATGCGCGGCATCGACGTTGGCCTCGCCACGCGCGAAGGCTACCCGATCGGGCGGGTGCGCAGCCATGCGGATGATCTGAAACCGGACGGCTTTCCGATCTTTAGCCGCGATTGCCCGGAATACGAGGTGACCACGCCGTCGGGCGCGACGGTCATGGTGCTGGGCAACCATTTCAAGAGCAAGTTCGGGGGCAACTCGCCCTCTTCCCGCGCCAAGCGGCTGGCCCAGTCGGAGGCCGTAAAGAGCTACTACGAGCGGCTGCGCGGCGAGGGCTATGAGAACGTCGTGGTGCTGGGCGACCTGAACGACACACCAGACAGCGAAGAGTTGGCGCCGCTGCTCGCGGGCACCGACCTACGGGATGTCACGGACCATCCGGCTTTTACCGAGTTCGAGTTCGAAGCGGAAAACGGGAACCGAGGGATCGGCACCTACAAGCTGGGCAATGACGATGATCGGATCGACTACCTGCTCGTATCCCCCGCGCTGTGGGACAAGGTCACGCTGGGCGGCATCTTTCGCAAAGGTGCGTGGCCCGGCTCGCGCCCGAAGCGGTGGGAGACCTACCCGGAACTCAAGCGCAAGCTGCACGCCGCGTCCGACCACCACCTAATTTGGGCTGATATCGACATCTGAAGCGCCAGATTACTCCAATTCGAGCCGCAGATCGAACGGAGTGACCTCCTGCCGGGCCGCGTACAGCAAGGCGGCGCGGTCGGACTTGGTTTGTCCTTTGGGGACAAAGCGGACAGTGGGCGGGCGTGGCCTCTGGGCCGTTGGCATGTGCCTGACAGGGAACTTCGCGCTATCGACGATGCAAGCGGCGGAAGCGATCATCGCCTTCCTGCAAGGACGCCTGCAAAACGAGGGTTAAGGCCGCCAGAGCGCCGTGCCCTCGTGGAACTGCGACCACGCGAACCAGAACGCCTCGTGGCTCGGGATCGGCTGGCCAGATCCATCAGCTGCCCGCAGACCACCCGCCGCCTGCACCAACTGCACGCCCCCTTGCGACACTTCAGCTCCGGCACGCAGCGCCACCAATGCCGCCCCACGCGGGAAGGCGATGGGCGTGCCAGAAGGCGCGATAACGCCGATCACATCCTCATGCACCGGCAGGCGCGGGTCCACATCCCCCACCGGAAAGATCGGCCCCCGCGCATCGCGCCCTTCGCGGAAGTTAAAATCGCGGCCCAGCGCGTAGCGCTCCAGCAGGACGGTCGTATGCGGATACTCCGCCTTCCACGTGCCCCAATCGGTGGTAATCACAGTCGCCTGATCAAGCGTGATCCCCCGCCGCGCGAGCGGGCCGGTCACCGCCTTGCCGAGAAACGTGTCAAAAACGGAATAGGTTTCCAGATCGAACATCACCTTGTTCGACCGGATCAGCAAACCGCTCGTGCGCAGCACCGGGCGCTGCACGCCCGCTGGCAGATCATCGGTGAAATAGGCCTGCGCCGCACCGCACAAGGTGCAATAGGGGATACCCAAATCGCGCCCGCCGAGCGTGTCATTCACCATCTCCCGCACCTCCATGATGCGGCGGGGATAGGCGCGGGCTTCCCCGTTGATTTCGATGCCAAAGACAACGTCATCATCGCGCAGCCATGTTGCGTCCTCTGCCGCAGAGACCTCCGGATCGTCCGCCGCGGGGATGCAATTGCACGGCTCATCCGTGGTACCAAAGGCGCGGGCGTCCATCGGCACGCCGCCCCAAGATACCATGCGCCAGTCAATCTCTCCGGGCACGAAAAGCGGCGCCCAATTCGGCTGAAACTGGGTGAAGATCGCGCGTTTGGTCCCGAGGTAGCCGGGATAGGCCGGGATATCCCACGCGATCAGGTAATCGGTCAGCTCGCCCCAGCGCTGCGGGGTCTTCAGCTTCACTTCCAGCAAATGCGCCGCGGCATCCGCCAGTGCATCGTCAAAAGACGCCCGCCACGTGAAACGCATCATGTCGGTGATCGTCCACGCCAGCCGCGGATCGCCCGAGGCCCGGATGCGCGCGAGCGCGATCTGCTGCGCCTCACCCCACACGGACTCGCGCAAACTGTCGACAAACACCGTCTCGATTGCCGCGGACAGCTCTGCCGGGAGGGGGCCGGACGGAATGACCTCGGGCGGCGCCCCGAATGCGGCAATGACGTAGTCGGGCACGGGCCCGGCCTCTTGCGCAGGCGCGCAACTGGCAAGGGTCAGCCCGAAGGCGGTCAGCGCAGCGCGCAGGATCAGGTGCATAAGGCGGTCCTTTGATACGATGCGCACAGCTTAGCCAATGCCCGCCCGCGCGGCGGTCACGTTGTGATGAGCGGCGCGTGAAAGGACGCCCGGTGTTGCCAGACACGACAAGACATTGCAGGCTGCGCGGCGCGGGCGGCCACGCCAGCACATCACCAAATTCAAAGGACAAGCAATGGTCACCGTATTTCAGGCCCGCAAAATTCTGACGATGGATCACAATATGCCGGAGGCGACGCATGTGGCGGTGCGAGACGGGATCATCGTTGGCGTCGGCGGACCGGACTGTGGGGACGGCTGGGGCACAATCACGCGCAACGACACATTCGCGGACCACGTCCTTATGCCTGGCCTGATCGAAGCGCACGCGCACGTATCCGCCGGGGGCATCTGGCGCTTTACCTATTGCGGGCACTACCAGCGCACGGACCCAGACGGACAGGACTGGCCCGGTTTGACGTCAACCGATGCGCTGATCGCGCGGCTGCGCGAAGTTGCTGCCCGGACACCAGAGGGCGAGCCGGTTGTGGGATGGGGCTTTGATCCGGGCTTTGTGGACGGCGACCGGCTGAACCGGGCGCATCTGGACCAGGTTTCGGAAACCCACCCTGTTGCCGTCACCCAGTCGAACGGGCATGTGATGACGGCAAATTCGATGGCGCTGGCGCGTGCAGGCATTGGCCCTGACAGCAACATCGAAGGGGTGATGCGCCACACCGACGGGAGTTTGTCCGGCGAGCTGCACGAGTTTGCGGCGATGGGGCCGGTCATGGGCGTTGTCGGCTACGGCCTCGCCAAACTGTCGGATGCGGGCGGGGTCATGGCCTATGGCAAGGTCGCGCAGAACTGCGGCGTGACGACGGTGGCGGACCTGTTTTCAGACCTCGAAGATGCCGAAGTCACCATGCTGGAACGCGTGACCGGCGATGCCGCCTTTCCCGCGCGCTACGTGCCCATCATGAACGCCATGCGCGGCGATCCGGAGATGGAAGCGCAGCGGGCCGTGGCCCTGCGTACACGGTCGACGGCGAAGCTGCACCTCGGGCGGGCCAAGCTGTTCACCGACGGGTCCATCCAGGCCGGAACGGCCAAGTTGAAAGCGCCCGGCTATTTCGACATGGAAGACCACGGCGCGTGGAACATGACGCCCGATCATTTCCGCGCCGCCGTCCGCGCGCTGCACCGGGCCGGTGTCAAAACCCATATTCACACCAACGGGGACGCCGCATCCGAACTTGCGATAGAGGCGATTGCCGCGGCCATGCTGGAAACCCCCAACCCCGATCTGCGCCACACGCTGGAGCATGCGCAACTGGCCACGATGGACCAATTCAAGCGGATGAAAGCGCTGGGCATTACCGTGAACCTCTTTGCCAATCACCTCTACTATTTCGGCGACATTCACTGGACGCGTAGCATCGGGCCAGACCGGGCGGCCCGGATGAATGCCTGCGCCGATGCGTGGGATGTCTTTGCCGGCGATTTCGCGATCCACTCGGATGCCCCGGTCACGCCGATGGGGCCGCTGATGACCGCATGGTGCGCCGTCAACCGCGTGACCGAACATGGCCGCGTTCTGGGCAACACCCAGCAGATCAGCGTGGCGCGCGCCCTGCACAACATAACGCTGGGCGCGGCCTATGTGCTGAGAATGGACGATCAGGTCGGCTCGATCCAATGCGGCAAGCGCGCGGATTTCTGCGTGCTGGACACGGATCCAATGGCGGTCGACCCGATGGCCTTGCGCGATGTGCGCCCGGTTGCAACGGTGCTGGGCGGGGAGGTCACGGGCTAGCGGCGCATGGGTGTCTTGGCATCGCGGGCCGCGGCGCGTATGGCTCCATAAGCCAAAACGGAGCCATCCATGTCCTTCAACACTTTTGGGCACATTTTTCGCGTCACCACTTGGGGGGAAAGCCACGGGCCTGCTTTAGGTGCGACCGTCGACGGTGTGCCGCCCGGTGTGCCGGTGAACGCAGCCTTCCTTCAGACGTGGATGGACAAGCGCAAGCCCGGGCAAAACAAGTTCACCACGCAGCGGCGCGAAGCGGACGAGGTCAAAATTCTCTCCGGCGTGTTCGAGGGGCAGACAACAGGCACCCCGGTCCAGCTGATGATCGAGAACACTGATCAACGCTCCAAGGATTATTCGGAGATCGCGGAAAAGTTTCGCCCCGGCCACGCCGACATCACCTATTGGCAGAAATACGGCATTCGCGACTACCGTGGCGGCGGGCGGTCTTCGGCCCGGGAAACAGCGGCGCGGGTGGCCGCAGGCGGGCTCGCACGGGCGGCGCTGGCGGAACTCGCACCGGGGATCGAGATCAGAGGTTACATGACCCGCATGGGCACCCATGAGATCAACAGGGACCGGATCGATTGGGAAGAGATTGATCGCAACCCGTTCTGGTCCCCGGACAAGGCTGCGTCAGAGACTTGGGCAATGTACCTTGACGATCTGCGCAAGAAAGGCAGCAGCGTCGGCGCGGTGATCGAAGTGGTCGCACGGGGGGTGCCCGCTGGCCTCGGCGCGCCGATCTACGCAAAACTCGACACGGACCTCGCGGCGGCGATGATGAGCATCAACGCGGTGAAAGGCGTCGAGATTGGCGAGGGGATGGCCGCGGCGGAGCTGCGCGGCGAGGACAACGCGGACGAGATCACGATGAGCCCGGACGGGCCGGTCTACAACGCGAACCATTCGGGCGGGGTGCTGGGCGGGATCAGCACGGGGCAGGACGTGGTGGTGCGCTTTGCGGTCAAGCCGACATCGTCGATCCTGACCCCGCGCGCCACGATCACAAAGGGCGGAACGGAGACAACTATCGTCACCAAGGGCCGCCACGACCCCTGCGTCGGCATCCGCGCCGTGCCCGTGGGCGAGGCGATGATGGCCTGCGTGATCCTTGACCACCTGCTGCTGCACAGAGCTCAAATCGGGGGCCATGTGGGCGCGAATCGCGGGGCCATCGGCTGAGCGCGTCAATTCCAGGCTACCGCGCGGAGGCGGCGCGGTTGAAGGTCGCGTGGTCCGCGTTGACGCCGGAAAGGGTGCTTGGCCCGGTGCGCGATCTGATCCCGGATTGCGGCACCGTTCTGGATGTCGGTGCGGGAACTGGTCATATCGCATCATGGCTGACAGCGCGGGGCTGCAACGTGGTCGCGGTAGAGCCTGTTGCGGAGCTGTGGCAGACCCCGGGCCTTCGGCGCATCACCGACACGCTGCCAAAGCTGGCAACGATCGAAGGCCCGTTCGACATGATCTTGCTAAGCGGTGTCTGGCATCATCTTGACGCAAGCGCGCGGGCCGTGGCGTGGGACCGCCTGGCTGCACTTCTGGCGACGGAGGGTCAGGTTTTGATGTCGTTTCGGCATGGCCCCAGCCCCGAGAACCGACCGGCCTTTCCCATCGACTTGTCCAAGGAGAGGGCGGCCGCATTGCGATCCGGCCTCGCGGTGACAGCCTCCCGGTCCTCAGGCTCCATCCAGGCCACCAACAAGGCGGCAGGCGTCACCTGGACCTGGCTGGCCCTGAAACATTCCGCACGCCCCCGTGCAAAGGTCTGATTTCCATGTGACCGGCCCACGCCCCACCTGTGTCCCAAGCAAATTGGAGACATCGACATGCACCGCCGCACCTTCCTGACTGCCTCTGCCGCTCTTGGCGCTGGCCTGATTCTGAAACCGCAAGCTGTTCTGGCTCAGGACCGCACCGGCCGTTTTGTCGGCATGACCGGCCATGTCGCGTCGGGCCGCGGCACGCTGACGGATATGGGTGTCTCGCTAATGCGGGATTTCTGGTTTGACGGCGCGCCGGACCCGCGCGTGGGGCTGGGCCGGGGCGGGCAGTTTGACCCGGCAAGCGACATGGGTGCGCTGCGCCGTAACACCGGCGCACAGCTTTACGGCCTGCACCGGTCACTCGACGCGGATGATTACAACGAAATCTACGTCTGGTGCCGCAAGTTTAACGTCCCGCTCGCCGTCGCGCGCATCGCCTGACGGGTTGCGCTTTGGCAGCGGGCGGCGCATCACGGATCCGTGCCCGCCGCCATGATCCAAAATCTGCCGACCCGCGCTATCGCGCTGAAGCTGACCGCCGTGTTCCTCTTTATGGTCATGGGCGCGATGGTGAAGGTCGTGGTGGCAGACGTGCCCGCAGGGCAGGCCGTGTTCTACCGCTCCCTCTTTGCCTTGCCGATCATCATCGGCTGGCTCTGGCGCCGGGGTGAATTGCAAACAGGGCTAAAAACCGTACGCCCCATCGGCCATGTTTGGCGCGGTCTTTTTGGCACCTCGGCGATGGCGCTGACCTTTGCCGGGCTCGGTTTGTTGCCTTTGCCCGAGGTGACGGCGATTGGCTATGCCACGCCTATCTTCACGGTGCTTTTGGCGGCTCTCTTTTTGGGCGAGCGCATCCGGCTGGTCCGGCTGAGCGCCGTTGCGCTTGGCCTTGTTGGCGTGATGGTCGTGGTCTGGCCCCGGCTTGGCGGGGTTGAGGACTGGACGCAGGGCGCCGCCCTCGGGGCGGTGATGATCCTTACCGCGTCGACGCTCCGGGCGTTGGTTCAGATCCACATTCGCCGATTGGTGCAAACGGAAAGCACCGCGTCGATCGTGTTTTACTTTTCCGTCACGGCGACGCTCATGTCGCTGCTGACGCTCCCGTTTGGCTGGGTCTGGCCAAGCCTTGCGGTGACCGCCCTGATGATCGGGTCAGGCCTGTTGGGCGGTGTCGCGCAAATCCTCATGACGGCGTCCTACCGCTACGGCGCGGCCTCGATGCTGGCGCCGTTTGATTATGCCTCGCTGATCTTCGCAGCGGTGATCGGCTATGTCGTCTTCGGCGAGGTCGTCACCGGCACGATGATTGTCGGCGCGGGGCTTGTCGTGGCGGGCGGCGCGCTCATTATCTGGAGAGAGCGCAATCTGGGGCTTGAGAACCGCCGGGCCCGGCAGCTGACAGACAGGAAGTTTTAAGATGAGCGATGATCACGCAGCGAAGATGAAGCAGTTGCAGGCCGCCCAGCGCGCCAAGGTGGCCGAGGCCACAGACCCTGGGCGGGGGCTGGTGCTGGTGCATACCGGGAACGGGAAGGGCAAAAGCTCGTCCGCCTTTGGCGTTGCGATCCGCGCGCTGGGCTGGGGGCAATCGGTCGGCGTGGTGCAGTTCATTAAGGGCAAGTGGATCACCGGCGAGCGGCAGTTCTTCAGTAAGTTGCCTGAAGTCGTTTGGCACACGATGGGCGACGGTTTCACCTGGGACACGCAGGATGCCGAGCAGGACACGAAGGCGGCAGTGGCGGCCTTTACCAAGGGGCGCGAGATGATGGAAAGCGGCGATTTCGACCTGATCATCCTCGACGAGATTAACATTGCGCTGCGCTATGATTACCTTGATGTTGCCGACGTGATCGAGGGCCTGAAGGCCCGCGCGGACCGCACCGGCGTGATCCTGACAGGCCGCGATGCGAAGCCCGAACTGATGGACTACGCCGATCTGGTCAGCGAGATGGGCGAGGTGAAGCACCCGTACAAGGCGGGGATCAAGGCGCAGCGGGGGGTGGATTTTTGAGGTTGGTTGGTGGGTTGGCACCCAACCTACAGTTTTTTGCTCAAACCAGCGTTTTTTAAGATCTTGTTGGCCAAAGGCTTGCTCTTGAGGTTCGGAGAAATGATGACCTTCTTCCCCGTAAGTTCGTTCTGCCACATCTCATGCGCGCCTTTTCCTCGTCCTTTCAAAAGGACGAAGTGGTTTCGGCGCAATTCTCGAGTTACTTCAACGTAAAGCGACGCCATGAACTAGCAGGGCTGCGCTGGACCAGCTCCGGTTTTCAAAAATATCGCCGGAATTTGCGAGGCCAAATCTGCTTCGTCGAAGCTCTCATCAGCGTAGTGGTTTGCCACAATCAATTCCGCTGCGAACTCGCGAACCACTTCGTGAAACTCGCTCAACGTGTCCGCCTGGACGTGTAGTCCTTCGATATCGCTCTCGGAAATCCAAACCGAAGCCTCTTCGTCCCAGATTGCCTCTACCTCGAAGTTTCGCTTTACCATGACGCTTCTCCTTTGCAGAGACAGACTCGCATGTCTGACCAGGCTTGGGAATCCCCTTTTAGGCGCGCACCAACTTCTCGTAATCCTCGGCCACGCCGCGGCACATCGCGCCGACTTCGAAACTGTAGTCGCCGATCTGGCCCACAGGGGTCACTTCCGCCGCCGTGCCGGTCAGCCAGCATTGTTCGAACCCTTCTAGCTCTTCGGGCATGATAACCCGCTCGTGCACCTTGATCTGTTGCTCCTGAAGGCGGCTGATCACCGTCTGGCGGGTCAGGCCGTTGAGGAAGACGTCAGCCTTGGGCGTGTGCACCTCGCCATCCTTCACGAAAAAAATATTCGCGCCGGTGCATTCGGCGACGTAGCCGCGGTAGTCCATGAACAACGCGTCCGAGCAGCCCTTCGCCTCTGCCGCGTGTTTGGACGTGGTGCAGATCATGTAGAGGCCAGCCGCTTTGGCGTGCACCGGGATCGTTTCGGGCGAGGGACGCTTCCACTTCGCGATATCGATCTTCGCGCCCTTGTATTTGGCATCCCCATAGTAGCTGCCCCATTCCCACGCCGCGATGGCAAGGTGGACGGGGTTGCGGGCGGCGGCGACGCCCATGTCTTCGCCCGATCCGCGCCAAGCAACAGCGCGCACATAGGCGTCGGTCAGGCCGTTGGCGGTCAGAACTTCCTGCTTGGCCGCCTCGATCTCGTCCACGGTGTAGGGGATCTGGAAATCCAGCTCTCCGGCGGAGAAGTGCAACCGTTCGGAGTGCTGGCGGCTCAGGAAAATCTTGCCATTATAGGCCCGCTCGCCCTCAAACACCGAAGAGGCATAGTGCATCGCATGGCTGAGGACGTGCACATTGGCCGACCGCCAGTCGACGAGTGTGCCGTCCATCCAGATTTTGCCGTCGCGATCATCATAGCCAGCCATGTCAGCCTCCTGTGGATTTCCAATAATTGCGCCGGTAAGTCCGCATCGGACACTTTCTTGCGCAAAAGCTGCGATTCGATACGTCTTCAGCCTTGGAATGTCAACAAGACTGACGTAAGCTGTAACAATAACGAGGGCCAAGTCATGCAGGACGGACGACCGGGCGGACATAGCGGGGAAAACCTGCTGTTCCTGACCGATGAACAACTACGGCAGGGCATCGAAGCGATGTTCTTTGCCTATCGCGGCTTTACCGCCGACCCGGACCGTATCCTCGAAGACATGGCCTATGGCCGCGCGCATCACCGCGCGATCCATTTCATTAACCGCGCCCCGGGCACGACCGTCAACAACCTGCTGAACATCCTCGGCGTGACCAAACAATCGCTCAACCGCGTGCTGCGCACCCTGATCGCCGACGGGCTGGTCAAAAGCGAGGTCGGCAAGGCAGACAAGCGCGAGCGGCACCTGTTCCTGACCCCGGACGGCGCCGCACTGGAACAGCGCCTGTCGGACGCCCAGCGCGCCCGGATGCGCGACGCGTTCCGCAATGCCGGCCCCGAGGCCGTGGGCGGGTTCCGCCGGGTGCTGGAGGCGATGATGGATACCGAGATGCACAAGACCTACACCCGGCTCAAGGAGAGCGGCCAATGAGCGCGGCACATGATGCGCACCTGTTGATCGTCGATGATGACGAACGCATCCGCGACCTGCTGAAGAAGTTCCTGATGCGCAACGGCTTTCTAGTGACGGCGGCGCGGGACGCGGAACATGCGCGGCGGGTTCTGTCGGGCCTCGATTTCGACCTGATCGTGCTGGACGTGATGATGCCGGGGGAGGATGGCTTGAGCCTCTGCCGCGCCCTGCGGGAGACGATGGCGACGCCGATCATGTTGCTGACCGCGAAGGGCGAAACCGGCAACCGGATCGAGGGGCTGGAGGCCGGCGCGGATGACTACCTGCCCAAACCTTTCGAGCCAAAGGAGCTGCTCCTGCGCATTTCTGCCATTCTGCGGCGTATGCCGGACGTGCCAAGCGCGGCGGGCGTGCCCAAAGTGCTGCATCTGGGCGATTACCGCTACGACATGGACCGGGGCGAGCTGTGGCATGGGCCCGACCTCGTCCGCCTGACCGCGACAGAGATGCAGTTGATGAAGATCTTCTCCGCCAAACCCGGTGAAGCGATCAGCCGGATGCAACTGGTCGAAGACCTTGGCCGCGACCGGGGCCAGGCGCAGGAACGCGCCGTGGACGTGCAGATCACCCGGCTCCGCCGCAAGATCGAAGACAACCCCCGCCAGCCCCGCTACCTTCAAACGGTGCGCGGCGAAGGGTACATGCTGGCGCCCGATTAAGATGGCGGGCAACGCGCCTTTGAACACTCGCGCGCTGCGGCGGTTGCGCGATCACTTGCAGGCCAACCACCCGGGCGCGCTGGACAACATGCGGCGCGACAGGTTTAGCAAAGAGGCGGGCGTTGATGAATGGTTCGAATTTGACATGCTGAACGACGCTTGCGCCGACCCCACGCGGTTTCCGGTGCACGTTCTGGCCGATGATACCGTCGTGGACATCATCAAATCGGTGCGCCGCACGGACCGGATGATGTTCTGGGCAGACATCGGCGCGATCCTGCTTCGTATGGTGCGCGGGCGCACGTGACAGTCCTGTTCACCCATCCCGACGGCCTTGCGCATCTGACGCCGCCGCATGTGGACGAACAGGCAGACCGGCTGCGGGTCGTTTTGGAAGCTCTTGAGCCGTTGGGCCTTGAAGGACGGGATGCGCCGCTGGCATCTGATGCAGATATCCTGCGGTGCCATACGCCGGGGTATCTGGGCGAGATCAAGGCGAAGATGCCTGCCGAGGGTTGGGTGTGCCTTGATGCGGGGATTGATGATGAGACGTTCCTTTGCCCCACTTCCGCCCCCGCGATCTGGCGGGCGGTGGGCGCCGCGATTGCCGCGGTGGACGCGGTCATGAACGAAGGGGGCAATGCCTTTGTCGCGATGCGCCCCCCGGGCCATCATGCGGAGGCAGCCAAGGCGATGGGCTTCTGCATCTTTGGCAATGTCGCGATTGCGGCGCAACATGCGCTTGATCATGGCGCTGACCGCGTCGCTATCCTCGACTTTGACGTGCACCACGGCAACGGCACGCAGGCGCTGGTGCAGGACGATCCGCGAATTCTCTTCGCCTCCTCCCAGCAGCTGCCGATGTGGCCGGAGACGGGATACGCGAACGAGGTCGGGCCGCACGGCACGCTGATCAACATGCCGCTCGCCGCAGGCACGGGCGAAGCCGAAGCTTTGGCCGTATGGGACAAGGCGCTGGCCCGCGTGCCCGCGCACAAGCCGGACCTGATCCTCCTCTCCGCCGGTTTCGACGCACATCAAGACGACCCGCTCGCCGATCTGCGCTGGACGGCGCGGACCTACACTAAGTTGACCAAACGCATCACGGACCTTGCGCAAGAGCTATGCGACGGGCGGGTGGTGTCCGTTCTGGAAGGCGGCTATGACTTGGACGCGCTGGCCGCTTGCGCCCGCGCCCATGTGACCGAGCTACAAAAGGCCGCCCAATGAGTGACACACCCGTTGAAAACATGAGTTTCGAGGATGCCATGCGCGAGCTGGAGACCGTTCTGGGCCAGCTGGAACGGGGCGATGTGGCGCTGGAGGATTCGATCAAGCTGTATGAGCGCGGTGCTGCGCTGAAAGCCCGCTGCGAGGCCAAGCTGAAAGAGGCCGAGGACAAGGTTCACGCGATCACGCTGAACGCGGCCGGCGAGCCGACGGGCACTACACCGCTGGACCCGTGACACTGCAAGACAAAATGGCCGACGCGGGCGCGCTGATCCAAGCGCGTTTTGATACCGTGCTGGGCGCGCTGGACGATGTGCCGGTGGTCCGCGCGATGGCCCACGCGACGCGCGGCGGCAAAAGGTTGCGCGGGTTCATGGTGCTGGAAGGTGCGCGCCTGCACGGGGTGCCCTCGGACGTTGCGCTCTGGGCCGCCTGCGGGATTGAAGCGCTGCACGCCTATTCCCTGGTGCATGACGATCTGCCCTGCATGGACGACGATGACATGCGCCGCGGCGCGCCAACAGTGCACATCAAATGGGACGAGGCGACGGCGGTGCTGGCAGGCGATGCGCTGCAAACGCTGGCATTCGAGATGGTGACGCATCCCGATCTGGGCAACGCGCGCGCGGGCCTCGCTCGCAGCCTCGCAATTGCCTCGGGCGCACAGGGCATGGTGTTGGGACAGGCACTGGACATTGCTGCGGAAAGCGCGTCGGCGCCTTTGGACCTTGCCGCGGTTGAGAAACTTCAGGCGGGCAAGACCGGCGCGCTGATCGCATGGTCCGGCATCGCAGGGCCGATGCTGGCAGGCGCCGACCCCGAGCCGCTAAAACGCTATGCCACCGACCTCGGCCTCGCCTTCCAGATTGCGGACGACATCCTCGACGTGACCGGCGACGCAGAGACCGTCGGCAAAGCCACGGGCAAAGACGATGCGGCGGGCAAGGCCACCTTTGTGTCCCTTCTGGGGCTGGATGAGGCGAAGCGCCGCGCGGACAGGTTGGTGCAAAGCGCCTGCGAGGCTCTAAATACCTATCAGGAGAATGCGGACACGCTGCGCGCTCTGGCGCGCTTTGTTGTGACCCGTTCGCATTGAGGACTGCGTATGACCGACCGCCCCAACACGCCGCTACTTGACCAGGTGCACCGCCCGGCAGACTTGAAGCGCCTGACCGACAGGCAGCTGATCCAGCTGGCGCACGAGGTGCGGTCGGAGACGGTGTCAGCGGTGTCCGAAACCGGTGGGCATCTGGGCGCCGGGCTTGGCGTGGTGGAGTTGACCGTGGCGCTGCACGCTGTCTTTGACGCACCCAAGGACAAGATCGTCTGGGACGTGGGCCACCAATGCTACCCCCACAAGATCCTGACCGAACGGCGGGACCGTATCCGCACCCTGCGCCAGAAGGATGGGCTGAGCGGGTTTACCAAACGCTCCGAGTCCCCCTACGACCCCTTTGGCGCCGCACATTCGTCCACGTCGATCTCCGCCGCTTTGGGCTTTGCCGTCGGGCGCGATCTGGGTGGAAACATACCCGAAGGGCTGGGTGACGCGATTGCGGTGATCGGGGACGGCTCCATGAGCGCGGGCATGGCCTATGAGGCGATGAACAACGCGGGCCACCTGAAAAAGCGGCTGATCGTGATCCTGAACGATAACGAGATGTCCATCGCCCCGCCCGTCGGCGCGATGAGTGCCTATCTCAGCCGCCTTTACGCCGAAGAGCCGTTTCAGGACCTCAAAGCGGCAGCGAAGGGCGCGGTCAGCTTCCTGCCAGAGCCCTTCCGCGAAGGGGCGAAGCGCGCCAAGGACGTGCTAAAAGGGCTGGCCGTGGGCGGCACGCTCTTTGAGCAGCTTGGGTTCAGCTACCTCGGCCCCATCGACGGGCACGACCTGAACCAGCTTTTGCCGGTGCTGCGCACAGTCAAGGCGCGGGCGGACGGGCCGATCCTGATCCACGTGCTGACCAAGAAAGGCAAGGGTTACGCCCCCGCAGAGACCGCGCGCG
Organism: Pseudomonadota bacterium; assembly: GCA_039817385.1. Lineage (GTDB taxonomy): Bacteria > Pseudomonadota > Alphaproteobacteria > Rhodobacterales > Rhodobacteraceae > JBCBCP01. Next base: position 221,748 of record JBCBVY010000002.1, on the reverse strand, counting down.
ACGGCGGCCATGCACGGGCGAAGTTCGACGTGGTCACCGGAAAACAGAAAAAGGCGCCCAGCAACGCGCCGAGCTACACCAAGGTCTTTGCCGAGTACCTGATGAAGGAGGCCGCGACCGACGACAAGATCTGCGCGGTCACGGCAGCGATGCCCGACGGAACCGGGCTGAACCTCTTTGCCGAACGCTACCCAAGTCGCTGTTTCGACGTGGGCATCGCCGAACAGCATGGCGTGACATTCTGTGCGGGGCTTGCCGCGTCGGGGATGAAGCCCTTCTGCGCGATGTATTCGACCTTTCTGCAGCGCGGTTACGATCAGGTGGTGCATGACGTGGCGATCCAGCGCCTTCCGGTGCGCTTTGCGATCGACCGGGCGGGCCTTGTGGGCGCGGACGGTGCGACCCATGCCGGGGCCTTTGACGTCGCCTACCTCGCCAACCTGCCCGGGTTTGTCGTGATGGCCGCTGCGGATGAGGCGGAACTGGCGCGTATGGTCGCCACCGCCGCCGCGCATGAGGGCGGCCCCATCGCCTTCCGCTTTCCGCGCGGTGAGGGCACAGGCGTGGACCTGCCCGAACGGGCAGAACCGCTCGAGATTGGCAAAGGACGGATCGTTCAGGAAGGCGGGCGCGTCGCGCTGCTGTCCTTTGGCACCCGGCTGCAAGAGGTAGAGGCCGCGGCGGAATCGCTGGCCGCCAAAGGCATCACACCCACCATCGCTGATGCCCGCTTTGCCAAGCCGCTGGATCGGGACATGATCCTGAGCCTCGCCGCAAATCACGAGGCGCTGATCACCATCGAGGAAGGCGCCGTGGGCGGCTTTGGCAGCCACGTCGCGCAACTGCTCGCCGAGGAAGGCGTGTTCGACAGTGGCCTCAAGTACCGCTCGATGGTCCTGCCCGATACGTTCATCGACCAGGCCAGCCCGCGCGACATGTACGCGGTGGCCAAGCTGAACGCCGAAGATATCGAGGCGAAGGTGCTGGGCGTTCTGGGCGTGGCACAGATTGGTGAGGCGCGGGCCTAGCCCTCCTCCGCAAGCAGCGCTTGCAGCCCCTCGCGGTAGCTGGGGTACTTTAGCACCACGCCCAGCTCGTCTTTGATCCGGTCGTTACGCACCCGTTTGCTTTCGGCATAGAAGCTGCGGGCCATTGGGGTCATGTCCGCGTCTTCATACGGGATTGCGGGCGGCACAGGCAGGCCAAGCAGCTCGGCGGCAAAGGCGATCACGTCCTGCGGCGGCGCCGGGTCGTCATCACAGACGTTGTAGGCCGCGCCGGGGTTCGGGCGCCCAATCGACGCCTCAAGCACCTGCGCGATGTCCTCTACATGGGTGCGACTGAACACCTGCCCGTCCTTGATGATCCGCCGCGCGGTGCCCTTGCGCACTTTGGAAAATGGCCCCCGCCCCGGCCCATAAATACCCGCCAGCCGAAAGATGTGCAGAGGCAGGCCCGTGGCGCGCCAAGCCGCCTCAGCCGCGACGCGGGCACGGCCACGTTTCGTCGAGGGCGTCAGGGCCGTGCCCTCATCCACCCAATCGCCGCCATGATCGCCATAAACACCCGTGGTGGACAGATAGCCTACCCACTTGAACGCGGCCGCCGCGATCTCGTCTCTCGCCACCGCGAGCGCCGGATCACCTTCCGGGCCGGGGCCAGCCGACACCAGAAGGTGGTCTGCTGCGTCCAGCGCAGGGCCAAGGTCCGCCCCGGGCCAAACCAGCGGCTCCGCCCCCGTTGCGGCAATCTCTTCGGCCTTGGCTTCGCTTCGGGTCGTGCCGATCACGCGCCAACCTTGCGGGATCAGGCGGGCGGCGAGCGCACGCGCGGAATAGCCGTGGCCAAGGGAAAGGAGTGTTCCGGTCATGCCTGTTTAACTGGACCGCCCCGGCATGAACAGCAAGAGGGTTGATCGGCGCGGCATGTTCGGCAGGATGGCGGCATGCGCAATGATCCAGACCTCGCGGGCGCCTACGCCCTGCAAACACCCGAAGACAACAAACGCCTCTACGCCCGCTGGGCGGAAAGCTACGAAGCCGGTTTCGTGGCTGAAAATGACTACATCCTGCACCGCGCCGTCGCCGAAGCCTTCACGGAAAACGGGCGCGGTCCCGTGTTGGACATTGGCGCAGGCACGGGCCTGTGCGGCGCGGCGCTGCGGGCGCTGGGGATAGCGCCGGTGGACGGCACCGACATATCCGCCGAGATGCTGGAACAGGCCGACCAAAAGGGCGTTTATCGCAAGACCTTTGCCGGAGACATCCTAGTCGGTCTGGACGTCCCGGATGGGACCTACACCGGCATCGTCAGCTCAGGCACTCTTACCCACGGCCATGTCGGGCCGGACGGGCTGGACGAAGTCGTTCGCCTTCTCGCACCGGACGGACAGGCCGTGCTGTCCATCAACAGAGCGCATTTCGAGGCACAGGGCTTTGCCGCGAAGCTGGACTCGCTGCGACCTGATCTTTCAAGCACAGAGCTGCGCGACGTTTCAATCTACGGACCAAAAGCAGCCCATGACCACGCTCAGGACCGTGCGACACTGGTGTTGATGACCAAAGCCTAGTCCCTTCTCTGTTCTAGAAAATCCCCGCCCACTGCCCGATAGGCGGCTCTGCCGCTGAAAGGGGAGGCACAAAATCTTCCGCCGGACCTTAGATTTTATGCCTCCGGCGGGGATTTTCTAAAACAGAGAAGACAGGAGCGCTCAGCGCCCTTTCCACACCGGGTCGCGCTTTTCGGCGAAGGCCTTGGCCCCTTCAAGCTGATCTTCGGAGGCATACAGCGTGTCTACCGTGCGCAGCTGGCGGCGCGTGATCCGGTTCATCGCATCCTGAAACTTGGAGTCTTCCGCGTCGCGCACGATCTCCTTGATCGCGGCGTAAACCAGCGGCGGGCCGGAGGCGAGCAGGCGGGCAAGCTCCCACGCCCGGTCCATGAGGGCCGCGGCGGGGAGAATTTCGTTCACGATCCCCCAGCGATGCGCCTCTTCGGCGTCAAACCAGCGCCCGGTCAGCAGAAGCTCCATCGCGATGTGGTAGGGGATGCGCTTGGGCAGCTTGACCGACGCCGCATCGGCCACTGTGCCAGAACTGATTTCCGGCAGGGCAAATTGTGCATGATCTGCGGCAAGGATCATGTCCGCCGACAGCGCCAGCTCCAGCCCGCCGCCGCAGGCGATCCCGTTCACCGCGGCAATCACTGGCTTGTTCATATCGCGCAACTCTTGCAGGCCGCCAAAGCCGCCGACGCCATAGTCGCCATCCACCGCGTCCCCATCCGCTGCCGCTTTCAGATCCCAGCCGGGGCAAAAGAACTTGTCCCCGCCCCCCGTCAGGATCGCAACGCGCAGGTCCGGATCGTCGCGGAAATCGGCGAACACGTCACCCATGATACGGCTGGTCGCCAGATCAATTGCGTTGGCCTTTGGCCGGTCCAGCATCACCTCAAAAATGGCGCCGTCTCGGCGGGTTTTCACGGGGCGCGTCATGTCGGCTCCTTCACTGCAAAAGGGTCATCATCCGGGTCGGGGTTACGAATATACTCCGCGTAGCGCGCGGCATTTGTCGCCATCTGCGGCCCCTCAAGGTCTTCGATCAGCGCCAGCGCCATGTCCATGCCCGCGGACACGCCCGAAGAGGTGTAGTAATGCGCATCCACAACCCAGCGCGCACGGGCCTGCCAATGTACGTCCGGGCATTGGTCCGCGACCCAGTCAAAGGCGAGCTTGTTCGTCGTCGCCCGCCGCCCCGTCAGAACCCCGGCCTTGGCCAGCAAAAGCGCGCCGGTGCAGACGGAGGCAACGATTTGCGCCCGCCCTGCGGCCGCGGCCAAGGCCCTCAGAAACCCGGCATCCTCCCGCAAGGGCCTCGTCCCGCGCCCACCCGGAACCAGCAGGATGTCGTAGGCCGGGGCGCTGTGCAGGCTGTCAGCGGCAACCGTATCCGGCCCCCCGCTCGCCGCAACTGCGCCCGCCTGCGGGGCTACGGTGCGGATGGTGAAGTGATCCGGGAAAAACGAAAACACCTCGAGCGGGCCATAAAGGTCCAGCATCTCGAACTCTGGGAAGACGAGCGCGCCGATCGTGCGGGTCATGGGGCCTCCTTGGGGTCAATGCGGATCAGGGCGTCCACGGCGACCGTGCGGGTGGGCGTGGCAATGAGCGGGTTGATCTCAACTTCCTCCAGCGCGCCCGCATGAGCAACCACGAAGTCCTGTACCGCCATGATCGTGGCAACAAGTGCTGATATGTCCGCCGCGGGTTTCCCGCGATACCCGGCCAGCAGCAGAGCGATGCGCAGCCCCGACAGCGCGCTTCGCACCGCGTGCTCGGGCGCCGGGACCAACAGGCTCGCCGTGTCGGCCATCAGTTCGGTCAGCACCCCGCCCGCGCCAAGCGTCAGGACAAAGCCATGCGCCGGATCGCGCGTTACGCCGACGAGCAGCTCGGCCACGCCATCCGTCACCATCTCTTCGATGAGCGCATCGCGGCTGGGCAGGTTGGCGACGACAGCGGGCAGCGCGTCGTGCGCAACGTTCAGATGCACCGCGCCGGCTTCGGTCTTGTGGGCAAGGCCAACAGCTTTGACGGCGAAGGGCGCGCGCATGCGCATCCCCGTCACGTCCGGCAGCGCGCCATCGTGCACCGTCACGCTGCGCGGAACCTCTACGCCAAACCGGGCGAGGGCGGCTTTGGCCTCACCCTCCGTCATCAGCCGTGCGGCACGGGCTGGCCCCGGCGGCAGCGGCGGCTGCTCGGACGGCGCCGCCAGATGCGCCGCAACCTCTGCGGCAGCCATCGCCTCGGTCAGGCCTTGCATGGGCACCACACCCCCCGCCATCAACGCCTTCGCAACTCGCTCCGGCATCAGCTCGGGCAGTGTGGAGACAACCGCAAAGGGACGCCCGGTCTGCGCCCGCACGGCGAGCGCCGCGTCGGTGGCACAGGCCCAATCCGAGGCGTCGGTGTGCGGATAATCGACAAGTGACATCGTCAGCCCGATATGCGGCGCTGCTATCGCCCGCCACGCAGCAGTCATCGCCGCCGTGTCACGCCAGATATAGGTGTGGTAATCCAGCGGATTGCTCAGCGCGACCATCGGGCCAAGCGCCTCTGACAGCGCCTGCCGCTGCGCGCCCGTCAGCGGCGGCAGGCTCAGGCGCTTGGGATGCACCGTGTCCGCGGCAAGCGATGCCTCCCCGCCCGAACAGGAGATCGTCGCGAGCGTCGGCGCATCCAGCGGACCTGCCACATGCAGCAGCTTCAGCGTCTCAAGAAAGGTCGGCACATCCCGAACCCGGCCAATCCCCAGCCGGTCCAACAGCGCTTGGGCGCCTGCGTCGCCTCCTGCGAGTGACGCCGTGTGCGAGACGGTGGCGGCCCGCGCCTCGTCCGACGCACCCACCTTCAGCGCAATCAGCGGGACGGCCCGCGCATGGGCTTCATGCGCCAACGCGTGCCACGCCTGCGGATCGCCAAATCCTTCGACATGCAAGCCAACCGCGGTAACACGCGCGTCGTCCAGCAAGGCGCGCGCAAGCTGTGACTGACTGGTCTGCGCCATGTTCCCGCAAGCAATCATGTAGGCGATGGGCAGCCCGCGCCGCTGCATGGTCAGGTTGATCGCGATGTTAGAGCTTTGGGTCAGGATCGCCACGCCCCGCTCCACCCGGTTGCAGCCGTGCTGGTCGGGCCAGAGGAGGGCACCGTCCGCCGCGTTGATGAAACCGTAACAATTGGGCCCAAGGATCGGCATCGCGCCTGCGGCCTCAACCAGCTGATCCTGCAAATCCGATCCGTCCGCGTCCTCCGCTTCAGCCTCGGAGAAGCCCGACGCAAAACAGACGGCGCCGCCCGCGCCCATCGCGGCCAGATCGCGCACGACGCCGATGGTCGCGCGCCGGTTGACCCCGATAAAGGACGCGTCAGGCGGTTCGGGCATGTTTGCAAGGGAGGGCACGGCCGCAACGCCCTCCAGCGTGATGCCCCGCGGGTGAACAAGGGTGAGCGTTCCGTCAAAGCCAAAGGCACGGGCCTGCCGAATGACCTGCGCGCACCACGCGCCGCCCCCGATCACGGCAATCGACCGAGGCCGCAGCAGCCGGGAAAGATCACGCGCGGGCATCACGGCGCCCCTGTCTGCCCAAGAAACGGGCACGCACTATTGCCGCGATGCAGAAAATCATGCTGCGGCGCAGAATTTAGCCTTTCTTTACCCCCGGCGCGTGTAACCTGACCCCATCGCGCATTTAGGGAGGTTTCACGCCGGCAACGGCGCAACACAGGAGACGACCCTATGTGTATCAGCTCAATGGCCCTCGCGGCTTTCCTCAGCATCCTGGGACCAGACGCAGTCACCCTTGGCGATGACGTCATCATCGTACACGCCGAACAATCCGACGCCGTATGGACCGCCCGCGCCGACCAATGGTGCACCAACGCCCCGCGCCAGCCGCTCAAGGCGAAATACCGTAAAAAGCGCGCCATCTAACGTCTCATCACCCTTCTTTGGGTTTCAAATATCCCGGGGGTCGCCATTGGTTTGCGCCATTGGTCCGAGCGACCAATGGCGACGGGCAGCGCCCCCGGCCGGTCGGATTTGCGCAGCAAATTCGAAACTGATCACGCACCGAGCGCACGCAGCATCTCCCGGCTGATGATGTGGCGCTGGATTTCCGACGTCCCGTCCCAGATGCGCTCGACCCGCGCATCGCGCCAGAACCGTTCCAGCGGGTAGTCATCCATCAGGCCCATCCCGCCATGCACCTGGATCGCGGCATCGGTCACCCGCGCCAGCATCTCTGACGCATAGAGCTTTGCCGAGGCAATTTCCCGATTCGCGGGCAGGCTCTTGTCCAGCCGGTCGGCGGCGGCGAGGGTCAGAAGGTCGGCTGCATCAATTTCCGTCACCATGTCGGCAAGCTGAAAGCTAACGCCCTGAAACTTGCCGATCTTCTGCCCGAACTGTTCACGCTGCGCGGCATAGTCCAGCGCGTAATCAAAGGCGCGCCGCGCGCGGCCCACGGACATCGCCGCAACGGTGATCCGCGTGGCGTAAAGCCAGGTGTTCATCACCTCGAACCCGCCGTCCACCTCGCCCAGTACGGCGGCGTCCGGAAGGCGGCAATCGTCGAACTCGAGGATCATGTTCTTGTAGCCGCGATGGCTGACGGATTTATACCCGTCGCGGATGACAAAGCCCGGATGCCCGCGGTCCACCAGAAACGCCGTGATCCGCTTCTTTGGGCCTTTGGGCGTGTCGTCCTCGCCCGTGGCGATAAACACGATCACGAAATCGGCGTGTTCGGCCCCCGAGATGAAGTGCTTTGTCCCGTTCACCACCCAATCGCCGCCATCCCGCACAGCGGCGCATTTCATGCCGCGCACGTCCGATCCCGCGCCGGGTTCTGTCATGGCCAGCGCATCCATACGCTCGCCGCGCACGGCGGGCATCAGGTAGCGGTCGACCTGCTCGCCTTCGCAGGCCATCAGGATATTCTGGGGCCGCCCAAAGAAGTGGTTCAGCGCCATCGACCCGCGGCCAAGCTCCCGCTCGACCAGCGCGAATTCGACATGGCTCAACCCCGCACAGCCGACGCTTTCGGGAAAGTTGCAGGCATAAAACCCCAGCTCAATGGTTTTGCGCTTGATCTCGTCCGCGATCTCCTGCGGCACCTCTCCCGTGCGCTCAACCAGCTCTTCGTGGGGGTAGATTTCCTTTTCGACAAAGCTGCGGACGGTGTCCGCGATCATCTGCTGCTCGTCCGTCAGACCGTAAATCATGCCTATCTTCGCCTGTTTGCCAATCGTGTTTTCATCGCTGCGTGCCCCTCGTCCGTCCCGTCATGGAAAGAACCGAACAGCTTGTCCCAAGGCACCTCTAACGTGCCGTAGTTCACCTCGAAGAACCGGTGGTGCAGCTGGTGGTGGAAGTTGCCCAGATGCACCCGCTTTGTGCCGCGCACCAAGAGCCCCTCGTACCCGGTGTGGGTCGTGACCGCATAAAGGGCGTAGAACATCAGGTGACAGATCACATGCACCGGGGAGGACGGCACGACGAAGTGGATCAGCGCCGTACCGAAATACAGAAGGTGTTCCACCGGGTGCATTGACAGGCCCGACCACGGGCCGACATCGGTGTTGCGGTGGTGCAGCGCATGAACGGGATAAAGCCAGTTCGAATGCAGCAGCCGGTGAATCCAGTAGAAATAGAAACTTTCCCAAATCGGGATCAGGAAGAAGAACAAGACAAACCAGACGGGCGTCGCGGCAAATGTCGTCACCGGCGCATAGCCATGCGCCATTGCCATCCAGATCAGCACTTCAAACCCCGTCCAGATCGGCACGCCGGAGGCCAGCGTCCAAAAGACGTTGTCGCGCAGCTGGTCCGAAAAGGTGAACATCCGCCCCGCACGGGGAAAGGGGCGCGGGTCGTATTTGAGCGCATCGCCCTGCACCCGCGCCCCGTGGAAATACCAGTGCAGCCCGCCCGCAACCGCACAGATCAGCACAAAATTGCGCAGCAGGATCGGGCCCATCCAGAGCCCAGGCGCCGCCGCCGCTTCAAGCGTCGGCGCCGCAAACCAAAGCGACCCGAACGCAAGCCCAACGATCAAAAGCGAGATAGAGAGCGGCAACCACGCCCCGACATACCAGCGCAACACCGCGCCGGGGCGCGGCGGCCAGGTGAACAGCGGGTTCACGGTGATCGGCCCGTCGTAGCGGTGATTCCAGGACGCCATCCGTCTACCGTCCGGCGCAGGATCTAGCTGGCATAATCCGAGCCTTCCTCATCAAGGATCGCCTTCAGCTCAGCCAGATGGCGCGCGTCTTGTTCTGGGTAAGTCTCAAGCTCGCGCGCCGTCTTCTCTGCCACCTCATGAGACAGGGTGCGCAGGGGGCGGCCCGTTTGCAGGGCGAGGATGTAGGTCATGCACGCCCGTTCGAAGTAGTACAGCCGGTTGAACGTGTCCGCGACGGTCTCGCCAATGACCATAACGCCGTGGTTGCCCATAACCATGACCTTCTTTTTTGGATCATCGAACAACTTGGCACAGCGGGCCCCTTCATCCTCAAAGGCCAACCCGCCGTAATTTTCATCCACCACGACGCGGTCGTAAAACGTCGCCGCGTTCTGATCTACGGGGGGCAGCGTGCTATCCGCAAGGATCGCGAGCGCGGTGGCGTAAGGCGAATGCACATGCATCGCACAGCGGGCATGGGCGCAATGCCGGTGCAGCCCGCCATGCAGGCCCCAAGCGGTAGGGTCGGGTGCATCGGGGCCGTCCAGCGTTTCCGGGTCATTCGCATCGACGACAATCAGGTCCGACGCCTTGATGCGGCTGAAATGCTTCTGGTTCGGGTTCATCAGGAACCGCGTGCCGTCCTCATTGATCGATAGGGAAAAGTGGTTCGCCACCGCCTCGTGCATGTTCAGCCGCGCCGTCCAGCGGAAGGCCGCGGCAAGGTCCACACGCTCTTGCCAGTGATCAATGTTGGGCCGAATCTGCGCCTGCGCCATATGCTGCTCCCCCTGTGCCCGTCCAGAGTGGGTCGTGCGTGCGGGCGGGGGCAACTCTAAAGACTGTCCTGAAAACGACAGGCTTTCGTTACTTCGGCCGTGACGGCACCCAGGCATAGCCGTTCTCGCAGAGGATATATGCTTCGCGCAGGCCGTGGGGTTTGTCCATCGGTTCTTGAAGGATGGTCGCGCCTTGCGCCTTTGCATGGGCGACGGCGGCGTCGGGGTCCGTGTGATACAGCTGGATTTCGATACCGGCACCGCGCGGCGGTGTCTCCGGCAGCAGGCCCATCAGCGGGTTGGAATGATACGTGCCATCCGCGTGCAGTTGGAACACGGCATCCCCATGCGTCATGATCGCAAAATCAGCCGACGGCTGGTGCGCGCGCATCCCGAACACCTCCGTTAGGAAGGCGACCTGCGCGCCCACGTCCTGCACGAGCATGTTGAGCCCGATCCCCGTCAGCGACGCGCCAAAGCTTTCTGCATCTACCCTGTCGTAGTCCATAAGGTCAGGCTTGCCGACCTATCCGTCCGCGTCAACCCTGCGCCCGTCCGCGTCGATCAGCGGCGTGCCGTCTTCCTTGGTGTAAGGGCCCGCCGGCCAGTTGGGCAGCAGGTCTAGCACCGCCTCGGACGGGCGGCACAGGCGTACGCCTTGCGGGCAGGCCACGATAGGCCGGTTCACCAGCACGGGATACTCGACCATCGCATCCAAAAGCACATCCTCCGGCACGCCATCATCAAGCAGGTTCAGCTCAGCCGCGGGGCTTTTTGTCGTGCGCAGCGCGTCGCGCGGGCTAAGATCTGCGGCCGCGAAAAGCGCAAGCAGCTGCGGACGCGTCCAGCCCGTGTTCATATATTCGATGACGGTCGGGTCATAACCCGCGTCACGAATGATTTGCAGCACATTGCGCGACGTGCCGCAGGCAGGGTTGTGAAATATGACGATGTTCATGGCTTAAGCCTCCGGCCTTGGGTTTCAGGCAAATGACCGCCCTGTCATGGGAATATCACTTGCAGCCCGGAGAGGGCAGTGAAACAACAGGACATGGAACACGCGCCTTTCCCAAGCTGGCCCGACACCGCCCCTCACCTGATCGCCGTTGCCGCCGGACGCGCCTTTGCCGAGACCGTGATCAAAGGCGGTATCTGGGTCAACGTGCACACGCGCGAGGCTTTGCCCGGGTATGACATCGCGATCACGCACGGGCGCATCGCCTGCGTGGTGCCCGATGCGCGCTATTGTACCGGGCCGGACACAGAGGTGATCGACGCCGCAGGGCGGTACATGATCCCCGGGCTTTGCGACGGGCACATGCATATCGAGAGCGGGATGCTGACCCCGGCAGAGTTCGCCGCTGCTGTGATTCCGCACGGCACGACAAGCATGTTCACCGACCCGCACGAGATCGCGAACGTGCTTGGACCCAAGGGCGTGCGGATGATGCATGACGAGGCGCTGATGCAGCCCGTCAACATCTGGACGCAAATGCCCTCCTGCGCGCCGTCTGCGCCAGGGCTGGAGACAACCGGGCATGAGATCACACCGGAGGACGTGGCCGCAGCGATGAGCTGGCCCGGCATCATCGGGCTGGGCGAGATGATGAACTTCCCCGGCGTCGCCCAGGCCGACCCCAAGATGCTGGCCGAGATTGCCGCCGCGCAAGCCGCGGGCAAGACAGTGGGCGGGCACTATGCCTCCCCGGACTTGGGCCACGCCTTTGCCGCTTATGTTGCGGGCGGGCCAGCAGACGATCACGAAGGCACGCAGCAGTCGGACGCGGTGGCGCGGATGCGGCAAGGGATGCGGTCGATGATCCGTCTAGGTTCTGCGTGGTATGACGTAGAAGCGCAGATCACTGCGATCACGGAACGCGGCCTTGATCCGCGGAACATGATCCTGTGCACCGACGATTGCTTTGCCAAAACGCTGGTGGAGGACGGCCACATGGACCGGGTGGTGCGCCACGCCATCGCCTGCGGCTGTGACCCGCTGATCGCTTTGCAAATGGCGACGCTCAACACGGCCACCCATTTTGGGCTGGAGCGGGAAATCGGCTCACTCACCCCGGGACGGCGGGCGGATGTGATCCTGACCTCTGATCTTGAGACACTGCCCATCGAGCATGTGATAGCCCGCGGGAAGACCGCCGCACGGGATGGCGTGCTAGAGGCGGAGTGCCCCCACTACCCCTGGCCCGATACCGCGCGACAAACGGTCAACATGGCGCGGGGCCTGACGGGCGATGACTTCACCATCACCGCACCGCAAGGCGCGAACGCCGTCACAGCCAACGTCATTGGCGTAGTCGAAAACCAAGCGCCCACCCGCGCGCTGAAATTCGAATTGCCGGTGACCGAAGGGCGCGTGCAGGCCACAGGCGAGGTTTGCCAGATCGCCCTCGTTGAGCGGCACCGGGGCACGGGCGGTTTGACGAACGCCTTTGTCTCCGGCTTTGGCTACTCCGGCGACATGGCCCTCGCCTCCACCGTCGCGCATGACAGCCACCATATGATCGTCGTGGGGACCAATGCCGATAACATGGCGCTGGCCGCGGGTCGCCTGCAAGAGATCGGCGGCGGCGTCACACTGTGGCGCGACGGGGCTGAGCTGGCCTGTGTGCCGCTCCCCATCGCGGGGCTGATGTCGGATCGCCCCGCGGCGGACGTCGCAGCCGACGTCGACCAGCTGATCGCCGGGATGCGCGCCTGCGGCTGCACGCTCAATAACGCTTACATGCAGCACTCGCTTCTCGCGCTGGTCGTCATCCCCGAGCTTCGGATTTCCGACCTTGGCCTTGTCGATGTGCGCAGCTTTGAATTCATCCCCGTTCTGGACCCTGTAACATGAAGATCCTGACGCCCGACGCCCGCCCGTTTCAGACGCTTACCAACGCGGGCGAAGCGGTCGCCCTGCTCCAATCGCTTTATTCCGAGGCGTCGGATTTCCTTTGTGCCCAGTTCCAAAGCGCGATGGAGAACGGCGCGCCCGATGCCCGGGTGCGCGCCTTCTATCCGGAAATCCGTTTTACCACGACGACCTATGCAAGGGTGGACAGCCGCCTGAGCTTTGGCCATGTCGCAGCCCCAGGCACCTATGCCACAACCGTCACGCGGCCCGACCTTTTTGCCAACTACCTGCGCCAGCAGATCAAGCTGCTGATCACGCATCACGACCGCCCCGTGCAAATCGGCTGGTCCGACACGCCAATGCCGGTGCATTTTGCGGTGGCCAATGACGACCGGATCATGGTGCCCCAGCAAGGCGCCGCCGATTTCACCCTGCGCGACGTGTTCGACGTGCCGGACCTCAGCAACACGGACGACGACATCGTCAACGGCACCTTTGAAGCGCGCGATGGAGCCCTGCCGCTTGCGCCCTTCACCGCACAGCGGATCGACTATTCGCTCGCCCGCCTTGCCCATTACACCGCGACCGACCCGGTGCATTTCCAAAACCACGTCCTTTACACGAACTACCAGTTCTACGTGGCCGAGTTCGAAGCCTACGCCCGTGCGCAACTGGCCGACCCGGAAAGTGGCTACACGGCCTTCGTCTCTACCGGCAATGCAGAGATCACCACCCACGACGCGCCCTTGCCCGCGCCGGCAAAGATGCCGCAAATGCCGACCTACCACCTCAAACGCGCGGACGGGTCGGGGATCACGCTGGTCAATATCGGCGTCGGCCCGTCCAACGCAAAAACCGCGACGGACCACGTGGCCGTCCTGCGCCCTCATGCGTGGTTAATGGTGGGGCATTGCGCGGGCCTGCGGAACAGCCAGGCGCTCGGCGATTTCGTGCTGGCCCACGCCTACTTGCGGGAAGACCACGTGCTCGATAACGACCTGCCGCCCTGGGTGCCGATCCCGGCGCTGGCGGAGATACAAATCGCGCTGGAAAACGCCGTCGCGGAGGTCACGGAGCTGGAAGGGTACGAGCTGAAACGCGTCATGCGCACCGGCACGGTCGCCACCCACGACGACCGCAACTGGGAGCTGCGCGACCAGCACGGCCCGGTCCAGCGGCTGTCGCAGTCCCGCGCTATCGCGCTCGACATGGAAAGCGCGACAATCGCCGCCAACGGCTACCGCTTCCGGGTGCCTTACGGCACACTGCTGTGTGTGTCTGACAAGCCCCTGCATGGCGAGTTGAAGCTGCCCGGGATGGCATCCAATTTCTACACCGAGCAGGTCGCGCGCCATCTGATGATCGGAATCCGCGCGATGGAGCACATCCGCGAGATGCCGCTGGAGCGCATTCACAGCCGGAAATTGCGCTCTTTCGACGAAACTGCCTTCCTCTGAACCCGAAAAACTGGCCAAAAACCGCTGTTTTCCGCGGAAACGCGGCCACTATGCGTTGTGCGAGCCTACAACATACCGTTACAATCCCGCAATGAGGCCCAAGATCGGGCGGACGAAGGAGACCATAACAATGGCGAAACCGATGACAAAAACCCAACTCGTCGCCGCGCTGGCCGAGGAAATGGGGACAGACAAGAAATCCGCAGGCGGCGCGCTGGACGCGATCTGCAGCCTGATCTCGAAGGAAGTCGCAGGCGGCGGGGCGGTGACGCTGCCCGGCGTGGGCAAGATCTACTGCCGCGAGCGCCCCGAGCGCATGGTGCGCAACCCGGCCACCGGCGAGCAGTTCAAAAAGGAAGCTGACAAGGTGGTCAAGATGACCATCGCCAAAGCCCTGAAGGACAGCGTCAACGGCTGACTTGCTCCCTTGTGGAATTTGCGAAAGGGTCGCCCATGACGGGCGGCCCTTTTTTGCTGTCGGGAGGGCGCATGGACATTCGCAGCATCGGTATTGGACTTCTGTTTGCCTTCATATGGGCATCGGCCTTCACCTCCGCGGTCATCATTGTCGCTGACGCCGCGCCGCTGGCAGCGCTGGCTTTCCGCTTCCTTGTTTCTGGCCTGATCGGGGTGGCCATCGCGCTGATGCTGGGCGAAAGCTGGCGCCTGACGCGGGGCCAGTGGCGGGCGACCATCGTCTTCGGCATTTGTCAGAACGCGATCTATCTGGGCTTGAACTTCGTCGCGATGCAGACGGTTGAGGCCTCGCTTGCTGCGATCATCGCCTCGACCATGCCGCTGATGGTGGCGGCGGCAGGCTGGGCCGCGCTGGGCGACCGGTTGCCCTGGTTTGGCGTGCTGGGCCTTTTCACCGGCTTTGTCGGCGTGGCGGTTATCATGTCGGCGCGCATGAGCGCAGGCTTCGACGCATATGGCGTGGCGCTCTGCGTCATTGCGGCGGCGGCGCTTGCTGTGGCGACCCTGTCGATGCGCGGCGCGTCCTCCGGCGGGAACCTGATGATGGTCGTGGGCCTGCAGATGCTGTTCGGCGCGGTCGCGCTGGCCATTGCCTCTGCCCTGACCGAAGAGGTCTACGTGACCCTGTCCACCCGGTGGGTGCTGGCCTTCATCTACACTACGCTCGCCCCGGGCCTTCTTGCGACATGGCTGTGGTTCACGCTAGTCCAGCGTATCGGCGCGGTGCGCGCGGCGACCTTCCACTTCCTCACGCCGTTCTTTGGCGTTGCCATTGCCGCGCTGATCCTGGGCGAGGCGCTTGGCCCGCGCGATGTGCTGGGCGTGGCGATCATCATGGCCGGAATCCTCGCCGTGCAGCTATCCAAGCAAAAGACTGTTTCCGAACCGTGAGTTGCCACACGCGCAGAGCGCGGTAGAGTGCACGCATGTGGACCCGCCGAACCTTTGTGATCGCTGCCGCCTGCGCACTGCCCCAAACCGCGCTGGCCTACCGGATGCAGCGGTTCTCCCCCGCGGTTTGGAACAGCCTGAAAGACAGCGATGAGGTCGTGATCCTGAACTTTCGCGCACGTTGGTCGCTGACCTGCCAGATCAAGCAGGAGCTGCTGGCCGAAGCGCTGGTCAGCAACCCGGACTACGCCCGGATCAAGATCATCGATGTGGACTGGGATACTTACGGGCCGTCCCAGATGACCCAGCGCCTAAAGGTCGAACGGCGTTCCACCCTGCTGGTGATGAAAGGCCGGCAGGAGGTCGCGCGGATCGTGAATGAGCCCTATGCGCGGCGCGTGCGCGCGCTGCTCGATACCGCGTTGACGGCCTGACCGCAGATGAAATTCCTGTTTGTGCACCAGAACATGCCGGGGCAGTACCGGGAACTGGTGCAGTGGTTGGCGGCCCAGGGCGGGCATGACATCACTTTCCTGACACAGCGCAAAGAGCCGCCGAAATTAGGCGGGGTGCGCACAGTCATTTACAAACCGCATCACGTGCCGGCCAAAGATGCGTACGGCCTTGTCAAGACCTGGGAGGCCGCGGCGGGATCCGGTTTCGGCTGTGCAATGGCCGCGCGGCAGCTGCGCGACAGCGAAGGGTTCACGCCGGACATCATCATTGGCCATGTCGGCTGGGGCGAGCTGACCTTTATGAAAGAAGTCTACCCCGATGTGCCGATTATCGGCTTTTTCGAGTATTTCTATAGCGTGACCGGCGGACCGGTCGGTTTTGACCCCGAAAGCCCGGTTAGCGATCACGCCCCCTACATCATGCAGGCGCACAATACCGTCCCGCTGGTCAATATCGAACGAGTCGATCTGGGCCATGCGCCCACCTATTGGCAGCGGGACCGCTTCCCGGCTTCCTTCCACGACCGGATGTATGTATGCCATGACGGCATCCGCACCGACACGCTCAAGCCGAACCCAAAGGCCGAATTGGCGCTGGGGCGGCTGCCAAAGCCCCTGACACGCGAGGATGAGGTGATCACCTACATCTCTCGCAATTTGGAGACGACGCGCGGCTACCATCAGTTCATGCGCGCGCTGCCCGATATCCTTGACGCGCGCCCTAACGCCCGGGTCATCGTTGTCGGCGGCAATGACACGTCTTATGGCGGCAAGTCCAAGCACCCGAGCGGCCTGCGCGGCCAGATGGAGGCAGAGGTCGGCCACCGGGTCGACTGGGACCGTGTGCACTACCTTGGCCAGGTGCCTTTTGAGGCCTACCAGAAGATCGTCCAGATCAGCCGCTGCCACATCTACCTGACGATGCCCTTTGTGCTGTCATGGTCCTTGCTGGAATCGATGGCGATGCAGGCAACGATCGTAGCGAGCGACGTCGCCCCGGTGCGCGAGGCCATCACGCATGGGCAAACCGGCCTGCTTGTCGATTTCTTCGACCCGGCCGCACTGGCCGCGCAGGTGGTCGATGTGTGCGCCCATCCGAAAAAATACGCCCACCTTGGCCCCGCCGCGCGGGACCACGTGGTCAAGACCTACGATTTTCACACCGTTTGCCTGCCGGAGCATATCCGCCAGATCAACGCTCTTGTCGGGCCGGAAAAGGCGCTGCCGATCCCCTAGGTGCGGCGCCTGCCCTAGAAGTTGTTCACCGCGCTGACCGTGCCAAAGACGGAGCCGATGAGGCCCAGCACGGTGCGCGTGTTCGACACAGGGCTTTCGGTCACCAAAACGACGTCTTCGGACTGGATCTCGAAATTGCGGGCGGAGAACAGCCCGTCGGAACTCGTCAGGTCGAGCGTAAAGACCACCCGCTGCTGCCGCGGGCCGCGCACCCCGGGCTCTACAGCGCTGCCCGGATATTCGCGCAGCACGAGGATGCCTTGCGGATCGCCGCGCGACGCGTTCACGCCGCCAATGATCGCCATCGCGTCAATCGCGGTGATGGTATCCTTGGTAAAGGGATGCAGCGCCTCGGTTCCCGCGGCACCCAGCGAAAGGAAGTATCGCGGATCTGCCTCGATGATCACCTTGTCGCCGCCGCGCAGACGGGTGTCGAGGCGTGGGTTTTCAAACAGGCGGCTCACCGATGTGCCATACAGCGAATGCCCCCGCACCAGCCGGACCTGCGGGTTATCAAGGCTGCTATCGACCCCGCCGCCAGCGGCAATCAGGCTCAAAATCGAATAATTCCGGTCCGGCATCGGGAAACTGCCCGGCGCACGCACACCGCCCACCAGGTCAACCGTATTCAGCCGCCCTTCGGACATGCGCACCTGCACTTGCGCCGACGGAACGACAGCCTCGAGGCTGTTCTGAATGGCAAGTCGTGCACTGTCGGGCGTGCGACCCGCAACGTTGACCTTGCCGACATAGGGGATAAAGACCGTTCCGTTCGGCGTCACGCGCATCTCGGTCAGATCGGTCGACTGCTGGCCCGCGGTCGTGAACAGCGACGATTCACTGCTGTCCCAGATCCGGATTTGCAGGCTGTCGCCCGCAGCGATGACCTGTGCGTTTGGCCCGTGGCTGTGTCCGAGCCAGCGCAGGTGCTGCGCGTTCACGCGCGGCCACGCCGCGAGGGAGGGCAGAAACGCGCGGGTCACAGGGTAGACCGCGAAATCCGCATCGACAGCATCCGCTTCTTTCAGGATTTCACGATCAACGGGCGCACCGCGCGGCAGGTTGTCGGCACATCCAGACAGAAAAGCGAGGCTCACTGCGATGGCGAAAAGCCGTGTCATCATGATCGCGCGATCCTTTTGTCGGCGGCAGCGCGCCGGGGGCGCAGTCTTTGCGCTGCGCTCCGAGATTGGTTTTTGTTGTGGGGCAAGATACGAATTGGCCGCATGTCGTCAACGCTTTGCCTCGACCCACCCGAGATAATCAAGCCTGTTGTGCTGGGCGCAACAGGTCGGCTCGGCGGGATGTTGCGCGATATCTGGGGACCCGGCGGCGCCACATGGCAGGCGCGCAGCGCCCGCGGCGGCCACCACGCGGTGCAACCGTTTGATATTGAAACGCTCAAGGCCCTTTTGCGCGGGGCGCCCGCGGTGCTGTGCTTGTGGGGCACGGTTCCGGGGCAAGCAGAAGATATGGGCGAAAATGTCACGCTCGCTCGGGCCGCGCTGGACGCTGCGGCGGAGGCGGGGGCGGGCCGGGTTTTCCTGGCCTCTTCCGCTGCAGTGTATGGAAACGCACGCGCGCCCCTGCACGAAGGCGTCGCCGCACCGGTTTCGGATTATGGCCGCGCCAAGTTGGACATGGAGCGGATGGCAACCGCCCACCCGCACCCGTCCTGCGCCCTGCGGATCGGCAACGTGGCTGGCGCGGATGCGATCCTTGCGGGCTGGCGGCCAGGTATGGCGCTCGACGCGACCCCGGCCCGGGGGACGCCGCGGCGCAGCTATGTCGGCCCCCACGGGCTGGCAAAAACGGTGCGCGCGCTGATGCGCCTGCCGAACTTGCCCCCGGTTCTAAACCTCGCCACCCCTGGTGCGGTGGCGATGGGCGATTTGCTGGATCATGCCGGGTTGGATTGGAAACCACGCACACCGTCTGCAAACGTGATCTGGAATGTGGAGCTGGACACGACACGTCTTGCGTCCCTTGTCCGATTTGACGCAGATGACGTTGGTGCGCAGGCGATCGTGTCAGACTGGCGCGCATGGAAGGACGGCACGTGACCTTGCGCAAACGCATCTTCGATCTGTTCTTTGCCAGCCTGCTGGTCATCATTCTCGGGCCCGTGATCGTGTTTCTGATCATCTGGATATGGTACAAGCAGGGCCGGCCGTTGTTCTACGTTGCCGAACGCATGAAAAGCCCGACCGAGAGTTTCGGTCTGTGGAAATTCCGCACAATGACCGTCGTGGACACGGACAGCGGTGTCTCTGGCGGCGACAAGGAGGCGCGGATCACGCCCGTGGGCGCACGCCTGCGCGCCAAACGGCTGGATGAATTCCCGCAGCTTTGGAACATCCTGCGCGGAGACCTGAGCTTTGTCGGTCCACGCCCGCCTTTGCGCGAATATGTCGAACGCTTTCCCGAGGTTTATGGCGAAGTGCTGAAATCACGCCCCGGCGTGACAGGCCTTGCCACAATCCGGTTTCACAGGCACGAGGACCGGCTTCTGGCCCGGTGCACCACGCCGGAGGAGACCGATGATGTCTATTGCCGGATCTGCGTGCCGCGAAAGGCCCGGTTGGACCTCATCTATCAAAAGCACCAGAACACCTGCTACGATTTTGATCTTGTCTTTCAGACCATTGGCAACCTGTTTCGGCGGCGCTCTGCCGATTAAACGATTGATCTAAGTTCGTGATGGTGTAGAGCGCTGCGCGTGCATACTCTTCACTTGGTTATTGCTTGTTTTTCTATCAATCACTTTGACAAAAGGCTGAAACTTCGGTGTTTACGATTATTTTGCATACGCAGCATTATGTTTGGGCGCCGAATCACGCTACGGATGAAGTGACTGAACTGAAGCACATAGATCGGGGGGTCTGAGTTGCTGAACTTCGCAAAGCGACTGTCCCGTGCACAAAAGCGCAACATCCTCATTGGGGTCGATTGGGCGCTCATCCCGCTCGCACTGCTATTTGCTTTCAACCTGCAAATATCAGGCGGCGCATGGGACATGATGCTGGCCTACCTTCCCGCGCTGCCACTGCTGCTCGGAATTGCGACAGCGCTATCGATTGGCCTTGGGGTGTCCAGCGTCCAGTTGAACGACTTTGAGACGTCCGGGATCGGCCTGACCGGCACGTTCTCCGCGGCGCTGGTCGTATCTTCCTTCCTGCTGGCCAGCGCGATGCGCATTCCGATACCGGTCGGAACGCACATTGTCTTCGGCACGTCCTTTTTCCTGTTCTCGGTGATCAGCAGGGCGATCCTGCTGCAAATCGTACTGGCGATCTACCGGCGGGGGGAGAACCGCTGCCGCGTGCTGATCTACGGGGCGGGCACGACGGGCACGCAGTTGGTTTCGGCCCTGCGCGGGCACGAACAGATCGAGCCGGTCGCTTTCGTGGACGATAACAAGGGCCTGCACGGGCTGATCGTGTCGCGGCTGCCCGTGTTCTCGCCCGTGCGGCTGGCAGAGATCGTTGCGGAAAAGAACATTGACCGCGTGTTGCTGGCCTTGCCGTCACTCTCGTTGCCCAAGCAGCAACAGATCGCCCGCCGCCTTCAGAAAATGGGCCTGGAGGTGCAGACCTTGCCGTCCTTCGCCCAGCTGATCGGCGAAGAAGCGCTGGTGGACAAGCTGACCCCGGTCGAAGCAAACCGCTTTCTGAACCGCGACGAAGTCGCAAGCGAGGCGTGGGACGGCATTGACAGCTATCGGGGCAAGTCGGTCCTAATCTCCGGCGCGGGCGGGTCTATTGGCGCCGAGCTAAGCCGACAAGTGCTCGAGATGGGGGCGGCCAAACTGGTCCTCTTCGAACTGAGCGAGCTTGCGCTCTACAAGATCGAGCAGGAGATGCGACAGCTTGCCGATGACACCGGAAACGGGGTCGAGCTGGTCCCTGTTCTCGGCTCCGTCACCGATTCGCGCCAGGTGCGCAAAGTGATTGACGATAATGGTATTCAGGTCGTCCTTCACGCCGCTGCCTACAAGCACGTGCCGCTGGTTGAACAGAACCCGCTGACAGGCATGGCCAACAATGTCCTTGGCACCCACACGCTGGCGCAGGAAGCGGCCAATGCGGGGTGCGAGCGGTTTATCCTCGTCTCTTCGGACAAGGCCGTGCGCCCAACCAACGTCATGGGCGCCTCCAAACGGTTGGCAGAGCTTGTGGTTGGCGATCTGGCAAGCCGGGTGCCGCCCGATGCCTGGCCGATCTTTGCGGCGGTCCGCTTTGGAAACGTCTTGGGCTCTTCGGGGTCGGTTGTGCCACTATTCCAGGAACAGCTGCGCCGCGGCGGGCCGATTACGGTGACGCACCCAGACGTGTCGCGCTATTTCATGACTGTGCAAGAGGCGGTGAACCTTGTGCTGCGCGCGGGCGCGATGGCGCGCGGGGGCGAGGTGTTCGTGCTCGACATGGGCAAACCCGTCCACATCGACCAGCTGGCGCGCCAGATCATCGAAACCGCGGGTTACACGGTGCGGGACGCCAAAAACCCCGAGGGCGATATCGAGATCCAATATACCGGCCTGCGCCCAGGCGAGAAGATGACAGAAGAGTTGACCCTGTCGGGCAACCTGACGGGCACAACACACCGCAAAATTTTCAGCACCGACCAATCCCCGCTGTCCGAAATCGAAGTGGCCGCCGCCCTGCGTGCGCTGCGCTCCGCCCTGGCAACCGCAGATGAAGACGCAGCGCGCAACGTCGCACTGCGCTATGTCGAAGGGTATCGCCGCACAGATAACGGGATGCCGCCCGCGCTTGCGCCGAACTCTTGATGTCTGCGCAAAATCCTAAGCGGATGACGAAACGTGACGAGAAAGCCGCGCGCGGCCGCTTAAACCCTGTGCCCGGACGGGGTGCGGTTGATCAGCCGGACTGAGGCGTGGTGTAACGTGTGTGGAACGAGGTGGGCGGCAAACAGGGGAAAACCGTGCGAGGTTCGGGGGTCAGGCAAGGCGTTTTCGGTGCTGCATTGGCTGCCGCCCTTTTCGCGCTGCCAGCCGCGGGGCAGGTTCCGGCCCAGCAACGCACGCACCTGGATACGGTCCCTGTCCCTGCGCCAACGCTTGGGTTTTCCGGACTAAACCCTGTGCAGGTCCCCGCCCCGCCAAAGCTGCGCGTCCGCCCCAGCCGCGCGGTTGATCCAGGGGCTTGGCGGACCGACTGGTCACGCAGCGTGGACGCACCCGCCCAATTGCGCGACCTGATTGCGCCTGACCTTGCTGAGCAGGGCATCGATCTGGTTGCCCTCGCCGTTGATACAAACAGCGCCGAGCTGCGCTTTACCAACCACACGTATATGAGCCAGACGCTGGCAATTGGCCGCGCCGCGCGTGTTCTGGCCCGGTACCTGCCCGCCTCCGTCGAAACGTTCCGTCTCGTCCCCGTGAACGACAACCTTGCGCTGGCGCGGGTGGTTGTCCGCCGCTCTGACCTTGAAGCCCTGGAACCCGAGCCAAACGCCGCCGAAGCGCTGCTCGCCGTGACCGGCATTGGCGACGCACCTCCGGACCTTCCGGGCAGCGTCAGCCCGGACGGCGCCTACCCCCGCTTCAAATATGCGGTCAGCCCCTACATCACGCCAAGCTATACGGACCCAGACGAGGCAGTCCGCGCCGATGTCGGCCTTGCGCTCAGCGGAAAATTCCGTCCGGCCCCGGGCTGGACGCTCGCCGGGACTTATCGCTACCGCCTTGCGGGTAATATCGCAGATGCGCGCCAGCCCTCCAATTCGGTGCTTCCGCGCGTCAGAACAAATGAACGGGAATACGCCCGCGGCTCAGCGGGCTATGTCGCCGACCTGTATGCATCCTATCAGTGGAAGCCGTCTGCGACGACCTATGCCCGTATCACGGCAGGGTATCTGGAGCGGATGTTTGGCGGGATATCGGGTGAGGTGCTGTTGAAACCGGTCAACAGCCGTCTCGCGCTGGGTGTAGAGGCAAATTACGTCAAACAGCGGGATTTCGGCGGCGCATTCGACTTTCAGGACTATTCGGTCGTGACGGGCCATGTCTCGGCCTATTACGAATTCGCTCGTGGCTATTTGGCTCAGGTCGATGTTGGCCGCTACCTCGCGGGGGATGTCGGCGCGACCTTCACACTGGGCCGTGAGTTCGGAAATGGCTGGCGGGTCGACGGGTTCTTTACCCTCACAGACGTCTCGGCCGAGGATTTCGGCGATGGCTCCTTTGACAAAGGGATCCGGGTGACAATCCCGTTGAACGGGGTCCTGGGCACACCGTCTCGGCAACGCGTCACCCAAACCATTCGACCCGCCCAGCGGGACGGCGGCGCACGGCTGATCGTGCCGAACCGCCTTTATGAACAGGTGCGGGGCGCACATCGCAACGCGCTTGTCCGTGATTGGGCAAGGGTCTGGGAATGACACGGCTGAGCTTCCTGCGCGGCATACCAAGCGCACGCACCACATTTGAGTTAGGACGCTGACAATGAACTTTCGTTACCTCGCCATCACCGCGCTTGTTGTGACGCAATGGGCCCTCCCGGTTGCCGCGGACTCAACCGGCGGAACGCGCCACACCCTGTATTTTGGTGCACTGTCCGACGATTTCCTCGGTCGCGCCGAACGCTACGATACGCTCGCCTTCAGCAGCGCATCGCTGTCCGGGCAAATGGACCAGGGAAGACTGGGGCTAAGCTACACGTTGGGCGTCAAGCAGCAGCTGCGAAATGACGACCCAGAGGCGGCCTTGCGCTTTGATGCGTCCCTTCAGCTGGGCCAGAACTGGCGGATCGGCGTGGGCGTTAAGGACCGCCATTGGTCTCCGTCGCAATACACATCCCTAGCAATTAGCAGAAACGCAGAGCCAGCTCCGGCGGCGTATCTCTCCTTTTCAGCCCCGCAGGCAAATGGCCGCCTCCTGAGCTGGCTCGGGCCGACGCGCGGCGACATCTTCATTGGTGTTACCGACGATCCCGGGCAACCTGACAACGCCAAGTTCGCGGGTTTTCGGTTTGCTGCATCGCCCATAGCGGGCCTTGAGATCGATCTTTTTCGCATGATCCAATATGGCGGTGCAGGCCAGCCGGACGGCCTTGGTACCTTGTTCGACATATTTGTCGGAGACACGAACACAGGCGCAAACGCCGCGGCCAATCAATTGGCCGGTGTCGGTCTGTCCTACAGCCTGCCCGGCTTTGCAGACGCAAACGGCGCGCGCATCTACACGCAGATCGCCGGCGAAGACGAGGCAGGTGGATTGCCAAGCTGCCCGTTCTTTCTGGTTGGCGCCGAATGGAAAACGAACCTATGGGGCCGCGCCTCCACCCTCACCGTCGAACGGGTTGACACGCGGACACAAGGGGGCGCCGGAGGAAATTGCGGAACCAATCAGGCCTACAACAACGCAAACTACAGTTACCGCAACAAGGGTGTTGTGATGGGCGCCGCCATTGGCACGCAAAGCGTATCGACCGTTCTTTACGGCGAACACGATATGGATGCGTGGTCTCTTGATTGGAGCGTCGGGACATATTCGATCAACGAAGAATCCTTTGCACAACACAGCCTTTCGTCCACGGCCCAAAGCGGTGAGATTGTGACGATTGGCGCGTCACGCCCTGTTAACCGTGGCACTCTGTCGGGGATCCTTGCTTATCAAAGCTTTGATTTGGATACCGCAGGCCAAGACGCTGGCGTGCGTGTTGGTGTCGCTTACTCCGCTCGCTTTTAATTTGCGTGGGCGCGCCTATTTGGCAGGGAGGACACTGACAGATAGGCACCGCTCAAAGAGTTGGAGGATCGCAATGACCGGATACACCAAAGACCCGGACGCCATCGCACGGCTAAGCGCAGAGGAATATTATGTCACGCAGCAAAGCGGCACGGAGCGCCCGGGCACAGGCAAGCTGCTGAACAACAAAGAACCCGGCATCTACGTCGACATCGTCTCGGGAGAGCCGCTCTTTGCCTCTGCCGACAAGTATGAAAGCGGCTGCGGCTGGCCCAGTTTTACCAAACCCATCGCCAACGTGACCGAGCATCACGACGCCTCACATGGCATGATCCGCACAGAGGTCCGCTCCAAACACGGCGACAGCCACCTCGGGCACGTCTTTCCGGACGGACCGCGCGACCGCGGCGGGCTGCGGTATTGCATCAACTCGGCCTCGCTGCGCTTTGTGCACCGCGACGAGATGGAGGCCGAAGGCTATGGCGATTACATTGATCAGGTGGAGGATGTGGCATGAGCGATGAGCGCGCCGTTCTGGCAGGCGGCTGTTTCTGGGGGATGCAGGATCTGATCCGCAAGCTTCAGGGCGTGAAGGCGACCCGCGTGGGCTACACCGGCGGGGACGTGCCCAACGCGACCTATCGCAACCACGGCACCCACGCTGAGGGGATTGAGATTATCTACGACCCGGAGCAGATCACCTTTCGGCAGCTGCTGGAATTCTTTTTTCAGATTCACGATCCGACCACGCTGAACCGGCAGGGCAATGATATCGGTCTCAGCTACCGCTCCGCGATCTACTATGTGGACGACGCGCAGAAAGCCGTGGCCGAAGACACGATCCGCGACGTCGAAGCATCGGGCATCTGGCCCGGCAAGGTCGTGACCGAAGTGGAACCGGTCGGCGACTTCTGGGAAGCGGAACCCGAGCATCAGGATTACCTCGAACGGTTCCCCAACGGGTACACCTGCCACTTCCCGCGCCCGAACTGGGTCCTGCCCAAACGCGCGGCGGAATAGGCTCAGGCGGTGGCGGAGCCTGCCTAGGCCGCCTCATCATCCGCAATGCGGGGGCGGCCGGTTGCTTCGACTGTGATCGTCGCCTCCACAAAGACCTGCCGCGCCTCAACCTCTGCACCCCGCACATCGCGCGTGACATGCACGGTGACGTCCTGCGCACCTGCCGCGCGAGCGGCGTCTCGTGCCTCTTGGGACAAGGCTTGCTCCATCGCCTGCATGGCGGGTTCCGCCTCGGCGTGATCGCTGGGCCCCTGCGCCAAATGCGCCCGGACGCGGCCCTCCCCCTGCGCCGTCACAGTCCCGGCGCGGCGCACGGTAATCTGCCCCACGACCGCCCCAACCGCGTTTGCGACCCCGGCATGTTCCGGTAGGATCATCTGCGTGCCCATCAGCGCCCCCACCGCAGGGTAATAGGTCTGGGCTGACGCGCCGAGCCCGACAACCGGAACGCCAAGCCCCGTCTCAATCCGCACCAGCCCTTTATGGCCCTGCAAACCGGCCTGCATAAGCGCATGGCGCGCAAGCTCGGACGGATCGCCGGGCAAGGCGCCGTCTTCCGCAAAGGCCGCCTCAAGCAAAGCCAGCCCGGTCTGATCCGTCAGCTGATCAACAATCATCGTGGCAAGCGCTTCCGGCGCCTCCGCCAAGGGTATGCCCGCCCCCGTCCGCCGCCGCGCCAAGAGCGTCAGCGCCATCCGCG
The DNA here is from genome assembly GCA_039817385.1 of Pseudomonadota bacterium. GTDB lineage: Bacteria > Pseudomonadota > Alphaproteobacteria > Rhodobacterales > Rhodobacteraceae > JBCBCP01. Next base: position 195,423 of record JBCBVY010000002.1, on the reverse strand, counting down.
CCGCCTCCGCGTTCCAAACATCGAGCCACCCCAGCACATGCGCGGCGTCCGACGGCGTCACGGCGGCGATCTGCACCAAGCCCCGGTCCACCAATCGGCGCAGCGCGGCATGGTCCATCCGGCTCCGCAGCACATCACCAAGAGGATGCACTGCGCCCCCAATCCGCTCCAGCAACGCCGCATCCCGCGCGGCCAGACCATCGGCATTTTGCCCCTGCACCGCGCGCACAAAACGGCCATCGTGATCGGAGGGCACCGTGCTGCGCACTTGCCGGTCGAGCGTGGGCAGAACAACCTCCGGCGCCTCCGCCGCGATCAGCGACACCGGCAAGGTCCGGCGCGGGCCCAGCGTGACGCCGCCCGCAAGCCCCTCATTTCGGTGTACCTCGCTGTCGCCGCCCAGCCCGGTTGTCCGCATCGCGACCGCTTCAACCATCGTGCGAAACGGGCCAACCTGCGCCCCGTCCGGGTCAATCGCAGGCCGCCCCGCGCGCAGCATCGCAACATCCGTGGTCGTCCCGCCAATGTCGCTGACCAGCGCATCCGCCGCCCCCGTCAGCCACCGCGCGCCAACCAGCGACGCGGCAGGGCCGCTCAGGATCGTCTCGATCGGGCGCGCACGCGCCTGCGCCGACGACATCAGCGCCCCATCCCCGCGCACCACCATCAGCGGGGCCGTCACGCCAATCTCGCGCAGCACATCTTCGGCCCGCCCGATCAGCCGCGCGATCATCCCCACCAGCCGCGCATTCAGTAGCGCGGTCAGCGCCCGTTTTGGCCCGCCCAGCTTGGCCGACAGCTGGTGCGAGGCCGACACCGGCTTGCCCGTCACCTCCGCAATGATCTCGGCCGCGCGCAGCTCATGCGCCGGGTTGCGCGTTGCAAACTGCGCGGCAACGGCAAAGGCGCCCACCTGCGCCTGCGCCAGAAAGGCGCGCAAGGCCCCCTCATCCAGCGGCGCGGCCTCAGTCCCGGAGTGCAAATGCCCACCGGCCAGCGTGCAATGGGGATCGCCCCGCAAAGCCTCCCGAAGCCCGTGCCGGTCCATGTCCGCCGCGCCAAAGCCGATCAGAACGAGGCCAATCCGCCCGCCCTGCCCCTCAACCAGCGCATTGGTGGCAAGCGTGGTCGACAGCGACGCCATGCGCACCTCGTCCGCGCTGCAACCTGCGGCCACAAGCACCGCGCGCACCGCGCCGCCAACACCGATGGCCAGATCATGGCGGGTCGTCAGAGACTTGGCCGACGCAATGACGGCGTCGCCTTCGATCAGAACCGCATCCGTATAGGTGCCACCCGTATCCACCCCGAGAAGTAGCGCCATGAAACCCTCCGTTTGCCGAGTGTCGCAGCCTAGCCGCGACCCGTCTTGTCCAAACGCGTCACAGCCCAGCGGGCCGCGTCCGTAACGGACGGATCTGGGTCGTCCGCCAACTGCTGCGCCACGTCGCGCAAGACAGGCGCCCCCGAGTTGCCAATGGCGTAGAGCACGTTGCGCACAAACCTGTCCCGCCCGATCCGCTTGATCGGCGAGCCGGAAAACCGCGCCCGGAACCCCGCATCGTCCAGCGCGGCCAGCTCTGCCAGGGGCGGGGCCCCGACCGCGCCCAGATAGCGCATGTCGGACGCCGCCTTGGCAAACTTGTTCCACGGGCACACCGCAAGGCAATCATCACAGCCGTAAATCCGGTTGCCGAGGCCCGGCCGCAGCGCCGGGTCCACCGGCCCCCTATGCTCGATCGTCAGATAGGAAATGCACCGCCGCGCATCGAGCTGATAGGGCGCCGGAAACGCATCCGTGGGGCACACGTCAAGGCAGGCACGGCACGACCCGCAATGGTCCACCTCCGGCGCGTCCGGCAGCAACTCTACAGTCGTGAACAGCGCGCCCAGAAAACACCAATTGCCCCAGTCCCGGCTGACAAGGTTGGTATGCTTGCCCTGCCAGCCCAGACCCGCCGCCTGCCCCAGCGCCTTTTCCGGCACCGGAGCGGTATCTACGAACACCTTGATCTCGCCCCCGGCCCGGTCAATCCACCAGCGCCCCAGCCGCTTCAGCCGTTTCTTGACGATGTCATGGTAATCGCGCCCCTGCGCATAGACGCTCACCGCGCCTCGCTCGGGCTGGTCCAGCACGGCCAGCGGATCATGCTCCGGCGCGTAGCTTTCGGCGAGCATCACAACCGACTTCGCCGCGGGCCAAAGCGCGGATGGATCGCCCCGCCAGTGCATCCGGTCTTCCATCCAGCCCATCTGCCCATGCCGTCCGGCGCCCACAAAAGCCTGCAACCGCTCCGCCACCTCGGGCACGGAATCCGGCGCACACACGCGCGCCGCGACAAACCCTTCCTCAAGGGCCCGCGCCACAAGCGCCTCTTTCAAGACGCCCCTGTCTTCTTTGGGTCTCAAATATCCCGGGGTCTGGGGCAGAGCCCCAGTCCGCCCGTGAAGTCAGAAATCAAGGTCATTGTAATGCTTCGGCGGCCGAAACCCCGGCACCACGTCGGCAAGGATACCGCGGAACGCCGGGCGGCTCTTGATCTTGGCATACCAGTCCTTAACCACGTCGCTGCGGTTCCAATCCACGTCCGAGATGTAGTCCAGCGCCGACAAGTGCGCCGCCGCAGCAAAATCGGCCAGTGTCATCACATCCCCTGCAAGCCAGCGGCGGTGATCGAGCAGCCACGCCATGTAGTCGAGGTGATATTTGATCGCCTTCGCCCCCGATTTGACGTTGGTACTGTCAGGATAGCCTTGCCCGGTCAGCTTCCGGTTCACCCGCTCGTAAAGCAGTTTGGAGGTGACCTCGTTATGGAACTTGTCATCGAACCAGCCGACGATCCGCCGCACCTCATGGCGCTGTCCGGGATCGGACGGCAGCAAAGACGGCGCGGGCCGCGTTTCCTCGATATACTCGCAAATCGCCGCGCTTTCAGTCAGCGTCACGTCATCAATACGCAGGATCGGCACCTTGCCCGCGGGGTTGCGGCGCAGGAAATCTGGCTGCGCTTCCCAGTATTTCTCCTCGACCAGTTCCACCTCCACCTTCTTCTCGGCTAGGCTCAGCCGCACCTTGCGGCAGAACGGGGACAGGGGAACGTGGTAGAGGCGAGCCATATGTCATCAACAAGTCTAGGGTGCACCCGTCATGCACCAAAGGGTGCGGCGGCTCAATCCTCGAAACAGGCGGCGCGCCCATTGGCGCGGATCGTGGCGGCCCCGTCGGCGATCCGGCGCGCACGCCGTTCCACCGGTGCGGACGGCTGTGCGGCCGACCGCCCTTTCGGATTGGGCAATACCGCTGCCAGCAAAGCCGCCTCGCGCGACGTAAGCGCGTCGGGCCCCTTGCCAAAGGCGGCCCGCGCCGCCGCCTCCACGCCAAACACGCCTTCGTCCAGCTCCGCGACGTTCAGATACACCTCGATGATGCGCCGCTTCGGCCATATGGCCTCGAGCAGCGGGGTCATAAGCGCCTCCAGCCCCTTTCGGACCCATGACCGGCCATGCCAGAGGTAGACGTTCTTTACCACCTGCTGGCTTATGGTTGACGCACCGCGGCCCGCGCCCTCTTCGATGGCGGCGCGAATCTGCGGCAGGTCGAACCCCCAGTGCAGACAGAAATTCGCATCCTCCGCCGCGACCGCGCTGCGCGCCATGACCGGGGCGATCTCCTCAAGCGGCACCCATTGGTAATCCACGCCGCCCAGACGGCGCCCTTCTGAAAACATGTAAGGCGTCGTGGGTGGGTTCACGACCGCGCCCAGCGCGATCAGCGCCACAGCGACGAGGAACACAGCCGAGACGCTGCGCAAAGCCCACCGCAGCAGCCAGCGCAGCGGGCGGATGCGGGGTTTTGCCGTTGATTTTGTACGCTTTGCGCGAGCCATAGCCTGGTCATAGCCCGCCCAGCGTTTGCGCAACAAGGGCTGCGACGCGGCGCGCGCCGCCAACAGGCCGATTCGAAACGCGCGGCCCTGTGAAATAGGGCAGAGTTGCCACATTCCGCGGAACATGCGTGGGAATACAGCGGCATTTTACAGAAAATCCGCTTCGAACCCGAGAAGTCTTAACGCGAGAAGATGGGTTAACAGCCCGAAGCGAACACCAGATGTTGTAGGCAGGCCACCGACCGCATCACTCCCTGCCGCCAAAGCTTTAAAGTTCCGTAAAATCGGAGCGGTTCGCGGTGCGGCGCTTCACGTGGCTTGCGTTAACGTACGCATAGGGCGGCAGACCCGCCACGTTCTGGCCAAAGGTAAAAGGAGACCACGGATGCTGGACACCATTGGAGCCACAAGCGGCATGGGCTACAGCGCAGGCGCGCGCCCCACAGCCACCTCGGCAATGCTCAGCCACTCGGACGCGGCGACCGTCTGGCTGCTGAGCTGGACGGGCAACTCGCACCATTCCATCGCTGCCCTGATGGGCACCAACACGATGAAGGTTGTCGATATCCTGGCTGAAAACACCCACAAGGGCGCGCGCGACACGGCGAGCAAGATGATTACCGCGCGGCAACGGGCGATGGGCAATTAGCGCGTTTTGTACATCCCGCTGGAGCGGGATGTCACGTTTTGTACAGCCCGGCCACCTCGGCTATTCCGCCGGGATCGCCCCTTCGTCGAGGCTCAGCGGCGCGGGGATGTGGACCAGCATTTCCTTGGGGCAGATTTGCAGGAAGTTCGCCTGCTCGGTGTCCCAATGCTGAAGGATGTCCATGACCTTTGCGCTGCCGGTTTCCTCGACGTGGCGCTTCAGAAGGCCCAAAAGCTGATCGTACCAATGCTCGACCGTGACCGGGCAGGTCACCAGCGTCTCCAGGTTCATCAGGCTTTGTGCCGTGCCTTCCGGATCATAGACATAGGCCATGCCGCCGGTCATCCCGGCCCCAAAGTTCGCGCCGATGTCGCCCACGATCACGGCAACGCCGCCGGTCATGTATTCGCACCCGTTCGACCCGCAGCCTTCGATCACGACTTTCGCACCCGAGTTGCGGACCGCGAAACGCTCCCCTGCGCGGCCCGCAGCAAAGAGGTAGCCGTCGGTCGCCCCGTAAAGCACCGTGTTGCCGATGATCGTATTCTCTGCCGCGACGATAGGCGAGGCCATTGGCGGGCGCACAACGATGGTGCCGCCCGACAGGCCCTTGCCGACATAGTCGTTCGCATCGCCCGACACTTCCAGCTTCAGACCCGGCGCGGCAAAGGCGCCAAGCGACTGACCCGCCGAGCCGGTCAGCTTGACCGTCAGGTGATCAGGCTGAAGCCCGTTGCGCATGCCGAACTTCTTTACGATATGGCTGGAGGTGCGCGTGCCCACAGTGCGGTGCGTGTTCTGCACGGCATAAGACAGCTGCATCTTCTCCCCATCCTCTAGGAAACGGTGGCCATCCGCCACAATCTGCGCGTCCAGCGTGTCCGGCACCGCATTGCGCGGCTTGTTGCGGTCATAGACGATGTCCTTCGCCCCATCGACCGTGATCAGCAGCGGGTTCAGGTCCAGATCGTCCAGATGCGCAGACCCGCGCGACACCTGCGTCAGCAGATCGGCCCGGCCCACGACATCATCGAGCGACCGCGCCCCGATGGAGGCGAGGATTTCCCGCACCTCCGTCGCGTAGAAGGTAATGAGGTTCACCACCTTGTCCGCGGTGCCGGTGAACTTCGCGCGCAGCTCTTCATCTTGTGTGCACACGCCCACGGGGCAGGTGTTGGACTGGCACTGGCGCACCATGATGCAGCCCATCGCGATCAGCGCCGCGGTGCCGATGCCATATTCTTCGGCGCCCATCATCGCGGCCATGACGATGTCACGCCCGGTGCGCAGCCCGCCATCGGTGCGCAGCGTGACGCGGTCCCGCAAGTTGTTCATCGCCAGCACCTGATGCGCCTCGGTCAGACCCATTTCCCAGGGCAGACCCGCGTATTTGATCGAGGTTGCCGGGGAAGCGCCCGTGCCGCCATTGTGGCCAGAGATCAGGATGATGTCCGCCTTCGCTTTGGCCACACCCGCGGCAATCGTGCCAACGCCCGAGGACGCGACCAGCTTTACCGTCACCTTGCAGCGCGGGTTGATCTGCTTGAGGTCGTAGATCAGCTGCGCGAGGTCTTCGATCGAGTAGATGTCGTGGTGCGGCGGGGGTGAGATCAGCGTCACGCCCTTCGTTGAGTGGCGCAGGCGGGCGATCAGGTCGGTGACCTTCATGCCGGGAAGCTGGCCGCCCTCACCGGGCTTCGCGCCTTGCGCAACCTTGATCTCAAGCTCTTCGCACTGGTTGAGGTATTCCGCCGTCACGCCAAAGCGGCCCGAGGCGACCTGTTTGATTTTGGCCGATGGGTTGTCGCCATTCGGCTCCGGATGGAAATGCGCGGGGTCTTCGCCGCCCTCACCCGAGTCGGACTTCGCGCCGATTCGGTTCATCGCGACGTTCAGCGTCTTGTGCGCCTCGGGCGACAGCGCGCCCAGGGACATGCCAGGGGTCACGAACCGCTTGCGTATCGAGGTGATGCTTTCCACCTCCTCAATCGGCACCGCCTCGCCAAGCGGCTTGATATCCAAGAGGTCACGCAGGTGGATCGGCGGCATTGACTTCATTTTGGCCGAATACTGCTGCCACATCGCGTAAGACGCCCGCGTGCACGCCGCCTGCAACATGTGCATGGAGGTTGCCTCCCAGGCGTGGGTCTCCCCCTTGTTACGGGCCTTGTAGAACCCGCCAATGGGCAGGACGTTGCCCGTGTCGGACCAGCCGCGGGCGTGCACCTCTTCGGCCTTGGCCTGGATACCCGTCACACCGATGCCGGAGATGCGGGAGGTCATTCCGGGGAAGTATTCGGCGCACATCGCGCGCGACAGGCCCACGGCCTCAAAGTTCAGACCGCCGCGATAAGAGGACACGACGGAAATGCCCATCTTGGCCATGATCTTCAGCAGGCCCTGATCGATCGCCTCGCGGTAGCGCGCAACGGCTTCGGTCAGCGTGCCGCCCAACAGGCCGCGCTGGATCCGGTCGTTCAGCGAATCCTCGGCAAGGTAGGCGTTCACCACCGTCGCGCCGCAGGCGATCAGCACGGCAAAGTAGTGCGGATCAATGCATTCCGCGCTGCGTACGTTCAGGGAACAGAACGTCCGCAGGCCCTGCCGGGTCAGATGGCTGTGCACGGCAGAGGTCGCAAGGATCATCGGCATCGCCACCTTGTCCGGGCCGCTGTGCTGATCGGTCAGCACGATGTGCCCGGTGCCCGAGCGCACAGCGTCTTCCGCCTCGGCCCGGATGCGGGCGAGCCCCGCGCTCAGCGCACCGGGGCCGGGGGCAAAGGAGCAATCGATCTCTGTGAGGCCGGACTTGAAATGGCCCGTCATCTCGTCCCACTGGGCATTGCCGACAAAGGGGCTGTCCAGCGTGATGATCTCGGTCTGGGCACTGGACTCATCAAGCACGTTCTTGAGGTTGCCGAAGCGGGTCTTCAGGCTCATCACGCGGTATTCGCGCAAGCTGTCGATGGGCGGGTTGGTGACCTGGCTGAAGTTCTGGCGGAAGAAATGGCTCAGCGGGCGGTACTGCTTGCTGAGCACTGCGGACGGCGTGTCGTCGCCCATCGAGGCGAGCGATTCCTTTGCGTCCTCGGCCATCGGGGCAAGGATTTGTTCCAGCTCTTCAATGCTGTAACCCGCCGCGATCTGGCGGCGCTTTAGCGCGTCGCCCTCAAAGACCGGCTTTTCGGTGACGCCGGTGACCGCTTCTTCAAGGTCGGTGATCTTGCCGACCCACTCGCCGAAGGGCAGGGCGGCGGCAAGCTTGTCCTTGATTTCCGTGTCGTGGAACAGCTTGCCCTTCTTCATATCGACGGCCAGCAGTTGGCCGGGACCAAGCGCGCCTTTCTCCACGACGTTCGCTTCCTCCAGCGGGACCATGCCCGTCTCGGACCCGGCAATGACCATGCCATCGGCGGTCACCACATAGCGCATCGGGCGCAGGCCGTTCCGGTCCAGACCGGCGCAGACCCACCGGCCATCGGTCATGGCCAGCGCGGCGGGGCCGTCCCACGGCTCCATCACTGAATTGCAGTAGGAATACATGTCGCGCCAGGCCTGCGGTAGTTCCACCGCCTGCTTGGACCACGATTCCGGCACCAGCATTGTCTTGGCCATCGGGGCGCTGCGGCCCGCGCGCACCAGCACTTCGAACACCGCGTCCAGCGCGGCGGAGTCGGACGAGCCGCCCGGGACGATCGGCTTGATGTCGTCGGCCATGTTGCCAAACGCGCTGGACGCCATGCGAATCTCATGGCTGCGCATCCAGTTCAGATTGCCCTTCAGCGTGTTAATTTCCCCGTTATGGGCGAGCATCCGGAAGGGCTGCGCCAGCCACCACTCTGGGAAGGTGTTGGTGCTGTAACGCTGGTGGTAGATCGCGAACGCACTCTCGAACCGGTCGTCCATCAGGTCGGGGTAGAACTCCGCCACCTGCTCGGCCAGCATCATGCCTTTGTAGATGATCGACCGACAGGACAGCGACGCGATGTAAAGGCCAGTGACCCCCGCAGCCGCCGCCGCCTTTTCGATCCGGCGGCGGATCACGTAAAGCTCGCGCTCGAACGTCTCTTCGTCCACACCCTTGGCGTTGGAGATCAGGATCTGCTCAATCTCCGGACGGGTCGCATTCGCCTTTTCGCCGAGGCAGTCGACATTCACCGGGACATGCCGCCAGCCGTAAATGTAATAGCCCATCCGCAGCACTTCGGATTCCACGATGGTGCGGCAGGTTTCCTGCGCACCGAAGTCCGTGCGCGGCAGGAACACCTGACCCACCGCCATCAACTGGTCCTTCGCGGGCGCGTGGCCCGTGCGCGCGATCTGCTCATAGAAGAACGGCACCGGAATCTGCACGTGAATGCCCGCGCCATCGCCCGTCTTGCCATCCGCATCGACCGCCCCGCGGTGCCAGATCGCCTTCAGCGCCTTGATCCCGTTTTCGACGACTGCGCGCGACGGCTTCCCATCAACGGAGACCACAAGGCCCACGCCGCAGTTGGCTTTCTCTTCGCTCTCGGAGTAAAGGCCATGCTCGGCCATGTAGGCGCGCTTGGCTTCTTCGGCCCGGACCCAGTTCTCGTCATACTTGGTCATGTGTCAGCTCCTTGGTCGGAAGGACGCGAGGGTTTCCTCGCAATCATATTTCGGCTTGGTAGCAAAGAACCCGTCTTCGCCCGGGTAGATGAATTCGACAGGGGAATGGTCGCGGTCCTCGGACACCTCGCCCCATGTCCGGGTAGAAAGGCCCCCGATGAAACGGCGGTGCCGGACAGAGACGTATTCGGTGCCTGTCACGGTCAGGTAGACGCCGTTGAAATCCTCATAGCGGACGGAAAATTCGGTGCCCAGCAGCGGCTCATCATCGATCAGAACATCATCGCCGGTGAGCCGGTCATAACCCACGACCCGCACGATGCGCCCACCAGATTCCTGTACGAAATCATAGGTGTCGATCCCCGTCTCCAGCAATTCGGTCAGGCTGGCCGGATCCTCTGCGGGCAGGCGGATTTGGGTGCGCACCGTCGGGAACAGCTCGTAGCTTTCCATCCACTGCGTTTCATCATCGATGCGGCTGACAAAGATCGGGCCGCTTTGATCCGACACGGCGCGCCACTTGTCCCCTGGCGCATCGGAGGCGCAGGTATAGATGTTTTCGACCTTGCAGGACCGCGTCTGGATCGTCAGCTGCGGCGTGCACCCCTCGGGCGGGGTGAATACATTGCTTGCGGCAGCGGGCGCGGCCAGCACGGCAAGGGTCAGGGTTAGGCGCTTAATCAAGGTGCAGCTCCCCGCTTGCCATCGCGGCCTGCGCGGCGCGTTCCAGATCGCCATCGCGCAGGCGCACCGGCGCAAGGCCCGTCTGATCCGCGCGGCGCGGGTAGGCGTCAAGTTTGTCACCCAGGTAGGCCAGCAGCCCTTGCATGTTGCCGTCAAAGGCCAGCGCCACCGCATCGCCCAGAAGGCCAAACTTCTTCAGCGTAAAGGCCGTCCCGTGCCCCTGCCCCGGTAGCATTAGCACTGTGACGTTGCCCGCGTCAGGGAAACGCCGGAACTGCGGCGCCTCGCGCGCGCGGTCGCCAAAGACCGCAACGTAACGCGTCTGATCCGACAGATGCGCGCCCAGCCCCGTAAACCGATGCGGGTCGATGCCCACCCGGTACCGCGGCCAGCGCAGATCGTCGCCCACCACATCCGGGTGCACCGACGCCTGCGGCGAAAAGCACAGCGCAACATCGACCTTGGTAAAGCCCGCGATCAGCGCCGCGTTATACCCGCCCATCGAATTGCCGATGGTCACGATGCGGCGCACGCCATGTCGGTCGGCGCATTTTTCGATCTGGGCCACGACATCTTCGAGCAGCCCCGGCGCGTTCAGCCAGCTGCGCGTTTTGTCCACGATGAAGAGCGCAGGGCCTGCGCCGTTCTGCGTGGCCAGCTTTGGAAATTCCAGCGGTGGCGCGGTATCTGGGTCCGCTCCGACAGAGGCAAACGACACGACAAGCGTCTCTGCCCCGGGCTGGCCAACATGCTGCCAGACCTGAAGCAGGTCGGTGTCCACCACACAGGTGATCCCGAGTTTTGCCACTTGCTTGTTCACATCACTTCCTTGTGCCGCAGCAGGGCGCACGCCCGCCGCTTACTCTGCCGCGATGGCCGCGTTTTCGAGCGAGCTTAGGATCGCTTCGGCGCAGTCGCGCCCATCGCGGATCGCCCACACCACAAGGCTGGCACCGCGCACGATATCGCCGACCGCGTAGACATTGTCCAAAGCCGTCCGGCCGCTTTCGAACTCTGCCTTGATCGTGCCCCAACGGGTCACTTCCAGCCCATCGGTGCCCCAAAGCTTGGGCAGCTCTTCGGGCTCGAACCCCAGCGCCTTGATCACAAGGTCCGCTTCTTCGACATAGTCGGCGCCTTCGATCACCTCCGGCGTCTGGCGGCCCGTCGCGTCCGGCGCGCCGAGGCGCATTTTTTGCACCATGACACCGGCCACGCCACTATCCCCAGTGGTGAAGCCCTTCGGCGCGCTCAGCCATTCGAACACAACGCCTTCCTCCTCCGCATTCTGCACTTCGCGCTGGGAGCCGGGCATGTTGGCCCGGTCGCGGCGGTAGAGGCATTTGACCGAGGTTGCGCCCTGACGGATGCTGGTGCGCACACAGTCCATCGCCGTGTCGCCGCCACCAATCACGACGACACGCTTGCCTTCCGCGTTCAGGCGCCCGCTGTCGAATTCCTCGACCGCGTCACCAAAGCTTTTGCGGTTGGAGGCCGTCAGGAAATCGAGCGCCTTCTCGATCCCGTCCGCCTCGGCGTTGATCAGGTCCAGATCGCGGCTTTTGTAGACACCCGTCGCAATGATCACCGCGTTATGGGCCGCGCGGATCTCGTCCAAGGAGATATCCGCGCCCACGTTGCAATTCAGCCGGAAGGTGACGCCGCCCGCCTCAAGCTGTGCGTTGCGGCGCATCACAACGTCCTTCTCCAGCTTGAAGCCCGGTATGCCATAGGTCAGCAGGCCACCCGCGCGGTCGTAGCGGTCATAGATCGTGACCTGCACACCTGCCCGGCGCAGTACGTCCGCTGCCGCCAGCCCGCCAGGGCCCGCGCCGATGATGCCAACAGATTCGCTGCGCTCCTGCGCCGGTGTGATCGGCTGCACCCAGCCTTCTTCCCACGCGGTGTCGGTGATGTATTTTTCGATGCTGCCGATTGTGACGGTGCCGTGGCCGGACTGTTCAATCACGCAATTGCCTTCGCACAGGCGATCCTGCGGGCAGATGCGGCCGCAGATTTCCGGGAAGGTGTTTGTCGCCTGGCTGACCTCGTAGGCTTCCTGCAAGCGGCCTTCGGCAGTCAGGCGCAGCCAATCGGGGATGTTGTTGTGCAGGGGGCAGTGCGACTGGCAATACGGCACACCGCATTGCGAACAACGGCTCGCCTGCTCCTGCGCCTTGGCCTCCGCATACTCCGCGTAGATTTCACGGAAGTCTTCACGGCGGACCTCGGCGCCCCGCTTTTGTGGCATATCCCGCGGCGTGCTCACAAACTTCAACATCGGTTGCTTGGCCATTGCTGCCGCTCCCTCAAATCCTTCAGCCCGCGCGGTCTAGCCGAAGCTGCGCGCGATGAAAAGGCAAAAGTGCTGACCTTTATTATCGAAATTCTCGGCGCAAGACGGCCCGCGTGCTGCATTGCGGCAAGTTTTAAGGCCGCATCGGACCTAATGTTCGGGCTTCGACTTAGCCGCCGCCCCTTGTATACCCGCCCAAAAGGTCAGGCATATGTCGCTGTTTCATCTCCTTTTGATCGCCGCCATTCAGGGCCTGACGGAGTTCCTGCCGGTCTCCAGCTCGGGCCATCTTGTCCTGCTGCCGCAGGTGACCGGCGCGGAGGACCAAGGCCTCGCCATCGATGTGGCGGTCCATATCGGGACGCTGGGCGCGGTGATTCTGTATTTCTGGGCCGACGTGAAGCTGGCGCTGGCCGGTACGGGCCGGCTCTTGCGCGGGAAGGTGGACACCGGCGGCGCCTTTCTTGCCCTGTGCCTCGCCATCGCAACTGTGCCGGTGGTGATTGCGGGCGCCCTGCTGCATCTGACGGGATTGGCCGAGGCGCTACGCTCCGTCGCTGTGATCGGCTGGGCGATGCTGGGCTTTGGGATCGTTCTGTACCTCGCCGATCAGCGCGGCCCGAAAGAGCGCACCGCAGCGCAATGGAGCCTGAAAGACGCCGCCCTCATGGGCCTCGCCCAAGCGATTGCGCTGATCCCGGGCACTTCGCGCGCGGGCATCTGTATCACCGCGGGCCGCGCGCTGGGCTATGACCGGGAAGGCGCGGCGCGGCTTGCGATGCTCATGAGCATCCCGACCATCATCGCCTCCGGCACGCTGCTGGGCCTCGACGTGGCGGGGCAAGCGAACTGGGCGCTGATGCGCGACGGGTTAATCGCTGCGGTCTTCGCCTTTGCCTGCGCCTTGCTGGCGCTGTGGATCATGATGCGCCTGCTGCGCACCGTCAGCTTCACGCCTTACGTGATCTACCGCTGCCTGCTCGGCATTGGGCTGCTGATCTGGGCCTACAGCTAAGAATTGTGTTTTGAATGAATCTTTATCAACTGATCGAACAATTGATCAAAATTCTCTTTCGCTTGCATCAGGGAAAACACCTCAACCCCTAGCATCGCGGTACCATTCTTCCTGAACCGGCGGGTCAAAAGGCTTAGCTTATCGACGAGGGCATCCACATTCTGCTCTATGTTCGCAAGTTCCACGTCAACTGGGAACTCAACAGCCTGACCCGGAATGCCCTGCACGTTAGAGAGTTCTACATCAGTGGATACCGATGCCGGTTTTGCGATAACAAAATCAGCCTCGACGTCCAGCGGGATACCAGCCTCGGTCAAACCGCGCACAAGATCTTCGACTGATTTTCGCCGAACAGTTTGCTTGGAGAGCATACGCTCAATTGTTCGTGGGGCTACGCCTGACACATGACCTGCCGCACCAGGTGTCAGGCCGAGTGCATCGAGTCTTTTACTAAGGCCCTCGACTATCACAGTACCTCCCTCTTGGGGTCGGATAGAAAGCAAAGTGTCAGGAACTTCTTTCTTAGTCGCCACTGCGAGCACCTCAATCTTCGTTTTTCGCTTCGTAGCAGAAACAAAGCAATCAAGCAAGAAGGTTCAAATATCGGCCACTATATACAGGAAATATTTCTACATTTTGCAAGTTACTACATGGACAACCCTGTATCTTGATCGTATCTTCCTACTATATTTGAAAACATACTATTATTTTCTTGCAAAGGAGGGCAGTTCTGGCAACTGTGGGGCATGTCACAGATGCTTGGAGGTGCCTTCATGGACTTCAGCGATATGTTCATGCCTGCCATGACAGCGGCGGGAGGGCTCGGCATGTTAGCTTGGTCCGCCAAAAAGTTTTGGCGAGCCTCAAAAATTGACGGAGGCGACCTGTCAATGGCGATCGTCGCGCTTGTGATTGGAGTACTGCTTGTGGCGGAGGGCACGTATGGCATCTTGCCGGCTCCCGCCGAAGGGCAAGTCACGCGGGATGCACCCTTGATTACCCCTTGAGGTTCTGTGCGCTTTCCTTGATCGCGTCGTATTGGCCCGAGGGGCGGAAGCGCCACAGGTAGTCGGGCAGGATCGCGTCCATGTCCTGCGGCTCGATCCCCAGATCGGCAAAGCCGCGCGCCCCTTCAGACACGACGTTGTCCTTCATCAGGTTGGTGACCTGATCGCTTGTGATCGGCGATTTGAAGATACCAAGGCTCAGGAACTCGCCCACAGCCCCGCCCAGCGCCATGATCCGCGCGGCGAAAAACGGCACGTTCAGGATCAGGCGGCGGCGGCGCACGATCTGAAGCATCATCTGCATCAACTCGCGGAAGGTGCGCACCTCCGGCCCGCCCAGCTCGTAGATCCCCGGCGCAGCACGGCCCGTCAGCGCCAGCTCCGCCGCGTGGGCGACATCGTCGACATAGACCGGCTGGAACTTCGTATCCGCGCCGACAACGGGCAGCGCAGGGCCCAACCGCGACATGGCTGCAAAGCGGTTAAAGAACTGGTCTTCGGTGCCAAAAATGATCGATGGGCGCAGGATGACCGCATCCGGCATGTGGCGCAGCACCGCCTGCTCCCCCTCGGCCTTGGTGCGGGCGTATTCGCTGTCAGAGCTGGGGTCTGCCCCGATGGCAGAAATCTGGACCATGCTCTGGATGCCCGCCGCGGCAGCGACCTTCGCAATCCGTTCGGCCCCTTCGGCCTGCACCGCGTCAAAGGTGTTTTTGCCGTCGCGCGCGAGGATGCCAACGCAGTTCACCACCGCATCCGCGCTTTGAAGCGCCGACGCCACCGAGGCATCGTCGCGAATATTGCAAAGCACGGGCTCAACCTGGCCAACAACGCCGTAAGTCTTGACGAAGAGCGCTTCGTTCGGACGGCGCACCGCAACCCGTACGCGCCAGCCCGCCTGAGCCATGCGCCGCGCAATATAGCGCCCCACAAACCCCGAGCCGCCGTAGATCGTTACCAGTTTGGACATGTTCCGCTCTCCGCGCCTTTTGTACGCTTGCAGTTAGCCCCGTGCCCGCACACGGGCAAGACGCCAAATTGGCGCGCTCATGCTCGTTTCATGTGGCCAAGAAAACGTGCAGCAATTTCTGCAAAGGGGGCTTTGCCGGTGTGAGTGGAGCGTCCTGTGCCTTCAGCCGCGCAAAGCGTCAAAACGGCGTTGACTCCCTCTGCCCCCGCGCTTACACGCGTGGCTCACCAACCCGTGCCCAGATGGCGGAATTGGTAGACGCGCTGGTTTCAGGTACCAGTGACCGAAAGGTCGTGGAGGTTCGAGTCCTCTTCTGGGCACCACTCATCCTACCTTTGTTCAGCAGCCGAAACACGACGATCCTAGCGGCGTGTGTGGCTGCGCTGCGTTCGCCGCAGGGTAACAAAAGAACGCAGAATATCGCACAACACGTTACGATATGGAGCGGCATTCTTCAAAAACGTAACACAATTCTTGCCTCGAATCGCAGAGCGCCATAAGTTGCCGTGCCAGGGAGGAAGCGGATGGACGCCTATATCTGTGACGCGCAGCGCACGCCGATTGGACGATACGGCGGCGCATTGTCTTCGGTTCGCACCGACGATCTCGCGGCCGCGCCCATCGCGGCGCTGATGGCGCGGAACGCTGGCGTGGACTGGGGCGCGCTGGATGACGTGATCTATGGCTGTGCAAACCAGGCGGGCGAGGACAATCGCAACGTTGCGCGCATGGCTGCCCTGCTGGCGGGCCTGCCCGAGACCGTTCCAGGCGCGACGATCAACCGCCTGTGCGCATCGGGCATGGACGCGGTTGGGGCTGCCGCTCGCGGGATCAAGGCCGGAGATCTGGACATGGTGATCGCTGGCGGGGTCGAATCAATGTCCCGCGCCCCGTTCGTGATGCCAAAGGCCGAAACAGCCTTCTCTCGTGGCAACGCGATTTACGACACAACCATCGGCTGGCGCTTTGTGAACCCAAAGATGAAGGCCAAATATGGCACCGATTCGATGCCGGAAACGGCCGACAATGTGGCCGAGGATTACCAGGTCAGCCGCGCCGATCAGGACGCCTTTGCCGCCCGCTCGCAGGAGCGCTGGGCTGTAGCGCATGAGGCGGGTGCCTTTGCGGACGAGATCGCCGCGGTCACGATCCCGCAGCGCAAGGGCGATCCGATCATTATGGACACGGACGAGCACCCGCGCCCCGGAACCGGCGCGGACAAGCTGGCCACGCTGCGCGGCGTGAACGGGCCGGACAAGACGGTGACCGCAGGCAACGCGTCAGGCGTGAATGACGGCGCCGCCGCCTTGCTGATCGCGTCCGAGGACGCTGCAAAGGAGCACGGCCTGACCCCGATGGTCCGCATCGTCGCGATGAACGCCGCCGGCGTTGCGCCGCGGGTCATGGGGATCGGCCCGGTGCCCGCCTCACAAAAGGTGCTGGCGCGGTGCAGGCTGACCGTCGACCAGATGGACGTGATTGAACTGAACGAGGCGTTCGCCTCCCAGGGCCTCGCCACGCTGCGGGCGCTTGGCGTCGCGGATGACGATCCGCGCGTGAATGCACAAGGCGGCGCCATCGCCATTGGCCATCCGCTGGGCATGTCCGGCGCGCGTCTGGTGATGACGGCAGCCTATCAACTGAAACGAACCGGTGGCCGCTATGCCCTGTGCACAATGTGCGTGGGTGTTGGCCAGGGCGTCGCGCTTATTCTCGAGCGCGCGTAAAACATTTTTTATCCTCGAAAGGGTCTGACGATGTATGCACAGATGATCAAATCCGAGAAGACGCAAGACGATCCGGCCAAGCTCGCCGCCTTCCAGGCGCGTATTGAAGCGGGCGAGAAGATCGAGCCGAAAGACTGGATGCCCGAAGGCTATCGAAAGACTCTGATCCGCCAGATCGGCCAACACGCCCATTCCGAAATCGTTGGCCAGCTGCCTGAGGGCAATTGGATCACCCGCGCGCCGACGCTTGAGCGCAAGGCGATCCTGCTGGCCAAAGTGCAGGACGAGGCGGGGCATGGCCTCTACCTTTACTGCGCGGCGGAAACGCTGGGCATGTCCCGCGATGAGCTGACGCGGCAGCTGCTGGACGGTCGGATGAAGTATAGCTCCATCTTCAGCTACCCGACCCTGACCTGGGCCGACATGGGCGCGGTTGGCTGGCTGGTTGATGGGGCGGCGATCATGAACCAGGTGCCGCTGCAACGCACATCTTACGGGCCCTATGCCCGCGCGATGGTGCGCATCTGCAAGGAGGAAAGCTTCCACCAGCGCCAAGGCTTCGACATCATGATGAAGATGGCGAATGGCACAGAGGCGCAAAAGCGCATGGCGCAGGATGCGCTGAACAGGTTCTGGTATCCGTCGCTGATGATGTTCGGCCCGTCGGACGCGGACTCGGTGCACTCCGAACAGTCGATGGCGTGGAAAATCAAGATCAGCTCCAATGACGAGCTGCGCCAGAAATTCGTCGACCAGACCGTGCCGCAGGCAGAGTACCTTGGTCTGACCATCCCGGACGAGACGCTCACGTGGAATGAGGAAAAAGGCGGCTATGACTTCGCGCAGCCGGACTGGACCGAATTCTTTGACGTGCTAAACGGCAACGGCCCGGCCAGCGCCGACCGGATCGAGGCCCGCAACAAGGCGTGGGATGATGGCGCTTGGGTGCGCGAGGGCATGATGGCCCACGCCGCGAAAAAGCGCGCGGCAAAGCTGGCCGCGGAATAGGCCATGCGGCTCGACCACGTGGCATTGACGGTTTCGGATCGCGAAGCAGCGGCGGCGTTCTACGCACGCTACTTCGGTCTCGAAAACCGTGTGCACGAGGACGATCACCTTTTGATCCTTGCCGGACAGGACGGCGCATTGCTGGCGCTGAGTGAGGGAAACGTGCCGGACGTGCCGCGGACCAATCATTTCGGCTTTCGCGCGGAAAGTGCTGAAACCGTTGTGTCCTTGCGCGAACGTTTCGCACGGGACGGGATCACAGAGCTAGAATTTCAGGATGCCGGACCCGTGCGCGTACAAGTCGCCGACCCCAGCGGAAACCGCGTTGAAGCCTATGCGTTTTGATCGCGGAGAGGAGGAACGATGAACGCTGAATGGCCCCTTTGGGAAATTTTCATCCGCGGCCAGCACGGGCTGAGCCATCGGCATGTCGGCTCGCTCCATGCCCCTGATGCGGAGATGGCGATCCGCAACGCCCGCGACGTCTACACCCGCCGCAAGGAAGGGGTGAGCATCTGGGCTGTCCCGGCGGACGCCATCGCGGCGTCCAGCCCGGACGACAAGGGCGCGCTCTATGATCCCGCAGATGACAAGGTGTATCGGCACCCGACCTTCTTCGACATCCCTGACGATGTAGGGGCGATGTGATGGCGGACGTGATCGACCTGCCCTTCGAATGGCTCTGCCGGATGGGGGACAACACGCTTGTCCTTGGCCACCGGGTGTCTGAGTGGTGCGGCCATGCGCCGGTGCTGGAAGAGGACATTGCGCTCGCCAACACCGCGCTGGACCTGATCGGCCAGACGCAGCTGTGGCTGGGCCTTGCCGGAGAGGTCGAAGGCGCAGGCCGCGATGCCGACGCGCTCGCCTTTCACCGCGACGCGTGGGACTTTCGGAACCTACTTCTCGTCGAACAGCCAAACCGCGATTTTGGCCACACGATGATGCGGCAGTTTCTGTTTGATCACTGGCACCTGCTGGCCCTGCGTGCGCTGTCGGAACATACGGAGCCGCAGGTTGCCGAGATTGCGCAGAAGGCCGTGAAGGAAGTTACCTACCACGCCGAACGCTCGGCCGAGATTGTCGTCGCCCTTGGCGACGGAACGGCCGAGAGCCACGACCGGATGCAGGCCGCGCTGGACAGGCTTTGGCCTTATGTCGGCGAGATGTTCACCGCTGATGACGTGGACCGTACGGTTCTGGACGTCAGCACCCTGCGCCCCGCTTTTGACGCAGCGATGGCGGAGGTTCTGATCGAGGCAACCCTGACCCGCCCTGCGTCGGACTTTGCCCATCAAGGCGGCAAGACCGGCGCGCGCCATTCCGAACACCTTGGGCACATGCTGGCCACGATGCAGGTTCTGCCCCGCAGCTATCCGGGCGCGACATGGTAGACACCTTGCCGTCCGTCGAAGACATCTGGGCGCTGCTTGACACCGTGCCCGATCCGGAGATTCCGGTGATCAGCCTTGTGGATCTGGGCATCATCCGGGATGTCGCGTGGGCTGGGGATACGCTCGTCGTGACCGTCACGCCGACCTATTCAGGCTGCCCCGCAACGACCGTGATCAACATGGAGATCGAGACGGCTTTGCGCGCCGCCGGGATCCAAAAGCTGGAGCTCAAACGCCAGCTGGCCCCGCCCTGGACCACCGAATGGCTGTCGGACAAGGGCCGCGCCAAGCTGGAGGACTATGGCATCGCGCCGCCCCAGCCCGCCGGCGGGCCTGAAAAGTGCCCCCATTGCGGCAGCAAACATGTCGAGCGGATCAGCCAGTTTGGCTCGACCCCTTGCAAGGCGCAATGGCGCTGCACCGACTGCCTGGAACCCTTTGACTATTTCAAGTGCATCTGATGGCCAGCTTTCATCCTCTTACCGTCACGGGCATTCACCGCACGATCCGGGACGCGGTTGTGCTAACGCTGACGCCGCAGGAGCCAGAGGCGTTTGCCTTTACCCAAGGGCAATACCTGACCTTCCGCCGCGACTTTGACGGCACAGAGATCCGCCGGAATTATTCGATCTGCGCCGGCGTTGACGATGGCAAGCTGCAAGTCGGTATCAAGCGGGTCGACGGCGGCGCCTTTTCGACCTTTGCCAATGAAGCGCTTCAGGTCGGCGACGTGTTGGAAGCGATGCCGCCGATGGGCCAGTTCCACGCCCCGATCGAGCCGGAGCGGGCTAAGCGTTACCTCGGTTTTGCCGGCGGTTCCGGGATCACGCCCGTCCTGTCGATCCTGCGTACGGTGCTGAGCCGCGAGCCGCAGAGCCACTTTACGCTGGTCTACGCCAACCGGGCCGCGCACACGATCATGTTCCGCGAAGAGCTGGACGACCTGAAGAACCGCTTCATGGGCCGCCTTACGCTGATCCACGTGCTGGAGACGGGGATGGACATCGACCTTTTCTCGGGCCGTCTGGACCCGGAGAAGCTGGATGCGCTGTTCCAAGGCTGGGTTGATGTGGCGGGCAGCGATCTGGCGTTCATCTGCGGGCCGGAGCCGATGATGCTGACCATCGCGGACCGGCTGAAGGCCGCGGGCATGGCCGAGGACCGGGTCAAGTTCGAGCTGTTCGGCGCGTCCCAGCAGGGGCAACTCGCGCAGCAGGCGATGGCCAAACGGGCAGACGCCCCCGGAACGCGCATGGTGGTGACCGTGGATGGCACCGGCCATGAGGTGGAGATGGACAAGGGCACCTCCGTCCTCGACGCGGCCCTCGCTGCGAACCTTGAGGCGCCTTATGCCTGCAAAGCCGGGGTTTGTTCGACCTGCAAGGCCAAGGTAACGCGGGGCGAGGTCGAGATGCTCGCCAACCACGCGCTTGAGGATTACGAGGTCGAGCGCGGCTATGTGCTGACCTGCCAAAGCTACCCGCTGACGGATGAATTGGCGGTGGACTACGACCAACACTAGGGGAGGAAGGCATGCTGCATGTGTCGTCGTTTGCGGCGGGCCAATGGATCGCGCCAGGGGCCGGGGCGCGCGCCATTGAAAGCGCGCTGACCGGGCAGATCATCGCCGAGGCGGGCAATGATGCGCTGGATGTGCAGGCGATGCTGGGCCATGCCCGCGAGATGGGCGGCGCCTCCCTTCGCGCGATGACTTTCCACGACCGGGCGCGACTGCTCAAAGCGCTGGCGCTGCATCTGCGGGACCATCGGCAAGCGCTGTATGATCTGAGCTTTGAGTCCGGCGGCACGCTGTCCGATCACAAGATCGACGTGGATGGCGGGATTGGCACGATGCTTGTCTATGCCTCCAAGGGGCGGCGGGAGATGCCGGATGCCCACGTGCTGCGCGACGGCGCGCCCGAACAGCTGGGGCGGGGCGGCCAGTTTCTGGGCCAGCACATCTGCACCCCGCTGCTGGGCACGGCGCTGCACATCAACGCATTCAACTTCCCGGTCTGGGGGATGCTGGAAAAGCTCGCGCCGACATGGCTCGCCGGGATGCCCGCCATCGTCAAGCCCGCGACCGCGACCTGCCAGATCACCGAAGCCTGTGTGCGGATCATGCTGGCGTCGGGCCTCGTGCCCGATGGCGCCTTGCAGCTGATCGCGGGCGGGGTCGGCGATGCGCTGGACCACCTGACCTGCCAGGACGTGGTGACCTTTACCGGTTCTGCCAACACCGCGCGCAAGCTGCGGGGGCATCCAAACCTGCTGGACAACGGCGTGCGCTTCACCGCCGAACAGGACAGCCTGAACGCCACTGTGCTTGGCCCCGATGCCGCCCCCGGCACGCCGGAATTCGACCTGCTGCTGCGCGAAGTGGTGACGGAAATGACCGCGAAGGCGGGGCAGAAATGCACCGCGATACGCCGGATCATGGTCCCAGAGGCGCATCTGGATGCGGTGCAGGACGCCCTGACACAGGCGCTGGCAGACGTCCGCGTGGGCGATCCGCGCGAGAAAGACACCCAGATGGGTGCGCTGGTGAACAGGGGCCACAAGGCGGACGTGCTGGAGAAGGTCGCGCAGATCGGCGGCGAGGTTCTGACCGGCGCGGACATGGACGGCGCGTTCCTGCGCCCGCACCTGATGCTCTGCACCGACCCCGACGCGGCAGAGGCGGTGCACAATACGGAGGCGTTTGGCCCTGTCTCCACCCTCATGCCCTACCGCGATGCGGCCCACGCGGCGCGGCTGCTGAACCGGGGGCAAGGCTCGCTCGTGGCCTCCGTTTTTTCCAACGATGCGGATACCGTGCGCGAGGTCGCTCTAGGGGCTGCCGCCTTCCACGGGCGGCTTTACGTGATGAACCGCGAAGCCGCGGGCGAGGCGACGGGCCACGGTGCGCCGCTCCCGCACATGGTGCACGGCGGGCCGGGCCGCGCGGGCGGGGGTGAGGAACTGGGCGGGATCCGCGCCGTCAAACACTACATGCAGCGCAGCGCGGTGCAAGGCAGCCCCCGGATGCTCAGCGCGCTGACCGGCACATGGCTGCCGGGCGCTGAGGAGCATACCGAAAAGGCGCACCCCTTCACGCGGCCATATGGCGATCTGATCATCGGCGACACGCTTTATACGGGCGCGCGCGAGGTCACGCTGGAGGATATCGAAACCTTCGCCCATCTCACCGGCGACACGTTTTACGCCCACATGGACGAGGACGCCGCGGCGGCCAATCCGTTCTTTCCGGGCCGCGTCGCGCATGGCTACCTGCTGCTGTCTTTTGCGGCGGGCCTCTTTGTGCAGCCCGATCCGGGCCCGGTGCTGGCCAATACGGGGTTGGATGGTCTACGCTTCCTGAAGCCGGTGCAGCCCGGTGACAGCATCCGCGTGCGCCTGACCGTCAAGGCCAAGACGCCGCGGAATGAGGACTATGGCGAAGTGCGCTGGCACGTGACGCTCACCAATCAGGACGCCGAGCCGGTGGCGGAGTATGAACTTCTGACGATGAATGCCTTCTGATCCATATGCCGCCGCGGTCGAGGCGCTGGAGGACAGTGCGAACCTGCGTGTGTGGTCCATGATCGCCACCGTCTTCGGCGATCTGGCGCTGGGGACGGGGGACGCGGTTGAAGGGCCGGTCCTGTCCGCGTTGATGGCAGAGATGAAGATCAGGCCGGAGGCGACCCGCGTCGCCCTGCACCGGCTGCGCACGAAGGACGCGTGGATCACATCCCAAAAGGCGGGGCGGACAAGCAGGCACCGCCTGACAGAGAAAGGGCGCCGGGAATCCCTTGCCGCGGCAGAGCGGATTTACCGCACCCCGGAGGAGACTGCGCAGGACTGGCGCATGGTGCTTCTGGAGGCGGCGGGCCTTGAAGAACGCACGGACATGCAGCGGCGCGGTTTTACCCAGCTGGCGCCGCGGCTTTTTGTTGGTGCCGTGACTGCCACGGCGCCTGACGGTGCGCTCTTACTGACGCCGGGCAACACACCGCCGTGGCTGGGCGCGCAGCTTGAGCGGCCAGACCTTGCGGAGGATTACGCAGCGCTGCACGCGCGGCTGGGCCATGTGGCGAGTCTGTCGCTGAACGCCGAAACACTGACCCCGTTGCAGGTCGCCACGCTGCGCTGCCTGATTGTGCATGGCTGGCGGCGGCTGGTGCTGCGCCACCCGGAACTGCCGCGCGATCTGTATTCCGAGACGTGGCGAGGCCATGACTGCCGCGTGCTAGTTGGCGGGTTGCTCGCTCAGCTGCCACGCCCGCCGCTTGATACCCTTTCCGCCTAGCGCGCAAACGCCGCCTTCCCCCGGGCGGCGGCCTTGTCTATACGGCGCTGCATGACGAACCACCTGCACAAGGGCGATCTGCCCGATGACCTCGACCTTGGACCTGTCGTTGCGATTGATTGCGAGACGATGGGCCTGAACCCGCACCGCGACCGGCTGTGCGTCGTACAACTGTCCAGCGGGGACGGCAACGCGCATATTGTCCAGATCGCCAAAGGGCAGGACGCGGCGCCCAACCTCTGCCGGGTGCTGGAAGACCAGGACGTGCTCAAGCTCTTTCACTTTGGCCGCTTTGACATTGCCGCGATGTACCACGCTTTTGGCGCGCTGACGGCGCCGGTCTACTGCACCAAGATCGCCAGCCGTCTGATCCGCACCTACACGGACCGGCACGGGCTAAAGAACCTGCTGCAAGAACTGCTGGACGTCGACATCTCCAAACAGCAGCAAAGCAGCGACTGGGGCGCGGCAGAGCTGAGCGAGGCGCAGCTTGCCTATGCCGCGTCGGACGTGCTGTACCTGCACCGCCTGCGCGAGGCGCTGAACAAACGGCTGGAGCGGGAGGGCCGGATGGAGGTCGCACAGGCGTGCTTTGACTTCTTGCCGATGCGCGCGCGGCTGGACCTGATGGGTTGGCCCGAAACCGACATCTTTGCCCACTCGTGACCCCGTTCCTGGATACGGCGCGGCGCGTCATCGCCTGCGAGGCGGAGGCGCTGGGCCAGTTGGCCGACATGCTGGATGCGTCGTTTTCGGACGCGGTTGACGCGATCCTGGAAACCGGTGGCCGGGTGATCGTCACGGGCATCGGCAAATCGGGCCACATCGCCCGCAAAATCGCGGCAACGCTGGCCAGCACCGGCACCCCGGCGCAGTTCGTGCACCCGGCGGAAGCCTCGCATGGCGATCTGGGCATGATCACGCAGGCCGACGTGGTGATCGCAATCTCCAACAGCGGGGAGGCGCCAGAGCTTGCGAACCTCGTCGCCTACACGCGGCGCTTTGGCAATCGGCTGATCGCGATCACCTCTCGGGCGGACAGCGCGCTGGGCAAGCAGGCGGACATCACGCTGCTGATGCCCCGCGCGGCAGAGGCGTGCGGCACCGGGGTCGTGCCGACCTCGTCCACCACGATGACGCTGGCGCTTGGCGATGCGCTGGCCGTCGCGGTGATGGAACATCGCGCCTTCACGCCCGAGCATTTCCGCGCCTTCCACCCCGGCGGCAAGCTGGGCGCGCAGCTGAGCCTTGTACAAGATTTGATGCACCCCGGCGCCGCTATGCCGCTGGTGCAAGAGGCCACGCCGATGCCGGACGCGCTGATCGAGATCAGCCAGAAAAGCTTTGGCGTTGTGGGCGTCACCGGCGCCGATGGCGCCCTGAC
The DNA here is from genome assembly GCA_039817385.1 of Pseudomonadota bacterium. Classification (GTDB taxonomy): domain Bacteria; phylum Pseudomonadota; class Alphaproteobacteria; order Rhodobacterales; family Rhodobacteraceae; genus JBCBCP01. Next base: position 170,518 of record JBCBVY010000002.1, on the reverse strand, counting down.
CGGGATCATCACGGATGGCGATCTGCGCCGGCACATGGACGGGCTGCTAAACCGTACGGCAGCGGATGTCATGACGCGGAACCCACGTACGATTCGCCCCGGCGCGCTCGCCGAGGAAGCCGCGCGGCTGATGAACGAGGCCAAGATCACCTGCGTTTTCGTCGCCGACGGCGATCAGCCACTGGGCCTTTTGCACATCCATGACTGCCTGCGGATCGGGCTGGGATGAGGCGATGGACTGGTACTCGCGCCTTGTCTCGCTCCTGAAAGTCATTTTGCCGCTCGCCGCGCTGGCGCTTCTGTCCACGCTGTTCCTGCTCGGCCGTTCGAATGAGCCGAACGCGACCATCCCCTATTCCGACGCGGAAATCGCCGAGCGGCTGCGCGAGCAGCAGATGACCGGCCCCTTCTTTACCGGCACCACTGCCGACGGGGACCGCATCGCGTTTTCCGCCGAAAAACTGAGCGTTATGCCCGGGAGTAACCAAGCAACAGGGATCACGGCGCAGATCGATCTTGCGGGGGGCGGGCGCATCCTGCTGCTGTCGGATACCGGCGTGCTGGACATCGCCGCCGCCCGAGCCGAGCTGAGCGGCAATGTGGACATCACAAGCGACGCAGGCCTGCGTATCGAGGCAGAGACGATGACCGCAAACCTGGAAACCGGCGCGCTTCTGTCCCCCGGGCCGGTGACGGCAACAGGGCTGATCGGGCGGCTGGAGGCGGGGCAAATGGCGCTGCAAACCTCGGGCGGCGCTCCCGCCCAATTGGTTTTCACAAACGGGGTGAAGCTGGTATACCGCCCCCAAAGCACCCCGGAGTAAGTAACCCGTGACCGCCCTACGCGCCCTTTTGACCCTCGTTCTTTTGTCACTGGCCATGCCCGCGCTGGCGCAAGGCACCAATGTCAGCTTTGGCACGATCCGGCAGGACCCGAATGCCGAGGTCGAAGTGACCGCCGACAACCTGTCGGTGGACCAGGCCACCGGCACCGCCGTTTTTAGCGGCAACGTGGTGATCGGGCAGGGCGAGATGCGGCTGAGCGCGGCGCGGGTTCTCGTTGTCTACAAAGGCTCGGGCAACGGAATTGATCGGCTTGAAGCGACCGGCGGAGTCACCCTCGTGTCCGGCCCCGATGCGGCGGAGGCGGAGCGCGCCGATTACAACATCGACCGCGGCACGATCGAGATGTCCGGCAACGTTCTGCTGACCCAGGGGCCCAGCGCGCTGACTGCCGACCGCATGTCGGTTGACCTGAACGACGGCTCCGCCCGCATGTCGGGCCGGGTCAAGACGATCTTGCAAACCGGAAACAACTGATGGCAGGCCCGCAGCTGGTGGAGACGCCGCAAGGCGGGCTCGTGATCGCGCATTTGCGGAAATCCTACCGCAAGAAAACGGTCATCCGGGACTTTTCCATGCATCTGAACCGCGGCGAGGTTGTCGCGCTGCTGGGGCCGAACGGGTCGGGCAAAACAACAACATTTTACGCGATTGCGGGCCTCGTGAAGTCCGAAGGTGGCACGGTGCATGTTGACGGCACGGATATCACGACCCTGCCGATGTACCGCCGTGCGCAGCTGGGCATCGGATACCTGCCGCAGGAGATGAGCATCTTTCGCGGCCTGTCCGTGCAGGACAACATCGCCGCAATCCTCGACATCACCGAACCCAAGCGCAAACGCCGCCGCGAACGGCTCGAAGAGTTGTTGAGCGAGTTTTCCATCGAACACCTGCGCCGCGCCCCTGCCTTGGCTCTGTCAGGGGGCGAGCGCCGCCGGGTGGAGATCGCCCGCTGCCTTGCCGCCTCGCCCAACTACCTGCTGTTGGACGAGCCTTTCGCGGGGGTGGATCCAATCTCTGTCGGGGACATCCGCAGCCTTGTTGCGGACCTGAAGACCCGCGGTATCGGCGTGCTGATCACAGACCATAACGTGCGCGAAACGCTGGAAATCGTCGACCGCGCCTATATCCTGCACGAAGGGCGCGTTCTGATGTCGGGCACGCCCGAGGAAGTTGTGCAAAACCAGAACGTGCGCCGCGTCTACCTTGGCGAGAACTTTCGCGTCTCCTGAGACTGGCGCAACTTGTACGCGCCTTTTCATTGACACCAGAAGACGGCGATGGCTCAATTGCGGTATGGCAGACACCATTTCACGCCCGATGCAGCCGCGCCAACGCCGCGCGGACGGGCGCGGCGCGCTGCCTTTCCCGCGAACCTGACCCCGCACCGCGCCGCAATCGCGCGCCCGGAACACGTTCGCACGACTTGAAGGAGACCTCATGCGCTATCAGATCAGTGGCAAGCAAATCGACATCGGAACCGCCCTCCAGACCCATGTGCAGGACGAGCTGTCCGGCGTTGTCGGTAAGTATGCGGAGCGTCCGACCGACGCGACGGTCGTGTTTTCAAAGTCGGGGCACGAACATGTCTGCGAAGCCACTGTTCACCTGAGCACGGGACTGACCGCGCAGGCCAAAGCCGCCGCACCAGAGATCTACGCCGCGTTCGATGCGTGCAGCGAGAAGATGGAAAAGCAGCTGCGCCGGTACAAACGGCGCCTCAAAGATCATCACAACCAGCGCGCGACACCGGTTGAACTTGGTATGGCAGCCTCGTATATCCTCGCCGCGGAGGAGGCGACCGAAGAGGCGGAGCCCGAAAGCCTCCAGCCGATCATCGTGGCCGAGATGGAAACGAAGATCCCGTCGCTGAGCGTGGGCGAGGCGGTGATGCAAATGGAATTGGCAGGAGCACCCGTGTTGGTGTTCCGCAATGAAGGTAAGGACGGGATCAACGTTGTGTATCGCCGCGAAGACGGCAATATCGGCTGGATTGACCCGTAATGGATAACCGGCCGCACGGCGCGCAACGACGATGCGCCCTGCGGCCCGTAAAAAATGGGCGAGCGGGATGAATTTTTCAGACCTCCTGAAACCTGAGGCCATCAAGGTGCTGACCTCCGTGTCCAGCAAAAAGCGGCTGCTGCAGGAAATTGGCGAGCTGTCTGAGCTGGCCTACGGGCTGGAGGCGGGCGGCGTTGTCGAAGCCCTTGTCGCCCGCGAGGCGCTTGGCCCGACCGGCGTTGGCCACGGTGTGGCGCTGCCCCATGCGCGCGTGTCGGGGCTGAGTGCGGTGGTCGGGCTGTTCGTGGTGCTTGAAAAGCCCGTGGATTTTGCCGCCGTGGACCGCCAGCCGGTGGACATCGCCTTTGCGCTCTTTGCGCCCGAGGATGCGGGGGTTGAGCACCTCAAGGCGCTTGCGCTTGTCTCACGCACGCTGCGGGACAGCGCGGTCTGTGACAAGCTGCGCGCCAACCGCGACGCGGGCAAGCTGTTTGCAATCCTCGCTGACGCGCATTCGGCGCAGGCCGCCTAAGCCCGCCAATCCCCAAAGCCAAACATCAGGTAGTCGCGCGCGTAGACATCCCGCGCGAGCCCCTCAATCTCTGCGTCGTAAATCTGATCGAGCGCGAACGGCGCATCCCCCTGCGCCGCCTCTGGCGCGGGCGCGTCGATCCCCAGCTGCGCGGCGAGGGCGGGCAGGTCCGCGGCCATGCGGTCCTCCCGGATCAACATGTCAGGCAGGACAAATTCGCCAAACCCCTCGATCGCCTGCGCCTGATTGCACCATGACGCGTCCACGCGGATCGCTGTCTGCCCCGCAAGGTTGCCCTTCAAGAAGGTCAGGAACGCCGCGAAGGCCGTGCGATGCGCTTGCAGGTCATAGCCTGCATCCGGCATCTCTTCAGGGATGGGAAGCGCGTAGCGGCGGATGAGCGTGCCGCGCAGGGCCGGGTAGCTGCCCTCGCCGGTGCTGAGGATATGGGTGCAGAAGGCGCAGTGCGCACGGGCCACTGGGTGGCGCAGGACGGTAAAACTGCGGTGCACGCCGTGCTTGCGCATCCACTGCCGCAGGGCGTTTTGCGACGGGCGCAGCTGAAGCGCATCGGCCGCCACCCCATCAAGCGCGGCGAGCCACGCCTTGACCTCCGCCTCCGGCCCGCCCTTGATCGGCAGGTACAGCAGCGGCGCCTGCGCGGCCATCACGTAGGTCGGCACCGCAGGCCCGCGGCGCGGCTCGAAATTCGGTGTACGAGTCAAATTGAACGCGTCCAGCCGCGCGAGCGCCGCCGTCATCTCGTCCGCGTTGCGGACCTTTTCCACCGTCGGGCTGGGGTTCTGTTTCTTGAGGTTTTTGTCGAGCGCCTCAAGACTTGGCTCAACCCCGAGATAGCGGGCCAGCCCGTTCATCACCTCAACGCTTTGCAGGTCTTCGTAAGCAACATAGAACGCCGCCTGCCCGGACACTTGCAGCCGGTTCAGCAGCATCACCTGAAAATCCTGAAGCGCCTGCACATGCGCCTCGAACTCGGCCGCGTCGAAGGTGGCCCGCCCGTCCTTGCGCGACTTGGCGTCGGTCAGTTTCCATTGGCCGGTCTCCTGCGCGATCTTCCAGCTGACATAGCTGTCCAGCGGGTTCCGCGTCAGCACGATCTTCGCGCATTTGGGATCGTCGAGGCACTTGTCGAGGATGCGCGGGTCATGGTCGTGGAAATACCGAAACCCGCCCAGCGCATCCGGATCACGGCGAATTTCCCTCAGCAGACGCTTGGGGTCCGCATCGCGCTGATCCTGCGTGACGCCAAGGATCTCGGTCGTTTTGGGGTAGCCCAGGAAATGCGGATTGAACGCCTCACCGTGGCAGGCAATGCCTTCCATCGCGTTCAGGTTCGCCTCAAGGAAATTGGACCCCGTCCGCATCTCCGCGAAAACGATGAAGTAGTCGAACTTGGCACCCATGTTCTACCGCACCAGATAAGGTTTGCGCGCGGGCGGCACCGAGGTGCCGTCGAGCGGCTCAACAGGGAAATCGCCCATCAGGTAGGGGTGCATCCCCTGGTTTTTCAGGTTTTGCAGGAATTGGCCAAAGCCGGACAGGTCCGCCATGCGCGGCACTTCGGACAGGCGGCGGGTCTGGCCCGGGCCAATCTCGTCCAGGATGGTTTGCAACGGCTCCATCGGAGCCTCGATAAACTCGGCCATCGTCCAGATGCGCACCCGCGCCTTCGTCCAGGGCGAGCGGAGCGCGTCGAGGAATTCCCGCTCAACCTTTTGAAGGCGCGCGGCGGCGCGGCGGATGTCGCCAAAATTGGCGTTGGAGCGGAACAAAGGCACCGCCCATGCACCTGATACGAGGCTGATCTGCGCGTTCGGATCCTTGGCAATGCGCCAGATGATATCCTGATTGTCCCCCGGGCCAAACTGAAACACCTGCCGTTCGCCGCGGGTATTCCAGATCAGGTTGGTGAGGAAGGCGTTTGGGTTGTAATCCCGGAGCGCCGCACTGTCGCTGAGCGCGCCGTGCAGGCTGGTCTGCCCATCCGCGAAATGCACCCGGTCGGGGCCGAAAAGATGCCCGTGCACCCGCGCCTCGCAGGATTTGGACAGCCAGCTTTCGAAATTCTCGAACAGCTCTGTAAAGCCGGAGAAAACCGAATAGGGCGCTGCCGTCACGCCGTTTTCCCAGTCCTGGTTCGGAAAGCGGCTTTGCATATAAAGGCCGGGACGGCCGCGCGTGCGCCGCTCCACCGCCTTGGCAAAAATGCGGTCGATCTTACCCGGGTTCGGCTCCGTCCGCTTCATCGCGCCTGCGGGGTCGGTTAGGAACGCATCGTACAGGCGGTTCGCATGCGGCCATATCTTGCGCGCGACAAAGCAGTCCGACCGGCGTAAAAGTTGCAGGTGATCATCGTAGAAGATGTGCGGTTTGCCCTGGAAATCGAACTTTGAAAGGGTCAGCGACCGGCTTTCGATCTGGATCGAATACTGCCGCGCCAGCGTCTGGAAATAGCTTTCGTCCGGGATCCAGACCTGCCGGAAAAAGCGGTCATGCTCAGCGCGTTCGGGGTCTTGCAGGATCGCCGAAAGCGTCTGGCGCGTCAGGCACCACCACTGGCTGCCCATATGGGGGACAAGACCGGTCGGCATCTTCCGCTTGAGGCCAAGGCGCCGCTGAAGATCGACGTAGCGGTCAAAAAGAAAGCGCTGGCGTTTCCATGCGAACGGAAAGCGCAAGGTGAACCGTTCGGCATCCAGACCGCCGACCGTCCAGGGCACATCGGCTGTTGTCGCGCTTTCGATAAAGTCCGTGCGCGGGCGTACGGCGAGGTAATCCACCAGCTCTTCAACAGGGCGCAGCGGCAGGCAGGAACCCGACGCGAGGAAGACATGCCGCACACCCGGGAAACTGCCCAGCATCAGCTCGGACGCGGCCTGACTCGCAGCAACAAGGCCCCAGGTGCCCCATTCGCAGCGGTAGCGCGTGCTGAACTTGAGGTTCGGTACCTCCGCCAGAGCCTTGGAAAAGCGGTGGAACCTGGCGCGCGGCACCGACTTGTCGACATGGATGACAACGGGGCATCCCCCCGCGGCCCAGTGCCGCGCGGCCTGCTCTGCCCGGTCCAGTGCGGTGTGCACCAGCATGATGATGCCAACCGTGCCGCTCATGCCCAGTTGCCCTTGGACATGAGGCCCAGAATCTCAAGCTGGCGCCAATTGATGTATTTCTCCGACCACTTACACCACAGGTCCGGGTCCTCCTGAGCGGTGGCCGCATAGGCCTTGTATTCGACCGAGGCTGCGTAGTGCTGTTTGCGCTCCAGCTCCTCGGCCGCCTTGGCGGTGAAGGTATCAAGGAACTTGGCGTGCAGCAGCACACCGCTCGCCTTCTCCCCGCCCCATTCGTCGTAGACAAGGTTCAGCCCGCGCGGCAGCAGCATATGGGTGGAGCTGACATAGGCGTACCGCCTGTCCCATTTGACCAACGGGATCTTGTTGAGCGCCGGCGCCTTCGCGGGCTGGTCTGGAAAGAACACACGGCTGCGCGGGCCGCCTTGGATCCACAGGTTGCCAAAGCGGGGGTTGCGAGACATCGTGTAATTGCCGCTGTCGAACCAGCTGGCAATCTCCAACGGGTTCTGCCCCGCCTGGTAGGGCTGCGCGCTTAGCGGGCCTTTGGGGTACATGTCCAGCAGCATCGCGCTGAATGAGCGGATGGAGGACGCATCGAGCCAATCGGTCAGCGCCCGCAGCGGACGGGTGTCGCAGAACGGGTAGACGAGGAATTCATCGGGGTCGACGACAAGGCTCCAGTGCCCGTGGGCATGTTTCATCTGCAGCCAGTTCAGCCAGTCCACCCCAAAGCGGGACCGCTTGTAGCTGGCCCGTGTGTGCCAGACCGACACGTCCGGCTGGTCCGACAGGTAGTCGACCGAGCCATCCGTGCTGTCATTGTCCACGATCAGGAAATGGTTGATCCCCATCTCGCGGTAGTAATCAAGGAAGAAAGGCAGGCGGATGCGTTCGTTCCGCTGGGTCGAGAAAAGGAGCAGATCACCGGGACGGATCTGCGCGGTGCGGTCGGCAATACGCCGCAGCTCCCGCCGTTTGCGGAACGCACGGATACGCCAGCGCTTGCGCTGAAGCCGGAGGCGATATGATTGCCAAGCGCCCAAATCTATCCTCGTTTCCCCGGCTTGCGCTGCGCATATCAGGGTACGGTTAACACGACCTTGAAATGCGCCTCCCATGAGGGAGGGTCAAATGGCGGGGGTGTCTGCCTGTGTTGTGCCCGTGCCTTGATGGCCTTTTCCCACTGATACCCGTCGTGGGGCGATGCGTAAACGGGTATGTTTCCAAGCACTTCACGGAAGACCGGCAGGTCCGAGGCAATGACGGGAACGCCATTGGCCGCTGCCTCCACCGCCGGTAGGCCGTAGCCTTCGGCAAAGCTGGGAAAAAGCAGCCCGTTTGCGCGGCGCAGGATGTCTGCCACCGCGCCGTCGCTTAGCCCCGCGACCTCCTTGATTTTGGTGCTATCAGGGCGCGCATCGAGGCGGGCAAACACCGCGTCATTGCTCCAGCCGCGGGCGCCAAGGATCAGCAGATGCGGCGCGCCCGAACCCAGCCTGTCCCAGATATCGAGCAGCAGCGCATGGTTCTTGCGCGGCTCGATCGTGCCGAGGGTGACAAAGAAGGGACCGGGCGGGATCAGCCCGTCGGGCACCTCCGCAGGCGCGGGCGCCGTCAGGTTTGTTCCCAGATGAGAAACAATGATGCGCGGCGCATCGCCCCATGCGCCCATGATCTGCGCCGTGCGCTGCGCCGTGTCCGCCGAATTGCAGATGACGGTATCCGCGTTCGCCTGCACCCGGCGCAGTTTGGCCTCAAACGTCCGCACGGTTTCGGCCCGTTGATATTGCGGGAAATCGATGGGGATAACATCGTGGATGAAAACGTGGCTGCGCCCGCCCAGCGCCTTTGCAGCGGACAACACGCGGTCCGTCAGATTGCTGTGCCCGATGTTGAAATAGTCAGTGCCTTCAGGCAGTTGGCGGGATAGCTTCCTGCCCAGCAGCGCCGGCACCCCGCGCCATGTTGCAACGCTGCGGATAAATGTGAGCGCGGCGCGCTGCACCGGGCTGTGCCCACGTGCCAGCCGCGACAGGCCGGTCGGCGCTGGCCAAGGTAGCGTGCCCTGCAGGCGCGCCGCCACTTCGGGCAAAGCGTCCGGCGGCAAGAGCACGTAGCCCAGCCGCGTGCGCACCAGCCCCCAGCAGGGAACAGAACCAGCGCTCAGTGCCTGAAGGTAAGCAAATTCGACCCGGTCCACACCGGTCATCACCCGCCCGGCCCGCCGGATCAGCCGCGTCAGATCCAGCAGCCGCGCGGGCGGTGTCATTTCTCGTAATGGCCGGTCTGATGCCACTTCCACGCATCGGCAATCATCAACGGCAAGGTCGAACGGGCCGGGCGCCAGCCCAGCTCCACCTCCGCGCGGGTGGAGCCGCTCACCAACTTGGTACAGTCGCCGGCGCGGCGATCCCCTTCGATGTAAGGGACCTCGCGGTTGGTCACGGCGCGGGACTGGTCGATGACTTCGCGCACGGAAAAGCCGCTTCCCGTGCCGAGGTTGAACACCCGGCTGCCCTTGCCGTCCCGCAGCCAATCAAGCCCCAACACATGCGCGGCCACCAGATCGCAGACATGCACGTAGTCGCGAATGCAGGTGCCGTCGGGCGTGTCGTAATCGGTGCCAAAGATTGTCAGCGCATCCCGCTTGCCCGCAATCGCGTCCAGCATCAGCGGGATCAGATGCGTCTCGGGCTGGTGAAACTCGCCCACTTCGGCCTCCGGGTCGGCACCGGCCACGTTGAAATAGCGGAAGATCACGTGGCGCAGCCCGTGCGCGGCTTCGAAATCGCGCAGGATGTCTTCGATCGCGCGCTTGGACGCGCCGTAGGCGTTCAGCGGGTCCTGTGCGCTACCCTCGTCCAGCACCACGTTGTCCTGATCGCCATAGGTCGCACAGGTACTGGAAAACACGAAGTCAAGGCAGCCCGCCGCAACCGCCGCCTCGATCAGCGTCAGCGAGCCGCTCACATTGTTGCGCCAGTATTTACCCGGCTCCTTCATCGCCTCGCCCACCTGGCTGAGCGCGGCAAAGTGCATGACGGCGGCGGGCTGGTACGTGGCAAAGACCGCGTCCAGCCGCGCCCGGTCCAACAGGTCGCCCTGCTCGAACGGGCCGAACTTCACCGCATCCTGCCAGCCGGTGACGAGGTTGTCGTAGGTCACTGGCACGTGGCCTGCCGCAGAGAGCGCCTTGCAAGCGTGCGAGCCGATATAGCCCGCACCGCCGGTGACCAGAATGTTCGCCATTGCCCCGCCCTTTGGCTGTGCCTATTCGGCTGCGCGTTCCATCTGCACGACATCGCGAATGTAGGCGGCAAGGTCATCGCGCAGCTCTTCGCGCGCGAGGCCGAAGGCGATTGTCGCTTGCAGGAAGCCCGCCTTGCTGCCGCAATCGAACCGCTGTCCGCGGAAGCGGTAGCCGTAAACGCCGCGTTCCTGCGTCAGCTCCTCTGCGATGGCGTCGGTCAGCTGGATTTCTCCACCCGCGCCCGATTTCATCTTGTTGAGGTTGCTCAGCACATTCGGGGACAGGATGTAACGGCCAATCACGGCAAGGTTGGACGGCTCGGTGCCCGGCGCGGGCTTTTCGACCATGTCCTTCACCTCGACCATGCTGCCCATGTCTTTGGCCACGTCGAGCACGCCATAGCTTGACGCTTTCTCCGGGGGGACTTCCATCGCGGCAACCATGTTGCCACCCACCTCTTCGTAGGCTTCGACCATCTGCTGGAGGCACGGCTTTTCCGCAGCGATCACATCGTCCGGCAGGATCACCGCGAAGGGTTCATTCGCAATCAGGCGGCGGGCGCACCACACCGCATGGCCCAGGCCAAGCGCCTTGTGCTGACGGATATAGGCAATTGCGCCGCTGTCCATGTTGGTGCTTTTCAACATGTCAAGAAGGTCGTCTTTGCCCTTCTTGCGCAACTCCTGCTCGAGCGCTGGCGCGTGGTCGAAATAGTCCTCAAGCGCGCCCTTGCCGCGCGAAGTGACAAAAATGAACTCCTTGATCCCGGCCGCGCGCGCCTCATCGATTGCGTACTGGATCAGCGGGCGATCCACGAGCGTCATGATTTCCTTTGGCACGGATTTTGTCGCCGGAAGAAAACGGGTACCAAGCCCTGCAACAGGGAAGATCGCCTTGGTCACTTTTTTACGCATCTCTTGGTCCTTCGATGGAACTGTTTTCGCTTCGCTTATCCGCAGCAGTGGCATCTAAATGTGTAATATCTATGGCCAATGAAGCTCAATTCGGGCTCCGCAAAACATTCCATACCTGCCTTGCCCCGGTCAATGCGTCACATGGGGCCGCGCACGGCGCTGATCCGCGTATATTCGCGCATGGCGCGCGACTGTGCACGCCATAGCCGAAAAATCGGGTCGCTGCGCAAAGACTTGCCAAATTGTCCCCCTGATTGCTCCCAATAGCCGTCCGGATGAAACCGCCCGCGATGATAGAACGCTGTCGGCGACATCATCAGCAAGGTGACGATTGCCCCGTTTTTCACCGCATCTTGAGCCCGCGCGCGGGCACGAGCCGGGAAAAGGCTGCGGGCGGTGATGGCGACATGGCGTCCGGAGCGACCGGGTATTGCGGCAAACGGCGTCGCTGCATGGGCCGCAACACGTCCGCCGCCGATCAGACGCTCCATCCCCTGCCCGTAGCCCAGATTAAGCCGCGCCATCAGCCGACGCACATCGCGCGGCTCAAGCAGGCCCTGCACCATCAGCGAAAGTGCCCGCCGCCGTTCCCCCGCGCGAATGTCGCGCCAATGGGTGAGGCGGTACGCTCCAGCGACAAACTTGCGCTGGAACACGGCCCAGCTGGCGCCAACGTCAAAAAGGTCGGTTGGCGCGCGGTCTGCCCTGCGGCGGCTCGAGGCCGCGAACCCGTGGTGTACCTGTGCAAGTGGGACGATAGCCGTCTTATGGCCCGCTGCCGCGAGGCGCATGTTCAGGTCCGTCTCGTCCAGAAAGAAGTGATAGGCCGGATCAAACCCGCCAAGCGCCACCAGAACGGACCGGCGCACAGCCATGTTCGTGCCTTCGGTCTTGATACCGGTGCCAGCGGCGGGCGAAAAAACGCGTGGCGCATCGGATGGCAGCGGCAGGGGCGCGGTGTGGCCTTGCGCGTCGATCCGGCGCCCCTGCCATTGAAAGCTGATCCCGTTGCGCGCGCGGACATAGCCGCCACTTGCCCCGACGCTGCTGTCTGCGAAAGGGCCGGTCAGGTGGGTCAGCCATGTTGGTTCCGGTACCGCATCATCGTCGATGAACGCGACGATGTCTCCGGCGGCATGGCCAATCCCTGCATTACGCGCGGCAGAGATGTTCGCCTCATCAAAGGGAACACATTTGAACGCGCCGCCAAAGGGCAGCGATTGCGCCGCTTGTACGCCTGCCGGATCAGCCACAACGATGGCTTCAAAGCTGGGGTAGGTCAGCTGCGACACGCCCGTCAAACACAGGCGCAATGCGTCCGGCCTGCCGCGGCTCACAATCACCACGGACACCGAAGGCTGGCTCATTCGGCGCCCATCTGCGCCATCATCGCCTCGATCCGGGGCACGTCTTCGGGGTTGTTCAGCTCCCAGAACTGGCGCCCGCGCGCCGCGACCTCAACACAGAGCACCTGGCGCCCATTCTCAAGGAAGCGGAGCTGCTCCAGCCCCTCAAGCCGCTCCAGCGGGCCAACGGGCCATGTGGGATAGGCGGCAAGCGCGGCAGGCCGGTAAGCATAGACGCCCACGTGGTGAAATACCGGTGTCGGAGCGTCCGCCTCAAAGCTGTCGGTCACATAGGGGATCACTTCCTTGGAGAAGTAGAGGGCCTGATGCGCCGCGCCAAACACCGCCGTCGTGCCGCCCACACGCCCTGCCTTGCGATCCGCCAGCAGGGCGCTGAGCGTCTCCCCGTCGCAGCGCAGGACCGGAGTCGCGATCTCTGCCTCCGGCGCGGCGTTCAGACCGGCGATGAGGCCCTCGATGAACCACGGCGGGGTCAGCGGCGCATCCCCTTGCAGGTTCACGACGATGTCATACCCCCCGCCCAGCGCCGCGTGCGCCTCGGCGCAGCGTTCGGTCCCGTTCCCGCACGCCTCGGAGGTCATCACAACCTCCGCACCAAAGCCGCGTGCCGCATCTGCAATACGGTCATCATCCGTTGCCACAACCACCCGGTCCACGCCGTCCACTTCGCAAGCCGCACGCCAGCTGCGCTCAATCAGGCTGCGGCTTTGGCCCGTTGCCCCGCGCAGCTCTGCGAGCGGCTTGCCGGGATAGCGTGTCGACGCATAGCGCGCGGGGATCGCGATGAGGACAGACATCAGGCGGGTTTCAGGTCCACACCCGGCGCGTAAGCGATGAAGAACGGGTTGGCAAAGCCGTCCTTGCCATAGGTCAGCGGGCTGTGATCATCAAAGCGGACAACATCGCCCCCCGCGCCCTTCAGCACTGCGTGGCCCGCAGCCGTGTCCCATTCCATCGTGCGGCCCACGCGCGGGTAGATGTCCGCCTCGCCCGTCGCAACAAGGCAGAACTTCAGCGATGATCCCGCGCTGGCCATGTCCTTGACGTTATATTTCCCGATGTAATCGTCGGTGGCCTGATCCCGGTGGGACTTGGACGCAACCACCATCAACGCGCCATTGTCCGGCGCCGCAACCTTGAGCGGCGTGACCGCGCCAATCTTGTCATCCGCAAACGGCCCGGTCTCTTCCACCGTCTGCCCATCGGCCTGGGTGAAGAACATCCGCCCCTTCGCCGGCGCATAAACCACGCCGCGCGTTGGCACACCGTCCTCCACCAGTGCAATGTTGACGGTGAAATCGCCGCGGCGGTGGATGAATTCCTTCGTGCCATCGAGCGGATCGACGATCAGGAATGTCATCGCGCTGCTGTCATGGGTCGCCGATTGCTCTTCGGTCACGAGCGCAATGTCCGGAAAGCTGGCCCGCAGACCGGCCGAGATCAGCGCATCCGCGGCCTCATCCGCCGCTGTGACCGGGCTGTTATCAGACTTGACCGATACGTCGAAATCGTCTGCCTCGTAAATCTCCATGATCTTCGCGCCTGCCTCAAGCGCAAGCCGCCGCATCACTGGTACAAGGGTTTCATAATCCATTAGGTCACTCCGAAGGGGTTATCGTTGAAAATTCACCTGCCGCACCTTATGCTGCGCCACTAACGGAACGGCAAGAATTCCCTGCGAGTTATATGGGCACAGCCCGAGGCACGACATGTTTGAAAGCAGACGCAAGCCAAAATCAGGCATCGGCACAGCCCTTGCCATGTTCGAAGTGGTCTACCACTCGATCGTGCGAAACGTGCGCAAGCAGCACAACAACGCCTTCATGGCCATCGCGATGAACATGATCCAGGCGGTTGTCTTCGTGATGGCCTTCTACGTGATGTTCTCCGTCCTTGGCCTGCGCGGCGCGGCCATCCGCGGCGACTTTCTGCTGTATATCATGTCGGGGATCTTTCTCTACATGACCCATTCCAAAACGCTCGGCGCGGTCGTCGCCTCCGAAGGGCCAGCCAGCCCAATGATGCAACACGCCCCGATGAACACCATCGTGTCGATCCTGTCGTCAGCCTTCGGCACGCTCTACATCCAGGTGCTGTCGCTTTTCGCGATCCTGTTCATCTATCACGTGGCTTTCGTGCCGATTGAGATCGACGACCCGATCGGCGCCTTCGGGATGCTGCTTATCGCGTGGTTCACCGGCTTTGCGCTCGGCCTCGTCCTGCTGGCAATCAAACCGTGGTTCCCTACCCCGGTCAGCATCTTCACAACGATCTACCAGCGGGCCAACATGATTGCCTCGGGCAAGATGTTCGTCGCCAACACCCTGCCAGGCTTCATGCTCGCGATGTTTGACTGGAACCCGCTGTTTCACGCGATCGACCAGGCCCGCGGCTTTGCCTTTATCAATTACAACCCGCGCTATTCCTCCATCGAATACCCGCTGCTGCTTGGCCTGGTGCTGATCATGATCGGCCTGATGGGTGAATTCTACACCCGCCGCCACGCCTCCCTCAGCTGGAGCGCACGTCGTTAACAGGGACAGGGCATATCAATAACCCGCCCGTCCCCTCTTCTCTGTTCAAAAAATCCCGGGGTTTGGGGCAGAGCCCCAAGGCCCTTGTGGCCCGAGCAAAATAAAATCGCGCACACCGAAGGTGCTCAATCAGGTCACAACCCGGCAGGTCAGGTTCAAACGCCCGCCTTTTGGCAACAGCCGGGAGGAGCCAAAGCGGATGCGGTCCACACCGTGATAGGTCAGCCGCGCGGCGCCGCCCATGACGATCACATCGCCCGACTCCAGCCACAGGCTTTCGGTCTTGCCGCCACGCTCGGTGTTGCCAATGCGGAACAAACCATCATCCCCCAGCGACACGGACAGCACCGGCCAAGAAAAATCCGCCTCGTCCCGGTCCTGATGCAGCCCCATCCGCGCGCCTTCCCCGTAGTAGTTCACGAGGCAACACTCCGGCGCACGGTCCAGCCCCGTCACGTCCCGCCACAGGCGCAGCACTTCATCCGGGATCGGCGGCCATTCCATCCCCTGCGGGTGCCGGCCCGCATAGCGATACCCACGCCGGTCCGATGTCCAGCCAAAGGCACCGGCTGAGGTCATGCGCACGCTCATCTTGCCGCCGCGCGGCACCTCGGGCTGCACAAAGGGCGCAGCGCGCACAATCCCGCGCACAGCGTCAAGCAATGCGTGCTGCGCCGCCCCGTCCAGATACCCTTTGCGGATCTCAAAACCCCGCACCTGCAACCGCATCAAATCCACCCCATTGCGACCGGCCCCAAACGCTTGCAGCCCACCCGGCCCAACCCTATATACCCACCGAACCGCGAAGGGCATGTCCCTCGCGTTAAAAACAGCGGGGTGTGGGTGCCGCAAGCGGGCCGACATCTCGCGCCATCGCCTTGAAGCAAAAAGGGATCGAACATCATGGGCAAAGTCATCGGCATTGACCTCGGCACGACCAACTCCTGCATCGCGATCATGGACGGCAGCCAGCCGCGCGTGATCGAAAACTCCGAAGGGGCGCGCACGACGCCCTCCATCGTGGCTTTCACCGACGACGAGCGTCTGGTGGGCCAGCCGGCCAAGCGCCAGGCGGTCACGAACCCCGAAAACACCATCTTCGGCGTCAAGCGCCTGATCGGCCGCCGCAACGACGACGCGGACCTCGCCAAGGACCGCAAGAACATGCCGTTCAACGTCATCGACGGCGGCAATGGCGACGCATGGGTCGAAGCCAAGGGTGAGAAATACTCCCCGTCTCAAATCTCCGCCTTCATCCTCGGCAAGATGAAAGAAACCGCTGAGTCGTATCTCGGCGAAGAAGTCACCCAAGCGGTCATCACCGTCCCCGCCTATTTCAATGACGCCCAGCGTCAGGCGACCAAGGACGCGGGCAAGATCGCGGGTCTTGAAGTGCTGCGCATCATCAACGAGCCGACGGCAGCGGCGCTCGCCTACGGCCTCGACAAGGAAAACACCCAGACCATCGCGGTCTATGACCTTGGCGGCGGCACGTTCGACGTGACCATCCTCGAAATCGACGACGGCCTGTTCGAAGTGAAATCCACCAACGGCGACACGTTCCTTGGCGGTGAAGACTTCGACATGCGGATCGTGAACTACCTCGCGGATGAGTTCAAAAAGGAACACCAGGTCGACCTGACGCAAGACAAAATGGCGCTGCAGCGCCTGAAGGAAGCGGCAGAGAAGGCCAAGATTGAGCTGTCGTCCTCGTCCCAGACCGAGATCAACCAGCCTTTCATCTCGATGGGTGCAAACGGCCAGCCGCTGCACATGGTGATGAAGCTGACCCGCGCAAAGCTGGAAAGCCTTGTGAGCGACCTGATCAAGGCATCGATGAAGCCGTGCCAAGCCGCGCTGAAGGATGCGGGTCTGTCGGCTTCCGACATTGACGAGGTTGTCCTGGTCGGCGGCATGACCCGGATGCCCAAGGTCATCGAAGAGGTCACGAAGTTCTTCGGCAAGGAGCCGCACAAGGGCGTCAACCCCGACGAGGTTGTCGCGATGGGCGCGGCCATTCAGGCCGGTGTTCTGCAAGGCGACGTGAAGGACGTGGTTCTGCTGGACGTCACACCGCTGTCGCTGGGCATTGAGACGCTGGGCGGTGTCTTCACCCGCCTGATCGACCGCAACACGACGATCCCGACCAAGAAGTCGCAGATCTTCTCCACCGCCGAAGACAACCAGAACGCCGTGACAATCCGCGTGTTCCAGGGTGAGCGGGAGATGGCCTCCGACAACAAGATCCTCGGGGCCTTCAACCTTGAAAACATCCCCCCCGCCCCGCGCGGCATGCCCCAGATCGAAGTAACCTTCGACATCGACGCCAACGGCATCGTGTCCGTGGGCGCAATGGACAAGGGCACCGGCAAGGAGCAGAAGATCACAATCCAGGCCTCGGGCGGTCTGTCGGATGACGACATCGAACAGATGGTCAAGGACGCGGAAGAAAACGCCGAAGCCGACAAGGCCCGCAAGGAGCTGGTCGAGGCCAAGAACCAGGCGGAAAGCCTCATCCACTCGACGGAGAAGTCGATGGAAGAGCATGCCGACAAGGTCGACCCGACCACCATCGAGGCCATCGAACTGGCGATTGCCGCGCTCAAGGACGAACTGGAAACCGAGAACGCGGACAAGATCAAGTCCGGTATCCAGAACGTGACCGAAGCGGCGATGAAGCTGGGCGAGGCGATCTACAAAGCCAGTCAGGACGAAGGCGATGCAGAGCCTGAGGCGGCCGACAGCGATCGCGGCGGCGACGACGATATCGTCGATGCCGAGTTCGAAGACCTTGATGACGACAAGCGGGCCTGATTGGCCCGCCCAGGAACCACTCAAAGAGGCCGGTCCAAAGCGGGCCGGCCTCTGACGTTCCGAGGAAAGGAATAGTCTGATGGCAAAACGTGATTATTACGAGGTGCTCGGCATCTCCAAAGGCGCTGCCGCCGACGAGATCAAGAAAGCCTACCGCCAAAAGGCGAAAGAGCTGCACCCCGACCGCAACGCGGACAACCCCAAGGCCGAAGCGCAGTTCAAGGAAGCGAACGAAGCCTACGAAGTCCTGAAAGACGCCGACAAGAAGGCGGCCTATGACCGCTACGGCCACGCCGCCTTTGAGGGTGGCGTGGGCGGCGGCGGCGGGCCGCGTGGGGGGGCTGGTTTTGGCGGCGGACAGGGCGATTTCGGCTCCTTCAGCGACGTGTTTGACGACCTTTTTGGCGACATCATGGGCGGACAGCGGGGCGGCGGCGGACGCCGGGCTGCGCGCGGCTCTGACCTGCGCTATAACCTGCGCGTCTCGCTTGAGGACGCCTTTGGCGGGCTGCAAAAGACGATCAACGTGCCGACCTCTGTCGCCTGCACCGCGTGCAACGGCACCGGCGCCGAGGGCGGCAGCGAACCGACGACCTGCCCGACCTGTTCCGGCATGGGCAAGGTCCGCGCGCAGCAAGGCTTTTTCACCGTTGAGCGCACCTGCCCGACCTGCGGCGGCCTTGGCCAAATCATCAAGGACCCGTGCAAGGTCTGCGGCGGCGCGGGCCGGGTCGAGCGCGACCGCTCACTCTCGGTCAACATCCCCGCGGGGGTGGAGACGGGCACGCGCATCCGGCTTGCCGGTGAGGGCGAGGCAGGGATGCGCGGCGGGCCTGCGGGCGACCTCTACATCTTTATCGAGGTAGCGGACCACCAGCTGTTCGAGCGGGACGGCACAAACCTGTTCTGCCGCGTGCCGGTCAGCATGGGCACCGCCGCACTGGGCGGGTCCATCGAGGTGCCGACAATCGACGGGGGGCGCGGCCGCGTCCAGATCCCGGCAGGCAGCCAGTCGGGCCGCCAGATGCGGCTGCGCGGCAAGGGGATGCCCGCGCTGCGGGGCGGCGGGCCCGGCGATATGTTCATCGAACTGGCTGTTGAGACGCCGGTGAACCTAACCGCACGGCAAAAGGAACTGCTGCAAGAGTTCGAAGAACTAAGCTCCGAGAATAATCCCGAAAGCTCCAGCTTCTTCTCCTCCGTCAAATCCTTCTGGGATTCGATGAAGGGCTGAAAACGGAGGGTGCGCATGCAGTGCGCACCTTTTCGCTTGGCATGTTAACACTTCGCTAACCACAGGCGCGGCATGGTTGCGGCATGTCGCACTTCTCAGAACAGCCGCTGCCCTTTGACCTTGATGAAGCCGCACCCGTCCCGCTGCCCAGGGGGCGCGCGCCTTCGTACATCGCTGATCACCGCAAACGCCTGCGCGCCCGCTTTCGGGACGGGGGCGCCGCGGCGATGCCCGATTACGAGCTGCTGGAACTGGTGCTCTTTCGCGCGATCCCGCGGCAGGATGTGAAACCGCTGGCCCATGCGCTGATGGCGGAATTTGGCGACTTCAACCGCGTGATCACAGCACCGATTGAACGGCTGATCGCGATCAAGGGCGTGGGTGAGGCCGTTGTGACCGAACTAAAGATCGTGGAGGCGGCAGCGCACCGGATGGCGCGGGCCAAGGTGCTGAACCGATGCGCTATTTCCAGTTGGGACGCGCTGGTTGATTATTGTCACACGACGATGGCGCACCGGCAAACGGAACAGTTTCGCGTCCTCTTCCTTGACCGCAAGAATGTGCTGATCGCGGATGAGGAACAGGCAAAGGGCACGGTGGATCACGTCCCCGTCTACCCGCGGGAGGTCGCCAAACGGGCCCTGGAGCTGAATGCGTCGGCGCTCATCCTCGTGCACAACCACCCCTCAGGGGATCCGACGCCCAGCCAGGCCGATATCGACATGACAGCCCAGATCGAGGCGGCCTGCAATCCGCTCGGCCTGACGCTGCACGACCACCTAATCGTTGGCAAAAGCCGTGAGCTGAGCTTTCGGTCCGAAGGCTACCTCTAGCGCACCCAGACTTCGACCCGGCGGTTGGCCTGACGGCCCCAGGCGCTGTCATCGCAGGCCATCGGCATCGCCTCGCCATAGGCGTCCACGTCGATCTGCACCCGGTCGAGGTTCGCCGTTTCCGCCGCTGCGATGATCGCACGGCGCACCGCCTCTGCACGGCGCAAGGCAATGTCCCGATTGGCCCCCGCGGCACCCTCCCCATCGGAGAACCCCGCCAGCAAGATGCGCCGCGCATCATAGCGCCCAGTCTCCAGCGCGCGGGCCATCTGTTGCACGTTCGACCGAGACTGTGCATCCAGCCGTGCCGAGCCTGTTTCAAACCGGAAAGAGGTCGTCAGGCGGCTCATCCCGCGCAACGTGCGGGTCATGCGCTGAAGCTCTTGCAGGGTGATTTCCGGCCCTGCACTGCTCAGCGCATTGGCAAACCGGTCGCCCTGCAGGTCGATCGGCACCTCCTCGGGCGCTTGATCCACGAAGCCCGCGCGCCGGATCACGATCTGCGCCGCCTGGCTGCGGGTGAAGGCAAGGAACTCACGCGCGATCTTGGGCAGGCGCCGCGCCGGCGTGTACAGGAACATCGGCGTGGTCAGCGGGTAATCCTCGGTTTTGATCGTGCGGCGCCCCGCACGGAGCGTAAAGCCGCAGGCACCCGTCAACGGCAGGGCCACCGCCCGCCCAACCTCTGCATAGCTGGACAGGCCAATGGCAAAGGGGTCCGCCAGCACGGCCTCGGTCAATTCCACGCCCCGGGCATGTTCGGTCACCCCGCCTGCAAAACGCCGCTTCGCCGGGCTCATGAGCAGGTCAAAGGCCGCTTGCCCCAGCCCGCCATCAAGCGCCGGAAGGTGGACAGCAATCGGAGCGTCGACGCCGCCGACCTCCTGCCAATTGGTGATCTCACCGGCCATGATCCGGGCAAGCTCTGTTGGCGCCAGCTGCGTCACCGGGTTCCCGGGCGCAACAATCGGCACAAGCGCATCAAGCGCGATGACGCGGCTGCGGTTGGCGCCGGTCATGTCACCCATCCCCGCCTCGCGCGCGCGCTGGCGTTCATCGGGGCGGATTTCACGCAGGGCCATGACGATGTCCGCCTCGTTCACCAGCAGATCGGCGAAGCCTTCATCCGTGTTGCTCGCGCGGAACGTAAAGACGGCACGCGGCTTGCCTGTCGCCTGGTCGGTCAAGGTGATCACGAAGCGGCTCGGGTCAATCGCCGCCCGCTCCACCCCGTAGCCGTAGCGCAGCGCGAACCCTTCAAGCAGCGCGGGCACAAGAACGGAACCCATCGCAGCAGAGCCGCTGATGGCAAGCTCTGCGATAAAGTCCTGCAGATTGGGGCACGCGGGGCCTTCGCAGGTCACGCCGGAACCATCAACGGTCAGCTCCCCATAGATCGTTTCGACCCGGTAGAACTCCCCATCAAAGCCCAGAAGCGTACCGCTGACCTCCACCGCGCCATCGCGGGAGGTCAGCGTGACATCCTGCGCCGCGGCCATTGGCACCAGGCCACATATGAAAAGTGCGGCGAGGCGCGCCGCACGTCCCAGTTTCATTGCTCGCCCCCAAAAGCTACCGTGCGGCAACCTTCAGGTCTTGGACCAGATTATTCAACACCAGAAAGGAGCCGATCGTATCGCAGCCGGAGACGGCAAGCGTCAGGTCCTGGGTCCGGATCGTGCCGGCCATGACCTCCAGCGACTGCGCCTCGACCTCGAGGCCGCAGTTATACAGCGTCACCTCGGCCTCGACGCTCAGATCAACCGTGCCGCTCCGCGCGCTGGTGCGCCGGGGGTAGGTGTAAATGTCGGCCATCAGCGGGTCGGGCGCCGCTTCATCGCCCAATCGGGCCATGTAACCG
Source organism: Pseudomonadota bacterium (assembly GCA_039817385.1). Classification (GTDB taxonomy): domain Bacteria; phylum Pseudomonadota; class Alphaproteobacteria; order Rhodobacterales; family Rhodobacteraceae; genus JBCBCP01. The sequence continues at coordinate 149,237 of JBCBVY010000002.1, read as the reverse complement.
CCCAGCCCATCACGCGCGGCGGACATATCACCGGGCGCGCCGTGCCAGACATGACCGGCAGCGCCATAGTCGGCACCGAATTCGCGCGCGTGCACTTCGAACCCGGACTTGCCCTTCCATTGCAGGACAACGCGGTCGTAGTCGGCCAAGTCGGCAACGGTGGCCTGCGCCACGGCGCCGTCGCCATTGGTGAAGGCGGCGATCACGACGGCCTGCTCGGTCAGAGCGGGAAGGTTGACTTGTAACGCCCCATCGCGGTCGGTCGTCTGGGTGATCATCATGCCCGAATGGTGCAGCGTCACACGTTCGAACGGCAGGCAGGGGGCCGAAAGGGACACATCCACATGGGCCATCTCCGCCGCGGCGGCGGTCATGGTGATCGCGCAGTTAAGGCCCGGCACAACGTCGCCGGTGGCAGGCGTATCCAGAACGTCAGGCGCGGACACGCGGACCGGCTCCGGTTCGGGGGCTGCGGCAGGCGCGACAGGCGTGTCGAGCGCGGAAGTGAGGGTGATCGCATCGACTTCGAGGACAGGACCGTCAAGCGACGTGGCTGATGCCGCCACGGGGGTCTCACTCGCACCGTAGCGCGCTTTTGCCGTGTCTGACGACTGCATGATGAAGCCAATCCCAACGGCGCAGACCAGCGTCGCCGCAGCGGTTCCGATTTCCTTCACATAGGCCATTGCTCGCCCTCCCAACTTGGGTCGAGCCATAAATCGCACGGCAAACTGACCTAAATTGGACCAGCGGGGGGAGTCATTACGGCAAGTTCAAGGCGCGGTCTGCGTTACGCCAGCCGCCCGTGACAATGCTTGAACTTCTTGCCCGACCCGCAGGGGCAAGGGTCATTGCGCCCCGGATTGCCCCATGTGCTGCGGTCGTTTTCGTCAAACCCGCTGGCCAGCGCCTCTGGCGTCGGCTCCGGCAAGGACGCCGCGAGCGCGGCGCGCTGCATCTCTTCCTGCTGGGCCTTCATGCGGGCAATCTCGGCCTCGCGCTCCTCATCCGTCATCGGACGGATCTGCGCCAATTTCTGGGTCACGTCGGTGCGCAGGCTGTCAAGCATCCCTTCAAAGAGCTGAAACGCTTCGTTCTTGTACTCGTTCAGCGGATCGCGCTGCGCATAGCCGCGGAAGCCAACGACGGAGCGCAGATGCTCAAGCGTGACGAGGTGCTCGCGCCACTTCTCGTCAATGGTCATCAGCAGAACCTGCTTTTCGATGATGCGCATGTTCGCCGCGCCAAAGGCCTCGGCCTTTTCGGCCATCATCTTGTCGGCCGCCTCGTTCAGGCGCGCGCGGATGGCATCATCCTCCACGCCCTCTTCCTCGCACCAGCCAATAACGGGCAGATCCATGTTCAGCTGTTCGAGCACCGCAGCGTAAAGACCTTGGGTATTCCACTGGTCGGCGTAGCTGCCGGGGGGCATGTACTGTTCGATCAGGTCGTCGATCACCTCTTCGCGCATATCGCCGGTAATCTCGGACAGGTCTTCGGCCTCCATGATGTCGCGGCGCTGGGCAAAGATGACCTTGCGCTGTTCGTTCATCACATCGTCGAATTTCAAGAGCTGCTTGCGGATGTCAAAGTTGCGACCTTCCACCTTGGCCTGCGCGCGCTCCAGCGACTTGTTCACCCACGGGTGCACAATCGCCTCGCCATCCTCCAGCCCCAGCGTTTTCAGCACGCGGTCCAGCCTGTCAGAGCCGAAGATACGCATCAAATCGTCTTCGAGGCTGAGGTAGAAGGACGTGCGGCCCGGATCGCCCTGACGGCCCGAACGGCCCCGCAGCTGGTTGTCGATCCGGCGGCTTTCGTGCCGTTCAGACGCGAGGACAAAAAGGCCGCCCGCTTCCAGCACCTTCTGCTTGTCGGCGGCGTGTTCGGCTTCGATCTTCTTGCGCAGCGCGTCCGGGTCGGCCTCCGGATCGGCGGCAAGCGCCTCCAGCACCTTGATCTCCACGTTGCCGCCCAGCTGGATGTCGGTGCCGCGGCCCGCCATGTTCGTTGCGATGGTCACGGCGCCGGGTTTGCCCGCCTCCGCGATGATCATCGCCTCCTGCTCATGCTGGCGCGCGTTCAGGACGTTGTGCGGGATCTTCTGTTCGTCCAGCATCTTGCTGAACATTTCGGACTTTTCGATTGAGGTTGTGCCGACAAGGGTCGGCTGGCCTTTCTCATGGGCCTCCTTAATCTGCGCGATCATGGCGTCGTATTTCTCGCGCCCTGTGCGGAAGACCTGATCGTCCTCGTCCATGCGCGCGATGGGCTTGTTCGTCGGCACTTCGATCACGCCAAGGCCATAGATTTCCTTGAACTCCTCAGCTTCGGTCGCAGCGGTGCCGGTCATACCCGCCAGCTTGTCGTAGAGGCGGAAGTAGTTTTGCAGCGTGATCGACGCGAGCGTCACGTTCTCCGGCTGGATCTGCACGCCTTCTTTGGCCTCAAGCGCCTGGTGCAGGCCTTCCGACAGGCGGCGGCCCGACATCATGCGGCCCGTAAATTCGTCGATCAGGACAACCTCGCCGTCGCGGACGATATAATCCTTGTCCTTCGTAAACAGCGTATGCGCGCGCAGGCCTTGGTTCACGTGGTGCACGATGGTGGTGGCTTCGGGATCATAAAGGGTCATGCCTTCTTCCAGAAGGCCCCGCACGCGCAGCTGCTCCTCAAGATACTCCGTGCCCTCATCGGTGAAGGTCACGTTCCGCGTTTTCAGATCGACCTCGTAGTGATCCTCGCTCAGCAGCGGGATCACGGCGTCGATGGTCACGTACATCTCCGAGCGGTCTTGCGTCGGGCCGGAGATGACCAGCGGCGTCCGCGCCTCGTCGATCAGGATCGAGTCGACCTCATCCACAATCGCGTAGAAGTGGCCGCGCTGCACCATCTGGTCCAGTTCTGACTTCATGTTGTCGCGCAGGTAGTCAAAGCCCAGCTCGTTATTGGTCGCATAGGTGATGTCGGCGGCGTAGGCGGCGCGCTTGTTTTCCTCGCCCATCCCGTTCCATGCGGCGGCGCAGGTCAGGCCAAGCGCGTTATACACCTTGCTCATCCACTCCGCGTCGCGCTTCACAAGGTATTCGTTCACCGTCACGACGTGCACGCCCTTGCCAGGCAGCGCGTTCAGGTAAGCGGCAAAGGCCGCGGTCAGGGTCTTGCCCTCACCCGTTTTCTGTTCGGCCACGTTGCCGCGATGCAGGAAGATTGCGCCGATCAGCTGGGTGTCAAAGGCCCGCAGGCCCAGCGCCCGCTTGGCGGCTTCGCGGCAGTTGGCAAAGGCTTCGGGCAGCAGATCATCAAGGCTTGTCCCCGCCATTGCCCGTTCGGCAAGGGCCTGTGTGCGTTCCTTGAGGCCCTCGTCGCTCAGCGCTTCGAATTCCGGCTCCAGCGCATTGATGGCCTCCACGACCGGGCGAACCGCCTTGATCTTGCGGTCATTCGGCGTGCCAAAGACCTTTTTCGTAAGCGTTCCGAAACCGAGCATGTATTCTCCAGCCAACACGTCTGCGCGAGCGACATCTGCTTGCCCGCCTCGCGCGCAGACCATAGATACGGGCAGGAACCCAAGGCCATGACTGCGCCCTCGAGGCGATGTAAGGGCCGCATGAAACAGTGTCAACGGCGCGGCCCGGAGGGGGCGGCGCGGATCAAGGAACCCCCATGAAAAAACGCCTTTCCCTGCCCGCCATTGCCGCTGTTTGCGCCCTTTTGGCGATGCCCCTGTCCGCGCAAGAAGGCGGTACATCGGGGGTAGATGCCAACACCGTCGTTGCAACCGTGAACGGGACCGAGATTACCATCGGCCACATGCTGATCGCCCGCGCCACCCTGCCGCAACAGTTCCAGCAGTTGCCCGATGAGGTGCTGTTTCCGGGCATCCTCGATCAGCTGGTGCAACAGACCGTCCTGCAGCAAAGCTTTGACGGAGAACTGGCGCGGCGCGTGCAGATCCAGATCGAGAATGAGACGCGCAGCCTCGTCGCTGGTGAGGTGATCGAGGGTATCTTGCAGGCCGCGCTGACCGATGACGCAATCCAGGAGATTTACAATCGCGACTACGCGGATGCAGCGCCGGGCGAGGAATACAACGCCTCCCACATCCTGCTGGAGACCGAAGAGGCGGCCCTGGCCGTGAAGGCAGAGGTTGACGGCGGCGCAGATTTCGCTGCGGTCGCACGGGAAAAGTCCACCGGCCCCTCCGGCCCCGGCGGCGGATCGCTGGGCTGGTTTGGCACCGGCGCGATGGTGCCCGATTTCGAGGCGGCGGTGATCGCGCTTGAGGTGGGCGAGGTCTCCGCCCCCGTCCAGACGCAGTTCGGCTGGCACGTGATCAAGCTGAACGAGGTCCGCGCCAAGGCCGCGCCGACCATTGAGGACGTCCGCGAAGAGATCGAGGCCCGCATCCGCAACGAAGCCGTCGAGGAACAAATCGCGGCACTGACTGAAGCCGCCAGCATCGACCGCAGCGGGTCCGAAGGCATCGACGCGTCCATCATCAGCCAGTTCGACCTGATCGAGTGAAGATCGCCGTCTCGCCCCTTGCGCCGGCGCAATTTCCCGATCTGCCGGTCATCCCCGGCGTGCGCTTTGCGAGCGTCGCAGCAAACGTGCGCTATACCGGCCGGCTGGACGTGATGCTGGCCGTGATGGACCCCGGCACGTCCATCGCTGGGACGTTCACGCGGTCGTCCACGCGCAGTGCGGCGGTGCTGGATTGTCAGGACAAGCTGGGCGGCGCGGCGGAGGCTGGCGCGGCGATCCTCGTGAACTCCGGCAATTCGAACGCCTTTACCGGGCGCGCGGGGGCGCAGGCAGTTGAGGCCATCTGCAACGCGGCGGCCACAGCCACGGGCCTGCCCACGGCGCGCGTGTTCACCAGTTCAACCGGCGTCATCGGGGAGCCGCTGGCCGCGGACCGCATCACCGCGGCACTGGACGGGTTGGCCCGGTCGCTGGACGCGGGCGGAATCGGCGATGCGGCGCAAGCCATCATGACAACCGACACTTATGCCAAGGGCGCTTCGGCGCAGGTCGAGGTGGACGGCATCACGGTCTCAATTGCCGGGATCGCCAAAGGCTCTGGCATGATCGCGCCCGATATGGCGACCATGCTGGTCTACGTCTTTACCGACGCCGCCATTGGGCAAGACGCGCTTCAAGCGCTTGTCTCGGCCCAAACGGACCGGACGTTCAACTGCATCACTGTCGACAGCGACACATCGACGTCGGACACGCTGCTGGTCGCCGCGACGGGGGCATCTGGGGCGCAGGTCGAAGGCCATGACGGGTTTGCGGATGCGCTCGAAGGCGTCATGCGCGACCTTGCACACCAGGTGGTGCGCGACGGCGAAGGGGCCACGAAATTCGTGGAAGTGCGGGTGACCGGTGCGGCGAACAACGCGGACGCGCGCACCCACGGCATGGCGATTGCCAACTCTCCCCTCGTCAAAACAGCCGTCGCAGGCGAAGACCCGAATTGGGGCCGTATCGTCATGGCCATTGGCAAATCCGGCGCCACGGCTGACCGGGACAGGCTGCGCATTTCCTTCGGTGATATCCTTGTGGCCGAAAACGGTTGGGGCGCGCCCACCTACCGGGAGGAAGACGGCGCCGCCTACATGCAACAGCAAGAGCTTGTTATCGCCGTCGACCTTGGCCTTGGGGACGGCGCAGCAACCATTTGGACCTGCGACCTGACACATGGGTATATCGACATCAATGCGGATTACCGGTCGTGAAGGTCATGCCGGAGGCGTGCAAGTGAAAGTCATGCCGGAGGCGTGCGAATGAAAGTCATGCCGGAGGCGTGCACATGAAAGTCGTCCTTGTTTCTGCCGTCGCGCTGATTGACGTGGATGGGCGCGTTCTGCTGGCGCAGCGGCCAGCGGGCAAATCAATGGCCGGCCTGTGGGAGTTTCCCGGTGGCAAGGTCGAACCGGGCGAGTCGCCCGAAGCCGCACTGATGCGCGAGCTGCACGAAGAGCTGGGGATCGAAACATGGGAATCCTGCCTTGCCCCGCTGACCTTTGCCAGCCACGGCTATGATGACTTTCACCTGCTGATGCCGCTTTTTGCCTGCCGAAAGTGGAACGGAACGCCCATGCCGAAGGAAGGGCAGGTCTTGAAGTGGGTCGCGCCGCGCGACATGCGCGCGTACCCAATGCCAGCGGCTGACATACCACTCATCCCGGTTTTACGCGACTGGTTATAACCATTTGGAACGTGGCTGCGACAAATCTGACGAAATTATGACAGGAATGCGGAAATTGTTTGCGATTTGTTAACCTTTCCCCCTAAATATAGCGATATTCCACCTGGGGAGGTTGTCAATGCTACGCACCATCATGATCGGAAACGCAGTTTTTGTTCAGGGCACATTTGTGAAAATGCATGCTGACGGCAGCATGGCCGTACAACTGGACGGCCGCGTGTATTCCGGCAAACCGGTGCAGACAGCGGCGTAAGCCGCTCTCACTCTTCTTGCACATCGCGCATAAGGCCAAGCGGACTCTGTCTGCCCTATGCCGTGCGCGTAGAATTCCAAAGCCTCAACAGGATAATCACGCAGAACAAAAACGGCACCGGCCATTCGCCTGTGCCGCCCCGCAATCCCTTACCGCGTCACAGCGTGCGCTCGACGGATTCGCGTTCAAAGATTTCGATCACATCCCCAGGGCGGATATCGTCGTAGCTTTCGAACGCCATACCGCACTCTTGGCCCGACTGAACCTCCGGCACCTCGTCCTTGAAGCGCTTGAGCGTTTTCAGCGTGCCCTCGTGTATCACCACGTTATCGCGCAGCAGGCGCACACCTGCGCTGCGCCGCGCCACACCTTCGGTGACCAGACAGCCCGCAACGTTGCCAACCTTGGTGACGCGGAAGACCTCCTTGATCTCGGCATAGCCGATGAAGTTTTCCTTGATCTCCGCACTCAGCAAGCCCGATGCCGCCGCCTTCACGTCATCCACAAGGTCGTAGATCACCGAGTAATAGCGGATCTCCACACCTTTCTGGTTGGCGCTGTTGCGGGCGGGCGCGTTTGCGCGGACGTTAAAGCCAAAGACCGGCGCACCGGACGCCTCAGCCAGCCCCACATCGGTTTCCGTGATCGCGCCCACACCGGAGTGCAACACACGCACACGCACCTCGTCGTTGCCGATCTTCTCCATCGCCTGAACGATGGCTTCCGCCGAACCCTGCACGTCAGCCTTCACCAAGATCGGCAGTTCGGAGACGTTCTCATCCGCCTTGGCATTGGCCATCAGTTGTTCGAGCGTGGTGGCGGCTCCGGCAGCGGCGCGTTTGTCCTTCGCCGCCTTTTCGCGGTATTCGGCAATCTCGCGCGCTTGCGCTTCGGTCTCGGTCACGTTCAGCACGTCGCCCGCTTCGGGCGTGCCGTTCAGGCCGAGCACCTCAACCGGGACGGACGGGCCCGCCTCTTTGACGCGCTCGCCCTTGTCGTTGATCAGCGCGCGGACCTTGCCGTACTGCTCACCCACAACAAAGATATCGCCTTGGCGCAGCGTGCCCTTCTGAACCAGGACGGTTGCAACCGGGCCGCGGCCCACGTCAAGCTGCGCCTCGATCACGGCGCCCTGCGCCGCGCGATCCGGGTTGGCCTTCAGCTCAAGGATTTCCGCCTGAAGCGAAATCGCCTCCAGCAGCTCATCAAGGCCGGTGCCGTTGATCGCGGACACTTCAACGTCCTGCACATCGCCCGACATCTTTTCGACGATCACTTCGTGCTGCAGCAGATCCGTGCGCACCTTGTCCGGATTCGCCTCCGGCTTGTCGATCTTGTTAATCGCCACGATCATCGGCACTTCGGCCGCCTTTGCGTGGTTAATCGCCTCGATGGTCTGAGGCATAACCGCATCGTCTGCGGCCACCACCAGCACAACAATGTCGGTCACCTGCGCGCCGCGGGAGCGCATCGAGGTGAACGCCGCGTGGCCGGGCGTGTCGAGGAAGCTGAGCGTGGTGCCATCATCGGTTTTGACCTGATAGGCGCCGATGTGCTGGGTGATCCCGCCAGCCTCCCCGGCGACAACTTTCGCATCGCGGATCGCATCCAGCAGGGACGTCTTGCCGTGGTCGACGTGACCCATAATGGTGATGACCGGCGGGCGCGGTTGCAGGTCGGTATCAGCGTCCTCGATCTCTTTGATGACGTCCTCGACGTCCGCGTCGGAGACGCGCTGCACGTTGTGGCCAAACTCTTCAACGATCAGCTCTGCCGTATCGGCATCAATCGTCTGGTTCTGCGTGACCATCATGCCGTTGTTCATCAGCGCCTTGACCACATCGCCGACCTTTTCGGTCATCCGTGCAGCCAGTTCGGACACGACAATCGCTTCGGGCACGGCCACGGTGCGGATCACCTTTTCACGCTCAACGGCCCCGCCCATCGCCTTCTGACGGGCGCGTTCCTGCTTGCGCTTCATCGACGCCATCGAACGCTGGCGGCCACCTTCGCCGCCGCGTAGCGCCTGGTTCAGCGTCAGCTTACCCGAGCGGCGCCCACCATCGTCACGGCCCCGGTTCGACGGTCGCTGTTCGCGCTCACGTTCGGTCTTGCGTGGGGCCTGCGCCGGGGCGGGTGCACTGCGCGGTGCAGCCTTGGGCTGTTCGGCGGGCGCGGCAGCGGCAGCCTGTGCGGCCGCGGCAGCCTCGGCGGCCTTGCGCTTTTCTTCCTCTTCCTTGGCCTTCAGCGCTTCTTCGCGCTCGCGCTCTTCACGCTCCTTGGCCTCGGCCTCGGCACGGCGGCGCTCGCGTTCTTCTTCACGCGCTTTCTCCTCGGCCTGGCGGGCGGCGGCCTCTTCGGCTTCGCGCGCCTTGGCGGCTTGCACGGCCTTCAGGCGGCGCTCCATCTCGGCATCGGAAATGCCGGCAGGGCGCTTTGATGGATTGCCAAGCGACGCAGAACCACCAGATGGTTTGGAACCACCCGGCTTGGGCACAACGACCCGTTTGCGTTTCGTTTCGACGACGACATTCTTGGTCCGCCCGTGGCTGAAGCTTTGCTTCACATTGCCCGGACGCGCGCCGCTGCGCAGACCCAGAGTCTTTTTCCCGTCAGTATCGCTCATTAAGCTTGTTCATCCTTCCCAGTGGCCGGTGCCACCGTTCTTTCGCGCATGCCTTTTAGACGTTGCGCTTCCTCTACAACACGTTCCGCGAGTCTGCCAGAGGCCAGAGCCGCGTGTATGACAGTTTGCCGCCCAAAGGCCAAGCCAAGCTCATCTGCCGTGATCCAGCCGATATAGGTGCCAAAATGCGGCGTGCTCAGCTTGGACTTGCCACGGGCCGACCCGTCGGACGCCTGGATCAGCACCTGCGCCTCTTCGCGGGCGAGCGTGTCTTTCACTTTTTCATAGCCCGCCACCGCGTCGCCCGACTTGCGCGCCATCGCGATCAGGTCAACCACGCGGCGGCTCAGCTGCGCCTCGACCGTGTCCACCAGCCCGCCCGGTATCGTCACCGGCGCCTTGGCGCCGCGCGCGAACAGCTTCTTGGCCACGGCCTTGTCCATCGCGGCGCGCGTAGCACTCACGTAGAAGCCGCGCCCGGGCAATTTGCCCATGACGTCTGGCACGACCTGGCCGTCCGGCCCAGCGACAAACCGCACCAGCCCGGCTTTTGGCTGCACCTCACCCGTGGCAAGGCACTTGCGCTCCGGGCCGTCTTCCCGGTTTTTGGTCGCGCCGCCGCGTCCCATCTGGGGCCCTCCGAGGCCTGAGATCAGGCCCCGGCCTCCTCTTCGGCGATCTCGGCCTCAAGGTCTTCTTCGTCTTCGGCCAGCAGATCATCCGGGTCGACCCAGCCGAGGAGGACGCGCGCGGTCATGATCATGTCCTGCGCCTCTTCGAGGCTGATGCCAAAGGGTTCCAGCACGCCGTCATCCTTGTGACGCTCGCCATCGACGGTCGTCCAGCCGCCCGCCAGTTCCCAGTCGGCGCAGGTCGCGAAGTCTTCGAGCGTTTTCACATCGTCCTTCGCCAGCGCCTCGACCATCTGTGGCGTCAGGCCGTCAAATTCAATGAGGCTGTCTTCGGCGCCCAGCGCGCGGGCGGCCTCAAGCGCGGCTGCCGCCTGCGCCTCAAGCACGTCGCGGGCGCGGGCCTGAAGCTCTTCGGCGGTGCCTTCGTCCACGCCATCGATGACCAGAAGCTCGTCTAGCTCGACATACGCGACTTCCTCAAGGTTGGTGAAGCCTTCGGCGACCAGCAGCTGGGCAAAGAATTCATCCAGATCGAGCGTGTCCATAAACAGCTGCGTGCGCGCTTCGAACTCGGCTTGACGGCGGGCGCTTTCATCCGCTTCGGTCATGATGTCGATGTCGAGGTTGGTCAGCTGGCTGGCCAGACGCACGTTCTGACCGCGGCGACCGATGGCAAGCGATAGCTGCTCTTCGGGCACGACCACTTCGATCTTGCCCGCCTCCTCGTCCAAAACCACCTTGCTGACTTCGGCAGGTTGCAGCGCGTTCACGAGGAAGGTCGGTTGATCCTCGTTCCACGGGATGATGTCTATCTTTTCGCCCTGAAGCTCATTCACCACCGCCTGCACGCGGGAGCCGCGCATACCGACGCAGGCGCCGACCGGATCAATGGAGTTATCATAAGAAATGACGGCGATTTTAGCGCGAGAGCCAGGGTCGCGCGCAACCGCCTTGATCTCGATAATGCCGTCGTAAATCTCCGGCACTTCCATCTTGAACAGCTCGGCCATGAACTCCGGCGCAGTCCGGCTCAGGAAAATCTGCGGCCCGCGCGGCTCGCGGCGCACGTCCTTGATGTAGACGCGGATGCGGTCGTTCGGGCGGTAGCTTTCACGGCCGATCTTGTCGTTGCGGCGCAGGATCGCCTCCCCGGCGCCCACATCGACGATGACGTTGCCATACTCTTCGCGCTTGACCAGACCGTTGATGATCGTCCCGGCGCGGTCCTTGAACTCTTCGTACTGGCGGTCACGCTCCGCTTCGCGCACCTTTTGCAGAATAACCTGCTTGGCGCTTTGCGCGGCGATGCGGCCCATCTCGACCGGGGGGACTTCTTCCACGAAGGTGTCACCAACCGCCGGGTCTTCCATGTACTGCTTGGCCTGCTCAACCGTGAACTCGGCTTGGTAATTCTCCAGCTCTTCTTCCTCGACGACCGTCCGCACGCGGGTGAAGGTCGCGACCCCGGTCTTGCGGTCGATGGAGACGCGAATGTCCATCTCCGCGCCGTAGCGGGACTTTGCCGCGCGGGCGAGGCTTTCTTCCATCGCCTCGATCACCAGCGCGGGGTCGATCATCTTCTCGCGCGCAACGGCCTCTGCGGTCTGCAAAAGCTCAAGCTGGTTTGCGGATGTAATGGCCATCAGCTGTTCTCCTTGTCCGAGCCCGCTTCGGTCTCGATTTCGTCAAATTTGGTTTCGTCGATTGCGCCCGCGGCTTTGCGCTGGCGCAGCATTTCCTTGATCAAGTCATCGGTCAGCACGAGCTTGGCATCGCTGAGCCACTCGAACTTCAGCCCGATTGTGCCTTCGGTGACGTTGATCAGCACTTCGTCGTCGTCTACGCCCGCGAGCTCGCCCTTGAAGCGGCGGCGCCCGTCGATCAGCTCGTCCGTTTCCAGCTTGGCGACGTAGCCTTCGAACATCTCGAAATCCTTCAGCCGCGTCAGGGGCCGGTCGATCCCGGGGCTGGACACTTCCAGCGTATAAGCGTCAAGGATCGGGTCCTCGACATCCAGCGTCGCGCTGACGGCGTTAGAGATTTGCGCGCAGTCGTCCACCTCAATCCCGCCTTGGGGTCGGTCCGCCATGATCTGAAGCGTCGTTTCCTTCCCGCTCATCAGGCGCACGCGCACCAGCTCGAATCCGAGGTCTTCGACCACCGGGGTGATGATCTCGGCCAGACGGCGGTCGATGGCGGCTTTGGCGATCAGTGTGTTGCTCATGGTGTCCAAGCACAAAAAAACGGGCGCGCGGCCCGTTTGCGTTTCCGGTGGTGCCTCGGTGTGGACCCGAAGCGCCGCTGTTGGAGGTCATATAGACAGGCCACGCCCGACGCGCAAGCCCTCAGGCCAGCCACCACCGTTCCGCCAGACGCAAGTTGTCGAGCGGAGCCGCCTGGCCCAGCTCTGCCGGAGCAAAGGCGTGCGGACCGGCGAGCGCTTCGGCAAGGCGGGTCAGGCCCGCGGGGGTCGGGTTTTCCGGGTGGTCGATGACGTCGACCATATCGTGCATCAGCGCCTCAAGCCGGGTATCCGCTGAGGCCATGCCGGTAAGATCAACACGATCGGCCCAACCTGCGGCCTCTTCCTTGGGGTGAGGCGTCACGCGGTGCAAAATGGCGCGGCGGCCCGGCTCGTAGGTGGCAAGGCGATAGAGGCCCGTGCCGATGGTCTGATCCTCCGGGTGGGCGATCAGCGCACCCTCGCCCGCCATGCGGATGGGCAAGGTGGCGTCTGCCTCGGGCAAGGTAAACGTTACTTTGCCGTCCGTGACCGTCCCGCCCAGCGCCTGCGCAACCTGCGCCGCAGTGACCGGCGTGCCGTCATGCCAATGCGCCGCGCGCAGCGTAAACGCCCACGTCCGCCCGCCATCAGCGCTCGACCAGTCAGAGGCCAGCCGCCCGCGCAGCGTGCCGTCTGCCGCAAGCTCCGTCAGCCCTTCAAGCACACCGTGCCGCGCAACGCGCAAGAAAAGGCTTGGCGCGGCTGCCTCCCACGCCTCCCCGGGCACCGCGCTCAGTGCCGCGCGCAGCCGCCCGCCACGTTGAGGCCGCGCATGGGCGGACACCCCGGTCGCGGCCAGCAAGGCCGCCGCAGCACCCGAGGCAAAGAGCGCACGCCTGTCGAACCGGGTCATTGGCCTGCGATCCTGTCCATTGTGCGGACAAGCTCCGCGCTGATCCCCGGCTCTGACAGGGCATGACCCGCGTTGCGCACCATCTTGAGCTGCGCGTTGGGCCACGCCTCGGACAGACTGTATGCACTCTCCGGTGGGCAAATCATGTCGTACCGGCCTTGCACAATCGTGCCGGGGATATGTGCGATACGTCCCATATGCGCGAGGATCTGCCCGTCAAACTCCAGAAAACCTGCGTTGATGAAATAGTGATTCTCCAGCCGTGAAAAGGCCCGTGCATACTCACCCGGCGCATCCCCACCCCCGCCGGAGGAGTGAATGGAGGCCAAGGCATTCTCCCACGAGGCCCAGGCGCGAGCGTAGCGTGTCTCCTGCCCCAGATCGCCGGAGAAGAGGCGGCGGTGATAGGCTTTGATCAGATCGCCCCGCTCATCCTCCGGAATAGGGTTCACAAAACGCGACCACACCTCGGGCCAGAACCGGCCCGCGCCGCCACCATAGAACCAGTCAAGCTCGGACTGCGTCATCAGGAACACACCGCGCAGCACCAGCTCGCGCACCCGGTCGGGGTGGGTCTGCGCATAGATCAGCGCCAGCGTCGCGCCCCAGGAGCCACCAAAGGCGATCCAGTCTTCGATCTCCAGCAGGCGGCGAATGGCTTCGATGTCGGATACAAGGTGCCACGTGGTGTTATGCGCCGTGGACGCGTGCGGGCGGGACCGTCCGCATCCGCGCTGATCAAACAGAACAATCCGGTAGACCGCAGGGTCGAAATAGCGGCGCATCGCAGGGCTGCACCCGCCGCCCGGGCCGCCGTGCAGGACGACCACCGGGATGCCTTCGGGATTGCCGCATTGCTCCACATAGATGCGATGGCCGTTGCCCACGTCCAGCATCCGCTGATCGAACGGATCGACCGGCGGGTAAAGGTACTGCACTGCGCGCTTTTGATCCGGGTATTTGTCCATAATCGGCCTATATAGGGCTGCGTTGCACAAGAGCATATGGAGATCGGAATGCAAAGCACGGTCGACGCAGGTGAGATCGCAAAGTTTGAGGCGATGGCCGCCGAATGGTGGGATCCGAACGGCAAGTTCAAGCCGCTGCACATGCTGAACCCCTGCCGGCTGGACTACATCACGTCCCAGATCGCGGCAGAGTTTGAGCGTGACCTGAGCGCCGAGGCGCCGTTTGCAGGCCTGCGCATTCTCGATATCGGTTGCGGCGGCGGGCTGCTCTGCGAGCCGATGGCGCGTCTCGGCGCCACAGTCGTGGGTGCCGACGCGGCAGAACGGAACATTCCCGTTGCGCGTGTTCACGCGGAACAATCAGGCCTGAACATCGACTACCGCCACACCACCGCGGAGGCGATGGCCGCGGATGGTGAGCAATTCGACGTGGTGCTGAACATGGAAGTTGTCGAACACGTCGCTGACCCGCTCGCCTACCTGACCGCGTGCCAGCAGCTGCTCAAACCCGGCGGGCTGCACATCTGTTCAACTATCAACCGAAACCCAAAAAGCTACGTGATGGCAATTATCGGGGCGGAGCAGGTCATGCGCTGGCTGCCAAAGGGCACCCATGAATGGTCGAAGTTCATCACCCCGGACGAGCTGTTCAAGCTGCTGGAGGACGCAGAGCTGGAGCCGGTGGACCGGCGCGGCTTTGTCTTCAACCCATTGACCTGGAGCTGGAAACTGTCGGAGCGGGACCTGAGCGTGAACTACGTAACCGCGGCGGTGAAACCGTGCTAAAGCCCCGCGCGCAGGGCCCGCAGCACGCGGGTCGCAGCGCGGATATTGTCGGCGCCTATCTGGTCGACGACCTCGGAAAACACCGGCGCGACTGCGGCGAAGGCTTCATCGCGGGCGCGCAGACCTGCGGGGCTAAGCGCAACCAGCTTGCGTCGGGCGTCGTCCCAATCGGGGCGGATATGCACATGGCCCGCGGCCTCAAGCCGGCTGAGCGTGTTGGTCATCGCGCCCCGGGTCAGGCCAAAAACTTCGGCCAGCTGGGCCGGCGTTTTCTCTCCGCCATGCCATGCAAGATGATTCAGCACCGAAAAATGCGAGATCTCCATGCCCTTCGGCAAAACGCGGCTCAGGCGGCTCCGCACCAGTTGGTCCGCCGCCAAAACTTCGCTGAAGAGCGAGATTGCCATCGGGTCGCCTGTGTCGTTCACGGCTCCGGCCTTTCGAAATCGCGCGCATTGGCGAGGGCCGGAATGCGCGTTCGGGCATCTTCTGCTGCCGCCAGATCAAGGTCAAAGGGGTAAACGCCCGGTTCTGTCCCAGCATCCAGCACAACCTGCCCCCACGGGTCGATGACCATGCTGTGCCCATAAGTCTGACGCGGCGTGCCTGTCGATGCGGCGTGTGTGCCGGTCTGGGCAGGCGCAATGACCCACGCGCCGTTTTCAATGGCGCGGGCACGGAGCAGGCTTTCCCAATGGGCCGCCCCGGTCACCGGCGAAAAGGCCGAAGGATAGGTCAAGATCTTTGCCCCTGCAGCAACAAGCGCGGAGGACAAGGCCGGAAAGCGCATGTCATAACAGATCATCAGTCCCAGTGCGCCGAAAGGCGTCTGCGCCAGAACGGCCCGGTCCCCCGGCGCGTAGCGGGCTGACTCGTTGTATCGTTCATCCGCATCAATCGACACATCGAACATGTGGATCTTGTCATAACGCGCGGCGATGGCCCCATCCGGCGCGACCAGAAAAGACCGGTTGGCAAAGCGCGCCGCACCGCGCAAGGCAAGCGAGCCGATGAGCAGCCAGATGCCGTACTCCGCCGCCGCCGCGCGCAACGCGGCCAGCGTTTCATCCTCGTCCTCCGGCCGCAAAACACGCGCTTGGTGTTCCTTCGACATCGACACAAGGTTGGTGACCTCGGGCGTTGCAACAAACCCCGCGCCCTGCCGGGCGGCCTCGGCCAGCATGCCCAACGTCACCGGCAGGTTTACCGCCGGATCGTCGCCCGCGTTTAGTTGAAGCAGCGCCGCGCGCACCTCAGGCAGCCAGCAGCGGGTCGAGCTTGCCTGCGCGCTCCAACGCGTAAAGGTCGTCGCAGCCGCCGACATGCGTGGCGCCGATGAAAATCTGCGGCACGGTGCGCCCGCCATTGGCACGCTGTACCATCTCGGCTTTGCGTTCGGGATGGGCGAGCACGTCAACCTCGGTATATTCCACGCCCTTTTCGGTCAGCAGACGCTTGGCCGCGTGGCAAAAACCGCACAGCGGGGAGGTGTAGATTTCAACGTCTTGCATGGTCAACTCCATCTGGTGGGATGGGTGATACCTAAGTCTCATGCGTGACGCGCGCCAGTGCCAGAACGCAAACCTCCTCTGCCCCGGCCTCAAGACAGGCGCGTGTCGCGTCGGTGAACGTTGCGCCCGTGGTCAGCACATCGTCAACCAGCAGCACCTTGCGCCCCTTTATCAGATCAGCGCGCCGCGGCTGCACCGCAATCGCGCCCAGCAAGGTTGCCGCCCGTTCAGACCGCGATTTGCCATCAAGGCTGGGTGTGGCCACGGGCCGCGTCAACAGGTCGAGGCAGACTTCGTGCCCCGTTAGCTTTGACAAGGCGCGCGCCAGCAGGGCCGACTGGTTATAGCGGCGTTTGGCGAGGCGCCATCGGTGCAGCGGAATGGGCGCAATCAGCATATCCGGCTGCAATATGGGCCGCGCCGCCTGCGCCAGCCACGCCGCCGCAGGTTCCGCCAGCTCGATCCGGTCGCCATGCTTGAAGCCGAGGATCAGCTTCCGTGTCAGATCGCGGTATTGAAGCGCCGCCCGTCCGCGCGACCAAAGCGGCGGCTCGGCAATACAGGCATCGCACTGCACGATCTCTTCGGTGGCCTCCCCCGGCAGCGGGACGCCGCAGCTGTCACAGACCATACCGCCGATAAAAGGCGTCTCGCGCCAGCATGACCCGCAAAGCCCAAGCGCGCCGTCCACGACAACCCCGCAACCAAGGCACCGGGCCGGGTAGATGGCGTTAAGAGCCGTTTGTATTGCGCTGTGCAGCACCCTATCTCTCCGTCCCATGCAGAACCTGACCGACCGCCCCGCCCTGCTTCGCAACCGTGCGCGTGCCCGGACACGCGGCATGGCCGATTTCCTGCACCGCGTTGCCATCGACGAGGTGCAGGATCGGATAGGGATGGTTAACAAGCCGTTTACGGACGTGGCGATTGTGACCGGGCATGGGTCCATCTGGTCCGAGGCTTTCCCGGACGCACAGGTTGTTCCCGATGATGAGACGCTGGCGCTCGAGCCTTTGACCTGCGACCTCGTCATCCACGCGATGGCCCTGCACTGGGCCAGCGACCCGGTTGGACAGCTGATCCAGTGCCGCCGCGCGCTGCGCCCAGACGGGGTGTTCCTCGGGATCGCGCCGGGTGGGCAAACCCTGCACGAGCTGCGCGCCTGCCTTGCCGAGGCGGAGATCGCGGCCTCGGGCGGGCTATCTCCACGCGTGGCCCCGATGGGAGAGGTGCGCGATCTCGGCGCGCTGCTGCAACGTGCGGGGCTGAACCTGCCGGTCGCGGACAGCCTGCCGCTGCGTGTCGTCTATCCCCACGTGCTGGCCCTGATGCACGACCTGCGTGCGATGGGCGAGGCCAACGCGATGGCGGACCGGCTGCGCACACCAACCCCGCGCGGTATCATCACAGACACCGCCGCGCGCTACGCGGAGACCTACCCAGCGCCCGAAGGCGGGATCGAGGCGACGGTCGAGCTGATCGCCCTCACCGGTTGGGCTCCGGACGAAAGCCAGCCCAAGCCGCTGCGCCCCGGATCGGCCACCGCACGCCTTGCCGATGCCCTTGGCAGCACTGAGACAAAGCTGCCCGATTGATTGACCCGGGGCCAAAAGCCTTTATCTGACGTCTAACCCCATTCGGAGCCACCCATGTTGGACGCGACCAAGACCGCCAAACGCCCCGTTCATGCCGGGCCAGACCACCCCGCCATCCCGGCGGAGAAGGTTGGCATCCTGCTGGCCAACCTCGGCACGCCCGACAATTACGACTACTGGTCGATGCGGCGTTACCTGTCTGAATTCCTGTCGGACCGGCGTGTGATCGACTATTCGCCGTGGATCTGGCAGCCGCTGCTGCAACTCGTCATCCTTAGCAAACGCCCCTTCAGCTCGGGCGCGGCGTACAAGTCGATCTGGAACCACGCGGCGGGCGAAAGCCCCCTTATGACGATCACAAAGGACCAGACGGCCAAGATCAAAGACGCGATGCACGCGCGCTACGGCGATCAGGTGATGGTCGATTTCTGTATGCGCTACGGCAACCCGTCCACGAAATCGAAGGTGCAGGAAATGACGGCGGCGGGCTGTCAGAAGATCCTCTTCTTCCCGCTGTATCCACATTACGCCGGTGCAACCTCAGCCACCGCGAATGATCAATTTTTCCGCGCGTTGATGGAGGAAAAGTGGCAGCCGGTGACACGCACGGTGCGCGCCTATTACGACCATCCGCACTACATCGAAGCGCTGGCGCAGTCGATCGAGCGCGCCTATGCGAGCCTCGAGACGCGGCCCGATATTCTCGTGTGTTCCTATCACGGCGTGCCGCAGCGCTACCTGATGGAGGGTGACCCGTACCACTGCCAATGCGTGAAAACGACCCGCCTGTTGAAAGAGCGGCTGGGCTGGGACGACACGGAGATCACCAGCACCTTCCAGTCCCGTTTCGGCCCCGAAGAATGGCTCAAGCCCTACACCGTTGAAGAGGTTGCGCGGCTGGCCGAAGACGGCAAGAAGAACATCGCGGTCTGCGCGCCCGCCTTTTCGGCCGACTGCATCGAAACGCTCGAAGAGATCAACGAAGAGATCAAGGAAAGCTTCGAGGAAGCAGGCGGTGAACAGTTCACCTATATCCCCTGCCTCAACGATGACGAGGCACATATCAAGGCGCTTGGCGCCGTGATCGAGGAAAACCTGCGCGGCTGGCTCGACTAGGCCGCACCACCTTCAAATTGCAAAAAAGGCGGCCCGGGAGCCGCCTTTTTCGTAAGCGTTGTGCGCCGACTTAGTCGACGACAGCAGCTGCCACGATGACGAGCAGCAGCAGCGGCAGGACGATGCCTGCGGACGAGCTGGTTGCTTCTTCAACGATGACGGGCGCTTCGATGACCGGATCGGCGGGTGCGCCGGCGAATGCGGTGGAAGCGGCAGCGGTCAGAGCAGCGGCGAGAACGAGTTTTTTCATGTTAACCTCCAGTTTTAGCGCGCAGGCATAATCGTCTGCGCGCACCCAAGACTTACCTCGTAAGTTTGGTAAACCAGCAATCGCAGGGGAATGCAAAGGCGGATTCCGTGCCCGTCTGCTGCAATCGCCAGGTTGTCGTCAAATAAGCAACACTTGGGTGCCAACTTTGGCCATCTCGTACAGCTCTTCAATGTGCTCATTGTAAAGGCCGATGCAGCCGTTGGACGACCGGCGGCCAATCTTGCGCGTGTCATGCGTGCCGTGGATTCGGTAATAGGTCCAGCTCAGGTGCAAAGACCGCGTGCCAAGCGGATTGTCCGGACCCGGGCCGATATAGTCAGGCCATTCCGGGTTGCGCTGCTTCATCGACGGTGTCGGGCGCCAGTCAGGTTTGGGATCCTTCAGAATGACCTGCGTCCGACCCCGGCGTGTCAGGTCATCGGTCAACGGCACAGAGGAGGGGTACAGCTTGTAGACGCTTTGCTCCTCGTTCCAGAAGTGCACGGCGCGGCTGTCGATATCCACGAGGATCGCACCGTTGCGCAAGTCGCTGAAATACGGCTGCCAATCCAGCGTGCGGAAACTGGAGATGTTGCGGCGCACGGCCTGCGTCGGGTCCCGCTCGGCCTGGCCGGCCGGGATCTGCTGCGCAATCGCAGGCGTGCCCAGAACGGCGGCTGTGCCGGCAAGGAAAGCACGGCGGCCATAAGAAGATTTGGGTGTGTCGGTCATTTTCGCCTCTGTCAAAGCTTGTGGTCCAGCAGTCTGTCCTTTGTTTTATGACCCGAAAGACGCAGTCGCAATTCAAAGAACCGTCAACACGCAATCTTGCGCCGATGTGCGTTTGAATTGCGACGGTGCGCGGGATAAAGCGGACAGGCGCGCGTGTGTGGAGGCCATGATGATCCGTCTGTTGTCTGTTTTACTGTTTGCCCTGATGGGTTTGGGCGCCTGTGCCGTGGCCCCGACCGAGCCGCAGTTCGGCGCTGATGGCCGCCCCTTGCCCAAACTCTACCGTATTCGCCCGGGCGACACAGCCAAGCTTCAGTTCCGCATGCTGGATTCCGTCAACGCCCTGCGCGCCGCACAAAGCCTTCCGCCCGTCGAGCTGAACGCGCAGCTGAACGCGGCCGCTGCCACCCATTCGCTTGACATGTCGGTGCAGAACCGCCCGTGGCATTTCGGCTCGGACGGCTCTTCACCCATCGACCGGCTTCAGCGGGTCGGCTACGCGGGTCGCCTTGTGGGCGAGAATATCGCGGAAACCTACGAGACCGAGCTCGAAGTGCTCGCCGCGTGGATGGAACAGCCGGACACCCGCCGTACGGTCATGGCGGGCGAGGCGCGCCAGATGGGCTTTGCCTGGCACCAGGAATCCAATGGCAAGATCTGGTGGACGCTCGTCACCGGGAACCCAAGCGCAACGCCGCTGATCCCGGCCGCAAACCCCTCCGCATCGCGGCTTGTCCCGGCGCCAACGGCGGAGGCGACCGAAGAGCCGACGGACCTCGAAATCATCGAAAGCCAGTTGGGCCAGCCCGCTACGGGTTGATCATGATCGGCGTGCCGTTGCGCACCATCGCGTAGATGTCTTCCATCTCGCGATTGGTCACGGCGATGCAGCCCCAGGTCCAGTCGTTCCGGCCCTTTTTCCAGGGCTTTGATTTGCCGTGGATGAAGATGTCGCCGCCCGGGCTTTTGCCCAGCTTGCGCGCCTCTTCGATGTCACGCGGGCGCGGGTAATCTATGCCCAGTGACAGGTGAAACCGCGAGTTCGGGTTGCGCCGGTCGATCATGTAAAGCCCTTCGGGGGTGCGCCCGTCGCCTTCAATGAACTTGTCGCCAATGGGCGCAAAGCCAAGGTCGATTGTATACTGTTCGAGCACGGTGTCATTGTGCAACAGGTACATGTGCCGCGCGCCCTTGTTGACGACGACATAGGTGACCTCGGGCCCGTCATAGCGCTTGAATTTGCTGGTGCCGCTGCACCCCGCAAGGGCGAACGCCGCGGCGCCGCCTGCCAAAACCGTTCTGCGCTTCATGTGCTTTGCCTGCACTGCCTCTTTGTCGCGGAGCATACACCAGAGCTGCGGCGCAGCATAGTCAAGCCAGCGTGACCTGTGCAGATCTAGGGTCGGTGGAACCGGGCCACGACTTCGACATGGGGCGACCAGCGGAATTGGTCCACCGGCTGCACAGGGCCAAGCGAATAGCCCGCCGCGATGAGCACAGCGGCATCGCGTGCAAAAGTGGTGGGATTGCAGGACACATAGACGACGACCGGCACAATGCTTTGGGCGATGGCGGCGGTTTGCGCGGTGGCACCCGCCCGC
Organism: Pseudomonadota bacterium; assembly: GCA_039817385.1. Classification (GTDB taxonomy): domain Bacteria; phylum Pseudomonadota; class Alphaproteobacteria; order Rhodobacterales; family Rhodobacteraceae; genus JBCBCP01. The sequence goes on along the minus strand of JBCBVY010000002.1, from coordinate 127,813 downwards.
GGGGGGTCCAGAACAACCACATCGTAGCGCTTCAACTCATCCGGCAGCAGCGGGTTGCGGAACAAATCGCGCACCTCCGCCGTCAGAGGACGCAGCCCGGGCGATCCGCGCCACCCGGCCTCAAGCGCGCGGGTCATGCCCGCATCCCCCTCAACCGCGTGCACCCGCATCAACTCCGCCAGCGGCAAGGAAAACGTCCCGCAGCCCGCAAACAGGTCCACGGCACTTTTTGAGCCCTCCGCCGCGGTCAGAACAGCGTCCTGCAAGACCTTTTGCGCATGGGCCGTCGCCTGAAGGAAGGCGCCCGGCGGCGGCACAACATGGGCCGGTCCAAAGCGTTGCCGCGGCGGGTGGCGCAGGGCGATGACCTCATCATTCCAGGCCAGCCGTGCGATGCCGTGCTGTCCGCAGTACTGGCCCAGCTCCGCCTGCAAAGACGCGTCCAGCGGCTTGCCGCCTGTCACCGCGATGTCCAGACCATCGCGCGATACCGTCGCCAACACATTCAGCTCCGCACTGCGCGAGGCGCCCGTGCGCGCCAGATGCCGCGCGATATCAAAGGCGGGGGCAAGGGCCGGATCGAGCACTTCACACCGCTTTACGTCAACGATGGTCCCAGACTTGCGCCCGTGAAATCCGGCCAATGCGCCGGCCTTCGTGCGCCGCGCTGAAATCGCTGCGCGGCGGCGGGCCGGGGCAGGCGACGTCAACGGCGGCAGAACCTCGGCCTCGACCCCGTCCCATGCAAGGGCCTGACGGACCAAATCCTGCTTCCAGCCCGCCACAAAGCCGTCGCTGGCGTGCTGCACCACACAGCCCCCGCAGGTTTTGTAATGCGTACAGGGCGGCTTTACCCGGTCCGGCGAAGGCTGGAGGATGCGCGGGGCCTCGATCCGGCCAGCGTCCTGCGCCCCTTCGACCAACTCACCCGGCAGCGCGCGCGTCACATAGACCGGCCCGGGAGCAATCCCGTCCCCCTGCGCCCCAAGACGCTCGATTGTATGGCTGAACATGTGGCTCTACTCCGCGGCTTCCGCCCGGATAAAGCCCCCCGACTGCCGGTTCCAGTAGTTTGCGTAAAGCCCGCCCCGCGCCAGAAGGCTGTCGTGGCTGCCTTCTTCCACGATGCGGCCTGCGTCCATGACCACGATTCGGTCCATTTCCGTCAGCGTAGACAGGCGGTGCGCGATGGCCAGCACGGTCTTGCCCTCCATCGCGTGTTCAAGGGCCGTCTGGATCTGCGCCTCGACCTCACTGTCGAGCGCCGAGGTCGCCTCATCCAGCACCAGCACCGGCGCGTCCTTCAGGATGGCCCGGGCCAGCGCGATCCGCTGGCGCTGCCCGCCGGAGAGCTTCACGCCCCGCTCGCCCAGATGCGCGTCATAGCCCGTGCGCCCGCGGTGATCCTGCAGCCCTTCGATGAACGCATGCGCCTGCGCCGCGCGGGCGGCGGCGATCATTTCCGCCTCGCTCGCATCAGGGCGACCGTAAAGGATATTCTCGCGGGCCGAGCGGTTGAACATCGCCGTTTCCTGGGTGACCATACCGATGCTGCGGCGCAGGCTTTCCTGCGTCACATTCGCGATGTCGGTCCCGTCAATCTCGACCCGGCCGGCCTCTGGTACGTACAGGCGGAGCAGAACCGAAACGAGCGTGGATTTCCCGGCGCCCGATGCGCCCACGATCCCCAGCTTTTCACCGGGGCGAACGGTCAGGTTGATGCCCTCCACACCCCCGGCCCCGCCACCATAAGCAAAGCTGATGCCCTTGAACGCGACCTCGCCCTGCGGCACCCGAAGCGCGGCGTCGGTTGTATCCTCCAGCCGGTTGCGCGGGGTCAGGGTGCGGATGCCGTCCTCAACCTCGCCAATGTTCGAATAGATGGCCATCAGCGTGAAAGACACCCAGCCGGTCATTTGCGCGGTGCGGATCGCGACAGCGCCCGCAGCCACGATATCCCCCTGCGACGCTTGCCCCATCTGCCAAAGCACCAACGTACCGCCGAGCAGAAGGATCGGCAAAAGCCCCGCAAGGCTCATCAGCGCCAGCCGGAACCCGGCGGCAAGCGCGCCAAACCGAAAGGCGGAAATGCGAAACGTCTCAATCGCGCCAAGCGCTGCTCGGTCCTCGTGATCGTCATGGGCGAAAAGCTTTACCGTCTTGATGTTGGTGATCGTATCGACGACCTGCCCCGACACCGTCGCCCGGGCCCCGGCCCGGTCCGCCGACCGCGCGCGAATGCGCGGCAGGAACCAACGGATGAGCGCGAAATAAAGCACCAGCCAGACCGCAAAGCCCAGTGCCACGCGCCAATCGATGGCCACCAGCAACAGGACCGAACCGACCAGCGAGGCAAGCGCGAAAGCAATCACGTTGATGAATTCGGATACCACATCCGTGACCGCCCGCGCCGCCTGCATCTGCTTTTGCGCGATGCGCCCCGCGAAGTCGTCGTCAAAAAAGCCAACGGATTGGCCCAGCGTCCAGCGATGCAGCCGCGCCAGCACCAGCGGGTTCACATTTGGCTGCACCACCATCGAATTTGTCGCCGAACTCAGCCCAAAGAGCACTGGCCGCGCCACGAGGAAAAACGCCAGCGCACCCAAGATCAGCCCTAGGTTCTGAACGCTGAAAAACCCATCTGGCCCCAGCGTTAACGATGCATCGATCACCAAGCCGAGGATCAGCGCCGTTACCGCCTCCATCGCGCCTGCCATCGCGGACACGAGCGCCGCAAACCACAACGCGGGCCACGCGCCCTGCAGGCACCAGCGCAGGAAGGGCCACAGTGTCTGCGGCGGCGGGCCTTCGGCCTCCTGAAAGGCATTGATTGTGACAAGTCGTTTCCACAATGGTGTCACTCGGCGGCCTCCGTCCCGATGAACCCGCCGGATTGACGTGCCCAGAATTCGGCATATAGCCCGCCCCGCGCCAGAAGCGCGTCATGGCTGCCATCTTCGACGATCATACCAGCGTCGAGCACGAGGATGCGGTCCATCTGCGCGATGGTAGAGAGGCGGTGGGCAATGGCAATCACCGTCTTGCCCTCCATCATCCCGTACAGCGTGCGCTGGATCGCCTCCTCAACTTCGGAATCAAGCGCAGAGGTTGCTTCATCCAACACGAGGATGGGCGCGTTTTTCAGGATCACCCGGGCCAGCGTCACCCGCTGCCGTTGCCCGCCAGAGAGCTTCACGCCGCGCTCGCCCACTTGCGCGTCGTAGCCTTCGTTCCCCTTCGGATCGCGCAGGGTTTCAATGAACTCATGCGCTTCGGCCTGACGGGCGGCCTCGATCACTTCGGCTTCGGTGGCGTCGGGACGGCCATAAAGGATATTGTCCCGCACCGAGCGGTGCAGCAGCGAGCTATCTTGCTGCACCATCCCGATCTTGAGCCGCAGGGAATCCTGCGTCACCTCTGTCACGTCTTGCCCATCGATCAGAATGCGGCCGCTTTCTGGATCGTAAAACCGCAAGAGCAGCTTCACGAGGGTCGACTTGCCCGCACCAGAGCGGCCAACAAGCCCAACCTTCTGCCCCGGCTCAATCGTCAGGTCGATACCGTTCAGCCCGCCAGAGCCGCGCCCGTAATGGTGCGTCAGCCCCTGAAGCGCGATCCGCCCATCGCTCAGGCTGAGCGGCGGCGCGCCCGGTTTGTCGACAAGGGTGATCGGCTGGGCGATTGTCTCCATCCCTTCTTCGACAACACCAAGCTGGCGGAAGAACGTGGTGAGCGCCCACATGATCCAGCCCGTCATCGCGTTAAGGCGCAGCGTCAGCGCCGTCGCCGCCGCCACAGCCCCAACCGAAGCTCCGCCCTGCATCCACAGCGCGAGCGCCCAGCCGACCACCCCGACGATCAGCAAACCGTTCAGGATCACGAGGCTCAGGTCCATGATCGTAAAAATCCGCATCTCCACCTGGAACGTACGGCGCGTTTCCTCGATCGCGTCCTTGGCGTAGTCCAACTCGCGCGCGTGGTGGGCAAACATCTTGACCGAATGGATGTTGGTATAGGCATCCACCACCCGGCCCGTGACCGTGCTGCGCGCATCGGAGGCTGCTTGCGACGCGGGGCCAACCCGTTTCACGGTCCAGCGGATCAGCAGCGCATAGAGCACAAGCCAGATTGCCAACGGCAGCATCAGGCGCGGATCGGCGACGCTCAGCAAGATCGCTGCGCCAACGAGGTAGGCGAGCGAGAAGGAAATCGCGTCAAACACCTGAAACACGACCTCCCCCGCCGCCGGGGGGGTTTGCATGATCCGGTTGGCGATGCGGCCCGCAAAGTCGTTCTCGAACCAGCCGACGGACTGCCGCAAGACGTGCTTGTGCGCGCGCCAGCGGATCAACGTGCCAAAGTTGGGCAAGATCGTATTGTTCAAAAGGGCCACATCCAGCGCCTGCAACGCGGGGCGCACCACAAGAATGAAAGCGGCGACAAGGATCAGCTCGAGCCCGTAAGTCTCCCACACCACCTGCGGGCCTTCATCCAGCAGGTCCACGACCCGGCCCATGTAGTAGATCAGGCCAACCTCAATCGCCGCGACGACCACGGACATGAAAGCCGTGATGGCAAAAACCCGCGTGAAGGGGCGCGAATACTCCTTCAGGAACGGCCAAAGGCGCGTGGGCGGCGTGTCGGTTTCGGCATAAGGGCCATAGGGATCAACAAGGTTTTCGAAAAAGCGAAACATGGGGAGGCTCCGAAGAGGACGTCGTCAGGACACAGAAAGCACGGCGCAGGCCGTCGGGCGGCGCTAAGCTCAGATTAGCCAAATCCCGCGATACATCTGTGTCACTCCTCAGGTTCTAGCGCGTGTATAGCGGCAATCGAGCGATCCGTCACGCGTCTTGTGCCCGCGCAATCAGCTCGGAGCGTGTGAGGGTGAAACGTGAGGCGATCCACGCCGCCTCTGCGCGTTTAAGCGCATCGCCCAGCGCTTTGCCTTCCAGCGGCAGGTCGGAGGCTTTAACGGGGAAGCGGGCGGCGGCGCCCGTTTGGATATCGGTCGCAACGTCTATTGGGACAGGGCCGCCCAACATGGCAACCCGAAGGGCCGAGACATCCCACGCAACCTGCGCAGAGTGGCGATAGGCCAATTCCGCTGGACCGTCCAAAGAGCCAATCAAATCGCGCAAAAGCTGGAACTGCCGCAACTGCGCGCGGCTGAGCCGTAAGTGGCTTGCCTCCCCCGTCAGCGCAGCCAGGCGGCGCAGCGGGTCCGGTGAGAGTTTCAGCAGCCCTTCGACATGCACGAGGGGCGCCAGCGGTTCGGCATCACTGCCCGGCAGCAGAACCCCACCAAGGCCCGAGGCCTGCATCGCCGCAAGGGCAGGCGCGGGATCAGGCGCGGTGAGTAGCTTCAAAAGCTCCGCCCCGATCCGCTCGGCCGACAGCGCGCTTGCCTCCTGCGCTGCGCTGGCAATGGCGGCGAGCGCTTCGGGATCAAGGCCCGCAGCCGGGTCGCCATACCACGCCGTAAACCGGAAAAAGCGCAGCATCCGCAGGCGGTCCTCCGCGATCCGCGCCGCCGCATCCCCGATGAAGCGCACGCGCCGCGCCGCGATGTCAGCCAGCCCGCCAACGGGGTCCAGAACGCGCCCGTGCGCGTCGCAGTAAAGGCCATTGATGGTGAAATCCCGGCGCTGCGCATCTTCGGCGTGAGTGTCCGCAAACTTCACCGTTGCGTGCCGCCCGTCTGTCTCAACATCGCGGCGGTAGGTTGTGACCTCGATGGGCTGGCCATCCACAACGACCGTGACCGTGCCATGCTCCAGCCCGGTCGGAACAACCCGCAGCCCCGCCGCCTCGGCCAAAGCGACAACCGCGTACGGGCGCGCCGACGTGGCCATGTCGATGTCGGAGACCGCAACGTCCAGAAGCGCGTTGCGCACGCACCCCCCAACAAAGAGGATTTCATGCCCGCCCGCCTGCACCGCATCCAGAACGGCGCGGGCGGCAGGATTGGACAGGAACGCCGTGCTGTCCGGCAGGATCACTTCATCAGGTCGGCCCATGCCCGCAGCATACGCGCGGTCGCGCCCCAGATGTAATAGGGCCCGTAAGGCACCGCATAGTAATGCCGCCGTGCGCCCTTCCAGCGGCGTGCTTCAACCACGTAGTTCGCCGGGTCGAGGACGTGGTGCAGCGGCACGGTAAACGCCTCGGCCACCTCCCCCGGCTCGACCTTAACCTGAAACGGCGCCGTTACCCGTCCGATCACCGGGGTCACGACAAACCCGGTCACCGTCTCATGGCTGGGCAGCGTGCCAAGCACCTCCACCTGCGCCTCAGGCAAGCCAATCTCTTCGCGCGCCTCGCGCAGCGCTGCACCAACGGAGCCATCATCCCCCGCGTCCACCTTGCCGCCCGGAAAGGCGATCTGCCCCGGATGGTGCTTAAGCACCGAAGACCGCTTGGTCAGCCACAGCCGGGGACCGCCTGGCGCATCCTCGATCGCCGCCAGAACCCCCGCATCGCGTAGCTTGCGACCCTCGGGCAGCACGGTGCCCGGGTTCAGATCAAAGTCGCTGGAAGGGCCACCGGGCCGCGCAAGGCCGGTGTGGACCCAATCCGCCCAGTCTTTCATTGCGCCTCCTCGGCCTCGAAGCCCACGGTTGCAGGGTCGAGTACGTAATGGGCACCGCAGAACTGGCAGTCTGCCGTGACGGTGCCTTCGATGGTTGTCATCTTGGCAATGTCCTTGGCGGAGTAGATCGACAGGCTTTGCCGGACGCGCTCTTCGGAACAGGTGCAGCCAAAGCGCACCGGCTGCGCGTCGAACACGCGCGGCGCCTCCTCATGAAAAAGCCGCATCAAAAGGTCATTGGGCGCGACCTGCGGGCCGATCAGCTCAAGCTCTTCGACCGTGTTCATCAGGATGTTCACGCGGTTCCAGTTTTCCTCGATCTCGCCCTCACCATCCACGAGGTTGGCCGCGCGGATCACGCCGTCTTCGCTGTCGCCGCTTGCCATCAGGGGCGAGGCCTGCGGCATGTGCTGGATCATCAGGCCGCCCGCGCGCCAATGGCTGGGCCCACCTTCGGTCGATTCGCCAAAGCTGAGCGCAAAGCTGGTTGGCAGCTGTTCGGACTGCGCAAAATACGCCTCCGCACATTCGGCAAGGGTGCCGCCGGTCAGCGGCGTGATCCCCTGGTAGGGGCGCATGTCCTGGCCCTGATCGATCATGATTGCAAAGTAGCCCTCACCAAGCAGGTCATAAGGCGCCTTATCGCCCACCTGCGCCCGGTCAAAGCTGGCATAGGCCCTGATATGCGCCGCCTCGCCTTCCTCGGACGGGCCATAGTAATCGGTGGCAATCATGCGCACGGCACTGCCTTTGCACCGCACCTGAAGCGACAGCTTCCAGCGCAGCTTGATCGTCTGCCCGATCAGCGCGGTAAGCAGCGCCATCTCCGCCACCAGCGCCTCGACGGCCCGGGGATAATCATGCTGGGACAGGATTCGCCCCAGCGCCCCATCGAGCCGCGCAACACGGCCGCGCATGTCGGAGGCATCAAGCTGAAAGGGCAGGACGGTATCGTCCCACGCGGCTCGGGTTCCGGTTGTCATATCGGGCTCCTTAACGATCTGCGCCCCGGGGCATCAGGACGGGCGCGCAGGGGCGGGCCCTGCGTGGTGCCATTTGGCATATCGCGGTGATATAGGGCAGTCCAGCGCCAGCGGAAGAGGCGCGATTTGCAAGGATATCTGCCATGCGCCGCGTGGGACGCAGCCCTGACCCGACCCGCCGCTTTACGTTGCGCCAAGGCGTCTATGCCATCTTGCCCCATGCGCGCGGTATCCTGCTGACCGGGCAGGCGGACATCGCGTGGGACGGCAACGCGTTTGAGCGCGCGGGGCTGGAGGTGCAGTTGCCCGGCGGCGGGATCGACCCGGGGGAGGCGCCCGTTCCGGCGCTGCACCGCGAGGTCTACGAGGAAACCGGCTGGCATATCGCGGCGCCCCGGCGGCTGGGCGCGTTTCGGGAGTTTGTCTACATGCCCGAATACGATCTGTGGGCAGAGAAGATTTGCACCGTCTACGTCGCCCGTCCCGTGCGCCCGGTGGGGCCGCCGACCGATCCGGGGCATACGGCGCTGATCCTGCCCTTTGGCGAGGCGCTGGCGATGCTCGCCAATCCCGGCAGTCGAAGCTTCTTGTCCCGCTACGTGCCTGGGCCCTGATATTCGAACAACACACCGGAGACATCGTCCGGAAAGGGCTGGCTCCCCGCAAATTCCGTCAGCTTCCACATCAGCGCATCGAAAAACGCAGGCCCGCGCACATCCTCAAGGTTGATCGCCAGTTCCGAAAGCCCGTCTTCATCCAGCAGATTGCCTTCGGGATCTGGACATTCAACGACCCCGTCAGACAGCATCAGAAGGCGGTCGCCGGGGCCGAGCGTCAGCTCAAACTCGGAAAAGGTGACGCCATCCATCAGGCCAACCGGAAAGCCGCCATCGCCGACATGCTCCACCGCGCCTGTCGCACGCTGCACGACCGGGTGCGGATGGCCCGCCTGACCGATGCGCACATGCCCGGTCTGCAGGTCAACATCGGCAAGGAGCATCGTAAAGTAATGCTCTGTCTCCATCTCGCTGAGGACGAGGGTGTTAATCGCCTCGATCGCCTCAACCGGCGGGCGCATCACGTAACCGCCCGCCACCTCCCGCAGGGCAAGGTTTTGCGAAGGCGCCGCGGCAGAGAGGTACCCGGCCACGCGCGCCGTCATCAGCGCGGAACTGATCCCGTGCCCCGACACATCGACGGCAAAAATGCCCAGATGCCCCGGTTGCGCGTCAAAAAAGCCAATCAAATCACCCCCCACATGCCCTGAAGGCCGCAGCATCAGCGACAGATCGGCCACGTCAAAACTGCGGGTGCGTTCAGGCACCAGCGATTGCTGCAGGTCGCGGGCCTGTTTCAAGTCATGCTCGACCGAATCGTAGACCCGCTGCAATTCGCTGAGCGTGTCGGTGATAAGGCGATTCTTGTCCTGCAACTCACGCTGCATGTTCAGGATACGCTCGCCCGCCGCAATGCGCGCGCGCAGCTCGTGGGCATCCACGGGTTTTGTCAGAAAGTCGTCCGCGCCTGCCTCAAGCCCCTGCGCAATCTCCCCCTTTTCGGATTTGGAGGTCAAAAGGATGAAATAGCTGTACCCCTCATGCGGCAGACGGCGGAAGGCGTCGCAAAACTCAAGCCCGTTCATCCCCGGCATCATCCAGTCGCTGAGCACGATGTCAGGGATCACCCGGTCGCAGACGTCAAGCGCCTCCAGCCCAGAGGCAGCCTCGACCACATCGAACCCCCAACGGGCGACCGACGCGCTCAGGATCTTGCGCTGAACACGGCTGTCATCGACAATCAGTGCGATGCGTTTTGGCGTCCCGTCCGGGACGCAGGAAGGCGTTTGCGCGGTGTGCACTGATACTGGTCCACTCTCGTTCAAAAGGCAGATAGCCACCGTGGCACTTAAGGGCGTGTCAAAGGGACAATTTGAAAGAGTCGCATTTTACGTGCTCACGAGGTGTTAACGCATCAAGACTACCCTTCGCTTGTGATTGGAGAGCGTGATGATCGACTGGAGACGCGTCAAAGCCTTGCGCGATGAAGTCGGGGCGGAAGACTTCGAAGAGGTGGTGGAACTCTTTATGGAAGAGGTCGACGAGGTTGTGGACCGCCTACGCGCCGGGACCAGCCCCGCGTCGCTTGAGGAAGACATGCATTTCCTCAAGGGCAGCGCGGTCAGCCTCGGGTTTTCCGACTTTGCCACGCTTTGCGAGGCGGCTGAGGTCGCAGCAAGGGCGGGCAATGCGGCGTCCATCGACCTAAACGCCGTGCTCTCGGCCTATACCGCGTCCCGCACGGTGTTCCTGACCGAACGCGCCGCTCAGATGGCAGCCTGACACTCAGATTACGAACTGCGCCAGCGTTTCATCATTCGTGATATCGGTATAGGCAAAGCCGGCATCGTCCAGCCGGTTGAACAGGTCAATGAACCGTTCCGGCTGGTCCGTCTCGATCCCAATCAGGACTGAGCCAAAGTTACGCGCTGATTTCTTCAGATACTCGAACCGGGTGATGTTATCGGCGGGGCCAAGGTTGTTCAGGAAATCCTTCAGCGCCCCGGGGCGCTGCGGCAGGCGCAGGATGAAGTACTTCTTGAGGCCCTCGAACCGCTGCGCGCGTTCCTTGACCTCGGGCAAGCGCTCAAAGTCGAAATTTCCGCCGGTACTGGCCACGACAACGCGCTTGCCGCGGATCACGTCCGCAATCTTGTCCAGCGCTCTGATCGAAATCGCACCGGCAGGCTCCAGCACGATGCCTTCGACGTTCAGCATCTCCATGATCGTGGTGCAGATGCTGTCTTCGGGGATATCAATCACGGATGAGGGCGACACATTCCGCAGCACCTCGAAATTCCGGGACCCAATCGTCGCCACCGCGGCGCCGTCCACGAAAGTGTCGATCGGGGAGACGTCAACCGGCTTGCCCGCCGCCAAAGCGGACGCGAGCGATTTGGCCCCCGAAGGTTCAACAAGCGTGTAGCTGCAGGCACTGCCAAAGAACTTTGTCACCCCGGCCGACAGCCCGCCGCCACCCACAGGCAGCACGATGTGGTCCGGCACACCGCCCAGCTGCGCCTCAATCTCGACCGCAACAGAGGCCTGGCCCTCGATCACGTCATCATCGTCAAAGGGTGACAGGAAATGCCCGCCCGCCGCCGCGCAAAACGCCTGCGCCTCCTCCAGCGCATCGTCGAAGTAATCGCCGGTCAGGCGTACCTCGACATGCGCGCCGCCAAACATCTTGGTCTTCATGATCTTCTGTTCCGGCGTCGTCACCGGCATGAACACCACACCCCGCACGCCAAAATGGCGGCACATGAAGGCGACCCCCTGCGCGTGATTGCCCGCACTGGCGCAAACAAAAAGGTCCTGCCCTTCTTGCTTGCGCATCGCGTTAAATGCCCCGCGCAGCTTGTAGGACCGCACCGGGGACAGATCCTCGCGCTTGAGGAACACCTCCGCCCCGAACCGGTCCGACAGCATCGCATTGCGCATGAGCGGCGTCGGTGGGAACACGGCGCGCATCGCAGCTTCGGCAGCCATTGCAGCATCACGGAAGGTCATCGCACCGCCCTAAGCGCCGCGGGCGGGCCAGTCAATCTTGCGAGGCTGCGCAAAACCGGATAGGCCCGCCCGCGATTATCAGGAGACAGACATGAGCGCGCCCAAGAAAGTCGTCCTCGCCTATTCCGGCGGCCTCGACACCTCGATCATCCTCAAGTGGCTGCAAACCGAATATGGCTGCGAGGTTGTGACCTTCACCGCCGACCTCGGCCAGGGCGAAGAGCTGGAGCCGGCCCGCAAGAAGGCGGAGATGATGGGCGCGTCGGATATCTACATCGAGGATATCCGCGAAGAGTTTGTGCGCGACTTTGTCTTCCCCATGTTCCGGGCAAATGCGGTGTACGAAGGGCTCTACCTGCTGGGCACCTCCATCGCGCGGCCCCTGATCTCCAAGCGGCTGGTCGAGATTGCGGCCGAGGTGGGGGCCGACGCCGTGGCGCATGGCGCGACGGGCAAGGGCAACGACCAGGTGCGGTTCGAGTTGTCGGCCTATGCCCTGAACCCGGATATCAAGGTGATTGCCCCCTGGCGCGAATGGACGCTGAGCAGCCGGGAAAAGCTGATCGAGTTTGCCGAACTGCACCAGATCCCGATTGCGAAGGACAAGCGGGGCGAGGCGCCGTTTTCCGTGGATGCGAACCTTTTGCACACCTCTTCCGAGGGCAAAGTTCTGGAAGACCCCGCGGTCGAGGCGCCCGACTATGTCTACCAGCGCACCGTTCACCCTGAGGACGCGCCGGAGACCCCTGAGTATATCGAGATAGGGTTTGAAGGCGGCGATGCGGTATCCATCAACGGCGAGGCGCTGTCCCCGGCGACCCTCCTGACCAAACTGAACGAAATCGGTGGCAAGCACGGCTGCGGCCGGCTCGATCTGGTCGAAGGCCGTTTCGTCGGCATGAAGTCGCGCGGCATCTACGAGACCCCCGGCGGCACGCTCCTGCTCGAAGCGCACCGCGGCATCGAATCCATAACCCTCGACCGCGGTGCAGCGCATCTGAAGGACGAGCTGATGCCCCGCTACGCCGAGCTGATCTACAACGGCTTCTGGTTCTCGCCCGAGCGCGAAATGCTGCAAGCCGCCATCGACGCATCCCAGAAACACGTGACCGGCACGGTGCGCCTGAAACTCTACAAGGGCAGCGCGCAGACCGTGGGCCGCTGGTCCGATCACAGCCTCTATTCCGAGGCCCATGTGACCTTCGAGGACGACGCGGGCGCTTACGACCAGAAAGACGCCGCCGGCTTCATCCAGCTGAATGCGCTGCGCCTGAAACTGCTGGCGGCGCGGGACAAGCGGGTCAAATAGGCTCGGCCCGGTCCCGCATCGCGCGGTAAAGCGGCTCTGCTTCGGCCAGAAGCAGAGCGGCTTGGCCGGTCAACTCTGGCACCGGTCCCTCCGGCCCCGCGAACCCGGTGGACCGATGCACCGCATCATACCAATGCGGCGCCCACGCGCCGTCAAAGGGTTTCGGCCCCGCGTCCCACGCCAGCATCGCGAAATCGAAAGGCACGCCCGCCACGGCGCAAATCTGGCGCAGCATCCGCTCGGGATCGGTCCGAATGTCAAAGCTGTCCACGACATGGCCGCCCAGCTCTTCGATCAGGCGCAGCTGCTGGGGAAAGCCGATGTCCTCCAGCGTCGGCACCTGCCGCTTTGCGGCGTAGCTGGCGATCACCCGTGCGGGGTGACGGATCAGGTGGATGTGGACGGCCCCTTCCGCCCAGCCCATCGGGAAACCCGGCAGCATGTGATGCGCCATCAGCTTGAAATAGCGGTGGCCCTGAGCCCGCGCCAAATCGCCAGCCACATCCAAAGGATCAACTGGCTGGGACGCCAAAACCGCCGCCCGCATCGGATGGTCCGCCCCGCTGGCAGCCAGATACGCCGCGTAAAACGGCTCATCCACCGCTTCCATATCCGCACGGTTGCCAAAGGCGTACATCATCGCCGTCGACAGGTTCCGCGGCCCCGACCACATCGCAATGCGCTGAACCATTTTGGCCCCTGTAACGTATCTCACCCATACGTGACCTCCCGCCGTCGTGAATTGCGTGTCAGCGCACGCGCAGGCAGCCTGAGATCAGACAAGGAGATAGTCTCATGCAACGTCCCCAAGTAAAGCCCCTCCTCCTCGCCCTGTGCATCGCGCTGGGCGTTATGGCCAAGGCCAAAGACGCCTCGGCCCAGCAAACCGATACGCTGACGCTTGCGGGCGGCTGTTTTTGGTGCATCGAGGCGGACTTTGAAAAGGTTAAAGGCGTGAAAGAGGTCGTGTCGGGCTTTACCGGCGGCACGGTCGAAAACCCGACCTATAAGCAGGTCGTGCGCGGCGGCACCGGCCATTACGAGGCGGTACAGATCACGTTTGACCCGTCGGTGATCAGCAGCACGGGTTTGCTGAACCTCTATTTCCGGTCGATTGATCCGACGGATGCGGGCGGGCAGTTCTGTGACCGGGGGCAAGCCTATGCGACGGCCATCTTCGCCAGCCCCGACCAGAAGGCGGCGGCAGAGCGGGCAAAGGCGGATGCCGAAGCTGAGCTGGGCCAGCAGATCGTCACGCCGATCCTGGCCGAACAGGATTTCTACCGCGCCGAGGCGTATCATCAGGATTACTACAAAAGCTCGGACCTGATCCTGACCCGCTTTGGCCCCCGCACAAAATCCGAAGCTTACAAGCGCTACCGTGCGGCTTGCGGTCGTGACGCGCGGGTGCGGCAGCTTTGGGGGGATGCGGCGCCGTTTGCGGGCAGCTGAGACGCCGTTTTCTTCGTAAGAAAACGATCCGAAAACTTAGTAAGTTTCCGCCCGGTTACAGCCGCGCGTCCTCGATATCCTTCAGGTCCGGAATGACATCCGCGGTGCCCTGCCGCGTGACCATGATCGCGGCAGCCTGCGTCGCCCGCAGAATCGCTTGCGCGACTTCCTCACCGCGACCCAGACCCGCAAGCACATAACCGGTGAACGTGTCCCCCGCGCCGGTGGTGTCCACAGGTTCAACGACAACCGCAGGGAAATCGCGATGCGCACCGCTGCGATACAAGGTGCAACCCCCCGCCCCTTTGGTGACGATCACAAGATCAACGCCCAGAGCCGCCGCGTCCTGACCCGTCGCGGCGCGCAGTTGCTCCGCCTCAACAGCGTTCATCACCAGAAGATCAAGATACGGCAGCAGCTCTTGCACAGCCTGCGCATCGAACGGCGCCGCGGCATAGGCCACGTTCAGCCCCAAATCGCGCGCCATGCGGGCCGCATGGACCTGACCGCAGGTCTCATTTTGCATCAGAAGCCAATCGCCCAGCGAGGCCTGCGACAACGCCTGCCCGATCATGCCTTCGCTGATCGCTGCATTCGCGCCGGGCCACAGGAGGATGCTGTTTTCCCCGCCTGCATCTACCGCGATGATCGCGTGACCTGTCGGCCCCGGCACCTCCGCGATAGAGCGTGTATCGACGCCATATTCCAGCAGACGCTCTGCCGCCCAGCGCCCATCGGCGCCAACCGCGCCAATATGCACCACATGGGCCGCCGCGCGCGCCGCGGCGACGGACATGTTCGCGCCTTTGCCGCCAAGGCCTTCTGAATGCGCGGTGGCCGCTAATGTCTCTCCGGGCCCCGGCAGGTGGGGCACCCGGTACAGCCGATCAATGTTGATCGACCCAAGGTTCCAGATCGTCACGAGCCGACCTTGCAGGCGGCCAGAATCGCCATATTCAGAATATCTGACGCGGTGCTGACCGACGAGCAAATCTGGATCGGCCGATCCACCCCTGACAGGATGGGACCGATCACCGTCGCGCCGCCCATCTCCTGCATCAGCTTGACCGAGATACTGGCCGAATGCCGCGCAGGCACGACCAAAATGTTCGCAGGGCCCGTCAGGCGCGAGAACGGATAAGCCGCCTGCGCCTGGGCGTTTAACGCAACGTCCACGGCCATCTCGCCCTCATACTCGAAATCGACGCCGCGCCGGTCCAGCACGACAGGCGCGTGGTGCATCTTTTCCGCGCGCTCGGACACCGGATAGCCAAACGTCGAAAAGCTGACGAAGGCCACGCGCGGCTCAAGCCCCATGTCGCGGGCGACGCGGGCCCCGCGTTCGGCGATGTCGGCCAGATCCTCTTCGGACGGCCATTCGTGCACAAGCGTGTCACCAATCAGCACAATCCGCCCCTTGTGCAGGATCGCCGTGATTCCGGCCACGTTAGAGCCTGCATCGGCGTCAAACACGTGTCCGATTCGATCCAGAATATGCGCCGATTTCCGCGTCGCGCCCGTGACAAGCCCATCACCATGCCCATGCGCCAGCATCAGCGCCGAGAATACATGCCGATCCCGCGCCGCCAGCCGGTGGATATCCTGCCGGTCAAAACCGCGCCGCTGGAGCCGGTCGTAGAGAAAGCTCTTGTAAGCATCCAGATGCGCCGTGTTGGCGGCATTCACGACCTCCAGCTCGCGCACCGCATCGCCAAGGCCCGCACCCTCAAGCTTGGCACGCACATCCTCCGTCCGGCCCACGACAAGCGCCTTGCCCAGGCCGGACCGCTGATAGGTCACCGCCGCGCGCAGCACCCGCGCGTCATCCCCTTCCGCAAAAATCATCCGTGCCTGGTTGGACCGCGCCCGCGCGTTCAGCCCGCGCAGGATGCTCGCCGTGGGGTCCATGCGGCTGCGCAGGGATGTCTCGTATGCCTCCATGTCGATGATCGGGCGCCGCGCAGCGCCAGTGTTCATCCCGGCGCGCGCAACGGCGGGCGGGATCACGTGGATCAGGCGCGGATCGAACGGCGTCGGGATGATGTAGTCGCGCCCGAAGGTCAGGCTTTTGCCGTAGGCCAACGCGACCTCGTCCGGCACATCTTCGCGCGCGAGCTGCGCAAGCGCGTGTGCACAGGCAATCTTCATCTCGTCATTGATGGCGCGCGCGTGAATGTCCAAAGCCCCGCGAAACAGGTAGGGAAAGCCCAACACGTTGTTCACCTGGTTCGGGTAATCGCTGCGCCCCGTGGCAACGATGGCATCCACCCGCACCTCATGCGCCTCTTCGGGCGTAATCTCCGGGTCCGGGTTGGCCATCGCAAAGATCACCGGGTTGTCGGCCATGCTGGCGACCATGTCCTGCGTCACCGCCCCTTTGACGGACACGCCAAGGAAGACGTCCGCGTCCACCATCGCATCCTCTAGGCTACGCAGCTCCGTCTTGATCGCGTGGGCCGATTTCCACTGGTTCATCCCCTCGGTCCGGCCCTGGTAGATCACGCCTTTGGTGTCGCAGACGATGCAGTTGTCATGCCGCGCGCCCATCGCTTTGAGCAGCTCAATGCACGCAATCCCCGCCGCGCCCGCACCGTTCAGAACGATCTTTACATCCTCGATCTTCTTGCCCGACAGGTGCAGCGCATTGATCAGCCCCGCCGCGCAGATCACCGCCGTGCCGTGCTGGTCATCATGGAAGACGGGAATGTCCATCTCTTCCTTCAGCCGCTGCTCGATGATGAAGCATTCGGGCGCCTTGATGTCCTCAAGGTTGATCCCGCCAAAGGTCGGCCCCATCAGCTTGACCGCGTTCACGAAAGCGTCGACATCTTCCGTGTCCAGCTCAATATCAATGGAGTTCACATCGGCGAACCGCTTGAAAAGCACCGCCTTGCCTTCCATCACCGGCTTGGAGCCAAGCGCACCAAGGTTCCCCAGCCCCAGCACAGCCGTCCCGTTCGAGATCACGGCCACAAGGTTCCCCTTGTTGGTGTAATCATAGGCCGTCTCGGGGTTTTCCGCGATGGCCTCGCAGGGCACCGCCACCCCGGGGCTATAGGCCAGCGACAGGTCCCGCTGCGTGGTCATGGGGACAGTCGCTTGCACCTCCCACTTGCCCGGCGTCGGCTCAAAGTGGAACGACAACGCCTCTTCGGCGGTCACTTTCGTCTTGCTCATACTGGCCCTCGCGCAATGTCGCGTCGGTCTTAGCGCGCTTTGCGGCACAGGTGCAATTGACGCCGCGCAGCGCCGGGGCCACCTTGCGGGCATGCTGAACCGAAACGGACCCCTGCGCGGCGTGCGCGTGATCGAAATGGCGGGCCTTGGCCCTGCGCCCTTCTGCGCGATGATGCTGGCCGATATTGGGGCGGAGGTGATCCGGGTGGCCCGCCCCGGTCAGGCGCCGATGTTCGGGCTGGCGCAAAAGCACAACCTTTATGACCGGTCCCGGCGGACCCTAACGCTGAACCTGCGGGACGCGGTGGATCACGCGCGGCTGCGCACCCTGACGGACAAGGCCGACATTCTGATCGAAGGCTTTCGCCCCGGCGTGATGGAACGGCTGAACCTCGCGCCCGAGACTTTGCATCAGGCCAACCCGGCCCTCGTCTTTGGCCGCATGACCGGCTGGGGCCAATCCGGCCCACTCAAGAACCGAGCGGGGCACGACCTGAACTACATGGCGATCTCCGGCGCGCTCTGGTCCATCGGCCCCGCGGACGCCCCGCCGCCGCCGCCGCAAAACATCATCGCCGATCTGGCGGGCGGGGGGATGCTGCTGCTCGCAGGGGTGCTCGCCGCGCATATCCACGCGGCCAAAACAGGCAAAGGCCAAACGGTCGACGCCTGCATGGCCGACGGCGCGGCCCTGATGATGACCCTGCAATACGGCCTGCTCGCGGGGGGCGCATGGGATGACAGCAAACGCGGCGGCAACAGCCTTAACGGCGGGCTCGCCTGCTACCGCTGCTACACCACGTCCTGCGGCGGCTACATCGCCCTCGGCCCATTAGAGCCGCAATTCTGGGCGCTCCTGCTGCAAGCGCTCGGCCTCGATAACGACCCTGCCTTCGCCAATCAATACGGCGACCAGAGCCCGATGCACGCCAGATTAGAGACGCTTTTCGCCGCCAAACCCCGCAGTCACTGGGAAAGCATCCTCACGGAAATCGACGCCTGCTTTGCGCCCGTCCTGCCAATGGCGGAGGCCCCGAACCACCCTCACAACACGGCCCGCCAAACCTTCGTTAAAACCGACGGCATCACCCAACCCAACGCCGCGCCCCGCTTCTCCGCCACACCACTCGACGCGCCAACACACGGCGACGCAGGAACGGTGACCTTCGAAGAGGCCGTAGGAGCATGGAAATAACCCGCCCCTTCTCTGTTTCCAAAAAATCCTCCCCGAAGGGCCGATCCGCCCCAGTTTCCACCCTTGCGATAATGCGCAAAACCGACACACTCGCCACATGACCCTTTCAAACCGTATCGACGCCAAGCGCGAAGAGCTGATCGCGCTTCTCCACGACCTGATCCGCTTCCCAACCCTAAACCCACCGGGGGCAGAATACCGCGCGATCTGCGACTACCTCGATACGCGCTTCAAAAAGCACGGGTTCGAAACCCAGCTTGTCCGCGCCACGGGCCATGCAGTTGACACCGACACGCACCCGCGTTGGAACATCGTGGCACGCAGAACAGGCGCGCGGCCGGGCGAGGCGGTCCACTTCAATTCCCATGTCGATGTCGTCGCCGTCGGCGCAGGCTGGACGCGCGATCCGTTCGGCGGGGAGCTTGACGGCGATCTGATCTATGGCCGCGGATCCTGCGACATGAAGGGGGGCCTTGCCACCTCTATCATCGCGGCCGAAGCTTTCCTCGAAGAACACCCGGACTTCGCCGGCGCGGTAGAAATCAGCGCAACGGCAGACGAAGAATCCGGGGGCTATGCCGGCGTCGCCCACCTCGCGGAACTCGGATTCTTCTCGCCCGAAAAGGTGCAGCACGTTATCATCCCCGAACCGTTCGAGAAAAACCGCATTTGCCTTGGCCACCGCGGCGGCTGGTGGGCGGAGATCGAGACAAAAGGCGAAATCGCTCACGGCTGCATGCCCTTCCTCGGCAATTGCGCCGTCCGCCACATGGGCGCGATCCTTGATGCATTTGAACAGCGCCTCTTCCCCGCCCTCGCCGCACGCACAACCCAAATGCCCGTCGTGCCCGAAGGCGCCCGGTCCAGCACGCTCAACTACAACTCGCTGCATGGCGGGCAGGAGGAGCAAAAGAGCGACGCAGACGGCCTGCCAACCCATTGTGTCCCTGACAGCTGCCGCATCGTGATCGACCGCCGCTTTCTGATCGAAGAGCCGCTGGAGAATGTGCGAAAAGAAGTCCTCGACATCCTGAACGACCTGAAAGCGAACCGCACCGGGTTCGATTACGCCATCCGCGATCTGAACACGGTCCTGCCCTCCATGACCGCGGTGGACGCGCCGGTGGTTCGAACGGTGGGTCAGGCGATCAGTGATGTGCTGGGCGTCACGGCCGATCACGTCGCCAGCCCCGGCACCTATGACCAGAAACACGTGGACCGGATCGGCGGGCTGAAAAACTGCATCGCTTACGGGCCGGGCATTCTAGAAATGGCGCACAAGCCGGACGAATACATCTCTGTCACGGAGATGCTGGACACGGCCAAGGTAATGGGCCGGAGCCTCGAAATCCTGTTGTCAGACGCTTAACCGGCAGCCAAGGCAAGCCCTGCCGCAACGCCCGTCAGCGCAGCACCGCGGTGTGCGTCAGCCCCCGGAAACCGGCCTTCAACCGCATCCGACACGACACGCATCAGGCTGGTGCCACCGACATAGATCAGCTTTTGCACCGCGCCCGGCGCGACGTGCGCGGCTGCGCAGGCCGCTTCGGCGGCATCCGCAATGCGCCCCGCCGTATCACCAAGCCCCGCGCGAAGGTGCGTCGCATCAAGCGGCTCTTCCAACCCCCGTTCAACCACAGACAGATCAATCCGCGCCGCCGCCGCACCGTTCGCCGCGATCTTGCCAGCCTCAACCGCAAAGGCGACGTCGTGGCCAATCTCGTCCTCCAGAACCCGCACCAGCCGCGCAAACCGCGCAGGCTTAACCGCGCTTTGGGCCAGCTCCTGAGCCGAACGCCGCGTCGCGCCATCATACAAAAACGGGATCTTTTGCCAGGTCGCCAGATCGGAGAATACAGCGTTTGGGGCAAGGTGCGTCTCCGCCCCAAAGACGTGCCGGATGCGCGAACCCATACCGAACAGGGGCATGACATGCGCAAGGCTCAGCGCCCGGTCAAAATCCGTGCCGCCTATGCGCACGCCGTGGCTGGCCAGAATGTCGATGCCCGCACCCGCGTTGCGAAAGACGGTAAAGTCCGACGTGCCGCCGCCGATATCCACGACCAGACCCAGATCGCCGGGTGACAAAGCATCCCGCGCGCCCAGCGCAGCCGCTTCCGGCTCCGGCATGAAGTCCACCCGCTCAAACCCTGCAGCGGCGTAGCAATCAGTCAGATCGACAAGCGCTTGCGCATCGCGCCGCGCGTCCTCGGAGTGAAACCTGACGGGCCGGCCCGACAGCGCGTGGTCAAAACGCTGGCCCGTCTGCGCCTCCGCCCTGCGTTTCAACTCCGCGAGGAACCGGCCCACGATGGTCACGAAATCAATCCGCTCATTCAGGATCGCGCGCCGCTCCCGCATCACAGCCGTGCCCAGCAGCGATTTCAGCGCTCGCATATAGCGCCCCTCGCGCCCTTCGATCAGCGCATGATGGGCTGCCTGACCATAGACCGGGCGCCGCGTGTCAAAGTCGAAAAACACCGCTGTGGGCAAGGTCAACGCAGCGCCTTCCACAGCGATCAGGTCTCCGCCGGTGCCAACCGCGGAATTTGACGTGCCAAAATCAATGCCAAGCGTCGCCACCCTGCGCCCCCACCTGCTGCGAAAGATGCTGCGGATATATCAGCCAAATCCGCACATCAAGGACCCCGCCGCGCGATCCACCGTGAATATTGCGCCGATGCGCCCGCGCGGCTAGCCTGAGGGCAACAACCAAACAGGGAGACACCCAATGACCTATATGCGCAGCGCCCTCGCGCCCGCAGCCCTTATGCTGATGGCTGGCGCGGCACTGGCCAAGGACGACATCACCGTCGCGATGCAGCTTGAGCCGCCGCATCTCGACCCGACCAGCGCCGCCGCCGGGGCGATCGACTCGGTCCTCTATTCCAACGTGTTCGAAGGGCTGACGCGCTTCATGTCCGACGGCTCGGTCGTCCCGGGCCTCGCGGAAAGCTGGGAAATCTCGGATGATGGGACGGTCTACACCTTTACCCTGCGCAGGGGCGTGACGTTCCATGACGGCACCGCGATGGATGCCGAGGACGTCAAATTCTCACTCGACCGCGCCCGCGCCGAAGACAGCACAAACGCGCAAAAAGGGCTGTTTGCCGGGATCACAGATGTGACCGTCGTGGCCCCGCAAACCGTGCAGGTGACCTTGTCCGAGCCCAACGGCAATTTCCTGTTCAATATGGCCTGGGGTGACGCGGTGATCGTGGCACCGGAAAGCATTGAGGGGATCAAGCAAACCCCCATCGGCACCGGCGCCTTCACCTTCACGGAATGGACGCAAGGCGACCAGATCGTCCTGACCCGCAACGATAGCTACTGGGGCGACGCGCCCGCGCTGGCGGAGGTGACGTTCAAGTTCATCTCTGACCCGACCGCCGCGTTCGCCTCCGTCATGGCCGAAGATGTGGACGTCTTCACCGGCTTCCCCGCGCCCGAAAACCTGCCCCAGTTCGAGGCAGACCCGCGGTTTCAGGTGCTTGTCGGCTCGACCGAAGGCGAGACGATCCTGAGCACAAACAACCTCCAGCCGCCGTTTGATAACCTCAAGGTGCGGCAGGCCCTCGCACACGCGATTGACCGGCAGGCGATCATCGATGGCGCCATGTTCGGCTACGGCACGCCCATCGGAACGCACTTTGCGCCGCACAACCCGGCCTATGTCGATCTGACCAGCGGCAGCGCCTATGACCCGGACAAAGCCCGCGCGCTGCTGGCGGAGGCCGGGTTTGCGGATGGCTTCACCACGACGCTGCACCTGCCGCCGCCCAGCTACGCCCGCCGGGGTGGGGAGATCATCGCGGCGCAACTGTCAGAGGTTGGCATCACCGCCGAGATCACCAATGTCGAATGGGCGCAGTGGCTGGAGACCGTGTTCCGAGGCAAAAACTTTGGCCTGACCATCGTCTCGCACACCGAACCGATGGACATCGGCATCTACGCGAACCCGGACTACTACTTCCAATACGACAACCCGGATTTCCAGGCGCTGATGGCGGAGCTGAACGTGACCACAGACCCAGAAACGCGCACGGCGCTGATGGGCGACGCCCAGCGCATGATCGCGGGCGACGCGGTGAACGGCTATCTGTTTCAGCTGGCCGCTCTGACGGTGGCAAAAGCGGACGTGCAGGGCCTTTGGGCCAATGCGCCGACGCAGGCGACTGACATGACCGGCGTCAGCTGGGCCGAGTGATCCGGTTCCGGGCCAAGATTATTCGACGAATAATCTTGGCCCGGAGACAGGAGGTTTCGCATGGACATTTACCGCGTTTCCGATCGGCCAAGCCTGCGCGCACCGGAGGCTTACTTCACCGGCACGGTCTGGCAAGACCCGATCATCACCGCACCGGCGCCCGCCCGCTTGAACGCCCTGCGCGTTCGGTTCGAACCGGGCGCCCGCACCGCGTGGCATACCCATCCGCTGGGGCAAACGCTGCACGTGATTGAAGGCGTGGGGCGTGTCTGCAAGCGGGGTGAGGCGCCACAGACGATCCACGCGGGTGACACGGTCTGGATCCCGCCGGGGGTTGAGCACTGGCACGGGGCAAGCCGTGATATCGGCATGACCCATATCGCGATGCAGGAAGCGCAGGACGGCAGCGCCGCTATGTGGCTTGATCACGTCACGGACGCCGAATACTCACAGCCGCCCAGCTAGTTGCGCAACACGTGCGCGCACCTCGCCGCGGATCGCCCCCGGGCGGCCCGTATCCGCGAGCGTCGTAAACCAGTGCTCGGGCGGGTTGCGGCCCCGGCTGTTGCCTTCAAAACTCAGCGCACGCAGCACCGCCTGCGCGGGATTGGGCAAACGGTCCGGCACCTCAAACCCATTCAGCTGCGCCCAAACGCCGGTCCAAAGCCGCCCGACCGACCACGGGTTATAGCCTCCACCACCCAAAACAAGATACCGCGGCGCCAGTGGCTTCAACGCGCGCACGATGGCCCAATGCGCCTGGTTGGAGAGGGACAAATGCGCCTGCGGGTCCTCTTCAACGGCATCAGAGCCGCATTGCAGGACGATTGCCTCGGGCCTGTGGGCCGCGACCGCGGGTAGGATCACCTCATCCCGGATCAGCGCCATTTCGTCATCATTCAGACCGCGCGGGACCGGCAGGTTAAGCACATTGCCCGCGCCAACCTCGTCAATGGCGCCTGTCCGCGGCCAGATCCCCTCCTCATGCACCGACAGAACCAGCACCTCCGGTGCGTCTTCAAACGCGTGCTGCACCCCGTCGCCGTGATGCGCGTCGATATCGACATAAGCGATCCGGGTCAGGCCCTGCCGCCGCAGGGACAAGATGGCGAGCACCGGATCGTTGAAAAAGCAAAACCCCGACGCGTGATCGGGCATTGCGTGATGCGTGCCCCCTGCAGGGTGGTAGACGATGCCGGGTTTCGCCAGCAGCTCACCCGCCAGCAACGCGCCGCCCGCGGCTGTGGCTGGACGGCGAAACATCTCGGCAAAGATGGGGTTCGAGGGCGTGCCGATCTGGTGGCGCGTGCGGACCGGAGCGCTCACCTCCTGAGCCATTTCCGCGTTCCTCAGAGCACAAATGTAGTCCTCCGTATGCCAGACCCGCAGCGCTTTGGGCTTGGCGCGCGGTGAGGTCACGTATTGCTCCGGCGGCAGCCATCCCAAGGCGCGGCTCAGGTCCATTACCGTCGATACACGCGGCACCCGCAGCGGGTGCAGCCCGCCGCCGTAGCGCGAGGTGCGGTAAATCTCTGATCCGATGAAACGCGGTGTCATGGCGCTGATCTAAGCCGTCCCCGCTTGCGGGCCAATGCAGCGCCCCCTACGGTTCTGGCGATGCTGCGCTACACACTCAAACGCCTTGCCTCGCTGCTGGTCAGCCTTGGGGTCGCGTCGCTGGTGATCTTCTTCGTGATCGAGGTCGCGCCGGGCGATCCGGCGTCGTTTATGCTGGGCATCAACGCGCAGCCAGACACGGTGGCGGCGCTGCGGGCAGAACTCGGCCTCGATTTGCCGAAATGGCAACGCTACCTGGAGTGGGTTGGCGGCATGGTAACCGGGGATTTTGGCACCTCCTACACCTACCGCACGCCCGTGGCACAGATGATCGCAGACCGGCTGTGGGTGTCGCTGCCGCTCGCGCTTTATGCGCTGATCCTCAGCACCGCCATCGCCTTCCCCGCGGGCATCTACGCCGCCGCGCGCCGGGGCGGCGCGGGCGATGTGGCGGTGATGGGCGCGACGCAGCTGGGCGTTGCCATCCCGAATTTCTGGTTTGCGATGATGCTGGTGCTGATCTTTGCCATCAACCTGCGCTGGTTCGGCGCGGGCGGTTTTGCCGGCTGGGACGAAGGCATCGGCCCCGCCCTATGGAGCCTGACGCTGCCTGCCATCGCCCTCGCCCTGCCGCAGGCGGCCATCCTCGCCCGCGTGATGCGCTCCGCCCTTTTGGATGTTTTGGGCGAGGATTTCATGCGCACCGCCCGTGCAAAGGGTCTAACCAAGGGGCAAACACTGCGCCGCCACGGGCTGCGCAACGCGCTGATCCCGGTGCTGACAATCCTTGGCCTGCAATTTGCATTCCTTCTGGCCGGGTCGATCATCATCGAACAGGTGTTCTACCTGCCGGGGCTGGGCCGCCTTGTCTTTACCTCCATCTCTGCCCGCGATCTGATCGTGGTGGAAAGCGTTGTCATGCTGCTGGTCTTTGCAGTGATCGTGGTCAACTTCCTTGTTGATCTGGCCTATGCCGCTGTCGATCCGCGGCTCAGGAGCCGCACGTGAAGCGGTCCCTGATCCTGGGCGCGGCGCTGTCATCGCTGGTGGTGCTGGCCGCGCTGATCAGCTTTGCCTGGACGCCTTACGACCATGCAACGCTCAGCATCCCGGACCGGCTGCAAACGCCCAGCGCGGCGCACCTGCTTGGCACGGATCACTTCGGCCGCGACATGCTGTCGATGAGCATGGTCGGCGCACGCACCTCCATCGCGGTGGCCTTTGTGGCGGTCGGTATCGGCGTGGGCCTCGGCGTGCCCCTTGGCCTGTGGGCGGCGGCGCGGCAAGGCGGCTGGGCGGACGAGATCATCATGCGGGGCAACGACCTCGTGTTTGCCTTCCCGTCGCTCGTTATCGCAATCCTGATCACGGCCATCTTCGGCGCGGGCGCCATCAACGCGATCATCGCCATCGGCATCTTCAACATCCCTGTCTTTGCCCGTGTGACGCGCGGCGCCGCGCTGCCGCTTTGGGCAAGGGAGTTCATCCTGTCCGCCCGCGTTGCGGGAAAGGGCGCGGCCCGCATCAGCGTTGAACACATCCTGCCCAACATCGCCAACCTGCTGATCGTGCAGGCGACGATCCAGTTCTCTCTTGGTATCCTCGCCGAGGCGGCGCTGTCTTATGTCGGCCTTGGCGCGCAGCCGCCGCTGCCCTCTTGGGGGCGAATGCTGGCGGACGCGCAAACAATGGTCAGCATCGCGCCGCACCTTGCGCTGGTTCCGGGCATGGCGATCATCCTGACTGTGCTGGGCTTGAACCTGATGGGCGACGGCCTCCGCGACTGGCTGGACCCAAAGCTGCGGGTATCGCGCGCATGAGTTTGCTGCGTGTTCAGAACGTGGAGGTCGGGATAGGCCCAACCCGCATCATCAAGGATGTCGACCTAAGCGCGGGCGCGGGCGAGATCGTGGCGATCACCGGCGAGTCAGGCTCCGGCAAGTCGATGACCGCTCTTGCGATCATGGGCCTGCTGCCCGACGCCATGCAGATCACCGGGCGGATCGCGTTGGCGGGCGAAGACCTGCTGGCCAAGTCCGAGGCAGAGATGTGCACCATTCGCGGTCAGTCCATAGGGATGATCTTTCAGGAACCGATGACGGCGCTGAATCCGGTGAAGACAATCGATGATCAGGTCGCGGAAACGATCCTTGTGCATGAGGGCGTCAGCCGCGCCGACGCATTGGACCGCGCCGCCAAAACCCTGACGCGGGTTGGCCTGCCGCAGGATCGCTTCCCGCTTGGCCGCTTTCCCCATGAGTTGTCGGGCGGCCAGCGCCAGCGCGTGGTGATCGCAATGGCCATCGCGCTGCGCCCGAAACTGCTGATCGCGGATGAGCCGACAACGGCGCTTGACGTGACGACGCAGGCGCAAATTCTCGGCCTGCTGAAGCGCCTGACCGCCGAGGATGGCATGAGCCTTCTGATGATCACCCATGATCTGGCCGTTGTTGCTGACATGGCGCACAGGATCGTGGTGATGCAGCATGGCCAGATCGTGGAACAGGGTGAAACACAGACGCTCCTGCGCAAGATGCAGCACCCGTATACCCGCGCGCTTTTTGCGGCCTCATCCCACGAGGTAAGCTTGCCGGAGGCAAAGACCGACGCGCCGCTGCTTCGTGTCGATGCTGTCAGCCGGGACTACCGCCTGCCCCGCACGCGGCTCTTTGCGCGGCCCGGAAGCTTCCGCGCAGTACACAACATCACTTTTGACATCCACCGCGGCGAACGGCTTGGCCTTGTCGGGGAAAGCGGATGCGGAAAATCGACCCTGACACGGGCCATTCTGGGCCTAGAGGACGTGCAAGGCGGGTCGATCACGATGGATGGCGACCCGGTCTTTACCGCTGGTCGTCCCAACCTGAACGTCCGCCGGAAAATGCAGGTTGTCTTCCAGGACCCATTTGGCAGCTTCAACCCCCGCCACAGGATCGAACGCGCCATTTGCGAGCCGTTTCATTTGCTGGACGCCCCACCAACCGGCATCGCCCGCAGTGACCTTGTCGCGCAAACGCTTGAAGCCGTCGGGCTGTCCCCGCGCGACGCGCAGAAATACCCGCACCAGTTCTCCGGCGGGCAGCGCCAGCGCATCGCCATCGCGCGCGCCCTGATCATCCGGCCCGAACTCATCGTCTTTGACGAGGCGGTCAGCGCGCTTGATGTCTCCGTCCGCGCCCAAATCCTCGACCTGCTGGCAGAGCTGTGCGCGCAGTATCGCCTGACCTACCTGTTCATCAGCCACGACCTGAGCGTTGTGCGCACCGTGACCGACCGTGTCCTCGTGATGCAGTCCGGCAAGATCGTGGAACAGGGGCCGACGACCCGGGTCTTTGACGCCCCACAGCACCCCTATACCCAAAGCCTGATCGCAGCCGCGCCGCGCCTGCCAAAACTGGAGGGCCTATTCCATGCTTGACGATCTGAACGCCTTTGACTGGTCGCAGATGCTGATTGGCGGGTCGTGGGAGGCAGCCGCCGACACCCTCAGCCTCGTGAACCCGTCGGACGGGTCGCACCTGGCAGAGATCGCGGCGGGCACCGCAGATCACATCGACGCCGCCGTCGCCGCCGCCCATGCCGCGCGCGCCTCGGATTGGGGCCAGATGACCGCAGCGGAGCGGGGGCGCATCCTGACGAACATCGGACGGGCGGTTGCCAAACAGGCCGACGCGCTTGCGCGGCTCGAAGCGCTCGACGTGGGCAAGCCTCTGACGCAAGCGCGCGCCGACGCCCTCGCTTTGGCGCGCTACATGGAGTTCTACGGCGGCGCGGCGGACAAGATCACGGGCGAGACGATCCCTTACCAGAGCGGCTATACCGTCTACACCCTGCGGGAGCCGCATGGCGTGACCGGCCACATCGTCCCGTGGAACTATCCCATGCAGATCATCGGGCGGTCCGTCGGCGCAGCCCTTGCGATGGGCAATGCCTGCGTCCTAAAACCCGCCGAAGAGGCGTGCCTGACCGCGCTCGCTTTCGCCCGTCTCTGCCAAGAGGCGGGGCTGCCAGATGGCGCGTTGAACGTGGTGCCGGGAACGGGGCCAATCGCCGGTGCCACGCTGGCCGCCCACAAGGGTGTGCAGCACATCAGCTTCACCGGTTCAGTCCGCACCGGATCGCTCGTTCAACAGGCCGCAGGCGCGAACGTCGTTCCCGTCACGCTGGAGCTGGGCGGCAAGTCGCCCCAGCTGGTCTTTGACGATGCGGACCTTGATGCAGCGCTGCCTTTCCTGGTGAACGCTGGCATCCAGAACGCAGGCCAGACCTGTTCCGCCTCCTCCCGCATCTTGGTGCAAAAGCGGCTCTATGCAGAGGTCGTCGCACGCATGGCAGCCGCTTATGAGGCGCTGACCGTGGGCCCAGCGCTCGATGACTTGCGCGTTGGCCCCCTGATCTCAGCGCGCCAGAAACAGATCGTCGAAGGCTTCCTTGCCCAAGGCGCGGACCTGAGCATGGCCGCACAAGGCGTCCTGCAAAACGCGCCAGAAACCGGCGCCTATGTCCGCCCCACCCTCTTTGCCGATGTCCCGCCCGAACACACGCTGGCGCAGCAGGAGATCTTCGGCCCTGTGCAGGTGCTCATCCCCTTCGAGGATGAAGAAGACGCGATCCGCATCGCCAATGGCACCGATTACGGCCTTGTCGCGAGCATCTGGACCCGTGACGGCGCGCGGCAAATGCGTCTGGCCAAACGGTTGCGCGCGGGGCAGGTTTTCATCAACAACTACGGCGCCGGCGGCGGGGTTGAGCTGCCCTTTGGCGGCGTCGGCGCATCCGGGCACGGGCGCGAAAAAGGGTTCGAGGCGCTGTATGGCTTCTCATCGCTCAAGACAGTCGCCGCGCATCACGGCTAGGGAGGGTATCATGCAACTCGAAGGAAAGACGGCCATCGTCACAGGGGGCGCGTCAGGCTTTGGCGACGGGATCGCACGGGCCTTTGCCGCCGCGGGCGCGCGCGTGATGGTCGCGGATGTTAACGGCGACGGGGCGCAGGCCGTGGCTGGCGAAATCGGGGGGGTCGCACAACAGGTCGACGTGTCCGATGGCGCCTCCGTCCAAGCAATGGCGGGCGCTGCGCTCACCGCTTTCGGCCATGTCGACATCCTCGTGAACAACGCAGGCATCACGCACCTGCCGCAGGCAATGGAATATGTGACCGAAGAAGATTTCGACCGGGTCTTTGCCGTGAACATGAAGTCGGTCTACCTCACCGCACGCGCGCTGGTGCCGCACTTCAAAAGCCGCCAAACCGGCGCAATCCTCAACGTCGCATCCACCGCGGGCGTGTCCCCCCGCCCCCGGCTCAACTGGTACAACGCATCCAAGGGCTGGATGATCACGGCAACCAAGGCGATGGCCGTGGAACTGGCCCCCGAGGGCATCCGCGTGAACGCGATCAACCCGGTCGCGGGCGAAACACCCCTCCTTAAAAGCTTTATGGGGGAGGACACGCCCGAGGTCCGGGCCAAGTTCCTCTCCACCATCCCCCTTGGCCGCTTCTCCACCCCGCAGGACATGGGCGCTGCGGCGACCTTCCTGTGTTCGGACGCGGCCAGCATGATCACCGGGGTCGCAATGGAAGTCGACGGAGGGCGCTGCATATGAAACCCGTGAACCTCGCCGAAAAGCTCGCTTTGTTCGACACGCACTGGGACCCGCATGTGGTCGCCGATTACAACGGCAACGACGTAATGGTCGTGAAGTTCAAAGGCGCATTTCCCTTCCATCTGCACGAAGACACCGACGATTTCTTTCTCGTCCTCGAAGGCGCGATGGTCATGGACCTCGAAGGGAACAGCCACGACGTCAAAGCAGGGGAGCTGTTCATCGTGCCCAAAGGCGTCACCCACCGCCCGCGCGCAACGGCAGAGTGCAAAGTTTTGCTGATCGAGCCCAAGGGAGAGCCTAATACAGGTGATCCCGCCACCGCAGCGAAAAAGCCCCGCATCTAGCCCCTTCGCAGTTCCAAAAAATCCCCGCCCCTTTCAGCGGCAAAGCCGCCTACCGGGTAATAGGAGGCATGAAATCCAAATGCACCCAGGTCCGAAAAACCTCATCACCGACGTGCCAGGCCTGAAGGTCGGTAACGCGCAGGATCAGACACTGAAATCCGGCGCAACGGTCCTGACAGCCGATGCGCCGTTCACCGCTTCGGTCGCCGTGATGGGCGGCGCCCCTGGCACGCGGGAAACCGACCTTCTGCAACCCGACAAATCCGTCGCGCAGGTCGATGCGCTGGTCCTGTCCGGGGGTAGCGCCTATGGGCTCGACGCGTGTTCGGGCGTATCGGATGCGCTGCGCGCCGCCGGACGAGGCTACCGCGTCGGTCCAGCGGTCATCCCGCTTGTGCCAGGGGCGATCATCTTTGATCTTCTGTCTGGCGGGGACAAGGCGTGGGATACAAACCCCTACCGCGATCTTGGCCGCGCCGCCTTTGAGGCTGCCGATGAGATGTTCCAGATCGGCACCCACGGCGCGGGCACCGGCGCGATGACGGCGATGATGAAGGGCGGGCTTGGCTCCGCCTCGCTGGAGGTGGCGGGCGGCACAGTTGGCGCGCTTGTTGCCGCCAACCCGATGGGCAGCGTCACAACCCCCGGCGACCGCCACTTCTGGGCCGCGCCGTTCGAAGTGGATGGGGAGTTCGGCGGCCTCGGCCCAGACCTGAACACAGGGCTGGGCCGCACCTTGGAAAGCCGCAAGCTCACCGCGATGCTGGAGCGAGCCAACACCACCATCGCCATCGTCGCCACCGACATTGACTTGAGCAAAGCGCAATGCCAACGCGTCGCCTGGGCCGCCCATGACGGCATCGCGCGCGCCTGCGTTCCGGCGCATAGCCCGGGTGATGGCGATCTGGTCTTTGCTGCCTCAACCGGGGCGCAGCCGATGCAGGCGCCGGAGCGGGACCTTGCCCTGATCGGCCATGCCGCCGCGCTCTGCCTGACCCGCGCAATCGCGCGCGCAGTCTACCACGCAAGCCCGGCCCCTGATGATTTGCTGCCCTGCTGGAGGGAATTGAATGCCTGAGATTGACCTGAACGGGATCACGATGCACCACGAGGTAGACGGGTCGGGCCCGCCGCTGATCCTGCTGGCCGGGATGCTGTCCGATAGCGCCAGTTGGGGGCCGCTGGTTGCCCCGCTTTCCGAACACCACACGGTCATACGGCCCGACAACCGCACAACAGGTCGGACCACCCCGTGGGATGCCCCGGTAAGCGTCGGGCAAATGGCCGAGGACGCCGCCGCGCTGATGAAGACGCTGGGACACGCACGCTACCACGTGGTGGGCCATTCGATGGGCGGATTGATGGCGATGGAACTGGCGGGGCTGACCGATCTTGCCTCGCTCACCATCCTGTGCTCGGCGCCTGTGCGCGTGCCCCGCACGATGGCGATGTTCGATACGCTGACTGCCATTCGCGAGGAACCAAACGGAGAGGAGCTGTGGCTGCGGGCCCTCTACCCGTGGGCCTTCCAGCCTGCGTTTTTCGCCGATCCCGCCAATACAGAGACTGCTTTGCAAGCCGCTCTAGCCTTCCCGCACGCGCAAACCCTTCAGGCGATGAAACATCAGATCGAAGCGCTGCGCAATTTTCGGCCCCGTACCCGGCCCGCCGACATCACCGCCCGAACTCAGGTGGTATTCGCCGCATACGACCTGATGATCCCAGAGCCAGAGGGCCGCGCGGCCTTTGCCGCGATCCCGGACGTCACTATGCACACGGTGCCTGATGCCGGCCATTCGATCCATTGGGACAACCCGTCCGCCGTTCTGGACCTGATCCTGACCCATACCGGAGCAATCACATGAACGACCTTTACGGGCTGACCGTAACAGGCGCGGATGACGCCGCGCTGGCAGGCATCAACGATTTCGTGCACGGCTTCATCAGCTTTCACCCAAAGGCGGCAAACGTGCTGCAGGCGGCAGAGGCCGCACCGGACTGCGGGTTGGTCAACGCCTATGCGGCCATCCTCTATATGCTGCTCGAAGCGCCCATCGCCCCAAAGCGCGCCGCGCCGTTCCTTGAAATGGCCGAAGCGGCCAAGGGCCTCTCCGCGCGCGAACAGGCCGCTGTCACCGCCGCGCGACTGTTCCACGATGGCGACATCCCGGCCCTGATCAAGCTATGCGAAAAAACCGTCACGGCGCACCCGCGCGACATGGTCATGCTGAAGCTGGGCCAGTACCACACGTTCAACATCGGTGATTTCCCGGCGATGCTGCGGATTGCGCAGAAGGCGATGCCGGGGGCCGAGGACATCGCATACGCCCACGGGATGCTCGCCTTTGGCTATGAGGAATCGCACCTGCTCGACCATGCGGAGCGGGCGGCGAAACAGGCTCTAACACTGGACGCATCCGAGCCGTGGGCCCATCACGCGCTCGCCCATGTTTACCTGACCCGGGGACAGGTGGCCGAAGGCACCGCATTCCTTGAAAGCGTGGCGCATCACTGGGATGGGCTGAATTCCTTCATGCATTCGCACAACTGGTGGCACCTGGCACTGTTCTACATTTCCGCGGGCCGGACGGACGATTTGCTCGCCGCCTATGACACCCATGTCTGGGGCCTGTCGATGGAATATAGCCAGGATCAGGTCGGTGCGATTTCCTTGCTCGCACGGATGGAGTTCGCGGGCGTCGATGTCGGGAACCGCTGGCACGAAGTCGCCGACTTTGTGGCCAAGCGCGGGGCAGACACGGTCTCGCCCTTCCTGACGCTGCAGTACCTCTATGCGCTTGGGCGGGCCAAACGGCCCGAAGGTGAGGCTCTGTTACAGGCGATTGAGGCGCGGGCGGAGGATGACAGCCGCCATGACCACGCGGCGTGGCGGGATGTGGCCCTGTGGGCTGCGCACGGGATCGCGGCGCATGCGGCGCGGGATTACGACGATTGCATCCGCTTTCTGGGCAAGGCCCTGCCCCGGCTGGCAGAATGCGGTGGCAGCCATGCCCAGCGTGACCTGTTCGAACAGATCCACCTTGATGCGCTGATCAAGTCGGGCCAGACTTCCCGCGCGCAGCAGGTGATGGAGATGCGCCGTACCTTCGACCCGGACGGCGTGCCGCTGAACCGGATGCTGGCCGACGCCTACGAGACGCTCGGCCTGCCAGAACAGGCGGCAGAGGCGCGCGCGCGTGTGGTGGGGTGAACCCCACCCTACGGAGTGGCGGAAGGGCAGCCTTTAGCGCGCCGTGATCCGCACCACGTTGGGGTCCGTGATTCCCAGAGCCTGACGCGCCGCTGCAGCAATATCTGCTTGGGTCAGAGCCGCTTCCGCGTACATCTCTGCCGGGCTGGCCTGATCGATGTAGCGGTCCGGCAGGTACATCGTGCGCACCTTGCACGCCCCGTCCAGCAGGCCCGCACCCGCCGCCTCTTGTAAAACCATCGCGCCAAAGCCGCCCATCGCGCCATGCTCGACGGTGATAAGCGCGGAGTGAGAGGCCAGAAGCGACGCGATCAGGTCCATGTCCAGCGGTTTGGCAAAGCGCGCGTCCGCAACCGTCACGCGCAACCCATCGGCGGCCAGCACCTCCGCGGCCGCCTCGCAGGTGGCCAAAGGCTCGCCCAGCGCGAGCAAGGCAACATCGCCCGATCCGCCCGACACGATCCGGCCTTTGCCGATCTCAAGTACCGCGCCCCATTCCGGCATCTCAACCCCGCGCCCAGCGCCCCGCGGGTAACGAAACGCGATTGGGCCAGCATCATGCGCGGTGGCCGTTGCGACCATATGAACCAGCTCGGCCTCGTCCGAGGCGGCCATCACAACCATCCCCGGAAGCGCGGCGAGATATCCAATATCAAACGCGCCCGCATGAGTCGCTCCATCGGCGCCCACCAGACCCGCGCGATCCAGCGCAAAGCGTACCGGCAGGCCTTGGAGTGCCACATCGTGCACCACCTGATCGTATCCGCGTTGCAGAAAGGTGGAGTAGATCGCGCAGAACGGCTTCAGCCCCGAAGCCGCCATCCCGGCAGCAAAGGTTACGCCGTGCTGTTCCGCGATGCCAACGTCAAAGACGCGGGCCGGGAACACCTCGGCCATCTTGTCCACGCCAGTCCCTGACGGCATCGCAGCGGTCACCGCGACAACAGAAGGGTCCCGCCGCGCCGCGTCCAGCAACGCAGAGCCAAAGACAGAGGTGTAGGACGGCGCGTTGCTTGCTCCCTTCTTCTGCTCACCCGAGGCGACGTCAAACTTGGCCACACCGTGGTATTTGTCCGCCGATCCTTCGGCGGGGGCATAGCCCTTGCCCTTGACCGTGCACGCATGGATCAGCACCGGCCCGGTCGCCCGCGCCCGAACAGAGCGCAAAACGCTCAGCACCTCCGCCATGTTGTGCCCGTCGATGGGGCCAATGTAGTCAAAGCCTAGCTCTTCAAAGAACGTACCGCGCGACTCGATGCCTGTGACCATTTCCCGCGCGCGGCGGGCGCCATCGCGTATGGGTTTGGGCAGCGCCGCCTCCATCCCCTCAGCAAGGGCGTGGAACGGTGTCATCCGCGACAGGTTTGACAGGTATTCGGACATTGCGCCGACAGGGGGCGCAATCGACATCTCGTTATCGTTCAGGATCACGATCAGGCGGCGCCCTTCGGCCCCTGCATTATTAAGCGCCTCATAGGCCATGCCCGCGCTGATCGACCCATCGCCGATTACCGCAATCGCGTCGCCCACCGGCTGGCCCAGATCGCGCCCCGTTGCAAAGCCCAAAGCGGCAGAGATCGAGGTCGACGAGTGCGCCGCACCAAAGGGATCAAAGGCGCTTTCCGAACGTTTGGTAAACCCGCTGATCCCGTCCTTCTGGCGCAGGGTCAGCATCCGGTCGCGCCGTCCGGTCAGAATTTTGTGCGGGTAACACTGGTGGCCCACATCCCAGATCAGCTTGTCCCGCGGCGCATCGAACACGGCGTGAATGGCCACGGTCAGCTCGACCACACCAAGCGAGGACCCCAGATGCCCGCCTGTCTGGCTGACCACGTCAACCACTTCGCGGCGCACCTCTTCGGCAAGGCGGGACAGATCCCCATCGGTCAGCCCCTTGAGATCTGCAGGGCCGGCAACGCGGTCAAGAAGGGGGGTATGTGTCATAGGATGGGTCATGCGCACTCCGTTTCATGCCTCGCCTCTTGCCAAGACGGTCTTCGAAAAAGGCGCCGCGCGAAGGGTTGCTTCGCACGGCGCCAGGTTCCTGTAGCCAACAGGAAGGGAACCGGGGGCGAACCCCCAATTGTCCGGACCAAGGAAGCCAGCGGTCCGAACCTGGAAACAGGCGGGCGACCCAAAAGGCACCCGCCCGCATTTCTTACTCGCCCGCCGCGGCCTCGTAGACCGGCGCACCTTCCGTAATCGCCAGCTCGGGCCAGTCCCCGATCACGTTCAGACCTTGCAGCGGCTGCTGATAGCCCTTGTGACAGGTCCGGCAGGCCGCTTTGGGCGCGTCCGCATAGATGGGGCCAAGCCGATTTGCAGGATACGTGTCGCGCAGCGGGATCAGGTATTCCTGATTCATCTCGATCACCATCTGACGGCCCAAAAGCGCGGTCGCCCATTGCGGCGTCACCTGTTCGGTATCGTAGAACGCGCGGCTGTTGTGACAGAACACGCAGTTCACCCCGAGCGAATTCGAGAAGTAGTTCATCAGCGAAAACGTCATCTCGGTCTTCTGGATCGACGCCACATCAATGTCGTTCGGAACACCCGCAACACGGCTTTCCAGATCGTGCACGTTCACCGCCTCATACTCGGTCAGGTACACTTCGAGCGCGTTGGACGGCAACGAGGTCGACTGCGACAGCGGGGTCGCCCGGTTTTGAACCGCAGCCCACCCGGCAACAGCGTCATTCACGGGCGTGATGTTGAACCAGATCGCTGATGGCACGTTCTGACCGCGGTGGCAGGTGTAGCAGTTCACGCCAACCTGACCGTTCGCGTTCACGTGCCCGTCCCAGATCTCGTTGATGTTCTGGGTCATCTGGATCATCCGCCGGCTGACAACCTTTGTGTAAAGATCATCGTCGGCGTAGTTGCCCTCATCCGCACCTGCATGGCAGTAGGCGCAGCCCTGATCGGGGCTGATCCACAGGGTCATGGCAGACATCAGCCGGTTGAAGTTGGCATCCGTCAACTCGCCCAGCACCTGCACGTTTTCGTAAATGTCCTTGGCCAAGTCCTCGCCCGGCTCGGGCACAATTGGCGGCTCGGTATAGTAGTCCTCGATCGTCGGATCAGGCTTTGTCACCTGCACGTTGAACTCGGCCACCGACATGCCAGTCCCGCGCGGACCCGTCTGGAGCGAGGTCGTGGCAAAGGGCTGGCCCCAGGTCACGATCATCGCCGCCACAAAAAGGGCACCGCCCAAGACGCCTACCAGGATGGCGGGCCCGAAGATGTTCGTCGGGTTCGCCTTGTTCCAGTCATCAAACCACTTGGGAAGCATATCAGTCCTCCTTCCCGATGAAGGCTTCGTAGGACTGGTAGTCCGCGTAGCCGTATGAGCCGTCATACATGGGCGCGAAGTGGTGCTCTTGTGCCCAGATGAACCAGTTGTCGACAACCGTGCCGGTTAGAAGGATACCGATGCCGCCCGTGATCGGGGTCAGCATGGCGAACCAGATGGCCCAGCGGTGGATGCCTTCCATCGTCGCGTTGAACCCCATCGTCCAGCGCCAGAAGAGCGCCGCACGTTCCGTCGCGGTGCCGCGGTCATAGATCTGCTCCAGCTCCCGGTCGCCGCCATAGCGGGTGACCGCCAGGATCGTCGCGCCGTGCATACAAAAGAGCAGCACAGAGCCATACAGGAACACAATGCTCAGGCAGTGGAACGGGTTGTAGTAAAGGTTGCCGTAGCGGATTGAAAACGCCGTGGTCCAGTCAAGGTGCGGGAAGATGCCGTAAGGCACCGCCTCTGACCAGCTGCCCATCAGCACGGGGCGGAAAAGGCCCAGCACTAGGAACAGCCACACCGCAGAGGCGAAGGCCCAGAAGACGTGCTTGCCCATCTTGTGCTGCTGCGCCAGCAGGTAACTGCGCAAAAGCCACGTCATCACCGACACCAGCAGGAAGAAGCTCGCGATGATATACCAGCCGCCTTCGTTCAGCGGCGGCATCGACAAGCCGTATTCGGGGCTTGGCGGCTCAAGCGCCAGCCAGAACAGCTGCCGGATGAACTCGGGAATGTCCCAGTTCACCTGCGCCAGCATGTTGAAGCCGATAATGTTGAACGCCAGCGTTCCCGTGATCAGCGACACCAGACCCGTCCACCCCAGGTAGATCGGCCCGATCTGCGCGTTCCCCAGAAGACCAGCCAACGTGTTGAACCGCGGCGTGCCTCTCCGTTCGGCGGTCATGGTGCCGTTGTCGTCCATGCCCATCTCGGGCACGCCCTGAACCTGCACCTGGGTAAAGATGTTTTGATATTCCCTAAGCGCCATCAGATCACCCTCCGAAGCTGTATTGGTAGACGGGCAGCGGATCGGCGCCCCAGATCGGCATGTTCAGCCACCAGTTCCACCACTCGGGCCAACCCGCCGTCCAGACGGGGCCAGAGATGATGATGCAGATCGCACTCCAGAACCCGGCATTGATCGCGAGCAGGAAGCCAACGCGGTGAATGCCCAGCGTGCCGACCGAGTAGCCAATGAAATCCCGAAAAAACGTGTCTTCGTGATCCGGCGTTTTCGCCTCTTCGCCCTCTTCCGGGTTGGCAGCGGACAGGATCAGCGCACCATGCAGCGCCAGCGCCAACGTGGTGGTGAAGAACAGCGTCACCGCCAGCATATGGGCCGGGTTGTAGTGAAAGTGCAGGTAGGCGTATCCCACGTTGCTCACCCAGTCGAGATGGCTGAAGATCCCGTAGGGGAAACCATGCCCCCACGCGCCCATCAGAACGGGGCGGAACACGACCAGCGTGACGTAAGCGAAAATGGCAAAGCCAAAGCCAATGGGCACGTGATATCCCATCCCCAGCTTGCGGCAGATCTCAACCTCGCGCAGCGCCCAGCTGACAAAGGCACCGATCGCGCAAATCGTAATGATCTGCCACAGACCGCCCTCCATGAGCGGCGCGAGGCCCAGACCATAGCTCAGGTCCGGCGGCGCAATGTTGATCAGCCAGGGGTTGAAAGTGCCTTGCTGGGACGCGCCCCAGAAGATCAGCACAGTCCCCAGCAGTGAAAAGAAGGCGGTCGTGACCCCGAAGAAGCCCACGTAAAAGGGCCCCACCCAGAAATCGAACAGATCGCCGCCGATCAGCGTCCCTCCGCGGACGCGATACTTTCGTTCAAAGGATAGCACAGCCATCTTATGACGTTCTCCGCGATTGGCGGCGCGTCCCTGAAGCGGGGCGTCGGCCGACTTAGTGTTGTTCATGGTTTGCCGCGGGCAGGCGGGGCGCACTGAAACCCCGCCCGCGGCGATCGTGTCAGGTTCGGATTACTCCGCGGCGCGCTCGGCGGCCGCGATCTCGAACCAGTTGAAGCCTTCGGCTCCGGTGCTCAGCAGGACGAGGTGAATCATCGCTGCAAGCAGGAAGAGGAACACACCTTGTGCAACAAACACACGGCGGGGATCGAAGATGAGCCAGATCTTGTAGAACTTTGCCATTTGCTAATCCCTCCTCAGAGCCACGGACGCCAGATGAACACGGCCAGGTGAGCGACAACGGCAACGGCTGTGAAAAGCCAGAGCCCGCTCATGTAGACCGAGTGCAGCTCTTGCGCCTGCTCGTCTGTGAGACCTGTGAAAGACAGGTTTTCAGCCATATTGAATCCTCCGGATTGATATGCTGATGCCGCGCACCCCGCGGCCGGGTCCTTTGGGGCTCATCCCCTCCGGGCTCTGCCCACCTGTTGCCAGGCGGCCAGTTGGTGATCTCAGCAGGCGCACATTGCCGAGAATTCCGATATGTCGTGCGGCGTGGATCACGCCGAGAAAATCATGGGTGTGATGATCCGCGCCTGGGTCCAGGCCCGGGCCATCGGGCCCTTGTCGGTAAAGCTGCGCGACCGGATCGCGGCCAGCGCCCAGGTCAGGCAAGCCAGCGGCAGCGTCGCCACGAAGATGATCGCGAAGTAGATCACGAATTCCGTGCGCAGGGGCTGACGGCGCGAAGGCGCCTCCGCGCGGGTCTCAAGCTGTTGGGTCAGGTCAGTCATTCTGTCCTCCCTTAGGACGCGGCCCCGGCAATGGCGCCGGGGTCTAGTGATTTCACGGTTTCGATCACAACCCGCTCGTCGCCCGCGGCAAGCGCAGCGGCCTCGGCAGCATCGCGCAGCGTTTTCGCGGCACTGATACGGGTCAAAATGGGGTGCTGGGCCACCAGCCGGTCCAGCAGCGCCTGCGCGTCCGCGTCCCAGGGGAAATCGCGGCGCAGGGTGGTTGGCGTCGCCTCGGCAGCGTCCATGTCAGAGGCCAGCGGCAGAATGTGGAACAGCGCGTCAAAAAGCCCGTTGCACACTTCTTGGATCAAGTAGGTCGCCCCGGCATAGCCCATCATCGGCGTTCCGGTCGCCCGCCGGATCGCGGCGCCCGGAAACGACGCCGGGATGAACGCAGGCGCAGGCCCGTGCCCACCCTTCAGCTCAGCGAGGTAAATCTTCTCATTGATCGAGCCGAACACGATCAGAGGCCGCTTTTGCCCCATCAGCGCGCGGACCGCTTCGTTGTTGGTCTTGGCCCCGGCCACCCGTGGCACAGCAAAGGCGCAGGGCAGGCCCATATCCTCTTCGAGGAACAGGCGAATGCCGCGGGTGTAGGTTTCATTCGCGACAACCGCAAAGGACGCGGTGGCAAAGAAGTCCTGCGTGACCGAGCGCCACAGATCCCAGACCGGCTTGAGTGTCGAGTGCTTTTCACGCTCGATAAAAGGGTCGGGGTCGAGGCCAACCAGGTTCCCCAGTGCGCGCAGGAACTTGGTTGTGCTCTCGACCCCTATCGGGGCTTGAAGATACGGCTTGGCAAGAAGCTCGCTCAACCCGCGCCCGAACTCGCGGTACATGCAGATGTTCACATCCGCATTTACCAGATTTCGCATATCTGCCAGATGGGCGCCCAGGGGCATCACCATGTTGACCTCGCAGCCGATCCCTTCGACCAGTCTGCGGATTTCGGCCAGATCGGACGGCATGTTGAACGTGCCGTACATCGGACCGAGGATGTTCACGCGAGGACGCGCACCTTCCTCGCGTTTTTTCTCGGGCGGCATCCGCCCCTTGGTCATCCCGAACTCGGTAAAGAGCCAGGTCATCGCCCGATCCGCCGCTTCCCACTGATCTTCATCAATGGTGCGGGGCAGGAAGCGCTGAATGTTGGTGCCCTGAGGGGTCACACCCCCGCCGATCATCTCGGCAATGGAGCCTGTCACGACAACCGCAGGCAGCGCCGGGTCCAGCGTGCCCCAGGCCCGCTTCATCGCGCCCTCGGTCCCGTCCCGGCCCAGCTCTTCCTCGCCCAGACCGGTCGTGACGATTGGCAGCTCATGCGGCGGCAGCGCGTCGGTGTAGTGAAGCACGGATGTGACGGGCAGGTTCTCGCAACCGACTGGACCGTCGATGACAACCTGCAGGCCCTTCACCGCACAGAACGCATACACTGCGCCCCAATAGCCCCCGGCCCGGTCGTGATCCTGAATCAGCATACCGAGCCCCTTCTTTGGGTCTCAAATATCCCGGGGGTGTGGGGGCCCTCTCGCACATCGCCTTGCGATGTGCTGCCGGGTTTGGGCGGCAAAGCCGCGTGACAGCCCCCCACTCCGACATATGTCACCAAGCGCACCATCAGATCATCTCAGCGGCCTTCGCCGCCCGCGCCTGCTTGGCCAGTTTCTTCTCTTGCAAAGCCCGGAAGTCGGGGCGCAGGTTCGGGCTGCCTTCCCAGACGCCCGCGGTTTCGCCGTCGCCGACGCCTTCGAAAAAGCCTTTCATCCGGTCCATGCGCCCCTTGTTGGCAATGGCCGCATTCACGACCTGCGCCAGAGAGCCTGCACCCGCCGGGCCCATCAGGGGGCGTGCCGAAATGAGGTTGGTGAAGTAGAGGCCAGGAATGCCTAGCTCCTTCGCCTTTTGAACGACGGGCGTCGTACCGATGGCGAGGTCAGGCTTCACGGCTTCCATCGCTGCGCAATCGTCCTCGAGGCTGGCGCGGAACTTGACCGTCACGCCCTTGGACACGAGCCAAGCCTCGTCGTCGGCATTCCACGGCGTCCGCGGGCACGCCGTGCCGACGTAAGGCACGCGCGCCCCGCTTTCGATCAACAGGCGGGCGACAAGCAGTTCAGATCCCTCATACCCGCTGAGCGTTATGGTCCCATCGATCGGTGCGTTCAAAATCGCATCCTCGACCGCTGGCAGGAAAGCGTTCTGAGCGGCAGCAATCTGTGCCTCGGACGTGCCATGCGCCTCACCGATCGCGCGCAGCCACGCGGCGGTGCCATCGCGGCCCACGGGCGCACTGCCCACAACGGGGCGGCCAGCGGCCTCAAATTCGCGCACGGACGCGGTGTAAAACGGATGGATCGCCGCAACGACAGACCCATCGAGCGCAGCGTAAAGCTCGCGCCATTCGCGGCACGGCACAGTTGGCCCGGCGGCAAGGCCCATCGGGGCCAGCATCGCGCCGATCATCATCGGGTCGGCCGGGAACATCTCGCCCAGCAACGGGACGGTCGGGCGGTCAGACTTGCCCGCGGCGGGGGCGGCAACGGGGCCAGCCTCAATCTCTTGCCGCGCGTAGTTCAGCATCGCACCGGCAAGGACATCTTTCGCCTCGGCATGTGTGGGGATGCCAAAGCCCGGCACATCGATCCCGACAATCCGCACGCCGTTGATCTCGTCCGGCAGCAGCCGCAGCGGCACACCGGACGCAGTGGGCACGCACAGGTTCGTCACCACAATCGCATCATACCGGTCCGGGTCGGCCAGCTCATGCACGCTTTCGCGGATGTCCTCAAAAAGCTTGCCGGTCACCAGCGTCTCGGAATTGAACGGCACGTAGCCAACCGACCGCCGCGCGCCGTAGAAGTGGGACACGAAAGTCAGGCCATAGACGCAGCAGGCCGAACCCGACAGCACCGTCGCGGTGCGCCGCATCCGCAGACCCACGCGCAGCGAGCCGAAGGCGGGGCACATCGATTGCGGCTTGTCATGGGGGCCTTTCGGGTAATCCGCCGCGAACTGGGCGAGCAGTTCAGGGTTCGCCTGTTCGGCAGCCGCCTTCATCTCCGACCCGGAATGGCAGCCGAGGCCGTCCGTTTCGGTGACCGACACGTTGCCATCGGCGTCATAGCCGACCTCAAAGCCTTCTCGGGCGTTATGATCGTCCCGATCATGCATCGTCGTAGACAACCTCCAGCGACGGTTTCGGCTCGGAATTCTTGCCGCGCATATCCATGTCGGTTGCCGGCTCCAGCACGACGCCCGCGCCGGTGTCCGACCCGTCAAAAAGCTCAAGCAATTCGTCCTGGCTCAGCGCCGTGGGGCGCATCGGCGGGGCCTCGGCGACATTCTCGCCCAGCGCGGCAAACAGCGACCCCCACTGGGAGTCTGCCGTGCCAACAATCTGGTAGTTCGCGGATTTCTTGCGCAGGTCATCGTCCTGCGGGATCGACGCCAGCACCGGGATGTCCACCGCCTTTGCAAAGGCCTGCGCCTCGCCCGACCCGTCATCCTTGTTGATGACCAGGCCCGCGACGCCAACATTACCGCCCAGCTTGCGGAAATATTCGACCGCGGAGCAGACGTTGTTCGCCACATACAGCGATTGCAGATCGTTCGACCCAACAAGGATCACCTTCTGCGCCATGTCCCGCGCGATGGGCAGTCCAAAGCCGCCGCAGACCACATCGCCAAGGAAATCGAGCAGGACATAATCAAAATCCCAGTCGTGAAAGCCCAGCTTTTCCAGAAGCTCAAACCCGTGGATAATCCCGCGCCCGCCACAGCCGCGACCAACTTCGGGCCCGCCAAGCTCCATCGCAAAGACGCCGCCGCGCTTGAAGCAGACATCGCCGACCTTCACCTCTTCGCCCGCAAGCTTCTTCTTGGTTGAGGTTTCGATGATCGTCGGGCACGCCTTGCCGCCAAACAGCAGGCTGGTCGTGTCGGATTTCGGGTCACAGCCGATCAGAAGCACGCGCTTACCCTGCTCTGCCATCATGTGGCTGAGGTTGGCCAGCGTGAAGGATTTGCCAATGCCGCCTTTGCCATAGATCGCAATGATCTGTGTCTTCGACGTCGGCTCTTCGGTGACAATTTCGGCCAGATCCTCATGCGCTTCCTCGCGGAGGCGGTCGGAGAAATCCTTCAGATTTGGCACTTCATCTTTCACTGCGGACGCTCCCAATTGAGGATCATTTTCAGGCACGCCCCGTCGGTAAACGCTTGGCTGTAAGCCTCACGCGCGTTCCGGGCCTGATTTGTATGCGTGATCAGACCGTCCAGCCGCAGCGCGCCGCATTCGACCAGCGCACGGGTCGCGACCAGATCGCCCTTCGTCCATTCGGCGGCCACGCGGAACCGCGCCTCTTTCATGAAGGCAGGCGGGAAGGCAAAGCTGAGCGGCTCGGAGTAGAACCCGGCCAGAACGACCTCGCCCCCCTTGGCAATCCGGCCGACCAAATCGTTCAGGATCGGGCCGTGGCCAGAGGCGTCATAGATCGAACGGTAATCGCGGCGCGCGTCCTCGGACGGGTCGATCACCTCGTAACCCTGCGCGCCGGCGCGGCGGTCCGGGTTAATCTCCCACACGGTCGGCGCGGGCGCGCCCGCCGCGATTGTTAGACGGGCCAGCAACCGGCCCAGAACACCGTGGCCAACGATCAGGTCCGGCACGGCTTTGTTCATACCCGCCATCGCGTGGCGCGCGGTGGCGGCCAGCGCGAGAAGCGCGCCTTCGGCACCCAGCGCAGGGTCGATTTTCACCAGGCGAGAGGAATCGCTCACCAGCCGTTCCGCCGCGCCGCCAAAGAGGCCAAAAGCCCCGTCAAAACAGTTCGCGCCGGGGACAAAGACATGATCGCCGGATTTGAACCCGCTCAGCACGCCAGCCTCAACCACCTCTCCCGCGGCCTCGTAGCCCGGAACAAGCGGGTAACCCATGCCGGGGAATGGCGGCATCTCACCCGTCCAGAACAGCTTTTCCGTGCCGGTGGAGATGCCCGAATGCCGAACATCGACCACGACGTCAGTCGGACCGGGATCGGACAACGTCAGCGTGCCGATGTCGAGGTCTTTGGGGCCTCTGAGTAGAACGGCGTCGGTCTGCAAAGACGTAATCTCCGGTTTCATAGCGCCCAAGCCGAATCTGCGCGGCAGGTGGCTAGGCAGTTTGTCGCACTGTCATTCTAGATGGACAAGACCAACTGTCAATTAGTTTAGACAGTTGTTCTGTCAGACAGGCTTGCGCGCCCACAATGCACGGGTCACGAAAGGGCGCGCGGGGGTCGGGCTTTGCACGGCTTCAAACCCGGCTGCCCCGCACAGGGCGCCAATGCGCTCCGCGCTGCGGGCACGCCCGGTCTGCATCGCCATCGTGTAAAAGGCAAAATAGACGTCACCCGCCCGCTCCGGCGTGCGACCGCCTGCCATCGGCTCGGAAATAATCAGCCGCCCGCCGGGAGGCAGCGCATCGAACACCTTTGCCAGCAGGGCCGCGACCGTCTCATCCGAATGATCATAAAGCACGCGGATCAGCGAAATCGCATCGGCCTCAATTTCAGGCAGCGGA
Source organism: Pseudomonadota bacterium (assembly GCA_039817385.1). Classification (GTDB taxonomy): domain Bacteria; phylum Pseudomonadota; class Alphaproteobacteria; order Rhodobacterales; family Rhodobacteraceae; genus JBCBCP01. Next base: position 83,036 of record JBCBVY010000002.1, on the reverse strand, counting down.
TCATCCCGGAACGAACCCGCATGCACATGTGCCCGGTTCACCAGACCCGCCTTGGTAAAACTGTCCGCCGCCGCCGGCACGACCGCAGGCAAGTCAAAGAGGTGCAGTTCAGGCGCAGCATACGCAGTGCCAACAGCCGTCAGGAACGTGCCCGTACCGCCGCCAATATCCAGCAGCCGCGTGATCCCCTTCATGGGCACCGTGCGCAGCGTGTCTTCGGCGACGAGGTGCTGGGACTGGCTCATCAGATCGGAATAGGTTTCGGCCACCACCCGATCTTCGGCTTGTGCGGCGCCGAAGACGTACGGCCAGAACGCGCTCAGCTGCGTATCCTGCGGCCCGCGCAGCAAGGCAACGGGATCGGCAAGGTCCGCATAGAACGCGCGGTGATGGCGGATCATCTCTGGCAAGCCCGGAACACCCATCAGCGCAGCGCCCTTGCGGGCCAGCGCAAACCGGCCATCCCGGCGGCGCTTGAGCAAGCCCAGCGCCGCACCGGCCTGCAGCGTGATCTCCATCCGGTCCGCGGGGATATCAACGGCCCGTCCCATGTCAGCCGGGTCCATCGGACCCGCACGCAGGCGGCGAAATACGTCCAACTCCACCAGCGCCATCAGCACTTGGGACGACACGAACCCCTGCACCAGATCGAACAGCGCCGCCCCGTCACGCCGCGCGCGGCCACGGGTGAGAAAGAACCGGCTCGCCCAGCTTTGAAAGCCGGGACGGGCGATCAGGCGGTTCAGCCCGCCGCCTGTCCAGCCGGGAAGATCACGCGCCGCGTCAGACATGCTGCGGCGCAACCGGGGTCAGGCGTTCAGCATACATGCGGACCATTTCGGCCAGCTGCGCCTCTCCTGGGCAGGACGGGATGGACGAGATTGCCCCACCAAGGATGTCCTTCAGCCGGGAGATCGCACCCTGCACGCCAAACTCACTTACTGCGTTAGGACGGCCATGCAGATCGTCCTGACCCGCGGGCTTGCCCAGTGTTTCCGCATCATAAAGCGCATCGCGCAGATCGTCGGCGACCTGAAACGCCTCGCCGATTCGCGCGCCCAGCTCGAACCACGGCTCAGCCTCCTGCCCCGCAGCGATGGCGCCCATCTGCGTCGCGGCGATAAACAGCGCGCCGGTCTTGGCCATGTGGTATGCCTTGAGGTCGACCTCCGGCTCACTTTCCCAGCCTTGCCCCGCGCAGATGCCGCCCGGCATCCCCGTGCGCTGCGCCAGCGTGATGATCAGCTGTGCCGCGCGATCTGGCGCGAGATGCGACTGCCGCGCAAGGATTTCGAAGGCGAGCACGATCAGGCTGTCGCCCGCGAGCACGGCAAGTGGCTCCGAGTAGGCGCGGTGCACCGAAGGCTTGCCCCGCCGCATTTCCGCATTGTCAAAGGCGGGCAAATCGTCATGCACGAGCGAGGCGCAGTGGATGATCTCAAGCGCGGATGACGCGGCATTGGACAGCGCAGGCTTGTCATCCCCGCAGGCCATCGCAACCGACATACAAATTGTCGGGCGGATGCGCGCCCCGCCCGGAGCGGTGGCGTAGCGCAGGGCGGAGGACAGGCGCGGCGGGACGGCGCCCTTGCCTTGCCCGATGGCCACCGCTTCGGCGATGGAAGCTTCGATGCGGGAGGAAAGGCCCATATGCGCTCCTGATATTTGTAAACATGCTGGTACAGCAATGTGTCAATCATACTGGACATATTGCCCACTTGAGTCAACAATCAGAACATGTGCGCGACCTCTTCATCAGATCAGGCCCATATCGCCGTGATCGGGGCCGGCATTGCCGGCCTGACGGCGGCGCTGCGGCTGGTGGGCGCGGGGCACCGGGTAACGGTGCTGGAACGCCACGCGGCCCCGGGGGGCAAAATGCGCACCATCCCCAGCGCGGCGGGGCCGATTGATGCAGGGCCAACCGTGCTGACCCTGCGCGGTGTCTTTGACGCGCTGTTCGCTTCCGTCGGGGAACGGGTCGAGGACCATATTGAGCTGATACCGCTGACAACGCTGGCACGGCACTTCTGGCCGGATGGCAGCCAGCTGGACCTGTTCGCGGATGAGGGCGCGAACCGGGACGCGGTTTCGGCCTTCGCAGGAGAGGACGCCGCCAAGCAGTTTGATGCATTTTGCAAACGTACAAGGCGGCTGTTTGAGGCGTTCGACGCACCGATGATGCAGGCGCCCGTGCCTCACCTTGCAAGCCTGACCGCCCATGTGCTGCGTCAACCGTCCCTCATTCCCGCAATGGCGCCACTTTCATCCTTGCGCAGCGTCCTGAAGCAAAGCTTCAACGACCCGCGCCTCGCCCAGCTTTTTGGACGCTATGCGACCTATGTCGGCGGCGCGCCGCACCGCGCGCCCGCGATCTTGTCGCTGATCTGGCAGGCAGAAGCCCAAGGCGTCTGGACCCCGCGCGGCGGGATGCACGCCTTTGCCCGCGCGATTGCCGATCTGGCAACTAGCAAGGGTGCCGAATTTAGTTACGGCGCGCATGTTGCGCGGATTTCAATGGAAAGCGGCAGGATCGACGCCGTCCACCTCGAAGATGGCACAAAGATCACGTGCGACGGCATTGTCCACGCAGGTGACCCCCGCGCACTTGCAGCGGGCGGCCTTGGCGCGGCGGTGACCGGAATCGCGTCTCAGACACTGACATTGCCCCGCAGCTACTCCGCCCGCGTGCACAGCTTTGCCGCAACACCGTGCGGGCCGGACCTGTCTTTTCACAATGTGTTCTTCGATCAGGACCCAATGGCCGAGTTCGACGCGCTCGAACGCGGTGAAATCCCCCAAGACCCAACGCTCTATATCTGCGCGCTCGACCGCGCGGAGGGCACGCCGCCCGATCTTGAGCGGTTTGAGATCATATCCAACGCCCCCGCAAGCGCGGCGGCGGACCAACCAGAGGAGTTGGAACAATGGCATCTTCGGACAATGCAGACCATGCAGACGCACTTCGGGATGAGCTTCAGCCCGATTCCGAGCCCGCAATCCGTGACGACACCCCAGACCTTCGCACGCATGTTCCCGCACAGCCTGGGCGCGCTTTACGGGCAAAGCCCGCACGGGCTGATGGCAGCCTTCCAAAGACCAACCGCACGGACGAAAATCCCGGGCCTTTACCTTGCGGGCGGGGGGACGCACCCGGGGGCGGGTGTGCCGATGGCGGCGCGCTCCGGGCTGCACGCGGCCGAGGCGATCTTGAACGACCGAATTTCAACGTCGCAGTCCAACCCAACGGCTATGCGTGGTGGTATGTCGACGGCCTGAGCGATTGCGGAACCCGCGCGGTTTCCGTCATCGGGTTTATCGGGTCGGTCTTTTCGCCGTGGTACCGCTGGACCGGGCGGAAGAACCCGCAAAACCACGTCTGCATCAATGTCGCGACCTATGGCCCCGGCGGGCGTTTTACCATGACGGACCGGGGCGCATCAGCCTTGCGCCAGACCGCATCGCGGCTGGAAGTTGGCCCCTCCATGATGCGGTGGGAGGCGGGAAATCTAATCATCGACATCAACGAGGTTTCTTCGCCCCCGCTCATCAACCGCATCAGGGGGCAAATAACCGTCACACCCGGCGGTTTGACAGGCGTCGAGCTACCACTCACGGACGATGGCGCCCATGTCTGGCGGCCCTTTGCCCCGCGTGCACGCATTTCAGTGGACATCGACCGCCCCGGCTGGGGCTGGGAAGGCGAAGGGTATTTCGACGCTAATTTCGGCAGCCGCGCGCTTGAGGAAGACTTCGGCTATTGGACCTGGGGCCGCTTCCCGACCGGCGACGGCGCGACGTGCTTCTACGACGCGACCCGGCTCGATGGCTCCGAACTCGCTGCCGCCTTCCGCTTTGGCGCAAACGGGCAGGCGGAAGAGATCGACCTGCCGCCCAAAGCGCCCATGCGGCGCAGCCTTTGGACGGTGCGCCGGGAAACCCGCGCCGATAATGGCTACGCCCCACGGCAGGTGCAGAACATGCTGGATGCGCCGTTCTACTCCCGATCCGCTGTGCGGACGCAGCTGGACGGTGTGGAGACGGTGGGGGTGCACGAGGCGCTGGATTTGCGGCGCTTCCGGTCGCCCTTGCTCAAACCGATGCTGGCCGTGCGTGTCCCGCGCCGGTCCCGTTGGGCCTTCGACTAGGCCGAAGGCTTCGCCGCGACCTCCGGGTTCAGTCGCCACACCGCACCGTTCAGCGCAGCGGCGATGGTCACCCAAAGCAGGTAGGGTGCAAACAGCGCGCCCGCGATCACATCGACCTGCCACAGGGCAATCATCGTGCTGAAGACGGTTGCCCAGAGAACGCCGATAATCGCCATGCCAAGGCGGATGTTTTGCAATCCGAAGAACACCGGCGTCCACAGGCCATTGAATGCGATCTGCATCGCCCAGAAAGCCATCGCAATACCATTATCCTCTGCCATCGCGGCGCGCGCCCCGGCAATCGCCATACAGACGTAGAGGATCATCCACGTCACCGGGAACACCCAGTCGGGTGGGGTCCAGACAGGTTTGTTCAGCGCGCGATACCACGGGCCGGGTGGAAACAGCCCGCCCGTAATACCAGCGCCAAGGCAGGCAGCAAAGAAGATGCAGAAAAGAAGCCAAAACATGACGCTAAGTTAGCGGTGTGCTCGGGTCCATCAAGGCACCGCGGCGGTGCTGTTCCAGCGCGGCAAGCGCTTCGAACAGGCTTTCGGACCGCCCGCGCGGCATCGGATCGCCCGCCGCCTCAACCAGAAAGGCAACCTCCGGCAAGGGCGGCGCATAGATCACGGCAGAGCGCGGCATGACCACGGTCGCGCAGGTGCGCAGGCTCGCCTCGATCAGCCACCCGAGCTTTGCACCCTTTCCCGTACGTGCCCGGGACGAGATCGAATCGTAGGACATGGCCCGCAGCCGCCCGCCAATCCCGGCGTAGATCAACCGCGCGGCAAATATCCCCGGCCGGCTGGAGAGCGGCAGCGCGGCAACACCCGCCTCGGCGCGGTAATAGAGCCGGTTCGCCTCCATCACGAGGCGGCGGGTCATCGCCTTGATCGCCTTGGTCGGGCGCGGGTTGGCGAGGAACGCCGCGCGATCGATCCCGGCCTCGTCCAGCCAATCCGTCGGCAGGTAAAGCCGCCCCTCAAGCGCGTCCTCACCCACGTCGCGGGCAATATTGGTCAGCTGCATCGCCGCGCCCAGATCACACGCACGGGCCAGTGCGTTCTGGTCCCGCACGTTCATCAGCACGCACATCATTGCACCCACGGCCGCGGCCACACGGGCCGAGTAATCCAGCACCCCGGACAGGTCAGCATAGGTGCGCCCCTCCGCATCCCAGGCGAGGCCCTCCAAGAGCGCATCCGGCAAGGCGCGGGGCATGTCGAACTGTTCAACAACGGCGGTAAAGGCCCGATCCGGCGCGGCATTGGCCGGGCGCCCTAGATAAACCGCATCAAGCCGGTCGCGCAGGCGCAGCACGGACGCGGCCTTGTCCGCTTTCAGGTCAACCTCGTCATCGGCAAGACGGCAGAACGCATAAAGCGCGAGCGCCGGATCACGCACCTTGGCCGGCAACAGCTTGGACGCCGCGTGAAACGACAGGGATCCATGCCGGATCGCCTCCCGGCACGCTTCCATGTCCGCCGGGGCAATCATGCCTTCACCGGGTGTGGGACCAGCTGCGCCAGCACTTCGGCGGTTGAAATCACGCCGGGCACACCCGCGCCCGGATGCGTGCCCGCCCCGGCGAGGTACAAGCCTTCGGCCTCTTCGGACACGTTGTGCGGGCGGAACCACGCGCTTTGCAAAATGCGCGGCTCAATCGAAAACCCAGCCCCGTGCGGCGACAAATAACGGTCGCGGAACGTCTCGGGTGTGAACACCTGCTGCGTGCTGATTTTTGAGCCTAAACCGGGCAACAGCTGCTCTTCGAGCACCTTTAGCACCCTGGCCTTGTAGCGCGCCTCTTCAGTTTTCCAGTCCACGCCGCCATGCCCCAGATGCGGCACGGGCGAGAGGACATAGAACGTATCGTCCCCCTCCGGCGCCACGCTCGGGTCGGTAACAGAGGGGCGGTGGACATAAAGGCTCATGTCGTCCGCCAGCTTGCCCTTGATAAAAATGTCTTTCAGCAGCCCCTTATAGCGCGGCCCGTTCAGGATGGTGTGGTGGCCCACATCTTTCCAATCGCCCCGCGTGCCCTTGGTGCCGAAATACCAGACAAACAGGCTCATCGAATACCGCGTGCGCGCGAGCTTGGCTTGCGTCCAGCGCCGCTTAGTATGGTTGCGCAGCAGCTTATCGTAAGTGTGCCCGCTATCGGCATTCGACACGACCACGTCCGCGCCCATCTCAAGGCCCGAGGACAGACGGACGCCCGTGGCACGGCCCGCGCGGATGACAATCTCATCCACCTCGGTGCCCATCAGCAGCGTGCCGCCCTGCGCCTCGACCACTTTCGCCATCGCCTGCGCCATCCCGGCCAAACCGCCCATCGCGTAGTGGACGCCGTATTGCTTCTCAAGGTAACTGACGAGGATATACATCGACGTCACGTGCAGCGGATCGCCCCCGATAAAGAGCGGGTGAAAGCTGAACGCCATGCGCAGCTTGTCATTGGAGAACCGCCGCGCCGCATGCGCGTAAACGGACCGATCCGCACGCAGCACGCCAAAGCGGGGCAGAACCTTGACCAGATCCCACAGCTTGTGCATCGACCGGCGGCCCAGATCCTCGAAGCCAAATGCATACCGCGCCTCACTGTCCTTCAGAAAGCGGTCAAAGCCCGCCACATCGCGCGGCTCGATCTTTGCCACCTCGCGGCGCATCGCCTCGGTGTCCTGCTGCGCGGTAAAGATGGTGCCGTCGGGCCAGCGGATTTCATAGAAGGGATCGAGCGGTTTGAGTGCGACGTCAGCGTCAAAGTCACGCCCGCACGCAGACCAAAGGTCGCGATAAAGCTGCGGCACCGTCACAATGGTCGGGCCAAGGTCAAACCGGTGCCCGTCCTGCCAGATGGCCGAACCGCGCCCACCGGGCACGTCCAACTTATCAATCACGGTAACCCGGTAGCCCTTGGCCCCAAGCCGCATCGCCGCGGCGAGCCCGCCAAGCCCTGCTCCCACCACGACAGCATGCGCTTCGGAGCCGGTACGCGATTCGATGTGATCAAGTCTTGTCATCTTGTCCAAACAGTAGTGCTGTCTAGTTTAGTTGACAATCCTGCATCTTCCGGTACGCTCCGAATTGCGCAGACTCAGCCGCGCACAGTGCGAACACATGACCCAAACAACGAGCCTTTCCTTCTTCCGATACGACCGGGCCCGCGACCGCGCCTGGGCCTTTGGCATGATGGGCGCCGCCCGCTTCATGCTGCCGCGCGTGCCCGATATCGGCTTTTGGAAACTGTGCGGGTCGGGCACGGGCGAAGGGTTCACCCCGGTCCTCTTTCCCCGCGTCTTTGCCATTCTCGTCACATGGCCGACGGAGCAGATCGCCCGGGACCGGACAGCGACTAACGCACTTTTCAAACGCTACGCGCGGCGGGCAACCGAAAGCCTGAGCGTGTTCCTGCACACCACAAGTGCCCGCGGTGCATGGTCCGGCGAACAGCCGTTTTCGCCGGCGACAGAGCCGCTTGCAGGCCCCCTCGCCGCGCTGACCCGCGCAACAGTGAAACCCCGCGTCGCGACACAGTTCTGGGGCCAGGTCCCGACCATCAGCGACGTGATCGGCAGTGACCCAAACGTCATGTTCAAGATCGGCATAGGCGAGGTGCCGCTGCTGCAGCAGGTCACATTCTCGATCTGGCCGGGCGCAACCGAAATGGCTGCTTTCGCACGCACATCCGGCCCCCATGCCGAGGCAATCCGCGCGGTGCGGGACAATGACTGGTTCCGCGAAGAACTCTACGCCCGTTTTGCCGTGATCGGCCACAGCGGCACCTGGAACGGACGCAACCCGATGGAGCCACGGACATGAGCCAAGCCTTCCCCTTTAACGCGATTGTCGGTCAGGACGACATGAAGCGCGCGATGATCCTGACGGCGATTGATCCAGGGATCGGCGGCGTTCTCGTCTTTGGCGACCGCGGCACGGGCAAATCGACCGCCGTGCGCGCGCTTGCCGCCCTGCTGCCACCCATTGAGGCGGTCCAGGGCTGCCCGGTGAATGCGCCCTCCCGCGACAAATGCCCGGACTGGGCGTCGGTTGAGGGGGACGCGACGCATATGATCCCGACCCCTGTCGTCGATTTGCCCCTTGGCGTGACCGAAGACCGGGTTCTGGGCGCGCTGGATATCGAACGGGCACTGACCCGCGGCGAAAAGGCGTTTGAGCCGGGGCTGCTGGCCCGGGCAAACCGCGGCTATCTTTATATCGACGAGGTGAACCTGCTGGAGGATCACATCGTGGACCTTCTGCTCGACGCTGCTCAATCCGGCGAAAACGTGGTGGAGCGTGAGGGCCTGTCGATCCGCCACGCGGCGCGCTTTGTCCTTGTCGGCTCCGGCAACCCGGAGGAAGGCGAGTTGCGCCCGCAACTGCTGGACCGCTTTGGCCTGTCGGTCGAGGTTCGCTCTCCCCGCACAGCGGCAGAGCGGGTTGACGTGATCCGCCGCCGCGATGCGTTTGAGAGGGACCGCGCGGCGTTTATCCAGGAATGGGCGTGTGAAGAAGAAGCCTTGCGCGCGCGCATCATCGCCGCCCGCGCCGCCCTGCCGCAGGTTGCGACGACGACAGCTGCGCTGGAGGACTGCGCAGAACTGTGCATCGCGCTCGGCTCGGACGGCCTGCGCGGTGAGCTGACCTTGCTGCGCGCCGGGCGCGCGCTTGCCGCCTTTGAAGGCGCGACATCGTTGGAGCGGGCGCATATCCGTGCCGTCGCCCCGATTGCGCTGTCTCACCGCTTGCGCCGTGATCCGCTGGATGAGGCAGGCTCAACCGCGCGCGTGGAACGCACCGTGGCGGACGTTCTGGGATGATGGACCTCGCCGATGGCTGGACGCGCGCGGCGCTGGCCATTGCGCTTCTGCGGATTGACCCTGTCGGCCTTGGCGGTGCGCAGGTGCGGATGCGGGCGGGCCCCTCTCGCGATCTGGTGACCGCAGCCCTGCACGGCGCCTTCCCACGCTTGCACCCTATACATCCATCCATTTCCGACCAGCAGCTGTTCGGCGGCATCGACGTTGCCGCGACCTTGGCCAGCGGGAAAACAATCCGCAGCGCGGGCGTGCTGAACGGCCGCCCAATCCAGCTGAGCATGGCAGAACGGGCCGCGCCTGACCTCGCCGCGCGGCTGTCGATTGCGATGGATGACGGGCGGTTGCCTGTGCTGATCGCACTGGACGAAGGCGCGAGCGAAGACGAGGCCGCACCGCAGGCGCTCTGTGACCGGATGGCTTTTTGTATCGCTCTGGACGCGCGTCCGCCCAAGGGCTGGATGGTGCCAATGCCAGCCGAGGCAGCAGCAGCCCAAAACGCGGAGGCAGATGCGCAAGCCATTGCCGAGCTGTGCGTCATGATGGGCATCGACAGCCTCCGCGCACCGCTTTTTGCCCTGCGGGCGGCACGCGCCCATGCGGGGCTGTCGGGCCGTGCGCAAGTTGCCGCTGAGGACATCGCAGCGGCCACGGCGCTGGTGCTCGCCCATCGCGCAACGCAACTGCCCGAAACGGCGCCGGAAGAGCACGAAGACACTGCGCCAGAGCCGCAAGATAGCGACAGCGCACAAGGGGATACGGAGCAGACCGACCTGCCGGATGGCGATATGATCGTCGAAGCGGTCAAGGCGCTGCTTCCCCCAGACCTGCTGGCAAAGATTGGTGCCGGGACCGCACCGCGGGCCAACGGAACCGGCGCGGGCAAGAAACGGCACAGCAACCGGCGCGGTCGCCCCTTGCCGCCGCGTGGCGGGCGTCTGGACGGGCGCAGCCGGATTGACCTGATCTCGACCCTCCGGGCCGCCGCACCGTGGCAACCGCTGCGCCGCACGTCGCGGCCAAACGCGCCGGGGCTGATCATCACGGGCGACGATATCCGTCTCAAACGGTTTAGCGAGATGTCGGACCGTGTCCTGATCTTTGCCGTTGATGCGTCCGGCTCGGCGGCAGTCGCACGCATGGGCGAGGCAAAGGGGGCCATCGAGCTGCTGCTCGGCGATGCCTACGCCAAGCGGGACCACGTTGCGCTGATTGCGTTCCGCGGCACTGGGGCGGAACCGCTGCTCATGCCCACCCGGTCGCTTGTGCAAACCAAGCGGCACCTGGCCGACCTGCCCGGCGGCGGGGGCACACCCCTCGCGGCGGGCCTGCGCTCTGCCTTTGAGCTTGGACAGCAAAGCACCGCGCGCGGCATGTCCCCAACTGTCGTGGTGCTGACCGATGGGCGCGCGAACATTGCGCTTGATGGCGCCGCGGACCGGGCGCGTGCCGGCCGTGACGCGCAAAACATGGCGCGGCTTTATCGGGGTGCCGCCCTGCCCGGCCTTGTCATAGATACGGGCAAACGCCCCGCAAGCGCACTTGGCGCGCTCGCGCATGAAATGGGGGCGCCTTACGTGCCGCTGCCCCGGGCCGATGCCCGCAGCTTGAGCGCCGCCGTCAGCGCGCAGCTATCCTTGCCGTGACAGAGGGCATCCCGGAAACCTGGCCGCACGCGGGCGTCTCGCGGTTTGTGACCGGGCCGGTGCACCGCTGGCACGTTCAGGAGACGGGCGCGGGCGACGATCTGCTTTTGCTGCATGGCGCGGGCGGGTCAACACACAGCTTTCGGCACATGATCCCGCTGCTTGCCCAATCCTTTCGCGTGATCGCACTTGATTTGCCGGGTCACGGTTTCACAAAACTGGGCGCACGGCACCGCAGCGGGCTTTCGCAGATGGCAACCGACATCACGGCGCTGGCGCGGCAAGAAGGCTGGACGCCGCGCGCGATTGTCGGGCATTCGTCCGGCGCGGCGGTGGCGTTGCGGATGGCCCGCCATGACCTGTCAGACACGCCGCCGCATGTCATCGGACTCAATGCCGCGCTTGAGGAATTCTCTGGTCTCGCAAGGCTGCTCTTTCCGGTGATGGCCAAGGCGCTGAGCCTGCTGCCCGGTGTGTCGGCCCTGTTTTCCGGCACGGCGTCCAACCCCGCGCGGGTCGCCGCGTTGCTGGAGGCGACCGGGTCAAAGATTGATGCGGCGGGCGTCGCGCTGTATCGCGACCTCGTGGCGCGCAGGGCGCATGTGGATGGCACGCTGATGATGATGGCCCAGTGGAATCTGCGGCCCCTTCTGGCAGACCTGCCAAATCATCACGCGCCTGTGGATTTCATCGTGGGCAGCGCCGATACAACGGTCCCGCCGGATGTCTCCAAACGTGCCGCACAGCGGATGCCATATGCGCGCATCCATTGCTTTGAGGGCCTTGGGCATCTGTCGCACGAGGAAAAACCGGACCAGACCGCGCAGCTGATCACCGATATTCTTACACAGCAAATGGCATAAAAAAGCCCCCGCGCACAGAGTGCGAGAGGGCCATATCGCCGATGGTATCGTGCGATCAGCTTTCGGCAGCGGCGTCCGCAGCCATCATTTCTTCGGCCATCGCAAAATACGTCTCATAGCGCTGCGCGGCCTTGCCACGCTGCTTGACCGCCTTGGCCTCTTCGAAGTTGCCAGACGCATCGCCGACGAGGATCAGGCCGACCATGCCCAGCGCGCGGTGCGGCTGGCAGTAATAGCCATAGGTGCCTTCGGTCGTGAAGGTCACCTCGACCTCCTCGTTGATGCGGCCTTTCCATTCGTCGCCGCCCGCGGGCATCATCTTGTCGTCGATCTGTGCATTGTGGCCGCGGTCAGCGTTCAGGAACTTGACCGTGTCACCCACGTTCACTTTCAGAACGGCTGGGCCAAAGACGTTGCGCTCGCGCTTGTTCTCGGGGTCTGCGTTCAGCATCTGCACTTCGTGCATGACCGCCTCACCATGACCGTCGGCCTTGAGCGTTGCGGGCATGACCACCGCGGCAGCCGTACCGCCCAGCATTGCGAGATGTGCGCGTCGTGTCTGTTTCATCGTGATATCCTCCTTCAAGATCCTTTAAGTGGTAGCTTAGAGCGGAGAGCGCCGGTGAAAAGGCAGTCTCTCAGAACTTTTGCCGCACCTTATGCGACGGCATGCGCGATCGCGCATTGCTTCCACAAGTCCTTCAGCGCCAGCACCAGGTGTTCGATGTCCTCAAGAGAATGTAAGGGCGAGGGCGTGAAGCGCAACCGCTCGGTCCCCTTAGGCACGGTCGGATAGTTGATGGGCTGCACATAAATCCCGTATTGCTGCATCAGATAGTCCGCCAGCATCCGGCACTTGACCGGGTCTTTGATCATCACGGGGATGATGTGGCTGGGGTTGTCCATGTGCGGGATGCCTTCCTGATCCAGCCGCTTGCGCAGGTGGGCCACGCGCTGACGCTGAAGCATCCGCTCTTGGTCAGACTGCTTAAGGTGCTGGATCGACACGCGCGCAGCGGCGGCCACGGCGGGCGGCAAAGCGGTGGTAAAGATGAAGCCGGAGGCAAAGCTGCGAATAAAGTCGCAGAGCGCTTCGGACCCGGTGATGTAGCCACCAACCACGCCGTAAGCTTTGCCCAGCGTGCCTTCGATCAAGGTGATGCGGTCGGCGAGGCCGCGCTCTTCCGAAACGCCGCCGCCGCGCGGGCCATAAAGGCCAACCGCGTGCACCTCGTCGAGGTAGGTCATCGCGCCGTGCTTTTCGGCAACCTCGATGATCTCTTCCATCGGGCAGATGTCGCCATCCATCGAATAGACGGATTCAAAGGCCACGATCTTGGGCGCGTTCGCGGGCAGGGCGGCCAGCTTGCGGTCGAGGTCTTCGGGATCGTTGTGCTTCCAGATGACCTTGTTGCAGCGCGCGTGGCGGATGCCTTCGATCATGGAGGCGTGGTTCAGCTCGTCCGACAGGATCACCGCGTCGGGCAGGCGGCTGCCCAGCGTAGACAAAGCAGCCCAGTTCGACACGTAGCCAGAGGTAAACAGCAGCGCGCTTTGCTTGCCGTGCAAATCGGCCAGTTCCGCCTCCAAAAGCTTGTGCGCGTGGTTGGTGCCCGAAATGTTCCGCGTCCCGCCAGCCCCGGCGCCCGAGGCGTCGATCGCATCTTTCATGGCGCGGGTCACCGCCTCATTCTGGCCCATCCCAAGATAGTCGTTCGAACACCAGACCGTCACCTGATCGGGCGCATCGTCATCATGGCACTTCGCACGGGGAAAGGCCCCGGATTTGCGTTCCAGCTCGGCGAAGATGCGGTAGTTGCCTTCGTCTTTCAGGTTGTCGAGCTGCGTTTGGAACAGTGCATCAAAGTCCATGATGTCCCCCTTCGTTGATCGTGTTCTGCGTTGGTTTGGGCGCGGGTAACATCCAGCGCCAGAGTTTCTCGTCCGGAATAGGCAGGACCATCACCCAATGCTCCACCAGAGCGAGGATGGTGAGCGCCGTCAGCAAGGCAAAGCCCGTGATCGCGCCGGGTGTATCCGCCGCATAGAGCCGTTCGAGCCAGCAAGCGGCGGCAAAGGTCAACGCGGTGACCGAAAGCGGGAAAAGCCAGTTCATCGGGCGAATGCGGAAATGGCTGGGCAGGTGGCCAAGCGCTTTGGGCAGGAAATCCACGTTGATGCGCGGCACACCGAAGAACAGGTTCAGCTTTGCGCTGACACGGGCGAAGAACAGCACCGCAAAGGTCCACGGTGCGAAGGCGTTGGGCGCGTCCCCACCTACCAGAAACAGGCCGATCAGGGCCGTCACCAGCAACATTTCATGATAGGCCAGCGTGCCCCACGCGCGGATGAACCGCTCCCCGCCGGTGACGCCCGGTGGTAGATCATAGTCGTTCGGCCCCGTGATCACGCCCGTCAGAAAGGCCAGCTCGATCCAGCCCCAGATGGCCAGCGCGGACAGGAAAGCAACGTAGACGCCCAAGATGGTTTCTTGCGGAAAGGACCACCACGCGCCGAAAATGCCGAGCGCGAGCAGCGGCAGGCCCAAAAGGGTGGCGCTGCGCGGGGCCGCGCCACCCGAAAGGTCCGCGTATTTCACAGCCATCAGGATCGTCCCGGTGGAGAACCACCAGACGAACAACGCAATGAAGGCTGCGATCCACGGGCTCACTGCGCACACGCCAACAGGGTTTCCGACGCGGAAACCCGCGCGGATGGAAAGCGCGTCGCTTTCCCGGAAAGGGGGGTACAAAGAGCCATCAATATGCAGGCTCCAGCCGCGTTTGCGCAGGCACCTGATGTTTTTTCGCAGGGATCGTGTAGAGCGACACGAATGCCGCCGCCGCACGCATCTGCGCGCCTAGCTTCTTCAGCCCACGCGCGTTTGCCATGTCGACATTCGCCTTCTGCAACCGCTCCAGCCCCCGCTGCCAACGCGGGTGGTCGATGTCCAGCGTGATCGGGAATATCTGCTCCGACAGCTTCGAGGTTTTTGTGAACACCTCATGCGCGTACCAGTCCGGGTCCACGCCCAGCGCTTTGTGAAAGGCGGGCCGCTGATGGTCGCGCACGTACATCGTCGCGTAGACGGCCGTCAGGAAGAACTTGATCCACCAGACGTTGATGCCGGAGGTCAGCTTCGGATCGGTCTTCATCAGCAGGGCAAAGGCCTCACCGTGGCTGAACTCGTCATTGCACCACTCCTCGAACCATTTGAAGATCGGGTGGAACCGATGCTGCGGGTTCGCCTCCAGATGCCGGAAGATGGTGATGTAGCGGGCGTAGCCGATCTTTTCGCTGAGGTAGGTCGCGTAATAGATGAACTTCGGCCGGAAGTAGGTGTACTTCTTCTTTTGGGTCAGGAACCCAAGGTTCACCCGCAGGCCCGCCTCGCGCAGCGCGTCGTTGATGAAACCAGCGTGCCGTGCCTCATCCCGCGCCATCAGCTGGAAAAGCTGCGTGATGTCCTTGTTGGAGCCGCGCCGCTTCATTTCCTTGTAAAGGACGCAACCGGAGAATTCCGCCGTGCAGGAGCTGATCAGGAAGTCGATGAACTCCTTCTTCAGCGCCGGGTCCTTCCCGTCCCAATCGACGGTATCCCAGTCCTCGTTCTTCTTGAAATGGCCCTTGTTCGGGTCCGCTTCCATCTGAGCGATCAGCGCATCCCACTCTTCGCGAATACCATCGACGTTGATCGCGTCCAGCTCATCAAAGTCCGTGGTGTAAAACCGGGGCGTGAGCAGGGTGTTCTGCATCGCCGTCTCTGTTGCGAATTCAGATGTGAACTGTTCGTCCTGCGCCTGCGCGATGGCGAGGCCCTCTTCGACGGATGTCGCATCGGCGGTGTGTTTTCCGGTCTGAACGTTCGTCGCGCCGGAGGCGCGCGGATTTTGAATATTCACAGCGTTACCTCCTCAGAGAAGGAGAATTCGCACAGCTCCATCACTTCCAGATCGCCGGTCAGCCGGGTCCACAGGCGCTCGAGCCCCGACGCGCGCGTGATGATCGCTTCGCGGTCCTCGGTCACGATCTCACCGAACGGCGCCATAATCTCTGGCCCCTGCACCTGCACCTCGTCGCCCGGGTAGACGACAGCGCCGTTGTTGAAGCGCACATGAGCGTGCAGGCTTTCGAATTTGTGGCTGATCTCGACGGTGCAGGGCGCCCGTTCAACTTCTCGTGTCAGCAGTCCCATAGGTTGGCTTCCTTTCTACTGCGTGGGTGGGGCCAGGAGCCTGGCGAAGGTCCTGGTATTGTCAGCGCCAAAGCCCATCAGCTCCGCCGACCAGCCCGTTGCGGGGTCGGCCAGCGACAGGCGATTGCCCTCGCGCAGTTGAAGAAGGACGGGCGCGGCGGCGTCGGCCCCGATCTTGGCGCGCTCGCGGTCGAGCACGCGTTGAATTCCGGCGACAAAGCCGCCCTTGTCCGGTCCGAAATCCGCAATGACGGCGCCGTTCTCGTCCATCACCCGCGCCGATCCATCGGCTTTGCCCGACAGGAACAAGATACGCTCCGCGATCACAGGCGTATCGGCGGGGGTTGAGGTGACGGGCCGATCCGTCAGGCGGGCAATCGTTACCAAGGCCAAAACCGCGACAACCAGCGCGACCAGCAGCCGCTGCATGAAGCGCGGGACAAGCTCCGCTTCGGGGGCGCGCATACGGGGGTTGGTTTGTGTGGTCATCGCGCTCACTCCGCCGCAATCGGTTCAGGGGTCCGCGCGACCTGCGGCACGGAAATGCGCGCCTCTGCGGCATCCGCAATCAGCGCGGCAACGCGTTCCGCGTCCGGGATGCAGCGCAGCGCGGGCTGGGTCGGGTTGAACCGCCACGGGCGCGCGTGCGGCCAGATCACAAAGATAGACAGGCGGCTCTTGCCCATCGTCTCAAGCGCGATTGTCCCCGTCCCGCCTTTGCGCAGGTCCAGAACGGCATTGGCCACCTGCGTGTAGGGAATGTTCAGCGTCAGCGTCAGCGCCGCACCAATCCGCATCGCAACCCGCGATGACGTCACGGTGTACATCGTACAACGCGCCTGCACCCAGGCCATTGCCAACAGAAGCAGACACGCCACCGCGCCGATGATGACCATTGGCAGCGCCGCGGCAATGGCCTGACCCAGCGGCATCAGGTCCACCACGGACACAAACCGCCAGACCGTTAGCAGGGCAAAGTAGCCCGCAACCCAACCGATATTCAGCGCCTCACGCGCCAGCGCCCATGTCGCGGGCCGTCCCTGCCACAGGATCTCCTCTCCGGCGGGCGGTGCCTCTGGCAGGCCCGGGATTGGTTCAACGGCAAAGTCATCATGAGGCATAGCGCACGTCCTCTTGGATTGGGTTGCGGGAAGGGGTTAAAGCTGCGGGTCCTGGCGGCTCGCATCCGCATAGAGGTGGCCGCCAGCGTAGTAGCCGCCGATCTTGTCCTCCTCGAGCAGGGTGACCTGCCGCGGGCTTGCAATGGTCGGAACGGTCGCAAAGTGTTTGCCGTAGATCGAGTTGATCTTGACCTGGTTCGACTTGATCCGGGCCATCGTCATCGGCACGAGGCGGCTGCCGCTGCCCCATTTGGGGTCGAGTTCAAACTCGAGGTAGCGGACCAGCTGTTCCGGCTCGTCGATCCACATGTCGGTCACCTTGCCAACGACCTCGTTGTCGCCCGACATCACCGGCAGACCGCGCGGATCACGACCCGCTGCGTGGCGGAAGGCTTCATTCGCGCTCATCGGGACAATCTTGGGATGGCCGTGACCGTCCAGTTCCGGCACATCGCGGCGCGGCGCCCAGGAGGCAGGACCAACCCCGTCCAGCATGGGATCGCCCGTCGGCTCCAGCGGCTGCCCTTCGGTCAGCGCCGTCCGCTTGAGCGGAAGGTTCGTGCGCTCGGGGTTCTGACCGGAGGGCACCGTAACCTCGCCGCGCCCGTGCGGCAGCTTAAACGTCTTGTCCTCGGGCACGGGGTAAAGGCCCTGGTTTGGCGCCTCGTTCCCGTCGTCATCTTCAAGGGGGTAGCCTTCGCGCATATTCTCGCGCTGGATGTAAATGATCAGCAGGGCGAAAAAGCCCCAGAAGAGCCATAGCGACAGGCTCGCCAAGTCGAATTCGCCAAAGAATGTCCCGGTCATGTTTTTAGTCCTCTCATGGGCAGGGTCATGTCGGAAAATCGGCCAGCCCGAGGGCTTGGGGACGGTTTTCCGGTTCAGGGATGGGGCCGCTATGGCGCACGAGCGGGCCCAGGATCACGAGCGTGGCAAACAGGAAGCCAATCTCGAGGTGGTAAACGAAAGAATAGCCGGTGGCGGGCGAGTTCAGCGCCTCGCCCCACTGTCCGGAGGTTGCGATGCCGTTGATCCAGTCGCGCAGCGCGCCACCAAGGGCGATGGCCACCCCAGCCGCCGTCGCCTGCGCCGCACCCCACGCGCCCAGCGCAAGGCCGCGTCCAGCGGTGCCTTCGGACATGGTCATCGCAGCGGTCAGCGTGGACACGGCAAAAAGCCCGCCACCAAAACCGATCAGCGCGGCACCGGCATAAAACAGACTCTGCGCCTGCATCGGGTGCGAAAAGATCACGAGCGAGAAGGCCCAGACACCCGCGAGGATCCCGCCGCCCGCGAGCCGGTATGCGTTGGACCCACGCGCCAGCCGCGCCCCGGCCCAGGCAAAACCAATGAGCGCACCGACCGCCCAAAGCGCGGTCAGCATGGTTGTCGCCGAAACGCTCAGCCCCAGAACCTCACCACCGTAAGGCTCCAGCAGAACATCCTGCATGTTGAAGGCCATCGTGCCGACAAAAACGCAGGCCAGTAGCCGACCCGCCTTGCCGCCGGCCATGTAATCAGCCCAGGCATCCCGGAACAGCGGCCGATCCGCCGCGCGCTCCTCGCGCGTCATGGGGCGCAGGCTTTCCTGCTTCCACAGCGCGATCAGGTTCAGAAGGACACCGGCAACCGCCGCCCCCTGCACCACGCGGATCAGGCGCAGATCCGAATAATCCGCCAGCAAGGTGCCAATGATCAGCGCACTGATCCCCATGCCGACCAGGAACATCACGTAAAGCAAGGCGACAACGCGGGGCCGCGTTTCTTCGGTGGCCCTGTCAGATGCCAGCGCAAGGCCCGCGGTCTGCGTCATGTGCAGGCCCAGTCCCGTCATCAGGAAAGCCAGCGCGGCCAGCACCTCACCCGCAAACGGTATCTCGTGATAAACGTCACCGCCCAGCACCAGCAGGGCAAAGGGCATCACGGCCAGTCCGCCAAACTGCCAGAGCGAGCCGAACCAGATGTATGGCACCCGCTTCCAGCCAATCGCCGAGCGGTACGTGTCTGATCGGAACCCGAGCAGCGCGCGAAACGGCGCGATCAGCACCGGCAGTGCGATCATCAACGCAACCAGCATCGCGGGCAGCGACAGCTCGACGATCATCACTCGGTTCAGGGTGCCCAGCAGCATGACGGTCGCCATCCCCACAGACACCTGGAACAGCGACAGGCGCAACAGCTGCCCAATTGGCAGGCTTGCCGAGGCGGCATCGGCAAAAGGCAGGAACCGGGCAGGCACGCGGGCAAGGCTCATACGCGCACCTCCATCGCCTGAGAGATGTAGAACCCGCTGCTGACGCGCTCGACGGGTCGCACCATCTCGGCAACGCCAGCGGCACTGGAAGCCGCCTGGATAGGCTCTAACGCATGCGGGATCATAACCGGGGAACGATCAGAGCGTGGAAAAAGCTTGCCCGCGTACCACATTGCCATCAGCGGACGGGTCCGCGGGGCGACAGTAAAGACCACGGCACCCGATGTGCGATTGGTCAGGGTTTTCAACGCCTGTCCGATGTCCTCCGCGCCGTAGTAAATCAGGCTGTCCATCGCCAGCACGTAGTCAAACGCACCCAGTGCCGGGTCGAGCATATCGCCAGAGCGGAACGTCACCTGCGACCGCAGCGCCGGATCAAGCCGCCGCTCCGCCACGTCGACCAGCGAGGGCGAAATATCCACCGCAACCACGGTTGCCCCGCGTTCGGCCAGCTCTGCCGTCATCTGCCCCGCACCACACCCGGCATCCAGCACCCGCAGCCCGGTAAGGTCTTCGGGCACGCGCGACAGCATGATCGCCCGCATCTGGTCCCGGCCCGCCCGCACGGTTTCCCGCACACGGCTGACCGGCGCGTCTGATGTCAGACGCTCCCAAACCTGGGTCGCTGTCTTGTCGAAATAGGTTTCGACCCGTGCCAATGTGCGGTCGTACTGCATCAATCGAAGCCCAGAAGCTCAAAGATATGGCGGTCTTCCAACGGCGCGGGCGCGAGCGGTTCGGTCCCGTTCCAAAGCGTCTCGGCCAGCCGGATATATTCCTTGCGCACGTCGACGATCTCTTGGTCGTCGGGCATCTCGAACAGCGTCTTCTTCTTCAGGCGCGAGCGGCGAATGGCGTCCAGATCGGGCATATGCGCAATCCGGTTAAAACCGACAGTCTTACAATACCGATCCACTTCGTCCGTCTCGCGGGAGCGGTTCGCGACGCAGCCCGCCAGCCGAACTTTGTAGTTGTTCGACTTTGCTTGCACCGCGGCGATGATCCGGTTCATCGCGTAGATGCTGTCAAAATCATTTGCCGTCACGATCAGCGCGCGGTCGGCATGCTGCAGGGGCGCGGCAAAGCCGCCGCAGACAACATCGCCCAGCACGTCAAAGATCACGACATCGGTGTCATCCAGCAGGTGATGCTGCTTCAGCAGCTTGACGGTCTGCCCCACGACATAACCGCCACAGCCCGTGCCCGCGGGCGGCCCACCGGCCTCGACGCATTTCACACCGTTGAAACCGTCAAAGACGAAATCCTCGGGCCGCAACTCTTCGGGGTGGAAATCGACCTCTTTCAGGATGTCGATCACCGTCGGCACAAGGCTGCCGGTCAGCGTAAACGTGCTGTCATGCTTGGGATCACAGCCGATCTGCAACACGCGCTTGCCCAGCATCGAAAACGCCGCCGACAGGTTGGAGGAGGTCGTGGACTTGCCAATCCCGCCCTTCCCGTAGACCGAGAATACCTTGGCCCCCTCGATCTTCATCGAGCTGTCCTGATGCACCTGCACCGATCCTTCGCCATCCTGGCCACGCGTCGCGCGCAAAGCGGGGGGCTGTCTATCCAACGGACTCATCGCACTGTCCTCCCTGAAGGTGCGGATTGCGCCTTCTCTGTTTCAAAAAATCCCGGGGGTGTGGGGGCCCTCTCGCACATAGCGCTGCTATGTGCTGCCGGGTTGCGGCGGCATAGCCGCCTGACAGCCCCCCACTCCGACAGATCGAAAGTGGACAAACAGAAGGTCATTGCGCCGCGATCCCTTCCATCCGATCCTCAAGCTGGTCCGCCGCGTCCTGCAGCGCTTCCAGCGTCTGAGCATCTGGCTGCCAATAGTCGCGATCCGACGCCTCCAGCAGACGCCCCGCCATCCGGCTCGCCGCGGTCGGGTTCAGATCGGCAATGCGCGCGCGCATCTCGTCATCCAGCACAAAGGTTTCCGAAATGCGCTGATACACCCACGGATCAACCTGTCCGGTTGTGGCTGACCAGCCCAGCGTATTGGTCACCGTCGCCTCGATCTGGCGCACACCTTCGGCACCGTGCTTCAAGAGACCTTCAAAATACTTTGGGTTGATCGCACGGCTGCGGGTTTCCAGCGCGACCTGATCCTTCAGCGTCCGGACCTTGGCCGTGCCGCGCGTCTGATCGCCAATATAGACCGCCGCATCCGTCCCGCGGGCCCGTTTCACTGCGCGTGCAATGCCGCCCAACGTATCGAAATAGTGATCAACGGTGGTAACCCCCAGCTCCACGCTTTCGAGGTTCTGATAGGCCAGCTCCACATCCGCGAGCGCCTTTTGCAGCAGCTTCGGATTGGCCGCCGCCTTGCCATCCACGCCGTAGGCAAACGACTTGCGCGCCTCGTACACGTCGGCCAGCTCGTCCTCGTCGCCAAACGCACTTGAATCCACCAGCTGATTCACGTTGGAGCCATAGGCCCCTTCCGCATTCGAAAAGACCCGCAGCGCCGCGTCGGCAAGGCTGACGCCCATTTGCTTTGCATAGGCCAGCGCGTGCGCACGGATGAAGTTCTGCTCCAGCGGCTCATCGGCTTCGGCGCATTTCAACGCCGCTTCGGCCAGCATCCGGGTCTGCAGCGGCAGTAGGTCGCGGAAGATGCCCGAGAGGGTCATGATCACATCGATACGGGGGCGGCCCAGCTCCTCCAGCGGAACGAGATCCGCCCCACTGAGCCGCCCAAAGGAGTCGAAACGCGGCCGTGCCCCCATCAGCGCAAGCGCCTGCGCAATCGGGCCGCCATCCGACTTGATATTGTCACTGCCCCACAGCACCAGCGCCACCGAGCGCGGCAAGCTATCATGGGTTTCCAGCAACAGCTGCGCCTGCTGCGCCCCGTCCCGGCACGCATATTCGGTTGGCATCCGGAACGGATCAAAAGCGTGGATGTTGCGGCCTGTCGGCAGGATCTCTGCCGAGCGGATCAAGTCGCCACCGGGCACCGGCGGCGTGTACCGCCCGTCCAGCGCATTCAGAAGCGCGGCAAGTTCCGTCTCCTGCTGGAGCAGGTGCGCAACCCGCGTTCGGGCCTCTGCATCAGGCAGGTCCATGAGACCAAGATACGCGTTGCGCGCCGCGTCACTCAACGGGGCACCCACAACGTGCAGCCCCTCCGGGATCAGCGCATCCTCCGTCTCCAGCAGCCGCAGCCACAGGTCAGCAGGCGCACTGCCGCCCATATCAACCGCGTCCGCCTGTTCGGCAATCAATGCCTCCAACTCGGCGCGATCGTCGGCATCCAGCGGCAGGCCCCGCCACCGGGTCAGCGAATCCTTCAGCTCCGAAAGCCCCTTGTAGAGACCGCTTTTCGCCAGCGGCGGCGTCAGGTGCGTGATTGTCACCGCGTTAGACCGCCGCTTGGCCAGCGTCGCCTCCGACGGATTGTTGGCCGCGTAAAGGTAAACGTTCGGCATGTCGCCAATCAGCCGGTCGGGCCAGTCCGCACCCGAAGGGCCCGCCTGCTTGCCCGGCATGAATTCCAGCGCGCCGTGCATCCCAAAGTGCAGCAGAACATCAGCCTGCCAGGTGTGCTTCAGCCACAGATAAAAGGCGCTGAACGCATGGGTCGGCGCAAAGCCACCCTCAAACAGCAGCCGCATCGGGTCGCCTTCATAACCGAACCCGGGCTGCAAGCCGACAAACACGTTGCCAAACTCCGCGCCCAGCACGAACACACCGCGCCCGTCCGCCTGCACGCGGCCCGGGGCCGGACCCCATTGCGCCTCGATCTCGGACAGCCAGGGTGTGCCGCCGACAATCTGATCGGCAGAGACATGAGCAAAGACATTCGCCTCCTGCCCGAACCGCGCGGCGTTGCCTTGCAAAACCGTCTCACGCAGCGCCTCGACCGAGGCTGGCGGGGTCAGGTCATAGCCCCGCTCGGCCAGCCGGTGCAGCGTGTTGTAGAGCGATTCAAAGACGCTCAGATAGGCGGCCGTACCGGCAGCCCCTGCGTTGGGTGGAAAGCCAAACAGAACGATCCCGACCTTACGCGATTTCATCTCAGAGCGTCGTAGTAGAGCCTGCTTTTCAACCCGCGCGGCCAGGGACGCGATACGCTCGCGGCACGGGGACATCGCCTTTGGCTCCTGCCCCGCGGTGCATCTATGAGCACAGCCCATGCACCCCTCTGGCCCGTGGCGGCCCGCAAAGACCGTGGGCGTCGTCGCCCCGTCCAGCTCCGGCAAGGCGATCAGCATGGTCGTCTCGATCGGGCCAAGACCCTGTTTCGAGGCGGCCCATTGGCCAAGGGTCTGAAACTCAAGCGGATGCGCGGCGATGTAGGGCACATCGAGCGCCTTCAGAACATCGATAGCCGCCGGATTGTCGTTATAGGCTGGACCCCCCACGAGCGAGAAGCCTGTCAGGCTGACCATCGCGTCGATGCGATCCGTAAAATAAGCATCAATCGCGGGGCGCCCATCCAGCCCACCGGCAAAGGCCGGGATCACGTTCATGCCCCGCGCCTCAAAGCTGCGGATGACGTGGTCGTAATGGTCGGTGTCGCCCGCCAGCACATAAGACCGCATCATCAAGATGCCGATGGTCGGCCCATCCAAGCGGCGGGGCAGGTCTGCGGCATCCGTCGCGATACGATCCGGCAGATCGGGATGATACAGCCCAGTTTCGGGGTATTCGATCGGCGCCGCCGCGTCGGGGAAATCTGCCCAGCCGGTCCCGCGTGCATAGCGGGCCAGAAGGAACCGGATCATCGCCTCGATATTGTCGTCCGATCCGCCCAGCCAGTATTGCATGATCAGGAACCAGGCCCGCAGGTCCTGCGCTTTGCCGGGGACGTATTTCAGCAGCTTGGGCAGACGGCGCAGCATCGCCACCTTCTTCGCCCCGTCCGAGGACGAAGGCTTGGACGACCCGCGCAGCCGCTTGATCAGCTTCATCGCGCCCGAGGGCGGCGCCATCATGTCAAGCGTGCCCATACGGGTCATCTTAACGATATCCGCATCCGCCACGACGCCGATCATCGCATCACAGTGATCCCGGCGCGCCTTCAGCGCGGGCATGATCCGCGCGACATGTTCTTCCAGGAACAAGAGGTTCGCAATGACGATATCCGCCGCGCGCACCGCCTTGTCCGCCGCCTCGAACGCCTCGGGTCGCTCGCCCCATTCGGCTGCGGCAAAAATCTCGACCTCAAGACCGGGATACTCACCCGCCATCTTGCCCAGCGCACGGCGCGCCGGACCCGCCGCATGGCTGTCCAACGTCACGATTACAACCCGGTAGGCGGGCGCAGGAGTTATGCCAAGATCACCGCGCAAAGTGGGCCTTCGCCTCGTAAAGCGTATCGACTGAAATCTCGGCCACGCCCCGCTCGGCCGCAAAGCTCTCGGTGTTCCGGCGCGCCTTGCCACGCACAAAGAACGGGATCTTTTTCAGCTCACGTTCGGCGTCATCAAGCCAGACGACATGCGCTCCAGCCTCGTCCTTCTTTGGGTCACAAATATCCTGGGGGGTCTGGGGGGCTAGCCCCCCAGCCGGTCGTGCAGCATCGCTGCGCGAAACAACTTGCCCACCATGATGCGACGCGCCCGCATCATCATGAAACTCGAAATCGTCCCGGAACATGTGCAGCAGATGCTCTTCGAGACCCATGACCAGCGGATGGACCCAGGTGTCGAACAGCACGTTCGCGCCTTCGATGCCCATCTGCGGGGAGTAGCGCGCGGGAAAGTCCTGCACGTGCACAGGGGCGGAGATCACGGCGCAGGGGATGCCGAGCCGCTTGCCGATATGACGCTCCATCTGGGTGCCGAGGATCATCTCGGGCTGCAGTGCTTCGATCACACGCTCGACCTCGAGGTAGTCGTCGGTGATCGTCGCCTCGAGGCCCATCGCCTTGGCCGCAGCACGGACGGGGCGGGCCATCTCGCGGTTGTAGCAGCCAAGGCCGACCACCTCGAACCCCATCTCATCCTGCGCGACACGGGCGGCGGCGATGGCGTGGGTGCCGTCGCCGAAGATGAAGACGCGCTTGCCGGTCAGATAGGTGCTGTCGACCGATTTCGAGTACCACGGCAGGCGCAGGCGAGACGTGTCGAGATATGGCTCTAGTTTCGTGATTTCGGCCACTTCATTGATGAAGTCCTGGGTCGCGCCGACGCCGATTGGCACTGTTTTGGTGTAGGGCTGACCCAGCTCACGCTCCATCCAGCGCGCCGCCGTTTCGGCGGTTTCGGGATACATCAGCACGTTGAAATGCGCCTGGCCCATGCGGGCGATATCGGACGGGCTGCTGGTCATCGGGGCGACCACGTTGACCGAGATACCCATATCGCTGAGCAGGGCGGAGACTTCCTGGATGTCGTCGCGGTGCCGGAAGCCGAGCGCCGTGGGACCGATCAGGTTTGCGGTGATCTGCTGTGTTCGCTCCATCGGCTTGGCCAAGGTGCGCACGATCTGAAAGAACGTCTCGTCCGCGCCGTAGTTTTCCTTGCGCTGGTAGGAGGGCAGCTCGAGCGGGATGGTCGGGACGGGCAGGCCCATCAGCTCGGACATGCCGCCGGGGTCATCCTGGATCAGCTCGGCCGTGCAGGACGCGCCGACGATCAGCGCTTCGGGCTGAAAGCGGTCGTAAGCGTCTTGCAGCGATTGTTTGAAGAGCGCGGCGGTGTCACTGCCCAGATCGCGCGCCTGGAACGTCGTGTAGGTGACCGGCGGGCGGTGGTCCCGCCGTTCAATCATGGTAAACAGAAGGTCGGCGTAGGTATCACCCTGCGGCGCATGCAGCACGTAGTGCAGGCCTTTCATGCCGGTCGCGACGCGCATGGCGCCCACGTGGGGCGGTCCTTCATATGTCCAGACGGTGAGCTTCATGGCTGGCGTGCGTGGGGGCCAGCCCCCACACCCCCGGGATATTTGGAACCCAAAGAAGGAGTGGCTGTGTCGAGTTTCAGGAGGCCCGCGCGGCGGATGGGGCGGCTGAAGAGGCCGGCAAGGTCTCCTGCCTGTTCGTAAAAGTGCACCGGAGTGAAGACCAACTCGATGGCCCACTTCGTGGCAAGGCCTTCGGCTTCGAGCGGGTTGGCGAGGCCCAGGCCGCAGACAGTCAGGTCCGGGCGCGCGGCGCGGGCGCGGTCCAGTTGCAGATCGACATCTTGCCCTTCGGACAGGGTCGGCCCTTGGGCCAGCATGTCGAGGTCCGGGCCAACGATGCCCTTGTGGATAAACGGTGCGCCTACCTCAATCGCCTCCATCCCGCATTCGCGGGTCAGGAAACGTGCGAGCGGGATTTCCAACTGACTGTCGGGGAAAAAGAAGGTGGATTTACCGCGCAGCGCTTCGGACGCCTGAGCAACGGCCTTACGGGCACGGGCGCGGGGGGCCGCGGTGACACGGTCGAAGGTTTCTTCGCCGACGCCAAACTGGTCCGCAACGGCACGCAACCAAGCGGTTGTGCCTTCCTCGCCGAAGGGGAACGGCGCGGGAATATGCTGCGCGCCGCGGCGCTCCAATTCGGCATGGGTATCGCCAAGGAACGGCTGAACCAGCGCAAATTTCGTGTTCGGGCCAACGCCAAGATGATCATCGGCGCGCGGCGCGGGCAAAACGCGGATCGGGCCAATGCCCATCTGCGTGAGCAGATCGACGGCTTGCTGTTCAACAACGTCCGGCAGTGCGCCGACAAGCATCAGCTGCGCCGCGTCCGTGTCGGGCAGGACCGGAACCATCGCCGCAAGGCACGCGTCCTCGCCCTGGGTAAAGGTCGTCTCGATCCCGGAGCCTGAGAAGTTCAACACCCGCACGGACGGCGCGTGGCGCTG
Organism: Pseudomonadota bacterium; assembly: GCA_039817385.1. Lineage (GTDB taxonomy): Bacteria > Pseudomonadota > Alphaproteobacteria > Rhodobacterales > Rhodobacteraceae > JBCBCP01. The sequence goes on along the minus strand of JBCBVY010000002.1, from coordinate 56,178 downwards.
CGTCATGCGTTCGGCGGCGCGGGCGAGGTCAAGCTTGATCACCTCGGACGGGCAAGACCCGACAAGGAACAGCTGGCGGATGTCAGGGCGGCGGGAGAGCAACTCATCCACCACTTTGTCCAGCTCGTCCTGCGCGTCAGCCAGACCGGCCAGATCGGTTTCCTCAAGGATCGCGGTGCCGAAACGCGGTTCGGCAAAGATCATCACACCCGCCGCGCTTTGCAAAAGATGCGCACAGGTGCGCGAGCCGATCACAAGAAAGAACGCGTCCTGCATCTTGCGATGCAGCCAGATGATTCCCGTCAGCCCGCAGAACACCTCGCGCTGGCCACGCTGTTTGAGAATCGGTTCCTCGCGACACCCGCCTGAGGTGGGAAGTCTTTGAAGCTCGGTCATGCAAGCGCCTCCTGTTGCAAAAGGCGCTGTTCCTGAAGGCGGGCCGCACGCAGCTTCAAAACGAACTGGATGGCATTCACGACATAGGCAGCATAGGCCGCCAGTGCGATCCACATCTGAATGCCCGCAGACAGACCCGCGAGCAGCGCGTAGACATAGGCCAAATGCAGGGCAATCACGGCGAAGGAAAATACGTCTTCCCAAAAGAACGCCTCGGCGAAAAGGTACTGATCAAAAACGACTTTTTCCCAAATCGCACCGGTCACCATGATCGTCAGGAGGATGGCCGTCTTGAGGATGATCGACCACGTGGCCGCGTCGTACCCAAGGCCCGTTGCAAGATAGCGCAGCACGAGGCCAAGCGAGACAAGGAAGACGATGAACTGAAGCGGCGCAAGGATACCTTGCACCAACGTCCACACCGTTGCGTCCCGGCGGGCGCGCTGGTCGGGCGTGTAAAGCCCCGCTGCGACGGGGGAATGCGTGGCTTTCGCGGGCATGGATGCTTCCGTGGTGGCGATCATCCCTGAGAGTAAGCGCCGCGGGTCAAAAGTGTCAATTAGAACTTACAGTATGCCAGGCTTCTGTTCGAATAGCTTACACTTAGCCGTTGAGAGGGGTATAAATCGGCCAAGTTTGTCAAACTCTGTTGACACTACGTCTCATTCGGCTGACAGTTCCCACGTGCGCTGAGTCGCCTGCGCCGCGTTGCTGCTGCAGGAATATTCACAACGGGTCCGACTGGAGCTGACCATGACGGACGACCGGAATGACACGATTGCTACACGGGACCAGAGAGACCTTGCCTCGCGTGTCATCTCGGTTCTGCGTGACCGTCAAAGCACGACATCGGATGGTGCGCGCCGCTTTATTCTTGATCATCTGATGCGGTCGATCTGCTCTGGCGGCAGTTTTGACGCGCAAGTGGCGCTCGACATCCTGCGCGGCCATCGGGTGCCCCTGGACCGGGTGATTGATGTCTACATCCCGCAAGCCGCAGAACGGCTGGGCGAGATGTGGTCAGATGATGAAATCGGATTTGCCACTGTGACCGTCGCGACGATGCGGCTGCAGGGTCTGCTTGCCGAAGTCTCCGCCGAGATTTTCTACCAACCCAATGCAACCCATATTTACCGCGCCCTGATCGTTGTCCCGAAGTCAGAGCAACACTTCCTCGGGGCGTCGGTCGTGGCCGCGCAGCTCCGGCGGCGCGGGTGCGAGACGCAACTGTCCTTTGCAGAAGAGCACCGCGTTCTTCTTCGGCGCGCGCAGGTTGAGCACGCCGACATGATCCTGTTTACCTGCTCGCAGGTGGCAGGCCTTGAATCAATTGGGCAAAGTGTTCTAGGTATCCGCAATGCGCTGGCCAAACCGCCGGTTCTGGCGGTTGGAGGCACCGTCCGGGCCAAGCCAGAGGTTGTGCAAGAAGTAACGGGCGCCGACCTTGTGACGACGGATGTGAAAGATGTCATTGCATTCTGCGCAAAGCGCCGTAGGGCAATGACTGTAGAATGACTTCAAACGGCGGCAGTTTCTGGACAAGTGGTTCGGTTCCGTTAATCGAACCGGAATTCCTCAGCAGCATCATCGCTGCTGCCTCCGACCTCGCGCTTGTTGTGTCCGCCGAAGGCGTCATCTTGTCGGTCGTGGTGAACTCATCCGATGACAGCCTTGGCAACCTCGATCATTGGGAAGGCCGACCCGTTGCCGAATTCCTGACCAACGAAAGCATCGTGAAGTTCGAAGATGTGCACGGCGCCTATCTGGCAGGAAACATGCCGCGCGCGCCGATGGAAATCACCCACAGCGACAACGCCGTTTGGCAATACCCCGTGCGCTATACGTTCCACCGGTTTGGGCAGGATGACGCGGTCCTCCTGCTGGGCCGCGACCTGCGTCCGATCGCGGAGACGCAGCAGCAGCTGGTCCAGGCGCAAATCGCGCTGGAACAAGGGTATGAGGTGCGGCGCGAGTTCGACCTGCGCTACCGCGTCATGCTCAGCACGGTCGAAGAAGCGGTGATGTTCGTCACGCTTCAGACCGGGCGGATCGAGGACGGCAATGCCCGCGCGGCGTCGATGCTCGGCCTGACCGTGGATGCAATGGTTGGCACGGCGTTTGGCTCCTTGTTCGAAGGTGGCTCGACCGAGGTGATGGACCGCCTGACGGATTCCGCGCTGACCGAAGTGCCGGAACCTTTGACCTTGCGGAGCGCACGCACAAAGACGTCAGTGCAAGTGGTGCCGCATTTGTTCCGTGCGAGCGGGCAGCGCGTTGTTCTATGCCGCCTGAAAGGCGAAGCAGCCGAGGCACAGCAGGCCGACAAATCCAACCGCCAGGTCCTCAACCTGTTCCGGCGCGGCGTTGATGCGATGGTCTTTTCCGATGCGAAAGGCATCATCACATCGGTCAACGATGCGTTCCTTGATCTATCAGGTGTCCCAAGCGCGTCCGGGGTGGTTGGCAGAAGTCTTTCGGTCTTTCTTGGCCGGGGTCAAGTGGACATGGGCGTGCTGGTGGATAACGCGGTGCGGTCGGGCCGGATGCGCCTCTATGCAACCAAATTGATAAACGAATTGGGCACGCGCCTGCCCGTCGAGGTGTCCACCACGCGCCTGAGCGATGCAGAAAATGCCCCGCTCGGCTTTATTCTTCGCGATGTCAGCCAGGTCGAAACCGTGCGGACACCGTTGAACGGGCAATCGGTGCCCGAAGCCAACCGCAACGTTGTCGAGCTTGTCGGGTCTGCATCTCTTAAAGATATCGTGGCGGAGACAACGGATGTGGTTGAGAAAATGTGTATCGAAACCGCGGTTTCGCTGACGAACAACAACAGGGTGGCCGCGGCAGACATGCTGGGCCTGTCCCGGCAGAGCCTATACGTTAAGCTGCGCAAATATGGTCTACTGAACAAGAACGGCTAGTTTTTGCCGCGTCACACTGCGCGCTTGAAACGGCGCCAAGTGTCAGCCATAGTTTACACTATGTCTGTCTCAAGCACGATACAGCCGCGCCGATTCCCTCATCCGCCGTCGATGCTGCGGCTGATCAAGCCGATTACATGGTTCCCGCCAATGTGGGCGTACCTCTGCGGTGTGGTCTCGTCCGGCGTCTCGCCCGCGGGACAGTGGGATATGGTTGTGCTTGGCGTTTTGCTGGCCGGCCCGATTGTCTGCGGGATGAGCCAAGCGGCAAACGATTGGTGCGACCGCGATGTGGACGCCATCAATGAACCGGACAGGCCGATCCCCTCGGGGAATATCCCGGGGCGATGGGGCCTGTGGATCGCGCTGGCGATGTCGGCGGTGTCGCTCGTTGTGGGTTGGCAGCTTGGCGCATGGGGTTTTGCGGCAACGGTCCTCGCCGTGCTGGCCGCCTGGGCCTATTCGGTGGAGCCAATTCGCATGAAGCGCTCCGGCTGGTGGGGGCCGGGTCTTGTTGGTCTCAGCTATGAGACCCTGCCGTGGATCACCGGCGCTGCTGTCCTTGCCGCGGGCGCCCCTGCCCCCGAGGTGCTGGTCATCGCCGTCCTTTACGGCATCGGCGCGCACGGCATCATGACGCTGAACGATTTCAAAGCGCTCGAAGGCGACCGCCAGATGGGCGTGAACTCGCTGCCCGTGACCCTCGGGCCCGAACGCGCCGCGCGCGTTGCCTGCTGGGTGATGGCCGTGCCGCAAGCCGTGGTGCTGGCGCTGCTGCTGCTCTGGGACCGTCCGCTTCACGCGGCGGGCATTGGCGCCGTCCTGCTTGCACAGGTCTGGGCGATGCGGGTGATGATGCAGGATCCGAAGGCCAAGGCGCCCTGGTACAACGGAACCGGCGTTCTGCTTTACGTCTCGGGCATGATGATCGCCGCCTTTGCCCTGCGGGGTTTGTCATGAGCTGGGCCGTCATCCTCCGCCTGTGCCTTGTGAATGCCGCCATCGGCGGGCTGGCCGCGCTGCCGGTGAACCTGTTCAACCGGCTGATGACGGTTGAGCTTGCCTTTCCCGCCTTGCTCCCCGGCGCGCTGGTTGCCCTGCATTACGGCGTCCAGCTGACCCGGCCCATGTTCGGGCACCGGTCGGATCAACACGGCGGGCGGACGCCGTTCATCATCGGCGGTGTCGCGCTGGTTGGCGCCGGGATCGTTGCGGCGGCCTGGGGCATTGGCGTTGCGGAAACGTCGCGCGCGGCGGCGCTTTCCATCTGGGTTGTGGCTTACATCGCCATCGGCCTCGGCATCGGCGCGGCGGGCACGTCTTTCCTCGCCCTGCTGGCGCATGTGGCTGGACCTCGCAAAGCGGCAAGCGCGACCCTCGCATGGCTGCTGCTGATCGTCGGCGCCATTATCACCTCCATCGGGACCGGCGTCGCGTTGGAGCCATACACCCCCGCGCGCCTTCTCAACGTTGTGACGGTGGTCGCAGCCCTCGCGCTGCTTCTGTCAATGCTCGCAACATGGGGGGTCGAGCGCCGCTCCGGCGCAGCGGTCCTGCCGGATGACGCCCCCCTTGCCACAGCCTTGCGCCAGACTTGGGCCGACCCGATGGCGCGGCGGTTTACGGGCTTCGTGTTTCTGTCGATACTCGCCTTCTACCTGTCGGAGCTCATCTTCGAACCCTTCGCGGGCCACATCCACGGCCTCGGCCCTGAAGACAGCCAGAAACTGTCTGGCGCGAAGGACGGCGCGGCCCTGATGGGCATGATCGCCGCGGGCCTTTTGGCGCACCTGCGCCGTGGGTCGCTGCGGTTTTGGGCCGTGACGGGGTGCATCGTCTCTGCTGCGGGGCTCATTGCTCTCGGCGCGGGCCTGCCACTGATCCCCTCCGCAATGACCCTCGGCCTTGGCAACGGGTTGTTCGTCGTGGGCGCCATCGGCTCCATGATGCAGCTGGCCGCCGAACGTTCCCAGCGTACCGGCACCCGCATGGGCGTCTTCGGCGCGGCGCAGGCCATCGCCGCAGGTCTTGCGGGCCTTGTGGCCACCGGGCTTCTGGACGCCATGCGCATGATCCTTCCCGATGCCGCCGCGTACGGCGCCGTCTTCGCCTTTGAGGCAGTCTTGTTCCTGCTCGCGGCCATCGCCGCAGCAAAAGTCATGGCGCAGCGCCCTGACCCAACCCTCGTTCCGGGAGAATGAGCCATGTTTGACGTTGTTGTTGTCGGGGGCGGCCCCGCGGGCGCCACAGCCGCCGAGGACCTTGTCCGGTCGGGTCACTCCGTGGCCCTTCTAGACCGGGAAGGCCGGATCAAACCCTGCGGCGGCGCCATCCCGCCCCGGCTGATGCAGGACTTTCACATCACCGAGGATCAGCTGCTGACCAAGGTCACCACCGCACGCATGATCTCCCCTACCGGGCGCCACGTCGATATCCCGATCGAGAACGGCTACGTCGGCATGGTCGACCGCAAGGATTTTGACCCCTTCCTGCGCGCCCGTGCCGTTGAGGCCGGGGCAGAGTATTTCACCGGCACCTTCGTGCGGATTGAGCGGCCAAACGGCACGCCTGTCGTCATCTACCGGGACAAGGTCACGCAGGAGGAACGCGAGCTGCCCTGCAAGCTGGTCATCGGTGCGGACGGCGCCAAAAGCCGCGTTGGCCTGGCCGAGGTCGAAGGCGCCGACAAGGTGCCGCTTGTCTTTGCCTATCACGAAATCATCAAGGCGCCGGCCAAGACCGACATCTACGACCCAGAGCGTTGCGATGTGATCTATGACGGCGCGATTTCGCCAGACTTCTACGGTTGGGTCTTCCCACATGGCGCGACAACCAGCGTCGGCATGGGCTCTGAACAGGCGGATGTGAACCTGAAAGAGGCCACCACGGCCCTGCGCGCCGCATCCGGCCTGACCGATTGCGAGACCTTGCGCCGGGAAGGCGCGCCGATCCCCCTGAAACCGATGGACCGTTGGGACAATGGGCGCGACGTGGTTCTCGCTGGCGACGCCGCGGGTGTTGTCGCCCCCTCTTCCGGCGAAGGCATCTACTACGCGATGGTCGGGGGACGCGTTGCGGCCACAGCTGCAGCGGCCACTTTGGCCTCTGGCCGGGTCAAAGACCTCAAGCTTGCCCGCCGCCTCTTCATGCGCGAACACAAGACGGTCTTCCGGGTGCTCGCCTCGATGCAAAACGCCTATTATCGCAGCGATGAACGCCGCGAACGCTTCGTTTCGCTGTGTCATGATGTCGACGTGCAGCGCCTGACCTTCGAGGCATATATGAACAAGAAACTGGTCAAGGCCCGCCCTATGGCGCACCTGAAGATCGGCATCAAAAACCTCGCCCACCTGACGGGCCTCGTCAAACCGGAGCGCGTATGAGCATCATGATCCCCGCCTGGGTCAACGGCGCGCTCACCCCCGTTGAAAAGCTGGAAGCGCACCGCCGCGGCCTGCGCCACAAGGCCGTAAGCGTCTTTGTTCTGCGCGGAACCGAGGTGCTGATGCAGCAACGCGCAATGGGCAAATACCACACGCCCGGTCTGTGGACGAACACCTGTTGTACCCACCCCGACTGGAACGAGACCGCGGCGCGCTGCGCCGTGCGCCGACTCGATGAAGAACTTGGCGTGACCGGCATCGCGCTGGAACATCGCCACCACCTCGAATACCGCGCGGATGTGGGCAACGGCCTCATCGAGCACGAGGTTGTGGACGTCTATCTGGGCCGGGTCTTTGGCGATCTGGAGGTGACGCCAAACCCGGACGAAGTCATGGCCTACGAGTGGATCGACTATCACGATCTGAACGCCAAGGTGACACGCCATCCGGGCCGCTTTACCCCGTGGCTGCGCATCTACCTTGCGGAACATGCGGACGTGATCTTTGGCCCTGACCTGATGCACGCGGCGGCACGCGTCTGAACGCTTGCCCCGATGCGCCCGCCGCCTTAGGTGGCGAGGCATGGCAGACACGGTCGACATCTTCATCATCGGCGGCGGGATCAACGGCTGCGGGATTGCGCGTGACGCGGCCGGGCGCGGTCTGTCGGTTGTACTGGCAGAGCAAGGCGATTTGGGGGGTGCAACCTCTTCTGCATCGACCAAGCTGTTCCACGGTGGTCTGCGCTATCTGGAGTTTTTTGAATTTGGACTGGTGCGGTCCGCGCTAAAGGAACGCGAGGTTCTTCTGCGCGCGATGCCGCACATTGCGTGGCCCATGCGCTTTGTCTTGCCTTACGCGCCCGACATGCGGTTCGACAGTGAAACGCCAACCTCTCGGCTCCTGTCCCGGATCATGCCCTGGGCCAAAGGGAGGCGTCCGGCTTGGCTGCTGCGATTTGGTTTGTTCCTGTACGATACCCTTGGGGGCCGTGCGCTGTTGCCCGCAACGCAGACGCTGAACCTGCGCAGCGCACCGGAAGGCGCGCCGCTGCAAGACCGTTTCGCCAAAGCGTTCGAATATTCGGATGTCTGGGTCGAGGATTCGCGGCTTGTGCTCCTGAACGCCCGGGACGCGGAAGCGCGCGGAGCGACAATTCTGACCCGCACGCGCGTGACCAATGCAACGCGCGCGGATGATCTCTGGCGGATCGAAGCGGGCGGACAGACCTACTTTGCCCGCCATCTGGTCAACGCTGGCGGGCCCTGGGTTTCGGAAATTCTGTCCGGCGTGATCCGCCAAAACGCGCCCAGCGCGATCCGCCTTGTGCGCGGCTCGCATATCGTGACGCGGCGGCTTTTTGACCACGACAAATGCTATTTCCTGCAAGGCACCGACGGGCGGATCATCTTTGCGATCCCCTACGAGGGCGACTTTACGCTCATCGGCACCACCGATGCCGAACATACGGACCCGGGGGCAAAGCCGGAAATCACGGATGACGAGCGGGACTACCTTCTGAATTTCGCGTCCCAGTATTTCGAACAGCCCGTCACCAAGGCCGACATCGTGTGGACCTATTCCGGCGTCCGCCCCCTCTACGACGATGGCGCAACCTCCGCGACGGCGGCAACGCGCGACTACGTGCTTGAGCTGGACCGCGCCGGTGCGCCACTGCTCAGCGTCTTTGGCGGGAAGATCACCACCTACCGCAAGCTGGCCGAACAAGCGCTGGATAAGCTGGAGCTTGGCAAGGGCTGGACCGCGGGCATTGCGCTTCCAGGTGGAGACTTTCCGGTCGAGGGCGCCAGCGACTTGGCCAAAGACCTCCGGGCCGATTTCCCCTTCCTCACCGGTGCCTGGGCCACACGGCTCATTAAAGCCTATGGCACCGAAGCGCGGCAGATCTTGGGTGATGCGTCCTGTGCGACCGACCTTGGTCAAGACTTCGGGGCGACGTTGACCGAAGCCGAACTGCGCTGGATGATGTCACGCGAATACGCGCAAGAGGTTGATGACGTGATCTGGCGGCGGACGAAGCTGGGCCTGCGCCTTTCACCGGCGCAGATCGCGGAAATTGCGCATTGGATGAAGGACGCGCAATGACCACCCATATCCTCGCCATCGATCAAGGCACCACGTCTTCGCGCGCGATCATCTTTGATGCTGACATGAAGCCTGTCGCCACCGCACAAAAAGAATTCGCGCAGCATTTTCCAGGTGACGGCTGGGTGGAACACGACCCGGAGGAGATTTGGCAATCTGTTCTGGAGACCTGCAAAACGGCTCTAACACAGGCGGGTTTGACCGCATCCGACCTCGCCGGGATCGGCATCACGAACCAGCGCGAGACGACGGTGATCTGGGACGCGGACGGCCCCGTCCATAACGCGATTGTCTGGCAGGACCGGCGGACCGCCCCAATCTGTGCCGCCCTCCGCGCGGGCGGCCACGCCGAGGAGATCACCGCAATCACCGGCCTGCTGCCGGATCCGTATTTCTCCGGCACCAAGGTCAAATGGCTGCTGGACAAGGTCGGGCGCCGGGATGGCCTGCGCTTTGGCACGATAGACAGCTGGCTGATCTGGAAAATGACGGGCCAGCACGCAACAGACGCGACCAATGCCTCGCGCACCATGCTGTACGATATTCACAAAGGTGCATGGAGCGCCCGGATGTGCGACATGCTTGATGTGCCGATGGACATGCTGCCCAAGGTGCTTGATTGCGCCGCCGCGTTTGGCATGACGTCTGTTTTTGGCGCCCCTGTACCGATCCTGGGCGTGGCCGGTGATCAGCAGGCGGCAACGATTGGGCAGGGCTGCTTTGCCCCTGGGATGATGAAATCAACCTACGGTACTGGCTGCTTTGCGCTGCTGAATACTGGGGAAGAGGCAGTTACCTCCACAAACAAGCTGCTCACAACAATTGCCTACCAGTTGGATGGCAAAGTGACCTACGCGCTGGAAGGGTCAATCTTTATCGCTGGCGCGGTCGTGCAATGGCTCCGCGACGGGCTGGGCATCATCACCGCCGCGCCGGAAACCGAAGCGCTGGCCAAGGCCGGGAGCGGGCAGGTTACTTTGGTGCCCGCGTTCACGGGCCTCGGTGCGCCTTACTGGGACGCCGACGCGCGCGGCGCGGTGTTTGGCCTGACCCGCGACACCTCCCCCGCCGACATGGCCCGCGCCGCTCTGGAAAGCGTTGCCTTCCAGACCCGCGATTTGCTGGAGGCGATGCAGTCCGATTGGCCCGAAGCGCGCGATACCGTGCTGCGCGTCGATGGTGGAATGTCGGCGAACAGCTGGGCCATGCAAACACTCGCCGATACACTTGGCGCGCCGGTTGATCGTCCGGCGAGCATTGAAACGACGGCATTGGGTGCGGCATGGCTGGCCGGGATGCACGCTGGCCTTTATCCAAACGCAGAAGGTTTTGGGCAAAGATGGGCGCTGGACCGACGTTTCTCACCGGGCCTTCCCGAAACGCAGCGCAACGCCGCCTACACCCGTTGGAAGCGCGCCGTCGCCGCGACGCAAATGGTCTAAACCGCGTCAGGCTGCGCTGCAGGCGCTGCCGCCGCAAAGGCATCCAGCGCCATGCACGCCGCGTGGATCCGCGCAATCGTCGGGTACGCGTCCAGCTCAACGCCAAAGCGCCCGTTGTTCAACACCTGCGCAAACAGGCAAAGGTCCGCGAGCCCGGGCGTGTCCCCGTGACAGAACGCGCCAGTCTCCGGTTCCTGCAACCGCGTTTCAAATGCCGCCATGCCCGCATGCGCCCAGGTTTGAAACCAACGGGCCTTGGCATCGGCATCAGCGCCAAATTCAGTCTCTAACGCGCGCAAAATCCGCAAATTATTCACCGGATGAACGTCAAGCGCGATGATATGTGCAAGGCTGCGCACCCGCGCTCGGCCCCAGGCATCTTCGGGCAACAGCGGCGGATCAGGGTAGGTTTCATCCAGCCACTCAATGATCGCAAGCGACTGCGGCAGCGGGCCGTGTTCGGTCACCAAGGTTGGGACCAGCCCTTGCGGATTCACCGCCAGATGCGCCGCGCCGCGGTGCTCATCCTTCAACAGGGCGTGCGCCACATACTCAAAGGGCACCCCTTTAAGGTTCAGCGCCGCGCGCACACGGGCGGAGGTCGAAGACCGGAAATAGTTGTGCAGGATCATGTCAGCGTCACCTCAAAGCGGCCAAGCCCGTCAATCCCGCCCGTCATGACATCGCCGCGCTGCACCGTGCCAACACCCTCTGGCGTGCCGGTCATGATCAGATCACCCGGCGCGAGGGCCACATACTGGCTCAGCACGGCAATGACATCTTCAACTGGCCAGATCATGTCGGCGATATTTGCATCCTGCCGCGCGTTGCCATTGACGCTCAACCAAATACGCCCGACGCTTAGGCTTGGCACCTGTTCGATCGGAACCAGCGGTGCCGTAGGTGCGGAAAAATCAAACGCCTTGGCCATATCCCACGGGCGCCGGTTGGCCTTGGCATCCGACTGAAGATCACGCCGGGTCAGATCAATCCCAACCGTCGCACCCCAGATGTGAGACGCAGCATCCGCGCGCGCGACATTAGCGCCACCTTTGGCTATCGCGAGCACCAGCTCCACCTCATGGTGCAAATCAGACGTCGCTGTCGGATAAGGCACTGCACAAGGTGTATCGACCACGGCATCCGCCGGTTTTGTAAAGAAGAACGGCGGTTCGCGATCCGGGTCGTTGCCCATCTCACGCGCGTGCGCCGCATAGTTGCGCCCAACGCAGAACACACGGCGGATCGGGAAACGCGCATCCGTACCGGACACGGCAAGCGCGGGCTGTGGGGCGGCGTCCAAAACGTAATCCATAGGCCCAGCTTTGCGCCTTTGACGGGCAAAGACAATCTGGCATCTGCCCGGCCGATGGTGTCTTTTGACCGGACCAAGGGAGGCCCGCGCATGACGCCGATGATGGCGCAATATTTGGAAATCAAAGAGGCCAATCCGGGCAGCTTGCTGTTTTACCGGATGGGCGATTTCTATGAAATGTTCTTTGACGACGCCGTCGCGGCGGCCGAAGCGCTCGATATTGCGCTGACCAAACGGGGCAAGCACGACGGCGCCGACATTCCGATGTGCGGTGTACCGGTGCACGCGGCGGAGACCTACCTGCAGACGCTCATCCGCAAAGGCTTCCGCGTCGCGGTGTGCGAGCAACTGGAAAGCCCGGCTGAGGCAAAAAAGCGCGGCTCTAAATCGGTGGTAAAGCGGGATGTGGTGCGCACCGTGACCCCCGGCACCCTGACCGAAGACGCGCTGCTGGAGGCGCGCAGTCACAACTACCTTGCCGCACTTGCCGTTGTGCGGGACGACGCCGCGCTGGCTTGGGTTGACGTGTCCACCGGCGCGTTCTCGGTTATGCCTTTAACCCTTACGCGGATCGGGCCTGAGCTGGCGCGGCTGGCGCCGTCCGAGGTTCTCGTATCGGAGGCCGCGTTTGATGTTTTGCGTTATTTAGAGACTGATTTGGGGCTGTACCTCACCTCTTGCCCACGGTCTTCGTTCGATTCCGCGCGCGGGACGGAACGGCTCAAATCCTTCTACGGCGTGGCCTCCCTCGAAGCCTATGGCAGCTTCGAACGCGCGGAACTGTCCGCGATGGGCGCACTCATCGACTACCTTGAGCTGACGCAAAAGGGGAAGCTGCCGCGCTTGACCGTGCCGCGCCGGGAGACGCTGCGCGCCTACATGCAGATCGACGCGGCAACCCGGCGAAATCTTGAGCTAACGCAAGCACTTGGCGGTGGCCGCGCCGGCTCGCTTCTGGCCACCATTGATCGGACGGTCACGGCAGGCGGCGCGCGCTTGCTTGAACGGCGCTTGTCCAGCCCATCGCGGGACCTGACACTGATCCGCCAGCGCCAGGAGAATGTTGCCTATTTCGTGGAACAAAGACCTCTGGCAACGGCCCTTGGCGAACACCTCGCCCGTGTGCCGGATTTTGACCGGGCCTTGTCGCGGATTTCGCTGGACCGTGCGGGTCCAAGGGACCTCGCAGCGGTGCGCGATGGGCTAATCGCTGCGGACAATATCGCGAAGACCCCCATGTCAGAGCCTTGCGATGGCGTCCTAGGTGCAATTTCAGAGATGAAAGGCCACGACAGCCTAATCGGCCATCTCGATGCAGCCCTCGTTGCAGAACCGCCCGTTCAATTGCGCGATGGCGGGTTGATCGCCCCGGGCTTCGACGAAAATCTCGATGCGGCGCGCCAGCTCAGGGATGAAGGGCGCGGGGTGATCGCGCAGCTTCAGGCCCGCTATGTGGAGGCCACCGGGGTCACATCGCTGAAGATCAAACACAACAACGTGCTGGGCTATTTCATCGAAACCACGGCGACCCACAGCGCCAAGATGATGTCGCCACCGCTGTCGGAAACTTTCATCCATCGGCAGACAACGGCGAACCAAGTGCGGTTCACAACGCCGGAACTCAGTGCGTTAGAGACGAAAATCCTGAACGCTGGCGCAGAAGCGGCAGAGATTGAGCGGCGCATCTTTGACAGCCTTTGCGCAGCTATTATGGCCCAGGCCGACGCAATTTACCGCTGCGGACGGGCGCTCGCGGAACTGGACTTGTCCATCGGCCTCGCAAACCTCGCCGTGTCCGAAGACTGGTGCCGCCCCGCGCTGGAAGACAGCCGCGCCTTCGACATCGAAGCCGGGCGCCACCCGGTCGTTGAAGCGGCACTCAAAAAAGGCGGAGCGCATTTTGTTGGGAACACCTGTAACCTGAGTGACGACCGCATTTGGCTTCTGACGGGCCCTAACATGGCCGGTAAATCGACTTTCCTCCGGCAGAATGCCCTCATCGCGATCCTCGCGCAGATGGGATCGTTTGTGCCGGCACGCAGTGCGCGGATTGGCATCGTCAGCCAGCTCTTCAGCCGTGTTGGCGCTTCGGACGATCTGGCACGGGGGCGGTCAACCTTTATGGTTGAGATGGTGGAGACCGCGGCGATCCTGAATCAGGCGGATGATCGCGCGCTGGTGATCCTCGACGAAATAGGTCGCGGGACGGCAACGTATGACGGTCTTTCGATTGCGTGGGCGACGCTTGAACATTTGCACGGCACCAACCGCTGCCGCGCGTTGTTCGCCACACATTACCATGAAATGAGCGCGCTCGCCGGGAGCCTTGATGGCGTGGAAAACGCGACCGTTGCCGTGCGCGAGTTTGAGGGGGATATTGTGTTCCTGCACGAGGTCCGCAAAGGCGCGGCGGATCGATCCTACGGCGTGCAGGTCGCCCAGCTGGCGGGCCTGCCGCAGTCGGTCATCGACCGCGCGCGCACTGTTCTGGAGCAGTTGGAACAGGGCGAACGCGAGGGTGGATCAGCGACGAAGGCGCTGATCGACGATCTTCCTCTGTTCAGCGCGATTCAGGCGCCAGAGCCGCAGCAAGAAGACCCTGCTTTGGGGCTATTGGACGATGTGGCGCCGGATGAGTTAAGCCCTCGGGAGGCTTTGGATTTGATTTACAAGTTGAAGGCGGCGCGAGGGTGATGGGCGAGATCGCCCATCCTACGTAGGGTGGGCAATGTGCCCACCATCACCCCGTAAAGGACGACACCCCAACCTGCGCCGGACGCAGCAAGCGGTCGTGCAGCATGAAACCCTCTGCCGCGACCTGAATGATCTCCCCTGCCTTGGTCCCCGGCACGGGCGCCTCGAACATCGCCTGGTGATGTTGCGGGTCGAACGTATCACCAACTTCGGGCGCGATAACCTCGATCCCGTGCTTTTTGAACACGTTCAGCAGCTCGCGCATCGTCAGTTCTACCCCTTCAAGCAAAGCAGCGGAAATCTCCTTCTGCTCTTCGGTCGCAGCCTCCAGCGCACGCTTCATGTTGTCGTAAACCGGCAACATATCGCGGGCCAGCTTTGAGCCGCCGTAATTCTCCGCTTCGCGCCGGTCCTTGTCAGACCGTTTGCGCGCATTCTCCGCATCGGCCAGCGCGCGCATCCACTTGTCGCGCAGCGCGTCACGTTCGGCCCGCAGCTCATCAAGCTCCAGTGCCTCCTCGTCAATCTCGGCCATCTCCTCGGCGTAAACCTCCGCCTCGGCATCAACCAGATCATCGAGAAATTCCGGTTCCTTGCGCTCTGCCATTGTGTCCCTCTAACTCCGATCACCCAAAAGCCGCCCCACCAGCTGAGCGGTATAATCAACGATCGGCACAATCCGTCCGTAGTTCAGGCGCGTGGGCCCAATAACCCCGACCGCGCCCACGATCTTTCGATCCGCGTTCATATATGGAGAAACCACCAGAGAGGAACCCGAAAGCGAAAAAAGTTTGTTTTCGGAGCCGATGAAAATTCGCACACCCTGCCCCGTTTCGGCCAGTTCGAGAAATTCGGCAATGTCCCGCTTGCGCTCAAGATCATCAAAGAGCGTGCGGATACGCGTCAGGTCTTCGGAATTACCTTCCTCGCTCAGCAGATTGGAGCGGCCGCGAACCAGCAGCCGCGCGTCCTGTCCGCCGCTGTCCCAGATGGCCATGCCGCTGTCGACCAGTTCGCGCGCAAGCTGGTCAATCTGCGATCGTTTCTCGGCGATTTGCGTGATCAGCGTCGCCTGCGCCTCGCTGAGTGTCTTGCCCTCGATCAACGCGTTCAGAAAATTCCCGGCTTCACGCATCGCGCTGGGGGTGTGACCTAGGGGCGGTTGAAACACGCGGTTTTCGACCGTCCCGTCGGCAAAGACCAACACGACCAGTCCCCGGTCCGGCGCGAGCGAGACAAACTCGATATGCTTGATCGGTGCCTCCTGCTTGGGGGTCAGCACAAGGCTTGCCCCCTGCGTCACCCCAGACAAAGCCGAACCGACGGAATCCAGAAGACCGGCAACATCATCCGCGTTCGAGCCGAGCGTCGCATCGATCTTTTCGCGATCCGCCTCGTCCGGAACGCCAACCTCCATCAGCCCGTCAACAAACATGCGCAAGCCCAACTGCGTCGGAACGCGCCCCGCGCTGACATGGGGGCTGTCCAGCAGGCCCAGATACTCCAGGTCCTGCATAACATTCCGAATGGTCGCGGCGCTGACCTTTTCGGAAAACTCGCGCGTCAGCGTCCTGCTGCCCACAGGATCGCCCGTGCTCAGATACCCCTCAACCACACGGCGAAAGACCTCGCGCGAGCGATCATTCATGTCATGAAGGATTTGCGTACTCTCGTTCATTGCCAGCCTTGCCCGGATCGCCCTTGCGCGCCCCTGCACGTGAACGGTATCCCAGCCACAACAGGACAGGAGCAGCCATGCGACCCTCGGGACGAAATTTAAACGAAATGCGTGCGGTTTCAATTGAGACCGGCTTTACCAAACATGCCGAAGGGTCATGCCTCATAAAAATGGGCGACACCCACGTTTTGTGCACCGCAACTCTTGAGGACCGCGTGCCGCCATTCATCAAGGGCTCTGGCCTTGGCTGGGTCACTGCCGAATACGGCATGCTGCCCCGCGCCACGAACACACGGATGCGGCGGGAGGCGGCTTCGGGCAAGCAAGGCGGCCGAACGGTGGAAATCCAGCGGCTCATCGGGCGTGCCTTGCGCGCTGGCGTGGATCGGTCCGCGCTGGGCGAACGGCAGATCACGGTCGATTGTGATGTGCTGCAGGCTGATGGCGGGACGCGCTGCGCGTCGATTACGGGCGGCTGGGTTGCGCTCCGGCTTGCAGTGAACGCGTTGATGAAGGCGGGCGATATCGTGTCCGATCCGCTGATCGATCCGGTCGCCGCGATTAGTTGCGGTATCTATGCCGGCCAGCCTGTGCTGGACCTTGATTACCCCGAGGATTCAGAGGCTGGTGTTGACGGCAACTTCATCCTCACCGGATCAGGAAAACTGATTGAGGTTCAGATGAGCGCCGAGGGGCAGACGTTTTCCCGCGATCAGATGAACGCGCTTTTGGACCTTGCCGAAAAAGGTGTCAGCGAACTGGTCGCCGCACAGCAGGCCGCCACCGCATGACCCGCAAGTTCGACGGCGACACGATCCTCGTGGCGACGCACAACGCGGGCAAGCTGGAGGAAATGCAGGCTCTGTTCGCGCCGCGCGGCATCACGGTAGTCGGCGCGGCGGACCGGAACTTGCCGGAACCGGAGGAAACCGAAACCACCTTTGTCGGCAATGCCCGGATCAAGGCCCACGCGGCGGTGCAGGCCACCGGGCTGCCCGCCCTCGCCGATGACAGCGGCATTGTCGTGGATGCCTTGGACGGCGCGCCGGGTGTCTATACCGCGGATTGGGCGGATACGCCAAACGGGCGCGACTTCCGCATGGCGATGGAGAAGACTTGGGCGAGAGTCCAGCAAAGCGGGTCTAACCCGCCCTATTCGGCCCGTTTTTGCTCAACCCTCGTGCTGGCCTGGCCTGACGGACATGATGAGGTTTTCGAGGGTATTGCAGAAGGCACCTTGGTCTGGCCGACGCGCGGTGCCGAGGGCCACGGCTACGATCCTATGTTCCAACCCATCGGCCACACCCGCACCTTTGCCGAAATGCCGTTTGAAGAGAAGAACGCGATCTCGCACCGGGCGGATTCGTTCAACAAGCTGATCGCAGGCTGCTTTGACTGAGCCGCATGGCTTTGGCATCTACATCCACTGGCCGTTCTGCGCGGCCAAATGCCCTTACTGCGATTTCAACAGCCACGTCTCCGCATCTATCGACCACACGGCGTGGGAACGCGCCTATATCGAGGAAATCGACCGCCTCGCGGCAGAGACACCCGACAGAATCGTAACGTCCATCTTCTTCGGCGGCGGCACGCCAAGCCTGATGGAGCCGCGCGTGACGTCACGCGTGTTGGACCAAATTGCCCGGCGGTGGCGTCAGGCCAACGACATTGAAATCACGCTAGAAGCCAACCCGACATCTGTCGAAGCGGCCCGTTTCGAAGACTTCAAGACGGCTGGTGTTAACCGCATTTCGATGGGCATTCAGGCTCTGAATAACGCGGATTTGCAGAAGCTCGGTCGACTTCACACCGCCGAAGAGGCCCTTGCCGCGTTTGACATCGCACGCGCGCGTTTTGACCGTGTTAGCTTTGATCTGATCTACGCGCGCCAGAACCAAAGCCTCTCCGAGTGGGAAGCCGAACTGCGCCGCGCGCTGACCTATGCCGTCGATCATCTGTCGCTTTACCAACTGACAGTCGAACAAGGCACAGCGTTTGGTGACCGCTTCAACGCGGGTAGGCTCCGCGGCCTGCCATCCGACGATCTATCAGCGGACATGTACGATTTAACACAGGACATTTGCGCCGCGCATGGGATGCCATCCTATGAGGTGAGCAACCACGCACGAGACAGCGCGCAGTCGCGCCACAACCTGATCTATTGGCGGATGCACGATTATATCGGCATCGGTCCAGGCGCGCATGGCCGGTTCACGGTCGACGGTATCCGGTATGCGACCGAAACGCCCCTTGCGCCGGGTCTATGGCTGAAAGGACCACGAGAACTGCCGCGACACATCTTGAGTCCGGAAGAACAAGCAGATGAATTGTTGATGATGGGCCTGCGGCTCAAGGAGGGCATCAGCCATGACCGCTACGCCGAACTGGCCGGTCGGCCTCTTCCGTCGGACGTGTTGCAGGATCTAGCTGAAAAAGAGTTTCTGAAGCTCACGGACGACAGGATTTCCGTTACAGATCAAGGCTTTATCGTTCTAAACGCTATCCTTGAGCGGCTGTTGACAGGTTAGCTGCTCAACTTCCGACACAGATCGTCCAACTCCTCCAACGTTTTATAGGCGATCACCATTTGCCCCGCTTCGGCACCCGGTTTGTGGTCCAGATGTACTTTCATCCCAAGGCCCGCAGACAAGTCTTCCTCCAGCGCCTTCGTATCCGCATCCTTCTCCGGTTTCGGTGCCTTTGCCTTCAGCTTATCGGGGTCTCCCGCTGCTTCCTTGCGGACGCCAGCTTCAACCTCGCGCACACTCAATCCCTTTGTCGCGATACGCTCTGCCCAGCCATCGGGATCGTCCGTGCTTAAAATCGCGCGCGCGTGCCCAGAGCTGATCTTGCCATCGCGAAGCAAGCCAAGCGCCTTTTCCGGCAGCTGCAGCAATCGAACTGTGTTGGCCAAGTGACTGCGGCTTTTGCCCAGCGCCTCGGACACCTGCGCTTGGGTGTGCCCGTGGCGCTCCATCAACTGACGATACGCCAGCGCCTCGTCTACCGGGTTCAGATCTTCGCGCTGAATGTTTTCGATGATCGCAACTTCAAGCACTTCGATATCGTCAAAGCTCCGCACGACCACCGGCAACTCGTGAAGCTGCGCTTGTTGTGCAGCCCGCCACCGACGCTCTCCGGCAACGATCTGGTAACCGTCATCGACCTGCCGCACGATCAGCGGCTGAATCACCCCTTTGGTCGCAATCGACCGGGCCAGATCGTCCAGCTCTTCCGAGCCAAAAACCTTTCGCGGTTGATCCGGGTTGGGATGGATCTCCTCGATGGGCAGCATTTGCACGCTCGTTCCCTCAGTAGCAACAGGCGCCGCTTCAGCCTCAGCCACATCAGCCATAAGCGCGCTCAGACCGCGACCAAGCCCGCGTTTTTTGTCTTTTGCCATGCTCAGGCCCCTTCCCTCATTTTATTGTTTTCCAGAATTTCCCGGCCCAACGCGCGATACGCTGACGCCCCGCGCGAGGCTGGATCATAGTTCAGGACTGGCATCGCAAAAGACGGTGCCTCACTCACCCGGACATTGCGCGGGATCATCGTTTTGAACACAACGTCGCCGAGATTGTCGCGCGCATCTCGCTCCACCTGCTGGCTCAGATTGTTACGCGCATCCATCATTGTCAGCAACACACCCTCAATCCGCAAATCCTTGTTCCCCGCCTGCCGAACCTCCCGCACCGTCAGCATAAGCTGCGACAAGCCTTCGAGGGCAAAGAACTCCGCCTGAAGCGGCACGAGGACCGAATGCGACGCAATCATTGCGTTGATTGTCAAAAGGTTCAGCGATGGTGGACAATCAATGAGGACAAAGTCAAACCCGAACGCATCCATCGCCACCTGCCGCAGCGCATCATGCAGAAGGAAGCTCCGCTTTTCATTTGCGAAAAGCTCAATATCGGCCGAACTGAGGTCAACAGTCGCCGGAATAATACTCAACCCCTGAAGCTCTGTGCCAGCGATCAGATCATTCAAAGACGCCTCTTCGAGCAGCAGATCGTAGGTTGTGTGCGTCCGATCCCCAACGTCGATGCCCAGGCCTGTCGAGGCATTGCCTTGGGGGTCAAGATCGACGATCAGCACCTTCATTCCAAGCTCAACCAGCGCGGCGGCCAGGTTAATCGTTGTTGTCGTTTTCCCCACACCACCTTTTTGATTGGTCACAGCGATGATCTTGGGCCCAGATGGACGGGTGGGATCAGACACGACGGATTTCCTTGATCTTGAGAAGGGCAGCGTTGTGATCAGTGATACTTGGAATCACCTCAAGGTTAAACGTCCATGATGCGCGCGCGGCCTCAACTTCT
The DNA here is from genome assembly GCA_039817385.1 of Pseudomonadota bacterium. Lineage (GTDB taxonomy): Bacteria > Pseudomonadota > Alphaproteobacteria > Rhodobacterales > Rhodobacteraceae > JBCBCP01. The sequence goes on along the minus strand of JBCBVY010000002.1, from coordinate 35,921 downwards.
TCGCGCCAGGATTGTCCTTTGGGCAAAACCGCGACGCCTTCAGGTACGAGGTGCCGTTCTGCTGCACCAAGCAGATCGGTCAGGGATGACAAGGCGCGCGCAGTCAAACTGGTGGCCCGGGCCGGTGGAACGAATTGATGGCGCTTGTCATGCACACGCACGTTCAGGCCAAGCTCCCGCGTGACTGTGCGGAGGAAGACCGCTTTCCGAATATCGCTTTCAACCAACGACACCTGCACATGTAATGCATGATCTTTACAAAGAATTGCCAGAACCAGCCCTGGCAGGCCGCCGCCACTGCCGAGGTCAATGTGGCTGGCCGTATCGGCGATATGCGGCCAAATTTGTGCTGAATCCCAGATGTGGCGGTGCCACAAATCATCAGTCTGGCTCTTAGCCACCAGATTGATGCTGGGGTTCCACTTTTGCAGCAACAAGACGTATGCACTCAGCCGGTCATGTGTTTCACGTGAAACATATCCATCCAACTCCGCCGGTGCTTCCGTCATGCTGATCGCTTTTCCAGCTTCCGGACCCACGCAAGAACAAGCGCCAGTGCGGCCGGCGTGATCCCATCAACCCTTCCAGCTTGCCCGATGGTCTCCGGTCGCGCCGCCATAAGCTTTGCCTTCAGCTCATTTGAAAGACCCTCAATCGTAGCGTAGTCGAGTTCAGGAGGGATTTTCACCGCGTCATCGCGTTTCAAACGCGCAATATCCGCGTTCTGCCGGCTCACATAATTGGCATACAGCGCTTCGCGCTCGATCTGTTTGCGCGAGGCATCGTCAACGCTGGAGAGTGCAGGATCAAGTGCTAAGATGTCATCAAACGTCACGCCTGGGAAGGCCAGCATCTGATACGGCGTCCTCCGCGTACCGTCTTCTTTCACGGTCAGCCCAGCCTCGTTCAGTTCCTTAGGGCTAAAGGCCGTTCGGGTCGCGAAATCGCGCGCCGCTTCAAGACGTTCCATCTTTGCAGTGAACGAGGACGCCCTTTCCTCGCTCACAATGCCAACGCTCATCGCTTTGGGTGTCAAACGTTGGTCCGCATTATCCGCCCTGAGCGATAGACGGAACTCTGCCCGCGAGGTAAACATGCGATAAGGCTCGGTGACACCCCGCGTGGTCAGATCGTCTATCATGACACCAATGTAGCTTTCAGAACGCGGGAACGACACTGGATCGCGGCCGGATGCCTCCATCGCCGCGTTCAAACCTGCAACAAGCCCCTGAGCGGCCGCTTCCTCGTATCCAGTCGTTCCGTTAATCTGGCCCGCCAGATACAAGCCAGGGACCGCGTTCACCGCCAGTGTTCCGCTCAGCGCGCGCGGATCAACGTAATCATATTCAATCGCATAGCCGGGTTGCAGAATTTCAACGTGCTCAAGACCGCTGATGGTCCGCACATAGGCTTCCTGCACATCCACCGGCAGGGACGTCGAAATCCCATTAGGATAGATTGTGTCGTCATTCAGCCCTTCCGGCTCAAGAAAGACTTGATGCGAGTCCTTCTCCGCAAATCGAACCACCTTGTCCTCGATTGACGGGCAATAACGCGGGCCGACGCCGTCAATATGCCCGCCATACATCGCCGACCTTGACAGGTTCGCTTCAATGATGTCGTGCGTCGCTGCGTTTGTGTGGGTAATCCCGCAGCTGACCTGCCGTACCAAGGGTGCTCGGTTCAGAAATGAGAACATCGTGGGCTCATCATCCCCCGGCTGCATATCGAGACCGTCCCAGTTGATTGTCCGGGCCGACAATCGTGGCGGCGTCCCTGTCTTCAGCCGCCCAAACGGTAAGTCGAAACTCTGAAGCCGATCTGCGAGTAAGTTGGACGCCTTATCACCCATCCGGCCGCCAGGACGTTGCTGATCCCCGATATGGATGACTCCATTAAGAAACGTACCGGTTGTCAAAACAACGCAACGCGCCCTGATCTCGGAGGTATCAGCGAGCACCACACCAGACACCCGCGTGCCTGTCATCAAAAAATCTGCAACTTCGCCGAAAACCAATTTGAGATTGGCAACGTTCTTCATCTCACGAAGCATAGACTCGCGATAGATTTTCCGATCCGCTTGCGCACGCGGGCCCTGCACCGCGGGACCCTTGCGGCGATTGAGCAAACGGAACTGGATGCCAGCCTGGTCAGCGACCCGTCCCATCACGCCGTCCATCGCATCAATCTCACGGACCAGATGGCCTTTTCCCAGACCACCAATCGCCGGGTTACACGACATCACGCCGATGCCGTCTTCGTTCATCGTGACAAGCGCCGTCCTGGCACCAGCGCGCGCCGATGCGTGCGCGGCATCACACCCCGCGTGCCCGCCCCCGATAACAATCACGTCGAAATGTTCCACGTGAAACACTCCTATTTCCCGATGCAAAAGGAAGAGAAAATCTCATCCAGCAAATCTTCAACCCCCACGCGCCCAACAACCGACTCCAACTGCCTGATGGCAAATCGCAAGTCTTCCGCGGCCATATCCACTGAATCGCTGACCTCATCAATACAGCGCTTTGCAACGTCCAGCGACTGCTTTGCCTTTTCGAGTGCAACCCGATGCCGATCACGGGACGCGAGGCCGGCGCCGGCCACACGCGACAAAAGCTCTTCCTCAATGGCCTTTAACAACCTAGGCACACCTGCGCCCGTCGCGCCAGACACACCGTGCGGATGAACCCCGGCGTCATCTTTCGCGCTTAACATCACATCCTCAGGGCGCGGCTCCAGCTTTGTCCAATCAGCATCCGCTCCGACAAACACCCGCAGATCAGCAGATTCCGCACGCCGTAAGGCTAACTCCACACCCTTCGCTTCAATCTCATCATCGCTGTCGCGAAGACCCGCCGTATCGAGGAGCGTTACCGCAAGGCCGCCAATCTCCATCCGCACCTCAATCACATCGCGCGTTGTGCCTGCTATCTCCGACGTGATCGCGGCATCGCGACCTGCGAGGTAATTGAGCAGCGTGGATTTCCCAACATTAGGGGGTCCAACAATCGCAACCTCGAACCCGTCCCTCACCCGTTCCGCTGCGCCAATCCCGCTCAAGAGCTTAGAAATCTGCGAATTAGCCTGATCGATCAAACCCATCACTTCTGGTGTCACATCAACAGGGACGTCCTCGTCCACAAAATCAATCGTCGCTTCGATCAAGGCCGCCGCCCGCACAAGGTTGACCCTCAAGCGTTCTATCTCGGCGCTGGCATCCCCCTCCGTCGTCCGAAGGGCCTGCGCCAACTGCGCTTGCGTTTCCGCGTTGATCAGATCGGCAAGACCCTCGACCTGCATCAAATCCATACGCCCGTTTTGCAGGGCCCGCTTTGTAAATTCACCGGCTTCCGCGCGACGAACATCAGGGTGGCTTTGCAACGTCTCGAGAATTGCGCGCACCGAGGCGATGCTGCCATGCACCTGAAACTCGACGACGTCTTCGCCAGTAAAGCTGTTCGGACCTTCGAAAGACAAAACCAGACCGCGATCCAGCAGCCGCCCTGCTTCGTCCTTCAGCGCACGTACCCGGTGTTGACCGGCAGGCGGCAACGTCCCCGCCACGTGCTGTCCAACCGCAAACGCCGAGGGACCGGACACCCGGATAACCGCAACCCCCGCGCGACCCGGGGCGGAGGCCAGCGCACAGATTGTCTCCAACGCAAAGGCCTCAGGTATTCATTGAATCGAAAAAGTCAGAATTCGTCTTCGTCTGTTTCAACTTAGAGATCAGGAATTCTATCGCATCCGTTGTCCCCATCGGGTTCAAGATGCGGCGCAAGACAAAGGTTTTCTGCAAGTCGACCTTGTCCACCAGCAAATCTTCCTTCCGCGTGCCAGACTTCAGGATGTCCATCGCAGGGAAGACCCGCTTGTCTGCCACTTTCCGGTCAAGGACAATCTCAGAATTGCCCGTGCCCTTGAACTCTTCGAAGATCACTTCGTCCATCCGGCTGCCCGTATCAATCAGAGCCGTTGCGATGATCGTGAGGGAACCGCCTTCCTCGATGTTCCGCGCGGCACCAAAAAATCGCTTTGGCCGCTGCAACGCGTTTGCATCCACACCGCCCGTCAGGACTTTGCCCGACGAGGGGACCACCGTGTTAAACGCACGGCCAAGTCGCGTGATCGAATCAAGCAAGATCACCACATCGCGTTTGTGCTCTACCAGGCGTTTGGCTTTCTCGATCACCATCTCGGACACGGCGACGTGGCGCGTCGCCGGTTCGTCAAAGGTAGAGGAAATGACCTCCCCTTTCACCGTACGCTGCATGTCCGTCACTTCCTCGGGGCGTTCGTCGATCAGAAGAACAATCAGGTAGCACTCCGGATGGTTCATCTCGATCGACTTGGCGATGTTTTGAAGCAGCACCGTTTTACCGGTCCGCGGCGGCGCGGTGATCAAGGACCGCTGGCCTTTGCCAATCGGCGCGACCAGGTCGATGATGCGCGCGGATCGATCCTTGGTCGTCGGATCGTCCATCTCCATCTTCAGCCGCTCATCCGGATAAAGCGGTGTCAGGTTATCGAAGGCGATCTTGTGCCGCGCGCGCTCGGGATCTTCGAAGTTGATCTTGGTCACAGTCGTCAGCGCAAAGTAGCGTTCATTGTCATCCGGTGCACGAATGACACCTTCGATCGTATCACCGGTGCGCAGTGAATGCTCGCGGATCATCTCGGGCGAAACATAGATATCGTCCGGACCCGGCAAGTAGTTTGCCTCAGGCGAGCGCAGAAACCCGAACCCATCTTGCAGCACTTCCAGCACGCCATCGCCCGAGACCTCCCAACCTTCATCAGCACGCTCACGAAGGATCTGAAACATCATCTCGCCCTTGCGCATGGTCGAGGCGTTCTCGATCTCCAGCTCCTCTGCCATCGCAAGAAGGTCTTTCGGGCTCTTCGCCTTGAGATCGGAAAGGTTCAAACACTCGGTGGACATGGCATACCTGCTGACGCATGACCGCACTGGGCCAGCGTTATGTTTATTTCTCTGAAAGCTGTGTCGCCTCGGACGAGGCAAGATGTGTGATACGGCGCAGGCCAGGTTGTGTCAACGAGGTGCGCGCAGCCGTTGGTTCACACCCAATTTAAGAAAAGAAGAAAATAGTTGTAGTTGTAGTTAGGCAGCGCTCATCCTGTGGATTACGGACCTCTTCCTCAAGTTATCCCATGTGGGAAAAATAACCAGTCTCAAGTCAGAAGCAGAACGAGTAGAATTATCTCACAAAAATCAGCATCTTAAGAACAGCCCGCCTTAACCCACTGTGGATAAATCTTTGGAGAATTCTGTAGTGGCGCTTTATCCACGTCGCCAAAATTATCCTTGTCCCGAGAGGAAGGATAGGGAGAAACTCACTCGAAACATGCCACTTGTAAACGAGGGACACGGGTGGGCGGCACAAAGTGCCAAAGCCTCACGACCTATACTGAAACTACTCACAGGCTTTCCCAGATGACTGTCCCCATAATTCTCGCCTCTGCGTCTGAAATCAGGGCCCAAATGCTCCGTAATGCAGGTGTTGAGATAGAGGTTATGCCAACACGCATTGATGAAGATTCGGTTACCGCAGCCCTACGCGCCGAATCGGCCCCCGCCCGAGACGTCGCAGATGCGCTTGCCGAAGGTAAAGCGCGCAAGATTGCGCAAAAGAGGCCAGAGGCGGTTGTCATCGGCTCGGACCAGGTTCTCGTGCACGATGGTCGTCTGCTGAACAAACCGGGAAGCCAAGAGGACGCTGTAACCACGCTCACCGCAATGGCTGGGGGCCGGCATCAGCTTTTGTCGGCCGCCGTCATCTATGCTGATGCAAAACCCGTCTGGCGTCACGTCGGCACCGTCCGCGTCCAAATGCGGGAGGTCTCAAACGCGTATATCCAATCCTACGTGACGCGGAACTGGGACAGTATCCAGCACGCGGTGGGCGCCTACAAACTCGAAGAGGAAGGCGCCCGCCTGATCGCGTCGGTCGAGGGCGATTACTTCACCGTTTTGGGGATGCCACTTTTGCAGGTCCTGAGCTATCTGTCGTTGCGGGGGGTGATCGACACATGAGCACAGTCAAGGTTCCGCTGGCCGGCGTCATCGGCACACCCATCGGCCATTCCAAGTCGCCGCAGCTGCACGGCCACTGGTTGCAAACGCACGGGCTGAAGGGCGCCTATATTCCAATGGACGTTGCGCAGGCCGATTTGCGGGACGTCTTGCTGGCCTTGCCCAAGATGGGCTTTGTCGGCGTGAACATCACGATCCCTCATAAAGAAGCCGTGCTGGAGATTGCCGATCTGATCACCGATCGCGCGACGCTGATTGGTGCCGCAAACACGTTGATCTTCCGGCGAGACGGCAAGATCCACGCAGACAACACCGATGGCTACGGATTTCTAGAAAACCTGAAATCCGGCGCGCCCGGGTGGCAACCCGCCTCTGGGCCGGCGGCCGTCCTTGGTGCGGGTGGCGCGTGCCGCGCGGTGATTGCGTCGCTGCTTGATGCGGGGGTTCCGCACATTCTGCTGTCCAACCGGACCCGCGTGCGGGCGGAAAAGCTTGCGAGCGATTTTGGGCAACGCGTCGAGGTCGTCGATTGGGTCCAGGCCGGGAACATGATCGAAGATGCCGTCCTGACCGTGAACACGACATCGCTCGGCATGATTGGAAAGCCTGACCTGCGCGTGCCGCTCGATGGGCTGCGCCCTGGAAGCGTTGTGACCGATCTCGTCTACGCGCCGCTTAAAACCCGCCTGCTGCAAGCCGCCGAAGATGCCGGGTGCGTGACCGTGGACGGGCTTGGCATGTTGTTGCATCAGGCAGTCCCTGCTTTTGAGCGTTGGTTTGGTGTTCGGCCAACCGTGGATGCGGCAGCGCGTGCGGCGGCGCTCCGATGACGTTCAGGCTTGGCCTGACCGGCTCCATCGGCATGGGAAAGTCGACAACCGCGGAGATGTTTGCGGATGCGGGCTGCGCCGTGTGGGACGCAGACGCGGCGGTTCATCGCCTGTATTCCAAAGGCGGCGCAGCGGTGGAACCCATGCGTGCGTTGATCCCGGGTGCTGTCTTGGACGGTGCGGTGTCCCGCGACGCCTTGCGGGAGGCGATAACGGCGGACCCATCGCTGTTGTCAAAGATCGAAGCGATTGTTCACCCGCTTGTCGGCCAGGACCGGCAGGCGTTTATTGATGCCGCAACGTCCGATATCCTCGTGTTTGACATCCCCCTGCTGTTCGAGACCGGTGGAAATACGCGTATGGATGCCGTCGCCGTCGTCTCGGTGCCCGCGGATGTCCAGAAACAGCGCGTCATGGCGCGGGGCACAATGACCGAGGCGCAGTTCGAAGCAATCCGTGCTAAACAGATGCCCAGCGCAAAGAAAGAGGCGCAGGCCGACTTCGTCATTCTCACCGACACGGTTGAACACGCGCGGGCGCAGGTCCACTCTATCATCCAAACGATCAGAGAGCAGATGAATGCGTGAAATCGTCCTCGACACGGAAACCACAGGTTTAGACCCTGAAACAGGGGATCGCATCGTAGAGATTGGCGCAGTCGAGCTTCTCAACCATGTCGCGACAGGGCGCACCTACCATCAATACATCAATCCCGAGCGGTCCATGCCGCAGGACGCATTTGAAGTGCATGGGTTGGGCGATGATTTCCTGCGCGACAAACCCAAATTCGCCGCGGTCGGTCAGGCTTTTGTCGACTTTATCGGTGACGCAAAACTGGTCATTCACAACGCGTCTTTCGACATGAAGTTCCTGAACGCAGAGCTGGGCTGGATGGGCCTGCCCCGTATTCCGATGGACCGCGCGATTGACACGCTGGATATGGCCCGCCGGAAGTTCCCCGGCTCACCCGCATCGCTTGACGCGCTGTGCCGCCGCTTTGGGATCGACAACACGGCGCGAACGCTGCACGGAGCGCTGCTCGACAGTGAAATTCTTGCGGAGGTCTATCTCGAACTGATCGGCGGACGGCAACCGGGGCTTGTTCTGGCCTCCAGCTCTGCTTTGACGACCAATGATGCAGGGCACGTTTGGACGCCACCGCCCCGCCCCGCGCCACTTGCGCCGCGGCTAACCGAAAAGGAGCACGCGGCGCATCAAAGTCTCATCGCAGGCTTGGGTGATGATGCCATCTGGAAGCGCACTTAGGCGTCCAGCTTTGCCGCACCATCTTGTTGCTGACGTTTCGCCAGCTCGTTGCGGTACATCGAAAGAAAGTCGATGTTTTCCAGGTTCAGCGCGGGAAACCCGCCGTCGCGGGTCACGTCGCTGACCACACGGCGCAGGAACGGGAAGATCATCCGCGGACACTCAATGAGCAGGAAGGGATGCATCTGCTCTTCGGGGACGTTTTCAATGTGGAAAATACCCACGTAATCGATTTCCATGATGAAGAGCGTTGCATCGCCACCCTTCGCCTTGCTTGTGATGTTCAGTTTGATGGACGATTCGAACTGATGCTCGGTCGGGCGCTTCTTGGCATCCAGGTTCACCTGCACCTGCACGTCTGGCTGCACGTCTGCGGGCGCGCCCTTTTGGGCCATGATGTTTTCAAACGACATATCACGCGTGAACTGTCCCAAGATACGCATTTGCGGTTGGGCTTGTTGGTTCTGCGGGGCGCCCTCGGGGCTTTGCGCGGTATCTTCAGCCATGTCCTGTCTCCTAGAGGAATTCCGTGGTCTCAGCCGCCTTACCAGAGCGCCCCAAGGGCCTCAATGCTTCGTCCAGCCGGACGGACCTTTCAAGCGCTCGGCGTCCGGGTCGATCTCCTCATATTCCGCATCGACGATGTCGTCCTGCGGGGGCACCGGGCGCCCGTCCGGCCCAAACGTTTGCACCTTGACCCGCGCGCGGACGGTGCGGAACAACCAATGCCTGATACCCGGAACCAGGAGAGCAAAACCGACTGCATCGGTGAAGAACCCGGGCGTCAGCAACAAAGCGCCTGAAAATAGGATCATCGCACCGTCGGCCAACGTCTCGGTCGGGTCAGTGAACTGATCCATCGACGCGCGCAGCTTGCCAAGCGTCGCAAGACCCTGTGAGCGCACGAGATAACTGCCCGCCACAGCCGTTAACACCACCGTCAACAGTGTCGGCCACAGGCCAATCGCGCCCCCAATCTGGATAAACAACGCGATTTCAATCAGCGGCACGGCCAGAAAAGCCAGGAACAACCACATGTGCACTCTCCTTCCGAAGGGGCCTTGGTGGACTCACCGGCGCCCCGCCCCTACATAGTGATCGGAACTAAGGCTTACCACTTGACGCCCAAAAGGAGCGCCTCGCACATGAACAATCCCTTGATCCATCTGCTTGTTCTGGCTGGCATCGCTGTATTTCTTATTCTCCGCCTGCGCAGCGTGCTGGGCACTCGCGAAGGCTTTGAACAGCCGCCCATCCCCGGTGGCCAGCAAGAGCGCGCGCCTGGCCCCGAATTCGAGGTGATCGAAGGCGGCCCTGACCTCGACATTATCGACCATGTCGATGAAGGCAGCGATGCAGCCAAAGCGCTTGCTGAAATGAAGCGGCTTGAGCCATCGTTTCACGTCGCCGACTTCCTTGGCGGCGCACGTGGCGCCTACGAGATGATCGTGATGGGATATGAGCGCGGCGAGTTGTCCGAAATCCAACCATTCCTCTCCGAAGAGGTCTATGAAAGCTTTGTTGACGGTGTCTCCGCGCGCGAAGATCAGGGTCTTACCATTGAGGCGAACTTTATCGGCGTGCGCGAGATGAAGCTTGCGAATGCTACGCTGGACCCCGACACGAACGAGGCGGAAATCTCCATCAAGTTCGTTGCCGAACTGACCAGCCTTGTCCGGGACCGCGCAGGCGATATTGTCGAAGGCAGTGATACGGATATCAAACGGCAGAAAGACACGTGGGCATTCGCGCGCAAGATGGGATCGGACGATCCCAACTGGATCCTCGTTTCGACCGACGCCTGATCGGTCGGATTGCGCGGGCCTGTGCCGTGGTGTTGGCCGTAATGACCACCCCGGCGGAGGCGGAGCTTTCCTACACGGTTCTTGATTTCAACCAGCTCGATGGTTGGACGGAGGATGATCACGCCGCGGCCCTGTCCACGTTCCGCAACACGTGCATGGATTTTAAAGATCCGGATTGGCGCGCGCTCTGCGCCTTTGCCGCGCAGGATCCCGAACCGCGCGGATTCTTTGAGCTCTTCTTCCGCCCCGTCCTCATCGACGATGGAAACCCCGCACTCTTCACCGGTTACTTTGAACCCGAGCTGACAGGCTCGCGGTTTCGTGGTGGCCGCTACCAATACCCGGTCTATGCGATGCCCCGCGAGGCGCGGCTCAACCGCCCGTGGTACACACGCCGCCAAATCCTCGAATCCGGTGTGATGGCCGGGCGCGGGCTTGAGATCGCTTGGGTCGATGATCCGGTGGAGCTGTTTTTTTTGCAGATCCAAGGCTCCGGCCGCATCCGCATGAATGACGGCAGCATGGTGCGCGTCGGCTATGGCGGCGCAAATGGGCACGAATACCGGTCCATCGGGCAAGAGCTTGTCCGGCGCGGCACTTACCAATCTCATCAGGTCAGCGCGCAGGTCATCAAGAATTGGGTTCGCCGCAACCCCGCGGCCGGGCGGGAGCTGCTCTACCACAATCCGTCCTACGTCTTCTTCCGCGAGGTAAGCGAGGTGCCCTCCGACCGCGGCCCGCTTGGCGCGATGAACCGCTCGATCACGGAAATGCGCTCTGTCGCCGTAGACCCGCGCTATGTCCCCCTCGGTGCGCCGGTCTGGGTTGAAAAAGATGGCCGCGCTCCGCTGCGCCGCCTGATGATTGCCCAGGACACCGGCTCAGCCATCAAGGGCGCGCAGCGCGCCGATATTTTCTTTGGCACCGGCGACCGCGCGGGGCGACGCGCCGGGCGGCTCAAGGATCCGGGCCGCCTTGTGGTGCTCATGCCTATTCAGCGCGCCTATGCCTTTTTGCCGGATGGCGGGATATGAAGGGCCGCCGCGCGCGCCCCGAAGAGGTCGACCTTTGGCGCAAGGTTAATGAGAAAACCGAAGTGATGCCGCACCCGGCGCCCCTTCCCGATCCGGCGCCCGTTGCCCCGACACCGCGCAAAGCCAAACCGTCCTTCACAACCGTCCTGCGGCCAGAACGCCCGGGTACACCATCCCTGCGCATCGACCATGCGCCGACGCTGACCGAAACCTTCGCAAACGCGTCCCCGGCGATGGACCGCAAGCGCTTTACCCAACTGAAACGCGGCAATCTTAAGCCTGAAGGCAAGTTGGACCTGCACGGCATGACGGTTGACCGCGCGCATATGGCGCTGACCCGTTTTGTGCTGGACGCGCACCGACAGGGCAAACGCTTGCTTCTGGTCGTGACCGGCAAGGGCAAAATGCGCGACGATGGCGGGCCGATCCCGGTGCGCTTGGGCGTGCTGCGCCACCAGGTGCCGCAATGGCTGTCCATCCCGCCACTGGCCAGTGTGGTTCTGCAAGTCACACCCGCGAACCAGAAACACGGCGGGACCGGCGCCTACTACGTCTATCTGCGCAAAGCCCGCTGAATGCCGACCCACATCATGACGCTGGCAAAGACGAAATAGGCGGCGACAGCGATATACTGCGCCTCGATCCCCCAACCCAGATCAATGCCCAGCCCCGTGATCCCCGGCCCAATCGCCGAGCCGAGCACCATGACCGCGGCGGCCATCGCCTTGATGCTCCCCAAATGCCGCGTCCCGTAGAATTCGGCCCAAAACGCGTTTGGTAGGGTCGCATTGCCCCCCGTTGTCATCGCAAGGAAAAACAGGCCAAGCAGCAGTGCCAGCAGCCCCGATCCAAAGCTGAAAAGCAAAAACGCGGCCACCATCGGCACCTGGTAAAACGGCAAAAGCCGCGCCGTGCCAAAACGGTCCAGCGCAAACCCGCTGATCACCATCCAGACGACCGCCAGCGCGGTATAGATCGGAAAAAGCGCCACCAACGCCAGATGGGTAAGGTCTTTTACCCCTGCAAAATGCACCTGATGAAAGAAGAACGCCGTATTGAACGCCGCCGGACCCAGCAGCGCCGGAACCATGAACCAAAATAGCGGATGCCCAAGTGTCTGCGCCCGTGTCCAATGCGAACCGCCCATGCCGGGGCTGTCGATCTCTTTGCTGATGGCCTGGGGCGTACGTTCTTCGCGCAACAGGGCCGCAAGGACCGGAATACTCGCAAGCGCGATCAGCGCAGCCGCCACCCAAAGCCACCGCCAGTCGATCATGGTCATCAAGGCGACAAACCCAAGGGGCAGCGTCGCCTCACCCACCGCAAAGCCAAGCGTCGCAACGGACAGGGCCTTGCCACGGTTGGCATCAAACCAGCGCGCCATCGCGACGATGGCAATGTGGCTTGTCATTCCTTGGCCCGTCAGCCGCAGCGCAAAAATAACGAGCGGCAGCAGCGCGGCGTAAGGGTTCACCGCCATGAAAAGGCACGACGCCGCCAGCATAACCAGAACAACGGCGCCCAGCTGCCGCACGCGAAACCGGTCCGTCAGCCCGCCCGCCCAGATCATCACGAGCGCTGAGGCACCTGTGCCAAGCGTATAGATGCCACCCCAAGCCCCGTGACTGAGTTCAAACACGCCCTGAATCTCGGCCGCGAAGATAGAGATAAAAAAGGTTTGCCCAAAGGACGACAGAAACGTGAGCAAACCACCCGCCGCCAACCACGGCGCGTTGGCCTTTAGAAACCCGCGCATGTGGCTCTAACCTGGGGGAAAAAGGATAATTTTCGTTGCGTTGCGCAGGATCAAGCGTTGCCCGGGCAGCGCCTCAAACTCGCGCTGCTCCCCCCCTGCAAACCCGCGGTTGATATCCTGTGCCGCGTTCAAGATCGAGAGCACGGCGGGCGAGCTAACCGCCGTCAGATGGTTCGCACTGCGCGGGTCGTTGAAATTGCTCAAATCGATGATCTGAACTGGCAGGTTCGCAAGCGGCGTCACGTCCGTCAAATTACCCACCCGAACTTCGTCTCCCCGCAACCGCGCAGACAGGCGCAATGCCTGATCCCGGCCCGAGACGATGATGATAAACTGCTCGGGAACGGCGCTGAACCCCCGCATCACCTGGCGGAACACATCGACATCCAGATCGGGCGACATGAGGATAACGCCGTCGATGTTGCGCGCGACCCAGCCCGGGCGCGCCAGTTCGATCTGGCGTAGGGTTTCCATGACCACGACCGACCCCATCGAATGCGCCACCAGGACAAATTCGGTCGGGTTGGTGGCGGCGATGTCGAACAGGGTCTGTTCCATCAGCGGGCGCGAGAAATAGGTGCTGTCCGTGTCGTATTGATAGCCCAGCGGATTTGCCCGACTGGGCCATGACAGGGTCACAAGCGCGCTGGGCAGTTCCAGATCATGCGCAAGCTGCGCCATCCGGAACACCGGATCGACAAAGGTGTTGTTGTACCCGTGCACGAACATCGAAACTGTGCCGCCCTTCGCGGCGACGGTTTGCGCCAGGTCACGGCGGAAGCTGGCGCGGTCTGGATGGTCGGTGCGGCTGACGAGTGTAAAATCGCGGGCCGGATTGGGCCGCGACCATCCTTTGGACACTGTCCCCGGCTGGCGGTTGGGCGGCACCGACACGCCAAGGCTCAGGCGCGAAGGCGAAAATGCACGCTCGAACCCAAACATTTCTTTGTCTGCTGGGACACGGTTGGTGACGACAAACACGTCGCGCACCGTCCCGACACGGGCCGCTTCCGGCACGATCGGCGCCGCGCCGCGGTCGCTCGCGCATCCGGCAAGCAGGAGTGTGAGGGAAAGCAGTAAACGGCGCATGGCCAAGCGTTAGCCCGGAACGCGCCGCCGCGCTAGAGCACGTATCGACTGAGGTCAGCTGAGGCCGCTAATTCCTCCAGATGCCCGTTCACGAAATCCGCGTCCACAGTCACTGTATCGCCTGCCCGGTCCGGTGCGGCAAAACTCAACTCTTCGAACACGCGCTCAAGCACCGTATAAAGCCGCCGCGCCCCGATGTTCTCAACGCTCCGGTTCACCTCCGCCGCAACGCGCGCCAGCGCTGCGATCCCGTCTTCGGTGAATGCGACGGTCACTGCCTCGGTCCCCATAAGCGCCGTGTATTGCCGGGTCAGCGCATTGTCCGTGTCCGTCAGGATCTGCACGAAATCCGCCTCGGTCAGCGCGCGCAGTTCTACTCGGATCGGCAGACGCCCCTGCAATTCCGGCAGCAGGTCCGAAGGTTTCGCGACATGGAACGCGCCCGAGGCGATGAACAGGATGTGGTCCGTTTTCACTGGCCCATTTTTCGTGCTGACGGTTGTGCCCTCGATCAGCGGCAGCAAATCACGCTGCACCCCCTCGCGGCTGACATCGGCGCCCCGCGCGTCCGAACGGGCGGCGACCTTGTCGATCTCATCCAGAAAGACGATCCCGTTCTGCTCTACCGCCTCCAGCGCGGCTTTGTTCACCGTTTCATCGTCAAGCAGCTTGTCGGCCTCTTCCCCAATCAGCAGCTCATAGGACTGCGCAACCGTCACGCGCTTGCGTTTGGTTCGCCCCGGCATGGCTTTGCCAAACAGATCGCCCAAGTTCATCATGCCCGCCTGTCCACCTGGCAGTTCCATGCCCTGAAACGGGTTCGAGGTGTCCGCGACCTCCAGCTCGATCATCGTATCATCCAGCTCACCGGACTTCAGCTTTTTGCGGAACATCTCGCGCGTGGCCTCCCGCGCATCTGTCCCCGCAATCGCCGTAATAACCCGGTCTTCGGCAGCGGCATGCGCCTTGGCCTTCACATCCTCGCGCATATGCTCGCGCGTCATCACGATGGCCGCATCCACCAGATCGCGCACGATCTGCTCGACATCTCGCCCGACATAGCCGACCTCGGTGAACTTCGTCGCCTCTACCTTCAGGAAGGGCGCCCGCGCCAGTTTGGCCAGCCGGCGTGAAATCTCTGTCTTCCCGACGCCGGTCGGGCCGATCATCAGGATGTTCTTCGGGTAGACCTCCGCCTGCATCTCCGCGTCCAGCTGCTTGCGCCGCCAGCGGTTGCGCAAGGCCACGGCCACGGCACGCTTCGCGTCCTTTTGACCGATGATGAACCGGTCAAGTTCGCTGACAATCTCGCGGGGGGTCAGGTCAGTCATTTGGAAATCGCCTCTACCGTCAGGTTGCCGTTTGTGTAAACGCAAATGTCCGCCGCAATCGCCATCGCATCCCGCGCCACCGCCTCGGCATCCTTGCCGCTGTCCATCATGCCCCGCGCCGCGGCCAGTGCATAGTTCCCGCCTGACCCGATGGCGGCCACGTGATGCTCTGGCTCCAGCACATCGCCCGCCCCGGTGATAACCAACAAATCAGACCCATCGGTCACGATCAGCATCGCTTCCAGCTTCTGCAGGTACTTGTCCGTGCGCCAATCCTTGGCCAGCTCGACCGACGCGCGCTGCAGCTGGCCGGGTGTGGCCTCCAGCTTTGCCTCCAACCGTTCAAGCAAGGTGAACGCATCCGCTGTCGACCCCGCAAACCCGGCTACAACATCGAACCCGCCGGGCGACAGCCGCCGCACCTTGCGCGCGGTGCCCTTGATCACCGTCTGGCCAAGCGACACTTGCCCATCCCCGGCAATAACCACCTTGCCGCCCTTCTTGACGCCAATGATCGTCGTGCCGTGCCAACCGGGAAATTCGTCTGCCATGTCATGCTCCTTGCTTGCGGCGATATAGGGCTGCATGCGCCGCGCCCGCAAGGGCGGCGCTTGCCCACGCGCGCGCGCGACCCTAGCCTGCATCCCATGTCACAGCCCCGCATCACCCGGATTTACCTTGAAAAATCCCTGCGCCAAAGTGCAGAGGCGGGCCAGCATAACTTCTTGGGCCTCGTCTCCGAAGTGCTGGAGGCGCGCGGCATGCGGGTCGAGTTCAAGACATCGACCAAGCCCGAACTGCTCAAAGGCGCGATGCGCCCAGGCTACTCTCTGATCCATATGAAACCACCTGTCGGGCCAAACGGCCTCGTCTTTCGCCGTGCCTACCACTACCCGTTCTGGCAGATCGACCGGACGGACGAGCGCTGGAACTGGCAGGTCGCACAGACCCCCCTTCCCGAAGAGCGCAGCGATGAGGCTGACGGGTTCTTCCGCCGCTGGCGCAAACGCCTTTTTCCGGACATTGAGTCGTCCAAGGGCGGCTACATCTACGCCCCGCTTCAGGGCCGCATCCGCGAACACCGCAGCTTCCAAAGCCGCAGCCCCATCGACATGCTGCGCCACATCCGCGCCTCGCGCCCAAACCAGCGCATCATCGCAACGCTGCACCCCAAGGAGCAATACGACGCGGCAGACCTTGCCGCGCTGGGCGATTTGGATGTGGAGGTCGAGACGGGCCAGATGGACCGCTTCCTGCCCCATTGCGACGTGGTCGCGACCATGAATTCAAGCGTGGCCTTTGACGGTTTCTTCCTTGAAAAACCCGCAATCCTCTACGGCAAGATTGACTTTCACCACATCGCGCTTGGCCCGGACGACTGGGACCGCGTGGATAATCACCGGCCCGACTACGCCCATTTCGTCCATTGGTTCTGGCAACAGCAATGCATCAACGCGGGCCACCGCAGCGCCAAGGCTTGCATCGCCGCCAAGTTGGACCAATTCGGCTGGCCCAAATGAAGAAAGCCGTCCCGGAGGGCGGCTTGATGAATGCAGCGTTGCGGAAAACTCAGAGCGACTCTTCGATCCAGCTTTGCAGCGCCGCTTTCGGCTTCGCGCCTGCCATGTTGGACACGACCTGACCATCCTTAAAGATGAACAGCGCCGGAATACCCCGCACGCCCATCTGCGCGGGCGAATTAGGGTTCTCGTCCACGTTCACCTTCACGATTTTCACCTTGCCGGCCATCTCGTCCGACAGCTCTTCGAGCGCGGGGCCGATCTGTTTGCACGGGCCGCACCACTCCGCCCAGAAATCGACCAGAACGGGGGTGTCGGAATTGCGAACCTCAGCGTCAAAGGTCGCGTCGGTGACTGCGGTGGTGGCCATCTGGCGTCTCCTGAATACTCTGTCAGGGCGTCAACCTAGGAAGGCCCCGCCGCCCCGTCAAGATATGGCAGTCCGGACAGCGAAGCCGTCACGATATCGTGTGGCAGCACCATCAAGTCCCGCGTCCTTGTCCAAAGGATGGCCAGTTTAATGCGCCGGTCCGGATAAATCTTTTTAATGGCGTGCAGATACGCCCCCATCTGCCGCAGCACGCCCAAAGGCACGTCCTCAGGGCCCGTCGGCAAGACGCGATTGGTCTTGAAGTCCACAACTGTAACCGTGTCCGGCATCACGCGCAGCTTGTCGATTTTTCCGTGCAAACGCTCCGTTCCAAAATCCGCGGTGATCGTGACCTCGCTCAGGACATCCGCCGCGAACAGATGGGCGAGCGCCGGGTCATTCAAAACTGCCTCCGCCTCCTGCTGCGCCGCGTCTTTCAGTTCCTCAGCCAGGTCCACTCGGGGAGCGGCGCCCTCTAGCACCGCGTGCACATAGGTCCCATAGGCCTTCGCGTCCTCCTCGCTCATCCCGTCCGGTCCGGACAGCGCCTTCGCCCCCTCGAGGCCTGAGGGCGAGAGCGTCTCTCGCCGCTCCGGCACATGCGCCAGAGGGTGATCCACGTGTGGTGCAGCATCCGCCCGATCACCGGCCGCACGCGGCGCCACCAACGGCGGCCCTGCCCAGTCATCAAAGCCAAGGCGATACCCCTTCCCACCTGGCATCGGCATCGGCACCGCGTTTAGCTGGCCCATCGCCTCCTGCACGATCTGGAACCAGCTTTTGCCGTTTGTCGTGTCCAGCTTCCCCGCCGCCGCGACGATCAACCACTTTTCCGCCCGTGTCAGAGCCACATAAAGCAGCCGCAGCTTCTCCTGCCAGATGTCTTCCTTCACCTCCCGCAGCCGTTCCGAAAGCGCATCGGGCATGGCCTTTGCGTCCGGCTTCCAAACTGGCACCCCGTCCAGCTCAACGATCCGGTCCTTGACCTGGATGTCGATCTTGGCCGTGTCCGGCAGGATCACGATCGGCGCCTCCAGCCCCTTGGCGCCATGCACGGTCATCACTCTGATCTGATTGCTCGCCGCATCAATCTGGCGCTTGATCTCTATATCGTCGGTCTGAAGCCAAGACAGAAACCCGGTCAGGCTCGGCACCGCGCTTTGTTCGTAATCCAGCGCTTGGCCCAGCAGCGCGTCGATCCCGTCTGCCGCTTCTGGCCCCAGCCGCGCCAACAGCTTCTTTCGGCCGCCATGCCGCGTCAGAATCCGCTCGATCAGATCATAAGGGCGCAGGAAGTCGGCATTCGCCCGCAGGTCATCCAGCACCTCCATCTCGGCGGGAAATTCGGCTCTGCGCCGTCGCAACTCGGCCCAAAGCACCTTCTGCTCCCGCCCGTGCGCGAGATCAAACAGCGCCGCCTCCGACCAGCCAAAAAGCGGCGAGCGCAGTGCCGTCGCGAGCGACAGATCATCATCCTGCACGTCCAGAAACGCGAGCACCGCGGCGATGTCCTTCACTGCGAGTTCGGCCCCTACCTTCAGCCGGTCCGCACCTGCGATGGGCAACCGTTCTGCCTTCAGCGCACGGATCAACTGGGGAAAGATGCCGGACCGCCGCTGCACCAGGATCAGAAAGTCGCGCGGCTCCACCTTCCGGCGCACGATGTGCCCGTCCATCTCGTCCGGGATCGTCTCGTCCCGAATGATCCGGGTGATCTCTTTCGCGATGCGGCGGGCAAGGATGGCGTGATGATGTTCGGGCGAGGTTCGGTCGACCGGGTCGCGAAAATCGATCTCTTCGGCGCCTTCACTCGGTGGCTCATGGGGCCACAGGTCCACGCGCCCCGGCAGTTCCGTTTTGAACGCCTCGTGGCGGGCGTCAATCGTGCCGGCCCCCTCAAAACACTGATCGACCAGCCGCAGAATGCCCGGCGAGGACCGAAACGAAAACGCCAGTTCCTCGGACTGAAACAGGGCGTCTGCCCCTTCAATCCGCGCCTGAAACTCCGCTTGCATCCGGTCAAACTCGCGCGGGTCCGCCCCTTGGAAGGAATAGATCGACTGCTTCTTGTCCCCGACGACAAAGATTGTGCGCAGCACATCCTCCCGCGAGCCTTCGCCCGCCCCGAACTCGCTCGCCAATTGCCGGATCACGTCCCACTGCGCAGGGCTCGTATCCTGCGCCTCATCGACCAGAATGTGATCAATCCCGCCGTCGAGCCGGTACAGCACCCATGCCGCAACCTTCGGATCGTTGAGCAGCGCGCGCGCCTTTTCGATCAGATCGTCGAAATCGAGCCAACCGCGCAGCCGCTTTGCCTCCGCATAGGCGGCATTGAACCGGCGGCCAAAGGCGTGCAGAGCGACAGTTGCTTCTGCGGCCCGAATTCCGTTCAAACGCGTACGGCTGCCCTCGACCCGTTCCATGAGAGCCTCGATTTCCGGCATTAAATTTGCAGCGGCCTTTCGCGTTGGCGCGGTGGGAAAACTGCCGATTTTTGCCGCAAAAGGCGATTTTGCGCCTTCTCCGAAAAGCAGAACGTCCATTAGGATCGCCAAGGCAGCCTGGGTTGGCGCAGTCACGTCCTTCAGCTTCAATGCGGCTTTTGCGTCGTTGCCCCCTTTTGCTTCCAGGTGCGGGATCAAGCCTTGGACTGCTTCAATGGTTCCGGGTTGGAACACGTCATCGAAGACCTGATCCTCAGTCAATCCGGCCCGCAAACCCAACAATTCCAGCGCGTCATCGCGGCTTAAATCAATGAAGGCCGAGACGGAGATTTCCCGGCTGAGCTTCTCGAAGTTTTCCTCCGTCACCAGCCGCGCAAACCCGGCGACAGCAGCCCTCTCCGGCCCGTCAGCCAGCGCGTCCACCACATCGGCGCGCAGCAACTCACTCGCGCGGTCCTCTATCTCCTTGAAGTTCGGACTGACGCCCGCCTCCATCGGAAAGCGCCGCAGCAGACCCGCACAGAAGGAATGGATCGTCTGAATCTTGAGCCCGCCCGGTGTCTCAATGGCCGCGGCAAACAGGGTCCGCGCCCGCCGCAAATCAGCTGCGACAGGTGCGCCAAGCTCCGATAACGCCTGTGTCAGAGCCACATCGTCCATCATCGCCCACGCGCCGAGCCGCTTGAACAACCGGTTTTGCATTTCCGAAGCCGCGGCTTTCGTGTAGGTCAGACACAGGATGTTCTGCGGGTCCACCCCGCCGAGGAGCAGCCGCGCCACCCGGTCGGTCAGCACCCGCGTTTTGCCCGACCCGGCATTCGCCGATAGCCATGTTGACGCGTCGGGGCGTGCGGCCTGGATCTGCCTGCGGGTGGCTTCGTTCACGCTCATCCGACATCCTCCGGCACCGGCGCATCGCTGCCGTCCCACTCACCAAATCGCGCGAGGTGATCGTAGTCGCCCAGCACATCCTCGCGATACGCTTCATTCCGCGCGGCATAGCCCTTCTCCGCGTCCAGATACGCACCGAGCAAACGTAGCAAATCGGCTCTTACCTTTGCGGGTGGCTCATCCTCCAGCGCGGCGCTGCGCTCCTCCATCTTGGGGCCCAGCCCGATATAGATGGCCGCCGCCGCAGCGGTTGGCCCAAGCGCCTCAAAGCTGCCGTCCTCTAGCATCAGCGCCTCGATCAACAGCTGCTTGTCATACAGGCGCAGTTGCTTTGGGCTTGGGGGCGAGCCGCTTTTGTAGTCATAGACCCGCGCCGCGCCATCCTCCCCGATGTCGATCCGGTCCGCGCGCACGCGCAGGTCCATGCCGATCTCGGGCAGCTTTAGCAGACCCTTGGCGGTGTCCTCAAAGAAGGTTGGTACCGCTTCTGTCTGCCTGACCCGCTCCCGGCCCACAAACCAGTCCGCGATCCGGTCGAGCCGCGCTTGCCACAGGGCGCGGGCGGCGGGCCAAGGCACGCGGCTGGCAAGGATCTCCGCACCAATCCCGCGCAGGTGATCGGCCGTCAGGCTCTCTGGCTCCGCCACGCTCTGCCGCACAAACGCTTCCATCACATCGTGCAGGACCGTCCCGCGCAGCAGCGCATCTGGCGTCTGAGCCAGCGGCCCAAGCGGGGAGAGCCGCAAACAGTAGCGGGCATAGATGGCGTATGGGTCGCGTTTGAGCGTTTGCACTTCCGTCACGCGCAGTGAACGGGGCCGCGCGGTCACCGGCGGGCGCGGCGCCGGACGGCTTGCACGATCTACCTGGCGCACGCTATCGCGCTGCCGAACAGCCGCCAGCCAAGAGTTCCCCCGTGTCAGAGCCGCATCAACAGCTGTCGTGCCGCCCCGCTCGGGCAACCCATCCAGCAGGTTGCGCAGCCGGTTCAGCCAGCGCGACGGCACCGTTTCGGCCCCGTCCGCCCGGATGGACCGCGTGATCCAAACCTCCGGCGCGGCCACCGCCTGCTGAAAATCATGCGCGGACAGGCCGATGCTCCGCTCCGGCAACAACAAGCCCGCCTCTTGCCGCATCCTCCGGTTCAGCCACGGGTCCGGCGGCGGGGCAGAGGGCCACGTGCCGTCATTCATCCCGCCCAGGATCACCAGATCGGCGCCCTGCACCCGCGCCTCGATCGTGCCCCAAATCATGATGCCCGGATACGGTTTGTCGCGATCCCGCACCGGCTCTGCCGCCATCAGCAAACCATCGACCAGCTCCGCGTAGTCCTGCGCGCTCAGCTTTGGCCCGCCATCCGCCTCGGCGGCGATGTTGTCCATGACATCGCGCACCGCAATCCCGGGAAGTTGCAACCACAGCGCGCTGCTGGTCCCACCGTGGCCATTTCCCAAAGCCTCAAGCGCCGCGCGATGCGCCGTCGTCCAGTCCGCAAGCCGCCGGGTGCCAGAAAACGCCAGATCGCACAGCACATCCGCAACCCACCCGGCCCACCCGGCATCTTCGGACAAGGCCACCAGACCGGCGCGGTCCGGGAACGGCAGGCCCTTGTCCCTGATCTTCAGCTCCAGCGCTTGCACCTGCTGCTGGTGCGCCCCCCGCACCTCTGCGGCTGAGGCAACAAGCGGGTGCTTCAGAACGGTCAACAGTCCTTCGGCATCCAGCGGACCCCCAAAAAGCCGTGCCACATGGCGCACCAACCGCCCGGGCGCCGTCAGCTGAAGCGGCAGGCCCGCGGAATCGTCCGGCACAACACCCCACTGGTCGAGCGCCGCAGTGACCTGCCGTGTCAGCATCCGGTCCGGGGAAATCAGCGCGGCGCTTTGCGCGTCTTCCGCCGCCTGCCGTAGGCGCAGGGCAATCGCGTGCGCCTCATCCCGGCTGCTTTCGGCGGTCACCCACGTCACGCCATCCAAAGCCGCGCTCAGATCACCCAGCCTTGGCCCCTCGTCCAGCCACGCATCCGTTGCAGGCGCAGGCCGCAGGGCGAGCGAGATAACTTCGTTTCGAAGCGTCGGAACAGGCTCTGTTTCCGACCAAACACCAACTTCGGGGCGTGTCTGCCCCAGCTTTCGGGCAAGGTGCAAAAACCGGTACTGCGGATGATCCTCCGACGTCATCGCGTCCCACCCGTGGTCCGGCAGGCAGAAATCATACCCTGGCAGGACCACAGCCCCGTGCGGCAACCGGGTGACAGCCTCCATCAGATCAAGCACTGCCCCCCGCGACCCGGTTGACCCTGCAAGGATCACGGGGTGCTCTGGCGGCTCTGCCCGCCAACCCGTGATCACGGCCTCAATTGTCGCGCGGGCCTGCGCGCCCACATCCCGCTCCGGCCCAAGCTGGTCGAGATAGTCGCGCGCGATCCCCAGAAACGCCTGCGTGCGCGCCCAATGCTGGGACTGATCCGTGACATCAAGGTTTGCGACAGCCTCCGGCGCGACCCCTTCCGCCTCCATCTCGTCAAACAGGGCCGCAAGGCTGTCGGTCAGGTCGAAGAGGCTCCCGTGCTGAGCAAACCCTTTGTCCTGTGCAAGCAGCTGCTGCATAAGGGCCATCAGGTCAAGCCGCCGCCGAAGACCGCTCCGCGTCGGTGCTTGCGTGCCGGACGGGGCCAGCGCGGACAGCTCTGTCACCAACAGGATGCGCGGCAGCAAGCGGGGCGGCCCCGCGTCAAAGATATCGCGCAACCGCCGCGCCATCCGCCGTGTGTTGACAATGAGCGTGATGCGCGCCCAATCCTCCGGCGCCGCGCCGCCCATCCGGGCCTCCAGCCCCGCGACAAGACCCGCGGGAAAGTCCACACCGGGGGCGAGGCCAAAGACGCGGCGACCCTCAAACATCGGCCAACATCGCTTCGGCCACGGGAATCCCGGCGGGCGTGCCCACATCGCACCACGTGCCGGGGTAAATCACGCCATGCAGACGGCCCGCGGCGCGCATCGCTTCCCAGATTGGCTGGATCGCAAAGACGTCACCGGGATGCGCAATGATCCGGTCCAGCGCGATGATCTGCACCCCGCCATAGACCATCCCCGGCCCCCAGGTCACCGATCCATCCGCATCAAGGCTGATCTCTCCCGCGTCGTCGCGGCCCAAAACACGCTCCATCGGCACACAGACCATCAACGCATCCATTCGCGCCCCGTCCCAAGTCCGCAGCGCCAGCTCCAAAGGGTTGGGCCCGCGCCACAGCACGTCCGGGTTGATGGTCCAGACGGGCCCGGTCCCCAGAACGGGCGCTGCTGCCTTCAGCCCGCCACCCATATCGAGGATCTCCGGCGCCTCAACCAAGGGCACAACCTCTGACCCTGTTAGGTGCGAAACAAGCTGATCCGCCCGGTAATGCAGGTTGGCCGCAACCACACGCGGTCTGATGCTGCGAACATGCGCCAACGCGTGATCAATCAGGGGGCGCCCGCCAACCGGGATCAGCGGCTTTGGCATCTTGTCCGTCAGCGGTCGCATCCGTGTGCCAAAGCCCGCGGCATAGATCATCACGGCGTCGGGGGCGTTGCGCATTGCGCCTTGATCCTTTTGCAAATTTCCGGGGTCGGCGCGGGCAGCGCGCGCCGGATCAACTCTGCCAGGTCCTGGTCGCCAAGGCGATCCAGCGCCTGTTCAACATAACCCCAGACCCGCGGCAGCAGGTCCACGTAATGCGCCTTGCCATCGCGCACGCAAAGCCGGGTGAACACGCCAACAATCCGCAGGTTCCGTTGAAGCGAAAGCGCGTGATAGTCCCGCATGAAACCCGCGCGATCAACGATCTGCACCGCGTCGAGGTAGCGCGCCAACATTGCGTCCTGCGTCGTTGCCGGTACGTCGCGGCGGGCATCCAGCAGGATCGAACACAGATCATAGGCCGGATGACCAAGCATCGCGTCTTGGTAATCAAGCAGGCCAACACGCGCGACCCCGTCCCGCTCCGGCAGCCAGATCAGGTTTTCCGCGTGGTAGTCGCGTTGGATCAGGACAGAGGCCGATAAAGGCTCTAACACGTTGGAAATCGCCACTTCAGCATCACGCCGCGCGCCATCATCAACCCGCCCCGTTGCAGCTTTCTGATACCAGTCGAACGCAAGCAGCGCCCGATCCGTCATCATCGCCGTATCGTAGGGCGGCAAGGCGGGCGCCGGGGCGGCGTGTAGGTGCACAAGAACGTCAATTGCTGTAAAATAGAGCCTGTTTTCCAGCTGTGGTTCAGCTTCAAGCACGCGCGCGAAAACGGCATCGCCCAAATCCTCCAGCAACAGGAAACCGCCTGCCTCATCCGCCGCATAGATGTCTGGCGCACTTAGACCCCGCGCTTGCAGCAACTTGGTCACGGTGATGAACGGGCGCACGTCTTCGCCCTTTTCCGGCGGGGCATCCATCAGGATCGCTGTCTTCCCGCCAAGGGTCAGCCGGTCATACCGCCGGTTGGACGCGTCCCCGGCAACCACGCTCTGCGCGGCCCCGGACCACCCGGCATCGGTCAGGAACTGACGCGCGCGTGCCGCTCTGTTCATGCCGCACGCTCCAAGACGTCCGCCCAGCGCGCGGCCTGCGTCTCCAGCGTTGCTGTGCGGCCTTTCCCCTGAGGCGCCAGGGTAATGCGCAGCGCCTCCTTCGGCGCGTAGGGGCCAAGCCGGTCTGGCCATTCAACAAGGCAGATCGCCGTGTCGAAGGCGTCCAGCAGGCCAAGCTCTTCAATCTCGTCCGGACCACCCAGCCGGTAGAGGTCCGTGTGCCAAAGCGGGCCGTGTGTGGTCTCGTATTCCTGGACCAGCGTGAAGGTGGGCGAAGGCACGTCCTCTGGCACCGCCAGGATGGACTGGATCAGCGCACGGGCGAGATGCGTTTTCCCCGCGCCAACCGGCCCGTCCAGAAGCAGCACATCCCCCGGTTTGACCACCGCACCCAGCCGCACGCCCAAACGGGTTGTGGCGTCCGCGTTCTCCAGGGACAGAAGGATGCGTTTGGATGTCATGTGCGCAGCCTATCTCTTGGATGGCGCGCCGCAACCGCATTGCGCGGCTCAGGTCTGCAATTCGCGCAGCCGTATCGGCTCTGGCGTCAGACGCAAGGCCGTCGCGCCGCCTGCAATTGGCTTCAGATGGCAGGTCCAGCGCGTGCCGTCCTGCATCTGAACGTTCGCGTCCCACGTGGTGCGCTCGCCCATGTCTTGAACAAAGTCGCGGATTTCGCCCCACACGGGGCTGGGCGCGGCGATGGCCTGCCAGTCGCGCATCGCGTCGATCACCGTCACATCGGCAAAGCTGGAGTCCGGGTCGACCTTGAACAAGACCCGGTACGCCGCGTTCGACAGGGTCAGCACGCCCGTGTTGGTGAAAACCGCAATCGGGTCCGACAGGCTGTCTACCAGAGACTGGCCCAGCTCCAGCTCCGCGCGGAAATTCCGGGTCAGCAGCATCTCTGCGCTGATATCCTCGATCAGAAAGGCAATCGCCCGGTCCGGATGGGGCCGTCCGCTCACCCGGTAGGTCTGACCGCTCTCCAGTGTCCACGTCTCCTGATACCGCCCGTCCTCCGCCGCCGCGATCAGGCCGGCAATCTGTTCGCGCCAGGAGGTGTAGCTTTTCGGCTCTGGCATCATGCGCTTGTCGCGCAGCTGGTCAAAGAAGGTCGGCAGATCCGGCCTCCCGCTAAGAAACTCCGCCGGCAGGGTCGTCAGATCGACAAGCGCCGGGTTGAACAGGGCCAGCTGCCCGTTGCGGTCAAAAATCGCAAGGCCAATAGACAGCTGCGCAAAGGTCTTGGCCAGCGTCTGGACAAAATTGCGCTGGGCGACTTCGGCGCGAATGACCGCCTCGATGTCCATCGCGTGGCTGACGATCACGCCGTCCATGCGCTGCTGCACCAGGTCGAACCAGATGCGCGAGCCATCCGCCTGCCGTGCCACCTGCGCGCGGACCCGCTGCGGGACCTTGCCAATGTCGTGCCCTGTCTCGAACAGGGGGGCCGTATCGTCCGTGTCCTGTCCAACTTCCGCACGCAGCGCCTCATAGGCCGCGTTGCACCACGTGACGTGCCCCGACAGGTTGGCCTCCCACACCGGATGCGGGGCACTGGCAACCGCGCGGCGCAGCGTTGCACACTCCGCCTCCAGCTGCGCGACGCGTTCGCTGGCGCCATCCGGCCCATCTTCCCCTGCATCAATCGTCAGAACGGATCGGTCGGCGGCCCGGTCCAGCATCAAAACACGATCCCCGCCACGCGCTGCAAACCTGTGCACACCCGCTGTCAAATCGCTGAGCGCGGCGGGCAGGTCGGCAAACTGATGCTGTAACGTGCCGCGCAGAACAGCCCAGGTGACGTCCCCCTCTGGCAGGTCAAAGGCAAAATTTGCCCCTGCCGTTGCATCGGCCAGGTCCGGCCCGTCAAACAGCAAGGCAACGCGATGATCTTCCAGCGCCGCACCCCCGCTTGCCGCCGGTTCCATTCGCACGATGGCAAAAATCGCCGCACATACCGTCAGCAGCGCTATACCAAGAACAATCGCGATATCGACCAAAGCCATCGGGGCCTCCCAACCAATCGACAAAAGGTTAACGGGCCATTGGTTAACGGCGGGTTAAGCCTCTAAATCGTGATCCGCTCATTTGGCGTGACCTCTGCCCCCGTCATCCGGGCATCGATCGCCTCGCGCGGCCACACAACTTCGACAATGGCGCCAATCCAGGCCGCCGCGTCGTCGGGCGGGTCATAAGGGTCATGCCCGTTGGCAAAGTTCAGCTCCGCACCCGTGCGCTCCAGCAATGTCTTTGCGATGAACAGCCCCAGCCCCATGCCCTCGTACCCCGGCCGCTGGGTGCGGTTCTTGCGCCGCCGCATGAACGGATCGCCGATGCGGCCCAGCAAATGCGGCGGAAACCCCTTGCCATCATCCATGATCCGGATCGAGATTTCATCCGCCGTCCAATGCGTTTCGATCCACACATTCGCTGCGGCGAAATCCACGGCGTTCTGGACCATGTTGCGCAATCCGTGGATGATCTCTGGCTTGCGCAGGATCAGCGGTTGCTCGATGTCGTCGTCCAGCGCGTCGTGGGTATACTGGATCGTTTTGCCGCGCCCCTCATGCGGCTCTGCCGCCTCGGAAATGACAGCGATCAGGGGCGCTTGCCGCAAATGCGTGTCGCTTTTGCCTGCGCGGCCCATATCCCGCAGGATTTCGCGGCAGCGGTCCGCCTGCTCTCGGATCAGCGCGGCGTCCTCGTAAAGGTCCGGCTGATCCTCCAGCATTTCCATCAGCTCGCCCGAGGCCAGCTTGATCGTGGCCAGCGGTGTGCCCAGTTCGTGCGCGGCTGCAGCCACCACGCCGCCCAGGTCCGTCAGCTTTTGCTCGCGCGACAGCGCCTCCTGCGTCGCGCTCAGCGCGTCGGCCATCGAATGCATCTCGGAGGTGACCCGCCAGCTATAGGCGCCGATAAACCCAATCGCGATCACCAGCGCCGTCCAGTTGCCAAAGATGAAAATGTCTGGGATGAACAGGATGAACCCCTGCTCCGTCCGCAGCGGGAAGTGGTATTCAGACAGAAGGCTCACCAAAATCAGCGCCACGCCGCCAACGATCATCGTGGACCGCGCCGACAGCGCTGTCGCTGAAATCGTCACGGGCCCAAGCAAGAGCAAGGCAAACGGGTTGTGCAGCCCGCCCGTCAGGAACAGCAGGAAAGACAGCTGCAACAGATCGAACAGCACCATGATCATGTTTTCGGATTCCGACAGGCGCTTGTTTTCCGGAAACACAAAAATCGCGATCAGGTTGCCCATCACGCTGACGCCTACCGCGAGGTAGCATAAGCCCAGCTCAAGCTGGAGGTTATAGTACCGCTGCGCCACCGTGATCGCGGTCAGCTGCCCGACAATCGCAACCCAGCGAAGCAGGATCAGCGTGCGCAGGCGCACCCAGTTGCCCCGGTTCTGTCCCGCCAGAAACCCGAAATTCAGCTGCGCCATCAGGTCACAATCCTGTTCATTGGCTACTCCGTTGTGTTGGCTTACTGGCTTCCTACTTCTTAGCGTAAAGCTAAAAGCACCTCACGAGGAACCCATGACTCGCATCGCCGCCATCGTCGCCGCTGTTATCGTCGTCGCCAGCCTCGCCGCGACATACGTCTGGACCCAGGGTGGCACCGCACAGGACAGCGCCTTTGCCCAATGCAGCGGCGGTGCCGTGGGCGGCGATCTTGGAGGCCCCTTCACGCTGGTCAACAGCGCGGGCGAGACGGTGACCGATCAGGACGTGCTCACGAAACCTTCGCTGCTTTATTTTGGTTATACGTTCTGCCCCGATGTCTGCCCGTTCGACATGGCCCGCAACGTGCAGGCCACCAGCATCCTCGCCGAAACCGGGCTGGACGTGACGCCGGTGTTCATCTCCATCGATCCAAAGCGGGACACGCCGGAGGTCGTTGGCGATTACACGTTCTACCTTGGCGAAAACGTCGTTGGCCTCACCGGAACACCGGAGCAGGTCAAGGCCGCCTCTCAGGCCTACCGCACTTATTACCGCGCGCATGAGGCGACAGAGGGGGACGAATTCTACCTCGTCGACCATTCGACCTTCACCTACCTCACGCTGCCCGGTCACGGCTTTGTCGACTTCTTCCGCCGCGACACCACGCCCGAAGCGATGGCCGACCGCGTCGCCTGCTTTGTTGAAGCTGCCGCGGCAAGCTGACGCAGCATTTGACCTCTGCGCGCGCGCCATACATAGTGTGCTGAATTATTCAGCGCGCGGAGTGGGATATGCCCGAGGGAGCTCTACCAGACATCGGAGAAGACAAGACGCTTCTCCTCGTAGACGATGACGAACCATTTCTGCGCCGACTGGCCAAAGCGATGGAGCGGCGTGGTTTCGAAATTGAAACCGCAGACAGCGTCGCGGCCGGGCGCGCGATCGCAACCGCCCGCCCGCCGGCCTATGCCGTGGTTGATCTGCGGCTTGAGGATGGCAATGGCCTGGACGTGGTCGAAGTGCTGCGGGAAAAGCGCCCCGATGCGCGTGTGGTTGTGCTGACCGGCTATGGCGCGATTGCCACTGCGGTTGCCGCGGTCAAGATCGGCGCGACGGACTATCTGTCCAAGCCCGCAGATGCGGCTGATATCGTGAACGCGCTGCTCGCCTCCGGCGATGACCTGCCCCCGCCGCCCGAAAACCCGATGAGCGCGGACCGCGTCCGCTGGGAACATATTCAGCGGGTGTATGAGCTGTGCGACCGCAACGTGTCGGAAACCGCGCGTCGCCTGAACATGCATCGGCGGACCTTGCAGCGGATTTTGGCAAAGCGCAGCCCCCGCTGAAAATTGTACAAAATGCTCACTTGGGGCGCCCGGAAATGTACAAAACGTGACATCCGGGCGCGTGGCCCCTCTAAAGGTCGAACCGCTTTAGCGTTTTGTTAACGACGGTGCCGTCCGCCAGCGCGTACCCTTCGATCACCCCGTAATCGGTGAACCCGCGGGATTGGTAGTAGATCAGCCCGCCTTCATTATCGCTGCGGATGTTCGCGTTGATCCAGACATAGCCAAGCGCCTTTGCCGCGCGCTTCGTCGCCTCGAACAGCTTTGACCCGATCCCAAGGCCCGTCTGCCCCACCTGAACAAAGGTTGCGATCTCTGCTGCGACATCCGGCAGATAATCCCCGCCCTTCTCAATATACTGAAATCCAACAACATTCTCGCCTCCGTCAACGGCCACATGCCACGCCGACCGGCCATCATTCGCCGCCATCCAATCGGCAATGTCAGAGGGTTTGACCGGCTTCGTCATCGCTGTCGTCCCCCCTTCCGAGATGATCTCGTTCAGCAAAGCAGCCATTGATGCGGCATCGAGGGATATGGCGGGGCGGACGGTGATCATGTGCAGTCCTTCAACAATGCCGCATGCCGCGCTGTGTAGGCATTGCGCGTCTCCACCGGCGGGCGCAGCACGATGTTCAGGTCCGCGATCATCTCCGCATCAGGCCGGCCAAAAAACTTTGTCGCCTCCGCTTCGGTGAACCCCGCGATCTGTGTCGCCTCCATCCAAGCGCTTATTTTATCTGCCTTTTTGATCAACCGCTTGACCTTCACCGGCACCTTCGCGGGCAGCCCAAACCGGATGTTGATCGCCGCCTCCAGCCGCTCATCCAGCGCGCCGTACCCCGGCCCGACCGCGGCCTTTACGGGGGAGATCATGTCCCCGATCACGTATTCCGGCGCGTCATGCAGCAACGCGGCGAGCTTCCATTTCGGCTCTGCGCTGGGCGCGATCCGGGCAAATAGTGCCTCCACCAAGAGCGAATGTTCGGCCACGGAATACGCATAGTCCCCAATGGTTTGCCCGTTCCACCGCGCCACAAACGCCAAACCGTGCGCGATGTCGTCAATCTCGATATCCATTGGCGTGGGGTCCAGCAGGTCAAGCCTACGACCCGATAGCATCCGCTGCCATGCGCGGGGTCGTCTCGGTGCCATGTCATCCTCCGGGTGCCAAGGCGGCGCGCCCCTTGTCGGGCGACCGGTTGTGTGGAGCTCAAGTGAAATCGCACCGCTCAGCGGCTGGGCATGTATACCGCGTTGCGCTCGATCAACCCGGCCGAACGGTAGCCAATGTCAGGCAGAAGCTCAGTCAGGGCTTCAATGTAATCAACCCGCCTCCGATGCCGCTCGCCCTCCAAGATAATGATGGGTTTACAACGGGATACGATCCCTGTTGCGCCTTTCAAGGCTTCTATTTCAAATCCCTCAATATCCAGATGCAGGACCGAGATATGCCGATCATCCGGGATCAGCTCGTCAAGCGTGACCACGGGCACGTTGATGGTCCCCGTGTCCGCGCTTTCCTGTTTCACAATGCGCGCGCGCGCCGCGCTGGCTTGGTTTCCCTGAGCAATGCGCAACGGCAACGTCGCAGGCTCGGAACCAACAGCCACCGCGTTCATTTTGACGTTCGTTAACCCGTTCAGCTCGATCGTTGCTTGAGCTGCCATAAAACTGAGCGGATTTGGCTCGAACGAATGCAGCGCCGCGCCCGGCGCGAGCGCTTCGCTAAGGGCCGGGAAGAAATCCCCGATAAATGCACCCCCAGAGACGATGTCACCGCGGCCGGATATGCGGCGCATGAAGGCCAGCGTCTTCGCTTCATAAACCTCCCCATTTGCGAGAAGCTGCGGAACCTCTCGGCGCAGGTAGTTCTTTGGAACGCAGTAGAATCCGTACTCGTTTGCGACCACACGATGCTCGAATTCTAGCTTAGGTGCGACGTGCTCACGTTTCTGTGTTGCCAAATCGTTCATGTCTGACATTTGTATTCCTGACTTTATGCGAAACACCGCCGCGAGAGGCTTCTAAAACGCACAACTTGGTTAAGTTTCGACACCTTCTACAGCAGTCCGACGATTGAGGCTATCTGGGAAACCTGCTACTTCGCCCGGGACTTATTGAGGATAATCCAATGGCTAAAGACTATATCGTCAAAGACATCGACCTTGCTGGCTATGGCCGCAAGGAACTGGATATTGCCGAAACGGAAATGCCGGGTCTGATGGCCCTGCGCGAGGAATATGGCGACAGCAAACCGCTGAGCGGTGCGCGGATCGTTGGCTCGTTGCACATGACCATTCAGACGGCGGTTTTGATCGAAACGCTGGTCGCGCTGGGCGCCGACGTGCGCTGGGCGTCGTGCAATATCTTTTCCACGCAGGATCACGCGGCGGCTGCGATTGCGGCGGGCGGCACGCCGGTCTTCGCGATCAAGGGGCAAAGCCTTGAGGAGCATTGGGACTATTTGGACAAGTCCTTCATGTTCGAAGATGGTCCGAACATGATCCTCGACGATGGCGGCGATGCGACGCTCTACGTCCTTCTGGGCGCGCGAGCGGAAGCAGGAGAAGTGATCATCCCCGTCCCGCAATCCGAAGAAGAAGAGGTGATCAAGGCGCAGATTGCCAAGCGCATGGCAGCCTCCCCCGGTTGGTTCACCAAGATGCGCGATCAGATCAAGGGCGTGTCCGAAGAGACGACAACCGGCGTGCACCGCCTTTATGAGCTGGTCCGTGAAGGCCAACTGCCCTTTCCCGCGATCAACGTGAACGACAGCGTGACCAAGTCGAAGTTCGACAACAAATACGGCTGCAAGGAATCGCTCGTTGACGGCATCCGCCGTGCGACCGACACGATGATGGCGGGCAAGGTCGCCGTCGTGATGGGGTACGGCGATGTGGGCAAAGGCTCTGCCGCGTCCCTGCGCGGTGCGGGTGCCCGCGTGAAGGTGACCGAGGTTGACCCGATCTGCGCCCTTCAGGCCGCGATGGACGGGTTCGAGGTGACGCTGCTTGAAGACGAAGTCGGCTCTGCTGACATCTTCATCACCACGACCGGCAACAAGGACGTGATCCGGATCGAGCATATGCGCGCGATGAAGGACATGGCCATCGTCGGCAACATCGGCCACTTCGACAATGAAATTCAGGTCGCCGCGCTGAAGAACCACAAATGGACCAACATCAAGGAACAGGTGGACATGATCGAGATGCCGTCCGGCAACCGCATCATCTTGCTGTCCGAAGGGCGTTTGCTCAACCTTGGCAATGCGACGGGCCACCCGTCTTTCGTGATGTCCGCGTCCTTCACCAACCAGGTTCTGGCCCAGATCGAACTGTGGACCAAAGGTGATGAATACGGCAACGAGGTCTACATCCTGCCGAAGCACCTCGACGAAAAGGTCGCGCGTCTGCATCTGGCGCGGATCGGCGTGAAGTTGACGCAGCTGGACGCTGATCAAGCCTCCTATATCGGTGTGACGCCGGAAGGCCCGTTCAAGCCGGAGCACTACCGGTACTGATGATGGGCAGATTGCCCATCCTACACCGTGGGATGGGCGGTTTGTTCAGGCTTTCTGAGGGTCGGGTTCGGTGGCTTCGGAGTCGATAACCTCCGCTTCCGGTACATCCTCGGCCACGACCAGCGCGCCGTCTTCGGACTCCGCGGGTCCCACGATCAGCGGCAGCATTTCCGCCCCGGTCGGCATCGGCAGGTCCGTCTCTGGTGGGCGCTTCCATGTCAGCGTGTCAAACCCGCCGGATGTGTCACACACAGGCTGCCACTGCGCGTAGATGCGGCCGCTTAGCTCGCAAATCCACTGCGGTCCGCGCGGCAGGGTCAGCGCCCGCGCCAGCCATGCTTTGACCACCTGATCATCCGCACCTTCGCCCCGTTCGATCGCGGCCATGAGCGTTGCGGACCGCATCGTCGGGTCGGTCTCCATCAGATCGCCCAGCGCGCGGCGGGCGCCCGGGAAATCCTCCGCGGCGATGTGCAGCTCGGCCAGCAGCATGCGCGTTTCCGCGTCATTCGCATGTTGCTTTGTCAGCACGGCAAAGCGCTTCATCCGGGCGTCTGCGGTCTCGTCCGGCTGGATCTCTGCAAATGCCGCGGCGAGGTCCGGGTGCGGCCCCTTGGCCCAAGCCGCCTTGATCACCTTTGTTGCGGCCCGGGCATTGCCACGCGCCGTATGGGCCCGCGCGGCGAGCGCTGCGGCGGGAACAAAATCGGGCGACAGCTTGTTCGCGGCGATTGCCGCGTCATGCGCCTTTTCTTCATCCCCGTCGGCCATGAATTGCCACGCCTCGCTCAGCGCGAGAACCGCATCGCGGCGCCGGTGCACATCGCGGGGCAGATCGCCCTGCTTCAGCTTCGTGTTCAACGTGTCGCGCGCGCCCTTCCAGTCTTCGGACTGGGCTTGCAATTGCAGCAGTGTGTCACCGGTTTCGGTATGCGCCGGCTTCAGGGCAAAGGCTTTCTGGGCCAGCTGCATCGCGGTCTCGGTGTCGCCTTCGGCGAGCTTTTGTTTGAGGATGCCGCGCACGCCGACAAAGCGCGTCTTCGGGTCCTCGACCAGCTTGCGATAGGTCACTTCGGCTGTCTTGCGGTCGCCGGCAACCTCCGCCGCCTGCGCCGTAAGCAGCAGCGTCAACTCGGGCCGATCAAGATACTTGTCCGCCTTTGCTGCCTTGGACATGGCAAGTCGCCCCTCGCCAGAGGCCAGCGCCATCATCCCTTCGGCCAGTGCGTTAAAGCCCTTGGCCTGACGGTTGCGGGCAAAGTAGCGGGAAATCGCGGTTTCATCCCCGTTCATGAAGCGCCACGTGGCCACCAAGAGGCCCATCAGCTTGAGCAGCAGCCAAACAAGGAGCACCAGAAATGTCAGAGCGATCACCGATTGCAGCGGGCCAAACGGGTACTCGGTTCCGCCGACGGTGATCATCACCCCGCCATCCGCTTCCAGAAGATAACCGGCACCTAGGGCAAGCGCGGCAACGGCGCAGAAGAACGCGAGGACTTTGAACAGGGACCAGAGCATGAAACGCCTCTTGTTAGTCTGCGGCTACGGATTGGGTCAGTGCATCCGCGGCAGCCAGCGCGTCGGCACGTGTTGCGGCAGCGGTCAGCCAGTCGGACATCGCGGCCTGTGCCGCGTCCGGCAAGGCGGCGGCTTCGTTGAGTGCAGTGGGGATGTCCCCGGCACGTGCCGCGGCTTCAACCCGCGACAGCACCGCGTCCGGGTCGTCGCCTTCGCGCGGAACAACGGAGCGTGCGCCAAGCTGGCGCCGCAGGAAGTCGCCGACATTGGCCGCGCCTTCGGTATCTGCGGATCGGGCGGCAGCGAGGGCGGCGCGCGCCGCATCGGGGATGCTGGCCTGCAAATCGGTCAGGGTTGTGACACCACTGGCCGCGTTTTCAGTCAGGACGCTGGGAACGGGCGTGTCGCTGGCTTCGGTGAAATCCGCAAGCGCATCGTCAAAGGGTGCGCCGGTGGACAGCGCGGTTGAAACGCCTGCCAGTGCCGCGCGGGCCAACGTGGCATTCGCCGATGCCTCTGCCGCCGCGCGCGCGTCTTCAATCTCGCCAATCAGCGCTTCGATTTGGGACTGCTGTTCTGTCACGCGGGCTTCGATGGCGCGCAGTGCAGCGGCCGAAACACCCGTTCCCGCCTGCGTCGGTGCGTTTTCAAGCGCTTCGACACGGTCCGTCAGCGCAGACACCGATGCGCCAAGCGGGGTGGGATCGAACGGCGCGGCAGGCTCAACCGGCTCAATAGCTTCGAGTGTTGCGAGACGCTCGGCCAGCGCGGTGTCGACGGCGTCTTGCGTCTGAAGCGCTTGTTCGAGCCGCGCGATATCCGCCGCGCCGCTACCTTGTTGCCCAAGGCCAATCAGGTCGGCAGCCCCGGCGACATAGCCGAGCCCGGCGGCAACAATCCCGCCGAAGATCATCGGCAAAACGACGCTTTGTTTTTCTGGTGGGGGGGCTTGCACGGGCGCAGGATCCGTGGACGGTTTCTCGGTCTCGGTCTCGGTCTCGGTCTCGGTCTCGGTCTCGGTCTCGGTCTCGGTCTCGGTCTCGGTCTCGGTCTCGGTCTCGGTCTCGGTCTCGGTCTCGGTCTCGGTCTCGGTCTCGGTCTCGGTCTCGGTCTC
>JBCBVY010000005.1:0-367088 GCA_039817385.1 Pseudomonadota bacterium | reverse complement strand
CTCGGATTGGTGCAAAACACGCGAACTGCCCATCGCTTGGGATGATCAGCGCCGGGTCCTCGCGACTCTCTGAGACCTCACCACGCAAACTGCTACCGCGAAAACGGCCACCCCAGACTGGGCCCGAAAACGGTGTCTGAGCGGGTAGGTTCTTGCGCTCATGAACAGAGCCTTTGACGGTAAGCGACTGAAATCACGCGGATAATTGACGCAGCCTCACGCGCATTACAAAGAAGCTGACTTAGTGGCGGAGACGAAGGGATTCGAACCCTCGAGACGGTTTCCCGCCTACTCCCTTAGCAGGGGAGCGCCTTCGACCACTCGGCCACGTCTCCGCTGATCCGTCTATCCAAGGGGGGCACGGGGGGCAAGGCAAAACCTGACGGGGGGCGGATGTAACGTTTTGTACAGAACGCGGCGGCCCCGGAGTGCGTTTTGTACAGTTTTCCGCAGGGCCAAAGTGCATTTTGTACAGAGCGGCGCCTGCCCTGAACGGGCGTTGGCAGGGGGCCGGGTTCGGGGTAGCGTGACGCGGACGGGAGCCGGGTGTGTCGCGCCTGTTTGGGGAAGGCTGAAATGTTCGAGAAGATCTTGCACGGCGGCAACTTTGCCGCGTGCTTCGGGATGATCGCGACCACGGCGGTGGACGTCCTTTCGATGGGCGGCGCAGCGACGGGGATCAGCGCGGCGCTGTCGGCCCATGCCGTGCTGAAGAAAGACCCGGACCTCAAACCGCTGGCGCTTCAGATGGGTGAGGCGTTTGAGGCAGCAGTCAAAGCCTCGCCACTGAGCGGCGAACGCAAGAAACTGATCCCGCAGCTGATGCACAAATACCCCGTATCCGAGGACGACCTCGCTGCGGGGCGGCTGCAAGCGGGAATGGTCGCGGGCCTGATCCGGGAACGGATCGAAGCCAACCGCAAAGCCGAAGACCCGGGTTTGATGGGGGAGGCGCTGCTCGACGCGTACGAGGCGATCCTGACCAACATGCTCACCCCGGTCCTGAAGGCGCCGGCGGGGATGGACCCGCTGCAATGGGCCGTCTACCGCGAGTTGCTCGCGCAATCCGAAACTTCGGGCCGCGCGGACGCTTTGCGGGATGAGGGGATCACGGAGAAGGCGATTATCCGGCTCGCGCAGCGGATCGCGGCGGAGACGGAGGATGTGGGGCAGGCCTGGCTGGAGCTTCAGAACGCGATGGACATCGCGGTGCGGGTCCAGAAGGAGGGGGAGACCAAGTCGAACCATCCGGACTTTGTCGACGACGTGCTGGCGCGGGTAGCGGCGCTGGCGCGGGAGGGGGAATACCAGACCGCCGGGGCAGAGATCGACGCGGCGCTGGAACGGGCACAGGCGGAGCAATCGCGGCTGTTGGACAGCGGAGTGGAGGTCGCCCTGCTGGACCGGGACACGGCGAAGGCCGCGCGGCTGCTGGTGCGGAAAGCGGACCTTGAAGCGGACGGGGCCGCGGCATTTGAGGCGCTGCGCGACGCGCGCCGTCACCACTACGAGATCGGGCGGGACAAGG
Source organism: Pseudomonadota bacterium (assembly GCA_039817385.1). Lineage (GTDB taxonomy): Bacteria > Pseudomonadota > Alphaproteobacteria > Rhodobacterales > Rhodobacteraceae > JBCBCP01. The sequence goes on along the minus strand of JBCBVY010000005.1, from coordinate 365,560 downwards.
GCGACAACTTGCAGGCGCGGCTGGCCATCGACCTTGCCCGGATCGTGCTGGCCCGCGCAAACGGCCCCGACGAGAAAGGCAAAGCGGGCAATGACCTCGGCAATGCGCTTGCAACCCTCGGGGAACGGGACAGCGACACCGCGCGGCTGGAAGACGCCGTGCGCGCCTATGAGGACGCGCTGCGGGAATGGACCCGCGACCGCGTGCCGATGGACTGGGCCATGGCAAAGATGAACCTCGGCAACGCGCTTACAACCCTCGGGGAGCGGGACAACGACACCGCGCGGCTGGAAGACGCCGTGCGCGCCTATGAGGATGCGCTGCTGGAACTCACCCGTGACCGGGTGCCGTTGAAGTGGGCCGCGGCGAAGATGAACCTCGGCGCTGCGCTTCAAGCCCTCGGAGCGCGAGACAGCGACACCGCGCGGCTGGAAGACGCCGTGCGCGCTTATGAGGACGCGCTTCTGGAATTCACCTGCGACCGGATGCCGACGCAATGGGCTGGAACGAAGGTAAACCTCGGCAATGCGCTTTGCACCCTTGGGCAGCGGGACAGCGACAACGTGCGGCTGGAAGCGGCTGTGCACGCTTATAAAGACGCGCTGCTGGAATTCAGCCGCGACCGTGTGCCGATGAATTGGGCGATGGCAAAGATGAACCTCGGCCGTGCGTTACAGACCCTTGGGGCGCGGGACGGCGACATAGCGCGGCTGGAAGAGGCTGTGCGCGCCTATGGGGACGCGCTGCTGGAATGGACCCGCGACCGGGTGCCGATGGACTGGGCGATGGTGCAAGCTAACCTTGCCACGCTTCGTCGTGCGATGTCTGACGTGACCGGCGTGGTGGCGCATTTGGACAGGGCGGAGGCGCATTTGGCGGCGACGCGGGAGGTTTTTTGAGGCCGCAGGGGCCGAATACTACCTGACCGCCTGTGACACTATCAGCGCTCAGGTTGCCGCGAGCCGAGCGGCGTTGGGGTAGTTGTGGCTGCGGCTCGTTGGCTTTTGACCGGTCGGTCGCCGTTTTTGGGCCGGGTTTTGTTTCACCTGATCACGCCGTGACCGTGGGGGCGCCCCAGCCCGGTTTGCCATTGCGCGGAGCGGGTCAGGAATACCTGACCGTTGAGCCGTGCGTCGCTTGCGCATCCGCGCCTTAAGGTTCTGATTTTCCTACACCTTCGGCGAAGCCCCCTTAGCACACCGTGTCTTGACGTCTGTGCACGGATCGGTGATGGGCTGTGCTTTGCGCCGGAGCGTGCCCGCCCCCATCTCTATTCCATCGCAACACGGACACACCGAAAAGGAGACTGACATGACCCGCTTCGCCCTCATCCTCGCCGCCGCCGCGACCTTTGGCACCGCTGCCGCCGCAGGCCAGTCGGACCGCTACACCGACCTGCGCCTTGATACAGCCATCGGCCATATCGACTTCACCGAGGACCGCGTCGGCACGGTGCAGACGCGCAGCTTTGCGGCGACGACCGCCACCCGGTCGCAGGAGCGCATGGGCCCCTACGCCTACACCAACCCCTACGGTGTCGGCCCGAACAACGACAGCCGCTAAGACACGGCCCACCGCCGCGCGTTCCCTCGGTGCGGCGGTCCCCACTCACGGGCCGTTCGGGCGCGTGGCCTCCCCCAGCCGCGCGCCTGACTCATTCAGGTGTTAAAGAGGAAGTGCAGCACGTCGCCGTCCTTCACGGTATACGCCTTGCCTTCGGCGCGCATCTTGCCGGCCTCTTTCGCCGCCTGCTCCCCGCCCAGCGCGATGAAGTCGTCATAGGCGATGGTCTCCGCCCGGATGAAGCCCTTTTCAAAGTCGCCGTGGATCACGCCCGCAGCCTGCGGCGCCTTCGTGCCGGATTTGATCGTCCAGGCGCGCGCCTCCTTGGGGCCGACGGTGAAGTAGGTTTCCAGGTGCAAAAGCGCGTAGCCCGCGCGGATCAGGCGGTCGAGGCCCGCCTCCTCCAGCCCCATCTCTTCGAGGAACATCTGGGCCTCTTCGTCTTCAAGCTGGCTGATCTCTTCCTCGATCTGGGCGGAGATGATGACGTGGGACATGCCCTGCGCGGCGGCCATCTCGGCGACTTTGGCGGAATGGGCGTTGCCTTCGGACGCCTCGGATTCCCCGACGTTGCAAACGTAGAGCACGGGTTTCGTGGTCAGCAGTTGCAGGTTCTTCCAGGCGCGGGCGTCTTCGTCATCAACCTCCACCACGCGAGCGGGTTTGCCATCCTCCAGCGCGGCCATCGCGGCGTTCAGGAGGCGCTCTTGCTGGACGGCTTCCTTGTCGCCGCCGCGGACCTTGCGCACGATGTTCTGCAGGCGCTTTTCAATGCTTTCCATGTCGGCGAGCATCAGCTCGGTCTCGATCGTTTCGGCATCCTCCAGCGGATCGACGCGGCCTTCGACATGGGTCACGTCGCCATCTTCAAAGCAGCGCAGGACGTGGGCGATGGCGTCCACTTCGCGGATGTTGGCGAGGAACTGGTTGCCGAGCCCTTCGCCCTTGGAGGCGCCTTTGACGAGGCCCGCGATGTCGACGAAGGTCATGCGGGTCGGGATCACCTGTTTGGAGCTGGCGAGCGCGGCCAGCTTGTCGAGCCGGTCGTCGGGCACCGCGACCTCGCCCACATTCGGCTCGATCGTGCAGAACGGAAAGTTCGCCGCCTGCGCCGCCGCGGTGCGGGTCAGCGCGTTGAACAGGGTGGACTTGCCGACATTCGGCAGACCGACGATCCCCATGCGAAAGCCCATGCTCGATCCTCCGAAGTGTGGCTGGCGCGCTTGTAGGGTCAGAGCGGTGCGGGTTCAACCACTCAGGGGCGGCGCCGTGCGCAGGCATGCCGTGTTGCAACCTCTGCGCCCAGCGCTTGAAAACCGGGGCAATACCGGGTCAAAGGGCGTAAACGGGGGAACGACATGTCACGGATCGACGCAAAATTTGCTGAATTGAAGGCCGCGGGGAAAAAGGCCTTTGTCTCTTATGTGATGGCCGGGGACCCGGATTATGACGCCAGCCTTGCGTTGGTGCGCGGCCTGCCGGGGGCGGGCGTGGACATTATCGAGCTGGGCCTGCCCTTTACCGACCCGATGGCGGACGGCCCGACCATTCAGCTGGCGGGGCAGCGCGCGCTGGAGGCGGGCATGACGCTGGAGCGGACGCTGGATCTGGCCCGCGCCTTCCGGGCGCAGGATGACACCACCCCAATCGTGCTGATGGGCTATTACAACCCGATCTATTCGCGCGGCGTGGACGCCTTTCTGGCCGAGGCGAAAGAGGCCGGGATTGACGGGCTGATCGTCGTGGACCTGCCCCCCGAGGAAGATGATGAACTTTGCATCCCGGCGCAGGCGGCGGGGCTGAACTTTATCCGTCTGGCCACCCCAACAACCGACGATGCGCGCCTGCCCAAGGTGCTGTCGAACACGTCGGGCTTTGTCTACTACGTGTCAATCACCGGGATCACCGGCGCGGCAGAGGCGCAGGCGGGCGATGTTGGCCCGGAAGTTGCGCGGATCAAGGCGGCGACGGACCTTCCCATAATTGTCGGCTTTGGCATCAACACGCCCGAGAAAAGCCGCGCCATCGCCGCCGTCGCAGATGGCGCCGTGGTAGGCAGCGCGATTGTCGCCAAATCAGGTGAGCCGGTGGAGGATGTGCTGGCCTTTGTCAAAAGCCTTGCGGACGGCGCGCATTCGGCCTGAGCGCCCTACCCCTCGCGGGCCTTGTCGAGGAATTGCCGCATCTCCGTCAGGAGCGGAAGCACGTCCGCGATCCGCTCTGCCGGGAAAGCGTCCGCAAGCGCCATGAAGCTTTGCCCCATGCCCTGAATGGCCCCGTCGCGCCACGCGCGGCCCGCTTCCGTCAGCCACACCTGTTTGGACCGCCCATCTTTGGGGTTGGGCCGCATTTCGATCAGGCCCCGCTTTTCCAGCCCCGCAAGCGTGTGGGTCATTGAGGTCTTGGGCACCTGAAAGGCCCGCGCCAGCGCCAGCGGCGTCTGCCCGTCGCGCACGCGGATCAGGTGGTTCAGGACGGAAAAATGCGTGATCAGCAAGCCGTCCTCGAAACGGGCTTCGGCGGCGGCCCGGCTAAGCTGGTTGATGATCCCGATCTCGTTGAAGAGCTGGAAGTAGAGCGGCAGGTCTTTGTTCATTGGGGCGAGTGTGGCGGAGCGGTCATGGGGTGGCAAGTATCCTGCCTGTGCCGACGGGGCGGTGGGTTGTCACCCACCCTACCCTTCACGGTTTTGGAGATAAGGGGGCGAGGTGGTGACGAGAACTGCTTTGCGGGACGAAACAGACATTTGTACCTTGCATTTGAACGGTCGCTTTTTTGGCGTCGGCCAAGTCAACTCTCGCTTGCGGTCCTCTCATCCTTGCTAGAAATCGTTGAAATCCCAGCGACGGCAGCGATAACGATAATAGCACCTAGCCACTGGGAGTTGCCCAAGCGCTCTGCGAGAACAACCCAAGCAAGACCGATGGCAAAGACGGGCACGAGGCTGAGATAAATGCCCGCCTTTGAGGCCTCTGTGTGCTGCAATCCGATCAAATAGATGTAGAAGGCTGCACCATAGTAAATCGCCCCTGTGCCCAAGGCGGATCCAGCCAAGAAAACGGGTCCTATCCGAGTGGGAGTGATGTCCATCCAAGCTGTGCAGCTCCAGACAACAGCCGACAGAAAGCAAGCTGTTGCTTGAACCACTATCAGTGCTGTGAGGAAGTCGACTTTTCCGCTCAGACCGCGCATCCAGACCGTGTAGAGCGCTGCACAGACAGTCGACATCAATGCAAATGCGAGCCCGGCAAACCGAAATGGTGACTCATCGTTCGATCCACCAACAACGATGACGATAACCCCACCGACGGCTGCCAAGCACAATATGGCGACCGCCGGACCGAACCGCTCGCCCAAAAGCACCCATGCCAGGCCAAGCGTCAGGACCGGCTGCGTCGCAAAGACCACAGATGCCTCACTGGCCGAAACCAGGGCGAGCGCCATGATTGTCCCAACTGAACCTGCGCCGAGTATGAGCCCTGCAAAAGCAGGACGGACCAAAAGCGAAAAGGGCTCCATTCTCCATCCCTTTGCGAGTCTAACATTTATCAGGAAGACAACCCCTCCAATCAGTTGCAGCGTTAAGAATGGCAGGGGGTCGATCACGGAAGTTGGGCTGCTATCCAAGGAAAGCAGATATTTTGCCAAGACGGAGCCAAGTGCGAGCAGAAAGGCGGACGCGACAAAGAGAAGATGTGAGATCGGCATGGCATATCCTGTTTTCCTCAACCTCAACGTTGCCATCAAATTTCTCAAACGATCATGTTTCTATTTTGAGTTACATTTTGTAATGCTTTGCTATGCTCCCAAATCTCACTGCCCTCCGCGCCTTTGAAGCTGCCGCCCGATACCAGAGCTTTGCCAAAGCCGCCGACGCCCTCGGCGTGACCCCCGCTGCAATCAGTCGGGCCATTCGACGGCTTGAAGGCGATCTCGGGTTTGACTTGTTCGACCGGTCCCACCGCGCAGTGTCGTTGACAGAGGCAGGCGCGCGTTATGCACAAAGGGTGTCAGAGGGCTTTCGGCACTTGACCACAGGCGAAGCAGACCAAGCGCCCGGCAGAACCACGGTGACGCTGGACGTCGAAGCCACGTTTCTGCGTCAATGGATATTGCCGCGTCTGCGAGACGACACTTTCAAAGACCTCCAGCTTTCGCTGAACATCCGAACCCATCACGATCCGCCAAGGGTCATCTCACCCACTGCCGATATGGCTATTGTCTGGGGGTTTGCGGACTACCGGGGCTTCAAACGCCAGCGTCTGGTATCGCCGAAGACCATTCTTGTGTCAGCGCCAAGTTTGGGCATGTCTTCGTTAGCTGAGGCAGCGGGCGGTACATTGATACACGAAGCGGATGATCACTGGTGGAAGCTCGTATTTGCAGATGCGGGGCTACCCTATCCCGACGCTGCACCTACGATCACCTTGAACAGATGCGACCTGCCCGTTGAGGCGGCGCGTTTGGGGTTGGGAACCGCTGTGGCCGATGATGTTATTGCAGAAGATGAACTGAAAACTGGGGCATTGGTCGGCGTGGAGGGTCCGCGTTTGGACAGCCAGGACTATTTCCTTATGTCTCGATCAAACGCTTCTGTTCCAGCTCAGGCTTTTGCCGGATGGCTAAAGGATCAAGCGGAGGATTTTGCGAACTGGCAAAAATCGCTATAGTCTGTTCGCTTTCTGCATTGCGGACATTAGCGCACCGCGCAGCATTATGCACTTTGGGCTCACACCCGCAATTCGCTGCAGCGCGCCAAACCTCACCGCACGAGCTTCGCCTCAATCGGCCAGCGGGGGCTGGGGGCGACTTCGGGGGAGTAGCCGATGCGGGCCCACATCTGGATGGTCTCGCCGGGGCGGGCCATCGTTTCGTGGGCCTGAGCATATAGCGCGTCCATCTCCGGGTATTCCTGCAGGGCCTGTGACAGTGGCTGCGTGCCGAGGCCGAGGCGTTGGCAATGCAGGTTCGCGCGCATCCAGGCGGCGCCGGCGGCGATCTGGTCTTGCCGTGTGTTGCCTTGGGTCGTGAGCCAGAAATGCCCCATCGCGGTGCGCATGTTTTCGAGGACTGCGTCGACGCCGCCGGTATAGGCGAGCGAGGTGCGGTCCATCGCGGCCTCACGGGTGAACTGTCCGGTGAGGTGCAGGGTTTCGAACATCGGGCCGGTGAAGTCGATGCCGTCGGGGTTCGCGTCCACCTCGGCCCGGCCGATACGGAACAGATCGACGGATTCCTTGTAAGTGTGATCGGTCTCAAGCTCGATCATCATGGCGTCCTCGCTCAGTTGGCGCTGCGCGGCGATGGTTTCGGGATCGACACTGCCCGCGACGCGGCAGGTGGTCTCGGCCCGCAGGGCGCCCAGCAGGTCATCGAGCGTTGCCTGCGGGACGGGGCGCGCGGTGTCGAAGGGCTCTTTCTGAGAACGGCGGTGGGGGACGTGGGCGAACAAGGGATCCGGCGTGGCCGTGCCTTCGAAGCGGACCACGGCGACCGGGCGCGCGTCCAGCTTTTCGGGGTCCGAGCCTTGGGGGAAGAGCGCGGTTTGCGTGCCGATCCCTTCGGAGGCTGCGGCCATGCGCAGGGTTTCGAGAAAGCAGCCCAGCCCGATCGTGATCTGGCGGTTGAACGGGTCGGTGTGGGGCAGAAGGCGATTGGTGTCGACGTAGAGGTGCGCCTCGTTCGGCGTGCCGAGGTCCACCATCCACGGCTGCCGGTTATGCGGATTGGGCGAGAGGATCGCCCAGCTGAGCGCGCGCTTGCGCGGGTCGTCATACTGGCCCGCCATGTCCCACGGCGCGAGCGCGGTGCGGGGCGTGCGGGTGACGGCGTAGGTGGCAGTGCCAGCGGCGGCGATCAGGCCGCCCCCGATCAGGGCGAGGGTGTTGCGGCGGTTGGGCATGGGAGGCTCCTTTTGTTCGACATTGGACTATATGGTGCGATATCGGACTGCCAGCAAGAAAATAATTCGACATCGTACGTTTTTCTGTCGCACTTGCTCTGAAGGGCGTAAATTGGTAACGAAACCTGACCAATTTGAGGGATCTGCCGCCATGCCCGTCATCACCACAATCGACGACCTGAAGCGTATTCACGAACGCCGCGTGCCGCGCATGTTCTACGACTACGCCGAAAGCGGCAGCTGGACCGAGCAGACCTTCCGCGAGAACACCTCCGATTTCGAAAAGATCCGCCTACGGCAGCGCGTTGCGGTGGACATGTCGGGGCGCTCCACCAAGGCGCAGATGATCGGCGAGGACGTCGCGATGCCTGTGGCGCTCGCGCCCGTCGGCCTGACGGGCATGCAGCACGCGGATGGTGAGATGAAAGCGGCCCGCGCAGCAGAGAAGTTCGGCCTGCCCTTTACCCTGTCGACCATGTCAATCAACTCGATCGAGGATGTGGCGGGCGCGACGGACCGGCCGTTCTGGTTCCAGCTTTATACGATGAACGACCAGGATTTTGTCAGCCGCCTGATCCAGCGGGCAAAGGATGCCAAATGCTCGGCGCTGGTCATCACGCTCGATTTGCAACTGCTGGGCCAGCGGCACAAAGACCTCAAGAACGGGCTGAGCGCGCCGCCCAAGCTGACGGCCAAAACCATCGCGAACCTGATGACCAAATGGTCCTGGGGCATAGAGATGCTGAGCGCAAAGCGGCGCGAGTTTGGCAATATCGTGGGCCATGCAGAGGGGGTGAAGGACGCGTCGTCCCTCGGCTCTTGGACGGCAGAGCAGTTCGACCTGACGCTCGATTGGGACAAGGTCGGCAAGCTGATGGAGCAGTGGGGCGGCAAGGTGATCCTGAAGGGCATTCTGGACGCCGAAGATGCCCGCATGGCCGTAAAACTGGGCGCGGACGCTATCGTGGTCAGCAACCACGGCGGCCGGCAGCTGGATGGTGCGCTGTCGTCGATCCGGGTGCTGCCTTCGATCCTCGATGCGGTGGGCGGGCAGACGGAGGTCTACCTCGACAGCGGCATCCGCTCGGGTCAGGACGTGCTGAAGGCGTTGGCGATGGGTGCGAATGGCACGATGATCGGGCGTGCCTGGGTCTATGGCCTGGGCGCGATGGGCCAGAAGGGCGTGACCACCGCGATGGAGGTCATCCACAAGGAGCTGGACATGACGATGGCCCTGTGCGGCGAGACCGATGTGGCAAATCTGGGACGGCACAACCTGCTGATCCCGTCCGATTTCGAAGGACACTGGCAACAATAACGCCTGCGCGCTAGGCAGGGTTATGCTTGTCTTTTCCCGCGAAAGCCTTGCCTTTCTGGCCGTGCCCAAGACCGGCACAACCGCGTTTGAGATGGCGTTGCGCCCGCGCGCGGACATCATCTTTGGCAAGCACCGCAAGCACATCACAGCGCAGCGCTATGCCCGCAAAATCGCGCCGTGGCTGGAGGACACCTTTGGCGTGTCGCCCGAGCCAATGGCCGTCATGCGCAATCCGGTCGAGCAAATCCGCAGCTGGTTCCGCTACCGCTCCGGCCCGCGGCAGGCAGGCACGCCGGTCAGCACCAAAGGGTGCAGCTTTGACGAATTTGTGCTGGCCGTGATCTCGGACACGCCGCCGCCGTTTGCGCAGATCGGCAGTCAATTCGGATTTCTGACGGGACATGGCGCGCTGATGGTCACGCACCTGTTTGCCTATGAGCGTCAGCAGGTGCTGCGCGGCTTCCTCGCCCAGCGCTTTGGCGACGAGATTGCGATGAAGCAGAAAAACGTCTCCCCCCACGCTGATGCGCCCTTGTCGCCGGAGGTAGAGGCGCAGTTGCGCCGCGCGCGGGCCGACGAGTTCGCGCTTTATGAGCAGGTCATCTCGGCCGGGGGGCATTTGCGGGTGCAGGGCTGACAGGGCGGCCCCGCGCGGGCATAGTCCGGGGCAAGGAGGAGCGCCCCATGTCCACACCCCTCGTCCGCGCGCAGGACTTCTGCCGCGCTTACGGATTGCAAATCCCGGTCCTGCTGGCCCCGATGGCGGGCGCCTGCCCGCCTGCCCTCTCGATTGCCGTGGCCAACGCGGGCGGGATGGGGGCCTGCGGCTGTTTGCTGATGGGTCCGGACGACATTGCAGGCTGGGCGCGGCACGTGCGCAGCGGCTCGAACGGGGCGTTCCAGCTCAACACGTGGATCCCCGACCCCGCGCCGGAGCGTGACCTTGCGCATGAGGCGGAGGTGCGCGCGTTCCTTGGCCAGTTTGGCCCGGAGGTGCCCGCAGAAGATGGCGATGCGGCGGGCGTGGATTTCGAGGCGCAATGCGCGGCGATGCTGGACGCGGGGCCGTCGGTGATCTCTTCGATCATGGGGGTTTATCCGGCGTCGTTCGTCGCGCAGATGAAGGACCGGGGCGTGAAGTGGTTCGCCACCGTCACCACCGTGACCGAAGCGCTGGCCGCAGAGGCCGCGGGGGCGGATGTGATCGTCGCGCAAGGCATGGAGGCGGGCGGGCATCGCGGTGCTTTTGAGGCCGGCGATGCGCCGCGTGCGCTGATCGGCCTGTTTGCCCTGCTGCCCGCGGTTGTGGACGCGGTGAAAGTACCGGTCGTGGCGACAGGCGGGATCGCGGATGCGCGCGGGGTCGCCGCGGCGCTGATGCTGGGCGCCTCCGCGGTGCAGATCGGCACGGGCCTTTTGCGCACACCAGAGGCGGGCATCGCGCCCGCGTGGGCAGATGCCATTGGCGCGGCCAAGCCCGAGGACACCGTGGCGACACGGGCGTTTTCAGGGCGTCTTGGCCGCGCGCTGCGCACCGATTACACCGACGCGGCAGAGGCCGGGCCAGAACCCGCCCCCTACCCCGTCCAGCGCGGTCTGACAAAAGCGATGCGCGGCGCGGCAACCTCCGTTGACACGATGCAGGCCTGGGCGGGGCAGTCAGCCAGCCGCGCCCGGGCGGAACCGGCGGGCGCCGTGCTGACAACGCTTTGGCAAGAGGCCGAAGCGCTTCTGACCGCCTGACCGCGCCTAGGTCTGCAGGGCAGGCGCGGCGGCCCGCAGGCGCCGTGCCAGCGCCGGGATCAACACCGCAAGAACCGCGACCAGCAGGGCGGCGATGACGCAGAACGCGGCCCGCAGGGTGAAGGCCTCAGAGACCAGCCCCATCAGCGGCGGGCCCGCAAAGAAGGCCGTGTAGCCGATGGCCGAGGCGACGCTGATCGCCTTGAGCCTGCGGTCCGGGTCAACCGCTTGGCCGAGGATCGCAAAAGCCAGCGGCACCACGACCGAGATGCCCAGCCCCGTCAGCGCAAAGCCCCCGTAGGCCACCATCAGGGTTGGGGCCATGCCCGCGACGATCAGGCCAAGGCTCGCCAGCACCAGCGCGCCTGTGATCATCACAAGGTCCGGCACTGCCCGCGCGAGGGCGTGACCAAACAGCCGCCCAAAACCCATCGTCAGGCCAAGGATGGCAGGGCCGAGCGCGCCTTCGGCAGGCCCGCCGCCAAGCGTGCGTTCAAGGTGCAGGGCGGACCACCCCTCGGTCGAGGCTTCCGTCAGGAAGGCAAAGAGGACCAGAAGGCCCACCAGCCACACCACCGCGTCCCGGGGCAATCGGCCTTGCGCGGGCGGGGGCGCAATGCCCGTCGCCTCGTTGCCCGCCATCAGCGCGGCGCAGATCAGGGTGACGCCCATCATCACGAGGAAGACCTCGGTAGGGGTCCACCCCGCCTCGCGCGCCCAGCCAACCAGCAGCGCGGCGGCGGCGTAGGCAAAGCTGTAGAGCCCGTGGTTAAGGTTCATCAGCGCGCGGCCCGAGGCGGCCTCCAGGTTGGCAAGGCGCGCATTGGCCAGCACGTCCACCACGCCGGAGCCAGCAGAGGCCAGCGTCATCGCCAGCGCAAAGGACACAAGGCCCGGCGCCGTCCCGGCCCAGAGAAAGCCAAGCCCCACGCCCAGCGCCCCCAGCGGCAGCGCGAGCGGCCCCGCAAGCCGGTCCGCAAGAGGCGCCAGCCACATCGCCGCGATGGCGCCAAACGCGGCAAAAAGCACGACCGAGCCATAAACCCCGTCAGAGGCCCCCAACCCCGCCTTGATGACCGGCATCTGGGCAAAGTAGCTGGCCCAGGCCGCGCCGATCAGCACAAAGCCCGCAAGCGCGCGGCGCGACAGCGCGATGTCGTTGAACAATCCCATCAGCCGGACTTGGCACGGGGGCGCCGGAAAGCAAAGAGAATCCGCTTGGCATCGCGCCCAATCGGCCCTATAGCGGCGACTTCACGCGGGGTGACAGCCTTGGAGGCACCCTGCCCTAGACAATTGGAGATGTATCATGGCTGGAGAGATCCCTGATCTCGAAGCTCTGGAACGGACGGGGACAGGCAAGGGCGCCGCTCGTCAGGCACGCCGCGATGGCATGGTTCCGGGGATTGTTTTTGGTGGCGACACGGACCCGCTGCCGATCAACCTTCCGTTCAACAAGCTGCTGAAGATGCTGAAGGCGGGGCGGTTCAAGTCCACGCTCTTCAACCTCAAGGTCGAAGGCCACGACGACGTCCGCGTCATCTGCCGCGACGTGCAGCGCGACGTGGTGAAGGACCTGCCGCGCCACGTGGACTTCATGCGCCTGCGCCGGACGACGAAGATCAACCTCTTTATCCCCGTCGAGGTGGTGGGCGAGGAGGCATCCGTTGGCCTCAAGCGCGGCGGCACGATGAACCTGGTCCGGCCGGAGGTCGAGCTGATCGTGACCGCCGGTGACATTCCGGACAGCATCACGATCGACGTGAGCGAGGCGGCGATTGGTGACAGCATCACCATCTCGTCCGTGACCCTGCCCGCAGGCGCGAAGCCCACCATCGACCGCGACTTCGTGATCGCGACCATCTCCGCACCGTCCGGCCTGAAGGCACAGGACGACGAGGATGGCGAAAGCGCGGAGACCGAAGAAGGGGCGAGCGCGGAGTAAGCGCTGCGTCTTTTTGAGATGCGAAGGCCGCCCGGTTGGGGCGGCCTTTTTTTTTGAGTTGGCTGTGTTGGGTCAGCTTTGCAGGCGGCGCAGGCCACCGAGGCCAGCGAGGCCCGCGATCAAAAGCCACGCGGCGGCGGGCAGCGGAATCGGGGCCGGAACGCCGAAAGTGGAGTCCTCGAGGGTCAGCTCGAATGAGCTGGTTTCGGATCTGGGGCCGAACGTATCCGTTGCCTGCGTGCTGAAGAACGTCGAAAGCGTGTATGTCCCGGCTTGCAAGGTGCCCGTGTTGGTCTGGTTGGCCGCCGCGTTCTGGCTGAAGAAGTTGTTGGGGTCGGTCGAGCTGATGTTAATGAGGTTGATGATCGAGGACGTGAGGCTGAGCGAGTAGTCGACGGCTGCGTCCACATCGAACGTCACGTCGACAAAGTTTTCCGACGCCAGGTTGCCGCCGAAGGCAAGGCCACGACCCACGATGGAGAAGAAGTTGATGTTGCCCATCCAGTTACCGCTGATTTTTGCGTCGGCTCCGTCGACCGAGGTGCCGGCGGTGACGCTGGAGGCAGCGGTGACGCCTGCCGAGTTGAAGTCACCCGGATTGGGGTAGTCGCCCGATTCGAAGGTTGTTTCGCTTGCCGTGACCGTGCCGAAGGTCGCGATCTGGTTGCGATCGTCTTCGGTGGTCGCGACGGGGCCGAAGCCGGCGACCGTGTTGGCTTGCGCGCCGATTGAGACGCCCAGGATGTCGATGGTGGCGGCGGTTGTTGGGGCAGCAAGCGCGACAAGGGCAGCGGATGCGAGTGGGATAAGGGCTTTGGTCATTACTCCGTCCTATAAAAAAAGAGATAATTGGCTAAACGTGCAGGGCTTTGTTTGGCAAATCAAGAAATTCTTTCATTTTTCACCGTTCAGGTCCCTATTTTCACCGTATGCAGGAGCCGCGGGTTCCGGCTGGGGCTTTGACTTGGTAAGACGGAGGCGATGCAGAGCGAGGGGTCTGTCATGCGCTTGATCGTGGGCCTCGGCAATCCGGGGCCGAAATACGCGGGCAACCGGCACAATATCGGGTTCATGGCGTTGGACCGGATCGCGGCGGATCATGGCTTTGGCCCGTGGCGGTCGAAGTTTCAGGGCGTGCTGGCGGAGGCGCGCTTTGGCGCGGACCGGGCCGTGCTGCTGAAGCCAGAAACCTACATGAACAATTCCGGCCAGTCGGTGAAGGCCGCCGCGCAGTTCTACAAGGTGGAGGCGGCGGACGTGATCGTTCTGCATGACGAAATTGATCTGGCCCCGGGCAAGGTCCGCTGGAAGGTGGGCGGGGGCCATGCGGGCCATAACGGGTTGCGGTCGATCCACGCGCATATGGGGCCGGATTATGCCCGTGTGCGGCTGGGCGTGGGCCATCCGGGCCACAAGGACGCAGTGCCGGGATATGTGCTGCGCGATTTTGCCAAGGCCGAGCAAGACTGGCTGGACGATGTGCTGCGCGGCGTCTCGGACGGGGCGGAGCACCTGGTGCGCGGCGACGGGGGCCGGTTCATGAACGCGGTTGCCCTGCGCAGCGCGCCGCCGCGGTCCTCCAAGCCATCGGAGAAAGCCTCGACGCCTACGGCAGAGCCAGAGCCGGACGCCCCGAAATCCCCAATGCAACGCCTGTTGGATAAGTTCAGATGAGCCTTGATCACGCTTTCCGCCAGCAGGCCGCGACCTGCACCGCGATGGGCTCGCCCTTTACCGGACGGCTTCTGACCGCGCTTGCCGATGGGTGGGACAACACCACCGCGCTGGGCCGCGATTTCGCGCGCTATACCGGCGATGTGGGGCCAGCGGGCCAGTCCCTGCCCCTGCGCCTTGCCGGGGCGCTGCACGCGCTGGTGCTGACGGGGGCGGAGCCTGCCCTGACCGCCGTCTACCCCCCGCATGAGGCGGAGGAAGCGGCGTTTCGCGCGGCGCTGGCCCACGCGCTGGCCGCGCATGAGGAGGCGATCCTGCGCTTTGTCCAGACCCATCCGCAAACCAACGAGGTGCGCCGCAGCACAGCGCTGATCGCGATGGCGCGGGTGGCAGCCGCGCAGATGGACGTGCCCATCGTGCTGAGCGAGCTGGGCGCATCGGGCGGTCTGAACCTGCACTGGGACCGCTTTGCGCTGCAGGCCGGCGGGGTGACGCTTGGCCCAGAGACCCCTATGATCACGCTGGCGCCGGAGTGGGAGGGCCCCGCGCCCGAAGGCCCCGCCCCGCGCGTTGTGGCCCGCGCCGGGGTCGATCTGGCCCCGCTGGATCCCTCGGACCCGCACGATCTGACCCGGATGATGGCCTATCTGTGGCCCGACCAGACCGAGCGCATGGCCCGCACCCGCGCCGCGGCCGCGGTGCAGGACACCCGTGTAGGCGAAGGCGACGCCATCGACTGGCTCGAGCGGCGGCTGGCCGAGGTGCCTGAGGGGCACATGCACCTGATCCAGCACACGGTGGCCTGGCAATACTTCCCCGCCGCCGCGCAGGCGCGCGGTCAGGCGCTGATCGAGGCGGCGGGCGCGAAAGCCACCAAGGACAGCCCGCTGGCATGGATGAGCATGGAGACCGATGGCGACACCACGGGCGGCGTTGGTGCGGCCCTGATCCTGCGCCTGTGGCCGGGTGACGCGACGTTCCACCTGGGCCGTATCGATTTCCACGGCCGCTGGGTGCGCTGGACAGGCCCATGAGCCTTGCGCCCTGCGCTGCGCCGTGGCCTGCTGAGCGCAGGGAGGACGCGGCATGACGTTATTGAAATGGGTGGGCCGGATCGCGCTGGCGGCCGTGTTGGCGGCGGTGGCCATTGGCATCTGGAAACGCGAAGAGATTGCGCGCCTCTGGGCCGTTCAGACGCTCTTTGACGAGGCGCGCATCGTCGGCAATTTTTCGGGCATGAACGCCGCCTTCCTGACCCGCGACGTGGCGCGCGGGGATGGGCCGGTCTCCGCCCTGCCCCAAGGGGCCGCCCTGACCATGCCGGACGCCTTCCCGGGCTGGCTGGAAGACCGCAGCATCACCTCCGTTGTGGTCCTGAAGCACGGCGCGCTGGTGTTCGAGGACTACTACCAGGGCACCGGGCCGGATGACCGGCGGATCAGCTGGTCCATCGCGAAATCGTACCTGTCGGCCCTCTTTGGCACCGTCGTGGCCGAGGGCAAGATCGACCTTGATGCCCCGGTCACCCAATACGCCCCCGCGCTGGCGGGCGGCGCCTATGACGGCGCGACGGTTCTGGACGTGCTGCAAATGGAATCGGGCGTGACCTTCAACGAGGATTACCTCGACCAATCCTCCGATATTAACCGGATGGGGCGCATCATTGCCTTGGGCGGTGAGATGGACGCGTTCGCCGCGGGCCTGACAGAGACCTTCGCGGCGCCGGGGGCGCAGTGGAAATACACCTCCATCGACACCCATGTGGTCGGCATGGTGATCCGCGGCGCGACGGGGCGCGATATTGCCAGCCTGATGGGTGAGCGGATCATGGCGCCGCTGGGTCTTGAGCAGACGCCTTACTATCTGACGGATGGTGTCGGCACCGCCTTTGTGCTGGGCGGGCTGAACCTGAGCAGCCGGGACTATGCCCGTTTTGGCCAGATGATCCTGCAGGGCGGTGAATGGAACGGGACGCAGGTGGTGCCTACGAGCTGGATCGAGGCATCGATCCTGCCTTCGGCCAAAACGCGGGAAGGCCAGATCGGCTACGGCTATCAGTGGTGGATCCCCGTGGGCGCCGCACCAGGGGACGAGGTGCTGGGGCGTGGAATTTACGGGCAGTACCTCTATCTTGATCGCTCGGCAGGTGTAGTGATCGTGGTCACGGCGGCGGACCGGCAGTTTCGGGACCCCGGCGCGCATGACCAGAACATCGACATGCTGCGGCAGATCACGGGCAAGGTGGAGGCGATGAGTGGAAGCTGATGAAAGCGTAAATGTCCTCGGCGGGGCTTTGGAGATGTGCGGTATGGACCCGGTCACGGGCTTTTTCCGCGACGGGCATTGCAACACCTGCGCCGCCGATCAGGGCAGCCACACGGTGTGCGCGGTGATGACGGAAGAGTTCCTCGCCTTTTCCAAATATGTGGGCAACGATCTTTCCACTCCGCGGCCCGAATACCGGTTTACAGGCCTCAGGCCCGGCGACCGCTGGTGCCTCTGCGCGTCGCGGTTCCTGCAAGCGCACGAGGAGGGCTGCGCACCGAAAGTGTCACTCGGCGCCACCCACCGCCGCGCGCTTGAGATCGTGCCGCTGGAGGTGCTGGAGGCCCACGCGGCCTAAGCCAATCCGCTCCGCGGCAGGGGGCCGCCCATCAGGTCTTCGATAAAAAGGCTCAGCAGCTGCGTCCGGCCCGACACGCCTGCCTTGCGGTAAATCGAGTTTGTCTGGGCCTTCACCGTCCCTTCGGAGGTGTCGCGGACACTTGCGATGTCCTGCGTTGACAGGCCCTTGAGCGCAAAGAGCGCCACGTCCCGCTCCGCCGGGGTCAGGCCCCATTCGGTAAAGCGGTCTTCGAGCAGTTCCATGAACGCGCCGGAGGCGGCGCGCAGCTGGCTTTCCACATGATCCGCGCGGCGCTGGGTGGTGCGCAGCAGCACCGCGGTGACCGCCACACCAAGGACAAGGCCAAGCGCCGCGCCGATCTCGATCGCCTCATGCAGGCGCCAGTCGAGCGGCAAGACCGATACCCCAATCAGCGCGACAGAGACCTCAAGCGTGAAAAGCGCCGCACAGACCGCTTGCAACAGGATCAACCCCGCAAGCACCCAGCGGCGGGAGACATCGGGGCGGCGGACATCAGTCATCGCCGTCTCCGTCGCCGTCGCCATCATCGCCGTCCCCGTCCCCGTCATCGCCGTCACCATCATCGGTGTCCCGATCGCCAGAGCTGAGCAGCCCCCCACCGCCGCCACCGGGCGCATCGGTCCAGAAATCACGCAGGATTTCTCCGGTGACAGGGTTCACCACGATCTCACGTTCGATCCGCGGGCCCGTGGCAAGGATGCGCGACCGGCCCAGCCAGGTGCGGCTCACCTCGATCTGGGTGAACCCCTGATTGCGCAGCTGGCGTACGATCCTGTCTTCGACAGGGCCGGCAAAGGCGGCACCTGCCAGCACGAGGAACAGGCCGGTCAAAAGGCTGAGCAAGGCGTGTTTCATCCTGATCCTTTCGGCCAAGGGGAGGCGGCACGCGCGCCCCCTCCCCAGGTTTTGCGCGGTGATCAATCGTCGTCGCCGCCATCGTCACCGTAGCCGTCATCCCGGTCGTCGTCACGATCATCATAGTCGGCGTAATCGTCGTCGTCGCGGTAGTCATAATCCCGGTCATCACCGTCCCAGAGGTCTGCGATGCTCCAGCCGGTGGAGGCGCTGCTGCTGGACCATCCCAGCGCGCCAAAATAGGCCGTGCGGTCGTCGTCGGTGTCCGCGAAAGCGGCCGTGCCGGTAAGGATGGCAAGGGTGATGGCAATCGTTGTGCGTTTCATGTCATGTCCTTTTGCTGTTGCTGATGAGCGCCGCGGAATGCCGCGCTGCACGCCAACACAAAGCGCGGCACTTTGGACAGGTCGATTGGACTGCGGTTTATCCGGGTGCTCTAGGCGGTGCGTATGACGGCACTAGACCTTTGGTTTAGGGGGCGGCGCGCAGGAGGCGCGCCGCGGAAAGGCTGAGGCCCTGACGGCCCTGCCCCGCGCCAAGCGCGGCCCCGAACGGCCGCAAGTCCGGGCGCGCTGAAAGAGGAGGTTCAAAGCTTGCGCACGGCACCGGACCTGTTGCGCGGGCGCGTCAATGTCTCGTCACAAATGCTGCGCGCGCGGCCAGCGCCTTCAAGACCAAGACGGAAAATACCGTCGCGGTGCAGCGCCTGGCGCGCTGACCCGCGGGGTGTGTGCCGGGGTCAGCCCCCGAACGCGTGGCGCAGGATCAAAGGACGCCGCGCGCTACTCCACATTCCGGCCTTCAGGGCCCGACATGTCAAAGCCCAGATGGCGGGCCACCGTAAAGATGTCCTTGTCGCCCCGGCCGCACATG
Organism: Pseudomonadota bacterium; assembly: GCA_039817385.1. Classification (GTDB taxonomy): domain Bacteria; phylum Pseudomonadota; class Alphaproteobacteria; order Rhodobacterales; family Rhodobacteraceae; genus JBCBCP01. The sequence goes on along the minus strand of JBCBVY010000005.1, from coordinate 347,040 downwards.
TTCATGCAGATGATGTGATCCTTGGGCAGGTCGGGCGCGATTTTCATGACGTGGGCGAGCGCGTGGCTGGGCTCAAGCGCGGGGATAATGCCTTCAAGGGTGCAGCAAAGCTGAAACGCCTCCAGCGCCTCGACATCGGTGATGGACACATATTTCGCGCGCCCGATATCGTGCAGCCAGGCATGTTCGGGGCCGATGCCGGGATAGTCGAGCCCAGCTGAGATCGAAAAGCCTTCGAGGATTTGGCCATCGTCGTCTTGCAGCAGGTAGGTTCGGTTGCCGTGCAGCACGCCGGGGCGCCCGCCGGTCAGGGACGCGCAATGCTCCATCTTGGCAGTCACGCCTTTGCCGCCCGCCTCAACCCCGATGATCGCCACGTCGTTGTCATCAAGGAAGGGATAGAACAGGCCCATCGCGTTCGACCCGCCCCCGATCGCGGCGATAAGCGTGTCCGGGAAGCGGCCCTCGGCGGCGGTCATCTGCGCGCGCACTTCCTTGCCGATGATCGACTGGAAATCGCGCACCATAGCGGGATAGGGGTGCGGGCCGGCGACGGTGCCGATGCAGTAGAACGTGTCGCGGACATTGGTCACCCAGTCGCGCAGCGCATCGTTCATCGCGTCCTTCAGCGTGCCCCGGCCGGACGTCACCGGAATCACCTCCGCACCGAGCAGCTTCATTCGGAAGACGTTGGGCGCTTGCCGTTCCACGTCGTGGGCGCCCATGTAAACCACGCATTTCAACCCGAATTTGGCGCAGACCGTGGCTGTCGCCACACCGTGCTGGCCTGCGCCGGTCTCCGCGATGATGCGGGTCTTGCCCATGCGGCGCGCGAGGATAATCTGGCCAAGCACGTTGTTGATCTTGTGCGCCCCGGTGTGGTTCAGCTCATCGCGCTTCATGTAAATCTTGGCACCGCCAAGATGCGCGGTCAGACGCTCCGCGAAATAAAGTGGGCTGGGCCGGCCCACATAATGGGTCCACAGATCGTTCATCTCCGCCCAGAAACTGTCGTCCGTTTTGGCCGCCTCATACTCTTCCTCGAGGCTGAGGATCAGCGGCATCAGGGTTTCGGAGACGAACCGGCCCCCGAACTTGCCGAAACGGCCCTTGTCGTCCGGGCCTGTCATGAAGGAATTAAAAAGGTCGTTCATCGCAGCGCACTCCCTAGGGTCGACATGGTGTAGCGCTGCGCCACGGGAGGGTAAAGCAATCCTTGAAGGATTGCCCACGGATCGATCCTTCAAGGATCGAAGGGGGTCAAATCTTCAAGATTTAATCACTCCAGCAGCCGGATTGGCGCGCGGTTGCAGAAGATGACGAAATGGCCGTTGTTCTCCACCGCCCGGTAGCCGCGCTTTCTCAGTTCCTCGCGGAACAGCGGGCGGCCAACCAATTCTTCGACATCGCGGACCCTTCGGCGCACAACCCCGCCAGACATCGCGGACTTGGCACTGAAGACCTGATCGAGCCAAACTTGCGGGTGCAGATAGTCGGGACGCTGTTGCATGCCTTTACCCTGCCCCGCCTTGGTTAATGTTCCGTTGACGCCTTCAGAAAATCCGCAATCCGGCCCGCGTCCTTCACCCCCGGCGCGCGTTCCACGCCCGAGCTGACATCGACCGCCGGCGCGCCTGTCATCTGCACCGCCTCCGCCACGTTGTCCGGCGTCAAACCGCCCGCCAGCATCCACGGCACCGGCCAGCGGCGCCCCGCAATCAGCCGCCAGTCAAAGCTGAGCCCGTTGCCGCCTGGCAGCTCGCCAGAGGCTGGCGGCTTGGCGTCAACCAAGAGCTGATCGGCCACGCGGGCATAGGTATCAAGCTGCGGCAGGTCGGCGGCATCCGCGATGCCGACCGCCTTCATCACCGGCAGGCCCGTGCGGGCGCGCACGTCGCTGACCCGCGCGGGCGGCTCGTGCCCGTGCAGCTGGATCATATCGAGGGGGACACGGGCGAGGATCGCGTCCAAATCCTGATTGGATGGATCGACCATCAGGCCAACCTTCATCACACCCGCAGGTACCAGCGCCGCCAGGTGCGCTGCGTCGCTGATACTGACATTACGCGGGGACTTGGCGAAGAAGACAAAACCCACATAGGCCGCGCCCGCCTCGGTCGCCGCGCGCAGCGTATCGGGCTGCGTCAGTCCGCAGATCTTGACCTGAACCGGACGGGGCATGTCGCCTTAGCTGGCCTCGTCCAGCAGGGCCAGCACCTCGTCCTTGCCTTTGCGCTTTTCCCCTTTGAGCCGCGCAATCTCGCGCTCGAGCCGGCGCACTTCGCGCGCCTTTTTGGCCGCATCTGCGCGGATCGTGTATTCGCGCAGCCACTCGCCGAGGATGCCAAGGGCAAGGCCGCCCACGATGCCGCCGAAGATCACCACAAAAAGCGGCAGCTGCACTTGCGGCGCGACGGCAAAGAAACCGGCAATTTCGGTCGGCAGAAGTTGCAGAGTGACCATATCGCGGTTGGCGAGCGCAACGGCGATCAGGGCGATCGCAAACAGCGCGATACAAGCGTAACGAATATAACGCATCAGGCTTTCCCGTTCAGGCGGTCGCGGAGCAGCTTGCCCGTTTTGAAGAACGGCACGTGCTTTTCCTCGACATTAACAGTCTCTCCGGTGCGCGGGTTGCGGCCCACGCGGGCATCCCGCTTCTTGACCGAAAACGCGCCAAAGCCGCGCAGCTCAACCCGGTTGCCGGCTTCCATCGCTGTGACGACTTCTTCGAAGATGGTGTTCACGATCCGCTCGACATCCCGTTGGTAAAGGTGGGGATTTTCGTCCGCAATCTTCTGGATCAACTCAGACCGGATCATAATTCACGTCCTCCCGGGCCGTCGTTTCTCGCGGCGTTTAGTTCAGACACCTTAGTGTTTTTATACACCCGCGGGAATAGACTTGGCCCCGTGCAAGCGGCAATTTGCAGGGCGGTGCGCGGATTTTTGTGCATCCTGTCCCGATCTTGGTCCGCGGCGATGCAGGGCGCAAGCTGGCGCAGCGGATGCATATTTCCTGATTCGGGTACGAAAAAGCCCCGCGCCGTGTCAGCGCGGGGCCTGCAAAGCGGACCCGGAAAGGGACCGCCTGTAATCAGTCGTCGCCCTTGAGCGCGGCGCCCAGGATATCGCCAAGCGATGCACCGGAGTCCGAGGAGCCATACTGTTCCACGGCTTCTTTTTCTTCGGCGATCTCGCGCGCTTTGATCGACACGCCCAAACGGCGGGACTTGCTGTCGATGTTGGTGATGCGCACATCGACCTTGTCACCGACCGAGAAACGCTCGGGGCGCTGTTCGGCCCGGTCGCGGCTGAGGTCGGAGCGGCGGATGAAGGATTTCATGCCTTCGTATTCCACCTCGATGCCGCCATCTTCGATGGCTGTCACTTCGACCGTCACGATGGAGCCGCGCTTCACGCCGCCGGTTGCTTCGGCAAACTTGTCGCCGCCCACGGCCTTGATCGAAAGGCTGATACGCTCTTTGTCCACGTCCACTTCGGAGACCACGGCCTTGACCATGTCGCCTTTGCGGTAGTTCTGGATCGCATCCTCACCACGCTCGTCCCAAGACAGATCGGAGAGGTGCACCATGCCATCGATATCGCCCGGCAGGCCGACGAACAGACCGAATTCGGTGATGTTCTTGACCTCGCCCTCGACCTCGGTGCCCTCAGGGTGAGTCTCCGCAAAGACATCCCAGGGGTTGCGCATGGTCTGTTTGAGGCCGAGCGACACGCGGCGCTTGCCGCCGTCGATCTCAAGCACCATGACTTCGACTTCCTGGCTGGTCGACACGATCTTGCCCGGGTGCACGTTTTTCTTGGTCCAGGACATTTCAGACACGTGCACGAGGCCCTCTACGCCCGGCTCAAGCTCCACGAAGGCGCCGTAATCGGTGATGTTGGTCACGCGGCCGGTGTGGGTCGATTCCAGCGGGTACTTGGCTGCGACCAGATCCCACGGATCTTCCTGCAGCTGCTTCATGCCGAGGCTGATGCGGTGGGTTTCCTTGTTGATCTTGATGACCTGCACCTTGATCGTCTCGCCAATCGACAGGATCTCGGACGGGTGGTTCACCCGGCGCCACGCCATGTCGGTCACGTGCAAGAGGCCGTCCACGCCGCCGAGGTCAACGAAGGCCCCGTATTCGGTGATGTTCTTGACCACGCCGTCGACATTCTGGCCTTCGGTCAGGTTGCCAATGACTTCGGCGCGCTGTTCGGCGCGGGATTCTTCGAGGATCGCGCGGCGCGAGACAACGATGTTGCCGCGGCGGCGGTCCATCTTGAGGATCTGGAAGGGCTGCTTGAGGCCCATCAGCGGGCCGGCATCGCGCACCGGGCGCACATCGACCTGAGAGCCGGGCAGGAAGGCCACGGCGCCGCCAAGATCGACGGTAAAGCCGCCCTTCACGCGGCCAAAGATTGCGCCTTCGACGCGCGCCTCGCCAGCGTAAGCGGTCTCAAGACGGTCCCATGCTTCTTCGCGGCGGGCCATCTCGCGGGAGATGACGGCTTCGCCGCGGGCGTTCTCGGCTGCGCGCAGGAACACCTCAACCTCATCGCCGGGGGCGATGGTGGGGGCTTCACCGGGTTCTGCGAATTCTTTGATGTCAACGCGGCCTTCCATTTTGTAGCCGACGTCGATGATGGCCTGGCCCGCTTCGATCGCGATGACCTTGCCTTTGACAACTGTGCCCTCGTCGGGCGTGTCCATTTCGAAGCTTTCGTTGAGGAGGGCTTCGAATTCCTCCATAGATGTGCTAGCCATAGGGCGTTGATTATCCTTACGATTTTGTATCTGGCCGCGCGGTTGTCTCCGCCGGTCTTGGGTGATTGGTCAGCGCGGACCCGCGATAAACAAAGAGGGCCGGAGAACCGGCCCTGCTCGTGATCGCTGGTGTTTGCACCTTGTCGACCCGCGCGCGTATAGCGGGGCGCGGGGAGGATGGCAAGTGTGGGTGGCTGCATGCTGCCGGTCCTCGGCGCTTGACCCAGCCAAGGCGGCGCGCTGGAATTCGGTCCTGTGACACAAGCTGAGGAAGCGCACATGCCACTGATCGATATTCACGTTCTCGAAGGCGTCTTTTCCGACGACGAAAAAGCCCGGATGATCCACGAGACGGCAAGGGCCTTCGGGTCGGTCGCCGGCCGCCGGATGCAGGACCTGACCTCTGTCCGCGTGCACGAAGTGCGCAGCGGGCACTGGGGCGGCGCCGACAGCGTCTGGACGACCGAAATGGCGCTTGCGGAAAAGGCCAAGGGGTGACCCGCTACAGGCATTCGTCGTCGTTCAGCAAAGGCATCGACAGCCCGTCGATCTCGAGGACGGAACTGCCCGCGATGCCCTGCACGTCGCCATACATGCCGCTGACCGCCTCGATGGCCTTGTCGAGCTGCTTTTCCCGCAAGGCCCATTGTTTGGTCAGGGCGCGTTTTTCCTGCGCGAGGGCGGTTTGCATCGCCTCGAACGGCTCCAGCATGGCCTCCACCCGGGCGCGGAAGCCGGGGCCTGTGAGGTAGTCATAAAGCATCTCGGTCTTCGTCGCCTGTCCTTGACGGGCGGCACGGGCCTGCGAGATTTCCGCGAGGCTGTGGCGCAGCACCCCTGCCAGCGCGAGCACGAAGCGCGGGGCACAGATCCAAATGCCGTCGCGCGCTTCGAATGTGTCGATACCGTCGGGGCGGGCGGTGCTGACCAACACGGCGAGGTCCGCCCCGGCGGTGCGCATGTCGGCCCGCAGCTTGGGCGCCCAGTCGTTCGACCAGTTGCGGGCGTTCTTGCTTTCCCACAGGATCGCGCCTGCGCCCGCGACGGTCTGCAGGCAATCGGCGCCGCGAATGCCCTTGCCCACCTCGTCGATCCGGTCGGCAGGAAAGGCGCGGCGCAGACGATCCTCCAATATCAGCTCGGCGGCTTCGCCCTGGACCTGCATGGACCCCTGTTCGGATTTCTGCTTCAGCGCCTCGATCTGGCGGCGCATCGCGTCAGCCTGCACGTTGGCCTGTTCCAGCTTTTGCGCCATTTCGGCGTCTTTCTCCGCCAGCTTCTCGTTCAGCGCCTCCAAAGCGGCGGCGGTCTTGACCTCGGCTTGGGCTTCGGCGCGCTGCTTCTGGCGTTCGGCTTCCTTCTTGGCCTCTTCGGAGACGCGGCGCTGCACCTCGAGGTCCATGTCGGCGGCGCGTTCTTCGAGCGCGCGCTGCGCTTTCAGCAGTTTGGCTTGTTCGGATTTGGCATCACGCGCGGCTTGCCTGGCCTCTGACAAGTCCCTTTGCAGGGCCTCCATATCGGCCTCGCGTTGTTTAGCCGCGTCCTGCGTGCGGGCGATTTCGGCTTGCGCCTTCTTCATCGCTTCGGCTTCGACGGTTTGTCGTTGCGCGGCGAGGGCCTTGTCCGTCTCGGCCGCCATTTCGGCGCGGATGGCGTCGAGGCGCGGGCCAACAAGCCCTTCGGTCAGGGGGACGGCATGGCCGCAGTTCGGGCAGGGAACGGTCAGATCATCAGACATAGGCGCATGAAGCCCCCTGCCCGCGCGGGTTGCAAGACCTCAGAGTTCCTGGCCGCGGTTCAGCAAATCTTCGAGCAGCTCGCGGTAGATGTCGTTGGTGTCGCCGCCCCCAAAGACCATCGCGCCGGACGAATAGGTCTGGCCATAGGTCTTGGCCACGGTGACGGTCTGCACCAGGGCAGAGACGAATTGCTCGCGCTCGAGTGCGGCGAGCGGGTGGATGAACACGCCCCAGAGGCGACCCCGGGCCACGGCGTAGCGGGCGTCGAGCGCGCTGTCGAAATTGGCTTGCATCAGGCGCATCAACTCGTCCGGCTCCAGCCCCGCGGCACTGCGGATCGGGACCATCGCGCGCATCCGGTCCGCGGCCGGGTCGGTGATGACGATGACCGGCACGTCGTCAATCGTCAGCTCCATCGCGGTTCCGGCGATGCGGGCCTCTGGATCGATGGCTTGGATAATCTCGGTCAGGCGCGGCAGGGTCATCGCCTCTTCGGCAGCGAGCGGGGTGGCGGCGAGGATCAGGGCGGCGAGGAGCTGTTTCATCGGGGGACCTTTCATGCGGCCCGCCGAGTGTAGGCGCGCGGGGCCTCACGGGCCAAGCATCTTTGCGTGATCCAAAGGAGCGCCTGCGGCGCGTTCGATTTTGTTTTGCTGATGAGGGGCTCCGCCCCTCAAACTCCCCGGCATATTTTCAGCCAGAAGAAGAATGGGCCTTTTGGGTGATGTCGATGGCGGCTTTTGTAGCGGCTTCGATGGTCATTTCGGAGGTGTCGAGGGTTGTCGCGCCGTACGCGGGTTTGAGGGGAGCCTCGCTGCGGGAGCTGTCGCGGGCGTCGCGGGCGCGGACGTCTTTGAGGACGTCTGCGTAATCTGCGGGCAGGCCCCGCGCGATCAGCTCATCCGTGCGGCGATGTGCGCGGACCTCGGGCGAGGCGGTGACGAATAGTTTCACCTCCGCTTGCGGGCAGATGACCGTGCCGATGTCGCGCCCATCGAGCACAGCGCCCCCCGCGCGGCGGGCAAAGGCGCGTTGGAAATCCAGGAGCGCCGCGCGGACCTCGGGGATCACAGCGACCTTGCTGGCCGCCTGCGCCACATCCGGCGTGCGCAGCGCGGGGTTTTCGAGTGCCGCGCGCGCGAGGGTCTGGGCCGCTGCGACGGGGTCTTGCCCGTCCAGCATCAGCGCGCCGACCGCACGGTAGAGCAGCCCGGTGTCGAGGTGGGCGAGGCCGAAATGGCCCGCGATGGCTTTGGCGATTGTTCCTTTGCCCGCCGCGGCGGGCCCGTCGATGGCCACCGTGAAGGGCTGGCTCATGTGCGCGCGACCCTAGCACCCAGCGCGGCCATCAGCGGCTCGAACACCGGGAAGGAGGTGGCGATTGGGCCGCCATCATCGACGCTGACGGGGTTTTGCGCCGCAAAGCCAAGGATCAGGCAGGACATCGCGATGCGGTGGTCAAGGTGGCTCGCGCAGGTGGCGCCGCCGGGTACGCTGCCGGGGCCGGAGCCGTGCACGGTCCACCAGTCGGGGCCGTCCTCAACCTGCACGCCATTGGCGCTCAGCGCGTCTTTCATCGCCGCGATGCGGTCGGATTCCTTGACCCGCAGTTCTTTGGTTCCGGGCATGTGGGTGATGCCGCGCGCATTCGCGGCAACGACAGAAAGGATCGGGTATTCGTCGATCATGGAGGCCGCGCGGTGGGCGGGCACTTCGATCCCCTGCATGTCCGGAGAGTAGCGCGCGCGCAGGTCGGCGACGGGCTCGCCGCCCTCGGTCCGTTCGTTTTCATAGGTCAGATCAGCGCCCATCTCGCGCAGGGTCGTATACAGCCCCGCCCGCGTCGGGTTGAGGCCAATGCCGGGGACCAGCACGTCCGAGCCGGGCGTAATCAGCGCGGCGCAGACGGGGAAGGCCGCGGAGGACGGATCGCGCGGCACATCGATATGCTGCGGGGTCAGTTCGGGCTGGCCGGTGAGGGTGATGACGCGGCCTTCGTTTGTCGCCTCGGTCGTGATCTCCGCACCGAAACCCGCGAGCATCCGTTCGGTGTGATCGCGGGTTGCCTCGGCCTCAATCACCACGGTTTGGCCCGGCGCGTTGAGCCCCGCCAGAAGGACGGCGGATTTCACCTGCGCCGACGGCACGGGCGTGGCGTAGCGGACGGGGACAGGCGCCGCCGCGCCGGTCAGCGTCATGGGCAGCCGCCCGCCCGAGCGCCCGTGCGCGATGGTGCCAAAGAGCGCGAGCGGGTCCGTCACGCGCGCCATCGGGCGGCTGTTCAGCGAGGCGTCCCCAGTGAAGGTCGCGGTGATGGGGCACGTGGCCATCGCGCCCATGATCAGGCGCACCCCGGTGCCCGAGTTGCCACAATCGATCACGGTATCGGGCTCCGCAAAGCCGCCCACGCCCACCCCGTGCACCGACCAGTTGCCGGGGCCGTGGCGGGTCACTTCGGCGCCGAAGGCGCGCATCGCCTTGGCGGTGTCCAGCACATCGTCCCCTTCCAGAAGGCCGGTGATCGTCGTCTCGCCGACGCAGAGCGCGCCGAGGATCAGCGCCCGGTGCGAGATCGACTTATCGCCCGGCACGTCAGCGGTGCCGGTCAGCGGCTGGCCGGGGGTGGCGATCATGGGGATGGGGGCACCGTGGCTGGACATGCAGGCTCCGGAAGTTGTTTTTCACCTGCCTAGCGCGGGCGGCGGGGCCTGTCGAGAGGATCAGATCCCGCGCACAAAGGTCATGTAATGCGGCGTGCGCCCTTCGCGCAGCGCCTTTTGCTCGTACCGGGTGCTCAGCCAGTCGGACCAGGGCGCGCGCCAGTCGGCGGCGCAGGTGGCGGTCCAGGTAAAGCCGGCACGCGGCACCTCGATCATCGTCTGGCGGACGTAGTCGGGAATGTCCGTGGCAATGCGCAGCTCCGCTCCCGGCGCCATCGCGCGCGCAAGCGGGACGAGGTGCTCTTGCGTGACGAAGCGGCGGCGGTGGTGGCGCTTTTTCGGCCAGGGGTCGGGGTAGAGCAGGAAGGCCTTTTGCACGGACCCTTCGGGCAGCACATCGAAGAGGTCACGCGCATCGCCGGGGAAGACGCGGATGTTATGTGCCTTGGCGCGCCGGATTTTGCCCAGCAGCATCGCCACGCCGTTGATGTAGGGCTCGCAGCCGATGATGCCGACCTGCGGGTTGGACACCGCCTGATGCACCATATGCTCGCCCCCGCCAAAGCCGATCTCCAGCCAGAGCGGTTTGCCGCCAAAGAGCGCACCCACGTCGAGCGGGGTGCGGGCCGGGTTTGCCTCCCAATCCACCGCGCCGGGGGAGAGCGCGGCAAGGTCTTCGGCGAGGTAGCGTTCCTGGCTCGCCTTAAGGTGCTTGCCCTTCAGGCGGCCATAGAAATTGCGATGGGGGCGCTCTGTCATGGCGCGGGGGATAGCGGCGGGCCGGAGCGGGTGCAACCTAGTCCGTCAGCACCCCGGCGGCCATCAGGACCGGGCGGTAGGGGTTCCACATCCCGCCATCGCGGGGTGCGATGGTTTGTACCGCAAAGGCCGCATCGACGCCGCGTTCGATCATGTAGCTGAGATGTTCATACATCTCCGACTGGGTGTCCTGATAAATCCACCCGCCAAATTCAAAGGGCGTGTCCCAACCGCGCCCGTCGCGCTTGTCTTCGTAATAGGCTTCGACATCCGCCGCCTCCCAGTAGAACTGGTGAAAGCCGATCTGGCTGCCGCGCGACATCGTCCGCTTTGCCCCGGCCAGCATCAGCCGGACGCAAGAGCTTTCGCAAATGCCGTGCACATGGGTATTGAGCTCGAAATCGATGATGATCTTGGCCATCTCGCGCGCGGGCCAGACCTTGCCGCCGCCCGAATTGAGCTGAAGCGTGGTGACGCCTTCGTTCGCCCGCAAAAGCGTCCGCAGCGTGTCCACGTGGGGATGGTCAATGCCGGGGCCGTCGCTGTTTTCGGTGTCGTAGATCAGCGTCTCGCCCTCCAGCTTGAAAAGCTGGGCATGGGCTGGGGCGGTGCAGAGCAGGAGGAGAATCGTCAGAGCGCGCATGAGGGGACGCTAGCGCGGCCGGGCCGATCTGGTCCAGCCGCGCGCAGGGCGGAACGGTGCGCAAGGCGTGCGCACCCGCCGGTGGTCAGACCGCGTTTGACAGGGCGTCCACAAGGTCCGTTTTTTCCCAGCTAAACCCGCCATCGGCATCGGGCTGGCGGCCAAAGTGGCCATAGGCGGCGGTGCGCTGGTAGATCGGCTTGTTGAGCGCGAGGTGCTCGCGGATGCCGCGCGGGGTCAGGTCCATGACCTTGCGGATCGCGGCCTCAATCGCGGCAGGCTCGGCGGTGCCGGTCCCGAACGTATCACAGTAGATCGACAGGGGCTGGCTGACGCCGATCGCATAGCTCAGCTGGATCGTGCACCGCTCTGCCAAACCCGCCGCGACGACGTTTTTGGCCAGATAACGCGCCACATAAGCGGCGGAGCGGTCGACCTTGGTCGGGTCTTTGCCCGAAAAGGCGCCGCCGCCGTGGGGCGCCGCACCGCCATAGGTGTCGACGATGATCTTACGGCCCGTCAGGCCCGCGTCCCCGTCGGGGCCGCCGATGACGAACTTGCCGGTGGGGTTCACGTGCCATTCCGTCTTATCCGTCAGCCAGCCTTCGGGCAGGGTTTCGGTGATGTACGGCTCTACGATGGCGCGGATGTCGGCGCTGGTCAGCGCCTCATCAAGGTGCTGGGTCGACAGAACAAGGCTGCTGACGCCCACGGGCGCGCCGCCCTCGTAGCGCACCGAAAGCTGGCTTTTGGCGTCCGGGCCAAGCGCGGGCTCTGTGCCGTCTTTGCGGACCTCGGCCAGACGGCGCAGGATCGCATGGGCGTATTGGATCGGCGCAGGCATCAGCGCGTCGGTCTCGCGGGTGGCGTAGCCAAACATGATGCCCTGATCGCCAGCGCCCTCGTCTTTGTCCGCTGCCGCGTCGACGCCTTGGGCGATATGGGCCGATTGCTCGTGCAGAAGGTTCGTCACCTCGCAGGTCTGCCAGTGGAACTTGTCCTGTTCGTAGCCGATATCTTTGATACAGGCGCGCGCGATTTCGTCGATACGGTCCATGTAGGTGGCAAGTTTGGCCTGATCAGACAGGCCTATTTCACCGCCGATCACCACGCGGTCGGTGGTCGCAAAGGTTTCGCAGGCAACGCGGGCTTCGGGCTCTTCGGCGAGCAGTGCGTCAAGCACGGCATCGGAAATACGGTCGCAAACTTTATCAGGATGGCCTTCCGAGACGCTCTCGGAAGTGAAGACATAATTCTGGCGAGACATGAAATGGTGCTCCGGTAAGTATCATGCGGCCACGTCAGGAAGCCGTTGTGGCGCTAAGGCTCGGGGTTACGCCCGGCGGCGCGCGGCGTCAACGGAAATACGCCGCGCAATTGACGCACCAAGCGCAAGCAGCACGATCAGCAGCGCGGGCAGATCACCCGTCCGCGCATAAAGCGTCGGGGCCAGCGGGGCGGGCAAATCCGCGTCGAGGAAGCCTTCGGTGTTCAGCGGCAGGCTGGACAGAACACGGCCATACGGATCTATCGCGGCCGAGATGCCGGTATTTGCGCTGCGCAGGATCGGCAGGCCCTGTTCGATCGCGCGCATCCGCGCCTGCGCGAGGTGCTGCTGCGGGCCGGAGCGCGCGCCGAACCACGCGTCATTGGTGAGGTTGAGCAGCACCGCGGGGCGCGCCGTGCCGCGCATGTTGTGGGCAAAGACCGTCTCGTAGCAGATCAGCGGCAGCGCGGTGCCGATGCCCGGGCCAAGATCGATCAGAGCCGGGCCAGGCCCGCTGGCATAGCCCCCCTCGGCCCGCTGGGCGAGTGCGGCGATGCCAAGGCTGCGGAAGACGGCTGGAAAGGGCATGAACTCGCCAAAGGGGACGAGGTGGTGCTTGTCATAGATCTGCGTGACGGCGCCGGAGGCGTCCAGCACGGCGAGCGAATTGTAGTAATCGCGCCCGTCCCGGCGCTGGATGCCCAGCACCACGGGCACGCCGGGGGCGGCCAGCGCATCGAACACCGGCCCGGCATGGCGCATAAGGTAAGGCAGCGCAGTTTCCGGCAAGACCGTGACGTCCGGCAGGGGGCTGGCGGCGGCAGCAGCGATCTGGCGGTTGACGAAGACGGGAATGCGCTGTGGATCCCATTTTTCGTCCTGCGGCGCGTTCGGCTGGACGAGGCGGATCGTGGTGCCGGTGAGGGTCGCGGGGCCGTAGGGGACCGGCGCGAGCATTGCGGCGACACATAGGGCGAGCAGCGCAGGACGGACCAGTCGGGGCCGTATGTTAACCGCCCCGGCGGCGGCACCGGCCATGACCAGCGTCATGCCATGCGGGCCAAGCCACGCCAACCCCTGCCCTGCGAGCCCATCCACCAGCGCCTGCGGCGGGGTCGCCCAGGGAAAGCCGGTAAAGAGGTAGGCGCGGGTCAGCTCCGTAGCAGTGAAGGCAAGCGCAAAGGTAACCCCGCCCCCGCCAAGCCAGCGCGCAAGGCCCAGCGCAGCCGCCCAGAACAGAGCCAGCCCGGCAGCCATGAGCGCCAGAGCAAAGGGGGCCATCCAGCCGGTGGCCGCCGCATCGACCTGAAACGGTTCCGTGATCCAGCTGAGCGTGAGGGCAAAATAGCCAAGGCCGGTCGCCCAGCCCATGAGCGCCGCACGTGGCTGGGCCGCGGCCCACGCCATCGCGATGAGCGGGATCAGAATGGCCGGAGCAAGATCAAAGGGCGCATGGGCCAACGCCCCGGCAAGACCGGCAGCAAAGCAAAAGGCAAGGCGAAAATGGGTGCGGTGCATGTGGCGTCCCGTGCGTGCAGGCCCGTTGTGCCGGATAGGCGCAGGCGCAGCAAGGCGCGCTGCGCAGAGACTGCGCGCCATAGGCAAGCCCGCAAGGGCGGTGGGTTTGCACCCACCCTACTCGGCCGGGGGGCCTGTCAGCCGCACCCGCAGGCGCTTGATCCGGCGCGGGTCGGCGTCGATCACCTCAAATTCCGGGCCCTCGGGGTGGGCGATCACCTCGCCGCGGGTTGGCACGCGCCCCGCCAGCATGAAGACCAGCCCGCCGAGCGTGTCGATCTCTTCTTCGTCCACGTCGTCATGGTCGGTGAGGGACTGGCCAATCTCCGCCTCGAATTCATCCAGCGGGGTCTTGGCGAGGGCAAGGTAGCTGCCCGGTTTCTCTTCGGTGAAGGAGGCCGCATCGGCGGTGTCGTGCTCGTCCTCGATCTCGCCTATGACCTGTTCGATCAGGTCCTCGATGGTGACCAGCCCATCCACACCGCCATATTCGTCAATCACCAGCGCCATGTGACGCCGCGCGGTCTGCATCTTGGTCAGCAACACGCCAATGGACATCGAAGGCGGAACGAAAAGCAGCGGGCGCAGAAGCGCCGCCATATCAAAGCTTGCGCCGCCGCCATTAAAGCCATGTGTGAGGGCCAAATCCTTGAGGTGCGCAAAGCCCGTGGGGGTATCCAGCGTGCCCTCGTAGACCGGCAGGCGCGTCAGGCCACTGTCCTTAAAGACCTGAACGAGCTCTTCGAGGGTGGAGGTTGACGGTACGGCGACGATGTCCGCCTTGGGGATCATCACGTCTTCGACCCGTTTGCGCCGCAGGTTGATCATGCCGTGCGTTTGCGGGGTCTCGGTGCTGTCTGTCTCGGGTTCCGAAGCGGCGGGGCTTATCGCGCGCGCCATGCGGGCGAAAAGGCCCGGCTTTGCGTCTTCGGCGGTCGTGTCTTCGGGCCTGTCATCCGGCTGCGCGCTTTGCGCTGCGCTGGACGATCCGTCGATATCGGCCATCTGGGGTCCTGTGCTGGCCGCACGGGATGCACCGTGCATGGCGGTTAATATGGGTCAGGGATGCCCATCTTGCCAAGCACTTCGCGTTCGATTTGTTCCATGATCGTGGCCTCGCTGCCAATTTCATGGTCATGCCCCAAAAGGTGCAGCAGACCGTGCACGATCAGGTGCGTGACATGATGGTCCAGCGGCTTGCCGTGTTGTGCCGCCTCGCGGGCGCAGGTCTGGTAGGCGATGGCGATGTCGCCGAGGTGCAGATCGCCAAAGGCGTCCGGCTGGGGGGTGCCACCGGGCGCGCGCGCGGCGCTGGGCCAACTGAGCACGTTGGTGGGCGCTGGCTTGCCGCGGAAATCCGCGTTCAGGGCCGCGATACGGGCGTCGTCGGTGCCCATCAGCGTCACCTCGGCCTCCGCAGGTAGCGACAGGTGCGCCGCAAGGGCCGCGCCCGCCACATCCGCGCGCGCCGCCAGGTCGAGCGTGTCCCATTCGGGGGCTTCGATGATTGTGTCGATCTGCATGTGGGCCGTTTAGGGGCGATGCGCCTTTGTTTGCAAGCGGGGGGTTAAATGGAAAGGTCCGGAGTGGGGGCCAGCTCAGGCGGCTTTGCCGCCGAAACCCGGCAGAACATCGCAAAGCGATGTGCGAGAGGGCCCCACCCTTCGCTCCGCGCGTTCGCGGCTGAAACGCTCCCCCGGAGCGTTTCCGAGACGCCGCTCACCCCCCGGGATTTTTGGAAACAGAGAAGGGAGAGGCTACCAGTGGGCCGGATCGTTCAGCGGGGCGGCGCAGGTTGGGGTGCCCTGAAGCGGGGTCAGCGCCGCCTGTGTGAGCGACTGGCCCAGCCAGCCGTGCGGGTATTGCAGGGGCTGGGGTGCTTTGGCGATGTCTTCGGTGATCTGCGCAAAGCCGGTTTTGGCGTAAAAAGCGGGCGCGCCGTAGGTGAGGGCCACGTCTACGCCCTCGGCGCGCAGGGCGTTGAGACCGTAGGTGATCAGGCGCTGGCCAAGCCCCTGCCCCTGCGCCTCGGGCGCCACGGCCACCGGGGAGAGGATGAAAACCTGCCGGGGATCGTCCGAATAGGTCATCCGGCTGAACAGGATCGCGGCGGTGACGTCCGGGCCTGCAACCTCCGCAAAAACGCGCAGGTCGGCGGCGGGCACGTCCCTAAGCATGGCATGGACCAGCGCCTCAATAGCCGCGCCGGCCTCGGCCCCTTCAGATGCGGTGAAGGTGCGCGCGAACAGCGCGGTTATGGCCGCAGCGTGGCTGGCCTGCGGGGTCACAAGCGTCATGCCGATCCTTCGGCGTCCGCCTCGTAGGCCTCGATGATCGCCGCGACCAGCGGGTGGCGGACCACATCCTTTGCCGTGAAGTAGTTGAAGCTGATATTCGGGATGTGCTTGAGCAGCCGTTCCGCATCCGCCAGCCCCGATTGCACCCCGCGCGGCAGGTCGATTTGCGTGCGGTCCCCGGTGATGACCATGCGCGAGCCCTCGCCAAGGCGCGTCAGGAACATCTTCATCTGCATGGTCGTGGCGTTCTGCGCCTCGTCCAGCACGACAAAGGCCCGGGCCAGCGTGCGTCCGCGCATGAAGGCAAGCGGCGCGATCTCGATCGTCTTTTCTTCTTTCAGCTTGGCGAGCTGCTTGCCCGGAAGGAAATCGTTCAGCGCGTCGTAAAGCGGCTGCATGTAGGGATCGACCTTTTCCTCCTGCGTACCGGGCAGGAAGCCGAGCCGTTCGCCCGCCTCCACCGCCGGACGGCAGAGGATGATTCGGTCCACATGGCCCTGGATAAACATCGACACACCGACGGCGACAGCAAGGTAGGTCTTGCCCGTACCCGCAGGGCCGATCCCAAAGGCCATCTCGTTCGTAAAGAGGTTCTGCACATAGCCCTTCTGCGCATCCGTGCGCGGCTCGACCAGTTTCTTGCGGGTCTTGATCTCGACCCGTGCGCCGACGTCCATCTCCATCTGGTCGCCCTGCCGTGTGCCGGTGCCCGCCTCGGAGCCGCCCATGCGCAGCTCCCGGTCCACATCCGCAGGCTCGACGCTTTTGCCCGCCTCCAGCCGCAGGTAAAGCGCGTTCAGCACCTGGCCTGCGCGCGCCTGCGCGTCTTCCTCGCCCAGTATGGCGATCACATTGCCGCGGCGGACAAGCTGCACGCCTTGTGCCGCCTCAATCGCGGCGAGGTTGCTGTCCATCGGGCCGCACAGATCGACCAGCAGGCGGTTGTCGGGGAATTCCACGATTACCTCGGGGGGCAATGTGCCTGTGGTCAAATCTGCGCTCCGCTTGCGAGTCGGGTTTTACTCAGCGTGCCGTGCCTTGGGCCTGCGTGCAACGGCGGGGGCACGTTTTGCGTGCCTTTTGCGCAATGCTGACACCGATTGGCGGCAGGCGGGCTATGCTGGGCGCAAAACGGAGGGTGCGGATGGCGATGAGACACAGAGCAGCGGCGAAACGGCAGGACACGACCCCGGCAAAGACCGACGGTTTCGACGCGAGGCAGCGGGATGGCTGAGCTTGCACATTACCGCGCGGCGTCCGGCACGCTGATGCCCGTTTTCACGCTGGAAATCCAAACGCTGCCGGAGGATGTCGACCGCATCCTCGACGCGGTGCTGGAGGTGCACCCGCTGGGCTATGGCCGGTATCGGCGCAACGCCAGCATCACCGCGCCTGGGCGCGAGACAGCACGGCCCGAGGCCGGGTCAACCACCGACAGCCATGTTGCAGGCTTCACCCCAGGCGGCACGGAGACCTACCCAATGGTGGACGTAAAAATCTCGGTCGAGCGCAATTTAGCGGTGCTGGCCGGGGTGATGGACGCGGTGCTGGCCGTGCACCATTACGAAGAGCCGGTGATTTTCGTGCGCGAGGACTGGGTGTCGCGCGCGGCCTATGACCCCGGCAGCAACAACCCGAACCGGTGGTGGAATAACGGGCGGGGGCTGCCGGACCCGGTTTGATCCCGTGATGAGGCGGCGCACCGGACACACCAAAACGCAAAAGGCCGGAGCGTCGCGCTCCGGCCTTTTGAATTATCACGCAAAGGCGCGGATCAGATCGGGTCGCCGAAGATACCGGTTGCGCCGCCCTTGAAGTCGCCAACTGTCTGGGTCGGCGGGGCCACGCCGGAGCAGACCGGCTTTCCGTAGGGGTCGAGGCGGGCAGAGAGGTAGCCCTCAACGCCATCGTCGATGATCCAGTGGTCGCACCCGTTCGGGTCCACCCAAATGCCCGCCTGAAGCTGGCTCAGGTCTTTTTTGTCAATGCCGCGGTCAACCGTCTTGTCCGGGCCAAGTTCCCGAACGGAGAAGTCTTCGCAGGCCGCAAGGCCAAGCGCGGCGCCAAGGGCGAGGGTGCATTTGATGATGTTCATGGTCCTCGAGCCTCAGCGGATGCAGATAATTTCGACACGGCGGTTCTTTGCCATGCCAGCGGAGGTGCCGTTCGAGGCGACCGGAAGCCGTTCGCCATAGCCGCGCACATCCGCGATCCGGGCGCCCGATGCCTGTGCGACGGCCGCGACAGCGTTCGCGCGGCGCAGCGACAGGTTCAGGTTATACGCGTCGGACGCGCGGCTGTCGGTGTGGCCGGTGATGATGTAGCTGGTCGCGTTCGTTTCCTGAAAAAACTGCGCCAGACGCTGCTTGCCATGCGAGGAGATCCGCGCGCTGTTGGTGGCAAAGAACTGGTCGCTGTTCATCACCCCGCACATGTTGCCCCGGCGGCACACCGGGATGCCTTTGCGGTTGACGTGGGGCGTCATGTAGCCCTCCACGCCATCATCCATGACCCAGTGCTCGCACCCGTCAGGGTCCACCCAGATGGTCGGAATGTACTGGCCCCCGTCGCGGCCTTGCTGAGACGGCGTTTGCGCCGCTGCTGATTGAGTCAGAGCCGTCAGTGCAATGGCAGCCGCACCGAAAACCGTGACCAGCCGCATCGCGGCCTTGGAAACTGGATGAGTCACACCGTCTTCCTCTTGTCCCTGATCTTCCCTTTAGTCCCCCCGGACCCGCTCCGCGGCCCCGCACGTGGTCGCCCACGCCACAATACCGTCACGTTAGGCAAAAAACGCAGGTCTGTGAAGCACGTAAATCAAGATATTGTGGCCGCGTGGCCCCGCATGCGTAGAGATTTGACAAATTGGGGGTGATTTCTGCCCGGTTCGTCCTGGCCTGTCAGACCAGTGTCCCGGCCAGCGAGTTCGGCGCGGAGGCGGCGATTCTGACCCGTGCCAGCTGCCCCAGAAGCGCCTCTGGCGCTGCCACATGCACCGCGTGCAGGTGATCGGACTTGCCAACCAGCTGGCCCGGGTTGCGCCCCGCCTTTTCAAACAGAACGCCAACCTCGCGGCCCACCATCGCGTCCTGCGCCGCGCGCTGCTGCTGCGTCAGCACAGCCTGAAGCCGTTGCAGCCGGTCATCTGCCTCTGCCCCGTCCACGTCCGCGCGCTCCGCCGCCGGCGTGCCGGGGCGGGCGGAGTATTTGAACGAGAACGCCGAGCCGTAGCGGACCGCCTCAACAAGGTCGAGCGTGGCCTGAAAATCCGCTTCGGTCTCTTCGGGAAAGCCGACGATGAAATCGCCCGACAAAAGGATATCGGGGCGCGCCGCGCGAATGCGTTCGATCAGGCGGATGTAGCTGTCCGCCGTGTGTTTCCGGTTCATCCGCTTGAGGATCTTGTCGCTGCCGGACTGTACCGGCAGGTGCAGATAGGGCATCAGCTTGGCGCATTCCCCATGCGCGGCGATCAGCGCATCGTCCATGTCATTGGGGTGGGAGGTGGTGAAGCGAATGCGCTCCAGCCCGTCAATGTCGTTGAGCGCCCAGATCAGGCCCGCAAGCCCGCCCGCGTGCCCGTGATAGGCGTTCACGTTCTGGCCCAACAGGGTGATCTCCTTCACCCCCCGTTCGACCAGCCCGCGCGCCTCGTCCAGCACGCGCGCGGCGGGGCGCGACACCTCGGCCCCGCGGGTATAGGGCACAACGCAGAAGGCGCAGAATTTGTCACAACCCTCTTGCACAGTCAGGAACGCGGTCGGCCCCCGCGCGGCCTTGGGCCGTTTGGGCAGATGGCCGAACTTGTCTTCTTCGGGCATGTCCGTATCCAGCGCCTTCGCCCCCTGCCCCGCCTGCGCCTCCAGCTCGGGCAGGCGGTGGTAGCTTTGCGGGCCGACCACGAGGTCCACCATCGGCTGACGCCGCATGATCTCCGCCCCTTCGGCCTGCGCGACGCAGCCTGCAACGCCGATCTTCAGCTCGGGCTTGGCCGCCTTCAGCCCCTTGAACCGGCCCAGTTCGGAATAAACCTTTTCGGCGGCCTTTTCCCGGATATGGCAGGTGTTCAGCAGGATCATGTCCGCCTCATCAGGCGTGTCCGTTTGCTCGTACCCTTCCAGCGCCTCCGCCATCCGTTCGGAATCGTAGACGTTCATCTGACATCCATAGGTCTTGATATAAAGCTTCTTGGACATGGCCCTGCCGCGCGATTTGGGGAAGTGCGCCCTGTTACCAAGCGCAGGGGCGGCTTGCAATGTGAGCGAATCCGGGACAGTTCTTGGGCAGCAGGCAAGAGGCACAAAGATGCATTACACATCGCTGGACGCGTTTTTGAAGGATGGCCGCGCGGCGCTGGCCAAGGGGCCGGTCGCAATGATCATGGTGGAGGACGAGGTCGAGGTCGCCACCACCCTGCGCCACCATGCGCAAGCCGGGTTCACGTCGGTGATCGCCTTTATGCCCGCCGCATTCGATCTGCCGCGCGACATTGAAGAGGACGTGGTGCGCGTCGATTACGACGTCACGCCGGAAGGCGCCGTGCCCGCGGCGGTGAACGCGATCATCGCGGCGGCGCCGGGGCTGTGGATGTATTACTGCTACAACGCCGAATACCTGTTCCACCCCTTCTGCGAGACGCGCAGCGTGGGCGAGATGCTGGCCTTTCACACCGAAGAGCGGCGCGATGCGATGCTGACCTATGTGATCGACCTTTATGCCGAGGACCTGAACCAGTTCCCTGGCGCGGTGTCGCTGGAGACGGCGCATCTGGACCGGTCCGGCTACTACGCCCTGGCGCGCAAGGACGCGGACGGGCACCCGAGGGACAGGCAGCTCGACTTTTTTGGCGGGCTGCGCTGGCGCTATGAAGAGCACGTGCCCGCTGCACGGCGCAAGATCGACCGGATTGCGATTTTCAAGTCCAAACCGGGCCTTGAGATGCGGGACGATCACACCTTTTCAGACGAGGAATACAACACATTCGCCTGCCCCTGGCACCATAACCTGACAGCCGCGATCGTGTCCTTTCGCACCGCGAAGGCGCTGAAGCGGAACCCGGGCAGCACCTTTGATATCGAGACGTTCAAATGGCACAACTCCGCACCGTTCGAATGGCACTCGCGCCAGCTTCTGGACCTGGGGCTGATGGAGCCGGGTCAGTGGTTTTGAGGCTCAGTGAGATAGTTTGGTGTGATAGGCGCAGGCCGCTGCTGTTGCCTTTAGGCTGACGGGTGGTTTGCGGGGCAAAGCGCGCTTGATGTTGGGCCCAATGCCCGCGGCCATCAAAACCGGCAGGCTCACGGGCGTTCGTTGTGCGGTTCAACCCGTGACGGCAAGACGACCCAAGAAATCGCTCACATCTCTGGCATCGACCGCGCAGCGTTTCACGAGCCAATCGAAATGGTCTGTCAGCGCCTTGACGCGTTGACGCTCTCTTAACGCGATGTAGCATTGGCCGACATAAAGAATGGCCAAATCATTGCTGAAGACGGTGACCGGTGCGCTGTAGAGCGCATGGGCGTCGTAGAGAAACAGGCGCAGCCGTGGATAGAGATCGACGGCTTGCTGCGCGATCACCCGCAACTGCTCTTTTCGCTGCGCCGCACTCAGACCTTCATAATACCCGCTGCCCTGCACCAGCGAGGTTACTTCGTGCATCGGGATTGCAATCTCGTAATCCGCCTCGCCCGAAATCACCCAGTCAAGTCGCTCCTTTGCCTCGGTCTTGACCTGATCGACACCCTCTGGCGACAGCGTGGTGTACTCCCATTCAAGGAACGCCTCGGTTTTCAGCATCTCGGGCAGTGTGGCGGGGACGTGGCGGATCTTGCTCCCGGCGGATTCGCGATGCCATTCGAGGATCTGGTCACCGCTCGTGGTGCGCTCGGCCTGGGCAAACGAAATGGCCGAGGCCAGGATCGCGGCAGGCCGCTCGGGGCGATTGCTCAATCCCATCAGCCAGTCGAGGCTTACCCCAAGTGCTGCGGCAATGTCCGCGGCCAGCTGAGCGTTCGGCAACCGCGTCAGGTCCTTCTTGAACAGCTGACCAATGGTCGAGCGGTCGACCCCGGTTGCCCGCGCAAGTTGGCTTTTTGACATTCCAGCCCCTGCCGTTGCGCCCTCCAGGCGGCTGCGAAACAGGTCTACGCGATCTCGTCTAGCCATATTAGCTGCATTGCAGATTAAACACTGCAATGCAAACATCGTGCAGCGAATTTACCAAATTCTCGAACCAGACCGCGACCGCTTAAGTGGCGCTGGAATAAAGGTGGAGGCGCGACGATGGATACGCATCAACGACTGTTTATGAAAGCTCTGACCTGGCAGATCGCGGGCTTTTTCGTGATGCTTGCGATCGGCTGGCTTTTCACCGGCTCCGTGTCGGCAGGCGGCGGTATCGCCATTGCCGCGACATGCACCGGGTTCTGCTCATACTTTCTGCACGAACTCCTCTGGTCCAGAATTGCCTGGGGGCGCCGTCGATAACCTGTCATTCGTCGTTGCTGCGGCGCAGTCTCCGACAGTTTGGGCTCAGACCGGCCCTTCGCCGCTGCGCAGGATCGGAAACCAGTCGTCCCGAAGGCGCTGGCCTTCGGTCATGCCGTGCCCAGGAAATGGCGGGGAGGTTGGGCCGGGGCGTTCGGTATAACGCGCGTCCTCGCCCACAAGGCGCAGCGAAAAGGCGCGGCGGCGGGTGGCGGCGGTGTTGCCGCGCGCGCCGTGCAAAGTGCGGTAGTGGAAGGCGACCGCATCACCTGGCTGCATCTCCCATTCCAGCACGCGCATCCCCTCGGCATCGGGGTCGGGCACCGAACGGTAGGGCGCCGGATCAAAGAACGCGTCCCCCTTCGCCCAGCGGGTCGGCAGCACGTCCTTGTCCCACAGGTGCGAGCCGGCAACGAGGCGCAGCGTGGCCTCCTTTACCGGGTCCAAAGGCGCCCAGAAGCTGACGACCTGTTGGCCGGACACAAAGTAATACGGCCCGTCCGAGTGCCAGGGCGTGGCCATTGAGGTGCCCGGCTCTTTTACCAGCACGTGATCGTGGAAAAGCTGCACCGTCTCGCAGCCCATCAGCGCGGCAGCGACCTCTGCCGCGGGGCTTTGCTCGATCACTTCGGCGAATTCGGGGATACGCTGCCAGTTGCAATAATCGTCAAAGAACCGCCCCGTTTCCCCCGCGCGCTCGTTTTCGGAGGCAAAGGGCCCAGGCTCCGCCATGTTGCGGGCAACCCCGGCGCGCAGTGTCTCGACATGGCCCGCAAACAGGCCACGGATCACCACCGCGCCGTCGCGGCGATAGGCGGCGACATCTTCGGGGGAAGCAAGGTTCTGCACTATGTTGCGCACCGATGTGCGCTTTACTGCGTCTTGCGCAGACGAATCACCACATCGACCGAGGCAATCTCTGCCCCCTCCGGCGCGTCGGGCACCCGAGCGATCACAAGCTGATCGGACGGTGCATCGGTCAGCTTGCCCTCATCTTCCCAGAAGAAATGCGGGTGGTCATGGGTGTTCGTGTCAAAGTAGCTTTTGGAGCCGTCGACCGTGACTTCCTGCAGAAGCCCCGCCGCACAGAAGGCGCGCAGCGTGTTGTAGACAGTGGCCAAAGACACCGCTTCGCCTTGCTGTTTCGCGGAATCAAAAAGGCTTTCGGCGGTCACATGCCGGTGCTGCCCGTCACCCACGAGCAGGTGCGCCAGCGTCGTGCGCTGCCGGGTCGGGCGCAGTCCTGCGCTGGTCAGCCAATCTTTGGCGACGGTATCTGCGGCTTCGTGGCTCATGCTACGTCTCGCGTTGTTCTGTAGTGAATATAGGGTGTGAACCGACGCGGTTTCAATTGCGAACTGGTCGCAGCCTTAAGCGGTGCGACCATAGAACCCCATTTGCTCGGCCTGAGAAAAGCGCACGCCGGGCCGGTCATAATGCGCCAGCACAGAGACGATGCGCGATGGCCCCGCCGTGGGCGGCGTGACCCGGTGCGCCGTGTTCACGCCCAAAAAGACGTTCAGCGTACCCGGCTCCTGACTGAGCAGGCGCGTCTCGACCTCCCCGCGCAGCAGGGCGGCGATGCCTGCATGGTTGGGATCTTCGGCGCTGCGCAGATCGCGCACATATTCGAAATCGCCCCCGACCTCGGGCCGTTGCAAAAGGAGTGTGGTGGTAAAGACCGACCGGTCGAAATGCCAGTTCAGCGCCTCGCCCCGCCGGTATTCCAGCACGTTCACACCCGACAGCGGGTCATCCATCGTGTAAAGTGCCGCGTTGCCCGTGACAGCGGCCAGAAAGTTCATGAAGGGCTGCCAGGTGTAGAGCGCGTCAAGCGGTGTGCCCCTGAGCTGATCATGGCAAAGCGTATGGTTCTGCGTCGTGACCTTGGCCAGCGCGGGATCGTCCGGGGCGAGGCCCGGGACGGTTTCCGAGAAATAGATGTTGTGATCGCGTGCGTGGTGGAAGCTTTGGGTGGCAAGGCGCGGGCGGACATGGCTCAGCGTACGCGCCACCGCGTCCGGCAACAGGAAACCCGGCAAGTTGAACAGGCCCTCCGCCACCAGCGCAGCCCGGCACGACGCCACAAGCCCCGCAAAGCCCGGGCTTGCGGGGGCATCCAGCGGGTAGCGGTCCAGGTCCAACACATCCTGCATGGCGCCAGCTTGGCCCGCGCGGGACGCGGCGACAAGACCCTGCAAGGCTTGGCAAGGCCCCGGCACGGATGTTAGGGGGCGCCACCCTTGACGAGAAAGGCCGTGCGCAATGTCCGACTACCCCACCAGCTTTGACCGCGATGCGTTGCTGAAATGCGCCCGCGGGGAACTGTTTGGCCCCGGCAACGCGCAACTGCCCGAACCGCCCATGCTGATGATGGACCGCATCACCGATATCTCGGGCGACGGCGGGGCGCATGGCAAAGGTCACGTTGTTGCCGAATTCGACATCACGCCCGAGCTGTGGTTCTTTGATTGCCACTTTCCTGGAAACCCGATCATGCCCGGCTGCCTTGGGCTTGATGGCTTGTGGCAGCTGACGGGCTTCAACCTCGGCTGGCGCGGCTGGAAGGGGCGCGGCTACGCGCTGGGTGTGGGCGAAGTGAAGCTGACCGGCATGGTGCGGCCCGACCGCAAGATGCTGACCTATTACGTCGACTTCACCAAGGCGATGCAGACCCGCCGCCTGACGATGGGCGTCGCCAATGGCATGGTCGAGGCGGATGGCGAAGAGATTTACCGCGTCACCGACATGAAGGTCGCGCTGAGCGAAAGCTAGCCACCGCATACCGCTGCATACTGTCAAACCCCAATTTCGCGGCGGAATGACGCGGCTTATGATCTAAATCGCTGGCCTCTCCATATACCTTTCCGTGACTGCAGCGTTTGTGCGCCGCGCTGCATTTTGGACCTTGGATAAGGAGACGCCCCAATGGCAATGCTTGACACCGCCGCCGCCTCCGCGCGGCGCCTTCCCACCATCCGCAGCGCGGACTGGTTTATTCGAATTCCCCTCGCGATCATCATCATCGAACAGGCGACCTTCAAGATCCCCGGCTTTGCGGCGCAGGCCGAAGGCTACGGCCTACCGCTCTGGGCCTTTGCCCTTGCGACGCTGGCCGAGTTCGCCGGCGGCGCGGCGATCCTGGTCGGCGGCATCATCCGCAACAACTGGATGACGGACCTGCTGACGCGGCTTGGCGGCTTTGCGATTTCCGCCGTCGTCGCAGGTGTGATCGTGATGATCTATTTCGGCCCGTTCAGCGGCTGGCAGTTGCAGGGCCTTCTGCTTGCAGGCGGTCTGTTCTTCCTGTTCCGCGGGAACGGGGACGTGAAAGGCCGTGCGCTGATTTAACAGCCGCGCCCGCGACGGGCCGGCCCGGCAGCCCGTTGTGGCTGCCGGGCTTTTTCATGCGAGGTGCGCGTAACGTATCTTCGCGAATATTGGCAAAGTCTGGCCCTGATGGTGCTGGTCTTTGCCTTGTGGCAAAGCCCTGTGTTGCTCCCGCTCCAGATCCTCGTTGTGCTTTTCCGCGAGCGGGCGCATGGCACAGCGGCGGTTCTGACAGGTCGCGCGGTTATCGCGATGCAGGTCTTACCTGATCAGAGCGCGTTGCCGTGACGGGGTGGCAGCCGGTTGTGGCTGCTGCTGTCGCTGATCGTCATTCCTCGCGCTCTGCGCGTTGCACGCGGGCGCGGCAGCAACCTGGCGCTCCGCCGCTAAGTGCTTGCGGTGCCACATCGCCCTGCCTTAGAGAGGCGGCGCGCAGTCAGTGGGGGAGCCATGCGAAGAGTTGTCGTAACCGGTTTGGGCATCGTGTCCTCGATCGGGAACAATACGGGCGAAGTCCTGGAGAGCCTAAAGGCGGGCCGGTCGGGCATCGTCGCCAGCCCCGAGATGGCCGAGCACGGCTTTCGCAGCCAAATCGCGGGCACTCTGAAGCTGGACGTGGCCGAGCATGTGGACAAGCGCACGTTGCGCTTTATGGGCCCCGGCGCTGCTTATGCCCATATCGCGATGGCCGAGGCGATTGCGGATGCGGGCCTTGAGGACGCAGACATCGTGAACCCGCGCACTGGCCTGGTGGCCGGGTCTGGCGGGCCATCGACATCTGCGATGCTCACCGCGCACCAGACGGTTCTGAAAACCGGCGCGACCAAGCGCATCGGCCCCTTTGCGGTGCCCAAATGCATGTCCTCCACCATCAGCGCGAACCTCGCGACGGCCTACAAGATCAAGGGCGTCAACTATTCGATCACCTCGGCCTGCTCGACCTCCCTGCACTGCATCGGCAACGCAGCCGAGCAGATCATGCTGGGCAAACAGGACGTGATGTTTGCGGGTGGCGGAGAAGAGCTGGACTGGACGCTGTCTTGCCTCTTTGACGCGATGGGCGCGATGTCCTCCAAATACAACGACACGCCCGAGCGGGCCTCCCGCGCCTTCGATGCGGACCGGGATGGGTTTGTGATTTCGGGCGGCGGCGGCATCGTGGTGCTCGAGGAGCTGGAACACGCCCGCGCGCGCGGCGCGGCCATTTACGCCGAAGTGACAGGCTATGCCGCCACCTCTGACGGGCACGACATGGTGGCCCCCTCGGGCGAAGGCGGCGCGCGGGCGATGGAACTGGCCAAGGCCACCCTGCCCGAAGGCCGCACGGTGGGCTATATCAACGCGCATGGCACCTCGACCCCCGTGGGCGATGTGGGCGAAGTCGAGGCGGTGCGCCGGGTCTTTGGGGGCAGCGCCCCGGTCATCAGCTCGACCAAGTCAATGACGGGCCACGCGCAGGGCGCGGCGGGCGCGCTGGAGGCGATCTTCAGCCTTCTGATGCTGCGCCACGATTTCATTGCACCGTCGATCAACGTCGAAACACGCGATCCCGCGCTGAAAGATGGCGAGATTGCCACCGCGCTGGTGGAACATGCGGGCCTCGACTCGGTAATGACAAACAGCTTTGGCTTTGGCGGCACAAACGGGTCGATGATCCTGTCGCGCTATATGGATTGATAGGATGACAGGACTTCTGAACGGCAAGCGCGGCCTTGTGATGGGCGTGGCCAATGACCGGTCAATCGCCTGGGGGATCGCAAAAGCGATGGCCGACGCGGGCGCGGAGCTGGCCTTTACCTACCAGGGCGAGGCGTTTGGCAAACGGCTGGAGCCGCTCGCGGCCTCTGTGGGATCGGACTTTATGGTCGATGTGGACGTCACCGACGATGACAGCCTCGACGCAGCTTTCGCCGCGCTTGAGGCCCGCTGGCCAACGATCAATTTCCTCGTCCATGCGATTGCCTATTCGGACAAATCCGAGCTGACGGGCCGGATGCTGAACACGACACGGGCCAACTTCAAACACTCGATGGATGTGAGCGCCTACAGCCTCATTGAGGTCGCGCGGCGCGCTCACCCGCTTATGCTTGAAAACGGCGGCTGCCTGATGACGCTGACCTACATTGGCTCCAACCGGGTGGTGCCGAACTATAATGTGATGGGCGTGGCAAAGGCCGCGTTGGAGAGCGCCACGCGCTACCTGGCCAATGACCTTGGCCCCGACGGCATCCGCGTCAACGCGATCAGCCCCGGCCCGATGAAGACACTCGCGGGCAGTGCAATCGGCGGCGCACGCAAAACCTACAAACACGCCGATGCAAACGCGCCCCTGCGTTCAAACGCGACGCTGGAGGCGGTGGGCGGCACCGCGGTTTACCTCGCCTCCGACGCGGGCGCCTGCACGACCGGCGAGATTATCCGGGTCGACGGCGGTTTCCACGTTTTGGGAATGCCGCAGCCGGATCACCTTTAGGCGCCCAATCCTTTGAAGGATTGGCAGGGCGCGATCCTTCAAAGGATCGCCTCCCCAGCGGCTGGCGGCTTATCCGTTCCGGAAACAGCGCAAAGCGAACATCTGTGCGCGCTTGCCCCGTTGGTCGGAGTGGGGGCCAGCCCGTCGCCGTTGGGCTGGAACCAATGGCGCACAATGGCGGTCCCCCGGCATATTTTGGGCCAGAAGAAGGAAGGCCGCTTTGGCCTCTAGTCGATCTTTTCGACCGTGAAGTCGAAGGTCAAATCGTGCCCGGCCAGCGGGTGGTTCGCGTCCAGCGTGACGGCCTCGTCGTTCACCTGCACAATCGTCACCGGGATAATCTGCCCGTTGGGCCCCTGCATTTGAAGCTGCGTGCCCGGCTCTGCCCGAATGTCTGCCGGGATGCTTGACCGCGGCACGTCCTGTCGCAAGGCCGGGTTGATCGGACCGTAGGCATCCGTCGCGGGGATCGAGACTTTCTTCTGCGCGCCAAGTTCCATCCCCGGCAACACCGCATCAAGCCCCTTGATCACCTGCCCCGCGCCAACCGTGAAGGCCAGCGGGTCGCGCCCTTCAGAGCTGTCAAAAACCGTGCCGTCAAGCAGGGTGCCGGTGTAGTGGATGTGGACGGTATCGCCGGATTTGACGGCTGCCATGATGTCTCCGATGTTTGAGTTCCGCTGCAGCACCCTTGCACGCGGGCCCCGCGCGGTCAAACGGGCCTTCCCCCTGCGGCGTGCCCGTGACAGGGTGCGCGGGAAGGAGCCTGCCATGCCGATCACCACCTGCATTTTCGACGCCTATGGCACCTTGTTTGATGTGGCCGCGGCGGCGCGGGAGGCCGCGCAGGAGCACGCCGCACTGGCGGAGAGATGGGGCGCGCTGGCCGACGCGTGGCGGCTGAAACAGCTGCAATACACATGGCTGCGCGGCATGACCGGCGCGCACAGTGATTTCTGGCAGGTCACGCAGGACGGGCTGGACTGGGCGCTGGAGAAAACCGCGCTGGACGGCGATGCGGCCCTGCGCCAGCGCCTTCTGGACCTTTATTGGGAGCTGAGCGCCTATGCGGAGGTGCCGGACATGCTCGCCGCGCTCAAGGCGGGGGGGCTGAACACCGCGATCCTGTCCAACGGCGCGCCCGCGATGCTGGAGGGCGCGGTGCGCTCTGCCGGGATCGGCGGGGTGCTGGATGACTGCCTTTCGGTCGAGGCGGTGGGCATCTTCAAGCCGGACGCGCGGGTCTATGGCCTTGTCGGCGCCCGGTTTGGCTGCGCGCGGGACGAGGTGCTGTTCGTGTCCGCCAACGGCTGGGACGCCGCCGCCGCAACCGGCTATGGCTTTACCGCCGCGTGGGTGAACCGGGCGGGCGAGCCGGTGGACCGCCTGCCCTGGACCCCGGCCCACACGCTGCCCGACCTTACCGGCATTCCGGCGCTGGCGGGCCTGTGATGGCGACGTTCACCACCTCCGACGGCCTGTCGCTGCACTACACCGACGATGGTGCGGGCCTGCCGCTTTTGTGCCTTGCAGGGCTGACGCGCACAGGGCGCGATTTCGACTATGTCCGCCCGCTCTTGCCGCCCGCCCGGGTCATCACGCTGGACTACCGCGGGCGCGGGATGTCGGACTGGGACCCGAACCCGATGAACTATGTGCCCGAGGTTGAAGGGCGCGATGTGCTTGAGCTGCTGGATCACCTGGGCGTGCCCGCGGCAGCGATCCTTGGCACCTCGCGCGGGGGGCTCTTGGCGATGGGCCTTGCGGCCACGGTGCCGGACAGGTTGCTGGGCGTGTGCCTGAACGATGTGGGGCCGGAGATTGACCCCGCAGGCATCGCCGCGATTATGGCCTACCTTGGGAAAAACCCGCCGATGCAGACCCACGAACAAATGGCGGCGGCGATGCAAATGGGTCTGCCGGGCTTTGTGAACGTGCCCGAGACGCGTTGGCTGCAAGAGGCGCGCACCCAGTACCGGATTGGGCCGGACGGGTTGGAAATTACGTACGATCCGGGCCTGCGTGCCCCGATTGAGGCGGGCGGCGATGTGCCAGACTTGTGGCCGCTTTTCGACGCGCTGGCGGGCAAACCGCTGGCGCTGATCCGCGGGGCAGGATCGAACCTGCTGCGCGTTGAAACAGCGACCAAGATGCAGGCACGGCGGCCCGACATGATCTTTGCCGAGGTGCCGGACCGGGGGCACGTGCCTTTTCTGGATGAACCCGAGGCGCTGGCCGCCATACGGGAGTGGATGGAGATGATGACGTGAATATCGAGATGATCCGCGCGGCGGCCGCGCGTCTGGACGGGCACGCCGTGCGCACCCCGCTGCTAAACTCGCCCTTCCTTGATGAGATCGCGGGGCGGCGCATCTGGGTGAAGGCCGAGTGCCTGCAACGCACCGGCTCGTTCAAGTTCCGCGGCGCGTGGTCGGCCCTGTCGTCGCTGCACCCGGACGTGCGGGCCAAGGGCGTGATGGCCTATTCCAGCGGCAACCACGCGCAGGGCGTGGCCCATGCGGCCAGTTTGCACGGCGTGCCGTCGGTCATCCTGATGCCGTCCGACGCGCCGCGCCTCAAGATCGAGAACACCCGCGCGCTGGGGGCCGAAGTTGTCACCTATAACCGCGCTTCCGAGGACCGGGATGTGGTGGGCCATGCCCTGGCCGCGGAGCGGGGCCTGACGCTCATCAAGCCGTTTGACGAGCCGGAAGTGATCGCGGGCCAAGGCACCTGCGGGCTGGAGATTGCCGCGCAGGCCGCGGCGCAGGGGGTGACCGAGGCGGAGGTGCTGGTCTGTTGCGGCGGCGGCGGCCTGACCTCGGGCATTGCGCTGGCGCTGGAGGCCGACGCGCCCGGGATGCGCGTGCGCCCGGTGGAGCCGGACGGCTTTGACGACGTGGCGCGGTCCCTGCAAACCGGGGAAATCCAGAGGAACCCGGAAACCGCCGGCAACATTTGCGATGCGATCCTGACCCAAAGCCCCGGCGCGCGCACCTTCCCGATCCTGCAACGGCTTTGCGGGCCGGGGCTGGTGGTGACCGAAGACGAAGCGCTGCGCGCGATGGCGCAAGCCTTCCTGCGGCTGAAGATCGTGGCAGAACCCGGCGGGGCGGTCGCGCTCGCCGCTGCGCTGGCGGGCCGTGACCTGGATGGCCCCGACGTGATCGCCACCGTCTCTGGCGGCAATGTGGACCCCGCGATGTTCACCCGCGCGCTAGACAGCCTGACATGACCCGCTTCACCATCGCCAGTTTCAACGTCAAGAACCTGATCGGCCCGGACCGCGAATACTACCGTTTCCAAAGCTACACGCCGGAGGAATATGCGTGGAAACGCGATTGGCTGAGCGAACAGATCCAGAGCCTTGATGCCGACATCCTCTGTTTTCAGGAAATCTTTGAAGAAGAGGCGCTGCGCGACGTTTTGGACCACGCCGACGCCGAAGGGATGGAACGCAACGCCGAGCATATCCCCGGTGCGGGCAAGCGGTATCGCAAGAAGGCGATCTTTCGCAAACTGGCCTATTCGCCTTACACGGATGCCGCGCTGGCCTTTGCCCCTAACGTGACCGATGGCGGGCCGGGGCAGCGCCGCCCGGGTGTTGCGATTGTCTCTCGCCTTGGCTTTGAAGGCGTGCCAGAGGTGATCCAGGACCTTGCGGAGCCGGTCCACATCCCCCTGCAAGCTCTGGGCGGCGGGGAGGCGGGGCATTACACCATCTCGCGCCTGTCACGCCCGATCCTTAAGGTCCGCGTGCCCGTGGGCGGGCGCGTCATCACGGTGTTCAACTGCCACCTGAAATCGAAGCTGGGCGAATATGTCCGCCCGGACGGCGCCCCCTTTGCGCCCGAGGCGGATCTCACCCAGTATGATCCGGTGGGCCGCGCGATGGGCAGCTTGCGCGCCGCGCTGCGGCGCATGGCGGAGGCGTGGGTGCTGCGCCGCGCCATCGTGGCGGAGATTAAGGCGGGCAATCCCGTCATGGTGCTGGGCGATTTCAACGATGGGGAACATGCCGTCAGCTCAGAGATCATCGCGGGCGAGAAGCCGTTCAAGAACTACGCGTGGATGCTGCGCCACGATGCCGAGCACCGCTCTGACCGCTATTCGAATGAAGAGGCTGAAGCCATTCGGGAGGCGGTCGAGGCCGTGCGCCTGCATTCTGCCGAAAAGCTGTTCGTGCGCCGGTCGCTGCGCGATATGGTCTATACGGTTGCGTTTGGCGGGGTGTTCGAAAGCATCGATCAGATCTTCATGTCCGCGCATTTTGTCGACGGCCCAGAGCAGATCGGCGAGATGGAGTATTTCAGCGTCTTCAACGACCATCTGACCGATGGCAGCCACGCGGAGGCGCCGTATAACAAGCTGGCCTCGGATCACGGGCAGATCATGGCGCATATGCGGATGGGGGACGACACGTGAAAATGATGGAAGCCAATGGCGTGCGCCTGCACTACCGCGTGGACGGGCCGGAGGATGGCGCGCCGGTGGTCTTTGCCAATTCGCTGGGCACGGATATGCGGCTGTGGGATCCCATTATGCCGCTGCTGCCCGCGGGCCTGCGCATCCTGCGCTTTGACAAGCGGGGGCATGGCCTGTCGGATTGCCCGCCCGCGCCCTATGCAATGGGCACGCTTGTGGGCGATGTGGAGGCGCTGATGGACGCGCTGGGCTTCAAAGACGCGCTCTTTGTCGGGCTGTCGATTGGCGGGATGATCGCGCAGGGGCTGGCGGTGAAGCGGCTGGACCTTGTGCGCGCGGTGGTGCTGTCGAACACCGGGGCCAAGATCGGCACCAAAGAGATGTGGGCCGAACGCATCGCAGGCGTGGAGGCTGGCGGGATCGAGGCGCTGGCGGACGCGGTCATGGAACGGTGGTTTTCCAAGCAATTTCGCGCGGGGCCGGAGTTGCCACTGTGGCGCAACATGCTGACGCGGCAAGCGGATGCGGGCTATATCGGCTGTTCGGCGGCCATTTCCGGCACGGATTTCTTCAGCACCACGGCCAAGCTGCGCCTGCCCGCGCTGGGCATTGCAGGCTCGGAAGACGGCTCCACCCCGCCCGATCTGATGCGCGAGACGACCAATTTGATCCCGGGCAGCCAGTTCCACCTGATCCGCGGGGCGGGGCACCTGCCTTGTGTGGAAAAGCCCACCGAATATGCCGAGGTGCTGACGCAGTTCATGCGCGATACGGGGCATATCTGAGGTGGCGGCATCCGTCTTTGGCTCCGCCATCTATGGCAAGCTGTTCGATCCGGGCGAGGCGGGGCGGCTGTTTTCGGACGCCGCAGAGATGCGCGCTATGCTGCTGGTCGAAGGCGCCTTGGCCAAGGCGCAAGGCGCGCTGGGGGTGATCCCCGAGGTCAGCGGCGCCGCGATCCACCGCGCCGCGATGGAGTTGCAACTGGACCCGTCGAGCCTTGGCGCCGCGACGGGCCAGAACGGCGTGCCCGTGCCCGCGCTGGTCGCGCGGTTCCGCGAAGAGATGCAGGCGCCGGAGCACGCGCAATACGTGCACTGGGGCGCGACGAGCCAAGACATTATGGACACCGCCCTGATGCTGCGCCTGCGCCAAGCCCTTGCGCTGGCCGAAAAGGCCGTGCGCGCGGTGCTGGCGCGGCTGGCGGACATGGCAGAGGACGGGGCGGAGACCCCCTGCCCCGCGCGGACCTATGGCCAGATTGCGACGCCAACAAGCTGGGGTGCAGTTGTGGCCGGTTTTGGTGCGCCGATATTGGCCGCATTGCGCGATTTGGGCAATGTGCGCGCGGGGCTGTATGTGTCGCTCTCGGGCGCGGCGGGTACGTCATCTGCACTTGGGCCTCGGGCCGCGGAGACACGCGCGGCGCTGGCCGAAGCGCTGGGCCTGGCGGATCCCGGGCGCAGCTGGCACACGGATCGCAGCCCGCTTATGGCCATCGCGGACTGGCAGTGCCGGGTGATCGCGGCGGGCGCTTCGGTGGGCCAAACGCTGATCGGACTGTCCGCGCACGGGGAGGTCTCGCTCGGCCCCGTCGGGGCCTCCTCGACCATGCCGCAAAAGCAGAACCCGGTGGGGCCTTCGGCGCTGGTGGCTTTGAACACCTATGCGGGCGGGCAGCGCGCGGCCCTGCAAAGCGCTGCCGCGCATCAGTTCAGCCGGGACGGGGCCGCGTGGTTTGCCGAATGGATGCCGCTGCCGCAGATCACGCTGACCTGTGCGGCCTGCCTAAAGACGCTTGTGGCGGTTGCCGACGGGCTTGAGCCGCGCCCGGACGCGATGCGCGCCGCATTGGACGGGTCGATGGCCTTTGCCGAGGCGCTGAGCTTTGCGCTGGCCGCGCAGATGCCGCGGCCTGCGGCGCAGGCGCAGGTCAAAGCGCTGTGCCGGGAAGCGGAGACGCAAGGCGTGCCGCTAGAGCACGTCGCCCGCGCCGCCCATGAGCTGCCCGAGGGGCTGTTTGACGTGGGCGCGATGGGCCACGCCCCGGCGGAGGCGCGCGCCTTTGCCGCCGCCGTGCGCGAGGCGCTCGGGTGAACCCGGCGGTCATCTTCATCCTGATCACCGTCATGATCGACGCAATGGGCATCGGCCTGATCGTGCCGGTCATGCCGGACCTGATCCGCGAGGTGAACGGCGGGACCATCGCGACCGCGGCGCTCTGGGGCGGGATCCTGTCGACGACCTTTGCGGTGATGCAGTTCCTCTTTGGCCCTGTGGTGGGCGGGCTGTCGGACCGGTTTGGGCGGCGGCCTGTCTTGCTGATCTCACTGGTGGTGATGGCGCTGGACTACGTCGTGATGGCGGTCGCAGGCAGCATCTGGCTCCTGCTGCTGGGCCGAATTGTCGGCGGGATCACGGCGGCGACGCAAAGCACCGCGAATGCCTACATGGCCGACATTTCGAAACCGCACGAGAAGGCGGCGAATTTCGGGCTGGTCGGGGCGGCCTTTGGTGCGGGCTTTGTCTTTGGCCCGCTGATGGGCGGTTTCCTGGGCGAGCTGGGCACCCGCGCGCCTTTTTATGCCGCCGCCGCGCTCGCCGCGCTCAACGCGGTGTTTGGCTATTTCGTGCTGAAAGAGACGGTGACCGACCGCATCCGACGCCCGTTCGAGTGGCGCCGCGCGAACCCGCTTGGCGCGCTCAAGGTGCTGGGCAAGCTGCCGGGGATCGCTGCGCTCTTGTGGGTCTATTTCCTCTACCAGTTTGCCTTTGCGGTCTACCCTTCGGTCTGGGCCTATTTCGGCAATGTGCAGTTTGGCTGGACCCCGTCGACCATCGGCCTGTCGCTGCTGCTTTTTGGCGGAACGATGGCCATCGTTCAGGCCGGGCTGATCCGCCCGGTTTTGCGCGTTCTGGGCGAGCGGGGCACGGTGATTTACGGGCACGGCTTTGACATTTTTGCCTTTGCCGCGATCGCTTTTGTGTCCTCCGGCACGGTTGCGCTGATCCTGACGCCGATTGCCGCCTTTGCCGCCGTCATCACGCCTGCGCTTCAAGGGATCATGTCCAAAGCCGTGCGGGACGATCAACAGGGCGAGTTGCAGGGGGCGCTGACCTCCGTGTCGGCGCTGGCGATGATCGCTTCGCCGATGGTGATGAGTTCGGTCTTTTTCGCCTTTGCGGAGCCGAGCCGCCCTATGAGTTTTCCCGGCGCGCCGTTCCTGCTGTCCGCGGGGTTGATGGTGGTCGCGCTTCTGGTTTTTCTGCGGCATGGGCACACGCGGGAGGTGGCCGGGGCGGCGAAAAACGGGGGGCCAGCCCCCCAAACCAAGTCCTCTATTGGGGGGCCAGCCCCCCAAACCCCCCGGAATATTTCTGGCCAAAAGAAGGGTTGAGATATGCAACTGGTTGATCTGGATGTGATCGTGACCGCGCCCCCGGCCCCCGGCTGGGGCGGGCGGTATTGGATCATTGTGAAGCTGACCACCGATGACGGGATGACCGGCTGGGGGGAGTGTTATGCCGCGACCGTTGGACCGGTTGCGATGGAGGCGGTGATCCGCGACGTCTTTGCCCGGCACATGCAGGGAGAAAGCCCCGAAAACATCGAGAAGATGTTCCGCCGCGCCTATTCCTCCGGCTTCACCCAGCGGCCCGATCCGACCGTCATTGGCGCGTTCTCGGGGCTGGAGATCGCCTGCTGGGACATCCTTGGCAAGGCGCGGGGGCGGCCCGTCTGGGCGCTCTTGGGTGGGAAGATGTGGGACCGGGTGCGGGCCTATACCTACCTTTACCCGCTGCCAGGGCAGGATATGACCGAGTTCTGGACGTCGCCCGAGATGGCAGGCGTGGCCGCGGCGGATGCGGTGGCGCGGGGCTATACGGCGGTGAAATTCGACCCCGCAGGCCCCTACACGATGCGCGGCGGGCACATGCCCGCGATGTCCGACATCACCATGTCCGTGGCCTTTTGCGCCGCGATCCGGGAGGCGGTGGGGGATAAGGCGGACCTGCTTTTTGGCACGCATGGGCAGTTCAATCCCGCGGGCGCGATCCGGTTGGGGCAGGCTTTGGAGCCGTATTCCCCCCTGTGGTTCGAAGAGCCGGTGCCGCCCGACGATGTGGAGGGGATGGCGCGGGTGTCGCGCGGGGTGCGTATTCCCGTGGCGACGGGCGAGCGGCTGACGACGAAGGCCGAGTTTGGCGCAGTCCTGCGCGCGGGCGCGGCGGAAATCCTGCAACCGGCGCTGGGCCGCGCGGGCGGGATTTGGGAGATAAAGAAGGTCGCAGGGGTGGCCGAGGTCTTTGGCGCGCAGATGGCGCCGCACCTTTATGCGGGGCCGGTGGAGTGGGCGGCAAACATCCACCTCGCCGCTTCCATCCCCAACCTGCTGATGGCAGAGACGATTGAAACGCCGTTCCACGACGCGCTGATCAAGGGCAGCATCCGGGTCGAGGATGGCTTCATCACCCCGCCCGAAGCGCCGGGCCTTGGCATCGAGGTGGACGAGGCCCTCGCCCGCGCGCATCCCTACACCGGCGATGGGCTGCACCTGCAGATGCAGGAAGACCCGTGCGATTACGTGAACGGGAACGCCTTTGAAGGGGGGGCGCCGTCGATCAAGGACTAGCGGTGGGGTGAAACCCCACCCTACGTGTCGGCAATCGCCACCTGCCGCTGGGCGCCGAGTCCTTCGATGGACGCCTCGACCACATCGCCTTCACTAAGATAGACCTTCGGGTCCATGCCCATGCCCACCCCGGGCGGGGTGCCTGTGGCGATCACGTCGCCGGGGTGCAGCGTCATCAGCGTGCTGAGATGCGCGATGATCTGCGCGACAGAGAAGACCATTTTGTCCGTGTTGCCCGTCTGCATCTGCGCGCCGTTGACGGTCAGGGAGAGTGCGAGGTTCTGGGGGTCAGGCACCGCGTCCGCCGTCACCAGCCAGGGGCCGAGCGGGCCGAAGCTGTCGCAGCTTTTGCCCTTGGTCCATTGGCCGGTCAGGCCCAGCTGAAAGTCTCGCTCTGACACATCATTGGTCACACAATAACCCGCGACGTGGGACAGGGCGCCCGCTTCGCTGACATATTTCGCGCGGGTGCCGATGATGACGGCCAGCTCGACCTCCCAATCGGTGGCTTTTGAGCCGCGGGGCAGCACCAGCGGGTCGGTGGGGCCGCAAATGGCCGATGTGGCCTTCATAAAGAGGATCGGATGGTCGGGGATTGGCATGCCCGCCTCCGCCGCATGGTCGGAATAGTTCAGACCGATGCACATGAACTTGCCCACGCCGCCGATGCAGGGGCCAAGGCGCGGGGCATCGACCACCGGCAGCGTCTCTGGATCGATCTGGGCCAGCGTGTCCAGCACATCAGGCGCAAGCGTCGCCCCGGTGATGTCTGGGATATGCTCCGACAGGTCACGCACCTGCCCTTGCGCGTCGATCAGGCCGGGTTTTTCGGCACCCGCGAGGCCGTGGCGGACAAGTCTCATGTGCGCGCCGCCTCGAACGCGGCCCAGGCGGCCTCAAACGCTTCAAAACTGATCTGCTTGCCCTTCACCGCGTCAAAG
Source organism: Pseudomonadota bacterium (assembly GCA_039817385.1). Classification (GTDB taxonomy): domain Bacteria; phylum Pseudomonadota; class Alphaproteobacteria; order Rhodobacterales; family Rhodobacteraceae; genus JBCBCP01. The sequence continues at coordinate 309,095 of JBCBVY010000005.1, read as the reverse complement.
ACGATCCCCTCGGCCCGGTGCAGGCTGGCGATGGCTTCTGCCAACTCCGGAATGACGTCTTCGGGGATCACCACGGCGCCGTGCCGGTCGGCGTGGATCAGGTCACCTTCGGCAATATCGAGGCCAAAGATGCGGACCGGCGCGCCGTAATCGACCACATGCACAAAGCCGTGGCTCGGCCCGATGGAGCCTGCAACCACCGGATACCCCTCGGCCAGATCGCCAAGGTCGCGCATCACGCCGTCGGTCAGCGTGCCGGACAGACCAAACGCCTTGTGAATGCTGGTGTTCACTTCGCCCCAATAGGCGCCGATGGCGGCGGGCACGTCGAGGTCCTGCACGGCGCAGACGGCGGGGCGCGGGCCTTCAGACATGTACTTGTAATAGGCCATCCGGCGCGCCTTGATGGTGGCGGCATCCTCGGTCGGCGGGGCAACGGCGCGGATGCGGGCGGTGCGGGCATAGCCAACCATCACGCCCGCAGGGTCGGAGGCCAGCATCGTGCCGCGGGTAAAGGCGCTGAAGCCGCGCCGCCCCTGCGCGACCTCGATCGCGTTGCAGACGGTGGGCGTGTCGACGGATTTCAGGAGGGTGTGCAGGGCGTTGTCCATCACATTTTTGCCCCTTCGCTGAGCGCTTCGAGCTTGGCATAAGCAATCTCTGGATCGACCGCACCAAAGCCAGCAAAGGTGCCAAACCCGCAATCGGAGCCCGCGATCACGCGGTCATCTCCCACGATTTGCGTAAACCGTTCAATGCGTTGCGCGACAACTTCTGGATGTTCGACAAAATTTGTCGTCGTGTCCACCACACCCGGCACCAGCACCTTGCCGTCCGGGATATCCGCCTTGCGGTCGCGGAAGACCGTCCATTCGTGCGCGTGGCGGGGGTTGGACGTTTCAAACAGGACATAGCGCGCCTTGGCCGACATCAGCGTGTCGAACATCTGCGCCATCGGGATATCGCAGACATGCGGGCCCTCGTAATTGCCCCAGCAGATGTGGATGCGCACCTTCTCTTCCGGCACATCCGCCAACGCATGGTTCAGCGCTTCCACATGCGCGTCCGCGACCTTGATGAACTCCGCATCGCTCAGGTCGTTGAACAGCATGTGCCGCGACAGGGCGAGGTCAGGGCAATCCAGCTGCAGGTCGAGGCCCGAGGCCACAATCGTCTCGTATTCCGCCTTCATCGCGTCCGCGAGCGCTGCAAGGTAGGCGTCGCGCGTGGGGTAGAAATCGTTCTGCAAGAACAGGGCGATAACGCCAGGGCTGGCCGCGTTCATGAAACCGCGTTCCACCCCATGCGTCGCCATCGCATCCTTGAGGTTGGCGATGTCCTTCTCAAGCTCCCCTTGCCCCTTGGAGCGGACCTCCCCCGTGCACATGGGCCGCGCGTATTGCGGCGTGCCGCCCGCATCAGCAAGGCGCTTGAGGAAGGTCGGAAACTGCTTCAGGTCGGCGGGTGCATTGCGCGGGCTATCGCCGGAAAACCCGGTGTAGCGGTCCTTGACGTAGGTGGCATAGCTGATCTTTGACGTCTCGCCATCGCTCACGATGTCCACCCCGGCGTCGACCTGCCGGGCCACCGTTTCATCCACCGCACGGGCCATGCAGGCGTCGAAAGCGGCCAGATCGTAGGGCTCTTCACGCTCACGGGCAAAGATGAAATCCACAACTTCCTGACTGCGGGGGAGGCTGCCGACATGCGTTGTTTTTACTGGCAATTTTCTAGTCTCCGAGGTGCTCACCCAGCAGGCGCAGCCAGGTTCCGTGTGTGATTTTGTCAATGACCGCCGCGCCGAATTGGCGGTCTTCCATCGCGCGGATCAAGCGCGGTAAATCGGCGGCAGAGGCGATGCCCTGCGGCGTGCGCGCGCCGTCGAAATCGGAGCCAAGCACGACATGATCTTCGCCCATACGGTCGAGCATGTAGGCGAACTGGTCAACCTGCCCGTCAATCGTGCTTTGCCCTGTGCGCCAGCCGGCCTCGCTGGTGAAGGAGGGCTCGAAATTGACACCCGCGACCCCACCAGATTGGGCAATGATGTCCAGTTGATCGTCTGTCAGGTTTCGGGCGGAGGGGCATATTTCCCATGCATTTGAATGGGTTGCAATGACAGGCAGGCCAAGCGCCGCGATATCGTCAAAGCCTTTGCGGGTGAGATGGCTGACATCCAGCAGGATGCCCAGCTCCGCGCAGCGCCGCGCGAGGCGGTGCCCGTCATCGCTCAGGCCAGGGCCGGTGCCCGGGTCCGTGTCATAGGCGAAGGGCACGCCGTGCCCCCAGATGTTGGGCCGCGACCAGACGGGGCCGAGGGAGCGCAGGCCCGCGCCGTAGAGGGCATCGAGGGTCAGCAGTTCGGGGTCGATGCATTCGGCGCCTTCGAGGTGCAGAATGCAGGTGATTGGCTCGGCGTCCCACGACGCCTCAAGCTGTTGTTTCGACGTGACAATCTCGATTTGACCCGCGCGCTGGAGCGCGTGCGCGATGCCAACCTGCGCCAGCGCAGATTGCGTCGCCCAGCCGGGCTCCAGCGGCTCCGGGAGCGGCAACGCCTTCGTCGCCGGGGCCAGCTCAAAAAAGCCGTTGCGCACCGCGGGGGAGTAGACGGCGAAGAACCCGCCGCGCATGCCGCCCGCTGCGCAAGCCGGTACGTTCACATGGCCGATGTCCTGCGCGAACAGCTCCACAGGGTCGCCGCCCTTATTCCAAAGGCGGGAGAGCGCATCGTTATGTCCTTCAAAAACAGGCACTTAGCCCCTCCACGTCGCGCCAGCGGAATCGTCCGTAGCAATCACGTGGTAGAGCGCGGCCTCGCCCGTCATCGACGGCTCCGCCCGGTGCGGAAGACCCGCGGGCACGGACATCGTATCGCCTGGGGCAAGGGTGGCCGACCCGTCCTCCCACATCACGCGCCAATGGCCCTTGACCGGCATCAAGACCGAGGGGCGGTTATGCATGTGCATGTTTTCACTGGAGGATTTCCGCGTCAGCAAGTCAACCTCGAACCCCGGTTTGTCACGGATGATGCCGGCCTCTCCGATCACCTTGCACGGGGTGCCCGCCTCCGCCAGCGCGTACATATCAAGGTAGCGGCGCACATAGCCGCCGATCACCTGCATCGTGGAGGGCGCATCGACCTTGTCCAACTCTTCATTTGAAAGCAATGGCATAGGGGCCACGCCATTGGGCAGGCTTTCGCCCTTCTTGCTGTCATAAAGCTTGCCATTCTCGCCCAGCACCAGCCCGTGCGCCTTGGCATCCTCAATCACATGCGGCGCCCAGATCACGCCGCCGCCCGAATCATCCCCGCCCAGGATCGCCATGATCATCCCGTAATCGGTGCCGATATTTTCGAACCCGCGGAAGATATTGGTGGGGATGTTGAAAATGTCGCCCTCCTCAAGGATCACCTCACCCGCGTCGCCATGCTCCCCCCAGAAAAACCGCCAACGCCCTGACAGGACGAAGAAAACCTCCGCCGTACGGTGGTTGTGCAGGGAATTGCGGCACTTCGGCGGCTGGCCTGCCGCGCCGATGTTGAAGCCGTGCGGGATGGAGATGTGTACGTGCTGATCAGGCGACTCGCTCACCCCGCCACCGATGATCGTAAAGTTCTCTTTCTGGTCGGAGCCGGGCGTATGGGCATCGATGAAGGCGGTCTTGCAGGGTTGCAGATCGCCATAGCGAACGATGCGGGCTTCCATGTCGGCGGGGGTCATTGCGGGGTCCTTTGCGGGCTGGGTCTTGCATTTTGTACATTTTTTGATCGGGCCAAAGTATGTTTTGTACAGAGGTCTTCGTGCATCTATCCGGCCTTCCGCTGCGGCATCACCGGCTGTGGCTGCGGCGTGCCTGGAACGCTTCCGGTCAGGTCGGCGTGCAGCCACACCATGCGGTCGCAGAACCACGCTTTTGCCAGGATCGCGAGCGCCAAACCGAGGACCGCCGCCCACGGGTCTAGCACGATCAGCCCCCAGATCAGCGGGATGACACCGGCAAGAGCAAGCGCGGTGGTCAGGTGCGCCATGCGCAAATGGTGCTGGGGAATATCGTAGTCGTCCTTGGCAAGGAAAATCCGCTCGCCCAACACGGCGCGCGACATCCACGATCCGTAATCGTGCGGCTTAGGGAAAGCGCGCGGGTTGACCCAAATCCAAACCAGCGCCGCAGCGACGGCGGCAAGCGCCCACCAGCCGATCCAGACGCGGGACCAGATGGCAAACACCAGCAGCGGCGCACCGGTCAGGAACCGGGTCCAACCCGACAACGGGTTCGCGTGGCGCAGCCAGTCGTCCTCGGACAGTGCCATCATCTTTTCCGCAGCTGTGAACACGTTGGTCATCGAAGCGCCGCAAGCTCCGCTTCCAGCTGGGCGATACGGGCCTCTTGTTCCTGAAGCTTCGCGCCGAGCATGGCCGCGATGTCCTCTTCGGTGAAGCGCGGGGTGATAAACTGGGGGCAGTTCCAGTCGAAGGCTCTCACGGTGATGGTGACGACCCGCTGGATTCGGCCCTGCCCTTCGGTGGTGAGCTGTTCGGCCAACGCGGGCGCGTCCTCCGCGGACTGGACACGCGCCTCGCCCTGCATCTTGAGCCGGGCCTTGCGGGGGTAGTCCATCAGGAACAGGGACACGCGGGGATCGACGCTCAGGTTGCCTTCGGAGATATGCTGCCGGTTGCCGCGGTAGTCGGCGAAGCCGATGACGTCCTCGCCCAGCATCTTGAGAAAGCCGACCGGCCCACCGCGATGCTGGATGTAGGGCCAGCCAGTCTCGGACACGGAGGCCATGTAGAAGGAGCTCCGGCTTTCTATGAACACCCGCTCATCCGCGCCCAGGGGCCTTGTTCGCGCGCCGTAGCTGCGGGCGTAGGTTTCTTCGGAGCCATCCGCGCGTTGCAGGGCACGGACGGCGGGGGTGAACATCAGGTCGTCGTAGCGGTCCATTTTGTCCTCCGGTGGCAGAAGCGAGCGGGTTGTTCATTGAAAATTGCGGTTTTCGCAAATATCTTGCGTGACATGAGTGAGCGCACATACGAAAAGATGATGGCCGCAGCCCCGTATATCATGGCGATTTGCGGGATCGGCACAGTTGTGGCGTTGCTCTTGGGTATCATGTTCGGCTGAGACCTCGCCCGACGATTGCGAAGATCGCGCCCACCACAAAACCCAGATGTACATTTCCGATCAGCGCCTCAACCGCTGCAAAACTCCGTGACCACCCAAGCGGCGCGAAATCGCCGAAGCCCAGGGTCGAAAATGTGACCGCAGAAAAGTAGATTGCATCAGTGGGCAGGACATCGCGCATCAGGAAACCTGGCGCATTCATGCCTAACAGGCGATAGGCCAATGCGAAGGTCGGGATCAGCATGGATGCGGAAATCAGCGTGTCGAGAAGCAAGCGCTGCGCATTGACTGCAAAGCCTGGCGACGTGCGAAGCGGCTGAATGAAAACGACGATCCCGAAGAAGCTGATCGACCAAACCGACGTAAAGATCAATGCAATGGCGAGAATGAGGGGAGGCTGAGCCACGTTCAAGCTTGCCTCTGCCAAAAGCAGGGCGGCGAGCATGATCGACAGCCGCGACCAGAGACGGCGCAGGTTGCTGCCCCGGTCGGAACAGGGTTTGCGGCCGATAAGCTGGCTCCATCGGTCTGGGTATGGGTCGTCGTCATCCATCACGCTTGCAACAGGATCTGCTTCCACACAGCGGTCTCATCAAACAGCGTGTATTCCCGGCGGATTTTCGGTGCCGCGGCGCCGAGGGAGCCGAACTCGGCATGGGAAATCCCGAGGATGTAGACCTCCGCCCCGGTTGGCGCGCCGAAGGTGCCCCAGCCCGAATGTGTGCCATGCAGCGACCAGCGGATGGCCGCGCGGGGGGGCATGAGGGGATCGTCGCGGCCGATCTGGTGGTGGATGGTGAACTGCGCATCCGGCACGGCAGCGCGCAAGGACATCCAGAAGCGGTCGACCGGGCCGGTGCCGTGGCCGGTCTCTCCGCCCGGGTATTCGGACTGCACGGCGCGGTCGTATTCGGCAGGGATCACGGCCATATCCGCGCCCATGATGCGGGTTAATACGCTAGCGTATCTGCCGCCCCATTCATTGTCGTTGCCCGTGCCCTTGTAGGGGCCGAGTTGGTCGGTGGCCGGGGTCAAGGGCCGTACGCAGGCGTCTGGTCCGCCTTCGGCTTCGATCAGGTTCGCGGCATATTCCTTCGCATCCCAACCCAGTTGGCGCACGATGGCGGTCTGGTCGCGGATCAGCCATTCATCGTTGATCTGATTGTCCACCGCATGGCAGTCCGCAATGATCCGGTAGCGCAGCTGTTTACCGCTTGCTTTGCCATAGACCCCGTCGGCGGCGTGGGTTGCGGTGCTGAGGATGCGGTGCGAGGACAGCATCCCCTCCTCGGGCGTGCCGCTCCAGATCACATCCTCGCCCAGCAGCTCCCGATCCGGGAACTCGGCCAGCGTCGCCATCGTGGCGCCGATCACCTTCTCATTGCCCACCACGACCGAGGCGGGCGAGCGTACAACGATGTCCGGCGCGTAATAGGCGTGTAGCGTGGCGATGCCGCGGTCTTCCCAGATCTCCTTCGTGATGCCGATGATGTAGTCGGGGAAATCGGCGAAACGGTTGGAAAAGCCCTTCATGTGATGCCCTCAGGTTTGCGCGCCGAGCTGCGGATGCGCAGCGGGCCGGGGATGGTGATCTGTTCGGGGGCGGCAGTGCCCCGCAGCTTTTGCATCAGAAGGTCGACCGTGCGGCGGACCATCTGGCCCGCGGGCTGGCGCACCGTGGTCAGGTCATAGGCGGGCCAGGCGGCGATGGCGACATCATCATAGCCCACGATGCTCACGTCCTCCGGGATGCGCAGACCCAGCTCGAACCGCAGCACATCCATCACGGCAAAGGCCATGTGGTCATTGGCGACAAAGACCGCATCGGGCGGATCATCCGCAAACATAGCGCGGGCCGCATCGCGGGCTTTGGCAAGGTCGAAATCCGCCTCGATCCGCGCGTGAAGGCCCATGCCCGCCGCATCAAGCCCCGCGCGAAAGCCTGCCTCCCGGTCCCGCTGGGTCGAAGCGCCGGGCCACCCGGCGATATGTCCGATCTTGCGGTGCCCGCCTGCGATCAGGAACGCAGCCAGCGCGCGCCCGCCTGCGACATTGTCGGACGTGACCGAGGACAGGCGCGGGTCGTCCTGCCCCCGGTTGAACAGCACAACGGGAATGCCCGCCTCCACGCAGCGTGCGGTCAGGTCATTTGAAAGGCCGACAGAAGCGGCGATGATGGCATCCACCTGATAGTCCAACAGGTCTTCGACCAGCCCGGCGGTGGCGCCCGACTTGTTGTCGGCGATGAAGACCAGCACGTGGTAGCCTTGGTGTTGCAGCGCCTTTGACAGTTCCTCCAGCGCTTCGGGGTAAAAGAGGTTGTCGAGATAGGCGACCACCAGCCCGATGATCCGGCTTTGGCCCGTGATCAGGCTGCGCGCGAGCACGTTGGGGCGGTAGCCCAGCGCCGTGGCCGCTTCGCGCACCTTTTCCGCAGTGGGGCCGGACACCGACGCGCCGGGGGTGAACACGCGGGAGACGGCCGAGCGGGACACCCCCGCCCGCGCCGCCACGTCCCGCGCTGTCACCCGTGCCCCCATCAGCCTGCCGTCCAGCCGCCGTCGATCAGCATGGAGGTGCCCGTGACCATCGCCGCCGCGTCCGAGGCGAGGTAGACCGCGGCACCCATGATGTCCTCCACCTCGCCCACGCGGGGCAGCTTGATCTTGCCTTCGATCCACACCCGCTTGTCCGGGTCGTTGAAGGTCGGCTCGGTCAGCGGGGTGCGGATGAAGGTGGGGCAGATCGTGTTGATGCGGATGCCCGCCTTGCCCCATTCGATCGCCATCGCCTTCGTCATCCCTTCCAGCGCATGCTTGGAGGCGCAGTACACCGCGCGGTCCTGCCCGCCGACATGGCCCATCTGAGAGGAGATGTGGATAATCGAGCCCGATTTGTTCGCATCCTGCAAGGCGTTTGCCGCATTTATCGACAGGAAGTAGGCGCTGCGCAGGTTGATGTTCATCACCGCGTCGTAATCGTCCGGCGTCGTGTCCAGCGCCGGCGAATGCCGCGCGAGGCCAGCGGAGTTGAGGACCACGTCGTAAGGCTCTGAAAAGGCGGCGCTAAGCGCGTCTAGATCGGTCTGATCCAGCACCAGTGCCGCGGCCTGCCCGCCGGCCTTTGTGATGTCTGCCACGGCCTCGTCCAGCGGCCCGGCGCGGCGCGCCGCGATGGTCACCGCCGCGCCCGCCTCTGCCAGCGCCGCCGCACAGGCAAGGCCAATCCCAGAAGACCCGCCCGTGACCAGCGCACGCTTGCCATCAAGTCGAAAGGAGGGGGTTTTGGGCAGCATCAAAGCGCCTTTCCTGTTTCGGGATCAAACCCTTGCCGCGCCTTGTTGAACTCCCGCATCCGCGCGAGCGGGTCGACGCCGATCTGGTCGTACATGTGCAATAGGTCCACCATGACCCAGTTCTCCCGGATCAGCCCGCGCTCCATGCGCCAGAAATCAAGGCTGCGCATCTCGATCATCTTGCCCGGGGGCGCGATGCCCAGCCAGCCGGGATGCGAGAGGGTCTGGTACATGTCCGGCCAGCCGGTCACGGCGGCGTAATCGCCATCGCCAAAGAAGTGGTAGGTGATGTCGCCCACATAGGCCCCCCGGTCCGGCATCGCGGCGAGGAAGGGGATTTGATGCCAGTCGCGAAAGCCTTTGATCCCGCGCCCGGTGCCAATGCCCGCAGGGCCGTACCACGTCATGCGGGGGTGCCAGAACCGCTCCATCTCCATCACCTCCGGCCCGCCCTGCGACGGGTGCCGCTTCATGTGATCGAGCATATCGACAATATGCACCTTGGACGCCTCTGCCGCCGCCGCATCCCACGGGCTGGGCACAAGCCCGTCGCACGTGGCAGGGCCAGGGATGCAGAACTCGCGGCCCAGCGAGGGGGGCATCGGCCAAGCCCCGGCCTGCATCATCACCTCTGGCAGGTCCCACAGCGCCTGCATCTCCACGATCTTGCCGTCCTCAAAGCGGTAGAACTCGTGGAACCGCATATGCGCGAAATGCCCCGTGGGCGGGATGTCGAGCCACGGCTTGGCAAACGTCCCGACATAATGCCCGCCGCAGCCAACCCAGTCGTTTCCGTGATCATCCGGCCCCGCCATGACGATCCAGTCGCGCCGCTCGAGGTCCGGGATCGCGTGCCGCAGCGGCACATAGGCCGCTTCCAGATAAGCGTCCACGCCGCGCAGATCGCCGAAGGGATGCGCGAGCCGGAACGTTACATCCGGCACGCAGACGTCACCGAACACCGCGCGCACAGCTTCCAATTCGAAATCCGCCATCGCCGCCCGCACAGGCGAAATCAGGCTCTTGTTATGAGAATGAACGTCCATGTCTTCTTTGGGTCTCAAATATCCCGGGGTCTGGGGCAGAGCCCCAGTCCCTCACCCTCCACTCACTCCGCCGCATCCAGATGGGGCGCGCCGGTGCCATACGGCACGTTCCGCCCGCCATAGCGGCGCACCCGCAGGTTGCACTGCTCCGCATGGCCCACAAAGCCTTCAAGCATGCAAAGCCGCGAGCCGTAGGCGCCGATCTCTGCCGCAGCCGCATCTGTGGTCACTTTTTGATAGCTGTGGGTTTTCAGGAACTTGCCGACCCAGAGCCCGCCTGTGTAGCGGCCCGCCTTTTTGGTCGGCAGGGTGTGGTTCGTCCCGATCACCTTGTCCCCGTTGGCCACATTGGTGCGAGGGCCAAGGAATAGCGCGCCGTAACAGGTCATGTTCTCAAGGAACCAATCGTCCCGGTCGGTCATAACCTGCACGTGCTCGGAGGCGATGTCATCGGCAACCTCAAGCATCTCGTCATAGGTGTCGCAAAGGATCACCTCGCCGTATTCATCCCAGGATTTCGCTGCGGTTTCCGCGGTGGGAAGAATTTTCAAAATTCTTGCCACCTCACCCATCGTCGCTTCCGCCAGCTTGCGGGAGTTGGTGAGCAGAACGGCCGGAGAGTTGTAGCCGTGTTCCGCTTGGCCCAAGAGGTCGGTCGCGCACATCTCGGCATCCACGGTGTCATCTGCGATCACCATTGTCTCGGTAGGGCCTGCAAAAAGATCGATACCGACGCGGCCATAAAGCTGGCGCTTGGCCTCAGCCACGAAGGCGTTTCCGGGGCCGACGAGCATGTGCACCGGCTCAATCGTTTCGGTCCCGAGCGCCATTGCGCCCACGGCCTGGATGCCGCCCAGCACGTAGATTTCATGCGCGCCGCCAAGGTGCATCGCGGCGATCACGGCGGGGTTGGGCTTGCCCTGCCAGGGCGGGGTGCAGGCCACGATGCGCGGCACGCCCGCGACCTTTGCGGTGGCAACGGACATATGTGCGGAGGCAACCATAGGGAATTTGCCGCCGGGCACATAGCAGCCGACGGACTGGACGGGGATGTTCTTGTGGCCGAGGATCACGCCGGGCATCGTCTCCACTTCGATGTCCAGCATCGAAGCGCGCTGCGCCTGCGCGAAGGCGACGACCTGCGCTTGGGCGAACTTGATGTCTTCGAGCTCGCGCGGGGTCAGCTCGGCGATCAGGGCGTCGATCTCGGCCCCGGACAGGCGGTAGCTGGCAGGGGAATACCGGTCAAATTTCTCGGACAGGCTTCGAACGGCGGCGTCCCCGTTATCTTCGATGTCCTTCAGCGTCGCCTCGACGATGGCACGCGTTTTGGCGTCGTCCTCGGCGCGGTCCGCCTCGGACCGGGCCGTTTTCAGATGCGTGATGGCCATTATCTCTCCTCCTCGGGTGCGGGGGCGGGGGTCGTATTAGAAAGGTGTGCCTCTCCGCGGTCATATTTTTCCCAGCCGTGGCCGCCAAAGACGTCCACGCCGAGCTGCGCAAGCACATGGGGGAAGTCCACCATGACCCAATTGTCCACGATCTTGCTGTCCACGACTTTCCAGAAATCCATGTAGCGGATCTCGATCCGTTTGCCGGTCGGGGCCACGCCCATGAAGGCGCCGGAATGGGTGGCCTCTTGCCGGCCAAAGGCGGCGGCCCATTCCCCCATGTAAAGCCGCGCCTCGTCGATGCAGACCTTGTCTGAAAACGCGGCCTGAAAGGGCTTTTGCCAGTTTTCCTGGAACTCCCGGAGGCCGCGTTTCTTGCCGCATCCCTGATTGCCGTACCAGCCGAAGCCTTCGCTGAAGAATTCGCCGATATCGGCGATGCGGTGGTCGTTGAGCCCGTCGACCATGCCTTCGATCACGGCGCGGGTGCTTTGTGTTTTGCTAAGGTCCGTGTCTTTGGTCAGAACGGCCTGTTCGGGGCGGGAACCCTTCATTGTCTTGCCTTGGTGCGTGTGGCCGGCTGCGGGAGCCTCCGGCGGGGATTTTTTTGGAACAGAGAAGGGGGACGTGCGGTGCTTTTTCTCCGGCGGCGGCGCTTTACGGGCCGCCGTTTATGAAATCGCGCGGCATCCGGTTCAGGGCCGGGTGGGCGCGCAAGGCGCCGGTGCGGCGGTTCGCGCTCATCCTTTCACGGCTCCGGCAGTGAGGCCGCTGACGATCTGGCGCTGGAAGACCATGACCAAGAGGAACAGCGGCGCGATGATTGACACGGCTGCGGCGACAGCTTCGACCTGGTCGGTGGTTGTTGTTTCGCGGTTGAAGTAGCCCGCGATGGCCGGGACCATCGTCTGGTTCTGCGCATCAAGCAGCAGGGAGGTCACGAGGAAATCGTTATAGCCCAGCAGGAACGAGAAGAGGCCGGTGGTGATCACTCCGGGCCACATGACCGGCATGATCACCCGGCGGAACGCCTGGAAGTGGCTGCAGCCGTCGACGCGGGCGGCCTCGTCCAGCTCGGAGGGGATGTTCTGGAAGAAGCTGCGCAGCATCCAGATGGTGAAGGGCTGGTTGATCGCCACGAGCACCGCGATGATGGCCCAGGGCTGGCCGTAGAGGGTTGGGGAAATGTCGCCAAGGAGGGGGCGCAGGATTTCGGCAGAGTTGATGAACCACGGCAGGTAGCCCGCCACCAGCACCGAATGGGGCAGCGCGCGGAAGACCAGCGCGATGATCAGCAGCCAGAACGCGAGGTTCGAGCCGGAGCGCGCGAGGCCGTAGCCTGCGAGCGTGCCGACGGTGAGGGAGATCGTCACAACGCCTGCGGTCACCAGAAGCGAGTTCAGGAAATTGCGGAAGAACGCGTTTTCGACCCAGACCGAGTAGTAATGGATGGTCGTGAGGCCGATGATCGGCTCGCCTAGCGGGCCGAGGAGGCCGTTGAGGACCCCCAGCACGGGCGGCAGGATGCCAAAGAAGACGATGATGAAGGCGATGGCGTAGGCCGCGGCCCCAACGAGCCAGCCCAGTACGATGAGGCTACTGGGGAAGACTTGCCGGACCAGCCCGGGCAGCACGCCAAAGGCCCAGCGGATGGTGAAGTAGAGCACCGTGATGCCCACGATGATGTCCAGCACCGACAGACCATTGCCCGCCGCGCGCGTCTCTGGCCCGGTGATCACATCCCAGGCAGAGGCGGCGAAGGCGTCGCGCGGGGCCTTGAAGCTCATCACCGTGATCCAGAGGATCGGGAAGGACGCGAGCAGGCACCAGAAGGCGAGGAACCCGTTTGAAAGCGCGCGCAGGCCGACGCTTTGCCGCATTGCCTTGGAAGCCATTAATGCGCCCCTCCCTTGTGGTCGCGCCAGGTGCGGCGCAGCGGGATGATCAGCAGGATCACGATGCCGATCATCGTCAGCATCGCGGAGGCCGACGCGCGGGAGATCGCGCGATTGCCCGCATCATCCGGCACAAGGAAGTCGTAGGTCAGCCACTGGAGCGAGATGACATGCGCCTGGCTGCGGAAGCCGACGATTTCCTCAAACACGCGGTAGACGTCCATCAGGTGGATGATCGCGATAAAGATGATCAGCGGCATCAGGTGCGGGATGATCACGTGGCGCAGGCGTTGCAGGCGGCTGGCCCCATCGATCACGGCGGACTCCAGCGTGTCCATGTTCACGGTTTGCAGGCCCGCGTAGAAGATGACGAAAGCGAAAGGCGCGTTGTTCCAGACGCGGAAGACATACATTAGAATCTCGATCGTCCAGGCCTGCGCGAACATCGCGATGTCGCGTTCGAGGATGTTTTCCAAAGCCACAGTCAGGATGCCGTCCCCGACAAAGAGCCAGTAGATCGCGAGCGAGCCGATGACGGGCGTGATGATAAACGGCAGGAGCGAGATGAAGATCACCGGCCCGCGGATCGATTGCACCGCTGAATTGACCGCCAGCGCGATGGCGAGGCCCACGCCGAGCACCAGTGGCAGGGTCAGCAGCGTGAAAGTGAGGGTAAAGCGCAGCGCCTTCCAGAAGTCGATCTGCAGGATGTCGCCCCATTGGCCCGCGCTGATGGCGGCCCAGACCTTGTCCATCTGCAAGACGCGCTGGTAGCTGAGGAAACCGACCCATTCGGTTGTGGTCTGGGGCTTGCCCGTGACCTCGTCGATGATGGGGATCGTCTTGATCTCGGTCGTGCAGGTTTGCGTCAGGAAACCGGGGGTGCAGGTTTCCGTCTCGACCGTCTGCATGACGGGCTGGGTGACCTGAAAGCTTTGGATCAGAACGGACACGAGAGGCGCGGCAATGAAGACCAGCATCATCAGCACCGACGGTGCGACGAACCAGAAGAAGGTCTTTGATTTCATCGTCCTGCACTCCTGCCCAAAGGATGGCCCCAAAGGATAGCCCGGCCCCGCGGAAGGGCCGGGCCGAAGGGTTTACTCCAGCACACCCGCTTCTTGGGCGGCGGTGGTGTAGGCCTCTTCGATGGCGGCCAGCGTCGCTGCCGCGTCACGCTCACCGGTCAGGAAGGCCGGCAGCTCATTGCCCAGCGCGGTGTGCATCAGGCCCATCTGCGTGGTGGACGGGTACGGCGGGGGCGCCGGGGTCGCGGTTGCGGTTGCAATCGCGCCTTCGGCCAGCGGGCCGGGCTGATAACCCGCGACCAACCAGATCGCCGCGTCGTTGTTGTCGGTGACCATGTCCTCATCCAGACCTTCCATCATCAGGCGGAAGGCCGCGTCGGCTTCGGCGTCGGTGATGTTGGACGCGATGACCATGCCGTCCCACCAGAGCGTGGTTGCGGGCGCGCCGCCGTCCATCGCCACGGGGGCTGCGGACATCTTTACCTTGCCCACGACCTGGCTTTCGGCCGCGTCGTTCATGGCTGCGGCGCGGGAGGCCCAGAGGTTCGCCATTGCGATCTTGCCCTGCTGGAACTGCTGCTGCACGTAGGTGGAGTCGCTGACCAGCACCTCGGGGTCGGTGTAGTCCAGCAGCGCCTTCATCGTCTCAAGCGTTTTCATGCCCGCGTCGGAGTTCACCGCGGCGGTGTTGTCGGCGTTGAAGAACGCACCGCCAAAGCCGGGATGCATGTTCACGAATTCCTGCGCGAGGTTCCAGCCCGACTTCATTGTCGCGCCCAGCGGGTAGTCGACGACGCCCGCCTCCTGGATTTTCTCCGCAGCGGCGAGCACGTCACCCCAGCTGGTGGGCTGTTCGATGCCCAGATCGCTTAGAATGTCCTCGCGGTACATCATGTGCTGGGTGTTCACCATCATTGCGATGGCCATGATCTGGCCGTTCACGCGGATCAGCTGGTTGGGGTTCAGGTTTTGGCCGTACTTGGCAACCAGATCGTCCAGCGGACGGATCGTGCCCGCGTTCAGCAGCGGGGTGATCGTGCCGTTGGATACGCCGCCAATCTGGTAGAGCGATGGGTTCGCCTCGAACGCGGCGGGCTGCTTCTGGCGGAATTCCTGGTCAAGCTCCGCTTCGAAATTGCCGCATTCGGCCATCGCGTCAGTCACGGCCTTCCAGGCTTCAAAACCTGCCGACAGCGACTTCAGCGGCACCTCATTTTCGTAAGAGCAGGCGAAGGCCGCCGTGCTGCCCAGCAGCGAGACTGCGCCCGCAAGCGCCAGTTTCTTCAGGTACATGTGCAAACTCCCTGTTTTGCGTTTAGTGCCGGTGCACCTTGCAAGACTGCACCGGAGGGTTGATGCGCCTAGAGCCGTTCGCCGGTAGACGCGTCGAAAAGGTGGCAGATGGCGGCGGGCACCGAAAAGCTGACGGTGTCGCCGATCTCTGCGCGGAAATCCTTGGGGGCCTTGACCGACACCAGCTGCCCGCCCGCACGCACGGTCAGCATCGTGGCATCGCCAAGCAGTTCGATCGTGTAGAGCGGCGCGGTGATCTGCGCGTCCGCGCTGGCCACGCCTGCATCCTCGGCCCGGAAGCCGAGGGTGACGGGGCCGTCCGGTGCCGAAAGGCCCGAAACGGTCACGTTGTCGCCGGTGAACGTACCACCCGACAGCTGCCCCTCCATCAGGTTCATCGCGGGCGAGCCGATGAAGCTGGCCACGAAAGTGTTCGCGGGGTTGTCGTAGATGTCCGTGGGCGTGCCAACCTGCTGCACCTTGCCCTGCTTCATCACCACAACCCGGTCGGCCAGCGTCATCGCCTCGATCTGGTCATGGGTCACGTAAACGGTCGTGACCTTCAACTCGTGAGACAGGTTCTTGATCTGCGCCCGTGTGCTGACGCGCAGCTTGGCGTCGAGGTTCGACAGCGGCTCGTCCATCAGAAACACGGACGGTCGGCGCACAATGGCGCGGGCGAGGGCCACGCGCTGGCGCTGACCGCCCGACAGCTCCGCCGGTTTGCGGTGCAAAAAGTCGTCCAGCTCCACCATGCTTGACGCACGGCGGACGCGTTCATCGTGAGTGGCGGGATCGACTTTGCGCACCTTCAGCGGGAAGCGGATATTCTCATAGACGTTCATGTGGGGGTAAAGGCCGTAGGACTGGAACACCATCGCGACGTCCCGGTCCTTGGGGTCAAGCTCATTCACGCGCGTGCCGTCGATCAGGATATCGCCCTCGGTCGCATCCTCCAGCCCCGCGATCATGCGCATCGTGGTGGTCTTGCCGCAGCCCGAGGGGCCAAGCAGCACAAGGAACTCTTCATCCGCGATGGTCAGGTCAAAATTGTCGACGCCAACAAAGCTGCCCCAGCGTTTCGAGATGTTCTTGAGCGTAATCTCGGCCATGTGTCCCCCGCCATGATCCAATCAGCGTAAGGCGAGGTGCGACATTTTAGCAAGTCTTTTTTGCACACGTGTGCAATGAAGGAAATCAGGGTGTTACGTCCGTTTGATCAACGTCTGTGCGGCTGTGGTGATTCCCTTCGCACTTGGCAAAGTCGCGGCATAAGCCGGCCCCGTGGCAATGAAACTGTCCTCCGCCGTCAGCCGCGCGGTGCGGGTGATCCCCGCCTCTGCCAGCGCGGTCATCACCGCTTCGGCCACCCCGCCGGAACGGCGGGTTTCATCGACAACCAGCACGTTTTTGCAGGGGCGCACGGCCTCCAGAATGGCCTCTACGGGCAAAGGCGAGAGCCAGCGCATGTCGACAATCCGCGCGCCCGGCACCTGTGCCGTCTCCGCCAGGTAACGGCCATTGCCAAAGGTTACGATGGCAATCTCCGACCCGTCCCCATGCACACCAACCGTGCCCAGCGGGAGGGTCTCCCCTGGCGCCGGGTAGGTCCGCATCCACGCCCCGTCGCCTTCCTGCAGATCGCGCATGGGATAAAGCGCAATCGGCTCGACAAAGACGCAGACCCGGTTCTCCTCCCGCGCGAGCCGGTGACATTCCCGCAGCATCCGCACCGCGTCCGCCCCATCGGACGGCACCGCAAGGATCAGCCCCGGAATGTCGCGCAGCACCGCAAGCGCATTGTCATTATGGAAATGCCCGCCAAAGCCTTTCTGATACCCCAGCCCTGCGATCCGCACGACCATCGGGTTGGCCCATTGCCCGTTCGAGAAGAACGGCAGCGTCGCCGCCTCCCCCCGCAGCTGATCTTCGGCATTGTGCAGATAGGCGAGGAACTGAATCTCCGGCATCGGGATGAAGCCGTTATGGGCCATCCCGATGGACAGGCCCAGAATGCTCTGCTCATCCAGCAGGCTGTCGATCACGCGGGACGGCCCGAACCGCGCCTGCAGCTTCTGCGTGACGCCGTAAACGCCGCCCTTGCGTCCCACATCCTCGCCCATGAGGATCGTCTCGGGATGGGCCAGCATCAGGTCGGTCAGCGCCCAGTTCAGCAGCTTCGACATCGGCTGCGGCTGATCCATTGCGGCGATGTCCTTGCCAAACGCCTCAGCCCGCTGCGCCTGCGCAGGCCCGTTTACCCGCGCCGCCGCACGCGTGGGCGGGATGATGGCGGCCATGACATCCGCGGCTGTCTTTAGGTGGGGCGCACCGGCAAGCGCCTCCGCCTCCGACCGCACCCGCGCCAGTGTGCTCTCATAGGTCGCAAGGATCGCATCCGGCGCTGTCCCGAGCGCCGCGAGCCCCCGCGCCGCGTGCAAAAGCGGATCGTTTGCCTCATCCGCCTCGACCTCGGCCTTCGGCAGGTAAGACGTCGCCACATCCGCCCCCGCATGGCCATAAAGGCGCACGGTGCGCAGGTGCAACACCGCAGGCTTGCGCTGCGTCCGCACAAACTGCGCGGCTTCTTGCGACACGCGATAGGTTTCCCACAGGTCCAGCCCATTTGCGTTGAAATAGGACAAGCCCGCGCGCCCTTTCAGGCTGTTTTCTACCCAGCCCGCTGGCGTCCGCGTGCTGATCCCAATCCCGTTATCCTCGCAGATGAACAGCAGCGGCAGCGGCGCGCCCTGCGCGCAGGTCCAGCCCGCCGCGTTGATCGCCCCCTGTGCCGTCGAATGGTTCAGCGAGGCATCACCAAAGCTGGCCACCGCGATCCCGTCCTGCGGAAAGATCGCCAACTCCGGCCGCGCCCGCCGCGCGAGGCCAATCGAATAGGCCGCCCCCAGTGCCTTGGGCAGGTGCGACGCGATGGTCGAGGTTTGCGGCGGTATGAACAGATCACGGCTGCCCAGCACCTTGTGCCGCCCGCCCGAGGTCGGATCGTCCGAGGAACAGGCAAAGGACAAAAGCATGTCGCGGCACAGATCCTGCCCCGCCTGCGCCCCCCGCGCGATCTGAAACGCCGCATCGCGGTAGTGCAAAAAGGCGATGTCATCGGGGCGCAGCGCGTGCGCCACTGCCGCCATCCCCTCATGCCCGGACGAGCCGATGGTGTAGAACCCCCGCCCCGCCGCCTGCATCTCGCGGCTGACGATATCGAGGCTGCGCGACAGGCACATGGCGGCAAAAAGCGCCTTAGCGTCCTCGCGACCCAAAGGCCCGTCAGGTGCAGCTCCTTTAGGAAACTCTTCTGCAGCCACTCGCCGCAGGAACCCCTCGTGTACAATAGAGACCCGACTCATGTCTTCTTTGGGTTCCAAATATCCTGGGGGGTTTGGGGGGCAAAGCCCCCAGCCGGTCGGGCCGCGCAAGCGGCCCGAAAAACCTAGAAAAACGCCTGAACGCCGGTCTGGGCGCGGCCCAGGATCAGCGCGTGCACGTCATGTGTGCCCTCGTAGGTGTTCACCGTCTCCAGGTTCATCAGGTGCCGCATCACCTGGAATTCGCCGGAAATCCCGTTGCCGCCATGCATGTCGCGGGACATGCGGGCGATGTCCAAAGCCTTGCCGCAATTGTTGCGCTTCACGATCGAGATCATCTCGGGCGCGGCCTGCGCGGCGTCCATCAGGCGGCCCACCTGCAAGGAGGCCTGCAGGCCCAGCGCGATCTCGGTCTGCATATCGGCCAGCTTTTTCTGGAACAGCTGCGTGCCCGCCAGCGGCTTACCGAACTGGTGCCGGTCCAGCCCGTATTGCCGCGCCGCGTGCCAGCAGAACTCCGCCGCGCCCATCGCGCCCCAGGAAATGCCGTAGCGCGCGCGGTTCAGACAGCCGAACGGGCCCTTGAGCCCTTCAATATCGGGCAACAAGGCATCTTCGCCCACCTCGACCCCGTCCATCACAATCTCGCCCGTGATGGAGGCGCGCAGGGACAGCTTGTTCTTGATCGTGGGCGCCGACAGACCCGCCATGCCTTTTTCAAGGATAAAGCCCCGAATGCGCCCGCCATGCGCGTCGGACTTCGCCCAGACAACGAAGACATCGGCAAAGGGCGCGTTCGAAATCCACATCTTGGAGCCGTTCAGAACGTAGCCGCCCTCGGTCTTCTTGGCCGTGGTCTTCATGCCCGCGGGGTCGGACCCCGCATCAGGTTCCGTCAGGCCAAAGCAGCCGATCCATGCGCCCGAGGCGAGCTTGGGCAGGTATTTTCGCCGCTGCGCCTCCGAGCCGTAGGCGTAGATCGGGTACATTACGAGGGACGACTGCACCGACATCATCGAGCGGTAGCCGCTGTCAATCCGCTCCACCTCGCGCGCGACAAGGCCGTAAGCCACGTAAGAGCCGCCCAGCCCGCCATATTCCTCAGGCAGAGTCACGCCCAGCAGGCCCATCTCGCCCATCTCGGCAAAGATCGACTTGTCGTAGTCCTCATCGGCAAAAGCCTGCACCACCCGGGGGGCGAGCTTTTCGGACGCATAAGCGGCGGCGGAGGATTGGATCATCCGCTCGTCCTCGCTCAGCTGTTCGCTCAGGCGAAACGGATCGGCCCAGTCGAACCCACCCAGATCGGGCGCATCCTTGGCTTTGAGAATCTTGGCTTCGGCGTTCATGGCGTCTTCCTCCCATACGGCTGCGCAGACTATGGCACCCCGCGCGGCGACTATCCAGAAGAAGGATATGCCCCGAACGGGCCGCGGCAACGCCGAAATTTTGCCGCAATGCCAAACTATCCATGCTCAAGCCCGAATTGCGACCAGATGACAGGAGCCCGCAGCAATGGCACGTACACCTTTTTTTGGCGCGCTGTTTTCGGCAGCCGCACTGTGTGCAACCGCGACCCACGCGGAAGAGCACGAAGTTCTGATCCTTGGCTCCGGCTTCTTTCCCGGCATCATCTACGCCGACACCGGCGACACAATTCGCTTTGTCAACGTCTCGGACAACCCGCAATACCTGATCGGGGACGATGACCGCTGGGCGATTGGCCCGATCGCCAATGACGCCGAGCAGGTGCTGAACGTGATCCCGGGCCTGTTGAACAGGTTCATCAGCACGACGGAGCCAGACAAGAGCTATGACGATTTCAACGGCGAAGACCAGCCTGAGGCGGCGATTGGCACCATGAGCTACGGCCAGCCACCGCTGGGTTAAATCGGCGCGATCAGCTCCGGGCCCGCGGCCCGGTTGGAATTCACCGCCCGGTCGACCCGGTGCCAGACGAGCGCATCATCCGGCGCCGCCCGCATCAGCGGCGCGGCGCCTTTGCCCGCCTCCCCCAGCCAGAGCGGGATGTCATCCGGCGCGAGGATCACCGGCATCCGGTGATGGATCGCCGACATCGGCGCATTGGCCGCGGTCGTCACGATGGCGCAGGTGCGCAGCGGCGCCTCCGCCCCATGTTTGGTCGCGTCCCACGCCTGCCAGATGGCGGCAAAGGCCAGCGGTGCGCCATCGCTCCGCGTGATGTACCACGGCAGGCGAACATCCCCATCGCGGGTCCATTCGTAAAAGCCCGACGCGACCATCACCGCCCGCCGCGCCCGGCAAGCGGCGCGAAAGGCGGGCTTTTCCGCAATCGTCTCCGCCCGCGCATTGATCAGCAGCGGGCCGTCGTTCGGCTTTTTGTACCAATGCGGGATGAACCCCCAGCGCATCGCGCTGAGCCGCCGCCTTTCCCCATCGCTTTCAATGACATGCACAGCGTTGGTCGGGCAGACGTTGAAGTTCGGGACATCCGGCAAATCATTGCCGGGCTGCGCTGCAAACAGCTGTGCCATTGCGTCATTGGGCAGGGTGATGGCGAAACGTCCGCACATGACCGCGATACTAGCGTCTGCCACCGCTCAGTGGAAGCTTTGGGGTTTTTTGCCTGGATTCCACAATTGCTTGGACAAAGATTTCCACAAGAGACGGCTCATCGCTGCGCTCTTCGCCAGCGATAAGTGACCTGGTACGGTGCTAAAGCGGCGTGCCAAAGGCGATGAGCGCAGCGAAGAGCCCCCGGGTTGGGACGGGGCGAACCGAAGTCCGCCCCTGCCCGTTTACTTCATCGTGATGCGCCCGTCCGTATAGGGCTGGTAGGGCGCGTTCTCGGCCATAAAGTCCGCCGTCACATCCGCGAGGTCCGGGCCGTAGTCATAGGCGTTCATCGCATCCACGAACATCGCGTAGCCGTCGCCGCCATTGCGGACGTAGTTGTTCGACACGACGCCATAGGTCGCCTCCGGATCAATCGGCGCACCGCCGACCATCACGTCCGAAATCCGGCTACCCGGCGCGGCGCTGGTGTCCACGGTGAAGGACATGCCGGAGACCTGCGGGAAGCGGCCTGCGCCATCCTCGATCCGCGACGCGCCGTTCTCCAGCGCTTCGATCATCGTCGCGCCGGTGACCTCAAACGTGGACAGCGTGTTCTGGAAGGGCAGCACCGTCAGCACCTCGCCCATCGTGACCGCGCCCGCGTCGATGGAGGCGCGGATGCCGCCGCCGTTCTGGAAGGCGATCTGGATGCCCTGATCCTTCACCCGGTCCAGCATCGCGTCGGTGATCAGATTGCCCATCGGGCATTCCAGCGCGCGGCACACGGAACGGTCGCCCTCGATGGCCTCCGCCGCTTCGCTGACGACCTGTTCGCGCAATTCGTTCAGCGGCGCGGCCAGTTCGGCCATGCGCGCCAGCACCCCTTCGTCCTCGCTCACGGAGGCGTCCAGCAGGATCGGATCGCCCGCAATCGACGTCACGACGCCCGCATCGTCGAAGGTCACCTCCAGCTTGCCGAGGTACTTGCCATAGGCGTATGCCGTAACAATCGGCACGCCATTAACCATCATCGGGTAGCTGCCCACGGCCTTGTCATCACCATTTGCCAGCAGCGTGTGCGAGTGCCCGCCAATGATCAGGTCCGCGCCGGTGACCGCTTCGGCCAGCCGCATGTCGGCGGGCAGGCCCAGATGGGTCAGCAGGATGATCTTGTTCACCCCATCGGCGGTCAGAGCGTCGATCTGCGCCTGCACCGCGTCCACGGCGGAGGAGAACACGACATTCGGGCCCGGCGAAGACGTCTCGGGCGTGTCCTCGGCCAGCGCGCCAACGATGCCGATCCGTTCGCCGCCGCGCTCGATCACGACGGATTTCTGCACCTTCCCGGCCAGCGCATTCGACCGGCTCACGTCGATATTCGCGGACAGGACGGGGAAATCGACCGCATCGATAAACTCGGCCAGCCCCTCGGGGCCGCGGTTGAACTCGTGATTGCCGACGGCAAAGGCGTCATAGTCCAGCGCGGTCATAAACTCGGAGGCCAGCGCGCCGCCATATTGCATGAAGTAGAGCGAGCCCTGGAACATGTCGCCTGCATCCAGCAGCAGCATCGGTCCATCGGTGTCCGCCCGCGCCGCATTGATGGCCGTGGTCAGGCGGGCGATGCCGCCAAAGCACTTGCCTTCCGCGTTGTCCTCGGCCCCGCAGGAGCTGTCAAAACGGCTGATCGGTTCGAACCGGTCGTGGAAATCGTTGGTGTGCAGAATGGTCAGCGTGAAATCCGCCGCGGCCTGGCTGGCGCAAAGCGCGAGCGCAGCGGCGGAGAGGGTCAGTGCGGATCGCATGGCGAGTCTCCCTGTTTGAAATGTAACGATACTGTGACGGCTGGGGTGTCCCCCGTCCAGCGTCTTGGCCGGGTCGGCGATAGCGCGCAGATGTAACGCTTAGGTGTTGGAGGCCGCGATCCAGGCCTCAAAGGCGGCTTCGCCGGATGGGGTAAAGGTGATGACGCGCGCGCCTTCGGTGCGGCGCGCCCAGCCGATCTCCTCCATCCGGGCCAGCACCGCGCGCCCGAGGCTGCCCGCAAGATGCGTGCGCCGTTCGGACCAGTCGAGGCAGGGCCGGCAGAGCGGGGCGCGGGCGCGTTGCAGGGCGGCCACGTCGATACCAAAGGCCTGCATATGCGCGGCGCCCGCTTCGGTCAGGGTGACGTCCTCACCGGCGATTTCGATCAGGCGCCTCGCCTCAAGGCTTTGGAACAGACGCGTGCCCATGTCCCCGGCGAGGTGGTTGTAGCAGACCCGCGCCTTGCGCAGCGCCGCGTCGCGCGGGCCGGTGCGGGTGCGCGTCTGCCCCGTCCCTGCGGCAAGGCCCATCAGCGCCTCCAGCACGCGCGCAACCTCTTCACTGGCGAGCGAGACGTATTTGTGCCGCCCCTGCCGCCGCTCCACCGTCAGACCGCCACCCGACAGCTTTGCCAGATGCGCGCTGGCCGTCTGTGCGGTGACCCCAGCCTCCGTGGCCAGCTCCGCCCCCGTGAGCGCTTTGCCGGTCATCAGCGCGGTCAGCATGTTCGCCCGCGCCGGATCCCCGATGAGCGCCGCGATGCGGGCGATGTCCGGTCCGTCTTTCATTGTGCATCAACTTCCATAGTTCGACCTTAACCGAAGCATTGGCGTACCGCAACGTGCTACCCCGGGCGCAGCAAAAGGAGACTAACCATGCTGACCTGCATCATCCGCTACGAGATCGCGCCGACCAAACACGCGCAATTTGCGCAATATGCTCGCAACTGGGGCCAGGCGATCCCGCGTTGCGGCGCGGACCTGATCGGCTATTTCGCCCCGCACGAAGGGTCTTCGACGCTGGGCTACGGCATCTACAACATACCCTCGCTCGCCGCCTACGAGGATTACCGCGCGCGCCTTGCCGCGGACCCGCTGGGGCGCGAGAACTACGCGTTTGCGCAGGCAGAGGGTTTCTTGCGCCGCGAAGATCGGACATGGCTGCGCTGTGTCAGCCATCCGCACGGGAGCCAGCCATGATCGCCGTCATCTTCGAAGTCACCCCCGCGCCGGGGCGCAAGGACGCATACCTCGACATCGCAGCCATGATGCGCCCGATGGTGGACGAGGTGGAGGGCTTCATCTCCGTCGAGCGGTTCCAGAGCCTGACAAACCCGGACAAGCTGCTGTCGCTGTCCTTCTTCGAGGATGAGGCCGCGATCGACCGCTGGCGGCAGCTGGCTGCGCACCGCGGCGCGCAGGCCAAGGGGCGGGGCGGGCTGTTTGCCGATTACCGCCTGCGGATTGCCGGGGTGATCCGGGATTACGGCCTGCACGACCGGGCCGAGGCGCCGGAGGATAGCAAGGCCGCGCATGGCTAAGTCGTAGGGGTCCGGGGGGCTGTGCTCCGCGGTGACAGCACCACCAGCAAAGCGGCGAGCGTGATAAGCACAGAGCCAAGGATGCCCCACGGCCCGGGGATCTGCGCAAAGAGCAGCCAGTCGACCATAACCGCCCAAAGCAGGCCCGTATAGTCGAGCGGCGCAATCACCGACGCAGGCGCGCGCGCAAGGCTCATCGTGAACATCACGACGTTCAGCGCGCCAAAAACGCCCGCCCCAAGCATCGCGTAAAGCGCCGTGCCCGCAGGCCAGACCCACCCGCCCAGCGCCGCCGTGGGCAGGGTGGCGGCCGCGACGATAAAGGTGAAGGACAGCGCGATGGACCGCGTCGTCTCCGTCGCGGTCATTGCGCGCACGTTCACCTGGATCATCGCGATCAGCACCGCGCCCGCAACACCCGCGAGCGCCCCCCAAAGCGCGGCCGGCCCCGCCTCTGCCGAAAGGCCAAGGATCATCACGACCCCGGCAAAGCCCAGGCCCAGCCCGACCAGCAACCGCACCGTCAACGCCTCGTTCAGGCGCGCCATCGCCAGCGGCACCACGATCAGCGGCGCAAGGAACGTCAGCGTCTGCGCTTGCGTGATCGGCAGCCGCGCCATCGAGACGAACGTGAGCGTCATCGCCCCGCAGGACAGCGCCCCCCGGATCAGGTGCGGCCGCCAGCGCCGGGGCAGCAGATCGCGCCCCGGCGCGGTGGCGCGCGCCCAAATCGCGATCAGCAGCCCCGCGACAAGCGCGCGAAAGAACATGATCTGCCCGATGGGCAGTTCCTTTGCCGCCGCGTGCACGCAGGAGGCCACGCCAACGGTCGCCGCCGCCGCGCCCACGCGGATCAACTTGCCGATCTGTTCGCTGTCCATGCCCGCTTTGTGCCGTGCGCGGCTGGGATTGCCTATAGGGCACCTTGACCGCAGGCGCGGGGCGGCGCACTACCCTTGCCATGCTGATTTACAAGATTTTGCGCGGCCCAGAATACGAGGCGCTAAAGACACAAGGCCAGACCGATGGCGCGCCGATCGACGTGGCCGATGGCTACATCCATTTCTCGACCGCCCAGCAGGCGTCAGAAACCGCCGCAAAGCACTTTGCCGGGGCGGAGGGCCTCTGGCTGCTCGCCTTTGAGGCAGACACGCTGGGCGCTGCGCTGAAATGGGAGCCGTCGCGGGGCGGCGCGCTCTTCCCGCATCTTTATGCGCCGCTGCGGTTGGCGGATGTGCTCTGGGCCGAGCCTTTGCCCCTTGCGGACGGCACCCACCAGTTCCCCGAGGCGATGATATGAGCCATATCGACCCGACCCGCGCCCAGTTTGACGCTTTCAAAGCCCTGCCGCGGGACACGCCGCTGAACATGCTGAACCTCGTGCGGTTCCGCGATGTGGCCACCTACCCGGACGGCCACCCCGATGCCGGGATCAGCGGGGCCGAGGCTTATGCAAACTACGGACGCGGCAGCGGCCCGGTGCTGACCCGTGTTGGCGGGCACATCCTGTGGCGCGGCGCGTTCGAGACGACGCTCATCGGCCCGCTGGGCGAGGCATGGGATGCGGCCTTCATCGCCTTCTACCCGGATGCGGGCGCCTTCCTCGCGATGGTCACCGACCCCGAATACCAGCGGGCCGTCGTGCACCGGCAGGCCGCTGTACGGGACAGCCGCCTGATCCGCTGCGGCACCGCCAATGCGGGCGCGACCTTCGGATGAACAGGGCGCTGGAGCAGATGGGCCTCGCGGTCATGCGCCGGGTCGATCCCGAACGCGCGCACGGGCTGGCGATCAAGGCGCTGCGCGCCGGGCTGACCCCGCGCCCAGGCCCGGTGGATGATCCGATCCTGCACACCTCGCTAGGCGGGCTGGACCTGCCGAACCCGGTGGGCCTTGCCGCAGGCTTTGACAAGAACGCCGAAGCCGTCGCCCCCCTTATGCGCGCGGGCTTTGGCTGGCTTGAGGTCGGCGCGGCCACGCCCCTGCCCCAACCCGGCAACCCGCGCCCGCGCCTCTTTCGGCTGACCGAGGACCGCGCGGCGATCAACCGCTTTGGCTTTAACAATGACGGGGCAGAGGCGATCGCAGCGCGGCTTGAGGCGCGGCCCAAGGGCATCCCCCTTGGCCTGAACCTTGGCGCCAACAAGGACAGCGCGAACCGCGCCGACGACTTCGCCAAAGTTCTGGAGACCTGCCGCGCCCATCTCGACTTCGCGACCGTGAACGTCTCCTCCCCCAACACCGAACGCCTGCGCGATTTGCAGGGGCCGATGGCGCTCGCCGCGCTGCTGGACGGAGTGATGGCAAAGGCCAAGGGCCTGCCGGTCTTCCTCAAGATAGCGCCCGACCTCACCGATCAAGACCTCGCCGACATCGCCAAAGTGGCCGAGGACGCGCGCCTTGCAGGGATCATCGCGACCAACACGACGCTGGACCGCACCGGCCTGCGCAGCATGCACGCCCATGAAAAAGGCGGGCTGAGCGGCGCGCCCCTGATGGACAAGTCCACGCGCGTTCTGGCCAAACTGGCGCGGCTTACGAAACTTCCCCTCGTCGGCGTGGGCGGCGTGGACAGCGCGGGCGCAGCTTATACCAAGATCCGCGCGGGCGCCTCCGCGGTGCAGCTTTACACCGCCCTTGTCTACGGCGGCCTCAGCCTCGCCTCCCGCATCGCCGAAGGCCTCGCCGAACAACTGCACAAGGACGGCTTTCAATCCATCGAAGAGGCGCGCGGCACAGGCATAGAGGACTGGCTCTAACCTTCTTCTGGCCATAAATATTCCGGGGGGTCTGGGGGGCTGGCCCCCCAGCCGGTCGGGCCGGGAACCCGGCGCGAAATAGTTTATCCTGCCCCACGCTCCAACGCCGGATAACGCAGCGCCAAGGTAGCCCCCCGCGCGACAAAACTAACGAGCAAAGCAATCCACAGCCCGTCATTGCCCAGCACCGGCAACAGGGCAAAGACCGACCCCCAGTAGATCACGAAGGACACCGCCATCATGTTGCGCATGTCGCGGCCCCGGGCGGCGCCGATAAAAATCCCATCGAGCATCCACGCCGCGCAGCCGATCAGTGGCGCGGCGACCATGTAGGGCAGGTAATCGCGTGCCACCTCTTGCACTGCGGCATCCTTGGCCATCAAGTCGATGAGCCAAGGCCCCGCGGCCCAAAAGGCCGTCGCAGCCGCGACACAGACAACAACACCCCAGAAGGACGTCAGCAGCGCGGCGCGCCGCACCCGCACCCGATCGCGGCGGCCATAGCTGCGCGCGATCAGCGTTTCGGCGGCGAAGGCAAATCCATCCATCGCATAGGCCGTTATGTACATGAATTGGATCAGCACCTCATTTGCGGCCAGGGTGACATCGCCAAAGCGCGCGCCAAGAAAAACAAAGGAGGAAAAGATCACCATCAGCATCGCCGAGCGCAGCAGGATGTCGGTGTTCAAGAGCGCCATGCGCACCAACTCTGCCCGCCGGGCGATGCGGGGCCAGTCGCGCCAGGCGGGGTGGCGGAAGGCGTCGCGGCAGAACCACAGGCCGAGCGCGGCGCCCAGCGCCTCCGCGACGACGGTGGAGAGCGCAACGCCCGCCACGCCCATCTCAAAGCCAAGGACAAAAAGAAACGACAGCGCGATGTTCACCCCGTTCATGACCAACTGGACCCAGAACACGCCGCCCGTCCGCTCCATCGCGACCAGCCAGCCGGTCAGCGCGTAGACCGCGATGGCCGCGGGCGCGGTCCAGATGCGAATGGCAAGGTAGGTGCGCGCGAGCCCCTCAACCTCGTCCGAGGCGGGCGAGATCTGGAACGCGGCCCAGAAGATCGGCACCTGCAGCACGATCAGCGCCCCGCCCGATACGCCCGCCACCAGCAGCGCGCGGGTCAGCCAGGCAGAGACCTCCGCATCGTCCCCCGCCCCCGCGGCCTGCCCGACAAGGCCCACGGTGCCCATGCGCAGAAAGCCAAACAGCCAGTAGACGGTCGTCAGGATGATCGCGCCCATCGCGACCGCACCGATTGGCGCGGCCTCGCCTATTTGGCCCACCACGCCCACATCGACCGCACCCAGGATCGGCACGGTGGCATTGGACAGCACGATGGGCACCGCGATGCGCAGCACCCGCCCGTGGCTCAGGGGCTGCGGCGGGTGGGTGGGTGCCTCAGCCGGCATGTGGCGCGGGCGGAATCATTCGTCACCGCGCGCAGGCGCGCGAGGCATCAGGAAGTGCCCGGTGGCTTGCGCGTAAAGCTTCGAGCGGTTGTCCTGCCATGCCTCCACATGCACAGAGGCGTAGCGCCGCCCGGACCGGTTCACCCGCGCCCGCGCATAGGCGTCGCGCGGCTGGCCCGAGCGCAGGTAGTCGGTGGTAAAATCGATGGTCTTGGGCAGACGCAGATCGCCATTCTCCAGCGCCGTCACCTCCAGCGCGCCGGATTCCAGATCATCCCACGCGCGCTGCCACGTGAGGGTGATCACCGCAGTAATCTCCAGAAAGGCCGCCGTCACCCCGCCATGCAGCGCGGGCAGGAGCGGGTTGCCGATCAGCTTGGGATCGTAGCTGAGCACGCCGGTCAGCTCATCGCCGCGCCGGTCGAAACTGACGCCCAGATAGGCCGTGTAGGGCACCCGGCCCACCAGAGCGGCGAGGGCGGCATCGCGGCGCGCCTTGATCTCTTGCAGGGCCGCGCGGCTCATCGCTTGCCCTCCGCGGTAAAGCTGCCCGAGGCGGTGGCAACCGGGTTTTCGGCGTCCGCGTCATAGGCCACCGCGCGCACAAAGGCGACCGAACGGGTCATGTGATAGCACGTTGCCACGCAGCGGATCGCATCCCCCGGACGGGCCGCGCGCATGTAATTGATTCGCAGGTCGATCGTAGCCGTGCCGCCTGTGTTGCCCGGATGGCTCAGCGCCGCGGCGCCGCAGCAGGTGTCGAGCACCGCGGACACCGCACCGCCCGCAATCACGCCCGTGTCCCGATCGCCAATCAGCCGTTCGTCATAGGGCATGATGATCTCGGCAACCCCGTTGTCGATCTGCGTGAGCTGCATGCCGAGGTCACGGGCATGGGGAATCGCCTCCATGAATTTGCGCGCAAAATCTTCGCTGGCCATCGCAGCTCCTTGTCATGCCTGCCCTTCGGCGCCGGACGCACCGTGCCCGCCACTTGAAACAGCACGCTGCGATGCGTGCAAGGTGCGACAACAGGTTGCACCCCTCATTGCGGCGTCCTACGGTGCGCGTGGGGAGAGATGATACCGATGGCCGAAGACCGTTTGTCGTTCAAAGAGATGTGTGCGCGCTTTGACGTCACGCCGCGCACGCTGCGGTATTACGAATATATCGAATTGCTCCAGCCCGACCGCGAGGGCCGCGCGCGCTTTTACGGCGCGCGCGAGGTGGCGCGCATGAAGCTGATCCTGCGCGGGCGCAGATTTGGCTTCCAGCTGGAGGAAATCCGCCAGTGGCTCTTGATGTATGAACACGAGGGCACCGAGGCGCAGATGCGTGTCTGGGTAGAGATGGCAGACCGCCAGCTGGGCGAATTGGACGAGCAGCGCGCGCAACTCGAAGAGGCCCGATCGGAGCTTCAGGAGCTGCGCAACGAGGTCGCCCAAGAGCTGGGCCTGTAAGGCGGTCAGGCCACCGACAGCGTCGCGCACTGCGCGTTGTGGTTGATCTGCTGTGAGGTGCTGCCGAGCAGCAAGGCGCCGACGCTGCCGAGGCCCCGCCGCCCGGTAACAATCAGATCTGCACCGTGCGCGTCGGCATAGGCGATGATTTTCTGCGCGGGATCTCCGGCCTCGGCATGGGTCCCGGCCAATTCCTTGCCGCAGTCTTTTGCCACAGCCTCTGCATCCGCGATCACTTTGGCCGCCGCCGCCTCGACATCTTCCGGTGGCGGCATCACGGTTGCGGCGTAATGTCCCGCGCCGGCACCCATCGCAAAGGCGACCGTTTGCGGCTGCGGCGTGTGCACAACGTGCAGCTTGCTGCCGTACTTCCCGGCCAGATCGCACGCCAACCGAAGCGCGTTATGGGATGCGTCCGAGCCGTCGATTCCCACGATGATCGTGCCAAACATAACAAGTCCCTCCCGGTCTGTGGTGTTTCAAATCTTGTCGCACGCATGCCAATCCATCGCGTTGACCTGCATCAAGGGGGTTGACGCGCAAGGATCGAAAGTGAACCTGTGCAAGTGACGCGACGTTTAGATTACGTCAACGTAAGCCAGTATTGTATGGTTCAACTGTAAAGCCCACGTGCCGCGTAGATGCCACCCCAAAGGACGCACCCGTTGGATACTGAACAGACCGAACCGACCTTGACCATCCGCGAGATGTGCGACGCCTATGACGTCACGCCTCGGACCCTGCGCTTTTACGAAGCCAAGGAACTGCTGTTCCCGATCCGACAAGGCCAGAAACGCCTGTTCACCAAACGCGACCGCGCGCGGCTGAAGCTGATCCTGCGCGGCAAGCGCTTTGGCTTCAGCCTGGAAGAGATCCGGCAACTGCTTGACCTGTACCACGTCGGCGACCAGCAACAGACGCAGCTGGCCCAGACCTACGAGATTGCCCGCGCGCGTCTGGCCGACATGGTGGCGCAGCGCGATGAGCTGACCGAAGCCATCGACGACCTGAAAAACCAGCTCAAATGGGGCGAGAAGATGCTCGCCTCGATGAACCAGTCCCGCGCGGCGGAATAACCCGCGCCGGGCGCACAAAGCCAATTCGGAGGAAGCCATGCCCACCTACACTGCCCCGACCAAAGACATGCAGTTCGTGCTGCACGACGTTCTGAACATCACCGAAAGCACCATCCCCGGATATGCAGAGCTGGAGGCTGAATTCACCTCCGCCATCCTCGAAGAAGCTGGCAAGATCAGCTCCGAAGTGCTCGCGCCCCTGAACGCGGTCGGCGACACAGAAGGCTGCCGGCTTGAGAATGGCGTGGTCTACACCCCCACCGGGTTCAAAGACGCGTTCAGCCAAGTTAAAGAAGGCGGCTGGCCCGGCCTCGACATGCCCGAGCAGTATGGCGGCCAGGGCATGCCCTATGTCATGGGCACCGCCGTGGGCGAGATGTTCTCGGCCTCCAACCAGGCGTTCACCATGTATCAGGGCCTGACCCACGGCGCGGCCTCGGCGATCCTCGCGCACGGCACGGACGCGCAAAAGGACAAATGGCTGCCCAAGATGGTCAGCTGCGAGTGGACCGGCACCATGAACCTGACCGAGCCGCATTGCGGCACCGATCTGGGCCTGATGCGCACCAAGGCAGAGCCGCAGGATGATGGCAGCTATAAGGTGACCGGCCAGAAAATCTTTATCTCCGCTGGTGAGCACGACATGGCGGACAACATCATCCACCTCGTGCTGGCGAAAATCCCCGGCGGCCCCGAAGGCATCAAGGGCGTGTCGCTCTTCATCGTGCCGAAGTTCCTTGTCGATGACGACGGCAACATCGGCGCCCGCAACGGCGTGAGCTGCGGCAAGATCGAAGAGAAGATGGGCATTCACGGCAACTCGACCTGTGTGATGAACTACGACGAGGCCACCGGCTACCTGCTGGGCGACGCGCACAAGGGCATGCGCGCGATGTTCACCATGATGAACGAAGCCCGCCTCGGCGTCGGCATGCAGGGTCTGGCGCAGGCGGATGTCGCCTACCAGAACGCGCTGGACTACGCCAAGGATCGCCTGCAGGGGCGCGACGTGACCGGCACGAAGAACCCCGACGGCCCCGCCGATCCGCTGATCGTGCACCCCGACATCCGCCGCAGCCTGATGGACCAGAAGTCTTTCGCCGAGGGCGCGCGGGCGTTTGTGCTGTGGGGCGCGCAGCTGATCGATCAGGCGCACCGGTCCGAAGACAAAGACGCGGACGGGCTCATCTCGCTGCTGACCCCGGTCATCAAGGGCTTCCTGACCGATCAGGGCTACGACATGACGATCAAGGCGCAGCAGGTCTATGGCGGCCACGGCTACATCGAAGAATGGGGCATGTCCCAATTCACCCGCGACGCCCGCATCGCGATGATCTACGAAGGCGCAAACGGCGTGCAGGCGCTGGACCTCGTCGGCCGAAAGCTGGCGCAGGACGGCGGCAAGCACGTGATGGCGTTCTTCGACCTGATCAAGTCCTACATCAAGGATAACGCGGGCCAGGACGAAGCGTTCGACCGCGACTTCCTCGAGCCGCTGAAGAAAGCGTCGAAGGATCTGCAAGCCGCAGGCATGTACTTCATGCAGAACGGCATGAAGAACCCAAACAATGCTTTGTCCGGCAGCTATGACTTCATGCACATGTTCGGCCATGTCTGCCTTGGCTACATGTGGGCCCGCATGGGTCAAGCGGCCTCCGCCGCACTGGCGGGCGGCGCCTCGGACCGCGAGTTCTACAACGCCAAGCTGGCCACCGGGCGCTACTACATGGCGCGGCAACTGCCTGCCACAGCCCTGCACCTGAGCCGCATCGAGAGCGGCGCGGAGCCGGTTATGGCGCTGGACGCGGCGAACTTCTGAACGGGTGCAGCGGGGTAAAACCCCGCCCTACCGCATCATGGGTCGGGGAGGGACCATGACCAAGCAAGAGCTCATCCTGCGCTACGTCTTCATCGGGGCCTTCATCCCGATGGTGCTGGTGCTGCTTTTGGGCCTTGCAATCGTCATCACCACCTTGGCCGCCACCTGCGAGAGTGGCACCTGCACCGCCTTCGGCTTGGATGTCAGCCCGCTTTTGGCGCGCGGGCCGGGGCTCGGGCAGCTGTTCATGGTCGCAGGCGGTTGGGCGGTGTTCATGATCGCCGTGCTGGTCGGCATCTCCATCTGGGGCAACGCGGAGGCGCGGCGATGAAAGACCTGTCACAAGACGCGGGCTGGATGACGGATGCGCACCGCGAGGTTGCCGACCTGACCGCCCGCTTCATCACTGAGGCATGGCAGCCCCACTTCGCGCGCTGGCGCAAGGCGGGCCAGATGGACCGCGAGACGTGGAACGCAGCCGGCGCGCTGGGGCTGCTGTGCCCAAGCATCCCCGAGGAATTCGGCGGCGCAGGCGGTGATTTCGGGTTCGAGGCAGCGATCCTAATCGAAGCCAGCCGCGCGAACCTCGCAAGCTGGGGCCACGGCGTGCATTCCGGCATCGTCGCACATTACCTGCTGGCCTGCGGGACCGAAGAGCAAAAGCAACGCTGGCTGCCACAGATGGTCACGGGGGAGCTGGTCGGCGCGCTCGCGATGACTGAACCCGCCACCGGCTCGGATGTGCAGGCGATCAAGACGCGCGCGGTGCGCGACGGCGACAACTACCGCCTTACGGGCTCGAAGACTTACATCACCAATGGCCAGCACGCGGACCTCGTGATCGTGGCCTGCAAGACCGATCCGAGCGAGGGCGCCAAGGGCACTTCATTGCTGGTCGTTGAGACCGCGGACGCCCCCGGCTTTGCGCGCGGCAAGAACCTCGACAAGCTCGGGATGCACGCCGCCGACACGTCCGAGCTGTTTTTCGACGACGTTCCCGTCTCCGGTGCCAACCTGCTGGGCGGGCGCGAGGGCCAGGGCTTCTACCAGCTGATGCAGAACCTGCCGCAGGAACGGCTGATCATCGCCGCGGGCGCGATTGGCGCGATGGAAGGCGCCGTGGCGCGCACCATCGACTGGTGCCGCACCCGCGAAGCCTTTGGCGGCCCTCTTATGCAGTTCCAAAACACGCGTTTTGCGCTGGCAGAGATCAAAACCAAAACCGCCGTCGCCCGCGCCTTCTTTGACCAATGCATGGAAGAGCACCTTGCGGGGCAGCTTACCGACGATCGCGCCGCAATGGCCAAATACTGGATCACCGAAACCCAGGGCGACGTGCTCGACACCTGCGTCCAGTTGCACGGCGGCGCCGGTTACATGGCTGATACGGAGGTCGGCGAGATGTGGGCCGACGCGCGCGTCCAGCGCATCTACGGCGGGACAACCGAGATCATGAAAGAACTGATTGCGAGGGCGCTTTGATGATTTCGACCGCGGCGTTCTTGGCGGGCGGAGGGAGCCTCCGGCGGGAGTTTATCTTGCCAAGTGAAGGCCGATCCACCCCGCTTTCCGGAACGACCAGTCTGAGACTTCGAACGGGAAAGCAGGGCTTCACTCGGCAACCGGCTCAGCGCTCCCGCCTGCCGGCTGATCTCAGCCTAGCGCCATTAACCTTAATGCTTCGTGAATCCATCCTTCACTTGGCCAGATAAACTCCGGGGGTCCGGGGGCTGGCCCCCGGTCCCACACCCATACACTCGCGCCTTGGGAGGGGCACAAAGGACATGACGATGAAGCTGCACTGCTTCGGCGAGAGCGGAAATTCTTACAAGGCCGCTTTGGCACTGGAGCTGGCAGGCGTGGCATGGGAGCCGGTCTTTGTCGACTTCTTCGGCGGCGCGGCGCGCAGCCCGGAGTTTCGCGCGCTCAACCCAATGGGCGAAGCGCCTCTTTTGGAGGACGGGGACATGCGCCTTAGCCAGTCGGGCGTGATCCAGCAATACATCTCGGACAAAACCGGCAAGCACGGCGGCGCAAGCGAAGCGGAGCGCTACGAGGTGCTGCGCTGGGTGCTGTTCGACAACCACAAGCTCAGCTCGATGGCGGGCCTGACCCGTTTCCTGATGAACTTCCTGCCCGAGGACAAGCGCCCAGCCGAGGTCATCGGCTTTAACCTTGGCCGTCTCAAGGGCGCCTACACCACGCTCAACAGCCATCTGGAGGGGCGTGACTGGATCGTGGGGCGCGGCGTGACCAATGCGGATATTTCCTGCTGCGGCTACCTGTTTTACCCCGAACCCTTTGGATTCGACCGTAGCGCGTGGACGAACATTGATCGCTGGCTAGGCAATATCGAAGCCCTGCCCAACTGGAAACACCCCTATGATCTGATGCCCGGCAACCCGTCGGACCGGGCTTGAACGACGAAAGGCAAACCACTCATGACCGAAGCCTATATCTACGACGCGCTGCGCACGCCGCGCGGCAAGGGCCGCAAGGACGGCAGCCTGCACGAAGTCACGGCCCTGCGCCTCTCTGCGCAGACCCTGAACGCCGTGAAAGAGCGCAACAACCTTGATGGCCATGCCGTGGAGGACGTGATCTGGGGCAATGTCACCCAAGTGATGGAGCAGGGCGGCTGCCTTGCGCGCTCTGCCGTGCTGGCCTCCGACCTTGATGAATCGATCCCGGGCCTTGCGATCAATCGGTTCTGCGCCTCTGGGATGGAGGCGGTCAACCTTGCCGCCAACCAGGTGCGCGGCGGGGCGGGCGATGCTTATATCGCTGGCGGGGTTGAGATGATGGGCCGGGTCGCGATGGGCTCTGACGGCGCGGCCATTGCGGCGGATCCGTCCGTTGCGCTGGAGACCTATTTTGTGCCGCAAGGCATCAGCGCCGATATCATCGCCACCAAATACGGCATCACCCGGGACGAGGCGGACGCGCTGGCCGTTGAATCCCAGCGACGCGCCAAGGCTGCGTGGGACGCGGGGCGCTTTGACGGCTCCGTGATCACGGTGCGCGACCAGAACGGGCTAACCATCCTCGACCACGACGAATACATGCGCCCGCAGACCGACATGCAGTCGCTTGGCGCGCTCAACCCCTCCTTTCAAGCGATGGGCGAGGTGATGCCCGGCTTCGACAAGGTCGCGATGCTGAAGTACCCCGAGTTGGAGAAGGTGACCCACATTCACCACGCGGGCAACTCTTCGGGCATCGTGGACGGCTCTGCCGCGGTTCTGATCGGTAACAAAGAGTTCGGGGAAAAGCACGGGCTGACGCCGCGCGCGCGCATCCGCCAGACCACGAAGATTGGCACCGACCCGACCATCATGCTGACCGGCCCCGTCCCTGCGACGGAAAAGGCCTTGAGCGATGCGGGCATGGCGTTCTCCGACGTTGACCTTTTCGAGGTGAATGAGGCCTTCGCCTCGGTCGTTCTGCTGTTTCAGAAGCATTTTGACGCGGACCCCGACACGGTGAACGTCAACGGCGGCTCCATCGCGATGGGCCATCCGCTGGGCGCCACAGGCGCGATGATCATCGGCACGCTGCTCGATGAGCTGGAGCGGCAGGACAAAGAGGTTGGCCTTGCCACCCTTTGCATCGCCTCCGGCATGGGCGCGGCCACCATCATCGAGCGGGTGTAACAGGCCATGAGCGAGGCCGCGCAGAAGATCTACCAGCAGGTCCTCGACGATCTGACCGAGGGGGTTGTGTCGTGCAATTACGACATGATCCGCCCGCGGCTCGCCATCCCGCACCTGATGGTGACCTCGACCGCGCGGCTTGTGGCCAAGACCGAAGCAGAGATGCAGGAGGCCTTCATGACCTTCGCGATGGGCCTGCGGCAGCTGGGGATTACCGATTACACGCGCATCGCGCATGAGTGCGACTTCCTCGGCGAGGATGAGATCATCGGCCACCACACCAGCTTCTTCCGCAAGGAGGGCCGCGATGTCGTCACCCCCTACCCCTCCATGTGCCGGATGGAACGGCGGGCGGGCGCATGGGTGCTGACGGAGGCGCAGAACGCGATCGACAACAGCCACTGGCCCATCCTGCTGCCGGACGTGCCCAGCGATCCGGTGGCGGGCGCGGAAGGGCCAGCGGTGCGCCTGCGCGCCCTTCAGGAGGTGATGGACCGGATCAGCAGCGCGTTTATCGAAAACGATCTGCAGCGATGGCTGGACTGTGTCGAGTTGCCCTTCACGCTGATCAGCCGCACCGGGCCCGAGCGCTTTGAGACCGAGGCGGACATCCGCGCCGATTTCGAAGCCTACCAGCGCGACATCCTGGAGAACGGGATCACCGACATCTTCCGCACCGCGCTGAGCACGCAAGCCGTTGGTCCTGACCAGATGATCGGCATCTACCGCACCCGCATCCTGCGCGGCACCGAACAGGCCGTTCCCGCCTGGCAGGCGGCCGTGACGCTGCGCAAACGGCAGGGCACGTGGCGGGCCACGTCCGTACTGCGCGCCATTGGACACCAGAACTGGTCGGCGGCTACGGCTGGCGACATTCAGACCATATCGAACACACCCCACAACTTGGGAGAAAGACCGCAATGACCGACTTTACCATGACCAAGGGCGCCGATGGCGTCGCGATGATCACCTGGGACGTGCCTGGAAAGACCATGAACGTCATGTCCGTCGATGGGCTGCAGCAGCTGTCGGACCTGATTGATGACGCCCACGCGGACGCGGCCGTCAAAGGGATCGTGATCACCTCGGGCAAGGACGGCTCCTTTGCGGGCGGCATGGACCTGAACCTGCTGGCGGACCTGAAAGCCAGCGCCGGGGACAACCCCGCGCAGGGCCTCTTTGACGGCACGATGCAAATGCACGGCCTTCTGCGCAAAATCGAGCTGGCGGGGATGGACCCCAAGACCCAGAAGGGCGCCAAGCCGACCGCCGCCGCTCTGCCCGGAACGGCCGCGGGCATTGGGCTGGAGCTGCCGCTGGCCACGCACCGCATCTTTGTCGCCGATAACCCCAAGGCCAAGGTTGGCCTGCCCGAGATCCTCGTCGGCATTTTCCCCGGCGCGGGCGGCACAACGCGGCTGGTGCGCAAGCTGGGCGCGATGGGCGCCTCGCCGCTGCTGCTCGAGGGCAAGATGCTGGCGCCTGCAGCGGCGCAAAAGGCGGGCCTTGTGGACGAGGTGGTCGCCGATCCGGTGGCCGCAGCCAAGGACTGGGTGCTCGCCGCGTCGGATGCCGACTGCGTGAAGGAGTGGGACAAGAAAGGCTACAAGATGCCGGGCGGCGCGCCCTACCACCCCGCGGGCTTCATGACCTTTGTCGGTGCCAATGCAATGGTGAACGGCAAGACCAATGGCGCCTTCCCGGCGCCCAAAGCGCTGCTGAGCGCCGTCTATGAAGGCGCGCTGGTGCCCTTTGACACCGCGCTGAAGATCGAGGCGCGCTGGTTCACCAACGTTCTGATGAACCCCTCCTCCGCGGCGATGATCCGCTCGCTCTTCCTGAACAAGGAAGCGCTGGAGAAAGGTGCGGTGCGGCCCGAGGGGATCGAGGATCAGCGTGTGAAAAAGCTGGGTGTGCTGGGCGCGGGCATGATGGGCGCGGGCATTGCGCTGGTCTCCGCGCAGGCGGGCATCGAAGTGGTGCTGATCGACCGTGACCAGGAGGCCGCGGACAAGGGCAAAGCCTATACGGAGGCGTATCTTGATAAAGGTATGAAGCGCGGCAAGGTCACTGCCGAGAAGAAGGAGGCGATGCTCTCCCTGATCACGGCCACGCCGGATCTCGATGCGCTGAAGGGCTGTGACCTGATCATCGAAGCCGTTTTCGAAGACACTGCGGTGAAGGCCGAGATGACCAAAAAGGTCGAGGCGATCATCCCCGAGGATTGCATCTTTGCCTCTAACACCTCCACCCTGCCGATCAGCGAGCTGGCCAAGGCTTCGTCGCGCCCCGACCAGTTCATCGGCATCCACTTCTTCTCTCCGGTCGAAAAGATGCTGCTGGTGGAGATCATCAAGGGTGCTGAGACAGGCAGCCGCGCGGTGGCCAAGGCGCTCGACTACGTGCGCCAGATCCGCAAGACGCCGATCGTGGTGAACGACGCGCGCTTCTTCTATGCCAACCGCTGCATCATCCCCTACGGCAATGAGGCGACGCGCATGATCACCGAGGGCGTCGCGCCCGCGTTGATCGACCACGCGGCGCAGCAGCTTGGCTTCCCGGTGGGGCCGGTGCAGCTGGGTGATGAAACCTCCGTTGACCTCGCCGTGCGCATCATGAAGGCGACGAAGGCGGCGATGGGCAACGCCTACCCCGCCTCCGAGGCCGACGATCTGATCGTCTGGATGGAGGACGAGGGCCGCCTGGGCCGCAAGGCGGGCAAGGGCTATTTCGATTATGACGCGGCGGGCAAACGCATCGGCTATTGGAGGGGTATTCACGACAAGTATCCGCTGGCCGATGAGCAGCCCGATCTGATCGAAGTGCAAGAGCGGCTGATGTTCGTGCAGGTGCTCGAAGCCGTCCGGTCGCTGGAAGAAGGCGTGCTGGAAGACATCCGCGAGGGTGACGTTGGTGCGATCCTTGGCTGGGGTTTTGCGCCGTGGTCGGGCGGGCCGTTCAGCTGGCTCGACATCATCGGCACCGCCTACGCGGTGGAACGCTGCGACGCGCTTGCCGCGAAGTTCGGCCCCCGCTTCGAGCCGCCCGCCCTGCTGCGCGAGATGGCAGAGAATGGCGAGAGCTTCTATGGCCGCTTCGGCGCGGAGGCGGCAGAGGCAGCCTGACCTTTGAGCGGGGCGCAATTTTCTTCAAAGAAAATTCGCCCAGCGGCGCACATTCGGCCCGGTGCAAGAGGATGCGCCGGGCCGTTCCGTTTTGCGTGATGGGGATGGTCCCTGCGCCCAGCCGAGGCTCCGGTGTTGGGGGCGGAGCAACGGGCAAGCCCGTCGCCGGGCGCAGAGAGGGTGCGCGCGCCGCGCCCTCACGCGCCGCGCAGCAGCTGCGAGGATCAAGTCAACCGGTCGCGGCGGCGCGCCCGTCTTCGATGGCGATGCAGCTTGCAAGGAAAGCCGCATCGGATAGGTTCAGAACTTCGTAGGGCTGCTGGGCGCCCGCCACGACATCCGCCAGCGCGATATGCGGGCAGGGGCAATAGGCCAGCAGGCCGCCCTGGGCATAGATCACCTGGTCCGTGTCAAAGGTGAGCGTGATCACCTCGATCTCGCGCAGCGGTGCGGTGCGTTCGATCCCGCGCAGCCCCTCCAGCGCCTTGGCCTGCACCAGCGCGAACGGGTCGCCATGTGCGTCTAGGGCCGCATCGGATTCGACCATCACCGGCTGATCCGGCAGCAGCGTCATGTCTTGTGCATTGTTCAGGGCGCCTGCGGGCACGAAGACCGGCCAGCTGGCTTCGGGGATGCGGATGGCGCAGGGCCAGAGCGTGGTGCGCGTGACGTCGCGGACCGGAACCATGCCATGATCGAAGCTGAGCACCATGTCGCCTGGTGCAATCGCCTCGACCGGGCGCCAGCCCATGCCGGAGGCGACACATGTGCCTGCGATCAGTCCGATGCTGTTGACCTGTGCCCCTTCGTAGAGGCCGCCAATTTCTGCCATGCGCTGTGCGCGGCCCTGTCCGTTCATCCATCCAAACATCGTGTCTTCCCCTCTCGGTGGCCCCGTTCATGTGCAGCATGGGGCGCGTTCGATGGGGCCATCTGGCGTGTTGCCGGGGGCGCATTCGGGTCCGGATCGAGGCGCTATTGGGGCATTGGATGGGCGCGGCGCACCAATCCCGGGGGCATCGCTAAAATTGTTCGCAAATTTGGGACAAAACCGCGGAAGCGGGCCTAAGCCGACCCGCCGTCAAAGCGATATCCGAATCGACTTATGTCCTCGGCGCAGGCTGCGGCCACGGCTTCGGCCGCGGCATCATCGTAGTACTCCCGCCAGTCCGCCGCCCGCGCGGAGCGGTTCACATGCGGCAGATCCAGTCTGAAGCCGAGATGCGCCTCCAACGGGGCTGCGTCCTCGGCCAGATGCTCCAGCCGCAGGAAGGCATCGCAGCGCTCTGCCCCCGCTGCGTCGGTCACGTAGTGCCGCGCGGGGCTGGCGCGCAGGCTGGCCTGCACGTGGGGGGCCTGCACGAAGGCGCCAAAGGACATCTGGCGGGCAAGCGCGACGGCGGGGTGGTCGAAGTCCTGTGCCCGCAGCCAGTGGTAATAACTAACAACCCGGTCCCACGGGTTGCGCACCAGCGTGAAGATAAACATCTGCGCCAGCGCGTCCGGGCTCACCAGCCCGTCGATATCCGCCAGCGTCGCATGTTTCCAAAGCCGCCCGCGCGCGGGCACGTCCTTCAGCCGCCGCCGCCGTTTGCGCGCCTTGGGCGTGTCGCCCAGCATCATGTCATCGCGTCTCGCCCGTGCCTCCAGGGCGAGGGCCATCGAGGTCCCCCCGGTCTTGGGGGCGTGCACGAAGATGTAGCGGCGGCCTGGGCTGATGATCATTTGGATTTTATGCCTCCGGCGGGGATTTTTTTGAACAGAGAAGGGGCAGGATTTACGCAATCGCACAGGCGGTGCGGCGCGTCTGCCTCAAGCGGAGCGCAGCGCGATGATCACGCCCGCGGCCATAATGAGGCCGATGCCGATCAGCATGGTGCCCGTGATCGGCGCGCCAAAAAGCAGGTAAGCAAAGGTCGGGCCAAAGATCATGATGGTGTATTCCAGCGCGCTGACCTGACTGGCCTCCCCCCACTGGTAGGCGCGGATCAAAAGGAAGACCCCGGCGACCGACAGCACCGCTTGCAGGACGACGTAGGGCATGACCTCTGTCATGGGCCAGGTCCAGCTGCGGCTCAGGAACGTGTCGCCGCCCGGGTGGATCGTGGTCAGCAGGGCCAGCATCACCGATCCGATCACCGCTTGCGTCAGCAGGATACCCATCAGCATCACCAGCGTGCTTTCCTCTGCACAAAGCTCGCGCGTGGCGATGGACCCCACAGCATAAAGCAGCCCGCCCGCCACAGGCAGCAGCATGATCGCCCCGGGCAGGCCGCCGCCAAAGCCCAGCACCACAAGCGTGCCGGTAAAGCCGAGCGCGACAGCAGCGATGCGCCACGGCCCGATCCGGCGGCCTAAAGCGGCCCAGGACAGGACCAGCACGAAGATCGGCGAGGTAAAGAGGCCAGCCAGCGCTTGTGCAATCGGCATGACCGCCAGCGCCGCGAAATAGCACATGATGCCGGACGCCACGAGCACCGAGCGCAGCGCCACCGCCCAAAGCCGCTGCGCCCGCAGCCCGCCAAGGCCCAGCCACGACAACAGCACCACCAGCGGCAGCGCAAAGACGCAGCGCACCAGAAGGAACTGCCAGAGCGAGACAACCTCTGAGATCGGCGCGATGAAGTTGTCCACGAAGCCCAGCAGCGCCATCGAGGCGATCATGCAGCACGCAGCCGCCAGCGAACGGGTGGGAACGGGGGCAGTCACGGCGGGTAGCAATACGTTTTGTCATGGGGCTTGGCCTGCTTTACCTTCCTCGGCACTGGAATCAAGGGAGGATGCGATGGGCTGGATGCAGGACGAGACCGGGCTGGAGAAGACGCGCGCCAATTTTGTGCCGCTCACGCCTTTGTCGCACCTGCGACGCGCGGTGCAGGTCTACCCGGAGCGCACTGCCGTGATCTATGGCGCGCACCGGGTGGACTATGCCGCCTACCACGCGCGCTGCACGCGGCTCGCCTCGGCGATGGCCGCGCTTGGCGTTGTGCCCGGCGATGTGGTCGCAACGCTGATCCCCAACCTGCCTGCGCAAGCGGAGGCGCATTTTGGTGTGCCGGCCTGCGGCGCGGTGCTGAACACGATCAACACCCGGCTCGATGTGGACACGGTCGCCTATATCTTCGGGCATGGCGGCGCGAAGGTGATCCTGGCGGACACCCAGTTTGTCGAGCTGGCAGAGGCGGCGTTGAAACAGGCCGACACGGGCGCGACGATTATCGAGGTGGAGGACGCCGCCGCCGGTTACCCGGCCACCGGGCGGCACCCGATATATGAGGAAATCCTCGCGGCCACGGACCCCGATTTCGATTGGATCATGCCAGAGGATGAGTGGGAAAGCCTCGCGCTGAACTACACCTCGGGCACGACAGGGCGGCCCAAGGGCGTCGTCTATCACCACCGGGGTGCATACCTGATGACGATGGGCACGCCGATCAGCTGGCAAATGACCCTGCGCCCGACCTTCATGCAGATTGTGCCGCTGTTTCACTGCAATGGCTGGAACCACACCTGGATGATGCCGCTGCTGGGCGGCACGCTGGTGTGCAGCCGCGATGTGACGGCAAAGGCGATCTATGATGCCATCGCGGATGAGGGCGTCACGCATTTTGGCGGCGCGCCCATCGTGCTGAACATGATTGTGAATGCGGGGCAGGACGCGCGGCGCGATTTCGACCATCAGGTCGAGGTGTTCACCGCGGGCGCCCCCCCGGCGCCGGCCACGCTGGGCAAGATCGAAGCGCTGGGATTTCATGTCACCCAGGTCTACGGGCTGACCGAAACCTACGGCCACGTGACGGAATGCCTTTGGAAGCCCGAATGGGACGGGACCGAGGACACGGCCGCGATCAAAGCGCGCCAGGGCGTGGCCTTCCCGCAGATGGAGGACATCACGGTGATGGATCCTAGCATGGCGCGGGTCACCCGCGACGGCGCCACCCAGGGGGAGATCATGATCCGCGGCAACTCGGTCATGAAGGGCTACCTGAAAAACCCCGAAGCCACGGCGGAGGCGTTTGCGGGCGGCTACTTCCATTCGGGTGATCTAGCCGTGCAGCACCCGGACGGCTACATCCAGATCGCCGACCGGGCCAAGGACATCATCATCTCCGGCGGGGAGAATATCTCAAGCGTCGAGGTCGAAGGCGTGCTGATGGCCCACCCCGATGTCAGCCTTGCCGCCGTGGTGGCCAAGCCGGATGAGAAATGGGGCGAAGTGCCCTGCGCCTTTATCGAGCTGAAGCCCGGCACACAGCCAACCGAGGCGGGTCTGATCGCCTTCAGCCGCGAAAGGCTGGCGGGCTTCAAGACGCCCAAGCGGGTGGTCTTTGGGGAGCTGCCAAAGACCTCCACCGGTAAGATCCAGAAGTTCGAGCTGCGCAAACAAGCCGCGGAAATCTAGCGCGCCGCCCGCCCCCGTGATAGCCTGCCGCAAAATGGCGAGGCAGGGCAGATGACCGCGCTCAAG
Source organism: Pseudomonadota bacterium (assembly GCA_039817385.1). Taxonomy (GTDB): domain Bacteria; phylum Pseudomonadota; class Alphaproteobacteria; order Rhodobacterales; family Rhodobacteraceae; genus JBCBCP01. The sequence continues at coordinate 265,035 of JBCBVY010000005.1, read as the reverse complement.
AAATATCAACGGCTGGAGGCGACGGGCCTGTGGCGTGCCACTGCGGATGCGCAGCGGCGCGAGGTCGTTGTGAGCCTTGGGGACGCGACGCTGACCATCTCCTCGACGGCCGACCAGCCGCTTGCGCATTGGTCGCTGGCCGCCATTGAACGCACCGCGGGGCGCAGCAAACCTGCAGTGTACCACCCCGATGGCGACACCGCAGAGACGCTGGAGCTTCAGGCGGATGAGATGATCGCGGCGATTGAAACGCTGCGCAGCGCGGTGCGGCGGGCGCGTCCCCGGCAGGGGCGCCTGCGCTGGCTTGGCGCGGGTCTGTCGCTGTCCGCGGTCGCGGCGCTGTGCATCTTCTGGCTTCCGGGCGCGCTGGTGCGCCATGCGCTTGCCGTGGTGCCACCCGTCACGCAGGCGCAAATCGGGGATGAGCTGCTGGCCCGCATGGCCCGGGTCGCGGGCGCGCCCTGCCGCACGGGTGCGGCGCAGGGCGGGCTGGCGGCCCTTGGCGCCCGGACGGAAACCGCGCGCATTTCGGTGATGCCCGGCGGCGTGCGCGACACGCTGGCGCTGCCCGGCGGGCATATCCTGATCAACCGCAGCCTTGTGGAGGATTACGAGGCGCCGGACGTCGCCGCGGGCTTCATCACGGCCGAAGCCGTCCGCGCGGCCACCACCCCGCCCCTGCGCGACCTGCTGAAAACCGGCGGCCTGCGCGCCTCGGTCACGCTGCTAACGACGGGGCGCGTTCCCGCAGGTATCCTCGATGCCTATGCCGAGGCCGCGCTGGCCAGCCCAAGGCCCCCCGTCGCCGCGGACGCCCTCCTGGCCCGCTTTGCCGCGCTGGACTTGCCCAGCAGCCCCTACGCCTATGCGCTGGACCTGTCGGGCGAAAGCACGCTGCCGCTGATCGAAGGCGACCCGGCCCGCGGGGCGCAAACGGAGCCGATCATGCCCGACGGCACGTGGCTCCGTCTGCAGGCGATCTGCGGCGCTTAGCGCAGCCGCGCGTTGGGAAAGCCCGCCGCCTTCGCCTTGCGCAGCGCACCCAGCTGGGCATCGCCTGTTTGGAACGGCCCAAGCATCACCGCCTGAAGCGTCTCCCCGCTCCGACGCACCTGCCCCAGGCGGACCGGCACGCCCAGCCGCGTTGCCCGCTGCGCCGCGGCCCGCGCCCCGGCAGCATCCCGGAAGAGCGCGGCCTGAACCATGCCCTGTCCCTGAAGCGTCGTGGCACTCGCCCGCGGCTTTGGCGCAGGCGCGGCGACCGGTTTTGGTGCGGACCGGGTCGACAGGGTCGGCGCGGGCTGCGTCGCAGCCGGCTTGGCACGGGTGTTGCGCTGCACTCGCTTCATCAGCACCCCATCGCGGCGCACCAGCGTGACTGTGCCCAGCTGGCGCTGCTGCACGTTGATGTCCGTGAACGGGTAGACCAGCGGCGTGGAGGCTGTCACGTCCTGCCCTGTGACCTGGTTGATCAGGCGCCGCGGCACCGTGTCGGTCCAGATCAGTTGCGTGCGCTGGTAGCCCTGCACGGTTTGTTCGGCGCGGCGCGGGTTCAGACGGTCATCCTCCCACACCCGGCGGTAGCCCTGGGGCACCGGCTGAAAGCCCGTGTTCTGGCGGTTGGTGTAGACATGGCGCGGCACGATCCGCGTGCCGGGTTGCAGCGCGGCGGTTTGCGGCTGCTGCACCACAACGCGCCGCGCACCGGGCGCGGCGGCAACCTGCGCGCCCGCGGTTGGCGAGACCGCTTGCGGGCCGCACCGCACGGGCAAATCCGCGCCGGAGTTCACATAACGGCTCGACACCGGCGACAGCCCGCTGCACGCGGTACTGCGCCGTACGGTCGGGCGCGCGGCTGGGGCCGGCGCGGGCGCCGCGGCCACAACCTGCGGCTTGGGCTTTGGCGCGGCAACCGGCTTCGGCGCAGGCGCCGCCACAACCCGCGGCTTGGGCTTGGGCTTGGGCTTTGGCTGCGGCGCAGGCCGAACTGCCGCCGTGCGCTGCGGGGCAGGCGCGGGGCGCGGGGCCGCTTGCCGCGGCGCGGGCGCACTGGCCGTCTGCGGCGGCGGTGATTTCGGCGCGGTCTGCGTGGTCGGCTCCACCGCCGGTGCGGGCGTCTCCAGCGTGATCTGCTCGGGCGCGTCCGCAGGCGCTGGCGCCGCCGCCGCCTCAGCGACGCGGCCACTCAAGCTCGGCGTCTGCCCGCAAATCTGCCGCCGCTGGCGGTTCACCCGCGGCACCCAGGTGACATTGCCGTCAATCCCGGCACGAATAAAAACGCAGCCTCGGCTGTCGATATACTGGTTGGCCGCATAGCTGGCCGGCGGAAATTCCGCAGGCGTGGCCTGACTATTGGTCAACTGGGCCTGACTGGCCGTCGCAAGCCCACACACAAAGAGCACGCCCAAAGCGCTAAATCGAGTCGTCATAACCTCTGCCCCCACAGGATTTTGTGGTAGCCTGCCGCAAACACACAAGCGTGTCCAGTGGCTTACTTCGTCCCGAACATCCGGTCGCCCGCGTCCCCCAGCCCCGGCACAATATAACCAACCTCATTCAGCTGCCGGTCAATCGCCGCGGTCACGATGGGCACGTCCGGGTGCGCCGCCTGCATCCGCGCAATCCCTTCGGGCGCGGCAAGCAAGCACATGAAACGGATGTTCGTCGCGCCCGCCTGTTTCAGCAGATCAACCGCCGCGACCGAGGAATTGCCCGTCGCCAGCATGGGATCAACCGCAATCACCAACCGATCCTCCAGCGCCTCGGGCACTTTGAAGTAATACTGCACGGGCTGCAGCGTCTCTTCGTCCCGGTACAGCCCGACAAAGCCAACCCGCGCCGAGGGGATCAACTCCAGCACGCCGTCCAGCAGCCCGTTGCCGGCCCGCAGGATCGAGATCAGCACCAGTTTCTTGCCATCCAGCACCGGCGCATCCATCGCCTCCATCGGCGTGTCGATCCGGCGGGTGGTCAGAGGCAGCTCCCGCGTGACCTCATAGGCGAGAAGCTGCGAGATTTCCCGCAAAAGCTGCCGGAAATTGCCGGTCGACCGGTCCTTGTCCCGCATCAAGGTCAGCTTGTGCTGCACAAGTGGATGGTCAACGACAGTGACATGCTCGGTCATGGGTGGCCCTTCTCTGTTCAAAAAAATCCTGGGGAGTTTGAGGGGTGAAACCCCTCATCAGCAAAATAAAATCGAATGCGCCGCAGGCGCTCATTTTGGAAGACCCAGGTGCGCCGCCACGAGGTCCGCGACGCCGGAAAAGCCGATCTGCCCCAGCGCCCCGGCTCCGGTGCCCGCAACCAGCACCGGCACCCGCTCCCGCGTGTGATCCGTGCCGACCCAGCTGGGATCGTTGCCATGATCCGCTGTCAGCACCAGCAGATCGCCTTCGCGCAGCGCCGCCAGAACCGGCCCGAGCGCTGCGTCAAACCACTCCAGATGCTGCGCATAGCCTTCCACATCCCGGCGGTGGCCATAAAGCGAATCGAACTCCACGAAATTGGCAAAGGTCAGGCTGCCGTCCCGCGCATGGGCCACCCGCTCCCCAAGCGCGTCCATCAACGCCCGGTCATCCCCCTTGGCCACATCGTCAAAGCCCGCGCCGCTGAAGATGTCCCAGATCTTGCCCACCGCGTGCACATCGCGCCCCGCGTCCTTCGCCCGCGTGCTCAGCACCGGGCCCGGCGGGGCAATCGCGAAATCCTTGCGGTTGCCGGTCCGCAAGAACGCGCCTTCGGTTCCAATAAACGGCCGCGCGATCACCCGGCCGACGCGCATCGCGTGCAGCCGCGGCGCGATGGCGGCACAAAGCGCCAAAAGCCGCTCCAGACCAAAGCGCTCTTCATGGGCCGCGACCTGAAACACGCTGTCCGCAGAGGTGTAGCAGATCGGCCAGCCCGTGCGCAGATGCTCTGCGCCGAGCCGCGCGATGATCTCCGTGCCCGAGGCATGGCAATTGCCAAGAATGCCGTCCGTGCCCGCCGCCTGCGCGACCGCGGCCACCAAATCAGCGTCAAACGCATCCCCGTCCCGCGGAAAATGCGTCCAATCCCACGGCACCGGAAGTCCGGCCAATTCCCAATGACCCGAGGGCGTGTCCTTGCCCGGAGAGACCGCCGCCCCGCAGCCCCAGCGCCCCTCTGGCTCCGGACCCTCCACCGTCATGCCAGAGGCCAGTTCCAAGGCCGCCCAAAGCCCAAGCCGCGCCATGTTCGGCACCTGCAAAGGCCGCGCCGATTGGATGTGGCCCAGCGTATTCGCGCCCGTGTCCGGCACATCCCCGTTAAAGAACCGGTCCGCATCCGGCGCGCCGCCGATGCCGACGCTGTCCATCACAACCAGAAAGGCGCGTGCCATCAGCCCACCCGGTCGTGGATCAGCGCGGGCACCTGCACCGCGGATGCACCCACAGAAATCGCCGCCCGCACCGCCGCCTCGGCCCGGTCCGCATCCGAAGGGCGCGCCGCATGAACCACCGCCAAGGGCTGCCCCTTGGCCAGCCGGGTGCCAAGCGCCGCGATGTCCGACAGACCTACAGCGGGGTTGACCACATCGCTTTCCCGGGCGCGGCCCCCGCCAAGGGCGACAACCGCATGCCCGAGCGCCTCGCCGTCAATCGCCGTCACGAAACCCGCGGCGGTCGCTTGCACCTCCCGAATGACCGTCGCTTCCGGCAAGAAGCGCCCCGGCGCCTCGACAAAGCCCAGCGGGCCGCCTTGCGCGGCGATCATCCGGCCAAAACGCTCTGCCGCGGTCCCGGTGCGCACCGCCGCCGCGATCTTGTCCGCGCCCGTCTGCACGTCCTCGGCCAGCCCGGCGCCCACAAGCAGCACACCGCCCAGCGCCGCGCAAAGCTCAATGAGCGGGCCGCGCGCATCATCAGCGCGCAGCACGCGCATCACCTCGGCCACCTCCAGCGCGTTGCCCATCGACGGCACCAACGGTTGGCTCATGTCGGTGATCAGCGCCGCGGTCTTGCAGCCCGCCGCATTTGCCGTGGTCACCAGCGCCTGCGCCAGCTCGCGCGCGGCACCCATCTCCTTCATAAACGCGCCCGAGCCGACCTTGACGTCCAGCACAAGTCCGCCCAGCCCCGCCGCCAGCTTTTTGGACAGGATCGACGCGGTGATCAGGTCGAGGCTTTCCACCGTCGCCGTCACATCGCGGATCGCGTAAAGCCGCTTGTCCGCGGGCGCGATATCGGCGCTCGCCCCGACGATGGCGCAGCCCGCCTGCCGCACGGCCGCTTCAAACCGGTCCTGTGGCAGCCCGACGCGCACGCCCGGGATCGCCTCCAGCTTATCGAGCGTGCCGCCCGTATGGCCCAGCCCCCGGCCCGAGATCATCGGCACATAGGCCCCGCAGGCCGCGAGCGCAGGCGCCAGCACAAGGCTCACACAATCGCCCACCCCGCCGGTCGAATGCTTGTCGAGCACAGGCCCCGGCAGATCCCAGTCAATCACCGTGCCCGAATCGCGCATTGCCATCGTCAGCGCCACGCGCCCCACATCGCCAAGCCCATTAAGGCAGACGGCCATCGCAAAAGCCCCCGCCTGCGCGTCGCTCACCCGCCCATCAGCAAGGCCCTGCGCGAACCAGGCAAGCGCATCACGCCCCGGGCTCTGCCGCGCGCGCAGCGCGCCAATCACAGCGGCGGCTGAATGGGTCATTCCATATGCTCCGTCCCAAAGGCACCGGGCAGAAGCTCCGCCAACGTCATGCGCAGCTCGGTGCCGTCCAGCGTCGCCATCGTGACCGGCACCGCGCCCTTGCCAAATTCCTTCAGCTTTTGGCGGCAACCGCCGCAGGGCGGCACCGGGCTGGGCGCGCTGGCGACGACATAGACCTCGACAATCTCGCGCGCGCCGGCGGCACACATCGCGGCCAGCGCCCCCGCTTCGGCGCAGGTGCCTTCAGGATAGGCGACATTTTCGACATTGCAGCCGGTGAAGATCTGGCCGTCCACGGTCAAAACCGCTGCGCCGACAAGGAAATTCGAATAGGGCGCATAGGCTTTGGCCCGCACGTTCAGCGCGGCGCTGCGCAACTCTGCCGTTCTGCCCGTCTCACTCACCACGCTGCCTCCAAGCTTTGCGCATCTAGCGATAGCCCAGATCGGCGCGGACCAAAACCACTTCACGGCAGCGACACTTGCAAGAGCTGCACATCATCCGTTGCCTCCGCATATATCGCCTCGTGCCCTGCAGGCAGGACAAAGGCATCGCCCGCGCCCAGCGCCTGCCGCGCCCCGGCTTCGATCATCATCGACCCGGACAGCACAAAGGTGAAAAAGATGCCCCGGTCATGGCGGAACGCGCCCGCAGCGCCTCTGGGCCGCAGCACCTGCACGTCTGCCACCCCGCCGGTGTTTGCGGCGATACCGGTATCGCGCGCCTCGAACCCCGGCACCTGCGCAGGCGTCCACACCGCGCCCTCCGGCTCCGCCCGGACAAAGCGCTGCCCATCCCAGCGCCGGTCCGGATCGTGCTGCCCGGTCGGCAGGTCCATCGCGTAATCGATCGTCGTCAGATGCTCTGCCGGTACGCCAATCTCGATCACCTCCAGATCATCACCCGAATGCAGCACCCGGTGCCGGATCTCCGGCGGCTGGATCACGCAGGCCCCTGCGGTCAGGCGAAAGGGCGGGCCCTGATCCTCGTAGACCAGATCAACCCAGCCTTTGTAGCAAAAGATCAGCTGAAATCCGACGCTGTGGTAATGCACCATGTCCGGCACCGGCCCGCCGCCGGGAATCCGGATGTGGCTGGCGATGATCGACCCGCCGAGGCGCCCCGGCACCAGATCGCGATATTGCATTCCCGCGCGGCCCACAACCCAAGGCGCACCATCAGAAAGACGCCGCACGATGAACTCCGACGTCGGCACCGGCACCTGCACCGGTGGATCAAGCGGCGCAATCTCCACAACGGTGCCACCGGGGGACACCTGCCGCGCCGGCCCCAGCAGGACCGGATCATCCGCCCGGATCCGCAGCCGCCCCGGCGCGTCCCCCCGCAGCAGCCGCACGCGGAGGCCAAGGCCGGAAAACACCGCCTCCGCCGGATCATCCGCCGGAAAGATCTCCTCCATCCGCAGCCCCAGCCCTTCGAAAAACGCCTGATCGCCCGCCAGATCGGATGTGCCAAGCAGTACCTCGGCCCGAATATTCTGCACAGGTCCGCCCCTTCTCTGTTCCAAAAAATCCCGGGGGTGTGGGGGTTGGCCCCCACTCCCGGTCCATATCATTTGCACGACAGCCGCACTTTAGGCTACCCACAAGCCAAAAGGAGCGCGCCCGAAAATGACCGACAAGACCCTGCGCGAGGCCGCGCTCGAATACCACCGCTATCCCAAACCCGGCAAGCTGGAGATCCGCGCGACCAAGCCGCTGGCCACAGGCCGGGACCTTGCACGCGCCTATTCGCCCGGCGTGGCCGAGGCGTGCCTTGAGATCAAGGCGGACCCAGGCACTGCGCGCGACTACACCGCCCGCGGCAACCTTGTGGCGGTCATCACAAACGGCTCGGCGGTGCTGGGCCTCGGCAATATCGGCGCGCTCGCGTCCAAGCCGGTGATGGAAGGCAAAGCTGTCCTCTTCAAGAAATTCGCAGGCATCGATTGCTTCGATATCGAGGTGAACGCGCCGGACCCGGAAAAACTGGCCGAGATCGTCTGCGCGCTGGAGCCATCCTTTGGCGCGATCAACCTCGAAGACATCAAGGCCCCCGACTGTTTCGTGGTCGAAAAGCTGTGCCGTGAACGGATGAACATCCCGGTCTTTCACGACGACCAGCACGGTACGGCCATTGTCGTTGGGGCCGCCGCAACCAACGCGCTGAAACTCGCCGGAAAGGCGTTCGAGGACATCAAGATCGTCTCCACCGGGGGCGGCGCGGCAGGCATTGCCTGCCTGAACATGCTGCTGAAGCTGGGCGTGCGGCGAGAGAACGTCTGGCTCTGCGATATTCACGGGCTGGTCTATGCGGGCCGGACCGAGGACATGAACCCGGCCAAAGCAGCCTATGCGCAAGCGACGGACAAGCGTACGCTCAGTGACGTGATAGCGGGCGCGGACCTCTTTCTGGGGCTGTCCGGCCCGGGCGTGCTGAGCGAAGCGCACGTGGCGCAGATGGCGGCGCGCCCGATCATCTTTGCGCTCGCCAATCCCGACCCCGAAATCCTGCCTGAGGCGGCCCGCCGCGCGGCGCCGGATGCCATTATCGCCACCGGGCGCAGTGATTTTCCCAACCAAGTCAATAACGTGCTGTGCTTTCCCTTCATCTTCCGCGGTGCGCTGGATGTGGGCGCAACCACGATCAACGACGCGATGCAGCTGGCTTGCATCGACGGGATCGCCGCGCTGGCCCGCGCCACGACAAGCGCCGAGGCTGCCGCCGCCTACCAGGGCGAGCAACTGACCTTCGGGGCCGATTACCTGATTCCCAAACCGTTCGACCCACGCCTTGTCGGCATCGTATCCTCGGCCGTGGCAAAGGCCGCGATGGACAGCGGCGTGGCGACCCGCCCCATCACAGATATGAACGCCTACCGGGGGCGCTTGGATGGCTCGGTCTTCAAATCCGCCCTGCCCATGCGGCCCGTTTTCGAGGCCGCCCGCACCGCCTCCCGCCGCATCGTCTTTGCCGAAGGCGAGGACGAGCGGGTGCTGCGCGCGGCGCAGGCAATGGTCGAAGAAACGACCGAACGCCCCATCCTGATTGGCCGCCCCGAGGTGATCGAACAGCGGATCGACCGGGCGGGCCTGACCATCGGCCTTGGCACCCATTTCGACCTGGTGAACCCCGAAAACGATCCCCGCTACCGCGATTACTGGGGCACCTATCACGAACTGATGTGCCGCCGCGGCGTCACGCCGGACCTCGCCCGCGCGATTATGCGCACCAACACCACCGCCATTGGCGCGGTGATGGTCCACCGCGACGAAGCTGACAGCCTGATCTGCGGCACCTTTGGCGAGTTCCGCTGGCACCTGAACTACGTCACGCAAATCCTCGGGTCCGGCAGTCTGCATCCGGTTGGCGCGCTCAGCATGATGATCCTCGAGGACGGCCCGCTCTTCATTGCCGACACCCATGTGCATATGGAACCGGGCCCCGCAGACCTGGCCGAGATCGTCATCGGCACCGCGCGCCATATCCGCCGTTTTGGCCTGGAGCCGCGCATTGCGCTCTGCAGCCAAAGCCAGTTCGGCACCCATCCCGGCGGGTCGGGTGCGCGCCTGCGCGCCGCGCTGGAGATCCTCGACGCCGACGCGCGCGATTTCGTCTACGAGGGCGAGATGAACATCGACACCGCGCTTGATCCGGAGCTGCGCGCGCGCCTTTTGCCGGGTGGCCGCATGGACGGCGCGGCCAACGCGCTGGTCTTTGCCCATGCGGATGCGGCCTCGGGCGTGCGAAACATCCTAAAGATGAAAGGCGGGGGGCTTGAGGTTGGCCCGATCCTGATGGGCATGGGCAACCGTGCGCACATCGTCAGCCCCGCCATCACCGCACGCGGGCTGCTTAATATGTCTGCCATCGCAGGCACGCCGGTGGCCCATTACGGCTAGGCGCATTTTGAAAACGCGCCACACCGCGATCCTTCAAGGATCGCAAACTGGCAATTCTTCAAGAATTGCCGCGGCATTCAGGCGCTTGCGCTTGAGCGGTTCCGGGGCGTAAAGCGAAGCGGACTTGAACGGAGGGGATCATGGGTTACGCGGACGAATACAAGGCCTGGCAGGCCGACCCCGAGGCCTGGTGGATGCAGCAGGCGCAGGCCATCGACTGGGACGTGGCCCCGACGCAGGCCCTTTTTGACCGCGGCGATCACCTCTACGAATGGTTTGCAGAGGCAGAGGTCAACACCTGCTGGAACGCCGTGGACCGCCACGTGGAGGCAGGATTTGGCGACCAAATCGCCATCATCCATGACAGCCCCATCACCGGAACGCAGACCAAAACCAGCTTTGCGGACCTCCAGAACAAGGTTGCGATGCTGGCGGGCGGCCTTGCCGCGCGCGGGATCGAGGCCGGGGACCGGGTCATCATCTACATGCCGATGGTGACCGAGGCGCTGGTCGCGATGCTGGCCTGCGCGCGCATCGGTGCGATCCATTCGGTGGTCTTCGGCGGCTTTGCCGCGAATGAGCTGGCGGTGCGCATCGACGATTGCACGCCCAAGGCGATCATCGCCGCCTCCTGCGGGCTGGAGCCCGGGCGGACGGTTGAATATAAGCCCCTGCTCGACGGCGCGATCGATATCGCGGCGCACACGCCGGAGTTCTGCGTGATCCTTCAGCGCGAACAGGCCCCTTGCGAGATGGGCGCGCGCGATGTGGACTGGAACGCGCTGCAAGACGGCGTGGACCCTGCGCCTTGCGTGCCGGTGAAGGGCAACCACCCGGCCTATATCCTCTACACCTCCGGCACGACCGGCGCGCCCAAAGGCGTGGTGCGCCACACCGCGGGCCACCTCGTCGCACTGAACTGGACGATGAAGAACATCTACCAATGCGATCCGGGCGACGTGTTCTGGGCCGCCTCGGACGTGGGCTGGGTCGTGGGCCACAGCTATATCTGCTACGCGCCGCTGATCCACCGCAACACCACCATCGTGTTCGAAGGCAAGCCTGTGGGCACGCCGGACGCGGGCACGTTTTGGCGCGTGATTGCCGAGCATGACGTGCGCAGCTTCTTTACCGCCCCCACCGCCATTCGCGCGGTGAAGCGCGAAGACCCCGAAGGCAAGCTTGTGGGCGACTATGACCTGTCCCGCCTGCGCGCGCTCTACCTTGCGGGGGAGCGGGCCGACCCCGACACGATCGAATGGGCGCAAAAGACGCTTGAGATCCCCGTCTACGACCATTGGTGGCAGACGGAGACCGGCTACACCATCGCAGGCAACCCCGCGGGGCTGGAGCCGCTGCCGGTCAAGATCGGCTCCCCCACCGTTCCCATGCCCGGCTACGACGTGCGCATCCTCGATGACGCGGGCCATGAGGTCGCGGCGGGCGAGCTGGGCGCAATTGCCGTCAAGCTGCCCCTGCCCCCCGGCACGCTGCCGACCCTGTGGAATGCCGAAGAACGGTACAAGAAAAGCTACCTGAACACTTTCCCCGGCTATTACGAAACCGGGGATGCGGGGATGAAGGACGAAGACGGCTATCTCTACATCATGGCGCGCACCGATGACGTCATCAACGTCGCGGGCCACCGGCTGAGCACCGGCGCGATGGAAGAGGTTCTGGCGGGGCACAAGGACGTCGCCGAATGCGCGGTGATCGGCGTGACCGACCAACTCAAAGGCCAGATGCCCGTGGGCTTTTTGTGCCTAAACGCCGGATCGAACCGCCCGCATGAAGAGGTCACCGCGGAAGTGATCAAGATGGTGCGCGACCAGATCGGCCCGGTCGCAGCCTTCAAGCTGGCGGTCGTGGTGGACCGCCTGCCCAAGACCCGTTCGGGCAAGATCCTGCGCGGCACGATGGTCAAGATCGCCGATGGCGAAGCGTTCAAAATGCCCGCGACCATCGACGATCCGGCCATCCTGGACGAGATCGCCGAGGCCCTGCGCACCATCGGCTACGCAAAAACCTGATGGACGCCCGCGCCCTCACGGACTGGTTGATCCGCGAGGGGCTGGCGGGCACGGACTATGGCGCTCTCATCACCCAGCTGTGCGAACGGCTGGTGGCGGGGGGCATTCCCCTGATGCGCTGCAACTTTTCGATGCGCGCCTACCACCCGGTCTTTGGCGCTTTTGCCTTTCGCTGGCACCCGGGCCGGGACGCGCAGCACATCCGCTATGAACGGGGCAACAGTACCGATTACGGCTACGACACAAGCCCGCTGAAGGTGCTGATGGAAGGGCCTGAGAATGAGCTGCGGTATGATCTACGCGGTCTGAGCGCGCCCTACCCGTTCCCGATCTTTGAGGAGCTTTGCGCCGCAGGCGTGACCGAATACCTGGCCATCCAGACCTTTTTCGACACGAACGAATCCGCCCCCGATGGCAGCTTTGGGCTGGTCAGCACCTGGGCCACGGGGGGCACGGACGGATTTACCGAAGCGGACCTAAACACCATCCGCAGCATCGTCCCACCGCTCGCCCTCGCGCTCAAGTCCAATTCCAACCATACGATGGCGCATGACCTGATGGTCACCTACCTTGGCGCGGACGCGGGCGGGCGGGTGCTGTCCGGCGCGCTGGGCCGCGGCTCGGTCGAGGGGACGGAGGCGGTGATCCTTTATTTCGACCTCGCGGGCTTTACCAAGATGTCCGAGGCGCTTGGCCCCGGCATTATCGAAATGCTGAACGCCTATTTCGGCGCGGTGGTGCCTGCGATCGAGGCGCGCGGGGGCAATGTGCTGAAATTCATGGGCGACGGCATTCTCGCCATCTTTGCCAAGGACAGCGTGCCCGATACGGAGATGGCCGCCGTCGACTGCCTGTTGGACCTTGAGCGTGCGGTGGCGGAGGTCAGCGCGGCACGCGCCGCAGATGGCCTTCCCACCACCACCGCCACGATGGCCCTGCACGCGGGCGAGGTGTTTTATGGCAATATCGGCTCCGCCACGCGGCTCGACTTTACGGTGATCGGCCCTGCCGTGAACACCGCCGCGCGGATTGAGGCGATGTGCGGCGCGGTGGACCAACCGGTGGTGATCGGCGCGCAGGTCGCCCGCCCTTTGCTGGAACGCCGGGACGATCTGGTGTCCCTTGGCCAGTACCGCCTGCGCGGGGTGGCGGACCGTCAGGAGCTGTTCACGCTGGATTAGCCTTGCTTGTTTTCCGCACGCGGAAAACCGCATGGAACGTCTCGGGCACCGGGCGGGGAAACCGCGTCGGTTTCCCCGCCTCAGGTAAACTGCTCTGAAATCAGCCGTTCTTCCAGCCCATGCCCCGGATCAAACAAGACCCGGTGCACAACACCTGGCTCTGAGCGGATCGTGACCTGGCGCACATCACGGACCGAACGGCTGTCCGCCTCTGCCATCACGGGGCGCTTTGCGGCATCGAGCACCTCGAACCGCACTTCGGCATCCTTCGGCAAGAGCGCGCCGCGCCAGCGCCGGGGGCGGAAGGCCGCAACCGCGGTGAGCGCCAGCACATCCGAGCCGATGGGCACAATTGGCCCGTGCGCAGAGTAGTTATAGGCCGTGCTGCCCGCAGGGGTGGCCACCAGCGCGCCATCAGCGCTCAGCGCATCCATCCGCAACCGCCCGTCGACAAAGATGCGCAGCTTCGCGGCCTGCGCGCTTTGGCGCAGCAGCGATACCTCGTTGATGGCAAGCGCATGGTGCGTCTGACCGTCGCCGGTGATCGCCTCCATCTTCAGGGGGTTCAGCCCCTCCTCCTGCGCCGCCTCGAGCCGCGCGAGCAGGCGGCTTTCGGAATATTCGTTCATCAGAAAGCCGACCGTTCCGCGGTTCATCCCGTAGACCGGCGCGGGCAGGTGTTCGGTCCCGTGCAGCGTTTGCAGCATGAACCCGTCCCCGCCCAGCGCGACAATGACATCCGCCTCCTCCAGCGGGGCATCGCCATATCGCCCGATCAGTGCCGCCCGCGCGGTTTGCGCCACTGGCGCCGGGGACGCCACGAACGCGATCTTCTGGGGCATGGACGGTGTTTCCTATCGTCAGAACCTGCCGCGATTAGAAACACATATCCCCCATGCACGCCAGCGCTGCCGCGAAAGACCGCACCGACGTCGCTTTATCCGCTTTGACAACGGCTGCGTTTCCGATACGAAACCTTTCAAACAGAAACCAAAAGGAGATCGCCATGAATGTGCAATCCGGGTTCTTCAAGACCACCCTGGGCCAAGCCGACCCCGAACTCGCCGCCGCTGTTGAGGCTGAACTGGGCCGCCAGCGTGATGAGATCGAGCTGATCGCGTCGGAAAACATCGTCTCCGCCGCCGTGCTGGAGGCGCAGGGGTCTGTCCTGACCAACAAATATGCCGAAGGGTATCCGGGCCGGCGCTACTATGGCGGCTGCCAGTTCGTGGACGTGGCCGAAAACCTCGCCATCGACCGGGCCAAAGCGCTGTTTGGCTGCGGCTTTGCCAATGTGCAGCCCAATTCGGGCAGCCAGGCGAACCAGGGCGTGTTTCAGGCGCTGCTACAGCCTGGCGATACGATCCTGGGCATGTCGCTTGATGCGGGCGGCCACCTGACGCATGGGGCCAAGCCCAACCAGTCGGGCAAGTGGTTCAACGCCATCCAGTACGGGGTAAAGCGCGACACGCTGGATGTTGATTACGACCAGGTCGAGGCGCTCGCGCTCGAACACCAGCCCAAGATGATCATCGCGGGCGGCTCGGCGATCCCGCGTCAGCTGGATTTCGCGAAATTCCGCGCCATTGCCGACAAGGTTGGTGCCTGGCTGCTGGCGGATGTGGCGCATTTCGCCGGCCTGATCGCCGCGGGCGTCTACCCCTCGCCCTTCCCGCATGTGCACGTTGCGACGACCACGACGCACAAGACCTTGCGCGGCCCGCGCGGCGGCATGATCCTCACGGGTGACGAGGCGCTGGCCAAGAAGTTCAACTCCGCCATCTTCCCCGGCATCCAGGGCGGTCCGCTGATGCACGTCATCGCCGCCAAAGCCGTCGCCTTCGGCGAGGCGCTGCGCCCGGAATTCGTGGACTACCAAAAGCAGGTCATCGTGAACGCCCAGGCCCTCGCCGATGAGCTAATGAAAGGCGGGCTCGACATCGTCACGGGGGGCACCGACACCCACGTCATGCTGGTTGACCTGCGCCCCAAGAGCGTGAAGGGCAACGCGATGGAACAGGCGCTGGGCCGCGCGCACATCACCTGCAACAAAAACGGCGTGCCCTTCGACGACGAAAAGCCGACGATCACGAGCGGCATCCGTCTCGGCACCCCCGCTGGCACGACACGCGGCTTTGACGCCGAAGACTTCCGCCAGATCGGCCGCTGGATCTGCGAAGTCGCCGACGGGCTGGCCGCAAACGGTGAAGAGAGCAACGCCGAGGTGGAAACCAAGGTCCGCGGCGAAGTTGCCGCCCTGTGCGCCCGCTTCCCGCTCTATCCGGGGCTCTAATAAGCCGCCAAACCGCAAAAAAGGCCGGGCATCAGACCCGGCCTTTTTCATTGCCGCGCGGCCGCCGCCCTAAGACCACCGGGTCCAATCCATCGTTCCAAGGTCCAGTAGGAAAGTGTCGGTATTGTCGACGTAATCCGGCTCGATCTTCCCGCCGGACACGATGATATGGCGATCAACAAGGCGCGCATCGTGCCGTGAAATCCAGCCCGGGTTCTGGCCGGACGTCGCCACCGCCTGCACCGAAAAATCGGCGAGGTTCAGCCGCAGAACCTGCGTTTCGCCTGCGTGCCGCTGCCCCTGATAGCCAAGGCTCCCGATCAGCAGGATATGATCCTCTAGCCACGTCGCGGTATGAAAATCGGTCGGCGGAAAGACATCCGCCGGGTAGATGTAATGATCTACGCGCGCATCGGGATGAATGACCGTCACATCGGCATAGATGTGAAAGTCTGGGTCATAATGGTCCTCGTGCTCTCCGGCGATCAGAACCCAGCGCCCGTCCGGCAGCCGCGTCGCGGTCCGGCCAAATCGCTGAAAAGACCAGACCGGCATGCGGTCCGCGCCGTAGTGCCGCGCGTCCGTGCAATCCATCTCAGCGCGGTAGCCGCTGCGCCCGGTCCTGATCTGCTCGCGCCAAAAGGGGATATCGACCTGTTCGGGATTGGCCTGGCCCGCGCGAGGCGCGGATTGGGCGTTGAACATCTCTGGCGTGATGCGGGTCTCCGCGATCCGGTCCGCGCCGGTCACGATGGCGATATCCTCGGCCTCGAAATCGTTTACATCGGCCCCGTAGCGCACCAGCAGCCGCTTCATCTCGGGGCTGTGGGCGGCGTCTGCGGGCCTTGTGATGACGTCGTCCGCATCCGGCATGAAGCCCTTCATCAAATCTGCCGTGTGTTTCATGATCAGGTTCGCCGCAGCGCCAAAGCTGGACGTGGTCGCCTCCGCTTCGGCATTGGCCGCTGAAATGTTGCGCCCCCTGGCCACATCTGCGCCAAGCGCCAGCAACCGCTCGGCAAGGGCCAAATCATCACGCTCGACAGCCTCCATAAGCCCGGTGCCACCGAACTTGTCCGCCTCGTCGACGTCATAGCCCTGCGCAAGCACCCAATCCAGCATCTCGCCCGACCCGGACCGGACGGCCACGGTGACCGGCCCTTCGCTGTCCGGCGTTGCCCGCCGCCCCTCGTCCGGGGTGATGCCCTGCAGCGCCTCCGCCGCAGCGAGATTGCCCAGCCGGCAGGCGTGCAGAAACGGCGTGCGCCCCGCGGCGTCCCGCGCCATCACTGCCGGCTCACCCGCCGCGAGCGTGGGCACCTGCCCCATGACAATCGCCAGATGCGCCGCGGACCATTCATGCCCCGCGTAATCCGCCCCGTTTTCGATCAGGCACCGCACCGCGGCAAACGCACTCCGGGCAAAGCATTGATCCAGCGCTGTTTCTCCGTAGGGTGACGCGGCATTCACATCCGCGCCGCCCTCGATCAACTGCTTGATGGATGGCAGCAAATCCGCGTCACTGGCCTCATGGGCCACGCGCACGATCTCGGGATAGCCTTGCCACATCTTGCTCTCGTCGAAATCATCGAAGCTGCCAAGGCCCAGCTTCTCCAACTCAGCATCCAGCTTGGCTTCCTGCGCTTGCAGTTCTGCAAGCAACTTGTCCGGGTCCATCAAATCAGCCCTTTTCCGCTTACTTGATGAGCCCCTATGGGCGCTGTTTCTGGCGATAGTTGGACCAATCGTGGTCTGAAACTTGCAGGTTTACGGCGCCGCAAATGCGCCTCAGACCTTCCCGGCCCAGACCATCCAACCGATGAACGCCGCCGCGACAAGCAGCAGGTTGAACACGATGGTCCCCGCAAGAGACAGCAGCGCGCCGCGCCGCGCATCCGCCCGGTCCACCGTTGCGAGCCACGCCAGCGCGTCCTCTTCTGCGCGGGCCAGCGCGGCCTGGTCCAGCGTCACGGCCAGCTTCGGGTTCGACGCGCGGTTCTGCGCATCCACGATCATGCCGATCTGCGCGCGCACGCGGCGCGGCAGGCGCCGTCCGGCTTTGCGCTGAGCCGCGGCCAGCGTCTTGCCCCGCACGCCAAGGGCTGCGTCAATCCCCGCGCGCAAACGCGCCGCCCGCGCCTCTATGCTGCCATCCCGTGCCATCCGCGGGGGTGTATCCTGCGCGCCGCGCGGCCTCAAGCCTCTGGCCCCGGCGCGCAAATCCGGCTAGCCGTGGCGCATGATCCTTGCCCATGACACCACCGGCTCCGGCCCCGCCACACCGCTCCTGATCGTGCACGGCCTTTACGGGTCGGGCCGCAACTGGGGCGTGATCGCAAAGCGCTTGTCGGACCGTGGCCCGGTCACGACCGTCGACATGCGCAACCACGGCGCGTCAGAGCATACAGAAACCCATAGCTATGAGGACATGGGGCAAGACCTTGCCGATACCATCAGCGCCCTTGGCGCGCCGATGGACGTGGTCGGCCATTCGATGGGCGGCAAGGCGGCGATGGTGCTAGCGGCCACGCACCCCGATCTGGTGCAGCGCCTGATCGTCGCTGACATCGCGCCGGTCTCCTATCACCACAGCCAGATCCAGTTCATCGAGGCGATGCGCGCGGTCGACCTCTCCACCGTCGCCCGCCGATCGGACGCCTCCGCGCAATTGGCCGCCCAAGGGGTGGAGCCGGGCCTGCAGGCCTTTCTGACCCAAAGCCTTGACGTGGCAAACAAGCGCTGGCGGCTAAACCTGGACACCCTCGCCGCCGAGATGCCCAAGATCCTGTCCTTCCCGGGCATCACGGGCCAGTTCCTTGGCCCAACCCTCATGCTTTCCGGCGCAGACAGCGATTATGTCCGCCCCGAACACCGCCCCGCGATCAAGGCGCTCTTCCCCGCCGCGCGCTTTGCCAAGATCCCGCGCGCGGGCCACTGGCTGCACGCCGATCAGCCCCGCAGCTTCGAGGCAGCGGTGCGCGCGTTCCTGGACGCTTGACGCATGCGCCCGCAGGCGGCACCCTCAACCCCGTGTCAGTGCGCGAGACATGAGATGGAAGAGGCGGGCCATGTGGGAACGGGCCTTTGATCACTTCATGCGCGGCCTCATGGCCACGGACAGGCTGGATGTCACATTTCCGGACGGCAGCACACGCAGCTACGGGCCCGATGGCGCAATGCGCGTGGGCCTGCACATTCACACCCCCGCGCGGCTGCGCGCGCTGTGCCTGAACCCCGATCTGGGGCTGGGCGAGGGATTCATGGACGGCACCCTGACGCTTGTCGACTGCACGCTTGAAGAGTTGCTGCGCGCGTTGGTGCGAAACCGGGCCAAGGGCGGCTTTCCGGCGTGGCTCCGCCTCGCGCAACGGGCGCGGATGCACCTGCGCCGCTTCATACAGGCCAATGCCCCGGCCGCGGCGCGGCGCAACGTGGCGCATCACTATGACCTGTCGGACGAGCTTTACCGGCTCTTTCTTGATGCGGACATGCAGTATTCCTGCGCTTATTTCACGGACCCTGAGATGAGCCTTGAAGACGCCCAGATCGCGAAGAAGGCCCATATCGCGGCCAAGCTGCGGATAGAGCGTGGGATGCGCGTGCTGGACATCGGCTGCGGCTGGGGCGGCATGGCGCTGACCCTCGCGCAGGACCACGGCGCCCATGTCACCGGCATCACCCTGTCAGGCAATCAGGCGGCCACGGCGAAGACGCGGGCCGAGGACGCGGGCCTGTCACAGCAGATCGACATCCGCCTGCAAGACTACCGCCACGTGACAGGCCGCTTTCACCGCATCGTGTCGGTCGGGATGCTGGAACACGTGGGCGCGCCGAACTACGGCGCCTATTTCGGCAAGGTGGCCGAGCTGCTGGACCCGGACGGCCTTGCCCTGATCCACACCATCAGCGCGTCAGAGCCGCCCAAGCCCCATTCGGCCTGGATCAACAAATACATCTTCCCCGGCGGCTATATCCCCAGCCTGTCCGAACTGGCCCCCGCCATTGAGAACGCGCGGCTCTGGCAACAGGATATCGAGGTCTGGCGCCTGCACTACGCCCGCACCATCCGCCACTGGCGCGCCCGCTTTGAAGACCACGTGGAGACGATCCGCGCCATGTATGACGACCGCTTTGTCGCGATGTTCCGCTACTACCTCACGGCCTGCATCATCGCCTTCGAAGAGCAGCCGCAAGCCGTCTACCACTTCCAGCTGGGCCATAAAGTGGATGCCGCGCCGGTGACGCGGGACTACCTTTACCGCCCGGGCACCAAGCAATAAGCGCCGCCCAACACCATAGGAGGCGGCGACGGAAAAGCAGGCAAAAGGCGCACAAGACGCGCCCGGCGCGTCGGGCGGCTACGCCCAAGCCGTCGCGGTCAGCGGCGCCACCCGCACCCTCTATGTCAGCGGCCAGATCCCCGTTACCGTGGACGGCCAAGTCCCGGAAAGCTTCCGCGCGCAGGCCGAACTGACCTGGCGCAGTGCCCAGGCGCAGCTCAAGGCCGCTGGGATGGGGCTGGAGAACATCGTCAAGCACACGACGTTCCTCAGTGACCGCCGCTACCGCCAACTCAATTCCGAGGTGCGCCGCGCCGTTCTGGGAGAGACTGATGCAGCACTGACCGTGATTATCACCGGCATCTACGACGAAGCGTGGCTTCTAGAGATCGAAGTAATCGCCGCCGCGTAGACGAACAGGCCCGCCGAAGCAGCGGCGTGCCACACTCCTTACCAAATGTGTGCTTAACCCGCAGCGGCCAGCAGCTCGGGCGCCCGCAGCAGGTCCAGCCGCGGTATGCCGGTGCCAATGACACGCCCGAACACGCGGCCCTCTGCCACCGACGGGTAGGCCCAGGTCGGAATGCCTGCCGAGATGGCCGAGCGCGCGCTTTCCGGCGTGTCTTCAATGGCCAGCGCGTCGCCCGCCGTCACGTCCAGCACCCGCAGCGCCTCTGAATAGATGTGGGGACTGGGTTTGGAACGGGGGACCAGCGCGCCATGCCCGATAAAGTCAAAGACCGACGGCGTCACCTCATCGCGCAGCGCCTCGAGCACCGCCGCCACCTGCCGCGCATTCGTTGAGGTGACAAACCCCAGCAACAGACCAAGCCGCTGCGCCTCCGCGATCAAATCGCCAATACCGGGCCGCAACCCGACCTGTGCCCTGCGCAGCGCATAATCGAACAGCTCGACCTTTGTCTCGTACACTGCGGCCACGTCCACGTCGTGACCTTGCGCCGCTGCATAGGCCGCCAGCCGCGCCTTGCCCCCCGGCGTTCGGAGCAGTTCGGCATACTTTGCTGCGTCCCAGTGCCAGTTCAGATCGTGCTCTTCAAACGCGGTGTTGAACGCGCGGCGCTGCATGTCTGAGGTGTCCACCAGAACACCGATTGAGCCGAGCAGAAGTGCGGACGTGGTCATGGCCATCCCCTTATGTCTAACATCGCGCACATGAGGCGAAGTATATTGCATCTGCGGCAAGTCCAGTCACCTTCGCCACATTTTTAACCCGGGCCCGCAGGCCCCCTTGCACCCACATCCCGCGTCCCTATAAGGCACGTCAATTTACGCGCGTTTCGCCACCGCGAAACACGATACTTTGCAAGCAGCCGGGGGCCAGGGCATGCCGAAACGTACCGATATCAAGTCGATCATGATCATCGGCGCGGGGCCCATTGTCATCGGTCAGGCCTGCGAGTTTGACTACTCAGGCGCGCAAGCCTGCAAAGCTCTGCGCGAGGAAGGCTACCGCATCATCCTTGTCAACTCGAACCCTGCGACGATCATGACCGATCCGGGGCTGGCGGATGCAACGTACATTGAGCCGATCACGCCCGAGGTGGTCGCCAAGATCATTGAGAAAGAGCGCCCCGATGCCCTCCTGCCGACGATGGGCGGGCAGACGGGCCTGAACACCTCCCTCGCGCTCGAAGAGATGGGCGTGCTGGACAGGTTCGGCGTGGAAATGATCGGCGCCAAGCGCGATGCGATCGAGATGGCGGAGGATCGCAAGCTGTTCCGCGAGGCGATGGACCGGCTGGGCATCGAAAACCCCAAAGCCGCCATCGTGACCGCCCCAACCGTGGACGGCAAGAAAGACCTTGAGGCGGGCGTGCAAGCCGCGCTCGACACGCTTGAAGAGGTCGGCCTGCCCGCCATCATCCGCCCCGCCTTCACCCTGGGCGGCACGGGAGGTGGCGTGGCCTATAACCGGGACGACTACATGGCGATCTGCCGGTCGGGGCTCGACGCCTCCCCGGTCGGTCAGATCCTTGTCGATGAGTCTCTGCTGGGCTGGAAGGAATACGAGATGGAGGTCGTGCGGGACACCGCCGACAACGCCATCATCGTCTGCTCCATCGAAAACGTGGACCCGATGGGGGTGCATACCGGGGATTCCATCACCGTGGCCCCTGCCCTCACGCTGACGGACAAGGAATACCAGATCATGCGCAATCACTCGATTGCCGTGCTCCGGGAAATCGGCGTGGAGACGGGCGGGTCGAACGTGCAGTGGGCCATCAACCCCGACGATGGCCGCATGGTTGTGATTGAGATGAACCCGCGCGTCTCGCGCTCCTCCGCGCTCGCCTCCAAGGCCACCGGCTTCCCCATCGCGAAGATCGCGGCAAAGCTCGCCGTCGGCTACACGCTGGATGAGCTGGACAATGACATCACCAAGGTGACCCCGGCCAGCTTCGAGCCGACGATTGACTACGTCGTCACCAAGATCCCACGCTTTGCCTTCGAGAAATTCGCAGGCTCCGAGCCGCACCTGACCACAGCCATGAAGAGTGTCGGCGAGGCAATGGCCATCGGCCGCACCATCCACGAGTCGATGCAAAAGGCCCTCGCCTCGCTGGAAACCGGCCTCACGGGCTTTGACGAGATCAAGATCGAAGGCGCCGAAGACCCGGCCAATGGCCGCGCGGCGATCATCAAGGCGCTGAGCCAGCAAACCCCCGACCGCTTGCGCGTCATCGCCCAGGCCATGCGCGAGGGGCTGGACGACGACGACATCTTTGCCATCACCAAGTTCGACCCCTGGTTCCTCGCCCGCATCCGCGAGATCATCGAGGCCGAACAAGAGATCGAAGCCACCGGCCTGCCAACGGACGCGGATGGCCTGCGCCAGCTGAAGATGATGGGCTTTACCGACGCCCGCCTCGCGCACCTCACCGGCCAGAGCGAGGCGGAGGTCCGCGCTGCCCGCCACAGCGCAGGCGTCACCGCCGTCTTCAAGCGGATCGATACCTGCGCCGCCGAGTTCGAGGCGCAGACGCCCTACATGTATTCCACCTACGAGGCCCCGGTCTTTGGCGACGTGGAATGCGAGGCCCGCCCCTCGGACCGCAAAAAGGTCGTCATCCTGGGCGGCGGGCCCAACCGCATCGGCCAGGGGATCGAGTTTGACTATTGCTGCTGCCACGCCTGCTACGCGCTCAGCGATGCGGGGTTCGAGACGATCATGATCAACTGCAACCCCGAAACGGTCAGCACCGATTATGACACGTCCGACCGCCTCTACTTCGAACCACTCACCTTCGAGCACGTGATGGAGATCCTGCGCGTCGAGCAGGAAAACGGCACCCTGCACGGCGTCATCGTCCAGTTCGGCGGCCAGACTCCGCTGAAGCTCGCCAACGCTTTGGAGGCCGCCGGCATCCCGATCCTCGGCACCACGCCCGACGCCATCGACCTCGCCGAGGACCGCGAGCGGTTCCAGCAACTCGTGCAGCAGCTGGGGCTGAAACAGCCGCACAACGCCATCGCCCACTCGGATGCCGAAGCGCTTGAGATCGCCGCGGAAATCGGCTTCCCTCTCGTGATCCGCCCCTCTTACGTCCTCGGGGGCCGCGCGATGGAGATCGTGCGCGATCAGGCCGGGCTGGAGCGCTACATCTCCGAGGCGGTCGTCGTCTCGGGCGACAGCCCCGTTCTGCTCGACAGCTACCTGTCCGGCGCGACAGAGCTGGATGTGGACGCGATCTGCGACGGCACCGATGTGCACGTTGCGGGCATCATGCAGCACATCGAAGAGGCGGGCGTGCATTCCGGTGACAGCGCCTGCTGCCTGCCGCCCCACACATTGCAAGCGGGCATCCTCGCCGAGGTTGAAAAGCAGACGATTGCCCTCGCCAAGGGCCTTAACGTGCGCGGCCTGATGAACGTGCAATTCGCGGTCAAGGACGGGGAGATTTACCTGATCGAGGTCAACCCCCGCGCCTCCCGCACCGTGCCCTTCGTCGCCAAGGCTACCGATTCAGCCATCGCCTCCATCGCCGCGCGCATCATGGCCGGCGCAAAGCTCAGCGACTTCCCCCACCGCCCCGCCTATGACGCGAGCGCGAGCTATGACAGCACGCTTCCGCTGGCCGACCCGATGACGCTGGCCGACCCCAACATGCCGTGGTTCTCCGTCAAGGAGGCGGTTCTGCCCTTTGCCCGCTTCCCCGGCGTGGACACGATTCTGGGGCCGGAGATGCGCTCAACGGGCGAGGTTATGGGCTGGGACCGCACCTTTGCCCGCGCCTTCCTTAAGGCGCAGATGGGGGCAGGCATGGTCCTGCCGGACGCGGGCTGCGCCTTTATCTCCATTCGCGACGCGGACAAGACGCCGGACATGATCGAGGCCGCGACGATCCTCACAGGCCTCGGCTTTACCCTCGTCGCCACCCGAGGCACGGCGAAATGGCTTGAAGGCGAAGGCATCGCCTGCGGCACGGTCAACAAGGTCTATGAGGGCCGCCCGGATGTGACCGACCTTATGAAGGACAACGGAATCCAGCTGGTGATGAACACCACCGAAGGCGCGCAGGCGGTCGAGGACAGCAAATCCATCCGCGCCATCGCCCTGTTTGACAAGATCCCTTACTTTACCACCGCCGCCGGCAGCCACGCAGCGGCCCTCGCCATCCGGGAACAGGCGGGCGGGGATGTGGGCGTCAAGGCGCTGCAGGCTTAGGATGGGCAGTTTGCCCACATGCCGGTGCGGCAGGGTTCACCCCTCGAGAGCTCGGCGAAGGTTGGGAGTTAGCCCGGAATATTGGTCGCGACACCTGTTGGTATAGAGACCACGCCCGGTGTGGACCACCGGGCCGCGCCGGTCTGCCCCCACGGGCGGCGCGACTCGCGCCACCCCGCGGACCGGCACTGCCCTCGGATACAAAATCGTGAATGGCTGCTTTGTCCACATTGCTGGAACGCGCACGGGCAAGTGAAATTCCCGTTTACCTTCTGCGCGATGCGGACGCGAAGGGGTTTGGGCGACTTAGATCCTCAGAAGCAAACGCGCACCTGCTTAGCGATGATGAACAAAGCGTATGACAGGCGACTTGCAGCTTTCCACGCGCGTTGCACATGCGTCGCCGACGCTCATTTCCGCTTGCTTCCGGACGCCAGCTTGGCTATCGCACCGCGCACCAGAGTGCCGCTGTAGCTCAGCTGGTAGAGCACGTCATTCGTAATGATGGGGTCGGGGGTTCGAGTCCCTTCAGCGGCACCAATTTCATTTATTTGCCGCCGCCGGAGAATAGGCGTCGGACAGGTTTGAGGTTGACCCTCTCACCAGCATGGCGTGGCGCGGTGCAGGCGTTCAACCTACCCGACCTTCCGGCCCTGGCTCCAGACGCCGCGCAGGATGGGGATGCCGTCCATTTCCCTGACCCGCAGCACATCGCCGCGCAGGCCCGCGTGCAGCGCACCTCGGTCGGTCAGCCGCGCGGCCTTTGACGGGCCGGAGGTCACCGTCGCCACTGCGCGGGGCAGATCGTCCCACAGCGCGGCGAGGCGGAAGGCCGACAGCAGAAGCGCCGAGGGCACGTAGTCGGACGAGACGATGTCGAGCAGACCTGCGCGCGCCAGCTCCTCCGCCGCGACGTTGCCCGAATGGGAGCCGCCGCGGATCAAGTTCGGCGCGCCCATCATCACCGCGATCCCGGTCTCGCGGCAGGCCTGCGCCGCCTCCAGCGTGGTGGGGAATTCGGCAAACCCAACCCCGTTCGCAGCCGAGGTATGGACATGTTCCGCCGTGGTGTCGTCATGGCTGGCCAGCACCGCGCCCAGCCGCTGCGCCTCCGCCACCGCGCCCGCCTCGTGCTTCGCGCCAAAGCGTTTCTGAAGCCCCAGCAGGTTTTCGACATGGTCGTCGAACTCTGCATCGGTCAGCCCGCGCTTCTTGGACACGTAGCGCTTGAGCGCGGTCAGGTCACGGAACTGCCGCTGCCCCGGCGTGTGGTCCATCAGGCTAACGATGCCGACCCGGTCCTCGGGCCCGAACCCCGCCAGCTCTTCAAGCAAAGTCTCCGAGCAGATCTCCGCCCGCAGGTGCAGGAAGTGGCTGATCTTGAACACGCCCTTCGCGCGGGCTGCGAGCAGCTCATCCGCCAGCTGGCGGGCGTAGTCGTCATAGCGCGCCTTGCCGCCGTGGATCGAACCGACGCGCATCGCGTCAAAGACGGTCGTGATCCCGGTCGAGGCCAGCTCCGCATCATGGGCGATCAACGCGGGGAGGTGGGGCCAGTCCACGTCGGGACGCGGCTCGATATGCCGCTCCACGTTGTCGGTGTGCAGCTCGACCAGCCCCGGCAGCACGTAGTCACCGCCGCAATCTACGGCGCCCGTTGGAACGTGATCACCAAAGGTGATGTCCGCAATCACGCCTTGTTCGATGGTGACTGCGCCCAAGGCCACCCGGTCCGGCAGGACAAGCTGCGCGTTCGCAAGGCACAGGTCGGGGGTTTCCGTGGCTGCCGCCTTTTGGGCCGCGGCAGGCTCCATCACACGCTGATCCATCGCTAAACCCTTTCCAGTTGAAGACGTGCAGCCGCTTGCGCCACGGCATCGGCCAGCGGGCCATCATTGGACACGTGCCGGATGTCGAGGCCCTGCGGCAAGGGCTTTTCCGCCTCTTGCAGGCGGCGGGCAATGTCCGCGTGCCCCTCGCGCCCGCGGGCAGCAAGGCGCGCGGCGAGGGTTTCGGGGCGCGCGGTGATGTTCAGCACGATGAACTGCGCGAAGGCTTCGTCCGCATCGTTCAGCACCTTGCGGGACAGGTTCACCAGGCAATCGGTGCCCCCCGCCAGCCGTTCGGAAACCTGCACCGGGATCCCATAGCGCAGCCCATGCGCCTGCCAGTGCAGCGCAAAGGCCCCCTTGGCCGCCATTGCGTCGAACTCAAGGGCAGACGCAGGCGTATGGTCTTCCCCGCCCGCCTCACGCGGGCGCGTGATGACCCGCTGGACCAGGTGCAGCTGCGGGAGGGCATCCTTTAGCCCCGCCATCACGCTGTCCTTGCCGACGCCGGAGGGACCGACAACCGCGATGAGCCTGCCTTGCTGCGTCACGCCGCAAGCCCTGGGGTGAACTGGCTGACGTCAATCTCGCGGTCGCAGACGCGGGACCGCGCGGCCTCATCGTGAAAGATGCCGATGATGGCGGCGCCGCGGGCCTTGGCTGCTTCGATCAGGCTGAGGACAACTTCGCGGTTGGCGGCATCAAGGCTCGCTGTCGGCTCGTCCAGCAGCATTGCCGGGTAGGAATGGGCAAAGCCGCGGGCAATGTTCACGCGCTGCTGCTCCCCGCCGGAAAACGTGGTGGGCGACAGGGCCCAGAGCCGCTCGGGGATGTTCAGCTGGCCGAGTAGGGCACGCGCCCGCGCCAGCGCGTCTTCCTGCGCCACGCCCACGGCGCGCAGCGGTTCGGCCACCACGTCAACGGTCGGCACCCGGGGCACCACGCGCAGGAATTGGCTGACATAGCCCAAAGTTTCGCGCCGCAGGGCGATCACATCGCGCGGGGCCGCGCCGACAAGCTCCGTGCCGCCGATCCGGATGGAGCCCGCCTGCGTCAGGTAGTTGCCATATATCATCCGCATGAGCGTCGATTTGCCCGCGCCGGACGCCCCCGTCAGGGCCACGCATTCGCCAGGGACAACCGACAGGGACACGCCGCTGATCACTTCGATCACCGCGCTGCCCTGATTGTGCAGGGTGAAGGTTTTGGAGACGTTTTCAAGCTCGATCATGGCTCACACCTGCAACACGGAACTGACAAGAAGCTGGCTATAGGCATGTTGCGGATCGTCCAGCACCTGATCGGTCAGGCCCGTTTCCACCACATGCCCGTCTTTCATCACCATCAGCCGGTCCGCCAGAAGGCGCACCACAGCGAGGTCATGGGTCACGATGATTGCCGCAAGGCCCATGTCGCGCACCAGCCCGCGCAACAGGTCCAGAAGGCGCGCCTGCACCGATACGTCCAGCCCGCCCGTCGGCTCGTCCATGAAGACAAGGCGCGGGCCAGTGACGAGGTTGCGCGCAATCTGAAGCCGCTGCTGCATCCCGCCCGAAAAGGTGGTCGGGCGGTCGTCCACGCGGGCGGCGTCGATCTCCACCCGCTCCAGCCAATCGGTCGCCTTGCCGCGGATATCGCCGTAGTGGCGCGCGCCCACGGCCATCAGCCGCTCGCCTACGTTGCCACCCGCAGAGACCCCCATGCGCAGCCCGTCGCGCGCGTGCTGGTGCACAAAGGCCCAATCGGTGCGGCCCAGCATCCGGCGCTCGGGCTCGGACATGGTGACGGTGTCCTTTGGCCCCTCGCTCCGGGTATCAAAAACGACGCGGCCCGCATCGGGCGGCAGATGCCCCGCAAGGCAGTTCAGCAGCGTGGACTTGCCCGAGCCGCTCTCGCCCACAATGCCCATCACCTCACCGGGATAGAGGTCAAAGGAGACATCGGCACAGCCGATATGCGGGCCGTAGCGCTTGGACACGCCAGATACGGAAAGGAGGGGGGTCATGCGGCAAACGCTCCTTTGTGGCCTGCCGCGCGGCGGGCTTCGCAATAGTCGGTGTCGGAGCAGACGAACATGCGCCCGCCCGAATCATCCACGATGACCTCGTCCAGATAGCTCTCCGCGGAGCCGCAGAGGCCGCAGCAATGGTCGGCTTTGGACGGCTCAAACGGGTGGTCTTCGAAATCGAGGCTGACCACCTGCGTGTAGGGCGGCAGGGCATAGATACGCTGCTCCCGCCCCGCACCGAACAGCTGGATCGCGGGCATGTCGCCCAGCTTGGGGTTGTCAAATTTCGGGATCGGGGACGGGTCCATCACATAGCGGCCCTCGACCCGGACAGGGTAGGCATAAGAGGTCGCGATATGGCCGTGACGGCTAATGTCCTCGTAGAGCTTCACATGCATCAGCCCGTATTCCTCAAGGCTGTGCATCTTGCGCGTCTCGCTCTCGCGCGGCTCAAGAAAGCGCAGGGGCTCCGGGATCGGCACCTGGTAGACGAGGATCTGCCCTTCGGTCAGCGGCGCCTCAGGTATGCGGTGGCGGGTCTGAATGATTGTCGCGTCGCTGGTTTGCGTCGTCGTTTCTACCCCTGCCGTGCGTTCAAAGAAGGTGCGGATGGACACGGCGTTGGTCGTGTCATCCGCGCCCTGATCGATCACTTTCAGCATGTCGTCCGGCGTCAGCACGGAGGCCGACACCTGTACCCCGCCAGTGCCCCAGCCATAGGGCATCGGCATCTCGCGGCTGGCGAAGGGCACCTGGTATCCGGGGATAGCGAGGCCCTTGAGGATCGCGCGCCGGATCATGCGTTTGGTCTGCTCGTCGAGATAGGCAAAGTTGTACTCGGACGCCTCGGCGCGCTCAGCCGGTCCCTGCGGGCCCTCTTCGCGGAAAGGTGCGTTCATCGGGTGTCTCCTGGGATTTCATAGGCGTGGGCCATTACTCCGCCGCCTCCTTGATGTCTGAGGCACCCGCCTCGCGGCGCAGCTTGCGGACGAGTTCCAGCTCGGACTGAAAGTCGACATAGTGGGGCAGCTTGATGTGTTCGAGGAAGCCCGTCGCCTGGATGTTGTCTGCGTGATAAAGGACAAATTCGGCATCCTGCGCGGGCGCGCCTGCACTGTCCTCGCCCAGCTCTTCCCAGCGCAGCGCCCGGTCCACCAGCGCCATCGAGATAGCCTTGCGCTCGCATTGGCCAAAGACAAGGCCATAGCCGCGGGTGAACTGGGGCGGCTCAAGCTTGGAGCCCTTGAACTGGTTCACCGTCTCGCATTCGGTCACGGTGATCTCGCCAATCTCGACCGCAAAGCCTAGCTCGGGGATGTCCATCTCGACCGCGACGGCGCCGATGCGCAGCTCGCCCACGAAGGCGTGGTTGCGGCCATAGCCGCGCTGGGTTGAATAGGCGAGGCCCAGCGTGAACCCTTCATCGGAGCGCGTCAGCGCCTGCAGGCGCAGCGCGCGCTCTGCGGGCATTTCCAGCGGCTCGCGTGTGAGGTCGGGCGGCGGAGTGTCGTCAGGCACCGCCTCTTCGATCAGGCCCTCTTGGTTGAGGAACTCTGTCACATGGGGCACATCGCCCGTGCGCGCCTCGCGCGTCGGCGCCTCGGGCACCTCCCCATCGGCGGCCAGTTTGAAGTCCAGAAGGCGGTGCGTGTAGTCGAAGGTCGGGCCAAGGATCTGGCCACCCGGTACGTCCTTGAACGTGGCTGAGATGCGCCGGTCGCAGGCCATCGCGCCCGTATCGATAGGCGTCGAGGCGCCGAAACGGGGCAAAGTCGTGCGGTAGGCGCGGATCAGGAAGATCGCCTCGATCAGGTCGCCGCGGGATTGCTTGATCGCCAGCGCCGCAAGGTCAGGATCGTGCAGCGATCCTTCGGCCATCACCCGCGCCACGGCGAGCGACAGCTGCTCGCGGATTTGCGCGATGTCCATCTCGGCCACGCTGGTGTCGCCCCGCCGTTCCTCGGCGAGCCAGGCATGCGCGTTTTCAATGGCGCGCTCACCGCCCTTGACTGCAACATACATCAGGCGCCCCCTTCCGAAACATGCGTGGACCGCGGCACCGCCGCCACCTGCGTGCCGCTGGTGAAGATGAAATCGAGGCCCAGCGGGAACAGCGCGGTGTTTGCGCTGAAAGTCGCCACATCGGGCACCGCAAACTGCGCGCTGTCCTTGATCCCCGGTCCGGTCAGCATCGCGCCGCTCTGGCGCAGCTCCGCGCGTTCCACGATCAGCGTGGCGGAACGGTCGGGGTATTCCGGCGTGCCGATGGGAAACGCGGGCAGCGGCGGCAGGGCATCCCAGGTGCCCACCGCGAACATGCAGTGCGACGGGCCGGTCAGGGGCGCGCCCGTGTGGAACGCCAGCCACGCGCGCACGGGGTCACAATCGGCGCTGCCGGCAAGGTAGACGGGCGTGTCCGCATCGCACAGCGTCAGCAGCACCGCGCCTGCGGCGGGCGACAACGGCGCGGGCGGCTCAGCGCCTGTCACCTCGTGGATCGTTCCAGGCCGCGCCATCGCTTGCATCACGCTGCGAAAGGCGTGGGCGGACTGGATGGCGGGGCTCTCAAAGCCGCCCGACAGGGTCTGGGCCTGCTGCATCAATCCTCTCCTCGTGCCATTGTGAAGAAATCAACCTTGGTCGCGGCGGCCTTGGCTGCACGGGCGGCTTTGGCTTCGGCCTGCTCTGCCGCCAACGGCTCCAACACGGCAGCGCGCAACCGCTCCGCCACGTCCGTCTGCATCAGCGCATCGACAAGCGCGCAGGCTTCGGCATCCGCCTTGCGGCGGCCTTGAATGTAGGCGTGGCCAACCTGCCCACCGTCCAGTGTCAAGGCGCAGCGGGTCACCGTCATCTCACCAAGGTTGAAGGGCGCGCCGGTCCCGCCCGCGCGGCCCCGCACCATCATCCCGCCAATCTCCGGCGCGCGCAGCCACGTGAACGCAGGGCGCGCCATTTCCGCGTCCAAAAGCGTGGCCACCCGGCCCGCGCCCGCCTTGGCCATCAGGCTCATCCAGGCTTGGCGGGGGTTTTCCTGATCCGGCAAATCTTTCATCTCGACAACTTCAGGCTATCCTATACAACTATACATATCTTATCACATGCGCCTCAGGCCGACAGCGGAGATTTATGAAATTTGCGTGACACTGGCAGCAAAACGCCGATCTGGAAGGCCATCGCCGACGCCCTGCGCGGCGATCTGGCGGAGGGGCGGTATCGGCCCGGGGACAAGCTGCCGACCGAGGCCGCGCTGGCCGAACGCTTTGGCGTGAACCGCCACACGGTGCGGCACGGCCTCTCGGCGCTGGTGGAAGACGGGCTGGTGCGCACGCGGCGCGGGGCGGGCGCCTTTGTGGCGGCGGTGCCGACGGATTACCCCATCGGCACGCGCACGCGGTTCACCGAGAACCTGCGCCGCGCGGGCCGTGTTCCTGGACGGGAGCTTGGCGGCTTTACCCTGCGCGCCGCGCTGGCCCGAGAGGCCCAGGTGCTGCATGTCGCCCCAGGTGCGACGATCCTTGCCACGCATGGCCGCAGCCTTGCCGATGGGCAGCCGCTGTCGATGTCGGAATCGATCTATCCCCATGCGCGCCTGCCGGGTCTGGCCGCCGCGCTTCAGGAGCAGAAGGGCGTAACCCATGCCCTGCGGCAGGTCGGGGTGGAGGATTACACCCGCGCCTCAACCCGCATCACCGCGGTCACGGCCACCCCGGCGCAGGCGGTGACGCTGGAGGTGACCGAGGGCGCGCCGCTGCTGAAAACGACCTTCCTCAACGTCGCGGACGGCGTGCCGGTCGAATTTGGCCGCACCTGGTGGGCGGGGGAGCGGGTGACGCTGACGCTGGAGAACGAACCACCCCCGACGCCGTAGCGCCGGGGGCAAAACCGCTGCACGATCCGCGCGCAATGGCCTTAGTCGAGGCCCATGCAGTTCGCGTAGTAGGTGATGGTCGCGGGCCAGTCGGAGAAGATGCCTTCAACGCCCACATCCTGCGCCAGCGCGTCGATATAGTCGTACATTACGCCGTCACCTGTGGTGATGTCCGCAATGGACTGGTAGTACCAGCCGCCCCCGCGCACCAGCGGACCGGAGCGTTCGATGGTCCAAGTGATGATCTTGAGGTCTGCTGCTTTGGCCTGAAGGGCCAGCTCGGACGGCACGATCGCATCACCATCAAGGGTCACCAGCATCCAGGTTGGCGGTGCGATGTAGTTCACGCCCATCGCCTTCAGCTCTTCCATCGTGTTGGGCCACGTGGCGGCATCCATCGGCGAATAGCCGTCGATGTTATACTCGTCCATCAGGTAGACCGCCTGCGCGCCAAATTCCGGCTCCGCCTCAATCCAGTAAAGCACATCTTCGAGGTTGAAGGACTGCAGCCACACGTCGGAGGCCGGGATGCCCGCGGCCTTGTACTCATCAACCAACTTCTGGGCATAATCCTGCTGGCTGAAGCCGTTAAAGGGCATGTCCACCGAAGGCGTCTTCAGCTCGGGTGTGAACTTCGCGCCGAGCGATTTGAACAGCGCGATGGATTCGGCGTGCGTCATCAGGGTCGCAGGTTCCACTGAATACAGGTCCGTGCGCCAGTCCGCGGTGCCGCCCAGATAGGCCTCAACGGTTGTGGCAGACCGGTCGGCGGCGTCCATCTTTGGCGTCAGGGTGCGGTACTGCTCCAGCGTGATCTCGGAGGTGCGGCATTCCGCGGTCGCACGCGCCTCGCCGCTGGCCGGGGTGAACGGGGTCGCGCAGGTCTCCGCAAGCGGGGTGGCGAGGATGTTCGTCGTCGTATGCAGGTCGTTCTGCGCGTGGCGGCAGACCAGCTCAAGGTCCGCCGTGAAGGTCACGTCGCATTCCAGGATGCCCGCGCCCATCCGCGCCGCAGCCACGTTGGATTCAACCGTGTGCTCGGGGAACTGCATCGGCGCACCGCGGTGACCGATGGAAAACAGCGACGGCGTCGCGTCCTGCCCCGCGCAGGACAGCAGCGTGTCCTTCAGCGGGCCATCCGCCATCCGGTCGACGAGGTAGAGCGGACGCGGGCCGTAATCGACACGGTCAACCGTCTGGGCAAAGGCGGGCGCGGCAGCCAGCACGGCAACCGTCAGAACAAGGCGTTGGTACATGGAATCCCCCAAGCGTTTTCAATGCGCGGGAGGTCGCAGCCGCAGGTAACCCCGGCGTGAACGCTGCAAGATGCTTTTGTGACCCGCCTGCGGAGGGATCACGCGTATTTTTCGAGGAACGCTTCGGCGGGCAGGCTGCGGAAATCGGATAGCGCGGCGCGCAGGGCATCGTGGGGCCAATCCCACCAGGCCAGCGCGATCAGCCGGTCCGCAATAGCCGTCGGCTGTCGTTTCCGCAGGGGCGCGGCAGGCGTGCCGGCAACAATCGTGTAGGGCGCGACGTCCTTGGTCACGACCGCCCCCGCCGCCACAACCGCGCCGTGGCCCAGTGTGACCTCGGGCTTGATCATCGCACTCGCGCCGATCCACGTGTCGTGCCCGATATGGGCCAGCCGCGACTGGCGATGCGCAAAGAAATCCGCGTCCTTTTCCGCATCGTCCCAGTAAGACTCTGACCGGTAGAGGAAGTGGTGGCAGGAGGCCGTGTGCAGCGGATGGTCTGTCGCCCCGATCCGGCTGAAGGCGGCAATGTTGGAGAATTTGCCGATCCGGGCATTGGCGATGTCCGCATAGCGGTCGCAATAGCTGTAATCGCCAAAGACCGCGTTGTTCAGGCGGCTGCCCCGGCCGATCTCCACATAGGCGCCAAAGCGGCTGTCCGAAATCTCGCAGTCTGGGTGAAGGTACGGCGTTTCCGCCGACAAACGTGCCATCGCTGTGTCCTTTTCCCCGATCAATGGCCGGCAAGGCCGATTCACCACGCGGGGCACACCTACGATCATGGCGGTGCAAGAGACAACCTCTTTGGGACCACAAAGCCGGGAACGCCGTGACATGTGGACCGGGCGCGCCAGCAAAAACAGGCAGGTTTGCGGACAAGAGGCAGGCGCGTTGGCAACCAAATGGCAGAGCACTTCTCAACAGCTTGTCATAAAACTGTTACTTTGACCCAAAATGCGGTATACTCCGACACTATGAGCAGGTTTCTTGCGATGATATTGGGCCTTGCTGGTGCTGCCCCTTCCGCCGCTCAGGTCATTTTGTCCGACCTAAGCTGCGATGACAGCGCGCGCATGACGCAAAAGCTGGAACAGGTCTTGGGCGCCACGCGGCAGGGCATTGGCTTGCGCGATCCCGAAACGATGGTCGAGGTCTGGGCCACCGCCGGAAACGGCGAATGGCTGATCGTGCAGACTTACGCAAACGGGACGTCCTGCATCGTTGCGATGGGAGAGCATTGGCAAGGACGGGCCCGCAGCCCCGCCTGAACCGCACCGATTTAACGACAGAGATTCAGCGCGTTGCGGGCGCCTCGCCCCATTGTACCGCTGCGCCACAGAGTCATTGCGCCCAAGATAGGGGCAAAATTCCTGCGTCTGCACAAAATTCGGGCGGCCTTGTGCGGCACGCCGTCATCTTATGGCCTGTGCCCTGTACCCTCGGGCGGCCCCGGTCAAGGTTCGGCCCGTCTCGCACGCCGAGACGCAAACAAATGTCGCGCGACGGCTCGTCCTGGCAGATGTCACCGCCGCGCGACCGCAACATGAAAGCTGCGCGGTGTGCTTAGCACATGGGCATCCAAAGGGAAGGTTGCCAGTGCCGATCTGGCCGCGCCGATAGGGGACTTACACATGAAATCCACCACCTCTCGCCTCAGCCTTGCGGCGGCTGCCCTCCTGATCAGCGGCAGTGCCGCGCTGGCCGATTGCCCGGTCAAGGTTGGCGTGCTGCATTCGCTGTCGGGCACGATGGCCATCTCCGAGACGACTCTGAAGGACACGATGGAAATGCTGATCGAACAGCAGAACGCCAAGGGCGGTGTTCTGGGCTGCGAGATCGAAGCGGTCGTGGTCGACCCGGCCTCCGACTGGCCGCTTTTTGCCGAAAAGGCGCGCGAGCTGCTGACCGTCAGCGAAGTTGACGTGATCTTTGGCAGCTGGACGTCCGTCAGCCGCAAATCGGCCCTGCCCGTTCTGGAAGAGCTGAACGGCCTGATGTTCTATCCGGTGCAGTACGAGGGCGAGGAAAGCTCCAAAAACGTCTTCTACACCGGCGCCGCACCGAACCAGCAGGCGATCCCGGCGACGGATTACTTCCTTGAAGAACTGGGCGTGGAGAAGTTCGCGCTGCTCGGCACCGACTATGTCTATCCGCGGACCACGAACAACATCCTGCAAAGCTACCTCGTCTCCAAAGGCATTGCCGAGGAAGACATCTTTGTGAACTACACGCCCTTTGGCCATTCCGACTGGGCCACCATCGTCGCGGACGTTGTCGCGCTTGGCGCGGATGGCAAGCAGGTCGGCGTGATCTCCACCATCAACGGGGACGCGAATATCGGCTTCTACAAGGAACTGGCCGCGGCGGGCGTGTCGGCGGATGACATCCCGGTTGTCGCGTTCTCTGTGGGTGAAGAAGAGCTGTCAGGCCTCGACACCTCCAACCTCGTCGGCCACCTTGCCGCGTGGAACTACTTCCAGTCTGCCGAAGGCGAGGCCAACGCCGAATGGGTCGCGGCCTGGAAGGCGCGCATGGGCGATGCCCGCGTGACCAACGACCCGATGGAGGCGCATTACATCGGCTTTAACATGTGGATCAACGCGGTCACCGCGGCGGGCACCACCGATGTCGACGCCGTGCGCGAGGCGATGTACGGGCAGGAATTCCCGAACCTGACCGGCGGCACCGCCGTGATGCTGCCGAACCACCACCTCGCCAAGCCGGTCCTGATCGGTGAGATTCGCGCGGACGGCCAGTTCGACATCATCAGCCAGACCAGCGAAGTGCCCGGCGACGCCTGGACCGATTTCCTGCCGGAATCGGCGGTCCTGACCTCGGACTGGAAAGAGCTTGGCTGCGGGATGTTCAACACCGAGACCGAGACCTGCGTGCAGATCAAGTCCAACTACTGATCGGCACCTGACGCTTTTGGGGGCGCGGCAACGGTCCGCGCCCCTTCTCTCGAACGGAAGACGGACACCATGCTGCGCTTAACTTTGGCTCTTCCGCTGCTGCTGCTGGCGCTGTTGGTCTTTCCCCCCCGCCCCGCCGCCGCGCAGGACCTGCAAGCGATCTTGCAAACCCATGCGGAAGAGGTTGCAAAGCCCGGGCGCCGCACGGTTGGCGTGGTGCTGGACGATCTGGCGGCCTCCGGCCTCGCGCAGGCC
Source organism: Pseudomonadota bacterium (assembly GCA_039817385.1). Lineage (GTDB taxonomy): Bacteria > Pseudomonadota > Alphaproteobacteria > Rhodobacterales > Rhodobacteraceae > JBCBCP01. The sequence continues at coordinate 228,858 of JBCBVY010000005.1, read as the reverse complement.
GTTGATTTTCTTGAAGCATGGCAAGCGCGCGAGATTGTGCGCCGCGATACGGATGGGCTGTTTTTCCGCCTTGATGGCGATGTGCTGATTGATCTGGACACCGGCGTGGAGGCTGGCCCTGCAAGCAGCGTCACCGCGGTGCGCCCCAATGGCGGCGTGCGGCGCGAGATTGGCCGCGTCCTCGTGCAGTTCCAACTTTCCAGCCCAGACATCGCACGCCGCACCGCCGCGGTGGACGCCATCGCCCGCTCCCCCGGCGCGGCGCAGCTTGAGCCGCTTATCGCCTCCATCGAAGGGGAGCCTGACGCGGGGCTAAAGGCACGCAAAACGGCCCTCGCCCAGATGCTCACCGCCCGCTTCGCGCCAGACAGCGTCGCCCGCGTCGCCGCCATCGAAAGCATGGCCGGGAGCCTGTCGATCGAGACCCGCGGCGTGCTGAACCAGATCCTCGCCATCGAAGCACGCGTGGCCGAAGCGCTGCCCGAAGGCATCAACCTCGCGGCCATCCTCGCGCCGGGAAGCGATGCGCTGAGCGCGTCGGATGCGTATGCCCAGCTTGTCGAGGCGGGCCTTGCGCCGCCGCGCGCGGATCCCGCCGCGATCCGCGAGGCGCTGCTGGCGAATATTGAAGGCGGCGAAGTCGCGGGCATCCCCGTCGCAACCCTCGGCACCGACGCCGCCCGCGCCGACGCCTACGCGGCACTGGTGCAGGCAGGCGCGGCGGCGCCTCTGGCCGGACCCGCCGAACAGGCGGAGGCCGTTGGCGCCCATGTCTTCTTCACCATCTACCTTGAGCCTGACCGCGCGGTGACGGACGCGGCAGAGGCCGCGCTGGCGGGGATCGAGACGCAGGTCGCCCTGAACCAGACGCTGGACCTCACGCTCGACGCCCTGTCGCTCGCCTCGATCTACTTCCTCGCCGCCATCGGTCTTGCCATCACCTTTGGCGTGATGGGCGTGATCAACATGGCGCATGGCGAGTTCATCATGATGGGCGCCTATACGGGCTATGTCGTGCAGCTTTTCGTGCCGGACTATACTCTGTCGATCCTCATCGCCCTGCCGCTGGCCTTTGCCGTCACCTTTGGCGCCGGGGTGGCGATGGAACGGACGGTCATCCGCTGGCTCTACCACCGCCCGCTGGAAACGCTGCTCGCGACATTCGGCATCTCCATCGCGCTGCAGCAGCTGGCCAAGAACATCTTTGGCACCCAGGCCCGCCCCCTCACCTCGCCCGCGTGGCTGGACGGGGCTTGGATCATCAACGACGTGGTGGCGATCAGCTATATCCGCATCGCGATCTTCGTGCTGGCGCTGATCTTCCTGTGCCTGATCCTTTACGTCCTGAATCGCACCCGGCTGGGCCTTGAGGTGCGCGCGGTGACGCAAAACCCCGGCATGGCGGCGTCGATGGGCATCAACCCAGACCGCATCAACATGCTGACCTTCGGCCTCGGCTCCGGCATCGCGGGCATCGCGGGGGTTGCGATTGGCCTCTACGCGAAAGTGACGTCCGAGATGGGTGCCGACTACATCGTGCAAAGCTTCATGACGGTCGTTGTCGGCGGCGTCGGCAATGTTTGGGGCACGCTTGCGGGCGCCTCGCTGATCGGGTTCCTGCAAAAGGGGATCGAATGGTTCAACCCGTCCAACACGCTCGCGGCGCAGACCTATATGATCCTGTTTATCATCCTGTTCATCCAGTTCCGCCCCAAGGGCATTGTCGCCCTCAAGGGCCGCGCGGCGGGGGATTAAGGATGAGATCAAACGCCAGCCAGAGGCGCGAGTGCGCCATGCCCGACCTCGGGGGGGCAAACAACGCTAGTGCGACGCGTATCGCCAAAAAGCATCCACGTCGCGCGTTCTGCGCAGGACATCGCCGAATGCCCTCCCGGGGGGGAGGTCGGGCATGGCGCAGTCGCGCCGGGTTCCGCGGTGCATTACACACTCTGCCCCAAATCGAAGGACGGCAACATGCATAAATCCTTCATCGCTCAGAACCCCTCTGTCCTGATCTTCCTCGCCGCGCTTGGCCTTTTCACCCTCGGCGTCACGGTCCTTTCCGAAGCCTTCGGCATCGGCGTCCTCTCCACCAGCTTCGTCAAGACATTGGGCAAGACGCTCTGCCTCTGCCTCATCGCTATCGCGATGGACGTCGTTTGGGGCTATTGCGGGATCCTGTCGCTCGGCCACTTCGCCTTCTTTGGCATCGGCGGCTACGCCATCGGCATGTGGCTGATGTACGCGCGGACCGAGGCCATCGTGGCCACCTCCTTGGCCGAAGCGCCCCTGCCCCCCACGCCGCAGGAAATCTCGGACGCCATCGGCACGCAGATCTTTGGCGTGGTCGGCAGCTCTGAATTCCCCATGATCTGGGCCTTCGCGGACAGCCTGACACTGCAGCTTCTTATGGTGGTCCTCGTCCCCGGCCTGCTCGCGCTGATCTTCGGCTGGCTCGCCTTCCGCAGCCGCGTCACAGGCGTGTACCTGTCCATTCTCACCCAAGCCATGACCCTCGCCCTCTCGCTCTACCTGTTCCAGAACGACAGCGGCCTGCGCGGCAACAATGGCCTATCGGGCCTGCAAAACATCCCCGGGTTCGAGGCCGTGCCGCAGGCAACAATCTCCATCGTCTTCCTCTGGGCCTCCGCGCTCGCGCTCGGCCTCGGTTACGTCCTCTTTGCCTGGGTGGTGTCCGGCAAGATGGGCAGCGTGATCCGCGCCATCCGGGACGACGAAGCGCGCGTGCGCTTCCTTGGCTACGACGTGGAAAGCTACAAGCTCTTCGTCTTCACCCTCACCGCCATCGTGTCGGGCATTGCGGGCGCGCTCTACTACCCGCAGGCGGGCATCATCAACCCCGCCGAAATCGCCCCCATCGCCTCGATCTACCTCGCGGTTTGGGTCGCCATCGGCGGGCGCGGGCGGCTTTACGGCGCGGTGATCGGCGCGGCCTTCGTCTCGCTCCTCAGCAGCTGGTTCACGGGAGGCGGCGCGCCGGACCTGCCGCTCGGCTTTTACACGATCCAGTGGACGGACTGGTGGCTCGTGCTGCTCGGCGTGTCCTTTGTCGCCGTCACGCTGTTTGCGCCGCAGGGCATCGGCGGGCTGGTCGACAAGCTGGTGAGGAAAGCGCCATGAACAACACGCTTCTCGAAGTCTCCGGCGTCTCCGTCACCTTCGACGGCTTCCGCGCGATCAACAACCTCTCGATCCAGATCGCGGAGCCAGAGCTGCGCGCCGTCATCGGCCCCAACGGCGCGGGCAAGACCACCTTCATGGACATCGTCACCGGAAAGACCAAGCCCGACGAAGGCCGCGTGATCTGGGGCGAACGGTCCGTCTCACTCCTGTCGATGTCCGAAAGCCAGATCGCGCGGGCGGGCATCGGGCGCAAGTTCCAGAAGCCCACGGTCTTCGAGGACCAGAGCGTGCGCGAGAACCTCGCGATGGCGCTCTCGAACAAGCGCGGCCCCTTTGACGTGCTCCTTTACCGCAAGACCGCTCACGGCGCGGCTCGGATCGAAGAAATCGCGGAGGAAATCGGCCTGAGCGATGCCTTGCCCCGCCGCGCCGGGGAGCTGTCCCACGGACAGAAACAATGGCTGGAGATCGGGATGCTGCTGGCGCAAGACCCCCGCCTCTTGCTGGTGGACGAGCCCGCCGCGGGCATGACCCCGGCAGAGCGGGAGCATACAACAGACCTGCTCAAACGCGCGGCGCAGACCCGCGCGGTGGTCGTGGTGGAGCATGACATGGACTTCGTTCGCCGCCTGAACTGCAAGGTCACCGTGCTGCATGAAGGGTCGGTGCTGGCAGAAGGCTCGCTGGATCACGTGACGAAAAATCAGGACGTCATCGACGTCTATCTGGGGCGCTAAGGAATGCTGAGTGTCGAAAACCTGACCCTGCATTACGGGCAAAGCCAGATCCTTTATGGCATCGACCTCACAGCGCGGCCGGGGCAGATCACGGCTGTGATGGGCACCAATGGGGTCGGCAAGACGTCCCTTCTGAAGGCCATCGCGGGCCGTCACCCCTATAGCGGCGGGCGGGTTGCGGTGGATGGCACCGACCTCGCCCACGCCACCGCCTTTCACGCGGCGCGCGCCGGCATCGCCTATGTCCCGCAGGGGCGCGAGGTGTTTCCGCTGATGACCGTGGAAGAGAACCTGACCACCGGTTTCGCGTGCCTGCCTTTGGATCAGCACCAAATCCCGGACCGCATATTCGAGCTGTTCCCGGTGCTGAATGAGATGCGGGGCCGCCGCGGCGGTGACCTGTCCGGCGGGCAGCAACAACAGCTTGCCATCGCCCGTGCGCTGATCACCCGGCCCCGGGTGCTGCTGCTGGACGAGCCGACAGAGGGCATTCAGCCCAACATCATCAAACAAATCGGCAAGGTGATCGAAGCGCTGCGCAACGAGGGCGAGATCGCGATTGTGCTGGTGGAGCAGTTCTTTGACTTTGCCTTTGGCATTGCCGACCAGTTTACCGTCCTGTCGCGCGGCGCCGTGACGTATGAGGGCACGAAGGCCGCGACAGAGCGGGAAACGCTGCTGGCCAGCGTGTCGATCTAGGGCGCGGCGAAGAGGGGCGTGGAGCTGGCGATTGACCAGGCCAGGATCACGCCCATCGCCAGCGCCGGTCCGCCCCATCCCGCGCGCGCCTCTGCCCAGCGGGCCATGCTGCCGTAGACGGCCCAGTAAAGCGCCAGGACCGGCAAAACGGTGAACATCAAGCCCATCGTGCCCGGTTGCGCCAGCATCACGCCCAGCAGCGCGGCGAGGACCGGCAGGCGCAGCACGGCGCGGAACATCAGGTGCCGCCCCTGCACGAGGCGACGGTCCGCCAGCGCAAAGAGGATGGCGCCGGGCAGGAGCCCCAGCAAAAGACCAAAGCGCGGCCCGACAGGCACAAAGGACGCCCCATAGCGGTCCAACGCAAGTGCAAAGACCGCAAGGCCCCACAACCCAAGCGCCGCCCCGGCCAGCCAGCCACCCCGCGGCAGACCGGGCCGTAAGATGGCGAGACCCACCGCGCCAAACGCGCCAAGGCTCAGCGCCAGACCACCAAACCCCGCAACGCCCAGCAGCGGCAACGCCGTCAGGCCCGCGGCCCCTGCGGCAACCGCTCCGGCGGCAGACGCGGCACTGGCGCGGCGCAAGGATTGCCCCTCGGGGACCGCCCCCGCAGGCAAGAACCCGGCAAGCGCCCAGAACGCCGCCACGACCGAGGCCAGCAGCCCCCCGATCCAAGGCCCTGTCCGCACGGGCGCCACCTCCGGCCCAAGCCACGCCGCGATCTCAGCGGAGGTCACGCCCGACCACAGCACCCCCGCATGACCCACCAGCGGGGCCACCACAACGCGCCGCGCAACGGTACCATCGGTGACCGTCGCGCCTTCCGTCACCGGCCCGACCAGAGCGCCAGCCTCCAGCGCCACCTCGCGCAGCCGCCCTTCTTGCGCGCCAGAGATAATGAGCAAGCGTTCGGGAAGCGCCGCCGTGACCGCCTCCGAATACATCGAAATCGCGACCACGCCCTGCACATCCTCCAGCTCTCGCGCGGCACGAATGACGACATCCGTCGCCATCGAATGCCCGACAAGCGCGAGCGGTCCTTCGGGGGCCAAGTCAAGCGTCTGATCCACCAGATCCTGCGTCGTCCCGGTAATCCGTGTAACGTCTGGCGACAGAAGCCCGCCGTGCCGCCCATGCCCCGGATAATCAAAGGCCACAACCTCGTGCCCCGCCCGCGCGAGGGTCAGCGATATCGCCTCCATCATCTGGCGCGATCCGGCAAAGCCGTGAGAAACCAGGACCGCCTGTCCGCTGGACCCGTCCCCATAAAGGGTCACAGGCGTGTCCCCGCGCATCTCAACGCGCGGTGCCCCCTCGGCCCGCATCCGTTCAAGGACCAGCGCGCAAGCACCGGCGATGCCCAGCAGGAAAATCAACAAGAATAAGCGCAAACGATCCATCATGAGGTGCATATGGCCCGCCACACGCCCGGGACGACACCGAAACGCGGTGAATTGCGCAGGATCAAAGCCGGGCCCTTTGCACGCGCCTAAGCTGCCCGAAAAAAGGGAGAGCAGACATGTCACGATACATCCTCATCGCCGCCGCCCTCGCAGGTTGCAACATGATCGTGCCGGAGCCCGACACCTCCGCCGCCTTTGGCGCGCGCGCCTTTCAGGACAAATGCGCCGTCTGCCACGGGGTGGATGGCACCGGGGCCGGCGTCGCCTCGCTTGGCCTTGGCGGCCCGCCGCCCGATCTGACCCTGCTCAGCGCGCAGAACGGTGGCGTTTTCCCGCGTGACTACGTGATGAGCGTGATCGACGGCTTCACCCGCCAAAGCCATCCGCACACCGCGATGCCCGAGTTTGGGGCGGAGGATATGGGGCCAACCGTGCAAGTGGAGCAAGACGGCATCTCCACGCCGATCCCCTCGGACTTGATCGCACTCGCCAACTACCTGGAGACGATCCAGCAGTAGCCGCCACCGCCTTGACGCCGCGCGGCTTCCGCGTTCAATAGCCCAAGCGCAAAACAGGCAGGCTCATGTTCACACCCGCAATCACCGGCACCGGCGTCTTTACCCCCAAACACAGCATCACAAACGCAGAGCTTGTCGCCGCGTTCAACGCCTATGCGGACAAGTGGAACGCCGAGAACGCGGCAGCCATCGCAGCGGGCGAGGTGGCGGCGAAGGACCACTCGTCCGAAGAGTTCATTTTCAAAGCCTCCGGTATCGAGCAGCGCTTTGTCATGGACAAGACCGGCGTGCTGGACCCGGGCGTGATGCACCCGCTCTTGCGCCAGCGCACCGATGACGAGCCGTCGATCATGGCCGAAATGGCGCTGGACGCGGCGCACAAGGCGCTCGCTGCCGCGGGCAAGACGGCGGCGGATGTGGACGCTGTGATCTGCGCCGCCTCCAACCTCGAACGCGCCTATCCGGCAGTCGCCATTGAAATCCAGCAGCTGCTCGGCGTTCGGGGCTTTGCCTTTGACATGAACGTCGCGTGCTCTTCGGCCACGTTCGGCTTGCAAGCCGCCGCTGACATGGTCCGGTCCGGCTCCATCCGCGCGGCCCTCGTGGTCAACCCCGAGATTTGCTCCGCCCACCTTGAATGGCGCGACCGGGACTGCCACTTCATCTTTGGCGATGTGGCCACCGCCACGCTGATTGAGCGCAGCGAGGCCGCCACCGGCCCCTATTTCGAAATCCTGTCGACCCGCTGCGCGACAGAGTTTTCCAACAACATCCGCAACAACAATGGCTACCTGCGCCGGTCCCGCCCCGACGGGATGAAAGACCGCCGCGACATGCAGTTCATGCAGAACGGCCGCAAGGTATTCAAGGAAGTGGTGCCGATGGTCAGCCAGCACATTGCGGACCACATGGCCGACACCGGCGTTGCGGCGGATCAGCTGCGGCGGCTGTGGCTGCATCAGGCCAACAAGTCGATGAACGACTTTATCGGACGCAAGGTGCTGGGCCGCACGCCGGAGCCGGGGGAGCAGCCGAATATCCTGCAGGACTACGCCAATACGTCCTCGGCAGGCTCCATCATCGCGTTTTCTAAATATTCAGACGATCTGGCCGATGGCGATCACGCCCTCATTTGCAGCTTCGGCGCGGGGTACTCGGTTGGGTCGGTGATCGTGCAGCGACACGGCTAAGCGCGCACCTCAGATTTTCGACACCCGCGCGTGCACCTCGGCGACGCTCTCGACCCGTTCGGAATAGCGGTCCACGAGGTAGTCGGACCGCCCCCGCACCATCCAGGTGAATTTCACCAGTTCTTCCATGACGTCGACGATGCGGCGGTAGAACGGGCCTTCGGGCAGGCGGCCATCCTTGAACTCAAGCCACGCCTTGGGGATCGAGGACTGGTTCGGGATCGTCACCATCCGCATCCAGCGCCCGAGGATGCGCATCTGGTTCACGGCATTAAACGACTGCGACCCGCCTGACACCTGCATCACCGCCAGCGTCTTGCCTTGCGTCGGACGGATGCCGCCCTGCAGGGACAGGGGCAGCCAATCGATCTGCGTCTTCATCATTCCGGTCATCGCGCCGTGGCGCTCTGGGCTGGACCAGACCATGCCCTCGGCCCATGTCGCCAACGCGCGCAGCTCCGCGACCTTGGGGTGATCGGGGCCTGCATCGTCCACAAGCGGCAGGCCCGCGGGATCAAACAGCTGCGTTTCGCACCCGAGCAGCTCCAGCACCCGCGCAGATTCCTCCGCTGCAAAGCGCGAATAGCTCGCCTCGCGCAGCGAGCCATAAAGCAGCAAGATACGCGGCTTGTGCCCGGGATCACCCGGCGCCTTGAGCATATCAACGTCGATCCGCGGCAACGCCTCCGCGATCAGGGCAGGCAGGTCGTCAGCCACTTTCTTCCTCAAGATGAAGCTTCATGTCGATCAACACCTGCTGAAGCAGTGTCGTCTCGCGCAGCAGGCGCTTGGCCTCGTTCACGGTGATCACGCCGTCTTCGATAGACTGCTGGTATTCCGTCATCAACATCGCGAACCGCTGGCTCAGCGCGATCACATCCGAATTGACGCTGCCCGTGCTGTCCGCGTTCGGCTTGCGGTCGTCGAAGTTAACCTGCCCGCCAATCAGTTCTGCAAGCGCAGCGGTCACATGCGGATAGGACGCCTCACGCTCAAGCTGCACAACCGCGTCGATGGGCATGAACCGGTCGGCATGTTCGGGATTGTCGGAATAGTACCGCCCCAGCGTCGCCTTGGATTTGCCGGTGATCTCGCATGCAGGCTCGATCCCGATGTCCTTGACCAGGGCTTCGGTGTGTTTCTTCAGATAACTGCCAATTTCGGCGATACGCACGCACATTCTCCCATCCACGAACACACGCTCCCGGGGAACGCGCATAGCCTTTTCCCATTAATGGGATGGAAGGGAAATGTCATTTAGAAATTGTCCCAAGGTTTTCGGGATAATACGAGTGTCCGGCGTCCCCAGCGCCGGGTCTGGGTGGGGTTCGTTTTGCTCTGTCGGCGTGGGATCGGCGGGCCGGGCAACCGGCAGTCGCAAGGCGAATCCGTGTGTTAACGAGGGCATGGCCAAACCCATCCCCAAGGGCGCAGGTTCAAACAACCGAACCTGTGCGTTTGACTGGTCATGACACTTTTTAACGGGCGGGCTGATCTGGCGCGGCAGAGCGGTTTGCAGCATCGAACCTCACCTTACTCGCCCATCACTCACGGGGCCGGCGGGCAGGCGGCGCACATTGCGCCATCTGTCCGCTTGCGCCTTGCGCAGCCCGCGCGGTAATCCCGGCGCATGGCCAAGCTCTACTTCAATTACTCCACGATGAACGCAGGCAAATCGACCGTCCTGCTGCAGGCTGCGCACAACTACCGTGAACGGGGGATGGAGCCGTATCTGATGACCGCCCGGCTTGACGACCGTGCGGGACAGGGGCGTATCGCCAGCCGCATTGGCATCGACGCAGAGGCTGACACGTTTCGCCCGGACGAAGACCTTTTCCGCAAGCTTGAGGCCCGCATCGCCCAAAGCAGCATTGCCTGCGTCTTCGTGGACGAGGCGCAGTTCCTCAGCCGCGATCAGGTCTGGCAGCTTGCCCGCGCGGTGGACGATCTGAGCATTCCGGTCATGTGTTTTGGTCTGCGCGTCGATTTCCGTGGGGAGCTGTTCCCCGGCTCCGCCACGCTTCTCGTGCTCGCCGACGAGATGCGCGAGGTCCGCACGATCTGCTGGTGCGGCAAGAAGGCAACAATGGTTGTGCGGCAGGACGAACATGGCAATGCTCTGACCGGGGGCGCGCAGGTCCAGATTGGCGGGAACGAGACCTATGTCTCCCTCTGCCGCAAGCACTGGCGCGAAGCCGTTGGGGACAAGGGATGAAGCGGTTCATTCAGGGCCTGCTGACGGGCGTCGCCCTGTCCAGCCTGCTGCTCCTGACAGGCATTCCGGGCGTGCTGCCGAATGTCATCGACCGTCTTGACCGGGCCGCAATGGCCGAATGGCGCCTTGCACGGCTGCGCTTTCTGACAGATGTGGCCTTCCTGTCCTGCGCCTCACCGAACGACCTGCGCGCCGCCGCCGAGGTCCGCGGTTGGGGCGTCGAGGTCGAAGTGCCGCGCGAGGAAGGCGTGACAGCGCTTTTGCGCATTCACACCCGACCCGAGCAGCCCTTTGACAAAGACCCCGGCGATCTTGCCCGCTTTGACGAACGCGGCTGCCTGATGCGCTGACCGGGCGCTCTTCAAGCCTTTGGGCTTTCATCGCGGCCCGAATAGCGCGAAGAGCGCCCGAAGGGGGCGACTGAGCCATCCGTTAAACTGGATTGGGCGGCGCTTCCCCTGCCAGTACGGCGCGCAAGTTCTCCACCGCCATCAGCCCCATCGACACGCGCACCTCTTCCGCCGAGGTGCCGATATGCGGCAGCAGCGTGACATTGTCGAGCGCCCGCAGCGCCTCCGGCACGTCCGGTTCGAACTCGTACACATCCAGCCCCGCCCCGCCGATCTTGCCCCCTTCCAGCGCGCGGATCAGGGCCGCCTCGTCCACCACGTCGCCGCGCGCGATGTTGACCAGATGCGCATGGGGCTGCATCGCCGCCAGCACCTCCGCGCCGATCAGGTGATGCGTCTCCGCCCCGCCTGGAACCGCCACGATCAGAACATCGACACGCCGCGCCAGATCTATCAGCGATGCGACCTGCGTCGCCCCATCCACCTGTTTGGGTGAGCGGCTGTAGAACAGCACCTGCATCCCAAAGCCCATCCGGCAGCGCTGCGCAATTGCTTGCCCGATCCGGCCCATCCCTACGATCCCGACCGTTTTGCCAGTGACATGCAGGCCCAGCATCTGCGTCGGGTGCCAGCCGGTCCACGCACCCGAACGGACCAGCCGTTCCCCCTCCGCCGCGCGCCGCGCGCTCATCAGCATCAGGGTCATGGCCACATCCGCCGTGGCATCCGTGACCGCCCCCGGCGTGTTCGTTACCGTGACACCAGCGGCCAAAGCCGCCGCGGCGTCGATATGGTTGTACCCCACCCCGAAATTCGCCAACACCCGCGCCCGGGGCCTGTCGACATCACGAAACACGTCTGCGGAAAACGCGTCCCCAAGGGTCGGCATAACCCCGTCAAACCCGCGCAGCGCCGCGCGCAGTTCCGCTTCGCTCAATGGCATCACGCTTGCGCGCGCCTCAACCTCGAAATGCGCGGCAGCGGCCTGCATCACCGCCTCCGGCATTGGCCGTGTGATCAGAACGCGCCCTAGCACATCCGCGCTCCGTTCGGTGCGGCCTGGTCCGGCGCCAGCAACACAACCGCGCCCCCCGCATCCATCACGCCCAGCACAAGGACTTCGGACATAAACGGCCCGATCTGGCGCGGCGGAAAGTTCACGACCCCCATGACCTGCCGGCCGACAAGGCTGGCTTCACTGTAATGCTCCGTCACTTGGGCGGAGCTTTTGCGTTCCCCGATGTCCGGCCCAAAATCGATCCACAATTTGATCGCCGGTTTGCGGGCCTCGGGAAAAGCCTCCGTCCGCAACACCGTACCCACTCGTATGTCGACCTTCATGAAGTCGTCGAAGCTGATCTCAGCCATCTTTTAACTCCCGCGACCGCTCTGTCGCCGCCCGCACCGCGCGGGGCAGGAGCGCAGGAAACCCCGCATCCTGATGCATCAAGACCTCCAGCGCCGCCTGCGTAGTGCCATTGGGCGACGTCACATTGACCCGCAGCTGGTCCGGCCCTTCCGCCGACGCCTCGGCCAGGGCCCCAGCCCCCGCCACCGTGGCCTTGGCCAGTTGCATAGCGACCGCCTCCGGCAGCCCCTGCGCGACACCGCCCGCAGCAAGCGTTTCAATCAGGTGAAAGACGTAAGCCGGACCAGAGCCACTCACCCCCGTGACCGCGTCGATCTGGTCTTCATCCGCCAGTCGCACCACCTGTCCCACCGCGGCCAAGAGGAGTTCCGCCTGATCAAGGCCACTGGCCCCCGCCGCGTCGTTCCCCACGATGGCCGTAATCCCACGCCCAATCGCCGCAGGCGTGTTTGGCATGGCGCGCACAACCGGTGTTCCGGGGCCAAGCACATCCTCAAAGAACGAAATCGGCGTGCCCGCTGCAACAGACACAAACAGCGTTCCGCCACCGCCCCACGCTTTCAGCGTCGGAAGGGCCTGCGCCATCATCTGCGGTTTCACCGCGACAATCACCAGCCCGGGTTGCTCCGAAGGCATCCCCAAAGACACTCCGGTGCCGCGCAGCCACGCCGACGGCGCCGGATCAACGACCGAAACGGCGTCCGGCCCAAGCCCCCGCTCAAGCCAGCCCGCCAGCATCGCCGACCCCATCTTGCCGCAGCCCAGAAGCATAACGCCCCGGGCCGCGATATCCGTCATGTCCATGATCGCCCCCATCTTTTCGGGGCAGAGGTTATGCGCGCCCGTAGGCCTCTGCAATGGCCACATCCAGCGCATCCTTGGGCGCGCGTCCGCCCCAGATCAGCATCTGCAAGGCCGGATAATACCGCTCCGCGCTCATCACCGCGGCCCCGATCATCGTGTCGATCTGCTCGGCGCTGGCCACCTGCCCGCCCGACAGAACAAGGCCGTAGCGGTAGACCATCAGCTTCTGCTCGGCCCAATAGGTGAACGCCCCCGCCCAGCACTGATCGTTCACGTGGTTCAGCAGCTCGTAAAGCCCCGGCAACGTGTCCAGTGGCGGGTCCATCTCGAACGTGCAGACCATGCGCAGCGTCTCATCAAAGCCCGACCAGGCCAACGTCAGCGAATAGGTCCGCCACTGCCCCTCGACCGCCATCGCGATCTGGTCATCGGCGATCCTGTCGAAATCCCACTCGTGATGCGCGGCGATGCCTTCGACAATGTCGATGGGATGAATTTCGTCTTCCAGCATGTGCTCGGAAAGGGCCATTGGTGCCACCTCATTTGTTGTAGCGAGGGGGCTGGCAGCGCCCCCAAGCGCTAGGTGCCTGCTCGAGAACTCGGAGCTGCTCTCCGGGCCTCTACCAGATATGGTGCAGGCCCCGCACCCATCTGGCAACCCTTTATATGGGGATAACCGCAATAAGTTGGGGATGACAGCCAATTCATCGCAAGATCACGCCGAACCAGCGCGCACCCTTTCCCTTCTCTGTTCCAAAAAACTTTCCCCGAAGGGCCGATCTGCAACAAGGACGGCGCCAAACAAAAAAGCGCCCCGCTAGCCACGGAGCGCCCATAAAACATGTCATGGCGCGTCAGCGCCTCATTTGGATCACTTGCCGTCCAGCGCGTCCAGGCGGGCCTTCAGCGCCTCGTTTTCCTCACGCGCCTTTTGCGCCATCGCGCGCACCGCGTCGAACTCCTCGCGGGTGACGAAATCGCGGTCGGCGAGCCAGCGGTCCACCAGCGACTTCATCGCCGTTTCCGCCTCCTCGCGCGCGCCCTGGGCCACGCCCATCGCGTTTGTCATGAGCTGAGAAATATCGTCGAAAATTCTGCCACGGGCTTGCATGAACGGTCTCCTTGTCGCACGCAGTTTATATGGCCCCAAAAGCCACAAACGCAAGGTTGACCCGGCCCTGCCCCCCCGGCATCAAGCGGCCATGAAGATGATGCTGCCCTTTCCCGACATCTCGCCCGAGATCTTCTCGATCTCGCTCTTCGGGATGGAATTTGCGCTGCGCTGGTACGCGCTGGCCTATATTGTCGGCATCATTATCGGCTGGCGCATCGTGGTGATGGCGGCCAAGACACCGCGGCTCTGGCCGAACCGCACCCCCGCAATGACGCCTGCGCAGATCGAAGACCTGCTGACCTGGGTCATCGTCGGCGTGATCCTGGGCGGGCGGCTGGGGTATGTGCTGTTTTATCAGCCCACCTATTACCTCCAGAACCCGGGCGAGATCCTGCAGGTCTGGCAGGGCGGCATGGCCTTTCACGGCGGCCTTCTGGGCGTGGTGCTGGCGGCGTGGATTTACACGGCGCGGCATAATATCCCAAAGCTCAGCGCGGCGGACATGGTCGTGCTTGGCGTGCCGCCGGGGCTGCTGCTGGGCCGCATCTCCAACTTCATCAATGCAGAGCTGTGGGGCCGCCCGACCGACCTGCCCTGGGGCGTCGCCTTTCCCGGTCAGGCGGCGCAGGCCTGCGGGCAAGCGCTGGGCCAGATGTGTGCCCGCCACCCCTCGCAGCTTTACGAGGCGCTGCTCGAAGGGTTGATCCTCGGTGCGGTCATGATCTGGATGGTTTGGCGGCGGGACGCGATGAAGCGTCCGGGGCAGATCGCGGGCATCTTCTTTGCCGGCTATGGCCTCGGGCGCTTTGTCGTGGAATTCGTGCGCCAGCCCGACGCGCAGTTTGTCACCGCCGACAATCCCATCGGCTTTGCGGTTCACATCAGCGGCTACGGGCTGACGATGGGCCAGATCCTGTCGCTGCCGATGATCCTGCTGGGCCTCTTTCTGATCCTGCGCGCCCGCCGCGCGCCCATCCTCGCGTGACCCTGCAAAAGGCGCTGCAAGCCCGCATTGCGCAAACGGGGCCAATCACCGTTGCCGATTACATGGCCGACGCGCTGCTCCACCCGACGCTAGGCTATTACACAACCCGCGATCCGCTCGGCACGGATTTCATCACTGCGCCAGAGATCAGCCAGATGTTTGGCGAGCTCTTGGGCCTGTCCCTCGCCCAAAGCTGGCTGGATCAGGGCCAACCCGCCCCTTTTACGTTGGCCGAGCTTGGCCCGGGGCGCGGCACGCTCATGGCCGACATGCTCAGAGCCGCCGCCGGGGTTCCGGGGTTTCTCGACGCGGCGCAGGTGCACCTGGTGGAGGTCTCCCCGACCTTGCGCGCGGCGCAGGCCGGGCGGCTGGCGGGCCACGAGGTCACTTGGTTGGAGAGCGCAAACGCCCTGCCGGACCAGACGCTGTTTGTCATCGCCAACGAGTTCTTTGACGCCCTGCCCATCCGCCAGTTCCTGCGCGACGGAGGTACGTGGCGCGAGCGGATGATCGGGCTGGACGGGGACAGGCTCGCCTTTGGCCTCGGGCCCGCACAGCCGCAACCCGCGCTCGCGCACCGCCTTAGCGACACCAAGGAGGGCGAGCTTGTCGAAGACTGCCCCAGCGCCGCGCCCATTGTCCACGCGCTGGCCACACGGATCGCCGCGCATGGCGGCGCGGGCTTGATCATCGATTACGGCGACTGGCGCAGCCTTGGCGATACGCTGCAAGCGCTGCGCAAAGGCCAGACTGTAAGCCCGCTGGACGCCCCCGGCACCGCCGATCTGACCGCCCATGTCGATTTCGAGGCGCTGGCAAAGGCCGCTGCCCCCGCGCAGCATGCCCGGCTCACGCCGCAGGGCGTTTTCCTTGAACGGCTGGGCATCACGGCCCGCGCGCAGGCCCTCGCCACCCGGCTGACGGGCGATGCGCTGGCGGCGCATATCGCCGCCCATAGGCGGTTGACGCACCCCGAGGAAATGGGGAACCTCTTTAAGGTACTCGCGCTCTACCCCGAGGGCGCAGTGCCGCCGCCGGGATGCACGCCATGACCCTCGACATCATCACCGCCAGCGCCTTGCAGCCTGTCCGACACGGGTTCTTCGGCCGCGCAGGCGGGGCCTCATCGGGCGTGTTCGCGGGGCTGAACTGCGGCACGGGCAGCTCGGACCAGGCCGAAATCGTCGCCATCAACCGCAGCCGCGTGGCTGGCGCATTGGAGGTCGCAGCGGACCAGCTTACCGGCGTGCATCAAGTCCACTCCGCCCGCGCCGTACCCACCACGGGGCCGTTCGCTGAAAAACCCAAAGCCGACGCGCTTGTCACCCGCACCCCCGGCCTTGCCCTGTCGATCCTGACAGCGGACTGTATGCCGGTGCTGTTCGCCGATCCCAAGGCGGGCGTCATCGGCGCGGCCCATGCAGGCTGGCGCGGCACGCTGGACGGCGTGCTGGAGGCGACCGTGGACGAGATGGAGGCGCAGGGCGCGCGCGCTTCGGGCATAACCGCCATCATCGGCCCCTGCATCAGCCAGCGCGCTTACGAGGTCGGGCCGGAGTTTTTTGACGCACATTTGGATCAAGACCCCGAGGCGGCGCGCTATTTCGCCAGCGGAACAGGCGACCGCATGATGTTTGACCTGCCGGGTTACGGCCTGTCGCGCCTGCGCGCCCGCGGCGTGGCAACTGCCGAATGGACGCGGCATTGCACCTATTCGGACGCGGCGCGCTTTTTCTCCTACCGCCGGTCGGTTCACGCCAAGGAGGCCGATTATGGCCGCCTGATCGCTGCGATTGCGCTTTGAGCGCGAACAAATACGGCAAGCCCGCCGCATTTGTTCCAAATTCGCCTCAATCTTTCACGCAAATAGCCTTTACAGGTCAGAGTTGCGCCCGATTGCACCGCCAGTCTGACTTTCAACACGAAAAGCAGATGAGGCAGAGCAGCCATGAAAACCCGGTTCATCACATCCACACTCCGCACCGCAGCAAAGACGAAAACCACCCTGCCCTGGACCCGGGGCACCCGCCGCGCGGCCTTTATCGCAAAGCGAAACGCCAAACCGCTGGCCAAATCGGCCTGAGCGAGGCCCATCCGATTCGCGCCAATTGTGGCAAGAGGCGCACAAGCGGCGTAAACAATCAGTGGATGCAGCTGCGGATTGATCCGCCACTGGCCCAAAATGTTCCACAAATTTTGACAATAATGTGGTCCAACCGGCATTCAGTTCGCCACATGAACTGACGAAATTGTTCTCTTGCGCGCATCGGTGGGGGCCGATGCAAGGGAACATTGCCAAAAGGTTGTGACCCTATGCTGCCCCTGCCTGCCTCCCGCGCCCGTCCCGGCGCGACGTCCGCGTCATTTGTGATCGAAACCGCCGCGCTGCGCATGGACGACACCCGTCTGATCGCGCAGCACAAGGTGCCTACCCTTCGCCTTTTTGAAAACGCCTTTTCGGCCTTTGGCCGCGGCACCGTGCTGGAGGCCGATTTTGGCCCCGTTGCCGTCGAAGACGTGCAACCGGGTGACCGGCTGCGCACCTCGCAGGGGGACACGGCGCAGGTCACGTGGATCGGCGCGTCCAGCTTTGTGCCGGCGGATGCGGGCCGCGCGATGCCGCTGGTGCGGATCATGGCCGACAGCTTTGGCATGAACCGCCCCGGCTCTTACCTGACGCTTGGCCCCGCTGCGCGCGTTCTGCAAACGCCGCACCGCCTCGCGGGCAGCGCCGCGGGCCAGCGCCTTTTGACCCCGGTGCGCGAGTTCGTGGACGGCGTGAACGTGATCGAGGTGGTCCCGCCCACCCCCGTGCGCCTCTTCCACCTGTGCCTGACGCGCCATGCCGCCGTGATCGCCGACGGGCTGGAGGTCGAAACGCTGCACCCGGGCACCGCGGCCCTGCGCACGGTGCCGCACCACATTCGTGACTTGTACCTGTCGATGTTCCCGCGGATTGCCCATGCGGCCGATTTCGGCCCGCTCGCGCACCCGCGCGCACCGGAAATGGCGGATATGGACGCGGCCTAGGCGCTGCGCTCCAGCCGCGCCTCAAGCACGTCAAAGGGCACGCCCGGCTCGTCCTTGGCGCCGCGGATCACCAGCGAGGTTTTCACGCTGGCCACGTTCGGCGTGGTCAGCAGCGCGCCCGTCAGAAAGCTTTGAAACGAGCTGAGGTCCGGCGCCACGCATTTGAGGATGAAATCCACCTCACCGTTCAGCATGTGACACTCGCGTACCAGCGGCCACGCGCGGCATTGCGCTTCAAAGGCGCTCAGGTCAGCCTCCGCCTGGCTGGACAGACCCACCATCGCAAAGACCTGCACCTCAAAGCCCAGTTCGCGCGCGTCCACATCTGCGTGGTAGCCCTTGATCAGCCCCGCCTCTTCGAGGCTGCGCACCCGGCGCAGGCAGGGCGGCGCAGAGATTCCGACCCGCTTGGCCAATTCCACATTGGTCATGCGCCCGTCGGCTTGCAACTCTGCCAGAATCTTTCTGTCGATCGGATCGAGCCGTGTGCTCGCCATAGCATCCCCCGGGAATTTGCGGTTCTTATAGCAGCACCGCTGTTGTGCGCAATAATATTTCACGCGCGCGACATATTCTTTCCGATGCCGTCCTCTCTCGCGCATAATACAGACGCGCAAAGCCGTGAACAGGAGGGGGTTTCAGGCCCGCCTTGCGCCGTCTATATGGGGCAGGCTGTATCGCAACATTCGGGGGCACACCATGTCAGACACGCGCCGCACCAAAGTCCTCATCATCGGCTCCGGCCCCGCGGGCTATACCGCCGCCGTCTACGCAAGCCGCGCCATGCTGGAGCCCATCCTCGTGCAGGGCCTGGAGCCGGGCGGCCAGCTGACCACCACGACGGAGGTCGAAAACTGGCCCGGCGATACAGAGGTGCAGGGCCCTGACCTGATGATCCGGATGCAGGACCACGCAAAGGCGATGGGCACTGAAATCATCGGCGACATCATCACCTCGGTTGACTGGTCCAAACGCCCCTTTGTAGCGCAGTCCGACAGCGGCACGGAATACATCGCCGACAGCGTGATCCTCGCCACCGGCGCGCGGGCCAAATGGCTCGGCCTGCCGTCCGAAGAGAAATTCAAGGGCTTTGGCGTGTCGGCCTGTGCCACCTGCGACGGGTTTTTCTACCGCGGGCAGGAGATCGTGGTGATCGGCGGCGGCAACACCGCAGTCGAAGAGGCGCTGTTCCTGACCAACTTCGCGTCCAAGGTCACGTTGATCCACCGCCGGGACGAGTTGCGCGCCGAAAAGATCCTGCAGGACCGCCTGTTCAAGAACCCCAAGATCGAAACGCTCTGGTTTCACCAGCTTGAGGAAGTCTATGGCTCGGACAGCCCGTTGGGCGTCGAGGGGGTCAAGGTGCGGCACACCCAGACGGGCGAGATCACCGACATCCCGGCCAAGGGCGTCTTTGTCGCCATCGGCCATGCCCCCGCAAACGAGTTGGTGAAAGACACGCTGGAGACGCATATGGGCGGCTACGTCGTGACCAAACCCGGCAGCACCGAAACCTCCATCCCCGGCGTCTTTGCTGCGGGCGACATCACCGACTGGCAGTACCGGCAAGCGATCACATCTGCGGGCATGGGCTGTCAGGCGGCGCTGGAGGCGGAGCGGTTTCTGGCCGAACATGAGGCCGAAGCGGCACCCGCGGCAGCGGAGTGAGCGCAGACATCGACCGCTACCGCGACCTGACGGGCCGCGTCATGCCGGACATGGCGCGCGGCCGGGGGTGGCCTGTGGTCAACGACCACTGCTTTCAACGCATCGTGCTGGACCATGTGGCGGGCGGGGTCTGGTATGACCATATCGCCCGGCCCGCCTATCGCCACTTGACAGCCGATCAGGCGGCCCGCGCGGCCAGGCTGGCCGAAGACATCATCGCCGGGCGCGCCGATCTGCACGCGCTGAACCGCCAGTCGCTCTCTTGGCGCGGGAAGCTGCGCTAGCGCCGCGGGCAAAGCGATCCTTTGAAGGATCGCGCCCTGTCAATCCTTCAAGGATTGACCACGCCCTGCCCGCACGTCACCTTGTGCACAGCAACCGGGAGGCCCCATGACCGAACTCTGGCGCGGCGATTGGACGACCCGCCTGCGGATCGCGTCGGGCCTTATCTTGATGCTCTACGCGGCGGCGCATTTTCTCAATACTGCGGCGGGCATTCATTCCGGTGCAGCCATGCAGGCTGTGCAGGACGCGCGCCTTGTCATCACCCGTTCAATGCCCGGATCGGCCCTCCTTTACGGTGCGCTCGCGCTGCACACCGGCCTTGCCCTCGCGCGGCTGATCCGGCGGCGCAGCCTGAAGATGCCCACAGCCGAAGCGCTGCAATACGTTCTTGGCTTCACCATCCCGCTGCTGCTGGCCACGCACATCATCTACACCCGCGGGTCACACGAACAATTCGCCACCAATGACAGCATGGCCTACATCGTGCACCTGATCTGGGGCACCTCGGATGGCTGGCTGCAGGCGGCGCTGTTGTTGATCGTCTGGGGGCATGGCTGCATCGGGCTACACCACTGGCTGCGCGGGCAAGGCTGGTATCGCCGTGCGGCGCCTATCCTGCTGGGGGCGGCAGTGATCGTGCCGACCCTCGCGCTGGCCGGGTTTCAGGCCGAGGGGCAGCGGCTGGCGCGCGCGCTGGCGGCGCCCGATCAGCGCAGCGCGCATTTTGAGGCCACGAATTTTCCGTCAGCGGACGCCTTTGGCGCGCTCGCCATGATGGACCGCACCGCGCTTTACGTCTATCTCGGCCTGCTGGCTGGCGCGGTGCTGATCCAACTGATGCGCAGGGTCGCCGCGGCGCAGGCCTCTGTCTCCATCGTCTATGAAGACGGCCCCCAGATCAGCGCACCGCGCGGCATGACCCTCTTGGAGATGTCGCGCAATGCGGGTGTGGCGCACACGGCGCTGTGCGGTGGCAAGGGGCGCTGCACCACGTGCCGGGTGCGCATCCATGCCGGCGCCCACACCCTGCCCGAGCCGGACACGGCAGAAGCCCGCAGCCTGAAAGCCGTCGGCGCAGCCCCCGGGCAGCGGCTTGCCTGCCAGCTCCGGCCAGAGGCGCCGATCACCGTCTCCCGCGTGTTCCTGCCGGGACAGGGCAAGGCCCGCGCCCATGCCAGCCAGGGGACCGAACGGGCGCTCGCGATCCTGTTTCTGGACATGCGCGGCTTCACCGCGCGCACCGCGGGGCAGCTGCCCTATGACGTGGTGTTTCTGCTCAACCGCTTTTTTGACGCGATCGTGCCCGCCATCACCGGCGCGGGCGGGACCGTGGACAAGTACCTTGGCGATGGGCTGCTGGCCGTGTTCGAGACGGAGGACACCCAATCGAGCGCCCGCGCGGGTCTTGCCGCCGCGCGCGCGATCGGAGACTCGCTGCGCCGCTTCAACGCTGGCCTGATGGCCGAAGGCGGGGCGCCCGTCGGCATTGGCATCGGCTTGCATCTGGGCGACGTGGTGCTGGGCGAGATCGGCGCGCAGGGCAACGCACCGCGCACCCTGATCGGCGATGCCGTCAACACCGCGAGCCGCCTTGAAGGCCAGACCAAACCGCTGGGCGTGGAGCTGATCGCCTCCGCCACGGTGCTGGAAGCTGCGGGCCTCGATATAGGCGATCTGGAGCTGGTCACGCTTGAGCTGCGCGGCGTGGCCGAACCGCTCGACGCGTTGCCCGTTGCCCGGGCCGCCGCGGCGCCCGCGCCCGCCTGACGCCGCAGGCGTATTTGGAAACAAGCCTGCGACAATCCGTTTCCAAATACGTTCTGGACTGAACAAACATTTTCAGGCATATGTTCATTCGTGAACGCATTTGTGACGACTTTATGACTGCCCTGCCCGCATCAACAGCCCGACCAGAAGATGGAGAGCTCTTTCGCCTCCTGCGCCAGGTGCAGCGCGATCCGGGCGCGTCGCAGCGGGCGATGTCGGCGGCGCTTGGCATCTCGCTTGGCCGTCTGAACGGCTACCTGCGCCAGGCCCAGGCCGCCGGCCTGATTACCCAGACCGACCGGGCCGGCCCTGACCGCCGCAGCCGCGTGGCCTATGCCCTTACCCCCGAAGGTGCCGCCGAGAAAGACCGGCTGATTGACACCTTCCTCACCGCGAAATTCGCCGAATACGAGGCGCTTTATGCCGAGCTTACCGGCTCTGTCAGCGATCTCGTCCCCCTCAAGTACAGGAGTTCCCTTATGCAAAACAATTTGGCCCCCATCCCCGAGCTGTACGTATCCTACGACAGCGCGCAAAAGCTCAAGGTCGAAGCCGCGGACCTCGTCAGCCACGACCTGACCCCGCGCCAGATCTGCGATCTGGAGCTGCTGATGAACGGCGGCTTCAACCCGCTCAAGGGCTTCCTGACCGAGGAAGACTATAACGGCGTGGTCGAAAACATGCGCCTTTCCACCGGTGAGCTGTGGCCGATGCCGATCACGCTGGATGTGAGCGAAGAGTTCGCAAACAGCCTGGAGATCGGCCAGGACATCGCCCTGCGCGACCAGGAAGGCGTGATCCTCGGCACCATGACGGTGACCAGCCGCTGGGAGCCGAACAAGTCCAACGAGGCCGAGAAGGTCTTTGGCGCCGATGACCTCGCCCACCCGGCGGTGAACTACCTGCATAACACGGCCGGCAAGATCTACCTTGGCGGCCCGGTCACCGGCATTCAGCAGCCTGTGCACTATGATTTCCGCGCCCGCCGCGACACCCCGAACGAGCTGCGCGCCTATTTCCGCAAGCTGGGCTGGCGCAAGATCGTCGCCTTCCAGACCCGCAACCCGCTGCACCGCGCGCACCAGGAACTGACCTTCCGCGCCGCGAAAGAGGCCGAAGCGAACCTGCTGATCCACCCCGTCGTGGGCCTGACAAAGCCTGGCGATATCGACCACTTCACCCGCGTGCGCTGCTACGAGGCGGTGCTGGACCAGTACCCGGCCTCCACCACCACCATGTCGCTGCTGAACCTTGCGATGCGCATGGCCGGCCCGCGCGAGGCGGTCTGGCACGGCCTGATCCGCAAGAACCACGGTTGCACCCACTTCATCGTCGGCCGCGATCACGCCGGCCCTGGCAAAAACTCCGCCGGTGAAGACTTCTACGGCCCCTATGACGCACAGGACCTTTTCCGCGAACATCAGGCGGAAATGGGCATCGAGATGGTCGACTTCAAACACATGGTCTACATCCAGGAACGCGCCCAGTACGAACCGGCGGACGAGATCGCGGACAAGGACAACGTCACGATCCTCAACATCTCTGGCACCGAACTGCGCCGCCGGCTGGCCGAAGGCCTTGAGATCCCCGAATGGTTCTCCTTCCCCGACGTGGTCAAGGAACTGCGCCGCTCGCGCCCGCCCCGGGCCAAGCAGGGCTTTACCGTCTTCTTCACCGGCTTCTCAGGCTCGGGCAAGTCGACCATCGCAAACGCGCTGATGGTCAAGCTGATGGAGATGGGCGGGCGCCCCGTCACGCTGCTTGACGGGGATCTGGTGCGCAAGAACCTCAGCTCCGAGCTGGGTTTTAGCAAAGAGCACCGCGACCTGAACATCCGCCGGATCGGTTATGTCGCCTCCGAGATCACCAAGAACGGCGGCATCGCGATCTGCGCACCCATCGCGCCTTACGCGGCCACCCGCCGCGCGGTGCGTGAGGACATCGAAGCTTTCGGCGCCTTCTGCGAAGTGCACGTCGCAACCTCCATCGAGGAATGCGAAGCGCGCGACCGCAAAGGCCTCTACA
The DNA here is from genome assembly GCA_039817385.1 of Pseudomonadota bacterium. Lineage (GTDB taxonomy): Bacteria > Pseudomonadota > Alphaproteobacteria > Rhodobacterales > Rhodobacteraceae > JBCBCP01. The sequence goes on along the minus strand of JBCBVY010000005.1, from coordinate 205,552 downwards.
AGCTGGCGCGCGAAGGCAAGATCAAAGAGTTCACCGGCATCTCTGACCCTTATGACGTGCCGGAAAACCCCGAACTGCGGATCGAAACCGAAGGCACAGATGTCGATTACTGCGCCCAGCAGGTTCTGCTGAAGCTGCAGGAAATGGGCCTGATCGCCGCCGAATAACGCGGCGTCAAAAGACTGGCCCCACCCTCAGTAGGGTGGGTGCCACCCCACCAAGCCTCGACGCACGGCGCAGCGCGCTCTAGCGTGCCCGCATGAGCTACGATTTCGACCTCTACACCAGCCGCACCGCGCCGCTTCCAACCCCGCCCGGCGCGCAGATACGGGTCGATGGCCCGGACCGCGTAGAGGGCGACGATCTGGCTCCCGAGATCGCGAAGGTCATCGGCCGCAAACGCCAGCTTTTCCGCATCCACATCGAGGGCGACACCCGCGCGCTGGACCCAGGTGCGTTCGATCGCTGGCTTTCTGACGTCGTCGCCGCGTCCAAGGGCGTCCTGATCGACCTGCAAACAGACAGCTTTCAGTCCGAGACCAAGTCCGGCACGCTTGCCCCCGGCGCTGCACCGCCCCCGTCCGGCTGGATGAACTTCCATCTCAAAGATGGCGAGGGGTTCTATGCGCAGGGGCTGAAAGACGCCTTGGCCACCACCTTTCGACTTCTGCCCGCCGCCGCCCCAACGCGGTTTGGCCATTACGAGCCGCTTCGGGGCACCGTGGACGGGGGCGACTTCGCGCCGCTCATCGCGGCCTATCACGAAGACACGCAGCTGTTCATGAAGGCCAAGGCGCCCTTTGGCCATATCTTCGTCTCCACAACCTGCGCCGCGACGGGCGCGCGTTACCACCCGCAGCACTACGTCCGGCGGCATGTCACCCTGAGCGGTCTGAACTTTGAGCTGCGCCCCGCGGTCTTCGCCAAGCCAAAGCTGATGGCGCAGGTGATGGCCTTGTTCGAGGCGCTGTGTCTGCAACTGGACGTGGTCTATGCGGAGATCACCCGGGCTGATCACTCGGGCGCTTGGTTTTGGTACGGTCTGCCCAAAACCGCGCCCCAGACCTGCGTCATTGGCCCCGCCTACCACGCCATCTGGCCCGAACTTTTGACCGGGCGCCGCATCGGCCCGGATCACATCCTGCTGACGACGGACCGCTTTGGCGCCGCGCCTCGCGTGCCGGATGCCCTCATCGCGCCCGAACAGAAACCGGCGTGGGATCCCGTAGAGGAACGGTTTCTCGACCGTCGCGACACTCCACCACGCTACGCGGAACTCTACTCCTTTGACCGCAGCTTCGATCTGAACACCTACCGCTGGTATGCAAGCGGCCCTTGATCCCTGCGCCAAACCCGCGCACGCTCAGGCCATGCAAATGATACTCCGCCTCCTCGCCGCCGCCCTGATCGCCCTCGCGGCATATCTATCGCTTTGGCCCGTCGCCGTGCAGCCGGTCGCGTGGCAAGCGCCCGAAGACCCCGGCTATACGGGCCCGTATGCACCCAACACCCGCCTTGCTGCGCTGCAAAGGATTGACATCGGCCCGGGCACCGGCCCCGAGGATGCGGCGCTGGGCCCGGATGGGCTGATCTACGTCGCCACCCATGAAGGCAATATCCTGCGCCTGCCGCCTGAAGGCCCCGCGGAGCTTTTTGCATCGACAGGCGGGCGTCCGCTGGGCATCGAATTTGGCCCGGACGGCACGCTCTACATCGCCGACGCCTACCTTGGCCTGCTGGCCGCCGCGCCGGACGGCACGTTGACCACGCTGGCCGCGGAAACCGCTGATGGCGCGCCCATCCTCTACGCGGACGATCTGGACATCGCACCGGATGGCACGGTCTATTTCTCGGACGCCTCCACCCGCTTTGCCGCGCGGGACCACGGCACGCTCGCCGCCTCCGTCCTGGACCTGATCGAGCACAGCGCAAATGGCCGCATCCTGAAATTCGACCCCGCAACACGGCAGACCACCGTCTTTGCCGAAGGTCTGACCTTTGCCAATGGTGTGGCGGTCGCTGCCGCCACGGATAGCCTGCTGGTGGTCGAGACCGGCACCTACAGTGTCTGGCGCTACCCGCTGGCGAGCGGGCCGGGCGCGGTCATCCTCGGCCCGCTTCCCGGCTTTCCCGACAACATCAATCCCGGCCCAGATGGCAGCTTTTGGATCGGCCTTGTCAGCCCGCGCAACGCGCTGATGGATGGGCTGTCGGAAAACACGTTCCTGCGCCGCATGATCGTGCGCCTGCCGGACGCGATGAAGCCGGCGCCGACGCGCTACGGCTTCCTGATCCGGATGGACGGGGCCGGCAACGTGCTGGAAACGCTGCAAGACCCGGCGGGCGCCTACGCCCTGACCACGGGCGCGATCAGCCTGCCAGACGGGCGCATCGTGGTGACTTCGCTTGGCGAGCCGGACCTCGCCATCCTTCCAGCAGCCTCCCGCCCGTAGGGTGGGGTTTCACCCCGCCGACACCAGCGCACGCGCCGCCAATACGCGGTAATCCTGCACCGCCTCGGCTTGCGCCCTGGCAACCAGCAGCGCGGGGCGCAGCGCGTCATAAAGCCCCGCATCCGCCCGGGCCACAGCGGTTCTTAGCTCCGCCTCGGTCTCGCACAGGATCATCCCGCGCGTGTCGAAATGCGCGCCCACATCCGGCGCGCCCCAGTAGATCGGCACAACTTTGCACAGCAGCGCGTCGATCAGCTTTTCACTGAAATAGCCCGGGCTGCGCACATTCTCGATCACAACGGTAAAGCGGTAGGGCGCGAGCGCAGCGCCCTTGTCTTCGAAAGGCGCATAGGCGCGGCCCATCAGGTCCACGCCCTCTAGCGTCTTCGCGAGGCTGTGGCGCAGCTTGTGACCCGGCAAGGCGCCCTTGCCCGAGGCGATCAGCGACACGCCTTTCGATTTGGTCAAGTCCAGGTCTGCGTGGTGCGGCACCCAGGTCGAGGCCGCAGGCAAGAACTGCGCATTGCGCATCCGCAGCGCGGCGGGGTCGTGGGTGAACACCCGGTGGAACCGCGCGCCAAACAGGCGCAAAAGCCGCAGGTGCCGCCCGTGGATCGCGCGCGGCTCTACCACCATCACCGACAGCTTGGCACGCAGGCGCGGGGGCGACAGGTACATGCCCGTCTTGGGGTAGATCAGGACGTGATCTTCGGCGCCCAGATCGCCCAGCGTGCCGTTCAGATCGACCGGCGCACCCAGCGGCCATTCCATATCCTTCAGCGGCAAAGCCGCGAGATCACGGCCAATCGGCGTGCCATAGGGCACCAGCGCAACACGCGGCTCAGCCATGCGGCAGATCCACCGTGCCGGACATCAGCACGAACCCCTCGCCCGCAACCTCAACGCCGGTGATCGCGTCCCGCGGCCCAAGCACCCGCACCTGCGCAGTGCCGGGACGGCCCATTTCGTGCCCCTGCGCGGCGGTGAAGGCCGGCGCCTCGATCAGCCCATGCGCCCACAGGAACGCGCCCAGCGCCCCGGTGGCCGAACCGGTAAAGGGGTCTTCGGGCGGCATCGGGGGCGGCAGCAGCAGCCGCGCAAACGTATCCTCTGGCCCGCCGTGCAGCGTGGCCCAAAACGGCTCCATCACCGGGCCATCGATCACGGACATCATCCGCTCCAGCGCCTGCGCATCGAGCCGAACCCGGCGGACGGCGTCCATGTCACGCAAAAGCGCAATGACAAAGGGCAGGCCGGTGCTAACCACCTGCGGCGGGGCGGCGAAGTCGTCTGCTGAGAGCGCGCCAACCGCCGCCACCAGCGCCGGGTCAACCTGCGCGCCAAACGCAGGCGCGACCTGCGTCATCGTCACATGGTTGCCCTGCACGCGCACCGGAACCAGACCCGCGCCCGTTTCCAGCACCACATCGCCATCCCCGATCAGCCCGCGCCGACGCATCGCGACAACCGTGGCCACCGTCGGATGGCCCGCAAAGGGAATCTCCCGATCCGCAAGGAAATAGCGCACCCGCACTTCCGCCGCCTGCGAGGGGCCGGTAAAGGTGCATTCGACCAGCGAGGTTTCCCGCACGAAGGCGCAGGCGACGGCCTCGGGCACATCACCGCCCTCATGCACCACTGCGCAGCCATTGCCGCCAAAGGCGACCCCGGTGAAGGCATCCACCCAGTCAAAGTCAAACGTCACTCGGCCACTCCTGCCCACCGTCTTGCGTCGCCATAATGGCGACGGATGGCGGCGAAGTCGCGCTGGAAATCGTCCAGCGTCATGCCGAACGCCTCGGCAAAAGCGGCCTCGCGATCCCGCGTCCGGCCCAGCGCCGCCCAATAGGCAAACAGCGCCGCGTCCCCGACCCGTTCGGCCAGCAGATAAGCGGCAAAGCGGCCCACGCCATAGACGCGCCCGTCCACCATCGTCCCGTGCACCTGCAATTCGCTCAGCGCCGTCTGGTTACGCCGCGCCGGTTCCTGCAAAGCAAACAGGCGCACCCCGTCTGAGGCGCGGCCATTGCGAAACACCTCTTCAACCCACTCGGCACTGCCCTCGAGCAGCCACGCGGGGCCAAGCAGCCAGTCGTCGCCGCTGCGCCGCGCGGGGCGGTCGCGGGCCAGCGTGTACTGCACCTGGTGCATCAGCTCATGCACCATCACGGCGCGGGCGTGATCGCTCCGCTCCGGGCCCGCGTTCCAGCACAGCGCCACAAAACTGCGCCCCGCCACACCGCCAACCCGGCGCGCGGGGCACACCCGCGCATCGTCAAAGCCGACACCCGCCCGCAGCCCCGCCTGCGCGATTTGCGCGCGCAGCGCCGCGGGCCCGGTGGCCGCAATCAGCGCAAACCCCTGCGGCACCTTCACATCATACTGGTCTTTGAAAAACTGCACGCCCCCCGCGTACATGTCGCGCAGCGCCGCCGCGCCCGCTTGGGTCTCGGCAAAGATCGCGGGTTCGGACCATGCCGCGCCAGCCCAAAGGGCCAGCGCAAGCGCTTTAGTGCACAGGCTGCGGCGCCAGGTCATGCTGCCGCGCCAGCGTAAAGGCCAGTTTGCGGTTGGCCACCAGCGCCAGCTGCGTGCCCTCGGCATCGTGCACCGCATAAAGCTGGTCCAGCCCCTCCGCCTGATCGCGCACCTCGCGCGGCAGGTCCGCCACGTCGATCGCCTTGACGTAGACGATATTGCTGGGGTTCTTCATGTCCTGAGGCGTATTCATCGCTCACCCTTTCCGAATGTTGATCGTTTGCACCACCTGCTCGGGCTTGGCCCGGGTCAGGTCGACATGCAGAAGGCCGTTCTCCATCACAGCCTCGCCCACCTCGACCCCATCGGCCAAAACAAAACTGCGCTGAAACTGCCGCGCCGCGATGCCGCGATGCAAAAACACGCGGTCTGCGCTGTCATCCTGCTGCCGGCCGCGAATGACCAACTGCCGGTCTTCGACGGTGATCGACAGATCTGCCTCGCCAAAGCCTGCAACAGCCAACGTGATGCGGTAGGAATAGTCAGAGGTTTGTTCGATGTTGAAAGGCGGGTAGCCTTCGTTGCCGGATTTCGCCGTGCGTTCCAGCAGGCGCTCCAGCTGCTCGAACCCCAGCATGTGCGGGTACGAGCCAAGTGTCATCTTCGTCATGGGCGGCGTCCTTGTCCAAGCAACTCCGGTGCGGCCCCGGTTTCGGCGACCGCTCTGGAAATATGGACATGGAACAGCGCAACGGCAAGGGGCGCGCCGCAGCCCTTGGGCCGCCGGCGCGCCCCTCACCCTCGTTTCAGTCGAAATCCGCGCGAATGTGATCCGCCACGCCCGCTGCGGATGCCATGTCATACATCATCTTGGCGTCGACGACGGCGGCAATCGTGCCATCGTCGTTGTAGCCGACCAAAGGCCCGTGGATGACGACAAACATAATGCAGCCATCCGGAGAGACGGGTTGGTGCACCGCGGCCGCATGCTCGCAGATGTAATCCCCAACGCCGCCCGCGTCGTCATCATAGGCGAACCCGCCTTCGAGGATGACCCCCTCAACGGCGCCCACATGACCATGCGCTGGCGCAACCGTGCCCGGATCCACCTTTAGGAACATCGTGAACCCGCCCGACCGGACGTCCACCGTCATCAGCCGGTACTGGGTGCCCTCCATGATCCAGGGTGTCCAGGGCAGGGTCTTGGGATCGATAAAGGCGGAATGCGCGTGCTGTGTCAGCGCAATCGCACCCTCTGTCTTTAGCGTGACTTGATCGTTCATGGCTCATCCTCCCGTTTGCCATTGTGATGCAGGGAAAGATGGCAGGCGCCGCCGCCTCAGACTTGCGTGAGATTGCGCGACAGGGGCCAGATTGCTACATTCGGCAGATGCATCACCCCGCTGCGCCTTCTCCCACGCTGAGCGCCATGCAAACCGCGTGGGGTCTGCCGACGCGCTGGACCGCGCACAGCGCGCTGGAGATCAGCGCGCAGCTGTGGGACGCCCCAAAAGCCAAAGCGCACGATCTTGGCTGTGGCTTGGCAGATGATCACCTGATCTTGTCGCTGCATATGGACGGCATCGATTTCGCCGAAGTCTCACTCGCCGGTCACACCCGCTGGGCCAAGGGCCTGCCGCGCGGATCGTGGATGCTAGTCGACACCGCCGGGGCGCCCGCCGCACAGGTCACCGGCGCCTTTTCACTGCTGCACGTATATATTCCGAAGGATCGCATCGCCGAGACGTGCGCAATCTACGAAGTGGAGTTGCCAAGCGCGCCCGATGCGCTTTATCGCGCCGGCTCATTTGCGGACGGCACGCTGGGCCGCGCAGCCCTTGCGCTGGGCCAGGCCGCGGCCCAAGCCGGTGCGCTGCGCCAGCTCCGCATTGATGGGGCCGCCAGCGCGCTGCTTGCAGATCTGGTCACCAGCCTCGCACCCGAAGACTGCGCCGCGCCGACCCGCATCGCACCCCACCTGCACGCCCGGCTCAACGCCTTTATCGACCGTCACCTTGATGCGCCGCTCAGCCTGGATGATCTCGCCCGCGCCACAGGGCTCAGCAAGTTCCACTTCGCCCGCGCCTGGCGCGCGGACACCGGGATGACGCCCATGCAGTACCTGCGCAACCGGCGGCTGTCCCGCGCCCATGACCTTCTGGCACAAACGAATCGCGGCATCACAGATATCGCGATTGCCTGCGGGTTTTCCGACCACAGCCACTTTACCAGCAGCTTTCGCGCCGCATTCGGCACCAGCCCCTCGCAACTGCGCGCCGTGCTGCGCGGCACGCGGCGCTAGGCGGAGGGCCGCACAATGCCTATATTCAAAACGCCAGCCATTTACGAGACTGAACGATGAACGCACGCACCGATCTGTCAATGAAGACCGAAGAGGTCCTGCGGGTCGAGCTTGAGGTCTTTCGCAGCGAACATCGCGACCTTGACGAGGCGATCACCGCGATGGTCGAGCGCGGCACCTCGGACCCGCTGACCCTGCAGCGCCTGAAAAAGCGTAAGTTGATGCTGAAAGACCGCATCGCCCTCATCGAAGACCGGCTGACCCCCGACATCATCGCCTGACCCGGACGCTCAGCCCGGCCCTGCGGGCCCACTTCGCGAGGAATGCCCAAAGGGCATAACCGAGCGCGCCTCAGCCCGCCCCATCCGGACCCGTCTTCAAATCGCGCCACGCGGCCTCATCCACATCCTTGAGCCGCGCCAGCGCTTGCTCCGCCTCTGCGCGCAGCGCCTGCCGGCTGTCCGCCTTCACCGCCTCAACCCCGGCCACCAGCGCGTCAATCTCTGGCAGCTTCACGCCCTCTGCCTGCGCCAGCACCTGCAACGCCTCCAGTATCTTGCCAAGCTGCTTGCCGTAACTGGCCACCTCGGCCTCGACCCGCGCTTCGATCTCGCGCGATCCCTTGATCTGCGGCGAGAGCACCCGCGGTGCGATATGCTGCGTCACGTCCCCGGAAAACGGCGCTTTCAGGATCTGCGCCCAGACGTCAAAAGGTGTGGTCATTTTCAATTCTCCTTTTTGGCAATGCCCCACCCTCACCGCCCCGCTATGCGCGCGTCAACCGTCGCCCATTGCGCGCTGCACCGCCTTGGCTATAGTGCCCGCTCCGCAGGCGAAGGGCAGCGCGATATGACAGACACCCCAACGGTTGGCATCATCATGGGCAGCCAGTCCGACTGGCCGACCATGCGCGAGGCTGCGGACCGGCTGACCGACCTGAGCATCCCGTTTGAGACGCGGATCGTCTCTGCTCACCGCACGCCCGACCGGCTGTGGGACTATGGGACCACAGCGGCAGATCGCGGACTGAAGGTCATCATCGCGGGCGCAGGCGGCGCGGCGCATCTGCCGGGCATGATGGCGTCCAAAACGATCCTGCCGGTGATCGGCGTGCCCGTGCAGACGCAAGCGTTGTCCGGCGTCGATTCGCTCTATTCGATCTTGCAAATGCCGCGCGGTTATCCGGTGGCCACGATGGCCATCGGCGCGGCGGGCGCGGCCAATGCAGGCCTTATGGCCGCCGCGATCCTCGCCAGCTCCGATCCTGCGCTGGCGGAACGACTGGGCGCATGGCGCGCGGCGCTCTCGGCGTCGATCCCGGAGGCGCCTTCCGATGACTGACCACCTGCCCCAAGGCAGCACAATCGGCATCCTCGGCGGCGGGCAGCTGGGCCGGATGCTGTCGGTCGCCGCCGCTCGGCTGGGCTTCAGGACGCATATCTTCGAGCCAGGCGCGGCCCCTCCGGCCGCGGACGTGGCCTATGCCCTCACCACGGCCGCCTACGAAGACAAAGCCGCGCTGCACGCCTTTGCCCAAAACGTCGATGTCATCACCTACGAGTTCGAGAACATCCCCACCAGCGCCCTCGATACACTCGAAGCCCTGCGCCCGATCCGCCCAGGGCGCGAAGCGCTGCGCGTCAGCCAGGACCGCCTGACCGAAAAAGACTTTCTGACCAGGCTGGGCCTGAACACCGCGCCGTACCGGGACGTGCCAGATGCCAAGGCGCTGGCAGCGGCGCTGGAGGCCATCGGCACCCCGTCGATCCTCAAGACACGGCGGCTGGGCTATGACGGCAAAGGGCAGGCGCGGCTGGCATCCCCGGAGGACGCCACCGCCGCGCTGGACGCGATGCACGGCGCGCCCGCGATCCTCGAAGGGCGCATATCCTTCACCTCTGAGGTTTCCGTCATCGTCACGCGCGGCGCGAACGGGCAAACAACCTGCTTTGACCCCGGAGAAAACGTGCACCGCGGCGGCATTCTGCACACCACCCGCGTGCCCGCCGCCCTGCCCCAACGCGTCGCCACAGACGCGGTGCTGATCGCGGCGCGCATCGCAAATGCGCTCGACTATGTCGGCACGATGGGGGTGGAGCTTTTCGTGACCCCGCAGGCGCTCATTGTGAACGAAATCGCCCCGCGCGTGCACAATTCCGGCCATTGGACCCAGAACGGCTGCACCACCGACCAGTTCGAACAGCACATCCGCGCGGTCGCGGGCTGGCCTCTGGCCGACGCCCAACGCTTCGCCGATGTGGAGATGGAGAATCTGATCGGCGACGACATCGCGCGCGTCCCGGACCTTGCCCGCGACCCACTCACCGCGATCCACCTTTACGGCAAATCCGAAGCCCGCCCAGGCCGCAAGATGGGCCACGTCAACCGCATTCTACCTCGAGGCTAAAATACAGGGCGCAGACAGCCTGCCCCTTCTCTGTTCAAAAAAATTCCGGGGGTGTGGGGGCTGGCCCCCACTCCCGAACGCGCCACCCGCACTACGCAGAGAATCAAATGAACCGCGCGCCGATCTCGCCATTCATGTAGCTGATCTGCCCGCCTGCCATCGTCAGGGCCACCCGCTCTGCGTTGTCCAGCACGACAAGGTCCGCCCGCTTGCCCGGGGCCAATGTGCCGCGATCCGTCAGGCCCATGACCTGCGCCGGGCCGCTGGAGATCAGCGCCCACGCGTCCGGCAGGTCAAGCACCCCGGCCCGAACCAGCGACTGCGCGGCACGGCGCGGGCTGGGGTAGTGATAGTCCGAAGCCAGCGCATCGCAGGCGCCAATGCTGACCACGTCGAGTGCGGAGACATTGCCCTTGTGCGAGCTGCCCCGGACAAGGTTCGGCGCGCCGAGGATAACCGGGCCGCCAGCGGTCTCTGCAGTCTCCAGCGTCTCGGGAAACTCCGCGATGCGCACCCCGCGGCGCAGCCACTCCGTCCGCCCCCCGCTGTCGTCATGGCTGCCCATGCGAACGCCCTTCGCGGACAATTCGGCGCAAAGACCGTCGAGCGCAGCGGGCACCTCCCCCCGCCGCGCGTGCAGCGCCAGCATCGTTGCAAAGTGATCATCCGGGTTCCGCCCCGCCTTCAGCGCTTGCCCGGTCAGCCGCGGCGGGCGGCGCCCTTCGGCCAGGCGGTCATGGGGCAGGTGATCGTTGAACACAACGTAATCGCACCCCCACGCCGCCAGCTTGTCCGGCAGGGCGGCATATTCCTCCAGCAGATGCACTTCCAGCCGCACCTGACCGCGCAGATCGGTCACCACCTGCCTTGCGACGTCCCGCAGCGCGGCCATCACCCGGCCGCCAAATTCCGGCCCGCGCAGGCCCCCTTCCCAACTGAAGAACTGCGCCAGATACCCCGTGGTGATCCCATTCGCGGCCAGCTCCGCCTCCGCCGCGCGCAACCCTTCGGTCAGGTCCGTCATCGCGCCGCGGCGCGGGGCGACGTGCCGCTCGAACCCGTCGCCGTGCAAGTCGATGATCCCGGGCAGGATGGTGAACCCGGACAGGTCCACTGCCCGGCCCACAGGCGCATCCGCGATCACCCCGCCCGACACGTGCACGGGCGCATCATCCAGCGCCCTGCCCCGCAGGACAGTCGCCCCTGTAAAATCAACGTCCAAAAAGCCGCGCCCCCTGTGCCTGTAGCGCATCCGGATCAAAGGCACCGTCCCGCAGGAAGGCGCTGACCTGTGCTATCACCGCGGGGCTGACCATCATGAACGTATGCGTGACCGGCATCTCCAGATGGTCGCGCATCCCGTCCACGCGGGTCGCGGCCACCGACACCTTGCCATCGTCCAAACCGGGCAGAACCGCGCTGAAATAGGGGTTGAGCGAGCGCGTCCCCGCAATCACCCCAAGCTCAAAGCCGACCGGCCCCAAGCTGCGCGGCACGCTTTGCCGCCCTGTGCCCATCTGCCCGCCCGCAGGCCCGTTGAGCCAGCCAAAGACCGCCAGATCGCCAAGGATATCGACCACTTCACTGCCCTGATTGGGCGGGCCGAGCATCACCGCGCGCCCCATGTTCGGAACACCCCGTGTCTGCGCCCAAAAGCGCAGCAGGATGCCGCCCATCGAATGCGTCACAAAGTGGACCTTGCGCGTGCCGCAGCGCGCCACAGCTTTCGGGATCACCTCGGCTGCAAGCGTTTGGACCGTCGCTGAGGTCGAAGGGTAGCCGGGGCGCACAACTCTGTAGCCCTCAAGCTCCAGCGCCGCGCCGATCACCGCCATCGAGGCTTCGGTCCGCGCCAGACCGTGCAGCAGCACAACGCACTCCGCGCGCGCCGCGCCAGCCATCAGAATGAATACAAAAAGGAGCCGTCCCATGCCGCCCCATAGCGCGCCGCTGCGCCGCTGGCTAGCGTTGCGCCCCCGTCACGGCCAGCGCAATGCCGCCCAGCACAAAGGCCGCTGAGACAAGTACCAAGAGCCCCGGCACTTCGGCCAGCAAAACCGCCCCGCCCGCAATCGCAATCAGCGGCACGCTCAATTGCACGACCGCCGCCGTGGCAGGGGCCAACCGGGGCAGCACCGCGTACCACAGCGCATAGCCAAGCCCCGATGTCAGGGCGCCAGAAAGCACGGCCAACGCCGCGCCGGTTGGGGCAACCATGATGGCCGGGCCCAGCAACAGCAGGCCCGTTACCGGCAGCGTCAGCAGGAAATTCGCCGCCGTCGCCGCCAGCGCGTCAGGCGCGCCGCGCCCCGCAAGCGTGTAAGCGGCCCAGCCAAGGCCTGCCGCCACCATCAGCGCCGCGCCAACGGGGTCCGCCGCCGCCCCCGGCCCGGGCCAAAGCGCAAGGCACAGCCCACCAAAGGCGATGGCCGCGCCAATTAGCGCCCGCGTGGATGGCGCCGCGCCGGTCAAGGCGCCCCAGGCAAACATCCCGACCTGCACCGTGCCAAACAGGATCAGCGCCCCCAGCCCCGCATCGAGCGTCAGGTAGGCCAGCGAAAACCCGGCCATATAAAGGCTTAGCCCCGCCACCCCCGGCCAGCGCGCCCGCGCCCACAGCGGCAAAGCCGCGCCGCGGCCCACCGCGATCATGCACAAGATCGCCGCCCCGGCAGCGACACGGATCAGCGCAAAAGATCCCGGGTCAATCAGCCCGCCGCCCACCGCCGCCCGGTTCAGCACCGAATTGGCCGCAAAAGCGACCATCGTGAGGGCGGTGAGCAGGGCAAGGCGCATGCCCCGCCCTACCGGCGCCGCGCGGCGCCGTCCAGTCAGTCCTCCCGCTCGGCGGTGAAGGTCAGCGGATACCCGTATTCCTGCGCGAGCCCGTTCGCGCGGCTGCATTTTTCGTCGGCGACCTCTTTGGTGAACACCGCAACGACGCAGGCCCCCTTCTGGTGCGCGGTCAGCATGACCCCGCGGGCCTCGCCTTCCGCCATGCGGAAAACGGCCTTGAGGACTTTGACGACAAACTCCTGCGGGGTGAAATCATCGTTCAGCAGGATAACCTTCCACAGCTTCGGCCGCTCCGTCTTGGGAGCGATCTTGGGCTTCGGCGCTGTGGTCGTGGTGGACATAGGAAGGAAGATAGCACGGAAATGCAAAAGGGCCGCTCGTGGTGAGCGGCCCTTCCAAAGTGTCGACGGTGTGGGTTCTCGGCATCCTTGCTCTGCAAGAAGCCTGCCACCCACCATCACCCGCCGCAGAGCGGCGCGTGATTACATCATGCCGCCCATGCCGCCCATGTCGGGCATGCCGCCGGCAGGCGCTGCGCCTTCCTTGGCGGGCTTGTCGGCGACCATCGCTTCGGTCGTGATCAAGAGGCCAGCAACCGAGGCTGCATCCTGCAGCGCGGTGCGGACGACCTTGGCCGGGTCGATGACGCCGAAGGCGAACATGTCACCGTACTCTTCGGTCTGCGCGTTGAAGCCAAAGGTCACGTCGTCGCTCTCGCGGATCTTGCCCGCGACCACGGCGCCGTCGACACCGGCGTTCTCTGCGATCTGGCGCAGCGGAGCCTCGATGGCCTTGCGCACGATCGACACACCGACCGTCTGGTCGTTGTTCGCGCCAGTCAGACCCTCAAGCGCCTTGCCGCCCTGCACCAGAGCAACACCGCCGCCAACGACAACGCCTTCCTGCACGGCTGCGCGGGTCGCGTTCAGCGCATCGTCCACACGGTCCTTGCGCTCTTTCACTTCGACCTCGGTCATGCCGCCGACGCGGATCACGGCAACGCCGCCCGCCAGCTTGGCCACACGCTCTTGCAGCTTTTCACGGTCGTAGTCCGAGGACGTCTCTTCGATCTGACCGCGGATCTGAGCGACGCGCGCCTCGATCTCTGCCTTCTCGCCCGCGCCGTCGATGACGGTGGTCTCGTCCTTGGTGATGTTCACGCGCTTGGCCGAGCCGAGCATGTCCATCGTGACGTTCTCAAGCTTCATGCCCAGATCTTCGGAGATCACCTGGCCGCCCGTCAGGATCGCGATGTCCTGCAGCATGGCCTTGCGGCGGTCACCAAAGCCCGGCGCCTTCACGGCGGCGATCTTGAGACCACCGCGCAGTTTGTTCACGACGAGGGTCGCCAGGGCTTCGCCCTCGACGTCTTCGGCGATGATCAGCAGCGGCTTCTGGGACTGGATCACGGATTCGAGCAGCGGCACCATCGGCTGGAGCGACGACAGCTTCTTCTCGTGCAGCAGGATCATGCAGTCTTCGAGCTCGGCAGTCATCTTGTCCGCGTTAGTCACGAAGTAGGGGCTCAGGTAGCCACGGTCGAACTGCATCCCCTCGACAACGTCGGTCTCGGTCTCAAGGCCCTTGTTCTCTTCGACGGTGATGACGCCCTCGTTGCCGACCTTCTGCATCGCGTCGGCGATCTGGCGGCCGATTTCCTCTTCGCCGTTGGCGGAGATGGTGCCGACCTGTGCGACCTCGTCGCTGTCTTTCACTTCGCGTGCCGCGGCCTTGATGGCCTCGACAACCTTCGCGGTCGCCATGTCGATGCCGCGCTTGAGGTCCATCGGGTTCATGCCAGCGGCAACCGACTTCATGCCTTCCTTGACGATGGCCTGGGCCAGAACCGTCGCGGTGGTGGTGCCGTCGCCAGCCTCGTCATTGGTGCGAGAAGCGACTTCCTTCACCATCTGCGCACCCATGTTCTCGAACTTGTCCTCAAGCTCGATCTCTTTGGCAACGCTCACGCCGTCCTTGGTGATGCGCGGGGCGCCGAACGACTTGTCCAGAACCACGTTGCGGCCCTTGGGGCCAAGGGTGACGCGCACAGCGTCGGCGAGGATGTTCACGCCCTTGAGCATCTTGTCACGGGCGGTGGTGTCGAATTTGACGTCTTTAGCAGCCATATTCTCTCTCCATTTCTAGTGGGTTAAGAAAACCATCGTAGGGTGGGGTTTCACCCCACCGTCAGCCGTGCGGCTTACGCGATGATCCCCATGATGTCGGACTCTTTCATCATCAGCAGCTCTTCGCCGTCGATGGTGACCTCAGTGCCGGACCACTTGCCGAACAGCACTTTGTCGCCGGTCTTGACGCCCATCTCGATCAGCTCGCCGCTGTCCTTGCGCGCACCGGGGCCTGCGGCCACGATCTCACCCTCGGAGGGCTTTTCCTTTGCGCTGTCGGGGATGATCAGCCCGCCTGCGGTCTTCTCTTCGCTTTCGGTGCGACGCACCAGCACGCGGTCATGAAGCGGTTTCAATGCCATGTGTTGCAGCTCCTTGGCTCCAATGTTTCTCCCTCAGAACCTGCGCCCGTGGCCGGGTCCCAGGTCCTGTTGTCACTCAGTCAGGCCGAGTGCTAACGTCGCGTAGCTAAGAAACGCGGCTCACGCTGTCAACATCTTGCGGGCAGGAAATTTCGCGGGCACGTTGCAGCTGTTCAGCCACCCGAAAGCCCCATGCGCCTGATCCTGACCCTCGCCCTGATGATCCTGCCCGCCCTCGCCGCCGCGCAAACCTGTGGCACCGCGGACCTGCGCGATCGCCTGACCCCGGCGCAGCAAGCCGCAATCACCGCTGAGATCGCGGGGCAGCCCTACACCGAAGGGAACCACTGGGTCGCCACCCGCGGGGACAACACGCTGCACCTGATCGGCACGGTGCATATCCACGACCCGCGTCTGCTGCCCATCGCGGACCGGCTGGCGCCGCTCATCGAAGACGCCGACCGCCTGCTGGTCGAAGCCACCCCGGATGCCGAAGCCAAGCTGCAAGCCCACCTGGCCCAGAACCCCGATCTGATCCGCATCCCCGGCCCTTCCCTGATCGACCGTCTGCCCCCAGACGAATGGCAAGCGCTCGCGGACGCGGCCCGCGCCCGCGGCATCCCGCCGGTGATGGCGGCCCAGATGCAGCCGTGGTTCCTGATGATCTCCCTCGCCATCGCGCCCTGCGTCCTGCCCGTCGTCGCCTCCGGCGCCCCGGGCCTCGACAAGATGCTGATGGCGCAGGCGGCGGCGGCAGGCACGCCGATTGAGGCGCTGGAGCCCTGGACCACCCTGATCGACATCATGGGCGCCGAGCCGCTGGACAGGCAGATCGAGGTGCTGCGCCTTGGCGTGCTGCCGGACGGGCTGGACAACGACCTGATGGCCACCCTGATGGCACAGT
Organism: Pseudomonadota bacterium; assembly: GCA_039817385.1. Lineage (GTDB taxonomy): Bacteria > Pseudomonadota > Alphaproteobacteria > Rhodobacterales > Rhodobacteraceae > JBCBCP01. Next base: position 189,724 of record JBCBVY010000005.1, on the reverse strand, counting down.
ATTTCGAAGAGACGCATATGCAGGTCTTCGTCCTTAACCGCGTCGTCGCGAAAGATGCGCTAAATCTGGACGACGCCGCCTTCAATCCGATCTTCGACCGGATGCTGGATCAGCTTCTCTATACCCGAAACGAGAACTGGATGCCTGCCCTGCTCGAGGCACGCGGCACCACCGTTGTCGCCGTCGGCGCGGGCCACTTGGGCGGCACGGGTGGCCTTTTGGACCTTTTGGACCGCGCAGGCTTCACCCTGACCCGCGCGTCCTTCTAACCGCCCAGCGCCGCGCCCGCCTCCTGCACTGCGGCGGCGCCCTTGGGCGTCAGCCCGTAGACCCCCGTTTCCACCTTTTCGAACCAGCCATAGTGGTTGTCCCGCATCATCCGCGTCGCCCCGCCAATGCCCGTTGCCTGCGCCACATCCGCGCCTTTGGACGCGCCGACCTCGAACAGGAACAGCGCCAGACGCAGCGCATCCTGCCGGTAGGCGGTAATCAAACCCGACCGCACCTGCCCGCCCGCATTCGGATCGCCCTGGCGCCGCGCAAACTCGGCCAGCAAGGCGCCCTCCCGCGTCTTCGACTTGCGCGGCGCGTAAGGCCCCGGATCGCAATGCACCTGCACCAGCCCATCGGACAGCCGCACGGTGATCAGCCCCAGACCAAGACGCCGGCATAGCGCCGTCATCTCTTTGACCGCCTTCAGGAACCGCTTCCCCTTGCCCCGCGCCACCGCCATGTAAACATCGTCGCTGACCTTCAGCCGCGCCACGCATTGATGTACCAGCGCAAGGCTGAACCCCAGTTTCAGTTCCACGATCACCGGCGCCTCGCCGCCCCGGACGGCGACCACATCCGCGGCCCCGACCTCAGATTTCACGGCATAGCCCTGCGCCTCCAGAAAGGCTTTCACGGGCGGGTACAGATCAGTCTCGGCCATAGCGCAAGCCTATCATTTGGCGTTATCCTGCGTCCATGACACAAGCTTTTATTCCGCATCCGTGACACGAGCTTCCATTCCGCATCCATGACACGAGAAGAATTCAACGCCTTCTGCGAAAACCTCCCCCACAGCACCCATGTCGTGCAATGGGGCAACTCCGACGTCTGGAAAGTCGGCGGCAAGCTCTACGCCGTGTCGGGCTGGGCCGAGGATGCGCCGGCCTTTACCTTTAAGGTCTCGGACCTGGCCTTCGAAGTCCTGTCGGACATGCCCGGCCTGCGCCCCGCCCCCTACCTCGCCAGCCGGGGCCTGAAATGGATCCAGCACTACGCCGCCCCCGGCCTGCCGGACACGGAACTCAAAGAACACATCAGGGCCAGCTACGACATGATCGTGGAAAAGCTGCCAAAGAAAACCCGCGCAGAACTGAACCTCTGACCTTTCTTTGGGTCACAAATATCCCGGGGGAGTTTGAGGGGGCAGAGCCCCCTTCATCAAAAAATAAAACCCGCCGCAGGCGGCCAATTTACAAACACCCCCGCCCCAAAGTGCCGCAGGTGACATCCCGCAAATCGCCGCTTATACCGCGCGCGACAGCACGGCTAACCAAAGGCGCTTTTCCAATGACCACCCTCGTTTTCGGCCACAAATCCCCCGACACCGACAGCACCGGATCGCCCATCATCTGGGCCTGGTATCTGAACCAGATCAAGGGTGAGGCGGCTGAGCCCGTTCTGCTGGGTGAGCCGAACACCGAAGCGGCTTTCGTGCTGGAGCGCTGGAGCCTGGACAAGCCGCGGATCATCGAAGGCGTCGAGGCAGACCAGCCGGTCGTGATCGTGGACACCAACAACCCCGCCGAGCTGCCCGAGGCGATCAACGACGCCGACATCCGCGCCATCATCGACCACCACAAGCTGGTCGGCGGGCTGGAAACCGCGGGCCCCATCGACATCCGGATCGAGCCGCTGGCGTGTACAGCTACGATCATGTGGAAGATGATCGGCAAAGACATGGCCCAGATGCCCGAGGGCGTGAAGGGCGCGATGCTGTCCTGCATCCTTTCGGACACGCTGGAGTTCCGCTCCCCCACCACCACGCAGGAAGACACGGCCATCGCCCACGATCTGGCCAAAGACCTTGGCGTCGACATCGCCGCCTACGCGGCCGAGATGTTCGAGGCCAAATCCGACGTCTCTGCCTTCTCCGATGCGGAATTGCTGCGCATGGATTCCAAGGAATACGAGGTCGACGGCACCCAGTTCCGCGTCTCCGTTCTGGAGACCACCGCGCCTAAGCTGGTGCTGGACCGCAAGGATAGCCTGATGGCCGCGATGGTCGATGTGGCGAAGGAAGACGGCGCGGATGAGGTGCTGCTGTTCGTCGTCGATATCCTCAACGAAGAAGCGACGATGCTGATCCCCAATGACCGGGTGAAAGGCGTCGCGGAAAAGAGCTTTGACGCGAAAGTCACCAGCGACACCGTGGTCCTGCCGGGTGTGATGAGCCGCAAAAAGCAGATCATCCCCAACCTCAAGGTCTGATACCCTCATGTCCGAGATCATCGCGCAGCTGTCCGAGGTCTCGGACCATTACGACGCCCTGCTGGTGGACCTGTGGGGCTGCGTGCATAACGGGGTGACGGCCTATCCCGAGGCCGTCGCCGCCTTGCAAGCCTACCGCGCAGCCGGCGGCACGGTTGTGCTTCTCACGAACTCACCCCGCCCCCGGGCAGATGTGCAGGCGCAGATCGCCGAGTTCGGTGTGCCGGAGGACGCGTGGGACACGATCACAACTTCCGGCGACAGCGCCCGTGCGGCGATGTATTCCGGCGCGGTGGGCGCGAAGGTCTTTTTCATCGGCGAAGACGGGCGCGATGCGCGGTTTTTCGATCCCATCAACGTGATCGAGACCCCGGTGGACATCACCCGCGTCCCGCTTGAGGACGCCGAGGGCATCGTCTGCACCGGCCCGTTCGATCCGATGGCCGACCCCGCCGACCTGCGCCCGCAGCTGCTTTATGCCAAGCAAAAGGGCCTCAAATTGCTCTGCGCAAACCCCGACATCGTCGTGGACCGGGGCGAGGTGCGCGAATGGTGCGCGGGCGCGGTGGCGCAGATGTATACCGATATGGGCGGCACCAGCCTCTATTTCGGCAAACCGCACCCGCCGATCTACGACCTCGCGCGGCGGCGGCTGGCGGAGCTTGGGCCGGTGCCGGAGGCCGCGCGCATCCTCGCCATCGGCGATGGCATCCTGACGGATGTGCAGGGCGCGGTGGGCGAAGACATCGATTCGCTCTTCATCACCGGCGGGCTGGCCGCGGCAGAGACGCGCACGGACACCCAGCCCGATGCGGAGGCGTTGGCGGCGTATCTGGCCAAGCAGCACGTGCAGCCGACCTATTCCATCGGTTTCTTGCGCTAAGCAAAGAACAAGACGGTCGCTCCATTCTGTCGCAGCCCCAGATTTTGCTTGCCTTTCTGCGCGCGCAAAGCAATTAAGTTGCGCAACCGACACAAGCAGCGTTTCAAAAGTTACCCGGAGTGATGGACATGCTCGACAATCTGCCCCGCGGCACGATCTGCATCGAAGACATTGAGATGGGCATGTCCCGCCACCTGCGCAAAGTCGTGACCGATGAAGACATCGAGATGTTCGCGCAGGTCTCCACCGACCGAAACCCGGTGCACCTCGATGATGACTACGCCCGCGATACGATTTTTGCCGGGCGCATTGCCCACGGGATGCTGACCGCGGGGCTGATCTCTGCCGTGATTGGCGAGCAGCTGCCGGGTCACGGTACGGTCTACATGGGCCAGTCGCTGAAGTTCCTCGCGCCCGTGCGCCCCGGCGACATGGTCTATGCCGAGGTCAAGGTGATCGACATCGACTTTGCCAAGCGCCGCGTGAAGCTTGATTGCCACTGCGCGGTGGACGGCAAGAAGGTGCTGATCGGCGAGGCCACGGTGCTGGCGCCGTCCCGCAAGCTCGACTGATCCGCCCGCGGCCAAGATTATTCTGCGAATAATCTCATGGGGGCGCTGCCCCCAAACCCCCGGGATATTTGAAACCCAAAGAAGGTGGCTTGCGTGCTCTTTTCGGGGCGGCTAGGCAAAGCCCATGCGGATCATTCGGGATTACGAATTTGTCGGGCCAGAGGCGCGCGGAGCCACCGCCGCCATCGGCAATTTCGACGGCGTGCATCTGGGCCATCGCTCGGTCATTGAGCTGGCCCGGAGCGCCGCTCCGGATGCGCCTTTGGGCATCGTGACCTTTGAGCCGCACCCGCGCAGCTATTTCGCCCCGGATGCGCCGCCGTTTCGCCTGATGAATTCCGATGCGCGGGCCAGTCGTCTGACGAAGCTGGGGGTCGAGACTCTGTTCGAGCTGCCGTTTAATGCGGGGCTTGCGGGGCTGAGCCCCGAAGACTTCGCCCGCCGCGTCATCGCGGATGGGCTGGGCCTAAGCCATGTTGTCGTGGGCGCCGATTTCTGTTTTGGCAAGGCGCGGGCGGGCACAGCGGCCGCTTTGCAGGACTTTGGTGCGCAGATGGGCTTTGGCGTGACCATCGCGCCCCTGTTGCAGGACACCGGCGCCACGGTGTCCTCCACCGCGATCCGTGCTGCGCTGGCCGAAGGGGACCCCCGCCGCGCGGCGGACATGCTGGGCCATTGGCACCGGATTGAAGGCCCCGTGATCGGCGGGGAGCAGCGGGGGCGCACCCTTGGCTATCCCACCGCCAACATGTCGATCGACGGGCTGCACCCGCCGGCATTTGGGGTGTATGCCGTTCTGGTTGATGTGCTGGATGGCCCACATGCAGGCGCCTATCACGGGGTCGCGTCGATGGGGGTGCGGCCCATGTTCGGGGAAAACCGGCCTAATCTGGAGACATTCCTGTTTGATTTCACCGGCGATCTTTATGGCGCGCAGCTGTCTGTTGGGCTGGTCGCCCATTTGCGGGGCGAGGAAAAGTTCGACAGCCTCGACGCGCTGATCACGCAGATGGACGCCGACAGCGCCGCGGCCCGGGCCGTTCTGGCGGCCCTGTGACGGACCTTATTGCGCCCAAGGGGCTGCCGCCGCGGTATTGGGAGCGCAAGCGGCTCGCCGATTTGACCCCGCGGGAGTGGGAGGCGCTCTGCGATGGGTGCGGCAAGTGCTGCCTGAACAAGCTGGAGGATGCGGACACCGGCGAGGTGGCGCTGACCAACATCGCCTGCCGCTTGCTGGACGACGCGACCTGCCGCTGCACGCATTACGCGGCGCGCCACCAGTTTGTGCCCGATTGCATCGTCCTGAAGCCTTCCAACATCGACAGCCACGCCTATTGGATGCCGCAGACCTGCGCCTATCGGCTGCTGTGGGAGGGCAAGCCGTTGCCGGAGTGGCACCCGCTGATCACGGGCGATCCGACCAGCGTGCACCGCGCGGGCGTGTCGGTGCAGGACGCGACCTATTCGGAATTCGATGTGCCCGAGGAAGATTGGGAGCAGCACATTATCGAAGAACCATTGGGAGACTGAGCCATGTTTTTCGCATCTGACAATTCCGGCCCCGTGCATCCGCAGATCATGCAGCGGATCGCACAGGGCAACGAAGGCTACGCGATGCCCTACGGCGCGGACCCGATCATGGACGAGGTGCGCGATAAGCTGCGCGAGGTGTTCGAAGCGCCGGAGGCCGCCGTCTACCTTGTGGCCACGGGCACGGCGGCCAATGCGCTGGGTCTGGCCTGCTACACCCAGCCCTGGCAGACGATCTTTTGCAGCGCCATCAGCCACATCGAAGAGGACGAGTGCAACGCGCCCGAGTTCTACTCCGGCGCGGCCAAGCTCACACTGATCCACGGCAGCGACAAGATCGACCCAGGCGCGCTGCACGCCGCGGCCCGGGCGACGGGGGTCAAGGGCGTTCATGGCGCGCAGAAAGGGCCACTGTCGATCACGCAAGTGACAGAGCGGGGCGGCGTCTATGCGCTGGAGCAGATCAAGGCGCTGACAGCGGTGGCACAGGACCACGGCCTGCCCGTGCATCTGGACGGCGCACGCTTTGCCAATGCGCAGGTGGCGCTGGGCTGCACCGCGGCAGAGATGACGTGGAAGGCGGGCGTGGATTTCGTCAGCTTTGGCGGCACCAAGAATGGCTGTATGGGCGTAGAGGCCGTCATCTTCTTTGACCCCGAAAAGGCGTGGGAGTTCGAACTGCGCCGCAAGCGGGGCGCGCATCTGTTTTCCAAACATCGCTACCTGTCGGCCCAGATGGCGGGGTATTTGCAAGACGGCCTCTGGCTGGACCTTGCGGCCCGGTCGAACGCGAGCGCGGCGCGGCTTGCCGCGGGGATGGTGGAACGCGGCGCGAGGTTGCTGCACCCGGTGGAGGCAAACATGATCTTTGCCGAGATGCCCCGCGCGCAGCACCGCAAGCTGCTGGATGGCGGTGCGGTTTACTACGTTATGGGCGATATGGACGGGCCGGAGGATGAGGCTGTGCCTTGTCGTCTGGTCTGTGACTGGTCGGTGGGCGAGGCTGGCGTGGATGCGTTTTTAGCTCTGATGTAGGGGCTGGTGGGGTGAAACCCCACCCTACAGACCGGCCCAGAACCTCTGGATCGCTGCCGCAACCGGCTCCGGATCCGTGATCGGCGCCATGTGGCCGAGCCCCTCGAGCCGCTCCACCCGTGCGTTTTGCAACCGCTTTGCGATGGCCGTATCGGCGAGGTGGATCATCGGGTCCGTCTGAGAGCCTTCGAGCAGCAGCGTCGGCACCGTGCACGCCTCCAGTAGCCCCCGGGCTAACAGACCGGGATGGTCGTGCATGACCATCGGAGCGCTGGCGCGGACAAAGTGGATACGGTCGGCCATGTACTGGCGCATTTGCTGTGGGATCGCGTCCCAGCGGGTGCCGTCCCCCCAGCCGCGGTTAAAGGCACGCGCAGCCTCCATCATGTCGCCTGCGTCCATCGCCGCGTCATAAGCTTCATTTCGCGCCGCGTGGGCGGCGGCCTTTTCGGGGAAGTCCACGAACACAGGCGCGAAGAAGACCGGCTCGATCAGCACCATCGAGCGGACAAGGTCCGGGCGCTCCGCCCCAAGGCGCAAGGCCACAGTGGCGCCGAACGAATGGCCAACAAGGTCCATCGGCTGCGTCATAAGGCGCAGCGCCTCGGCGGTGACGACATCGTGCAGATCGCCCTGCCCGTCCCAATCATCCGACCGCCCGTGACACGGCAAGTCAAAGGCGTGAAACGTCGCCTCCGGCAGCGCCGCAGACACGCCGCGCCACGCGCCGGACGTGCCAAGCGTGCAATGCACCGCCAGCACATCGCGTGCCCCGGTGCCGAAATCCCGTGTGTGTATGTTCACAGCTTAGCAGACAAATGCAGGTCCAAATCCTCGATCCGGTCCTGCCCCCAGAACCGCTCTCCGTTCGCGGTGACGTAGAACGGCGCGCCAAAGACGCCAGCAGAGACAGCCTCTTCGAGGTTAGCGGCATAGGTCTCAGCCCCCGCGAGCAGGCCACTATCGGCAAACGACGGATCAAACCCGGCCTCCGCGAGGCACGCGCGCACCACCGTATCCTCGGCAATGTCCTTCTCCTCCGCCCAGACCGCGCGCAGGATCGCGTGCACCAGCCCGCCCAGATCGCCGCCCCCGGCGGTCTGCGCGGCGATGATCGCGTAGGACGACGGCGCCGCATTGGTCGGCCAATGGGCGGGCTTGAGGTTGAAGGGCATTCCGGCCTTGTTCGCCTGCCGCACCAGCTCCTGCGCGCGGTACTCGATCCGGCTGATGTGGCGGTCCTTGGGCGCCGTGCCCCCGGTCCGCGCAAAGAGCGCCAGCACGTCGAGCGGCTTGTAGACAATGTCCAGCCCATGCTTGGCCGCCACGTCCTCAAACCGCATCCCTGCAAGGTAGGTATAGGGGGACAGTGTGGCGAAATAGTAGTCGATCGCTGGCATTGGGCGCTCCTTCCGTTTGCGCGACGGTAAGGCCGTGTTAAGCGGTGTCAACATCACGAATCTGTCACATATCAGCCGCGTCCGGGGGGACCGATATGCCGCAAATCCAGGAACCGAAGCTGATCTCGGGCAATGCGAACCCCGCACTGGCAAACGCGATTGCCCGCCGCATGACACTGCACCGCGGGGTGCACACGGGCCTTGTGGATGCGCGGGTGGAGCGGTTCAACGATGGCGAGATTTTTGTCGAGGTGTTCGAGAATGTGCGCGGGGAAGACATGTTCATCCTGCAAAGCACGTCCAACCCAGCCAATGACAATCTAATGGAACTCTTGATCATGTGCGATGCGCTGCGCCGGTCGTCGGCGGCGCGGATTACGGCGGTGATCCCCTATTTCGGCTATGCACGGCAGGACCGCCGCACCAAGGCGCGCACGCCGATCACCGCCAAACTGGTGGCCAACATGCTGACCGAGGCAGGGATCGAGCGGGTGCTGACGATGGACCTGCACGCGGCCCAGATCCAGGGTTTCTTCGACATTCCGGTGGACAACCTCTATGCGTCACCGATCTTTGCGCTCGACATTCGGGGGCAGTTTGCCGGACGGCTCGACGAGCTGATGGTCGTCTCGCCTGACGTGGGTGGCGTGGCCCGCGCGCGCGAGCTGGCCAAGCGGGTGAACGCGCCGCTGTCCATTGTGGACAAACGCCGCGAAAAGCCGGGTGAGGTGGCCGAGATGACCGTGATCGGCGATGTGAAAGACAAGATCTGCCTGATCGTGGACGACATGTGCGACACCGCGGGCACGCTTTGCAAGGCGGCCGAGATACTGATCGAAAACGGTGCGAAAGAGGTCCATTCCTACATCTCGCACGGGGTCATGTCCGGCCCCGCCGTGGAGCGGGTGACAAGCTCCGTGATGAAATCGCTGGTGATCACCGACACGATCGCCGCAACCGATGCGATCAAATCCGCGCCGAACATCCGCATCGTGCCGACCGCACCGATCTTTGCGCAAGCCATCCTGAACATCTGGAATGGCACGTCGGTGTCCTCGCTTTTTGAGGCAAACACGCTCGAGCCGATCTATGACGGGATGTACGCGGCGGGGTAGCGCAGGTCCAGTTTGCGGACTAAGCACCATTTCGCGCGGTTGCGCGAAGGTCCGGTTCGTGGGCTGGCCGTTTATTCCACGATCACGACTTGCCCAGTCAGAGCGCCTTCAACGCATTTTGCATATGCGAGGCCCACGTCATGTGAAGGCACAGGTTTGTGACCGTGAAACCAAGCACCGTAGCGGGGCGCAGAGACGTCCAGCATTCCAGGACTGACGACATTCACTCTCAACCCGCGTGGCATCTCTATCGCCGCACTTGTGACGAAGCCGGCCAGCGCTCCGTTGGCGGTTGCCGCATTTGTTCCCATTCGAATTGGATCGCGGTCGAGGACGCCGCTTGTCAGTGTGAAGGAACCGCCATCGGAAATGATATCCAGCCCAGCGAGCACCAGGTTCACCTGTCCCATCACCTTCTGCGTAAGTCCGACCATGAACTTCTCTTGGTTCATCTCTGACAGGGACGCGAAGGTTGCATCGCCCGCGCAGGAAACGACGGCATCAATTGTGCCAATCTCTTCATAGAGCGACTTCACCGCATCCAGGTCGCCCACATCGACCTGAAAATCTCCGGTCGAGCGGCCGACGGTGACGATTTCATGCCTCTGTTGAAGTTCTTTGCACGCGGCCTGCCCAATATCGCCAGCCGCGCCTACGACGACTATCGTCATGTCTCATCCTTCATTATTTCATCGTATCGTTGCAGTTTTCGGTCGAGGATTGTTCGGCAGCGATCCAATTCCGCTTGTCGGGCCTCAAGGCTTTGTCGGTGTGCTAGAAGCGCCGCCCTGCGCTTTGGGAGTGTTGCGTCGCCTGATGCATACAAATCGGCGAATGTGCGCATCTCAGACATGGGCATTCCAGTCGCGCGCAATGATGCCAGCAACTCCAGCCAGTCGGCATCCGTCTTTGAAAATCTGCGCTTTCCGTCTGCACTGCGTTGGATGAACGGGCAGAGTCCGGATTTCTCATAAAAGCGTATCGTTGAAACGTTCAGCCCGGTCAGCTCAGCTACTTCTGAAATCTTCATACAGTCGCCCCTTTCGCCCAGGTTAATACCGGCCTGAAGCTACTTTAGGTCAAGCGTCCTCGTCAGACTTGATCGCGAAAGTTGCCGTTTGTGCGCTGCGCAGCATCCGGAGGAATGAGCTCACAGCGGACATTCGCCTCACCGGCACGCCTACCCCAAATCCCAGTCCTCAGGGTCGCTCAGCTCGCCAATTGCCATCCATGCCACGCGGGCCCGGGCGACGCGGGTGTCGCCCCAGGTGCGAAAGACGAGGTCAAAGCCGTCCTCGGTGATCGTCTCCGCCTGCAGATCGGCACGGATGACCGTCGTGGCGTCCATGTCCCACTGGCTGATGGAAAGCTGCACTGAGGGCGGCTTGCGGTAGCGTTCGCCAAACTTGATCCGGCGGCGGCGTTCGCGGGCCCCGCGGCCTGTCCACATCTCGCCGCCGTCTTCAAAGTCGGAGAACAGGACCGTGTCGCCCTGATCGACGCCGATCATGTAGTTTCTAAGTCGCTTCATTCACGTCCTCGCGCCGCCCCCACCGCGCCATAGGGCCAAAGAGCAAATCAAGGCCCCAAACGCAAGACAGCCCCGGGGATGAACCCGGGGCTGCCGTATGTTTTCTGCCACAAGACCGGCAGGTTAGAGGTTGGGCTGCTTTGTGCTGAGCCCAATCTCATCACCAATCGCAGCAATATCAGCGATCAGCTTGGCCGCGTCGTCCACCCGGCCGGTGTCGTCCGAAGCGGTCTCTTTGGTGCGCGTGTACGCGTCCTGCGCCGCGTTGAACATTGCGTCCATCGTGTCCTGCGTCATGTCCGCCTTGGCCACGGCCTGTTCCGCCAGAACGGAAACGCCGTTGCTGCCAATCTCGGCGAAGCCGCCGGTCACCACGTATTCCACCATCCCTTCGGCGCCGTCGGCCTTCAGCACGCCGGGGCGCAGCGTCGTGATCGTGGGCGCGTGATCGGCCATCGCGGTCATGTCGCCCGCCGCGGCGGGGATCTGGACAGAGGTCACATCCATCGAGGCCAGCTGGCGCTCGGGCGAAACCAAATCAAACTGCATCGTTCTCTCCTTCACGGACGGTGCGCGCACCCTACGATTGGCGCGCCTGTGCGGCGCACCGCACGTATTAGGCGGCTTCGGCGGCCATCTTCTCAGCTTTGGCGATCACCTCATCAATGCCGCCCACCATGTAGAAGGCACCTTCGGGCAGGTGGTCATACTCGCCCGCGACAACCGCTTTGAACGACTTGATCGTGTCTTCCAGCGGAACCTGAACACCGTCAGAGCCGGTAAAGACTTTGGCCACGTCGAAGGGCTGCGACAAGAAGCGCTGGATTTTACGCGCGCGGGCGACGGTCAGCTTGTCCTCTTCGGACAGCTCGTCCATGCCAAGGATCGCGATGATGTCCTGCAGCGACTTGTAGCGCTGCAGAAGGCCCTGCACGTCGCGCGCCACTTCGTAATGCTCTTGGCCCACGATCAGCGGATCCATCAGGCGCGACGTCGAATCGAGCGGGTCCACCGCCGGGTAAATGCCCAGCTCGGAAATCGCCCGGTTAAGAACCGTCGTTGCGTCAAGGTGCGCAAAGGTCGTCGCAGGCGCGGGGTCGGTGAGGTCGTCCGCAGGCACGTAGACCGCCTGGATCGAGGTGATCGAGCCGTTCTTGGTCGACGTGATGCGCTCCTGCATCGCGCCCATGTCGGTTGCCAGCGTCGGCTGGTAGCCCACGGCGGAGGGGATCCGGCCCAGCAGAGCGGACATTTCGGAACCGGCCTGCGTGAAGCGGAAGATGTTGTCGACAAAGAACAGAACATCGGTGCCTGTCGCGTCGCGGAACTGCTCCGCCAGGGTCAGACCGGTCAGCGCGATGCGGGCACGTGCGCCCGGAGGCTCGTTCATCTGGCCAAAGCACAGGGCGATCTTGGAGTCGGGCAGGTTGTCCGGGGTCAGAACGCCGGATTCGATCATCTCGTGGTAGAGGTCGTTGCCCTCACGGGTCCGCTCACCCACACCGGCGAAAACCGACAGGCCCGAGTGCACCTTCGCGATGTTGTTGATCAGTTCCTGGATCAGAACCGTCTTGCCCACGCCCGCGCCGCCGAAGAGGCCGATCTTGCCGCCTTTCGCGTAAGGCGCCAGCAGGTCGATGACCTTGATGCCGGTCACAAGGACTTCGGCCTCGGTCGACTGGTCGCTGAAGTCAGGTGCGGGTGCGTGGATCGGGCGGAACTCGTCGGCCTCGACCGGGCCTTTTTCGTCAATCGGCTCGCCGGTGACGTTCAGAATACGGCCCAGCGTTGCGGTGCCAACGGGCACCGAGATCGGGCCATCGGTGTCGGTGACGTCCTGACCGCGCACAAGGCCTTCGGTCGCATCCATCGCGATGGTGCGGACCGTGTTTTCGCCCATGTGCTGCGCCACTTCGAGCACCAGCTTCTTGCCGTTGTTGTCGCAGGTCAGCGCGTTGAGGATTTCGGGCAGGTGGTCGTCAAACTGCACGTCCACGACGGCGCCGATGACCTGGGTTACTTTTCCGACTGCGTTTGCCATGTAGCGGTCTCCTTGTTGGCCTTACTTGGCCGCGGGATTGGGGGTTTCGGACAGACCGAGCCGTTTTTCGATCCGGTCGATCCTCATATCCATTGTGTCCATACGGCCATTGAGGTGGCCAAAGGATGTCTGCATCTGACCAATGGCGACCTCGAGGTTTGTCACGCGGGATTTCAGGTCTGCAACGTCGCGCTTGATGATCGCGACGTCGGCCTGAATGCCCTTGAGCACCTCGTAGATCAGCCCGTTGGTCACTTCAGCCATCGTACTAAAGCGCCTCCGCGCCCGAGATGATTTCAATCAGCTCGTTCGTGATGACGGCCTGGCGGGAACGGTTGAATTCGATGGTCAGGCGGTCGATCATGTCACCCGCATTGCGCGTTGCGTTGTCCATCGCGCTCATCCGGGCGCCCTGTTCGGACGCGCCGTTTTCCAGCAGGCCCGAAAAGATCGCCGTGGCCACACCGCGCGGCAGAAGATCGGCGAGGATCGCCTCTTCGTCCGGCTCGTAATCGTAGAGCGTGCTGGCCTCGGCCTCGGCGCCTTCACGCACCTCGAACGGGATGACCTGCTGCGCGGTCGGGATCTGGCTGACCACGTTCACGAACTTTGAATAAAAGATCGTCGCAACATCAAACTCGTCCGCGTCAAAGCGGCCCAGAACGTCGCGGGCGATGCCCTGCGCATCCGCATAGCCGACATTCTTGACCTCAGTCAGGTCCACGTGACCAACGAAGCTATCGCCAAAGTCACGCTTGAGCGCGTCCCGGCCTTTTTTGCCCACGGTCAGGATCTTGACCGTCTTGCCCGCCGCTTTCAGCGTTTCGGCCTTGGTCCGCGCGAGCTTGGCGATGTTGGCGTTGAAGCCACCGCAGAGGCCCCGTTCCGCCGTCATCACGACAAGCAGGTGCACGTCATCGTTGCCGGTGCCCGACAGCAGCTTGGGCGCGCTTTCCGATCCTTCAGCCGCCGCCGCCAGCCCCACCATCACGGCGTTGAACCGTTCGGTGTAGGGGCGTGCGGCCTCTGCGCTTTCCTGGGCGCGGCGGAGCTTGGCCGCCGCGACCATCTGCATGGCTTTGGTGATCTTCCGCGTGTTCTTCACGCTTTCGATCCGGTTTTTAAGGTCCTTCAGGGAAGGCATGTTGGCGCTCCCTTAGGCGAAGGTGCTGGCAAACTCGTCCAGAACCGCTTTCATCTTGTCGACGTTCTCGCCGCCCTTGAACTTCGGATCCTCATCGGAAATCCACTTCAGGAAATCGGATTTCTGGTTCCGCAGGAAGGCCAGCAGCGCCGCCTCGTAGCGGCCCACTTCGTTCACGGCGACCTTGTCGAGGTAGCCGTTGGTGCCGGCGAAGATCACGCAGACGATTTCGGCGTTGGTCAGCGGTGCGTATTGCGGCTGCTTCATCAGCTCGGTCAGGCGCGCGCCGCGATTCAGCAGCTGCTGGGTCGCGGCATCAAGGTCAGAGCCGAACTGCGCAAAGGCCGCCATTTCGCGGTACTGCGCGAGCGACAGCTTCACCGGGCCAGCCACAGACGACATCGCGTCTGTCTGCGCCGAAGAGCCAACGCGCGAGACCGACAGACCGGTGTTCACCGCCGGGCGGATGCCTTGGTAGAACAGTTCGGTTTCCAGGAAGATCTGACCATCGGTGATCGAGATCACGTTGGTCGGGATAAAGGCCGACACGTCACCGCCTTGCGTCTCGATGATCGGCAGCGCCGTCAGCGAGCCCGCGCCTTCGTCCTCGTTCAGCTTGGCCGAACGCTCCAGCAGACGCGAGTGGAGGTAGAAAACGTCGCCCGGGTAGGCTTCGCGGCCCGGCGGGCGGCGCAGCAGCAGAGACATCTGGCGGTAGGACACGGCCTGTTTGCTGAGGTCATCGTAAATGATCAGCGCGTGGCGGCCATTGTCGCGGAAATACTCGGCCATCGCGGTCGCCGCGTAGGGCGCGAGGAACTGCATCGGCGCCGGATCGGACGCGGTGGCAGCCACGACGATGGAGTAGTCAATCGCGCCGGTCTCTTCGAGTTTCTTCACCAGCTGCGCCACGGTCGAACGTTTCTGGCCGACGGCGACGTAGACGCAGTAGAGCTTCTTGCTCTCATCATCGCCCGCCGCGTCGTTGTAGGATTTCTGGTTCAGGATCGCGTCGAGCGCCACGGCGGTCTTGCCGGTCTGGCGGTCGCCGATGATCAGCTCGCGCTGGCCGCGGCCAATCGGGATCATCGCGTCCACAGCCTTCAGGCCGGTTGCCATCGGCTCGTGCACCGACTTGCGCGGGATGATGCCGGGGGCTTTCACATCCGCAATGCGGCGCTCTGCACCTTCGATGGGGCCTTTGCCGTCCAGCGGGTTGCCAAGGCCATCGACAACGCGGCCCAGAAGCGCCTCACCGGCGGGCACGTCCACGATGGAGTTCGTGCGCTTGACGGTGTCGCCTTCCTTGATGTCGCGGTCGGAGCCGAAGATCACGACGCCGACGTTGTCGGTCTCAAGGTTCAGAGCCATGCCCTGAATGCCGCCCGGAAACTCGACCATCTCACCGGCCTGCACATTGTCGAGGCCGTACACACGCGCAATACCGTCACCGACGGACAGCACGCGCCCCACCTCGGCGACCTGCGCCTCTTGACCAAAATTCTTGATCTGGTCTTTCAGGATCGCAGAAATCTCTGCCGCTTGGATACCCATTTATCCGACCTCTTTCATTGCATTCTGTAGGGAGGCGAGCTTGGAGGCGATCGAGGTGTCGATCATCTTCGAGCCAACCTTGACGACGAGACCGCCGATGAGGCTGTCATCGACGGTCGTGTTGATGGTCACTTTTTTGCCGACGGAGGCTTCGAGCGTTTTGGCCAGATTGCCTTCCTGGGCCTTGGTCAGCGCCTTGGCGCTGCGCACTTCGGCTGTCACTTCGCCTTTCTCTTCGGCGATCATCGCTGCGATGGCGGTCAGCATCTGCGGCACGACAAACAGGCGGCGTTTCTGCGCCATCAGGCGTAGCGTGCTGGACATCATGCCCGACAGGCCCATTTTTTCCGCCACCGCCCTGATGGCGCTTTCCTGCGCCGCGCGGCTGTAGATCGGAGACGTGATCAGATCGCGCAGATCGTCCGATGCGCCGAGCGCGTCGCGGAGCGCGGCAATGTCACCTTCCAGAACATTTACGGATTTGGCCTCTTTGGCCAGGTCGTGGACGGCGGCTGCATAGCGGGCAGCGATGCCGGTGGAAATCGAAGCTGGTTCGGACACATCCACCCTTTCGATGTCGTTGGCCGCGCAGCCGGCCCAGGTGGGCGATGCGCAGCTGGTTGCGCGGCACAATCCCCTCTGCACCGCCGAAGTCAGCCGCGGATGTAGCAGACGGTCCAAGCTCCCGCAATATATAGCACACGGCGCCGCAGGGCATACAATTCCAGTGTTTTCAGACAGTTAGCAAAGGTGCGACCTAATGCACCTGCCAAATTGTCGCAAAACTGTCACGACTTGGCGCGGCCACGCCGCGATTCCGCAGCAGCCGCGCCAAAATTGGTTGCGCAAACAGCCGCGCCTAGCGGTCATGCCCCGGGTTGGTGCGCGCCAGCTTGCGCATCAGCCCCGGCCACACGAGATTGTCGCCGGACCCCGGCGTGAAGGCGCCTGCGGCTTGACCGCCGACCTTTGTTCCCATCGCTTCCGGCTCTTCGCGCAGGGTCTCCGACCCGCCCGCCTGCGCGAGGATCTGGGTCTTGCAGGCGTTCTCCAGGAAATACATCCGCAGGAAGGCGAGCGCGCAGTTCCGGCCCGTCGTCAGCGTGCCGTGGTTGCGCAGCATCAGGAGGTTCTTGCCCCCAAGGTCCGCAACAATGCGCTCGCGTTCGGAAAGATCCAGCGCGATGCCTTCGTAGTCATGATAGGCGAGGTCGCCTTCGACGATCATGGCGAACTGGGTGTAGCGGCGCAGCCCGCCCTCCTGCACGCTGACCGCAACGCCATAGGGCGTGTGCACATGGATCACGCAGCCCGCATCGTGCCGCGCGGCGTGGATCGCCGAATGGATGGTGAAGCCCGCCGGATTGATGAAATAGGGCGTGTCCTGCTTGATTTTGCCCTCAAGGTCGATCTTCACGAGGCAGGACGCGGTCATCTCGTCAAACATCACGCCGTAGGGGTTGATGAGAAAGCGCTCCTCCCCGTCCTCGTCTGGCAGGCGCGCGGAGATATGGGTAAAGACAAGGTCCGTCCAGCCGTGCAGCGCGCAGAGCCGGTAGGTGGCGGCCAGCTCGCATCTGAGCTGCCATTCTGCATCCGGCACCTGCCCCTTGAGCGTGGGCAGGTCCATCGGGTCGGGGATGTCGAACCCCTGCCCCAGCGCGGTTTGCGTGTCGTCTTTCATGTCTTTCCTCCCGTTTTGATCCAATTGCCCGCCTGCGGCGGATTCGATTTTATTTTGTTGACGAGGGGCGCTGCCCCTCGAGCTCCCCGGGATATTTGAAACCCAAAGAAGATAGTGTGCTGCCAACCGCCGGTTCCCGGACCCCTGGCAGGATGGCGCGGGCCGGCAGGCGCCAGCGCTCGACCGTGCCTTTGGGCGGGTAGACCTTTTTGCTGGCCTCGACCAGAAGCGCGCCGCCCGCGACGATGCCCGGGGCCGCGCGGCCGATGCGTTCGAACATGCCCGCGGCCTGCATCCAGAAGCGTTTGGAGCTGGGGAACTGATAGAGCGCGCCGACATGACGCTCGGGCAGGAACTGATGTTTGCGCAGCTGCGTCTCCAGTTGGCTGGTTGTGTAGGGGCGCCCAAAGCCAAACGGCGTGCGGTCGCGGCGGGACCACAGGCCGGTGCGGTTTGGCACGATAAAAAGCGCCTTGCCCCCGGGGCCCAGCACGCGCCAGCACTCCTCTAGAAGGTCATGCACCCGTTCGGACGTCTCCAGCCCGTGCAGGACAATCAGGCGGTCCACATGGCCGGTCTCGATCGGCCAAAGGGTTTCCTCGATCAGGACGGAAACGTTTGGTTTGTTCGCGGGCCAGGGCATGACCCCTTGCGGCCCAGGCATCAGGGCGATCACGCGTTTTGCATCCCGCAGGTACGGGCGCAGCAGCGGCACCGCAAAGCCGAAGCCTGCAACGGTCTGGCCCTGCGCCTCAGGCCAGATTTCCAGCAGGCGGGCCCGCAACGAGACTTGCGCGGCGCGGCCCAGCGCGCTGCGGTAGTAGAAATCACGCAGGTCCTGCACGTCGAGATGCATTGCGAAGGGTCCCGGGATGCGTCAGCCTATGGTGCGACCATAGACCAATCGGATCAAAAGCCCATGCCCCTCGAGATCGTCACAATTCCCTGCCTGTCGGACAATTACGCCTTTCTTGCGCGCGATGCAGCAACCGGGCGCACCGCGCTGATCGACGTGCCGGAGGCGGACCCGGTCCTTGCCGAACTGGCGCAGCGGGGCTGGGGCCTCGACGAGGTCTGGATCACGCACCACCACTGGGACCATGTGCAGGGGCTTGCCGAGGTTCTGAGGGCGCACCCTGCGCCCGTCACCGGTGCCCGCGATGACGCGCATCGCTTGCCGCCGCTGGACCGGGCGCTGGCGGATGGCGACGGGTTTGCCTTTGGCGAGACGCAGATGCAGGTCTGGGATGTCTCGGGCCATACGGTGGGGCATATCGCCTTTATCGGCGGAGGGGCGGCCTTTACCGCGGACAGCCTGATGGCGCTGGGCTGCGGGCGGGTGTTCGAGGGGACGATGCCGCAGATGTTTGCAAGCCTCGCGCGGTTCAAGGCGCTGCCGCGCGACACCATGATCTGTTCGGGGCACGAATACACCACTGCAAACGGGGCTTTTGCGATCACGGTGGACCCGGAGAACGCGGCCCTGCAGGCGCGGATCGCGGACGTGGCGCAGGCCCGCGCGGCAGGCCGCGCAACCGTGCCGTCCGCGCTTGGCCTTGAGCTGGACACCAACCCCTACCTGCGAGCGGATGATGCGGCCATCGCGGCGCATCTTGGCATGGCGGGCGCGGCCCCGGTGGACGTCTTCGCCGAGATTCGCACCCGCAAAGACAACTTCTGACCTGGCCCCGCCCATGACCGCGCCCCAGCCCCAGGACGCCACCGCTGCCGCGCTGCGCGATGTGCTGGAGACGATGACAGCTTCGCGCGCGGACGAGGCACCGGTCTTTGCGGTTATTCTCAAATACGCCTCACGGCTCTGCGCCGCCCCGTTCTGCGGGCTGTCCTTGTTGAACGCCGCCGGGACGGAGCTGGCCTACAGCGCATCGCATGTCGCAGAGCTGCCCCATTCAAAGGTGGGCGATATGCGGTGGGCGGTGGATGGGCCGTCCACCTAAGCGCAAGCCTACCGCACGTTGAAACCTGTTGCCGTGCACGACATGGCGGCAAGCGATCTTTACCGCGCGGGCGATCCGATGCGCCGCGTGCATGTCGATCTGGACGGGATCGGATCGTTCCTGTCCGTGCCGCTGTTGAAGGGCGGGGACTGTATTGGCGTGCTCGGCCTCGCGCGGTTCGAACAGCAGGATTTCAGCCCTGAGGACATCGCCCTTGTCGAAGCTTTTGCCGCGCAGGCCGTGATGGCCATCGAGAACGTGCGCCAGTACCGCGAGGTGCAAGAGCGGCTGGCGCATGAGCGGGCGATGTCGAAGGTGCTGACGGTCATGAGCCAGCTGACGGATGACGAGGCCCCGGTGTTCGAGGCGATCGTGCGCAATGCGCGGACCCTCTGCGGCGCAGAGATGGCGGCGCTGCTGCTGGGACGTGCGGGCGACACGCATATGCGGCTGGCGGAAATCAACGACGCGCTGCCCGACCCCGCGATGGCGGAGGCGCATGCGGCCTTCATTGCGCAGGCGCAGGCGAACCCGATGGTCATGGACCCGGTTGATTCCGTCGCCGCCGAGGCGATCTGCACGCCCCGTGTTGTCCAGATCGCGGACCTGAAGGCGACGGACCGCTACGCGCGCGGCGTGCATGCGACGCGATACATCGTGGACGTGATGGGCCAGCGGTCGACCTTGTGCGTTCCGCTGCTGGGCCCGGACGGGGCGATTGGGGCGATCAACCTGCACCGGCGCACCGTCTCTCCGTTCTCGGAGATTGACGTCGCGCTGGTCGAGAATTTTGCCGCCCAAGCCGTCATCGCCATCGAGAACGTGCGCCAGTTTCGGGAAATCCAGGAGCGGCTGGAGCGGGAGCGTGCCACCTCGGAAGTGCTGGACGTGATCAGCCGGTCGCGTTCGGACGAAGGCCCCGTGTTCGAAGCCATACTCGAAAATGCACGCGCGCTGTGCGATGCACCGTTTGCGGGACTTTATCTGCTGGATGCAGACCGATCAGAAATCACACTCGCATCCAGCCTCGGCGCACGGTCGGAATACCTGCGCAGCAATACGCGGACGTGGCCACTCGACGATCCCGCCTCCGTCGGCATCGCGATCCGCGAATGTCGAGTCGCGCAGGCGGAAGACATTCGCGATTCCGAGGCGTACCGATCAGGCAACACCCAGAGCGTCGAGGCCGCTGATGTCGAGGGGGTACGCACATTTGTCGCTGTACCGCTGCTACTCGATGGTCGGGCAATCGGTGCCATCGGCCTTTATCGTCGGGAGGTCGCACCGTTCCGCTCCGAACAAATCGCCCTGGTCCAAAGTTTCGCTGCGCAGGCCGTGATTGCCATCGAGAACGTCCGCCAATTCCGCGCGCTTGAGACGCTGAACACCGAGCTGGAGGGGCGGGTGCAAACCCAGGTGGGCGAGCTGGAACGGATGGGCCGGCTGAAGCGCTTCCTGCCCTCGGCGGTGGCCGATCAGGTCGTTGGCGACGAGGCGCGCCTGCAAAGCCACCGCGCGCTGATCGCGGTGCTGTTCTGCGATATCCGCGGCTTTACCGCGTTTTGCGAAACGGCGGAGCCGGAAGAGACCATCGAGGTGCTGCAGACCTATCATGCAGCGATGGGCGCGCTGATTGCGGAACATGGTGCGGGCGTGGATCACCGCATGGGCGACGGCATCATGGTGTTGATGGGCGATCCGATCCCCTCGGACGATCCCGCGGGGGATGCCGCGCGATTGGCGCTTTCGATGCGCGCGCGGATGTAGGCGCTGTTCGCAGGCTGGACGCGTATGGGCCACCGGCTGGGCTTCGGGGTTGGCGTGTCGCTGGGCTATGCCACGGTTGGCATGGTCGGCTCGGAGGGACGGCTGGATTACACCGCCTCGGGCACAGCCGTGAACCTTGCCGCGCGGCTGTGCGATGAGGCCAAAGATGGCGAAATCCTGATCAGCCCGCGCGCCGCCATCGCGCTGGAGGACGGCTCTGTGATGGAAGAGCGCGGCCCGCTAACCTTCAAGGGCATGCAAGCCCCGGTCGAGACGCGCCAGCTGATCAGAGCGCGTTAGGCCCTTGCCCCTGCCCCGCTTGCGCCTATCTTTTAAGCAGATACGCGGCGCATTCTCGCGCCGCAATGCAGCATAGGCCAACCCGAAACCCTCAACCTCTCAGCGCTTTGTCGCGCGGCGTTCACGCAGCCGTGCGGCGTTTTCCGCCCCCCAAAGCAAAGAAAATCCTTGAAGCCGCGCCGGGATCAACCAAACTCTAACACTATGAGGCCACGGTCGGTGACGGGGCGTCTATCCTGCTGCCCCCAAACCGGCCCAGATCAGAAGGAGCACAGCACGTGCCTTCATTCTCGACGACACTGGAAAAAGCGATCCACGCCGCGCTCGCGCTCGCGAATGAGCGCCGCCATGAGTTCGCAACCTTGGAACACCTGCTGCTGGCCCTGATCGATGAGCCGGACGCGCGCCATGTCATGCAGGCCTGCTCGGTCGATATTGATGAGCTGCGCGGGACGCTGAACGAGTTTGTGGACGAGGACCTCGCGAACCTCGTGACCGAGGTGGACGGCTCCGAAGCCGTGCCCACGGCGGCCTTCCAGCGCGTGATCCAGCGCGCCGCGATCCACGTTCAAAGCTCGGGCCGGACGGAGGTAACGGGCGCCAACGTGCTGGTCGCCATCTTTGCCGAGCGCGAGTCGAACGCGGCCTACTTCCTGCAGGAACAGGACATGACCCGCTACGATGCGGTGAACTTTATCGCACATGGCGTGGCCAAAGACCCCGCCTTTGGCGAGGCGCGCCCGGTCACCGGCTCTACCGAGCCGGAGGAAGAGGCGCAGGGCGTCACCGAGGGCGAAAAGAAGGAAAGCGCGCTGGCCAAATACTGCGTGGACCTCAACTCCAAGTCGCGTGAGGGCGACATTGACCCGCTGATCGGTCGCGACAGCGAGGTAGAGCGCTGCATCCAGGTGCTGTGCCGCCGCCGCAAGAACAACCCGCTTCTCGTGGGCGATCCGGGCGTGGGCAAGACCGCCATCGCCGAGGGGCTCGCGCGCAAGATTGTCGCCGGGGAAACGCCCGAAGTGCTGGCCAACACCACGATCTACAGTCTCGACATGGGCGCGCTTCTGGCGGGCACCCGCTACCGCGGCGACTTCGAGGAGCGGCTGAAGGCCGTCGTGACCGAGCTTGAGGATCACCCCGACGCAGTGCTGTTCATCGACGAGATCCATACCGTGATCGGCGCAGGTGCGACGAGCGGAGGCGCGATGGATGCCTCCAACCTCCTGAAGCCCGCGCTTCAGGGCGGCAAGCTGCGCACGATGGGATCGACCACTTACAAAGAGTTCCGCCAGCACTTCGAAAAGGACCGCGCGCTGTCCCGCCGGTTCCAGAAGATCGACGTGAGCGAGCCCTCGGTCGAGGATGCAACGAAGATCCTCAAGGGCCTCAAGCCCTATTTCGAGGATCATCACGGGGTCAAATACACCTCCGATGCGATCAAAACGAGCGTGGAACTGGCCAGCCGGTATATCAACGACCGCAAGCTGCCTGACTCAGCGATCGACGTGATCGACGAGGCGGGCGCAGCCCAGCACCTTGTGCAGGCGGCCAAGCGGCGCAAGACCATCGGCCAGAAGGAAATCGAGGCCGTTGTGGCCAAGATCGCCCGCATCCCGCCCAAAAACGTGTCCAAGGACGATGCCGAAGTGCTCAAGGATCTGGAGGCGTCGCTCAAACGCGTTGTCTTCGGTCAGGACCCGGCGATCGAGGCGCTGTCCTCGGCCATCAAGCTGGCCCGTGCGGGCCTGCGGGAGCCGGAAAAGCCCATCGGCAACTACCTCTTTGCGGGCCCAACCGGCGTCGGCAAGACGGAAGTGGCCAAGCAATTGGCGGATACGCTGGGTGTTGAAATGCTGCGCTTTGACATGTCCGAATACATGGAAAAGCACGCCGTCAGCCGCCTGATTGGCGCGCCTCCGGGCTATGTCGGCTTTGACCAGGGCGGCATGCTGACCGACGGCGTCGACCAGCATCCGCATTGCGTTCTGCTGCTGGACGAAATCGAAAAGGCGCACCCGGATGTCTTCAACATCCTGCTGCAGGTGATGGACCACGGCAAGCTGACCGACCACAACGGCCGGGCGGTGGATTTCCGCAATGTGATCCTGATCATGACCTCGAACGCGGGCGCGTCCGAGCTGGCCAAGGCCGCCATCGGCTTTGGCCGGGAGACGCGCGAGGGCGAGGATACGGCCGCCATCGAACGCACGTTCACGCCGGAATTCCGCAACCGCCTTGATGCGGTGATCTCTTTCGCGCCGCTGGGCAAGGGCATCATCCGCTCTGTGGTCGAAAAGTTCGTGCTGCAACTCGAAGCGCAGCTGATGGACCGGAACGTCACCATCGAAATGACCCGCGCCGCCGCCGACTGGCTAGGCGAAAAGGGCTACGACAGCAAGATGGGCGCCCGCCCGCTGGGCCGCGTGATCCAGGAGCATATCAAGAAGCCGCTCGCCGAAGAGCTGCTTTTTGGCAAGCTGGCCAAAGGCGGCGTCGTGAAGGTGGGTGTCAAGGACGGCAAGCTGGACCTGCGCATCGAAGGGCCGGACACGCCGCGTATCGCGGACAAAAAGCCCCCGCTTCTCACGGCGGAGTGATCCAGCAACAATACATCGCCGCCGCCCTGATCGGGGCGGCGGTTTTTTGTGGGCCCCTCGTGGCGCAAGAACTCAGGCTTGGCAGCCCCGTGGCGTGCGATCTGACCTCCGACTGCTACATCCTGCAATATGTGGACCATGATGCAGGCCCCGGCGCGCGCGACTTCCGCTGCGCCCCGCTCAGCTATGATGGGCACAGGGGCACGGATTTCGCGGCCCGCACCCTGCGCCAGATGCACGCGGGCGTAAATGTGATCGCCTCTGCCCCGGGCATTGTCCGCGGGGTGCGCGACGGAATGCCCGACCAATATTACGCGGACGCCAACGCGGAAACTGTGGCGGGCCGCGAATGCGGCAACGGCGTGATAATCCTGCACGAGCGTGGCTGGGAAACGCAGTACTGCCACCTCAAGCGCGGCTCCGTCACCGTCTCCCGCGGCGACCGTGTCAAACGCGGCGATGTACTGGGCGAAATTGGCCTGTCGGGCCGGACCCAGGCTCCGCACGTGGACCTGATCGTGCGTAGGAGTGGCGCGGTCGTAGACCCGTTCGACCCCGATGGCGTCATCACATGCGGCGCACCCAGCACGGACACCTTGTGGCAAGACCCGCCCGCCTACCGGCCCGGAGGCTTGCTCGACGTTGGGTTTGCGAGCGCGATCCCCGACTACGATGACATCAAGGCGGGCACCGCAAACGCGGAGGCCCTGCCCGCCGATGCCGCCGCCCTTGTCGTCTATGGCTTCGCCTTTGGCGGCCAGCGCGGCGACCGGGTGACATTGCGCCTCACCGGCCCAGGGGGCGAGGTTGTGTCAAATACCGTCACGCTGGACCGCAACGAGGCGCAGTTCTTCCGCGCCGCCGGCAAACGGCGCACCACCGATGGCTGGCCCCGCGGCCGCTACACCGGCAGCGTGACGCTGATCCGCAACGGACGCGCCGTGTCCGAACGCAGCAGCACATTCACCGTCTACTAACGGCGCGCCGCTTACCGTTCCGTAAACTTCAGCTCGATCCGCCGGTTCGCCGCCCGTGCCGCGGCACTGTTCCCTTCGGCCAGCGGCTGGTACTGGCCAAACCCGTTTGCGGAAAGCCGCTGCGGATCAAAGCCAAGGAAGTCTTGCATGTAGCGCACGACCGACAGGGCACGCGCCTGACTTAGCTCCCAATTGTCTTCAAAATCCCCGCTCCCCGAAAGCGGCACGTTATCCGTGTGCCCGTCCACTTGCAGCACCCAGTCGATGCCCGCCGGGATCTGACCGGACAAATCGCGCAAGGTCTGCGCAATCCGCGCAATTTCACCCCGGCCCGCCTCCGACAGGTCCGCGCCACCGGGCGGGAACAGCACCTCGGAGGAGAACACAAACCGGTCCCCGACAATCCGCACGCCTTCGGCATTGCCCAGCACGTCGCGCAGCGTGCCGAAAAACTCCGACCGGAACCGTTCGAGGTCTTGCGTTTCCGCCTCCAGCCGCGCGGCCTCTTCCTCCAAACGGATACGCTTTTCCTCCTCCAGCAGGCGGCGGCGCCGTTCTTCGGCGGCCACGCGGGCCAGCGCGGTGTTGAGGTCAGAGCCAAGCGATTCAATCCGCACCAGCGCCTCGGCCTCCGCCGCGCGCGCCTCGTCGAGCAGGAATTGCAGGTTGCCAAGCTGCTGGCGCAGGGCCGCGACCTGCTGGTTCAGCAGTTCCGTCTGCCGCTGCGCCGCGAGGCTTTGTTCCTGTTCGGCTTCCAGCGCGCGCTGCGCTTCGGCCAGCAGGATCGCGCGCTGTTCTGCGTCGCTCAGCGCCTCTGCCGCGCCTTCTTCGGCAGCGAGGCGCGCCGCGAGCGCTGCCGCAAGCTGCCGCCGGATTTCTGCCGCTTCCGCCTCGCGGGTTGCCACGTCCTGTCCCGCCGCCTCGCGCTCGGCCAAGGCCGCGGCAAGCCGCATCCGCAGGTCCGTCGCCTCGGCTTCCGCCGTGCCGCGTGCCGCTAAGGCTGCGGCCAGCTGCGCCCGCAGGTCCGCCCCCTCAGCCTCCGCAGTGCTGCGCGCGGCCAGCGCTGCGGCCAACTGTGCCCGCAGGTCAGCGCCTTCAGCTTCCACATCTCTGCGCGCGGCCAGCGCAGCGGCGAGTTGCGCGCGCAGGTCCGCCCCTTCAGCTTCCGCCGTGCCCCAGGCCGCCTGCGCCGCCTCAAGCTGCGCGATAACCTCGGCCAGCCGCGTCTCAAGCTCCGTGCGCGCGGCGGTGCTGTCTGCCTGCGCGCTGTCCAGCGCCGCCTGCGAACGGACCAACTGCGCGGCGAGGGCCTCCGAACGTCCCTGCTCTGCTGCAAGCGCCTGCGTGCCAGCGGCCAATTCGGCCCGCAAGGCCTCGGCCAGCTCCATCGCCGCGGCCAGTTCAAGGCTCAGCGCTTCGGCCCGCCCGCCTTCGGCCTGCGTCGCCCGCTCCAGCGTCTCAACCCGCAGGAGCGCCGCGGCCAGCTCCGCGCTTAGCGCGTCCGCGCGCCCGCTTTCGGCCTGCGCTGCCCGTTGCAGCGTGTCGACCTGCAAGAGGGCCGCTGCCAACTCCGCGCTCAGGTCATCCGCGCGTCCGCTTTCCGCGTCTGCGGTCCCGGCCAGCGTTTCCGCCCGCAGCAGGGCCGCCGCCAGTGCCAGGTCCAGCTCCCCCTGCGCAGCTCGCGCGGCAGCCAGCAAGGTGAGCGTGTCCTCGGCCTCCTTCCGCTGCGCCTCCAGCGCGAGGGTCATCGCCGTCAGCTCGGCATCCGCCTCTTCCAACCGCGCGCGCAGGGCCTGCGCCGCCGCAGCTTCGGCGATCCGCGCGGCTTGCTCTTCGGTCAGGGCCTCCTGCGCCGCCTCCAGATCAGCGCCCAGCGCCGCAATCTGCCCCTCAGCCGCATCATTGCGCGCACGCAAATCGGCGACCAGCGCGTCCAGCGCCGCGCGCCGTGCCGCGTCCAGCCGTGCGGCCTCCACCTGCGCATCAACCTCTTCGCGCGCCTGCGCAAGGGCGAGGTTCAGCGCCTCCCGCTCAGACAGCAGGCCCGCGCGTTCCTCTTCGAGCGCGGCCACATCACCCAGCGCCGCATCGCGCTGGTTCAGCAACGCGGCGACCTGCGCCTCGAAGGCGGTGATCCGGGTTTCCGCCGCCTCCAGCGCGGCGCCCTGCGCGTCCCGCTGCGCCACGAGCGTGTCGATCAGCGCAGCCTGACGGGCGATCTCCGCCTCGTTGTCGTTCAGCGTCGCAGTCAGCGCACCCAGCCGCCCTTCAAGCTGGTTGGCGCGGCGCTCTTCGAGGCCAAGCGCCGCGGCCAGCGCCGCGACCTCACCGGCAAGCGAGTTCAACTCGCTTTCCTGCCCCGAGATCGTCTCGCGCAGGACAAACTGCACCACCATAAAGATCGTCAGAACGAACATCAGGACCAGCAGCAGGCCCGTCATCGCGTCCACGAAGCCGGGCCAGATCGAGCCCTGGAACCGTTGCCCTGTCCGGCGCGAGAGCGCCATCAGCCGTCACCCTTTTGCAGTGGCCTGTGTTGCTGCGCCTTGGCGCGCAGCTGGCGCGCCTGCCCGCGCGGTTGGCTGAGCGCCTGGGCGAGGGCCGCGATGTCGGTGCGCAGCTCTGCCATGCTTTCCTGACGGCCCGCGCTGATCTCTTCGAGGATGCGCAGCATCTGCACGTCGATGGACCGCAGGCGCATCCGGCTTTCTGCGTCGATCCCCTCGCCGCTGCCGCCCCCGCCGTTGCGCTCCATCAGCGCGATCAGCCGCTCCTGCCCTTGCGCCACCCGGCCCAGCGCGGCTGCAGAACCGTCATCACCCTGCATGCTCTGGGCCATCGTGTCGATGCTGTCGGCCAGACGGCCCAGCTTTTCGTCCACCATCGACCGGGACACGTCCGACTGGGTGAACATCAGCTGCAGCGATTCCATCTGTTCCGCCAGATGGTCGATCACGCCCGCAAAGGCGCCCTGATCCCCGCCTTCTTCGCCCGAGGCATAGCCAACCCGGGTGATGGAGCTGAGCCATTCCTCAAGCTCGCGGTAAAAGCGGTTCTGCCCGTGCCCGGCAAACAGCTCCAAAAGACCGACGACGAGCGAGCCTGCAAGACCCAGCAGGGAGGAGGCAAAGGCAACGCCCATCCCGCCAAGCTGCGATTCAAGCCCCGTCATCAGGCGGTTGAACACCTCCACGCCCTCTTCGCCTTCCTGTGGGGCAAGGCTGCGGATCGTGTCCACGACGGCCGGAACGGTGGTGGCAAGGCCATAGAACGTCCCCAAAAGGCCCAGGAAAATCAGCATGTTGACGATGTAGCGCGTGATCTCGCGCGCCTCGTCGATGCGCGTGGCCACGGAATCGAGGATCGACCGGGACGACGACGCGTTCAGCTGCATCCGCGCCCCGCGCGAGCGCAGCAGGGAGGCAAGCGGCGCCAGCAGTTGCGGCGCGCCATCGCTGTCCGAGCTGTCCGCAGCAAACCGTTCGATCCAGCGCACTGAGACGATCAGCTGGAAAACCTGCCAGAAACAGGCCAGCACGCCGATCACAAAGACAAAGGCGATAAAGCCGTTCAGGTAAGGGTTGGCTTGGAACACCGGCAACACGCGCGGCAGAGCAACAAACGCGCCGAGGCAGGTCAGCACGAGCACCATGACCATCAAGATGATCTGCCGCACCGGCCGGCTGAACTGCGGGCTTGCGTCGCGCGGGTCTAGCGACATGTGGCGGGGCTCCTTGCCCGTTTTCTGCTCTGGCGCAAAGATTAACCGCTCATGCACCGTAAAGCCACGGGATTATCGCAGTATTTCGCGGACGCGTGCACTCAGCCACACAAGATCGGGGTCTTCGAGCCCCAATTCGCGCAAATGATCGGCAGTGTTCCAAAGGTATTCCGTGTTCGGGCCCCGCCCGCCGATAGCCCGGGCAATGATCTGCGCCTGTTCTTCCAGCGGCAGGCCGCCGCAATATTGGCTGTGGCCGCGGTTGATCACATAGGCCAGCGCCTGCACCCCCCGCCCGTCCGCAAGGGCAAGCGGCAGCTCCGCCTCATAATAGGCCGAGGAGATCAGCTCGCGTTCGCGCAGGTAGGCGCGCGTTTCATCCTCCGCGCCCTCTGGCACCGCGAGCGCGACGCCGGTGCAGGATTTGGCGGGCGCCGTGTCAAGCGCTAGGACAAGCCCCGGCTCCGCCTCTGAGCCGCGGTGATGGATGGAGCGCATACAGAAGGACCGCGCATAACCGTCCAGCCGTGCGACCGCGTGTTCGGCCACGTCAAAGCCGGGGTTCCACAGAAGGCTGCCATAGCCGAACACCCACATGGTCATTGTGCTGGTCCTTTCAAAGCTGAACGGGGTAAACCGCACTTGGGCCGCAATGGAAAGGGTTCGCAATGCGCCGGTTGCTTTGGAGTGTTCCGTTGATCGCGGTGATCTGGTTTGGCTACTGGGCCGCCGCCAGCTGGTCCCTGCGCGGGGCCATCGCCACGTGGCTGGAGGCGCGGCACACCGAAGGCTGGCAGGCGGAGGCTGGGCTGGCGACGACGGGCTTTCCGGGCAGCATCGGGGTGAGGCTGTTGGACCTCGCGCTGGCTGATCCGGCAACCGGGCTGGCGATCACGGCCCGTGCCATCGGCATCGAGGGCCGCGCGCTATGGCCCGCGGACATCACCGTGACCCTGCCGCCCGATCCGATCACCGTGGCCACGCCGCAGGGGCGCGGCGCGCTGGTCATGCAGGAGGCGGCCCTCTCGCTCGACACCTATCCCGGCACGGCGCTGGAAGTGGCAGAACTGGGCTGGCGCGCGGCAAACTGGTCTGTGACCGGCCCGCAGGGGGAGGCGCTGCGCGCGGGCGGTCTGACGCTGAACATGAGCCATCTGGGCGGAACCACCTACGCCTTGGTGGCCGAAGCCCCCGGCATTGCACCGGGGGACGCAGCGCGCACCAGCCTGCGCATCCCCGCCGCGTGGCCTGCCGTCTTTGACGTCGCGCGCGCAGAAGGGGAGATCACCTTTGACCGCGCGTGGGACCGGCGCGCGCTGGAGGAGGCGCGCCCGCAGCCCACCCGCATCGACCTGTCGCTGGCCGAGGCCCGCTGGGGCGATCTGCGCCTGCGCCTCGCTGCGGCGCTGGATGTGAACGCGGATGGCGTGCCGACCGGCACCGTGAACCTTCAGGCCGACAACTGGCCCGTGATGCTCGAGCTGGCCACCGATGCGGGCCTTCTGGACCCGCGCGCCCGCCCGCAGATCGAGGCGGGGCTGACCCGCCTTGCGCGCCTCAACGGGAACCCCGAGGCGCTGGATGTACAGCTGAACTTTGCCGCGGGTCTCGTCGCTGTGGGCATCATCCCCGTGGGGCCAGCGCCGCGCTTTGTGATCCGCTGAGCGGTACGGACGGCGGAGCGGACCTCCCGCTGCCCGACAGGCGGCTGTGCCGCCGTAAGGGAGGGGGAGTTTATCTTGCCAAGTGAAGCTGAAGGGGCGCGTTTACTTGCAGTAGGGCCCGCCGCGGTAGCTGGCGGTGTCGAGGTGAAAATGGCCCTGGTGGAAGCTGTCCGAGTCGGGGCCAAGCACCGTGCCAAACGGCCCGCACGCGCCGCCATGCACCTCGCGCAGGGCCGCGCGGGTGCGGCGGTCGTCCCACCCGGTCTGCACCGACACGACCGTGCCGTCTTGCATCCGGAACGCGGAGATGTCGATTGCCTTGCCCTTGCCGTGCTCGCTGATCTTTGCGCCCGGCTGGCTGTTGCGCGTTTTGCAGACGTAATGCGCCGCGACCCGGTAGCTCGCGAGCCGCCCGAGAGGCCGCATCGCGGGTTTCACGCTCTGCTCTGTCCAGGTTTTCAGCGCCTGCGCGGTTGGGCAATCCATGAGGGACGCTTGGCTGAGGCCGATCCCGGCAACAGAGGTGATCTGCACCGCATCCTCGATCCCGCAGCCGGGGATGCGGCCCGGAACAGGGCCGATCACCTCGCCCTTGATGGCCGGATCGCCGCAGACGGCGCCCGCAAAGGACAGCGCCTCCGGCTCTGCGCCGCGATCAAACACCCGCTGGCCCAGCCCACAGCCACCCACGATCACAAGCGCCACAATGGCGAACCCACGTATCATCCCTTCGTCCCTCCTCGTCCGAAATTCGGCGCCTCGGTGTCTTGCCCCGCCTCGATAATCCCCCGGCGGATCGCGCGCGTGCGGGTGAAATAGTCAAAAAGGTGATCGCCATCGCCCGTGCGAATAGCCCGCTGGAGCGCAAACAGCTCTTCGGTAAAGCGGCCAAGGATCTCCAGCGTCGCGTCCTTGTTCGTCAGGAACACATCACGCCACATTGTCGGGTCAGAGGCCGCGATGCGGGTAAAATCGCGAAAACCAGCGGCGGAGAATTTGATAACCTCGCTATCCGTCACCCGGCGCAGGTCATCGGCCACGCCAACCATCGTATAGGCAATCAGGTGCGGCGCGTGCGATGTGACCGCGCACACCAGATCATGATGGTCCGCCTCCATCTCTTCGACATTGGCGCCCATCCCCTCCCATAAGCGGCGCAGGCGCAGGGTCGCGGCCGCATCACTGCCCGGCACAGGCACGAGCAGCGTCCAGCGGTTGTCGAAGAGTTCGGCAAAACCGGATCGTGGCCCGCTATGTTCAGTGCCCGCCATCGGGTGGCCGGGGATGAAATGCACGCCGTCCGGCAGGTGCGGGCTGACCGCATCGATCACGTCACGCTTGACCGAGCCGACATCCGTGATCGTCGCCCCGGGCGCGAGCGCGGGGGCCATTTCCGCGGCAACCGCGCCCATCGCGCCCACGGGCACGCAAAGCACGACCAGATCGGCGCCGTCCACAGCGGCGGCGATGCTGTCTTCGACCCGGTCACAGAGGCCAATCTCGCGCGCGGTCGCGCGTGTCTCGGCCGAACGGGCAAAGCCGGTCACTTCCCCCGCCAGCCCGCTCCGTTTTATGGCCCAGAACATCGACGAGGCGATCAGGCCCAGGCCGATCAGCGCGACGCGGTCGTAGATCACGCTCATGCCGCCCACTCTGTCAGGGCTGCAATGACACGGCTGGTCTGGTCTGCGTCGCCCACGGTGATCCGCAACCCTTCGGGGAACCCATAAGAGGTCGGACGCCGCACGATGATCCCCGCCGCTTGCAGGGCGGCATCAGCTGCCTCCGCCCGCGCGGGTGTGTCAAACCGGGCGAGGACGAAATTGGCGTGACTTTCGTCACAAGCCAGACCCAGCTGCCGCAGCGCGCCGGTCAGCCGCGCCCGCTGATCCGCGTTCAGCGCGGCGCAGTCGCGGACCCAGGCCGTGTCCCGCACCGCAGCCTCGGCGGCGGCCATCTGCACCGCCGACAGGTTAAAGGGTTGGCGGATGCGGGCCATCACATCGATCATGTCGCGCGGGCCATAGCCCCAGCCGATGCGCAGACCGCCCAGCCCGTAAATCTTGGAGAAGGTGCGCGTCATCAGAACGTTCGGCCGCGTGCTGGCCAGAGCCGCGCCGCCATCATAGCCTGCCGCATATTCCGTATAGGCCCCGTCGATCACGAGGATCACCTCCGGCGGGAGCGCATCCGCCAGCCGCTCAAGCTCTGTTTCCGGCAGCATCGTGCCCGTGGGATTGGCCGGGTTGGCGACGAAGACAACGCGCGTCCGCTCTGTCACCGCGGCAAGGATCGCGTCCACGTCCACGACGCGTTCGGCCTCGGCCACGCACACGGGTGTTGCCCCGGCCATATGGGCGAGGATCGGGTACATCGCAAAGCCGTGCGCGGTGTGGATGATCTCGTCCCCCGGCCCCGCAAAGGCCTGGGAGACGAATTGCAGCACCTCGTCACTGCCGACACCGCAGATGATCCGGTCCGGGTTCAGCCCCCAGACCTCCCCAATCGCCGCGCGTAGGCCCGCGTGATCGGTGTTGGGGTACACATGCACGTCCCCCGCCGCGGCGCGGATCGCCTCGATCGCCGCCGGGGGCGGGCCAAGGGGGTTCTCGTTCGCGCTCAGCTTCAGCACGTCCGACTGCCCTGCAATCGCCGCCTTGCCGCCGACATACAGATCAATCTCCATGATCCCCGGTTGCGGGCGCGGTTGGCGCATGGTGTGGAATTCCCTTTTGCTTTGCGCGGTTCTAAAAGGGCGCAGCCGGCAAGGCCAGCGCAAAAACCGCATGGCCAAAGAGGGACAGGATGCTAAGCAAGACCTTGCACAGTGCGCTGACGCAGGATGGGGCGGACCCCGAGGAAGCGCCTCGCTTTTTCACGCATCTCGTCTCGCTCATGTCGACCAAGCTGGCCGACGGGCTGATCGATCCAAAGCTCGTGCTGTCCTGGCTGCTCAGCGCCCTTGGCGCGCCCGGATACATCATTGGCGCGCTGGTGCCTGTGCGCGAGGCGGGCGCGCTGCTGCCCCAGATCGGGTTGGCGCGGATCATTCAGTCGCGCGCGCAGCGCAAACAGGTCTGGGCGTTCGGCTCGGCGGTGCAGGGCCTCGCGGCGCTTGGCATGGGCATCGCTGCCTTGACGCTGGACGGGGCGGCGGCGGGCTGGGCGGTGCTTGGCTGTCTGGCGGTGCTGGCATGCGCGCGCGCGGCGTGCTCCGCCAGCTACAAGGACATCGCCGCTCGTACGCTGGAAAAAGGCACCCGCGGGACTGTATCGGGCACCGCAGGCACGGTGGCGGCCACGCTGGTCTTCGCCTTTGCCGCAGCACTCGCGGTCGGGTTCCTACCGCTCGAGCCCTGGCTGATCGCCTCGACCCTCTTGCTTGCGGGAGGTCTGTGGCTCCTCGGTGCCGGGACCTTCGCCACGTTGGACGAGCCTGCCGCCACGCCGGACGATGACCCGCTCGCGACAGAAGACCTGACCGATCCAATCCTGAACGACGCAGAGTTTCGCACTTACATCGCCGTACGCGGCCTGCTGATCGCAACGGCCCTTGCCCCGCCCTTCATCCTGCTGCTGAGCGCGAGTGCGGAAGGCAGGCAGCTTGGCAACCTCGGGATCCTCATAGTCGCCTCGGCCCTCGCAGCCATCGCGTCGTCCTACATCTGGGGACGGCTGTCCGACCGCTCCAGCCGGCAAACGCTGATTTGGTCCGGCGGTCTGGCCGCGCTGGCGCTCGGCACGGCCGCGGCGCTTGGGTTGGTAGCCGGCATAACCAGCACGTTCGTTCTGGCGGCGGTCCTGTTTGTCGCGCAGATCGCCTACGAGGGGGTGCGCGCGGGCCGCAAAACCCACCTGACAGACATGGACACCGGCGAAGACAAGGCGCTCTATACCGCGCTGTCCAACACGATGATCGGCGTGTTGCTGCTGGCGGGCGGCGGCTTTGGCCTGCTCGCCGACGTGCTCGGCGCCGCCTGGGTGCTCGCCATCTTTGCCGCGATGTCAGCCGTCGCAGCAGCGGTGGCGCTCGGCCTCAGCGAGGTCCAGCAGGACTAACAAAAAGGCCGCCCCAACGGAGCGGCCCTTGTATTGCGTAGGATGGGCAATCTGCCCATCACGCCCTTAGTTCTTGGCGTAGAATTCAACGACCAGGTTCGGCTCCATCATCACCGGGTAGGGCACGTCGCCCAAGGCCGGGGTCCGCACAAACGTCGCGGACATCTTGGAGTGGTCGGCGTCGATATAGTCCGGCACATCACGCTCGGGCAGCTGCGTGGCCTCCAGCAGGACGGCCATCTGCTTTGACCGGTCACGCACCTCGACCACGTCGCCTTCCTTTACGCGGTAGGACGCGATGTTCACGACCTTGCCGTTCACGCGCACGTGCTTGTGGTTCACGAACTGGCGCGCGGCGAACATGGTCGGCACGAACTTGGCGCGGTAGACAACGGCGTCGAGGCGGCGCTCCAGCAGGCCGATCAGGTTTTCACCGGTGTCGCCCTTGACCCGCTCGGCCTCGGCATAGATGCGGCGGAACTGCTTTTCGGTCAGATCGCCATAATAGCCCTTGAGCTTCTGCTTGGCGCGCAGCTGGATACCGAAATCAGACAGCTTGCCCTTGCGGCGCTGGCCGTGCTGGCCGGGGCCATATTCGCGGCGGTTGACGGGGGATTTGGGGCGACCCCAGATGTTCTCGCCCATGCGGCGGTCGATCTTGTACTTGGCAGACGTGCGTTTGGTCACGGCTGTTCTCCTATCATGTGGCGCTCGATCGGTCCCCTTCGGGCCCTCCTCGCGCGGATGTAGGGCGTTGTCCTTTGGGATGATCCCTGACAGGCATCCCCTTGCGGGGGCCACCAACACCAATGAAGCCGCGCGTATGGGGTTGTTCCGGCCGGAAGTCAACACGGTTCAGGGCGGTATCGCCTGAATTGGCCTTAAATTCGAACATTCAGAGAACGTTAAAGGGTATGGCGACAAGATGGCACAAGGGAATCGTCACCAGGGAGCCTGACTTGCCTCGCCGTATTGCCACCTTTGCTGACGTCCCGCCCGGCGCGGACAACCCGATCAACGCTGCGGTCGCCGGCCGGGACCTTTCCATCCTGGATATGGTGCGCGCGGCGGTGGATCACAAACAAACGCTGCTGGCCTTCCAACCGATCATGCTGGCGACCGATCCGTCCCGGGTCGCCTTTTACGAGGGGCTGATCCGCGTGATGGACGAGACCGGACGGGTCATCCCGGCGAAGGATTTCATGCCCGTGGTCGAAGACACGGAACTGGGCCGCGACATCGACACGCTTGCGCTTGGCATGGGCCTGCGCGCCCTGCACGAGGTGCCCAACCTGCGCCTGTCGGTCAATATGTCCGCCCGCTCAATCGGCTATGCAAAATGGAACCGCACGCTGAAACGCTGGCTCGACCAGGACGCGACGGTTGCCGAACGGCTGATCCTTGAGATTACCGAACGTTCCGTCATAACGGTGCCGGAACTGGTCACAGATTTCATGGACCGGATGCAAAGGCAGGGCATCTGCTTTGCGCTCGATGATTTTGGTGCGGGCCAAACGGCACTGCGCTATTTCAAACAATTCTACTTCGACGTGCTGAAAATCGACGGCCACTTCATCAGCGGGATTGCCGAAGACGCGGACAATCAGGCGCTGGTGCGGTCGATGCAATCCATCGCAACCCATTTCGACATGATAACCGTGGCCGAGTTTGTCGAACGGCCAGAAGACGCCGCATGCCTCGCGCGGCTGGGCATCGATTGCCTTCAAGGCTTCCTCTACGGCGCGCCCACCGTGAAACCTTCATGGCTGGTCAAAGACCAGCGCACGCGCGCCGCGGGCTGAGCCGCGGTTTTCGGCTGCGGCGGTGTGTCAGTTTGTGGTGACACAGATGATGGGCTAGAGGCCGAACATCGGCGAGGGTCTGGGGCTTTCGCACATGCGCACCGCCCGGACGGACCACTGGCCACGACAGCTAGAGGACCCATCCATGACCAATGTCGTCATCGCTTCCGCCGCCCGCACGCCCGTGGGCTCTTTCGGCGGCTCTTTCGCCACCACCCCCGCCCATGACCTTGGCGCGACCATGCTGGACGCATTGGTTGCACGCGCCGGGATCGAGAAATCGGACGTGTCGGAAACCATCCTCGGCCAGGTGCTGACCGCCGCGCAGGGCCAGAACCCCGCGCGCCAGGCCCACATCAACGCGGGCCTGCCCAAGGAAGCCGCCGCATGGTCGATCAACCAGGTCTGCGGCTCGGGCCTGCGCGCCGTCGCGCTCGCCGCGCAGCACATCCAACTGGGTGATGCGGACATCGTCGCCGCGGGCGGGCAGGAAAACATGACCCTCTCGCCCCATGCCGCGCACCTGCGCGCTGGCCACAAAATGGGTGACCTCAGCTACATCGACACGATGATCCGCGACGGCCTTTGGGACGCGTTCAACGGCTACCACATGGGTCAGACGGCTGAAAACGTGGCCGAGCAGTGGCAGATCAGCCGCGACGCGCAGGACGAATTCGCCGTCGGCTCCCAGAACAAAGCCGAGGCCGCGCAGAAGGCTGGCAAATTCGCGGACGAGATCGTGCCCTTCACCGTCAAGACCCGCAAGGGCGACATCGTTGTCGATCAGGACGAATACATCCGCCACGGCGCCACGATGGAAGCGATGCAGAAACTGCGCCCCGCCTTCACCAAGGACGGCTCGGTCACGGCCGCCAACGCCTCCGGCCTGAACGACGGCGCCGCGGGCGCCCTGCTGATGAGCGCGGACGAGGCCGAAAAGCGCGGGATCGAGCCGCTCGCGCGCATCGCGTCCTACGCCACCGCGGGCCTCGACCCGTCGATCATGGGCGTCGGCCCGATCTATGCCTCGCGCAAGGCACTGGAAAAGGCGGGCTGGAAGGCCGAAGAGCTTGACCTTGTTGAGGCCAACGAGGCCTTCGCCGCCCAGGCCTGCGCGGTGAACAAGGACATGGGCTGGGATCCGGCCATCGTGAACGTGAACGGCGGCGCCATCGCCATCGGCCACCCGATCGGCGCTTCCGGCGCGCGCATCCTGAACACCTTGCTGTTCGAGATGAAGCGGCGCGACGCGAAAAAAGGTCTCGCCACGCTCTGCATCGGCGGCGGCATGGGCGTCGCAATGTGTATCGAGCGCGCCTAAGCGCCAACTTGTAGGATGGGCAATATTGCCCATCCTACCCGCGCAATAAAGTTGCGCCTCAACCACCTTTCAGATAACAAGATTACCAGACTTACTATCGGAGGACACAATGTCTCGCACTGCACTCGTCACCGGCGGATCCCGAGGGATCGGCGCCGCAATCTCCAAGGCTCTGAAGGACGCGGGCTACACCGTCGCCGCGACCTATGCCGGCAATGACGAGGCTGCGGCCAAGTTCACCGAAGAGACCGGCATCAAGACCTACAAGTGGAACGTCGCGGATTACGACGAATCCGCCGCGGGCCTTGCAAAGGTCGAAGAAGAGGTCGGCGCCATCGACGTCGTGGTCGCCAACGCGGGCATCACCCGTGACGCGCCATTCCACCGCATGACCAAAGAGCAGTGGCACGAGGTGATCGACACCAACCTGACCGGCGTCTTCAACACCGTGCACCCGATCTGGAACGGCATGCGCGAGCGCAAGTTCGGCCGCGTAATCGTCATTTCCTCGATCAACGGTCAGAAAGGCCAGTTCGCGCAGGTGAACTACGCCGCGACCAAAGCGGGTGATCTGGGCATCGTGAAATCGCTGGCCCAGGAAGGCGCGCGCGCCGGCATCACCGCCAACGCGATCTGCCCCGGCTACATCGCGACCGACATGGTCATGGCCGTGCCTGAGAAGGTGCGCGAAGGCATCATCGCTCAGATCCCGGCAGGCCGCCTGGGCGAGCCAGAAGAGATCGCGCGCTGCGTGGTTTTCCTTGCCTCGGACGATGCAGGCTTCATCAACGGCTCGACCATCTCGGCCAACGGGGCGCAATTCTTCGTCTGATTTCTGTACAAATCGTACATTCGGGGTCCCCGAAAATGTACAAAACGTAACAAAAAGGGCCGGGGAGGCGATCCCCGGCCCTTTTCGCGTCGCGTAAGATCGGTCCGGACCCGATCAGCGGGACGTTATCAATGCGCCCGATCAGCGGGACGTTATCAATGCGCCCGATCAGCGGGACGTTATCAATGCGCCCGATCAGCGGGACGACTTGCCAAACAGCCAGCCCCACGCCTCGCGCATCACCTGCCCACGGGCAGCGTGAGCGTTCTGGATGGCGCGGCGGGTGCGGGTGTCGGTGCTTGCTTCGAACATGTCGGGCTCCTATTGGGATCAGTGCGTTTATCTTGACCCCAATATGGACCGTCGCTTTTCACTGGACAAACGAGTGTTTCTACCCTTTCAGTTTAGCAAAACTGAACCGAAAGCCCGCCATGTCCGACCGCCTGCCCCCGCTCACCGCGCTACGTGCCTTCGATGCGGCCGCGCGCCACATGTCATTCGCCCAAGCCGCGGAAGAGCTGCACGTGACCCCCGCGGCCCTGTCCTACCAGATCAAATCGCTGGAGGAGCACCTTGGCGCGCCTGTCTTTCGCAGGCTCAACCGCGCGGTTGAGCTGACCGAAGCGGGTGCGGCCCTCGCCCCCGGTGTGGCGGACGGGTTTCAGGAACTGGCCGCCGCATGGCGCGCCGCGCAGCGCACGCTAGATGACCAATCCCTGACTGTCACGGCCGGGCCTGCGTTTACGGCGAAGTGGCTGGCGCCCCGGCTGTACGATTTTGCCCTTGCGCATCCGGAGATTGACCTGAGCTTTTCCGCGTCGCTCAAGATGGTCGATCTGACCCGCGACGGGGTCGATGTGGCGATCCGCTTTGGCTATGGCCCGGACGAGGGGCTGTATTCTCTGCCGCTGGCAGAGGAATGGGTCACCCCGGTGATGACCCCGCAGATGGCCGAAACATACACCACGCCGGAAAGCCTGCAGCGCGCGCCGATCATTTTTGACGACAGCATCGCCTTCCTTGATCCGCCGACGGATTGGCCCGCGTGGTTCCGGGCGCAGGGCCTTAATTTTGAACCCGAACACGGGCTGCGGTTCAGCAATGCCGATCACGCCATTGACGCCGCGCTTGCGGGCGCGGGCGTTGTGCTGGGCCGCCGCGCGCTGGTTGTGAAGGACATCATGGATGGCCGCCTTGTCGCGCCGTTCAAGCTGGCGCTTGGCACCGGCGCGCGGTTTCGCTTTGTCTGTCAAAAGGGGGCCGAAGACCGCCCCCAGATCGCGGCGTTCCGTGAGTGGATTCTACGCGAGGTTGACAAAGGGCTTCACGTGACCGCTGCGATGGAAGTGCAGCCGGTCACCAAGCCCCGCCTCTAGCCGCCAAGTCGCGAAATTTCTTCCTTAAGTTTGAGCTTCTGCTTTTTCATCGCGGCCAGCTTCAGCGTATCGCTGCCCGGCGCGCGCTGTGCGGTTTCGACCGCCGCGCTGAGGGTTTCATGCTTTTTCTTGAGTTCGGTCAGATGTGCGCTCAGGCTCATGCAATCCTCCAGTCGTTCGCTTGCAAAGGCAGCCAAGCACGTCTTTACAAATCTGTCACGCCGCGCGCGCAGTGTGGACAACCTGGGGATTACCGTCGCGTTAAAACTCCAGCGCGGCGGCCGCGCGAAAAATACCTGCAAATTCAGCGGTATAGTCATCTCCATCTGCTTCATGCACGTCGCCGCGGTGCAGAATTCGCGGAAAATGCAAGCGAAAAGGCGCCCGTCCCCCCTTGCGGGCCCGCACAAGAATAAGGCTTGGCGCCCGCCGGGCACGCGGTGCCAAGGGCAAAACCTCAACCGAGCCAAGCCGCGCCTGACAGGCGCACGCCAAATCGGGCAAGCGTTCGGGGCGGTGGATGAAATGCGCGTAGCCGTGGTGTTTTAGCCTGCGCGCGGCGGCATCGACCCACGCCTCGAGCGGGGTCTCTTCGCCCATCGCGCCCTCGCGCCCCGCATCTAAGGCACGCGCCCCCTGCGCCCGGTCGAAATAGGGCGGATTGGCGATGACATGATCAAACGACCGCGCGCGCAGCGCGGCTGGAATCGCGGCCACATCCCCCTCAACCACATCCATGCCGTTGCGTACCGCAAGCGCCGCATAGCCCGCCTGCCGCTCAAGCCCCGTGACCAAGACCCCCGGCACCCGCGCCGCAAGGCACAGCCCCGCCGCCCCTGACCCGCAGCCAAGGTCCAGCACGCTCTGCCCCGCCTGTGCAGGCACCGCCGCCGCCAAAAGCACAGGGTCCACGCCCGCGCGATACCCCCGCACCGGCTGCCACAGATGCACCCGCCCGCCCAGAAAGGCGTCGCGGCGCAGCTCAGTCTCGGCCCAGGGGGATGTCATTGTCACGCATCGCGCGCTCGGCAGCGGCCAGATCGCCCTCGCGCACCATCAGGCGGCGCGGGAAGATCCCGATGCCGCCTTCGAGGATGCTCATATTTACGTCCAGCTCGAAGCACTCTATGTCCTCCCCTGACAGGAGGGCCTTGGCGAAGGCGAGGATCGTCGGATCGGTGCTGCGCAGAAGTTCCTTCATGTCTTGGCAATTACGGCAGGCGCGGTCTGCTGTCGAGCCGGGTGAGGACCTGATGAACGTGAACACACAAGTCTCCAAACCGCATGAACGTCTGGCGGACGCGCTGGCCACGCCAATGGAGGCCGTCAATGTGCTGATCCGGGAGCGGATGGCGTCGAAACACGCGCCGCGCATTCCGGAGGTGACGGCGCATCTGGTTGAGGCGGGCGGCAAGCGCCTGCGCCCGATGCTGACGCTCGCGGCGGCGCGCATGTGTGGCTACCCCGGCCCCTATGACGTGCATCTGGCCGCGACGGTGGAGTTCATCCACACTGCGACCCTGCTGCACGACGATGTAGTGGACGAGAGCGCGCAGCGCCGGGGGCGGCCCACGGCGAACCTGCTGTGGGACAACAAAAGCTCCGTTCTGGTGGGCGATTACCTCTTTTCCCGTTCGTTCCAGCTGATGACGGAGACGGGGAATATGGACGTGCTGCGCATCCTCAGCGATGCCTCGGCGACGATTGCAGAAGGCGAAGTGCTGCAAATGACTGCGGCGCAGGACCTCGCAACGGATGAGGCGGTATATCTGCAGGTTGTGCGCGGCAAGACGGCGGCGCTGTTTTCCGCGGCCACAGAAGTGGGCGGGGTGATTGCGGGCGCGCCAGAGGCGCAAGTGCGTGCGCTGTTCGATTATGGCGACGCGCTGGGTATTGCGTTTCAGATCGTGGATGATCTTCTGGACTATCAGGGCCAATCGGCCGCCACAGGCAAGAACGTGGGCGACGATTTCCGCGAGCGCAAGCTGACTCTGCCGGTGATCAAAGCGGTCGCGCAGGCCGATGCCGAGGAGCGGGCCTTTTGGGTCCGCACGATCGAGAAAGGGCATCAGGAGGATGCGGACCTCGACACGGCGCTGGCCATCCTGCACCGCCACGGCGCGCTGGAAGCCACGCGGCAAGACGCGCTGGCCTGGGCGGCAAAGGCAAAGACCGCGCTTGACGCCCTGCCCGCGCATGAGATCAAGGATATGCTGGCCGACCTTGCCGACTACGTCGTCGCGCGGGTCAGCTAAGCGTGACCGGCACGCACCACCAATCGGGCCGTTCGGCACTGATGGCGCTGGCGGCAAGCTGGGCGGCGGACCGTGTCGGATAAAGCCCAAAGCACGTTGAGCCCGAGCCGGACATGCGCGTCAGCAACACACCCGGCGTCGCCTCCAGCCCCCTGAGCACGCGGCCAATGCCGGGGGCAAGGGACACCGCAGCCGCTTGCAGATCGTTGCGCTGCGCCCGCAGCCAGTCGAGCCACGCGCGCATCCCGGCGGCGCGGTGCGGCAGGGCGGACATCGGGGCGTTTTGCTTGTGCCGCAACTGGGCAAAGACCTCCGGCGTGGCGACATGCAGGCCCGGATTGACTAGCACGGCGTAGAACACAGGCGTGTCCGCAATCGGCGTGACGCTTTCGCCGATCCCCTGCATCCGCGCCGCGCGGCCCACGCGGCAGACGGGCACATCCGCCCCCAGCCGCAGCGCATCCACATCCGCGCCCAGCGCGTTCAGCACCGCCGCCGCATCGGACGACCCGCCGCCGATGCCCCCCCCGTGCGGCAGGTTCTTTTCCAGCGCAATCTCACCAACCCACCCGGCCAATTCTGCCGCGCGCCACGCGAGGTTGCGCGCATCCACAGGCACGCCTTGCGCAAAAGGCCCGGTGACGTCCACTGAAACCGCCCTGCCGGGGGTCAGCGCCACACGGTCCCCCACATCAGCGAACACAACCAGCGAATCAAGCAGGT
This sequence comes from Pseudomonadota bacterium, assembly GCA_039817385.1. Lineage (GTDB taxonomy): Bacteria > Pseudomonadota > Alphaproteobacteria > Rhodobacterales > Rhodobacteraceae > JBCBCP01. The sequence goes on along the minus strand of JBCBVY010000005.1, from coordinate 147,399 downwards.
GATACCCGTCCGCCCGCTGGCCGGTCACATGCAGGGTCAGGTTGACCTTCGCGGGGGCAAAGGCCTCAGATGTCGTCGCCATTTTGCAGGGGCGATGCGCCTTCCTCTTCCAGCACAACGTCCAGGCCAACCTCGATTTTGCGGCGGATGCGGTCAGGGTCCGCGTCGTCGCTCACGTTCTCAAGGTCCACGAAAGACAGAGCGCGTTTCCACTGGAACATCGCCTCACGTTCGCGGCCCACAGCCCAGTAGACATCACCCAGATGGTCGTTCACCACCGGGTCGACCGGCATCAGCTCCACCGCGCGCTCCATATGCACCACGGCCTCTTCATAGCGGCCAAGGCGGTAGAGCACCCAGCCGAGGCTGTCGACGATATAGCCGCTGTCGGGGCTGGCGGCGACGGCTTCCTCGATCATGGCCAGCGCTTCATCCAGCTTGATCTGTTTCTCGACGAGGCTGTAGCCGAGGTAGTTCAGCACCTGCGGCTGGCCCGGGTTCAGCTCCAGCGCGCGGCGGAAATCGGCCTCTGCCTCGTTCCAACGGCCCTCCCGCTCAAAGCTGATCGCGCGGGCGTAGTAAAGGAACCATTCGGCCCGCGCACCGCTTTCGGTCAGCTCCAGCGCGCGGTTATAGGCGGGGATGGCCGCCGCGTATTGTTCCTGGCTGCGCAGCGCGTCGCCAAGGCTGGAGAAGACAACCGGCAGGTCGGAAAAGTCTCGCGACAGCCGCTCCAGTACTTCGATGGCCGCATCGGGCCGGTCTGCACGGCGCAGGGCGGCGGCGCGGCCAAGCTCTGCGGCGTGGAACGCCGGATGCTCCGACGGGACTTGCGCATAGACGTTGATGGCGAGGTCAAACTGGCGCAGCCCCTCAAGCAGTTCCGCGTTCATCAGCAGCGCATCCATGTGATCGGGGCGCAGATACCGCGCGATACGGCCATAAAGCAGCGTGTAGCTTTCGCCTGCCTCGCTGCGCAGGGCGCCCGCGACGCTGAAAAACACCTCTGCCACACCGTCGAGCGGGCTGGTGACATGGGTAAAGGGCACCGGGCCACCCTCGGACAACGCCTCTGTCAGAACCGCCAGCTCAGGGTCGGAGGCCGGGCCAAACGCGTCGCGCAGGCTGGCGATGGCGTCCGCGTTCCGGCCCAACTGGCTCAGCACTTCGGCGCGCGCCATCGCAGCGCGGCGGGTCCGGGTCATCGCGCCCGCGCCGTCATCACCGAAAATCGCCTCTGCGGCCTCAAACTCGCCCAGATAGGCCAGCGCCATCGCCTTGTGATAGAGGGCAAAGCCGCCCAGCCCCTGGCTGGGCGCGACCGCATCAAAACGGGCCAGACCGCCGCCGATATCACCCGTGCCGATCTGCGCCCACGCTTGTACCAGCCCGTCAACGAGGGGCCCGATGCTGCGCGCTTCAATGTCGCGGGTCAGGATCTCGGCAAAGGCGCCTGCTTTGGCGGCCTCGGCCACGGTGACCATGTGCGCGATCTGGCTGCGCTGGCCCATCTCTTCGAGCCGCGTGGCAATGGGGGCCGCCCCCGCCACATCGCCCAGCAGGACCCGCGAATTCATCGTGTCCTCAAGCAGTTCGGCATTCGAGGGGTCCGCCGCTAGCGCTTCGGTGAAATACCGGGCCGCCGCGTCGAAATCGTTGCGCATCGCCGCCTGCCGGCCCGCGAGGTAGGCGCCCGCCGACATTTGCGGCAGCGCAGGGGTCGCCGCGACAAGCGCAGCGGCAAAAGCGGCGGACAGGAGGAATGGTTTCAAGCGCTCGCACCTTTCTATTTTGTTTGCAGCAAGCCTAGCACGAAGCCGCAGGGGCGCAACGCAAAGGGCCGCGTCCTTCCGGCGCGGCCCCTGCTGGTCACTCAGAGGTGATCACATATTCGGCCCAATCGCCAAAGGTGATCACATGTTTGGGTAATTGGGTCCGTCCCCGCCCTGCGGCGTGGTCCAGACGATGTTCTGCGCCGGATCCTTGATGTCGCAGGTCTTGCAGTGCACGCAGTTCTGGAAGTTGATGACAAAGCGCGGGTCTTTGCCCTCTTCGTGCACAAACTCGTAAACGCCCGCGGGGCAGTACCGCGCCGAGGGGCCGGCATAGGTCGGCAGGTTCTTGAGCACCGGCACGTCCGCATCTTTCAGCTTCAGGTGCGCGGGCTGGCTTTCCTCGTGGTTGGTAAAGCTGAACGCGACATTGGTCAGACGGTCAAAGCTAAACGTTCCATCGGGCTTTGGATAGTCGATGGGCTTGTGCTTTGCCGCAGGCTCCGTCGCCTCCGCGTCCGACTTGCCGTGGCCCAGCGTGCCAAAAAGCGAGAAGCCCATCGTGTTGGTCCACATGTCCAGACCGCCGCCCACGAGCGAGGCCACGAGGCCATATTTCGACCACAGCGGCTTGACATTGCGCACCTTTTTGAGATCCGCGCCAATCGGGCCATTGCGCACATCTGCCTCGTAAGCGGTCAGCTCATCCGCGCTGCGCCCATCCTGGATCGCGGCATAGGCAGCCTCCGCCGCGGCCTTGCCGGACAGCATCGCATTGTGATTGCCCTTGATCCGCGGCACGTTGACCATCCCAACCGAACAGCCCAGCAGCGCAACACCCGGCGCGACCATCTTCGGCATCGACTGGTAGCCGCCTTCGGAGATTGCACGCGCGCCGTACGCCACCCGTTTGCCGCCTTTCAGCAGTTCCTGCATCATCGGGTGATGCTTAAAGCGCTGGAACTCCATGTAGGGGAACAGGTGCGGGTTCTTGTAGTTCAGGTGGACCACAAAGCCGACATAGACCTGATTGTTTTCAAGGTGATAGACGAAAGACCCACCGCCCGCATTGCTGCCCAGCGGCCAGCCCATCGTGTGGGTCACCTCGCCCTCGTTGTGCTTTTCGGGGTCGATCTCCCAGATCTCTTTCATCCCGATGCCGTATTTCTGCGGCTCGCTGTCCTTGTCGAGGTCGTACTTGGCGATGACTTCCTTGGACAGGCTTCCGCGCACACCTTCGGACAGGAACACGTACTTGCCGTGCAGTTCCATGCCCGGCTCTGTGCCCTCACCAATGGAGCCATCGGCCTCCAGTCCGAAGACCCCCGCCACAACGCCTTTAACCTCGCCGTTCTCACCATAAACCAGCTCGGAACAGGCCATGCCGGGGAAGATTTCCACGCCCAGCTCTTCGGCCTGCTCGGCCATCCAGCGGCAGACATTGCCCATCGAGACAATGTAGTTGCCGTGGTTGTTCATCAGCGGCGGCATCGGCGCGTTGGGGATGCGGATGCGGCCCGCCTCGCCCAGCATGTAGAAATTGTCGGACGTCACGGGGGTGTTCAGCGGTGCGCCCTTTTCCTTCCAGTCGGGGATCAGCGCATCAAGGCCCGACGGGTCCAGCACCGCGCCGGACAGGATGTGCGCGCCAACCTCTGAGCCCTTTTCGAGCACAACAACGTTCAGCTCCGCATCCAGCTGTTTCAAGCGGATCGCCGCGCTCAGGCCCGCTGGGCCGGCACCGACGATCACCACGTCATATTCCATCGCTTCGCGTTCGATCTCTGCCATGTCAGGCGGCTCCCTCTGGCTGGCGCTTGCCTTGCGGCACGCACGATTAAACTGGCTGAATTTCAGCTAAACGTTGACGTCGCGCGATGCAATCGCCGCACTGCGGAAAGTGACGTAACTCGTCGCAACGTCACTTGTTTAAGGTCAAATTCGGCGCGGCCCCGTCCCTTCGGCGGCGGCGATGTCGTCCGGGTTGTAAAGCCCGCAGGCCTCGAGGCTAAGGCAACCACAGCCAATACAGCCATCCAGCGTATCGCGCAGCCGCTCCATCGCCGCAATCCGCGCATCCAGCGCGGCGCGAAATTCGGTGGCCATGCGGGTCCAGTCGGCCTTGTTCGGCGCGCTCGTCTTGGGCAGGTGCGCCATCTGCGCGGCGATCTGCGGCAGGGTGAAGCCAAAGCGCTGCGCGGCCATCACGACGCTCAGCCGCCGAATATCCGAGGGGTCAAACCGCCGCCGCCCACCCCCATCCCGCCAGGGGCGGACCAGCCCCTGCTCCTCATAAAACCGGATCGCCGACACGGCGAGGCCGGTGCGCGCGGCCACGTCCCCAATACTAAGCCCCATGAAAAAACCTCTTGACCTCAAGTTAACTTGAGATCGGAGAGTAGCCGCAGGTAACAGGAGATCAACCATGCAAGTCCAACTCGAACACGCCAACATCACAGTTTCCGACCCAGACGCCACGGCTGCACTTCTGGGGCGCCTCTTCGGCTGGTCCGTAAGGTGGTCAGGCCCGGCCTTGAATGGCGGAAGATCGGTGCATGTCGGGACCGATACGCAATACCTCGCCCTCTATGCGCCAAAAGCACCGGACGCTGCCTCCGGGTCGAAAAACGCTTTGCGCAACCTAAACCACGTTGGTGTGACGGTCGATGATCTTGACGCTGTTGAGGCGCGAGTGCTGGCGGAAGGCTTCCAGACCACGAACCACGACGACTACGAACCGGGCCGCCGCTACTACTTCGAAGACCATGACGGGATCGAATGGGAGGTCGTCAGCTACGCCTGAGCCACCCAAATCCCCTTGCAAAGCGCCCCCGGGATGGGTCAGGTAACGTGCACCAACAGCCGGTGGACGCTATGGACAAGATACCGATGACCCGCACGGGGTTCGACGCCCTTGAGGCCGAACTCAAGCACCTGAAGACAACCGAACGCCCCGAGATCATCAAAGCGATCGCGGAGGCGCGCGAGCATGGCGACCTGTCTGAAAATGCCGAATACCACTCGGCCCGGGAAAAACAGTCCTTCATCGAGGGCCGTATCAAAGAGCTGGAGGGCGTGATCGGTCTCGCCGATGTCATTGATCCATCAAAGCTTTCCGGCGCAATCAAATTCGGCGCGCGGGTTACGCTGGTGGACGAAGACACCGATGAGGAAAAGACCTGGCAGATCGTGGGCGAGCATGAGGCTAACATCGAAAAGGGCCTTCTGAACATCAAGTCCCCCATCGCCCGCGCTCTGATCGGCAAGGAAGAAGGCGACAGCGTCGAGGTCCGCACGCCGGGGGGCGAGCGCTCTTACGAAGTGCTCAAGATCGTTTATAGCTAAGCGGGAGGGCCGGGGTTATGGCTGACAAGGAAAAGGCCGCCCGCCCCACGCCGCTGGGCATCTATGACAAGCCGCGTACGGGCGGTGTATCGGCCATCGAGATCATCGCGATTATCCTGTCTCTTCTGTGGCTTGCGGGCGCAGCGACCTTTTTCCTGACGCTGCCTTCGGACATCGAAGGCGGCGGCGACGGCCTTCGGTTCGTGATGACGATGCTGGCCATTTTCTTGCCTGTGGCGATGATTTGGGTGGCCGCAACGGCGGCCAAATCCAGCCGTGTCATGCGCGAGGAAAGCGCGCGCCTGCAAACCGCCATTGACGCAATCCGGCAAGCTTATATTGCGCAAAATCAAGGGCGTAGCCTTGAGGCGGAGCCGTCCGTTGCGCGCAAGCTGGACGAGATTGCCGCCGCCACCCGCAAGCTGGAAAGCGCGCAGGCGACGTTCAGCTCCTCCCGCCCTGCGACCCCGCCTGCTGCGCCCGCGGAGCCAGAGCCGGCGGCAGATGATCAGCCGGGTCTGGCGCTTGGGACCCCGGCGGAGGATTTCTCCGCCCCGATCACCAATGCGGACTTTATCCGCGCGCTGAACTTTCCCGAAACCGCCGAGGATGAGGAGGGGTTTTCCGCCCTGCGCCGTGCCCTTGCAGACCGGCTGACAAAGGAAATTGTGCAGGCATCTCAGGACGTTCTGACCCTGCTGAGCCAGGACGGCATTTATATGGACGACCTGCGCCCCGACCGCGCGCGCCCTGAAGTGTGGCGCGCTTTTGGGCAGGGCGCCCGGGGCAAATCGGTTGCGGCTTTGGGCGGTGTTCGGGACCGGTCCTCGCTCGCGCTGGCGGCGGGGCGGATGAAGCAGGACCCGATCTTTCGCGATGCCGCCCACCACTTCCTGCGCCGGTTCGACCGCGCCTTTGCCGCGTTCGAGGCGCGGGCGAGCGATGCGGAAATCTCTGAATTTGCCGACACGCGCACCGCGCGGGCCTTCATGCTGCTGGGGCGGATTGCGGGCACGTTCGACTGAATTTGAGCGCTTTGTGCAGTTCAAAGCGCCCCAATGCCCATTTTGTACAGAATTTTAGCGCCTCAGAAGAGCCCTGAGAACGGCAGATAGCGCACCGGGTCACCCGGCGTGATCGTCACCGCGCCATCGGGCAACTCGACCAGCCCTTCGGCCCAGCTCAGCCCGCTGATCCGGCCCGACCCTTCGGAGGCAAAGACCTCCGCCCGCCCGTCCCGCAGCCGCGCGCGCAGGTATTCCCGGCGGCCCGGCTTCTTTGACTTGGAAAACGCAGCGGGCACCTCAAAGGCGGGCGGCGCCGTCCAGCCTTGCCCGGCCAGAAGGCTCAGCGCCGGGCGCGCAAAAATCAGCGCGCAGACAAAGGCCGCAACCGGGTTTCCCGGCAGGCCGAAAACCGGCATCCCGTTCCAAAGGCCCAGCGCGAGCGGGCGCCCCGGCTTCATCGCGATGCGCCACAGGTGCATCGCGCCCGCCTCCGTCAGCAGGGCCGACACGTGGTCCTCATCCCCCGTGGACGCCCCGCCCGAGGTGATCAGCGCATCGCAGCCCGCATCGTCCAGCGCCGCGCGCAGAGCAGCCCGGTCATCGGGGACCCGCCCCAGATCGACCGCTTCGTGACCCAGCCGCGCGATCAGGTCCAGCAGCATGGGCCGGTTGGCATCGTAGATCTGACCCGGCGCAGCGTGACTGCCAAGCTCCGCCAGCTCATCCCCGGTGGACAGGACGCCAACGCGCAGCGGTGCATAGGTCTGCACCTCCGCCACCCCCGTTGCGGAGAGCAGCGCAAGCTCGGCCGGACCGAGGCGCGTGCCTTTGGCCAATGCGATGTCCCCTGCCACCACATCTTCGCCCGCGCGGCGGGTGTTGGCGCCGGGTTTCACGGGGCCGTTGAAGGCGATCTGGGTGGCGGAGGCGGTGACGTCCTCTTGCAAGATAACCGTATCGACCCCTTCGGGCAGCGCCGCGCCGGTCAACACGCGAATGGCGTGCCCCGCGGGCACCGCGCCCGGCGCATCACCCGCCGCGGCGCGACCCTGCACCAGTGGCAGGTGGTGTGGGCCTTCGGGCCGCCCGCCTTTGAACCCAAAGCCGTCGACGGCGGTGTTGGGCAGGGGCGGATTGCTGCGCGCGACCACCGCATCCGCGGCAAGCACGCGGCCCGCGGCTTGCAACGTTGGCCGCGGCTCAACCTGTGTGACGGGGTGCAGGCTGCCCAGGAGCCGCTCCAGCGCCGCGTCCACGGGCGTCCAGTGCGTGCCCGAAGGCAGCGCAAAACAGTCGTTTTTCAAGGGCGGCGGGGTGAGCCCTTGCGCCCGCTCGGTCAGCAGATCGCGGGCGCCTGCGCCAAGGATCCACGCCTCTTCGCGGGCCACATCGGGCAGGCCGGTCATCAGGCTGTCCAACTCTGCGGGCGTCAGCGCCGCCAAAGCGCGGGCGAGCAGGCGCACCTGCGCCGCATCGCGGATGCCGGGGGCCGCCTTGACCGCAGGTTCGATCAGTCCGGGCCAAATCTCGACCAGCACGGTGTCTTTGTCTTCCCAGCCTTGGAAAGGCCAAACGCCAACCCCGGGCAGGCGGCGCAGCCGGTTCAGCGTGGGCAGGCCCATCATGATCTGCCCGCCGACCGTGGGCGGAAAGCTCATCTGGAAACAGGAAGACGCCGCGCGGGCCACGCGGTCGCAGGCGCGATGCTCCCCATGCGGGGCGAAGCGGATGCCTTCCTTGGTGTAAGGCAGGCCTGGGTGCGCGTCCCGCTTGGGCTTGCCCCAGAAGGGGCCGGGGCCGGGGGTGAGGGCGTTCAGTCGCTCGGCAATCGCATAGCGGTTGTTGCTGCCGTCCGCCGCGTCTTCGATCTGCGCCTCGAACCAGTCCCAGAGGGCAAACGGGTCGTCCGAGCCGGTGATTTGCCGTGCAAATCCAGCCGGGTAGCCAAAGGGAAAGTCGAAACAGGCCAGGGTTCTGTGGCCCTTCGCGGCTTCGGCCTTTAGCGTTTCGGCAAGCCATGCTTCTGCATCCTGCCGCGTGCGGAAGTAAAGCGGCTCTTGGCCCGCGATGGCGATCCAGATGGCATCCTTTGAGGGCTTTGCCGGGGCACGTTTGGCCGCCGACCAATCCGCCACGATGATCGTGTCGAAGGGTTTCACAGGCCCAGCTCCGCCGCGATGAAATCGGCGATGGACGCCGTGTCGTCGAGGTCAAAGACAGGCTGCACCGCGTCCACCGGCGTGTCGGAGGCGATGGCCCTGATCGTATCGTCTTTGCTGGAAATCAGGGAGGTCCCCGCCTCCGCCCGGTGCACCTCGATTTTCGGGTGGCGGTCGCGTTTGTACCCTTCGATCAGCACCAGATCGACCGGGGAGAGGCGCGCGAGCAGGTCACCCAGCGGCGGTTCGGGCGCATCGCGCAGCTCCTGCATCAACGCAACCCGCTGGCGCGAGGCCAGAAGCACCTCATGCGCGCCAGCGGCGCGGTGGCGAAAGCTGTCCTTGCCCGGGCGGTCGACGTCAAAGCTGTGATGCGCGTGTTTGACGGTGGAGACGGTGAGGCCGCGCGCGCAGAACTCGGCCACCAGCCGTTCCATCAGGCCGGTCTTGCCGTTGTTCTTCCAGCCGGTGACGCCGTAGAGCTTCATGCGCCTGCTTTCTCAAGGTCGTCGGGGGTGTTGACGTTGAAGAACGGGTCGATCCCGGTCATGGGGAAGTCAGCCGTGGCCGCATTGTGCTGATCGGTCCAGATCACGACCTTGCGGGTGCCCTTTTGCAGGGCCGTGCGCAGGTCTTCCCGCAGCGCCACGGGCCAGAGGCCAAAGGTCGGGTGGCGGTGCCCGCCGCTGGCGGCGAGCGCGAGGGGGTGGGTCATCCCTGTCGCGGCTTGGAGGAGGCGGGGCGTGAGGTCTTCGGGGAAGAAGGGCGTGTCGGCAGCGACGGTGACGATGGTCTCGGCGCCTTGCGCCGCGGCCCAGTCGAGACCCGCGAGGATCCCTGCGAGGGGGCCGGGGTGATCGGGGAGCGAGTCGGGGATCACGGGCAGGTTCAGGTCGGCAAAGCGCGCCGGGTCGCCATTGGCGTTCAGCGCGAGTGCGGCGACCTGCGGCGCAAGGCGCTCAAGCACGTGGTCAAAAAGGCTGCGGCCGCGCAGCATCAGGCGCCCCTTGTCACCGCCGCCCATGCGCGTGGCCTTGCCGCCCGCGAGGATGAGACCGAGGGGTTGGTTCATGGGCGGGGCCAAGAAAATTCTGAATTTTCTTGGTCATTTTTTTCAGCAAAAAATTGGCGGCTCATGCCGCGCCCTTCCGGCTTGATTTTCGGGGTTCATCGCTGACATGCGCGAGGTCAGCGTCGCGGATCAGGCGGTCTTCGCCGCTCAGGCACACGTAGCGTTGGCCGCGCAGGCGGCCGATGAGGGTCAGGCCAACTTGCCGCGCAATCTCCACGCCCCAGGCGGTGAAGCCGGAGCGGGAGGCGAGGACGGGGATGCCCATGAGCGCGCATTTGATGACCATTTCGGAGGTCAGGCGGCCGGTGGTGTACATGATCTTGTCCGCAGGGTTCGCGCCCGCCTGCCACATCCAGCCCGCGACCTTGTCCACGGCATTGTGCCGCCCGACATCTTCCATGTAGACCAGCGGGCGGTCCCTTTGGCACAGCACCGTGCCGTGGATCGCGCCGGCTTCCAGGTAAAGGGATGGCGTGCGGTTGATCTTGTGCGACAGAGCGTAGAGCCAGCTGGTGCGGAGCTCCGCCCGGGGCAGCGTCAGCCCCTCCAGCCCCTCCATCATATCGCCAAAGACGGTGCCGACGGCGCAGCCGGAGGTGCGGGTGGCCTTGGCGAGCTTGGCCTCGTGATTGGTCTGGGCTTCGGTGCGGACGACGACGACCTCAAGCTCTGTGTCATAGTCCACGCCGGTGACGACGTCGGTATCCGCAAGCATCCGCTGGTTCCGCAGAAAGCCAAGCGCGAGGTATTCGGGGTAATCGCCGATGGTCATGGCGGTGACAATCTCGCGGCTATTGAGGTAGATCGTCAGGCTGCGTTCCTCGACCACTGCCGTTTCCACCGCCGCGCCGGTCTGGTCATGGCCCATCACCGCGCGCGTCAGCCGCGCCGCGGACGGGTCGGGCGCGATGATGTAATCCGTCTGATCGAAGCCACGCGCCAATTGCATCCCCCCTGCCCTGCGGCTAGCTGTGCCCGGTAAGTTAGAGGTCCTGCATGCCCTATGCCACATCCAAATCCGCCTTCTGGGCGGGCGCGCGCGACGGCGCGCCGTTTATTCTGGTGGCGGGCCCCTTGGCCGTGCTGTTTGGCGTGCTCGCGACCGAGGCGGGGCTGAACATGCTTGAGGTGATGTCCTTTTCGGTGATCGTGATCGCGGGCGCGGCCCAATTCACCGCGCTACAACTGATGCAGGAGAACGCGCCGACGGTCGTGGTGATCGTCTCCGCCCTTGCGGTGAACCTGCGGATGGCGATGTATTCGGCGGCGCTCACGCCCTACCTTGGCCCTGCGCCGCTGTGGCAGCGGGCGATCATTGCCTACCTGCTGGTCGATCAAAGCTATGCGCTGAGCCACGGAAAGTTCGACGCGGAACCGCAGATGCCGCTGCACCAGAAGGTGGCCTATTACTTTGGCACCTGCCTTCTGGTGATGATCGCGTGGTTTGGGGCGAGCTATCTGGGCGCGGCGCTTGGCTCGGCCGTGCCGCCCGGGCTGCCGCTTGATTTTGCCTTGCCGATTGCCTTTCTGGCGATGGTCGCGCCGATGCTGCGCACGGTGGCGCATCTGGGTGCGGCGGCGACGGGGCTGGTGCTGAGCCTTGTCTTTGCTTCGGTGCCCTATTCGCTGGGCCTGCTGATTGCTGCGACAGCGGGGATGATGGTGGGCGCGGGCATCGAAAAGCGGATGGATGCGGCGCATGATTGATCCCGTCACGCTCTGGACCGTGATCCTGTCGCTTGGCGCGCTGTCCTACGGGCTGCGCTTTGGGTTTCTGGGCCTTGTGGGCAACCGGCCCCTGCCCGCGTGGCTAATCCGGCATTTGCGCTATACGGCGGTGGCGATCCTGCCCGCGCTTGTGGCACCCATCGTGGTCTATGGCGGGCCAGACGGCCCTTATGATCCTGTGCGCATGGGCGCGGGGGCGGTGACGCTGGTCGTGGGGTATCTGGCAAAGAACCTTTTTGCCGGGTTTGGCGCCGGCGCAGCGGCAATTTTGATCTTGGGCTGGGCGTTGGGGTAAGCGTCCGAGGGGGTATCGCCATTGTCTCTCGGACCAATGGCGTTCCAATGGCGGTCCCCGCCCTTCGGGCCCCCCGGAGTTTATCTGGCCAAGTGAAGGGCTATTCCGCGATCACGATGCCCGCGACGCCGTCGAGGATGCCGCCCTCGTCATCCTCAAAGTAGCGATCTGTTGTGACCCCGGGACGCGCGGCCAGCTGCGCCATCAGGTTACCGGGAAACATTGTCTGGCGCAGGTCACCGAAGCCCGGCACCTGCCGCAATAGGTTGCTTGTCGCTGTGGTGCAGAGCGAGCGCGGCACCGGGCCGTTCTCCATCGCGAGGCGCAGCGCGATTTCCGCCTGCTCGGGTGTGACAACAAAGGTCTGGCTGACCACGTGGTAAGTGCTGCGTGCATGCGCGCTGCGGTAGCCTTGAAGCACCGCGGGGGTCACGCCGTACAGCACATCGCCGCGTTCAGGCACGCGTTCGTTCTGGAACGACCCAGCGGGGTCAAAGATCACACGCTGGGAGCCGTTGATCATCAGCGCGGTATGCGCCCCGCCGCCCGAGCGGTTGCTGATCATTGACATCACGGTCAGCGTCGCGGGGCCGGGCGCGCGAAACGCCTTCGCCGCGATGACCTCTGGCGGGGCGTCGTTGGTGGCGATGGCGGCTGCGCAGCCACCCAGAAGGGCCACAAGGGCCAAGAGGGCTGCAAACCGCATTGGGTATCCTCAGGAGATGAAGATCGCCATCAGGATCAGCAGGACGATGATCGCGGCGGAGGAGAAGACCGTCCATTTCATGAACCCGTCAAAGACCTTCTCGTGCGTCGAGATATCCATGTCGCCGTGCTTGTGCTCTGCCATGTGGTTGGCTCCCTATGTCCGGTTTGCGCTCCCTTTAACGCAGCCACGACACGCTGTCAGCAGGACAATTTCGCGCGGTTTACGGTTGTGTGCAGGGGGCAGGTTGGCGTTCAGTTGAGAGAGCAAACGAAAGAGGCAAGGATGGCAGAGCGCAGGCTTTATCTTGGGCCGCTCACGGACAACCGGCGCTGGGACTGGGTGGCGCTGCGCGCCAGCGACGTTGTGGTGGCGACACCGCCCAAGAGCGGGACGACGTGGATGCAGACCATTGTCGCGCTTCTGGCCTCGGGTGATCCGAACGTGGTGACAGAGCCCGCGGTGCGGATGCCCTGGGTCGATATCCGCTACCGCGAGATCGACGAGGTCGCCGCGCGGATTGGTGCGATGGCGGGGCGGCGGTGCTTAAAAAGCCATACGCCGCTGGATGGATTGCCGGTAGAGGCGGACGCGCAATTCATCTGTGTCTTTCGCCACCCGCTGGATGCGCATTTTTCCTACCGCAAGCATCTGAAAAACCTGAACATGACGCATGTCTTCGCCCATTGGTTTCCCGAGGAAGACCCGGACGGGGTGACCTTCCGCCGGTTCCTTGATGGCGGGCCGGAGGGTTATGACGGGGACGCGATGCCGCTGGCCCATATCCTGCGGCACTACGCGGCGGCGCGGGCGGCTGGGGCGCGCAGCAACGTGTCGCTGTTTCACTATGCCGACATGTCGCGCGATTTGCCGGGCACCTTTGCACGGGTCGCAGCCCTGATGGGGGTGTCCTATCCGGCGGACGTCGTGAAAGCGCTGATTGCGGCCGCGGGGTTTGATCACATGCGCGCCAATGCGGCCCGCTATGCGCCGGGGGGCGGCACCGGGTTCATGAAGGACGACGCCGCCTTTTTTGACAGCGGGTCGAGCGGGAAGTGGGAAGGAAAGCTGAGCACGGCGGAACTGGCCGCTTATGACGCGGCGATGGATGCAGCGCTGGACCCTGAGGCGCGGGCGTGGCTGGAGTTTGGTTCTGCGTAAACAGGTGGTGGGTTAGCACCCACCCTACTCTTCCAGCTCCCGGGCGAGGCGGAAGCCGATGCGCTTGGGCGCTTGGGACTTCACCTCTTTGGGGACGGCGCGCAGCATGACGTTCAGCTGGCTGACGTGTTGGACCAGCTGCACGCGCACGCCGGTCGGATCAGTGCCGAAGAAGGTCACGATATCGGGGTCGAAATGGCCCATCCCTTCGATCCGCAACACGCCCGCATCCGAGCCGACAAAGCCCATAACCGCCTCGTGTTCGCTGTCGAGCTGCTCTTCGAAGTTTTTGAGGTAGAGGATGATCCGCTCGTAAGCCCACTGCGCCGGGGACTTGCGCGCGGGCGAGCGGGCAGCACCCTTGGGCAGGGGGCGGTCCTGTGCGCGGGGGGCGTTTTCGTCCGCGTGAACCTCGTGCGCGCGCGGGAGGGCGTCAGCTTCGATGGCTTCGGCGGTGGTCGCAATCGTGTCGTTCATGTCGGCCCTTTCTGAACAGAAGGTCGGTGCGGTGCCTGATGCGCTCCATATCAGGATCGGGGCGGTGTACAAAATCGCAAACCGGCACGGCGGCGGCAAGTTTGTGCCAAAAAGGCGTGGAAGGCCGCCTTCCTAGACCCGCTGATACACCCAGGCCCCATCATCCCGCAGCGTGCGGGTGGCAAGGCCGGCCTGGTGCAGGTGCGACAGGTGCGCAACAGTCTCGACAAGGGCGAGCCCGTATTCACCCTTGCCGATGATCCGCCGAAACAGAGGGGCAAAGCACTCGCCGCCCGATTTCGGCGTGTCAAGAAAGGCCAGCAGCCGCTTCAGCGCGCCGTGGTGATTGTCGATCAGCGTGCGCATCCGCGCGGGCAGGCCAGTGAAAGGCACCTTGTGACCGCCAAGGACGAGGTGGTCTTCGCGTGCGAGCAGGGCGAGCCGCTCGCACGCCTCAAGCCATTCGCCAATCGGGTCGGCCATCGGTTCGGTCGCGTGAACCCCCACATTCGGCGAAATCGACGACAGGATCTGATCGCCGGACAGGACGAGGTTGTCGTCACGGCTCCAGAAGGTGGCGTGTTCGGGGGCGTGGCCGTTGCCCATGTGAACGTCCCAGTCCCGTCCGCCGATGCGGATCGTCTGGCCCTGCTGCAACCGGGTGTAGCCGAGGGGCAACGGGGCGACGATGTCGCCGAAGTTGAAGGGGCGCTCCGTCTCCCGCTCGGCCAGCACGTCGGGGTCCATCCCGGAGCGCTTGTAGAAGGCGAGCGTCTCGGCAAGCGGCACCTCCTGGACGTCCAGCGTCAGCATCCGGGCCAGCAGCCACGCGGTGCGGGTTGTCAGCAGCTCTGCGCCATGTTCGGTCTGGAACCACCCGGCGAGGCCGATATGGTCCGGGTGGTGGTGGGTGACGATGCAGCGCGTGACGGGCTTGCCGCCCATCGGGCCAGCCATCAGATCCGCCCAGATGCCCTTGGTCTTGTTCGACGCAAAGCCGGTGTCGATCACGGTCCAGCCGTCCCCGTCATCAAGCGCATAGACATTCACGTGGTCCAGCATCATCGGGAGCGGCAGGCGCATCCAAAGGACACCGTCCGCAACCTCAATGGCCTCACCGGGGCCGGGAGCCTCCTCCCACGGGTAGCGCAAGCCGGGCATGGGGCGGGCATCCATCAGGCGGCGAACTCCTCGGGGGTCAGGGAATAAAGATCCGCGTCGCCTGCCTGCGCCTGTGCCAGAAGGCTGGCGTGCTCGGGCAAGAGGCGCGTGACGTAAAAGCGCGCGATCTTTTCCCGTGCTGTGCCCTTGCCCGCCACCGCGCTGGTCAGGTGGATTTGCGCCCCCAGCACGCGGGCAAAGGCGCGCAGGTAGGGCACGGCGCCGGAAAAGCGCACGCGGTGGTTCACGTTCTGCATCCACTCGGTCGTCTCGCGCAGGGAGGCGTTGGCCTGCCACACGGCTTCGGCCAGATCCGGGAAGGTCTCGCGCGCGGCGGAGACGGCCTCGGCCACTTCGTCCATCATGGCAAAGGCGGCCTCGCCCCCATCCATCATCTTGCGCGCGACCAGGTCCATCGCCTGAATGCCGTTGGTGCCCTCGTAGATCGTGGTCACCCGCACATCGCGGGCGTATTGCGCCGCGCCCGTCTCCTCCACAAAGCCCATGCCGCCGTGGACCTGAATGCCCATATGCGCGACCTCATTGCCGATGTCGGTGCCGAAGGCTTTGGCAATGGGGGTCAGAAGGGCGGCGCGGGATTTCCACGCCGCATCGCCCGTCGCGGTCGCCATGTCGATGGCCACCCCGCAGGCGAGCGCTATGCCGCGCGCGGCATAGGTTTCCGCCCGCATGGTCATCAGCATCCGGCGCACGTCCGCATGGTCGATGATCGCGCCGGTCTGCGCGCCGCCTTCGGCCTTGCCCTGCTTGCGGTCGAGCGCATAGGCCAGCGCGTGCTGGTAGGCGCCTTCGGCGACGCCGATGCCCTGCGCGCCGACCCCGAGGCGGGCATTGTTCATCATGGTGAACATGGCCGCCATGCCGCCCCCTTCAGGGCCAACCAGCCAACCGCGGGCGCCGTCATATTGCATCACGCAGGTGGGCGAGCCGTGCAGGCCCAGCTTGTGCTCAAGGCTGACGACCTTCACGTCATTGGCCACGCCCGCCGCACCATTTGCATCTGGCAGGCGCTTTGGCACCAGGAAAAGCGAGATGCCCTTCACCCCCTCCGGCGCCCCCGGCAGGCGGGCGAGCACGAGGTGACAGACATTCTCGGTAAAATCGTTGTCGCCCCAGGTGATGTAGATCTTCTGCCCGGTGATGGCGTAGGTGCCGTCGCCGTTATCCTCGGCCTTTGTCGTCAGCGCGCCCACGTCCGAGCCCGCCTGCGGCTCTGTCAGGTTCATCGTGCCGGTCCATTCGCCGGAGATGAGCTTGGGCAGGTAAAGCGCTTTGATCTCGTCCGAGGCGTGGTGCTCCAGCGCCTCGATCTGGCCTTGGGTCAGGAGCGGAGCAAGCTGGAGCGAGACGCAGGCGGCGCTCATCATCTCGTTCACGGCCGTGTTGAGCGCAACGGGCAGCCCCATGCCGCCATGTTCTGGAGCGGCGGAGATGCCGACCCAGCCGCCCTCTGCGATGGCGCCATAAGCTTCGGCATAGCCGGGAGAGGATCGCACAACACCATTCTCCAGCCGTGCCGGATGCAGATCGCCGGGGCGCTGGACAGGGGCGAGCACCTCTTCACACATCTTGCCCGCCTCGGTCAGGATCGCAGTGGTAATATCCGGACTGGCCTCCGCAAAGCGGTCTGTGTCGCGGACCTGGCCAAGGTTCACGATGTGGTCAAAGAGAAACGTATAGTCATCAACGGGCGCACGGTACGTCATGGGGTCCTCGCACTGATGTGTCATGGCGCCCTTGGCAAGCTGCAATCGGGCCAGTATGGCGCAGGTTATAGTTAAAAATGCGCCCGCGAAGCGCATGTCGCAACCAAAACGCGGCGTCACGTGGCCGCGCGCGAAGGATCAGCGCAATGGCCCCAGCAGGCCCCGTAATCACGGCCGATGAGGCCGCCATTGCCCGCGCCGCGCAGGTGCTGCGCCGCGGCGGTCTGGTCGCCTTTCCGACGGAGACGGTCTATGGGCTGGGCGGGGATGCGCAGAGCGCTCAGGCCGTTGCCCGCATCTATGCGGCCAAGGGGCGGCCCGGGTTCAATCCGCTGATCGTGCATGTGGCGGATGCCGCCTTGGCGGCGCAGATCGCGCAGTGGCCCTCGGCAGCGGATCGTTTGGCGGCCCTGTGGCCCGGCGCGCTGACGCTGGTTCTGCCGCTGCGGGACGGGCACGGGCTGCCGGACAGTGTCACGGCGGGGCTGGACAGCGTTGGCCTGCGCGTGCCCGCACACCCGGTGGCGCGCGCGCTTCTGCGCGCCTTTGGCGGTCCGGTCGCCGCGCCTTCGGCGAATCCCTCGGGCCAGCTGTCGCCGACCGCGGCGGGGCATGTGAAACCGGGCCTTGCGGACCTGGTGCTGGATGGCGGCGCCTGCCCGGTCGGGGTTGAAAGCACCATCGTTTCCTTGCTGGGCGCACCGCGCATTCTGCGCCCGGGGGGCGTGTCGCGCGAGACGCTCGAGGCAACGCTCGGTGCGCCGGTGCTGGACGGCCCGGAAGAGGACCAAGGGACGGCGCCCCGGCGCAGCCCCGGGCAACTCAGCTCGCACTACGCGCCGCGCGCCGCTGTCAGGCTGAACGCGGAGACCGCAGCGCCCGATGAGGTGCATATTGGCTTTGGCGCTATTGCGGGGGACGTGAGCCTGTCTCCTACCGGCAATCTTGAGGAAGCCGCCGCGCGGCTTTTTGACGTGTTGCATGCCGTGGATGCGCAGGCTCGCCCCATCGCCGTCGCCCCGATCCCCGAGGAGGGCTTGGGCGCCGCCATCAACGACAGATTAAGGCGGGCGGCAGCCCCGCGTGGCTAGGCCAGCGGTGGGCCCAAAAACCCACCCTACGCCCGCCCGGAGGTTGCCGAGAGCGCGAGCGGGTCGACGCCCAGCGAGCGCACGGCGCGGTCCCATTTGACCTCGTCCGGGCCAAAGACCAGACCCGGATCTGTCTCTGCCGTAAGCCAGCCGTTCTGGGCAATCTCCCCCTCCAGCTGGCCCGGGCCCCAGCCGGCATAGCCCAGCGTGACCAGCGCGCGCGCAGGCCCCGTGCCCGCCGCGATATCTTCCAGCACATCCTGCGTCGCCGTCATGGCAAGGCCGACGCCCGCATCAAGGCTGTGCAAGCGCGAGGTATAGTCATCCGAATGCAGGACAAAGCCGCGCCCGGTCTCAACCGGACCGCCAAAATGCACCTTCATGCCCGACAGCGCGGACGCGTTCGGAATATCCAGCTGCGCCAGCACTTCGCCCAGGCTTACATCCTGCGCGGGCTTGTTGATAATGAGCCCCATCGCGCCTTCCTCCGAGTAGGCGCACATGTAGACAACCGAATGCGCAAAGCGGAAATCGGCCATACCAGGCATCGCAACAAGGAGTTTTCCGGTCAGGTCCACGGGGGGCGCTCACATCGTTTGAAATCGCAGTCCCAGTGTGCCGGATGCACCCCCCTTCACGCAAGCGCACCGAGACGTGACTTGGCTTTGCCCGTCTAAGGGGCCATCTAGGGGCGATGAAAAAACCTGTCCGCCTTGCGATTGCCGTCTGCCTTGCCGCGCTGAGTGCCGGGAGCCTTGCCGCGCGCGAGCCGTTTGATGACCCGATCGCGGCGCGGATCATTCCCGGCTGGGATTTGCCGGACGGGCGGCATGTGGCGGGGCTTGAGCTTGTGCTGGAGCCTGGGTGGAAGACCTATTGGCGCAGCCCCGGCGATGCGGGCATCCCGCCCAGCTTTGACTGGGGCCGCGCGCGCAATGTGCGGGGTGTCGAGGTCAGCTGGCCCACGCCCGACGTGCATTGGCAGAACGGGATGCGGTCCATCGGGTATGACGGCCGGGTTGTGATCCCCCTGACCGTTGCGCCGCGGCGCGGCGGTGATATGCGCCTGCGCGGACGGATGGACCTTGGCGTGTGCGCGGATGTCTGTATGCCCCATTCGATTAATCTGGACGCGGTCCTGAGCCCCGGCAGCACCGCGCGCGTGGGCGCGATTGCCGCCGCGCTGGCCGATCAGCCCTATTCCGGGGCCGAAGCCGGTGTACGCGCGGCGGTCTGCGCGCTGCGGCCCACCGACGATGGCATCCGGCTGGAGGCGCGGCTTGCCCTGCCCGCAGAGGCGCGCGGCGATGTGGTCGTGATCGAGCCGGGTGTCGCAGACGTTTGGGTGTCCGAGGCCGAGGTGCGGCGCGAAGACGGCTGGCTGGTCGCTGCCTCCGATCTGGTACACACCAGCGGGCGGGCTTTTGCCATCGACCGGGGCGCGGTGACGATCACCGTGCTGGGCGGGTCTTACGCGGTTGAGATTTCCGGCTGCTCGGCGGGGTAGGTTGAGCGCTGGCTGGGGGGCCAGCCCCCCAGACCCCCCGGGATTTTTTTTAAACAGAGAAGGGGCAGTTATGGCTTGGTTGTTGCTCAAGCCTAGGCGACCCGAGGCCGGGTGAGGCCGATGAGCGCGAGCAGTCCGGCAATCGCGCCCAGCCCGCCAACCGTCAGAACCGCGGCAAGGGCGGCGCGGGGCAGCGCGAACAGGTTGTCTGCAAGCTCAAGCAGCCCCCCGGGCATCAGCACCGCGGCGGTCCATCCAATCAGCAGGCCCCACAGCAGCACCTGCCGCGCGATCCAGCGCCAGCCTTCGAAGACAAGCGCGCCAACCGTGTAGGCGAGCAGCAGGAGGAGCGCCGTGCCGACAAGGAACAGGGCAAAAGCCGCGCGCAGCGGCGGCTGTGATGCCAGCGCCTCTGGCAGAGCCTGCGCGAGCGCGGGCAAAACCTCGCCAGTCGCAAGCGCCACGCCCAGCGTGGCCACGCCCCACGCGCCCACCAGCACCCACAGCGCGCCCAGCGCCGTGCCGATCCGCGCACCGCCGCGCAGGCCGCGGCGCATTGCGGTAACCTGCCGGCCAATATCGTGCTGGACTGCGACCAGCGCGGGCACGACCAGCAACACCAGGATCATGCCAAAGCCCAAGCCGTAGACCAGCGTGATCACGGTCGGCTTCAGGAACTGCGCCTGCACCGAGCCTTCGTAAAGCAGCGGCGACATGCCCAGCACAGTTGTCAGCGTGGTCAGCATCACGGGACGCAGCCGGTCGGCGGCGCCTTCGATGATCGACGGGATCAGCCCGCGCTCTTCGGCGTATTGGTCGATGGTTGTGACCAGAACGATGGAATCGTTGATGATGATCCCGGTCATGCCCAGAAGGCCCACCACCGTGAACATGCTCAGCGGGACGTCCCAGGCGTGGTGGCCATAGATCGTGCCGACAAGGCCAAAGGGGATGATCGCCATCACCACGACGGGGCGGGTCCAGCTGGCGAAAATCCACGCGAGCACGAGGTAGATGCCCGTGAGGCACAGGATCAGGCCAGTGGTGGCGTCGGTCAGAAAGTTGTTTTCCTGCTCGCTCAGCCCCGCGAGGCGGTATTCGACCTGCCTTGTGGCGGCGATCTCGGGCAGGATGTCCTCGCTTAGCGCGCGCTGAATTTCGCTGGCCCGCGCCGGGTCGTCTTCGGAGATGTCGCCGGTGACGGACACCAGCCGCAGACCATTCTCGCGACGGACGGTGGAAAAGCCGGTGCGCCGCTCCACGCTGACCACATCGGCGAGCGGCACATAGGTGCCATCCGGGGTGCGCATCTGGGTCCGGTCAAGGAAATCCGCCGTCAGCTCATCTTCGGGCAGCTCCACCCGGATCGTCGCGCTGCGCACGCCGTCGGGGAAACTCGCGGCTTCGATCCCGTTCAGCCGGTTGCGCAGCACCCGCGCCAGCCCGTCCATGTCAAAGCCCAGCGCTTGGCCCTGCGCGGTGAGCGACAGGATCAGCTCTTCTTTGTCATAGGCGAGGTTATCCTCGACCGCCGAGACCTCCGGATAGCGCAGCACAGCGCGCTTGAGGTCTTCGGCGGCGGCCTTGAGCGTTTGCGCGTCCGCGCCCGACAGCTGCACGTCCAGCGCATCGCCCCCCGGGCCGGAGCGCCAGCCGCGGAAGCTGACCGTCTCCACCAGCGGGTGGTTTATGACGGCGTCCTGAAGCTCGGCCACAAAGGCGAAGGCGGAATAGGGGCGCAGGTCCGCATCGATCAGCTCGATCGCGATGGCGCCCTGAAGGTCGGCCTCCTTTGTCTCTGCTCCTGCAAGTGCACGGCCCGAAAACCCGCCCACCTCGGCCACGACATAGGCGAGCGGGTTGGCGCCGTAGCGTTCCTCATACGCGGCAGCGACCGCGTTTGTCGCGCGCTGCAGCTCGCGCATCATCTCCAGCGTGTCGGCGCGGGTGGCGCCTTCGAGCATCATGAAATTGCCGGTGACCGAGCCGCGTTCGGGCGCGTTGAAGAACCGCCACTGCACGTCGCCCTGCACGAACAGCGCCAGCTGGCTCGCGAGCACCGCAGTGACCCCGGCTAGCACAACGTAGCGGGCGGCGATGACCCCGGCCATGAACGGCTTGAACAGCCGCGCGCGGACCCAGTTGAAGCCGATATTCACCACGCCCGACGGCACGTCGATGCCGCGCGTGCCGGCAAAGTGGACCGCCGCCGCCTTCCACCGGCGCGGCAACAGCAGGAACACCGCAGCCAGCGCCGCCAGCGGGATCCAGACGAGCTGCGCGCCATTGGCGGCAAAATCGGCGCCCAGCGCGCGAAGGGCCGCCCCTGATGCCTCCCAGTTGCCGGTGGCAAGGGCGGGCAGCAGGCCCTGCGGCTCTGCACTCAGGCCCCAGATCACCAGGCCGGGAATAGAGATCATCAGCACGCTCACGAAAAGGCCCAGCGCCAGTTTGGTGCGCGACCACCGCGCCTCCACATCGGTTTTGATCGCGTGGGCCATGTGGTTGGGCAGGATCAGGAAGCATTCGACCAGCGAGGCGATCAGGACTGCAATCACGGTGAAAGGAATATCGCGGATCAGATCGCCAAACCGCCCGCCCACGGCGACAAGGCCAAAAAAGGCGATCACCGTGGTCAGCGTGGCCGCAAAGACCGGCATCGCCATGCGCCGCGCGGCATTCTCTGCGGCGACCTTGGGCGGCTCACCGAGGGTCCGCGCGCGGTAATCGGCGTGCTCGCCCACCACGATGGCGTCATCCACCACGATCCCGAGCGTGATGATCAGACCAAAGAGCGAGACCATGTTGATCGTCAGCCCGCCCAGCCACATCAGCGCAATCGCCGCCATCATCGCGACCGGAATGCCCGCCGCCACCCAAAAGGCCGTGCGGGCGTTCAGGAACAGGAACAGCAGCGCCACCACGAGGCCCAGGCCGAGGATGCCATTGTCCACGAGGATATCGAGGCGCGCGGTAATCGCCTCGGCCCGCGTCCGGATCAGCTCAACGGTGACCTGCGGCGGCAAGGTGGCACTGAGTGCGGCGACGGTGTCTTCGACCTGGCCCTGAATGCCAATCGCGTCCCCGCGGCTGGAGCGTTCCACGCGGATCGACACGGCGGGGTGCTCGCCGACGAAATAGGCGCGCACCCGGTCGACGCCCTGCTGTTCGATCCGGGCGACATCCCCGATGGTCAGCTGCGAGCCGTCGGCCCCCTGCCGCAGGATAATCGCGCGGATTTCCTCCGCGCTGCGCCGCTCTGTGCCGGTGCGCACGCGGGCATTGGCCCCGGCCACGTCGCCCGCCGGGTTCGCATCCACCTCTGCGGCGATGGCGGCGGCGATCTGGGCCATCGTGACGTCATTGGCCACCAGCTCCATCGTCGGCACTTCGATCAGCAGGCGCGGCGCGGCGACGCCTCGGATGGTGGTGCGCGTCACCCCTTCGGCGAAAAGGCGCGCGACCAGCTCATCCGCAAACTGGCCCAGCTGTTGTGGCGCGACCGGGCCGGTGATGATCACATCGGTCACCCGGTCCCGCCATGCGCCGCGGCGCACGGTCGGATCTTCGGCCTCTTCGGGCAGGGTGGTGACCGCGTCAACGGCGGTCTGCACCTCTTCGGCGGCGCGGGACATGTCCCAGCCCGGCTCGAACTCAAGCGTGATCGTAGCGCGCCCCTCGCGTGAGGACGAGGACGAGCTTTCGACGCCTTCAACCACCAGCAGCGACGGCTCCAGCACTTGCACAATCCCGGCATCGACATCTTCGGCCCCTGCCCCGTCCCACTGAACGGTCACGGTCACGTTGTCGATGATCACATCGGGAAAAAACTGCGCCCGCATGTTTGGCACAACGGCAATCCCCGCGACCAGCATGATGACCAGCAGCAGGTTGGCGATGGTCCGGTGGCGGACAAAGTAGCTGAGGATGCCGCCCGCAGCGGCGGGAACCGGGCGCACCATAGCCTACCCGCCCATCCGGCTTTCCAGCCGCGCGACCATGCGCGCGGGCACGCGCGGCTCGGCCAGACGGGCCAGCACACGGGCCTTCGCCTCCGCGGGCATCCTGCTGTTCGCTTCGACAAAGGCGACAAGCTGCGCGCGCCGTTCCTCCGTCAGTTCGACCATGTCAGGCGCGGCGGGGGCCTGTACCCCGGTGCGCAAAGGCCGGACCTGAATGCCGGGGCCCAGAAGCGGCGTGCGGGCAGAGACCACCTCGCGCCCCGCGAGGTCCGGCGCGCGGACCAGGATGTCGTCCCCTTGACGGCGCAGCAGCGTAACGGGCAGCGCCTCCAGCCGGTCGCCTGTCCCAAGCACCAGAACCGTGCCATCCGACGCGCGCGCGGAGGCAGGCAGCCGCACAACGCGTTCCATCGGGGGCTCGGCAACGCTGAGCGTGACAAAATCGCCCGGTTTGAAACCCCGCGCGTCTTGCAAAGAGACAAAGATCAGCCGCCCGGTCTGCCCCTCCCCTGCGTCGGCACTCGCACGAGACAGACGCCCTTCAGCCGTGAGGTCCGCCGCAGCGACATCCAGCGTCGCGGTCGCTGCAAGCCCCAGCAGCTGGCCCGTGTCATCCAGAAGACGCGCGAACTGCGCGGTGGAGATGCGGGCAGAGACCTCCAGATCGGCCGGGTCAATCAGGTCGGCGAGCTTTTCATTGCTCGACACAAGGCGCCCCAGCGTCAGCGCCGCACCGCGCAAGGTGCCATCGAAGGGCGCCTTCACAACCGTGTCAGCAAGGCGGCGTTCCGCCTCGTCCACGGCGATTTCGGCGCGGGCAAGCCTTGTTTGAGCGGTCGAGATGCGGGCACGGGCCTGGTTCACCGATTGCCGCCGGGACAGCACCGTCTGCCGCGCCGCCGCCGCCGCAAGCGCCGCCGTTTCGACCGCCGATGCGGTGCCGACGCCGCGGGTTTGCAGATCAATCTGGCGGGTCAGGGCCTGATCCCGCAGGTCGGCCTGATCCTGCGCGGCCTGGGTTTCATCCTCCGCCAGCGTCAGCGTGGCACGGGCATCGCGCAGCTCGGCCTCGGCATCCGCAAGGTCCGCTCGCGCGCGGCCCAACGCGGCCTCCGCATCGGCGGGATCGATCCGCACCAGCACCTGGCCTGCGGTCACCGTGCCGCCATCCTCGAACCCGTCCGCAAGTGCGATCACCCGGCCCGAGGCGGCCGCGCGCAGCTCAAGCGTGCGGCGTGACTGCACCTCGCCAAAGGTCTCCAGGATCGGTGTGGCTGTGCCCATTTCGGCACGCAGGACGGCCACGGCAAAGACCCGCTCACGCGGCGGCGGACGGTCCGTATCCCGCGCCGCCCGTTCCTGCGCCGCGCCCACGACAAGCTGCACCGCAAGCGCCAAAAGCGCGAGCGTCAGGGCCGTCAGGAAAAGGCCCGTCAGGCTTTGCCGGAAAAAGCGCATGTGATCCGTCCGTTAACTGCGTAGGCCATACTTAATGCGTTTGGCCCGATGGACCAAACACAGGATGTTCAACGCTCTGTTTCGTCATTTCCGTCGTTGATGCTCGTCAAGGCGCGGCAAGATCTCAACGAAATTGCAGGGGCGATGCCGGAAATCGAGCTGTTTGGCGAGGATTTCGTCCCACGCGTCCTTGCAGGCCCCGGGCGATCCGGGCAGTGCGAAGAGGTAGGTGCCGTTCGCTACGCCCGCCGTCGCGCGGGACTGGACGGCAGATGTGCCGATCTTTTGCATGGATACGATGGTGAAGATGGTGCCGAAGGCGTCGATCTCTTTCTCGTAGACGTCGCGGTGCGCCTCCACCGTCACGTCGCGGCCCGTCAGGCCCGTGCCGCCGGTGGACAGGATGACATCGATCTGCGGGTCGGCGCACCAGCTTCGGAGTTGCTTAGCGATCTGGTCCCGCTCATCGCGCAAGATCGTGCGGGCCGCGAGCGTGTGGCCAGCCCCTTCCAGCCGCGCGACAAGGGTGTCGCCGGAGCGATCTTCGTCGAGGCTGCGCGTATCGCTGACCGTCAGCACCGCGATCCGGATGGGAACAAAATCGAGGCTTTCATCAATACGGCTCATGGTTTTACTCCTGACCAGGCGACGCGGAGCGCAAGCGCGCCAAAAATGCCTGCCGTGACATAGCGCAGGGTGCGCCGGGTGGCAGGGCTGCGCGTGAGGGCGCGGGCAAAGCTGCCCGCTGAGAGGCCCACCGCCGCTTTGACGCAAAACCCAAGCCCCGCGATCGTCGCGCCATAGATCAGGAATTGCGGCAGGATCGGCAGGGTCGGGTCCACGAATTGCGGGATGAAGGCGAGGATGAAGAGAATGACGGAGGGGTTGGACATGTTCACCACCAGCCCGTCGCGGAAGGCGCGAGCCGGGCGGATGGGCTGTGTGTTCTGCCCACTCAGCGGGGTGCGCAGCGTCTGGATCGCGAGGTAGATCAGGTAGGCGACCCCAGCCCAGCGCACGACGCCAAACACCCAAGGCGCCGCCGCCACCAGCGCGCCAAGGCCCAGCCCCGCCAGCGCCGCGTTCAGGAAAGCGCCGGTCGCAATGCCGCCTGCCGCGGCAATGGCCGGCCTTTTGCCGCCCCGCAGGCCCTGCGCCATCGTGAACAGCATGTCCGGGCCGGGGGTGAGGTTGAGGGCCAGCACCGCGGGCAGAAAGGCGAGGTAGAGGGCGAGGTCGATCATCGCATAGCGGCCTTTGGCGCAGTAGGATGGGCAATATTGCCCATCCTACGCAAGCCGCGCCTGAACGCTCAACAAATCCGCCCAGGCCTCGCGCTTGGCCGCCGGGTTCCGCAGCAGATACGCGGGGTGGAACATCGGCAGCGCGGGTTTGCCCGCCGCCTCGGCCCATGTGCCGCGCAGGCGGGTGATGCCGCGTTTGCCCAGCAGCGCCTGACAGGAGATATTGCCCATGATCAGCAGCAGCTCGGGCTGGGCCAGAGCGATGTGGCGCTTCAGAAAGGGCAGCATCATCGCAATCTCTTCCGGCCTCGGGTCGCGGTTTTGCGGGGGTCGGTAGGGCAGGACGTTGGTGATATACACGGTGTCGGAACGGCTCAGATCAATCGCCCCCAGCATCCGGTCCAAAAGCTGCCCCGCGCGGCCCACAAAGGGCTTGCCCTCCCGGTCCTCATCGCGCCCCGGGGCCTCGCCGACAACCATCACGCGCGCGCCCGGCACACCGTCCGCAAAAACAAGGTTCCGCGCACCTTTGCGCAGCTCACAATGGGGGTAGGCGTCCATCGCCGCGCGCAGGGCTTCCAGATCGGGCGCGGCGGCGGCCATTGCCTCGGCTTCCGCCACAACATCGACGGCCTGCACCACCGGGGCCGCTTGCGGGGCGGCCTGCGGCGTCACGGGCGCGGCGGGTTTTTCCGGCTTTTCGGGCGTCTCATACCGGTTGACCGGCGCGTCCAGAACACAGGTCTCCACCCCCAGCTCCACCTGCCAGGCCAGCGCGGCGAGCGCGGCGTGATACCCCATCGAATCTGCGTGGTGCGACATGGGCCCCAGCCTATCTCCGCCTGCTTGCCGCGCCAAGCGCCCGCGCCTATAACCGCCCCATGTCAGCGCGAGGGCTCCATGTCATTTGATCACCGGCATCTTCTTGGCATCCAGCATCTGCGCCAACACGAGATTACCACCCTCCTTGATCTTGCCGATGAGTACGCCGCGCTGAACCGCGGGTCCAAGCACGGCGACGCGTTGGCGGGGCTGACCCAGATCAACATGTTCTTTGAAAATTCGACCCGCACGCAGGCTAGCTTTGAACTGGCGGGCAAGCGGCTGGGCGCGGACGTGATGAGCATGGCGATGCAGGCGTCTTCGATCAAAAAGGGCGAGACGCTGATCGACACCGCGATGACGCTGAACGCGATGCAGCCCGACCTGCTGGTCGTGCGGCACCCGCAATCGGGCGCGGTGGATTTGCTGGCGCAGAAGGTGAACTGCACTGTGCTGAATGCCGGGGATGGGCGACATGAGCACCCGACGCAGGCGCTGCTGGACGCGCTGACGATCCGGCGGGCGAAAGGGCGGCTGCACCGTCTGAGCATCGCGATCTGTGGGGATATTGCGCATAGCCGCGTGGCGCGGAGTAACCTGATCCTGCTGGGCAAGATGGAAAACCGCATCCGCCTGATCGGCCCGCCGACGCTGATGCCCGCGGGGATTTCGGAGTTCGGGGTCGAAGTGTTCGACGACATGGCCGAGGGGCTGCGGGACGTGGACGTGGTTATGATGCTGCGCCTGCAACGTGAGCGGATGGATGGCGGGTTCATCCCGTCGGAGCGGGAGTATTACCACCGCTTCGGCCTCGATGCCGCCAAGCTGGCCCATGCCAAGGACGACGCCATCGTGATGCATCCCGGCCCGATGAACCGCGGGGTAGAGATTGACGGGGAGATCGCCGACGACATCAACCGCAGCGTCATCCAGGACCAGGTGGAGATGGGCGTGGCCGTGCGCATGGCCGCGATGGACCTCCTGGCCCGGAACCTGAAGGTGGTTAGGGCCGCGTCGTGAATGATGCGTGGGATGGCATCCTTGACCCGGACGAACGGGTGATCTGGCAAGGCGCGCCAAAGCCGCGGCTGAAACTGGCGTGGGACAGCCCGTTTCACGGTGTGTTTTTCCTGTTTTTTACTGGTTTTGCCCTGTTCTGGATGCTGGCAGCTGCGTCTGCGGGCGGGTTTTTCTGGGTTTGGGGGCTGATGTTTTTTGGCGTGGGGTTCTATCAGCTTGTTCTGGTCCATTTCTGGCGGCTCTATGCCTTGCGGCGCACGCATTACACGCTGACCAGCAAGCGCGCTTTCATCGCAACGCAAAGCCCGTGGCGCGGCCGGCGTCTGGACAGCTATCCGATTGAGCCGGGCACCAAAATCAGCTTTGTGGATGGCACCCGCGCGGACGTTTTCTTTGCCAAGAAGATGAACCGGTCGAGCGATATGCCGCGGGATATGGAAATCGGGTTCGAAAGCCTGACTGACGGAAGAGAGGTCTATAGCTTGATCCGTAAGGTCCAGGAGGGAACGGCATGACCAAATCCATCGACATCCCCAGAGACGAGCGCGGCGTGATCCGTGTCTTTTCCCTCTCCATGACGCCCGCCGAGGCAAAGGCGCTGCGGGCCAACATCCCGCACTATTCCGAGGACGGAGACGTCGACACGCCAGACCCGCAGACGGCCCTGCTGGGGGCGGAGTATCTGGACGGTGCCTTCACGGAGGTCTTTCCGATCAGCGACCTGGAAGGGCTGGGCCTTGTCGGCTACCTCAAGGAAGGCAACGGGGTGGACCCCGCGCAGCTGGCCCCCGACGCGGCGAAGCTCGCCGCACTCGCTGGGTGGGTGTTCATCGTCTATTCTTCGGCCTTTGGCGGGTTTGCACAGACGCTCACCCCCGGGCCCGAGCTGACGTTAATCGGGACGTATGGCGAGCCGCAGCGGGATTATGTCGGCACCGAAAAGGTGGAGGCGGAGGCAGCAAAACCCTCCACCGGCACGCCCCCGGCCAAGAAAAAACGCTCCGATGCCGCCATGTCGGGCATGGTGGCAACCTTCGTGCTGGTCCTGCTGGGCCTTTTCACGTGGCTTTTCATCTGGATCGCCGGATGAGCGACATCCAACTCGACATCGAAACTCTGAACCGGGACGTGGTCTTTCAGCCCGCGCGTCTGTTTGTTGTCGGCGGAATGGCGGTTGTTGCCGCGCTTGCGGCGCTGGTTCTTGTGATGCCGCTTTGGATGATGGCGGCGCTTGCGGTGATGGTCGCGGCCAAGCTGTTTCAGCCTTTGATCATCAACGCGGGCGGGCGGGTCAGCCGGGTGCGGCTGCTGCCCGGGATGGTCGCCATCGAGGACCGCAAGACCCTGCCCGGTCACGCCCGCGCCGTGCCGCTGGACCAGATCGCGCGCGTGGACGTCTACGACGTCTACCTCACGCTGCGGCTGAAATCCGGCGGGCACGATGGCGCCGTTGTCAAAAAGCCCGACATCGACGCGCTGACGCGCGCCATCACCGCCGAACTGACCCCGGAGCCTGCATGAGTGACCTGCTGCTGACCAACGCCAAGCTGGTGGACCCGGAGGCTGGCACGGCCCAGACCGGCGCGCTGCACATCGCCTTTGGCAAGATCCAGGCGGTGCTGCCCCAGGGCGCGCCGTTGCCAGATGCGGCAGAGACGCTGGATTGCAACCGTTTGCACCTCGCCCCCGGCATCGTCGATATCGGCGTGAAGGTTTGCGAGCCGGGGGAGCGGCACAAGGAAAGCTTTGGCAGCGCGGGCGCCGCAGCGGCAGCGGGGGGCGTGACCACCATCGTCACCCGCCCCGACACCGCGCCGACCATCGACAGCCCCGAAGTGCTGGAATTTGTGATCCGCCGCGCGCGAGAGGCCGCGCCGGTGAACGTCCTGCCGATGGCCGCCCTGACCAAGGGGCGCACAGGCCGGGAGATGACGGAGATCGGCTTTCTTCTGGATGCGGGCGCCGTGGCCTTCACCGATTGCGACCATGTGGTGCAAGACCCCAAGGTGCTGTCCCGCGCGCTGACCTATGCATCGTCTCTGAACGCGCTGGTGATGGGCCATGTGCAGGAGCCGGGGCTGAGCGCGGGGGCGGTGGCGACGAGTGGAAAGTTTGCCTCGCTCGCCGGGCTGCCCGCCGTCTCCCCGATGGCGGAGCGCATGGGGCTGGACCGCGACATCGCCCTTCTGGAGATGACCGGCGCGCGCTACCACGTGGACCAGATCACCACGGCCCGCGCCCTGCCTGCCCTGCGCCGCGCGAAGGCAAACGGGCTGGACATCACGGCCGGAACCAGCATCCACCACCTGACGCTGAACGCGCTGGACATCGCGGACTACCGGACGTTCTTCAAGCTCAAGCCCCCCTTGCGGGACGAGGACGACCGGCTGGCGGTGGCCGAGGCGGTGGCCGAAGGGCTGATCGACACGATCTCGTCGATGCACACCCCGCAGGATGAGGAAAGCAAACGCCTGCCATTCGAGGAGGCCGCCAGCGGCGCGGTGGCTTTGGAGACGTTGCTTCCGGCGGCGATGCGCCTGTTCCACGCCGGGATCCTGGAGCTGCCGCAGCTGTGGCGTGCGTTGTCGCTGAACCCTGCGAAAAGGCTGGGGCTGGAGGCCGGACGGCTGGCCGTGGGCGCGCCTGCGGACCTCGTGATGTTCGACCCCCACGCGCCCTTCGTCATGGACCGGAGCACCCTGCGCTCAAAGTCCCGCAACACACCCTTCGACGGCGCCCGCATGCAGGGGCGCGTCAAGGGCACTTGGGTCGCAGGCGTGCGGGTGTTTGGGGGGTAGCAGTCCGCTTGAGCAGTTGGTGCCAGAACGCGCTCACTTCGTTTCTGTGATGCAGCGAAGGGCGGCTCGGCGCCCTGACGTCCAAGTGCTGCAAAGCACAAGGTCTGCTTCGGCAGTCACACGGTTCTCTATCGTGCCAGCGATATCTTTTGTGCGACCCTGTCCTGTCCCCGGCAAGCCTTCCTCATCAACCGTGTTTGTTTGCGTCCGGGGACGTTTGGGGGACCGCGCGGGATACAAATGTAAGGGCATGTCGGCGGCGGCCCCCGTGTCGGTCTAGGCCGCCTTGTCTTTTGGGTGCGCCGCGTCCTCCACATACACCATTGTCTGGTTCAGAAGAATGTAGGCAATCTCTCCGAAGGTTGCGGGGCCGGTAAAAGTGCCTGTCGTCTTGCCCTCAAGCTCTCCATAGAGGTAGTTGAGTATACAATTATAGCTCAGGGCATGGGTGCCTTCGGCGGTGAGGCGGCTGGCAAACACCTCTGCGTAGGGCCCGGGATCAGCAGCCAAGCGGTATTCCACATCGGGAACGACAGGGGCATAAAAATCGACCTTGCCCTGCGCGAGGTCCACGTTTTGCACTGAGACGTTAATCATCGCGCCAGAGTAGTTCGCAACCAAAGGCAGTTGGGTATTGATTTCATTCTCGGTGATGTACTGGGCAAGGTTCACGGGTTTGCAGTCGACGAACACCTCGGTTGCACTAAAAACGCTCGATGCGAACTTCAGTGTTGGGCTTGCCGTGTCTTGATGAAAGAGGTTCAAGATGTCGACCGTCGGCGCTTGGCCTCCAGCTGCGTCAACATACATGACCACCGCCCCGTCGTCATGGGCTTGTCCGGACGTTCCGTCGAATACCTTGGGCGAGACCTGACCGATGTCGTCAAGATGCACGCCGGAGATCCAGCCGACCACGGGTTGGTCGAACAGGCCATCGTAGCCTGGTCCATGAATGGCATACTCTTGATGCGCGTTTGAGAATCCAGGGATCAGGAGGATCGTCAGTCCGGATTTGAACTGCGCTGCGGCAAAATCTTTCAGGTCTGCTTGGTCGAGGTGTTTGACCACGCAATTCTGCGCATCCACCTGAGTGACAAAGAGGCGTTCACGCTCCTCACGGCCGCCGCCATCTGTCAGGAAATAGACGCTCGTCCCTCCGATCCAGTCCCCTTTTGGCAACTGACGCAAAAGAGCTTCGTCCGCCGCAATTACAAGTTTTTCACCCGCTTTGATCCGATCTGCGGTTTCGACGACCGTACAGATTGCGTTTTTCATTGTAGCAGAACCTTATGCAAAATTTTGGGCGGTCAGCCCGTTGGACTCGGAGAATTTTGACAACTCACTCAAGGCGTTTGGCATTTCATTGGGGTCTCGGGTCACTTTAACGCGCAACTTGGCCACGAGCATCTTTGCGGCCAAAGGGGCGTTTGAAAGGTCCGACTTGGTGGACAGCGTTTGCTGCAAAACAGCAGGTGGGACGGGCATATCTGATCCTCGCTTACGACTGCCCTGATCAATACGCGACGGGAGGTTCAAAAAAGCGTGAAGCGGACATCTGCCCACGTGACGCGAAAGCCCGCTCCGTCCGCAAAGACGACCACTGCGCACATCTGCAACGCGCCGCACCTTTCCGCGACGGGTGCTTTGACCGGCGCGCGGCGGCGCGGTATTGCCAAGGGGTCTTTGGGAGGTTTCAGATGCCCGTTTTCGAAAGCTCTGCACTGGTTCTGATCCTCTGGGCCCTGATCGGCTACGGGCTTGGGTCGATCCCGTTTGGGCTGTTGCTGTCGAAGGCGATGGGGCTGGGGGATGTGCGGGCCATTGGGTCGGGCAATATCGGGGCCACGAATGTGCTGCGTACGGGCAGCAAGGGCGCCGCAGCGGCGACGCTGCTGATGGATGGCGCGAAGGGGGCGGTTGCCGTGCTGCTCGCGCGCTGGTTGGCGCACGAGGACGCGGTGCAGGTGGCCGCGCTGGCGGCGATGCTGGGGCATTGCTACCCGGTTTGGCTGGGGTTCAAGGGCGGCAAGGGGGTTGCGACCTTCCTTGGGCTGATGCTGGCGCTGGCTTGGCCGGTGGGCCTTGGCTGCTGCGCCGCCTGGCTGGTCGGCGCGGCGGTGACGCGGATGTCGTCCGGCGGGGCGCTGGTCGCGGCGGCGGCGTCAACCTTCCTGCTGGTGTTTCTGGGCGCAGCGCACATGTTGGTGCTGGGCGCTGTGCTAACATTGCTGGTCTTCTGGCGGCACCGGGCCAACATCGCGCGCATCCGGGCGGGGACCGAGCCGAAGATCGGCCAGAAACCGTGAGCTTTGCAGCAGCGCTGCGCGCGCTGCCAGAAGGAACATTCACCGGGCACGCACATGGGCGGCGCTACGTGGTAACGCGGCAGGTGCTGGATGGCGGCCGCACGGTCAAACTGGTCGCCGAAGAGCTGGGCGGGGCCGATTACATCTCGCTCAACTGGTTTGACCTTGCCTCCGGCCCCCGGCTGAAACCCTGCGAAATGCCTGCGGAAAAGGTGGTGGCCTTTGTAACGGAGCTGGTGCCGGAGTAGCGCCGCGTCGGTTTTGATTGCATTTACTGTAGTTTCTGATATTTCTGTTTATACAGAAATTACCAGAGATTCGGACATGCACCTCACACCCGCCATGCAAGATTTCATCCTCCACTGGGGGGATATGGGCGCGAAATGGGGCACCAACCGGTCGGTTGCGCAGATCCATGCGCTGCTGCATATCTCGCCCGAACCGCTCAACGCTGAAGAGATCAGCGAATTGCTGTCCCTCGCCCGCTCCAATGTGTCGAACGGGCTGAAAGAGCTGCAATCGATGGGCCTCGTGCAGTCCAGCCGCAAGCTGGGTGACCGGCGCGATCATTTCCACTCGATCCGGGACATGTTCGACCTGGTGAACACGGTGGTCGCGGAGCGCCGCGCGAAGGAATACGCGCCGACGCTGGAAAAGCTGAAGATCGTGCAGGCGCAGGCCAAGGCGGACGCAACGCCAGAGGCCGTGCGGACCCGGATCGCAGAGACTTTGGAGACGATGCAGATGTTCGATGACTGGTACAGCCAGGTGTCAAAGCTACCTCGCGGTGTGCAGTTGAGCCTCGTGAAGATGGGTGCGCGGATTGCGCGGCTGATCCCCGGCAAAGGCTAAATCTTTTTTGAATGGTAGTTTCTGAAATGACAGAAATGACTGCAAGCCCGAACTTCTGGATGCCGCGTGCGACCGGTCCGCGCTATGTGATCGACCCGGTCGCTTTCTTTGTCGCGCTGATCGGCGCGCCGCTGCTGATCACGGCGCTGACGTTCTGGATGCTGCTGATCCCCGTTGCCGCGCTGGTGATGGGCGGGCCGCTCTACCTGATCCTCGGCACGCCGCTTCTGCTGTGGTTTCTGCGCCGTAACGTGGGAAAGGGCGAGGATATCGCGCTGCTTGCTTTGGGCTCGGTCATTGCTGCCTGCGCCGCGCTTTTCGGCCTCGGAGTGCTCATGGACGAGGCAGATTACAAGGCGATTGCCCTGATCTATGGCGGTTTCGGCATCCTCTTTGGCCCCGCCTGGGCCGCGACCTTCGCATTTCTTTACAACCGCTTGCGGAACGATTTGAGCCGCAGGCCCCAGTTGACCTAGCATGACAGGAGAATGACCATGCTGACCCTTGCCTTTATCTACCTTCCCCTGAGCCTGAGCGTTCTGGCGCTCCTGTGCCTGATGATCCTGCGGATTGGCCACATGATCGGCGCCTGCCCCGCCAGCCGCCGCCGGGCCGACGCCGCGGCGGTGACCATCGCGACCGGCTTTGCCGCGATCGGCGCGGGCGGCATCATGCTGATCGGGGCGCTGATCCTCCTGTTGGGGCAGCTGCCTGCGGTCGGGGTGATGGCCGCCCTTGGCTTTGCCGCGCTGTGCCTTGGCCTTGGCTTTGCCCATGCGGTGGGCACCTTGCGCGCGGTTGTGATCGACGCGCCCGCGCAGCCGCAAACCGCGGCAGAGGGTTAAGCGATGTGGCCCCGGATCAAGGACTGGCTTGTGCCTCCGGGCCCGCGTTACCGGATCGACCCGCTGGGTTTCCTCCTCGGGTTGGTCCTCGCACCGCTGATCGTGACGGCTGTGACCTTCCCGGTTGGCGGGTTTTCCCTGTTCGTGCTGTTCTTCGGCGGACCGATCTACCTTGCGCTCGGCACGCCGCTCCTCTTGTGGCACCTGCGGTTCAACACACCGAAGGTGGGGCGGATTGTGTTGCTGGGCCTCAAAACGCTGATCGTTGTCATCATCGTCTGGGCGGCAAGCATGACGCAAGAAGACTGGCGCAGCGTGCTGCCGGTCATGACTGGCTTGACGCTGGGGTTCGGGCTGGCCTGGGTGTGGGTCTTTGCGCTGATCTATGTGTGGGCGTCGCGTCGGGCGTGATGGGCAGATTGCCCATCCTACGCACCGTTCATTTGGGCAGCTTTTTCGTCGTTCCGTGGCGCGCTTTGGCGGGCGTGGTGAAGGCGCCCCCTAAGGGCCCGGGTAGGATGGGCAATCTGCCCATCGCTCCTAGTAGGAAAACTGATCGTAGAGCGCGGGCATGTCGCCCGCATAGGCCTCTAGCAGCTCGTCCGCAGGCACCTTCCCCGTTTCCACGCTCTCATGCAGGGCGTTCAGGAAATGGGTCTCATCGGGCAGCATCCCGCCCGCCCCCGGCATCGCGCGGGAATTCAGGCCCTGATGCGCAATCGCCACCGCCTCGCGGGCCAGGTCGTGCAGGCGCACGCCACCCGCCTCGCCTTGCAGGCCGTGGGTCGAGGCCGCAACGCGCAGCCCCTCGCGGGTCTCCGCATCCAGCCCCTTGGCCAGATCCCACGCCGCATCGAGCGCGCCCTTATCATAGATCAGACCGACCCAGAACGCAGGCAGCGCACAAAGCCGCCGCCACGGGCCACCATCAGCGCCGCGCATCTCGATGAACTTCTTGATCCGCGCCTCTGGAAAGGCCGTGGTCAGGTGATCGGCCCAGTCCGACAGGGTCGGCGTTTCGCCCGGCAGGGCAGGCAGTCGCCCCGCGAGGAAGTCCCGAAAGGACTGACCGAGCGCGTCGATATACTGCCCGTCGCGGTAGACGAAATACATCGGCACATCGAGCGCGTAGTCCACCCACCGCTCAAACCCGAAACCGTCCTCGAACACAAACGGCAGCATACCGGTGCGCGCATCATCAAGGTTGCGCCAGACTTTACCGCGCCAGCTTTTGTGCCCGTTCGGCTGGCCCTCGAAAAACGGCGAATTGGCAAACAGCGCCGTCGCCACGGGTTGCAGCGCCAGCGCCACGCGCAGCTTTTGCACCATGTCAGCCTCGGAGCCAAAATCGAGGTTCACCTGCACCGTGCACGTCCGGCGCATCATCACCCGGCCCATCGTGCCGACCTTGCCCATGTAACTGTCCATCAGCTTGTAGCGGCCCTTGGGCATCAGGGGCATGTCCTCATGCCGCCAGTCCGGGGAGGCGCCCAGGCCGATGAACCCCGCGCCAATCTCGTCCGCGATCTCGCGCACCTGCGCCAGATGGTCGTTCACCTCATCGCAGGTCTGGTGGATCGTCTCCAGCGGCGCACCGGACAGCTCAAGTTGCCCACCGGGTTCCAGCGAGATGTTCGCGCCGTCCTTCTCCAGCCCGATCAGCTTGTCGCCCTCGCGCAGCTCGGACCAGCCAAACCGGTCGCGCAGCCCTTCGAGGATGGCGAGGATCGAGGTCTTGCCCGCGTAGGGTAGCGGCATGTGCTGGGCCTTGTCGTAGCCGAACTTCTCGTGCTCGGTCCCGATGCGCCACTGGTCTTTGGGCTTGCAGCCCGCGGCGAGGTATTCGGCCAGTTGTTCGTGCCGCTCGATCGGGCCGCCGCCGGATTGGGGTATGGACATGGGGCCTCTCCGGCTTGGCTGGGGTTCGTCCGTGATGGATGTCGCCAAGCGCGGGCGGTGTCAATGCAGGCGCGCGCCTTCGGGGCGCAGAGAATGGCGCTCCCAGATCACGACTGCGTTGGCCGCGCCCGCGTGCAGCTCGCCCAGCATTCGTTCGGTGCGCAGCCCGGGCAAGGCGGCGAAGGCATCGAACAGGGCCTCGGACCCAGCGGCATTCACCGGGATCAGAAGGCTCGGCATTCCCTTCTGGTCCAGCTGCCAATGGGCCGGAACCTGCGCCCGGTCGAGCGTGATCCGCTCCAGATCGCGCACAGCAACCGCGCCGCCGGTGAGCGGGCCGAAATAAGAGATCTGCCCCTCGGTCACCTGCACCACGCCCGCGCCGCCCCCCGGCCCGCGGAACCGCGCGCGCTGAAGCCCGATGGCGACCAGCGCGCCGGACGCCAGCAAAAGCGCGCCGCCGATATAGGTGAGCAGCCACCCTGCCCCGACCAGCCACCAGAGCGCCAGCAGCGCGGCAGCAGCCCCGGCAAGCACTTCGCGAAAGCGCCAAAGGGCGGCTTTGGCCTCGGGCCGGAAGAAGGTCATGGCAACTCTCCATCCAGCGGGTGCCAGGGACGGTGGCCTGCATCGCCCGGGCTGCGCCAGTCATAGGGCGCGCGGATCTCAGTGAATTCCATGTCGGTAAAGTCGCGGATCAGTGAAAGCTCCGCGCCGCGGCGACGGTAGAGCCTTGCGCCTTTGGCGAGGTAGTCCGGATGCGCGCGTGCGGCGGCATGATGCGAGGTTTTTTCGGGAAGCTCGAACGCGCGCCCTTTTGCGTCGGTGTAGACTTCGCGCTGCGCCGTGCGGTCCCATGACCGGGTGCAGCGGCTAAGACCCTCCGCGCGGCCGATGATGTCTTTTTCTCCATCGCCAACAAAGGTGTCGTTGCTGAGGAAAAACCCACCGCCCCACCACGTGTGGCCAATCGGGTAGAGCGCGAGGGCCGTGAAATAGGGTGGGCGCGACAGGGCGGTGTAGCTGCCTTTGGTCGGGCTGCCCGGTTTGCCGTCGAGTGCGAAGTAGAGAAAGTGCTGCCCGTCCGGCGACAGATCGGAGCGGTCGGCGTAGACGCGGTGTTTGAGCCATTGGCCGTCTTCAAAGTAGTCCGTGCCACGGTGCCAGAGGATCATGCGCGACAGCTTGTAGGGGCCTTGGCGCAGGATGACGGCGCGGTCGCTGCCGCGCGCAAAGAAGAGCTTGAGCTGAACCGTGGGCGGGGTGCTCATGCCCAGTCTCCCAGCACAGATTGCCACATCGTCATGGCTGCAACAGCCGCCGTGTCCGCGCGCAGGATGCGGGGGCCAAGCGGGACTGTCAGAACTTGGCCTTCGTTTTGATTGACGCAGCGGCGGTCGCGGTCGGAAAAACCGCCTTCAGGGCCGATGAGGATGGCCCAAGGCCCGAGCGGCTTGTTTTGGAATTGCATAAGGAGCGGCGGACCGTCTGTTCCGGCACAGGTCTCGTCACAGAACATGATCATCCGGCCCGCATCCCAGCCCGCCATCAGCCGGTCCAATCGCACGGCCTCCGCCACCTCGGGCACGAAGGTGCCGCCGCATTGCTCTGCTGCCTCAACCGCGTGGGCTTGCAGACGGTCCTGCGCGACGCGGGCACTTTGGGTGTACTCGGTGATGACCGGCACAATGCGCCGTGCGCCCATCTCCGCCGCCTTTTCGACGATGAAATCGGTGCGGGCCTTCTTGATCGGCGCAAAAAGCAGCCAGAGGTCCGGCGGCATCATGAGCGGTTTGCTTTGCGCCCGCGCCACCAACGTGCCGCCGCGCTTGCCCGCCTCGGCCACCTCGGCCTGCCATTCCCCGTCTCGGCCATTAAACAGCGCCACCGCAGCCCCCGGCCCCAGCCGCATCACGCCAAAGAGGTAATGCGCCTGTTCCCGCGACAGGGCGACCTGTTGGCCTTCCCCAAGGGGGTGGTCTACGAAGAGGCGAACCTTGGCAGTCATGGACACCGACATATGCAAGACGAACGCCATGCGCCAGATGTGCAGGTTGCCGATGCCGAAGCGCTGAACTGGGTGGACCGCTATGCGCCGCGGGCCGCACGGCCGTATCTGCGCCTGAGCCGTCTGGACCGGCCGACGCCGGTGCTGCTGCTGCTGCTGCCGTGCTGGTGGGGCCTTGCGCTGGCCATCCTGTCCACGCAGGCGCCGCGCTGGGAAGATGCGTGGATCGCGCTTGGCTGTCTGGTCGGGGCAGTGCTGATGCGCGGGGCGGGCTGTACGTGGAACGACATCACCGACCGGGACATCGACGCGCAGGTCGCCCGCACCCGCTCGCGCCCCATCCCGGCGGGCCAGGTCAGCGTGCGCGGGGCCATCGCCTGGATGTGCGCGCAGGCGCTGGTGGCGTTCTGCATCCTGCTGACCTTCAACTGGACGGCCATTGCCCTCGGCATCGCCGCGTTGATCCCGGTCTGCATCTATCCCTTTGCCAAGCGGTTTACGTGGTGGCCGCAGGTCTTTCTGGGCCTTGCGTTCAACTGGGGCGCGCTGCTGGCCTGGGCGGCGCATAGCGGATCGCTCACCGCGGCGCCCGTGGCGCTTTATCTCGCGGGGATCGCGTGGACGCTGTTTTATGACACCATCTATGCCCATCAGGACATCGAAGACGACGCGCTGATCGGCGTGAAGTCCACCGCGCGGCTGTTCGGCGCGCGCACGGGCTGGTATCTGAAGTGGTTTCTTGTGGCCACGGTCGCGTTGATGGGCGTGGCGGTGATCCACGCGGGCCTCGGCGCGGCATCGCCGCTGGCCCTGGTGATCGCGCTGGGGGGGCCGTGGGCGATGGGCTGGCACCTCGCCTGGCAGCTGCGCGGGCTGGACATCGACGATCCGCAGAAATGCATGCAGCTCTTCCGGGCCAACCGCGACACGGGCGCGATTCCGCTGATCTTTTTCCTTGCCGCCCTGCTGGCTTGATTGAACTGCGCGGGGGCGGGACGTATGGCAGTACAACAAAAACGCATGAGGGACCGATGCGCCTGTCTTCCTTGCTGATCCAGTTGGTCGCCTTTGCCGCCGCTGCAGGCCTGTCGCTTGTTGCGGCCTATTACGCCGTTCAGGTGATCGAGGACCGCTCCGAGATTGAGGTGCGGCAGGCGCTCGACAGCTCTGGCGCGCCTTGGGCCGAGGTGCAGGCGGACGGGCTGACCGTGACACTGGCGGGGATCGCGCCGACGGAGGCACAGCGCTTTGCCGCGCTGTCGACCGCGGGCACGGTGGTGGACGCCGCGCGGGTGATCGACCAGATGCAGGTCGCCGCCGTCGCCGCGCTGGCCGCACCGCGCTTTTCGGCCGAGATCCTGCGCAACGATGCAGGCATTTCCATCATCGGGCTGATGCCGGCGCAGACGGACCGGACAGAGATCACAGACCGCTTTGCCGCGATGGCCGGAGCCGGCGCGCAGATCACCGACCTGATCGAGACAGCGGGCTACCCCGCGCCCGAGGGTTGGGATGACGCGCTGGCCTATGCGCTGACCGCGATGGAGGCGCTGCCCCGCGCCAAGGTCTCTGTCGCCGCGGGCCGTGTCGCGATCACCGCGATCAGCGACAGCGCCGAAGCCAAGGACCGGCTGGAGCGCCGTCTGACCCGCGCCGCGCCGCCGGGGCTGCGCCTGTCGCTGGACATCGCCGCGCCGCGCCCGGTGATCACGCCCTTTACGCTGCGCTTCGTGAAGGACGCCGAAGGGGCGCGGTTCGACGCGTGCAGCGCGGATACCGAACGGGCCCGCGCCGCAATTGTGGATGCGGCCTTTGCCGCGGGGCTTAGCGGGCCGGGGCGCTGCACGGTCGGCATGGGCGTGCCCAGCCCGCGCTGGTCGGAGGCGGTGATCCGGGCGATCGGCGCGGTGGAGACGCTGGGCGGCGGCTCTGTCACCTTCTCGGACGCGGACATCACCCTTTTGGCCAGTGAGGGCACCGATCAGGCAACCTTTGACCGCGTAGTCGGTGAGCTTGAAGTGGCGCTTCCGGCGGTCTTTGCCTTGTTTGCGAAGCTGCCCGAGGTTGTCGACACGGCGGCAGGCCCGCCGGAATTCACCGCAACGCTCAGCCCCGAGGGGCAGGTGCAGCTGCGCGGGCGGCTTACGGACGAGGGGCTGCGTACGGTCGCCGACAGCTTTGCCCGCTCCCGCTTTGGCTCGGACAATGTCTATACCGCCGCGCGGGTCGTGGACGATCTGCCGAGCAGCTGGCCGACCCGCGTGCTGGCGGGGCTTGAGGCGCTGTCCAGCCTGTCCAACGGTGTCGTCCGCGTGACCCCCGACACTTTGTCGGTGGCCGGAAACACCGGGGACGCCGACGCTAGCAGCCGCATCGCCTCCCTACTGGCGGACAAGCTGGGCGAGAGCGAAGCCTTCGAGATCGACGTGACCTACCAGGAAAAGCTGGACCCCGTGTCGAACGTGCCCACCCCGGACGCATGCGAAGCGCAGATCGCGGACATTACCCGGGCGCGCAAGATCACCTTCGAGCCCGGCAGCGCCACCATTGATGCCAGCGCGCTGGGGACGATGGATGAGATTGCCGACGTGCTGCGCGCCTGCGGCGCGCTCCGGCTGGAGATTCAAGGCCACACGGACAGCCAGGGCCGAGAGGAGATGAACCTCAACCTCAGCCAAGCGCGGGCCCAGTCGGTTCTGAACGAGCTGCGCGCGCGGCGGGTGCTGACCTCCAGCTTTGCCGCCGTGGGCTATGGCGAGGCGCGCCCGATCCAGCCGAACGACACCGAAGAGGGCCGCGAGGCGAACCGCCGGATCGAATTCCGCCTGATCCGCCCCGCGCCGACCGCGCCCGAGGGCGAAACGACGCTGGAAAGTGTCGCGCAAACCGCCGATACAGGGGCCGGCGAGGCGGCAAGCGCTGAGGACGGGGAATGAACGGCTCTGAATTTGTGATCTGGACGGCAATTGTCCTGTTTGTGGCGTTCTGCCTTGGCTGGTTTGCAAACTGGCTGATCGGGCGGTTCACACGGGTGGCCGCCGGGGATGTGGCAGAGCTGGACCGGATGAGCCAGGAGCTGCACGAGGCGGAAGAGACCCGCGATCAGGCGATCACCTACCTGCAGCAGCGCGAGGCGGAACTGACCAACCAGTTGAGCCAGACCGAGGCCGAGCTGCGCGCCGCGATGGACGGGCTGCGCGACGCGCGCCATGAGGCCGAAGAGCTGCGCAGCTATATCGAGCGGCTGAACGCCGGGTAGCGTTTTCTTGGAAGAAAACGGGGCCTGTGGCGCGCGGTGCACGCGATGGGCTTAGGGGCGGCTTTGTTTGGAGCGACCCTCCGGGGGGGATTTTTTGGAACAGAGAAGGGGCAGGTTCCGCTGGTCTACCAGCGTGTGAGCGCATCCTCGTCGCTGTCTTTGGCTTTGACCCATGAAGCGCCGTTCGGGCCGATTTCGCGTTTCCAGAACGGGGCGCGGGATTTGAGGTAGTCCATCAGGAATTCAGCCGCCTCGAAGGCGTCCGTGCGGTGCGGGGCGCAGGTGGCGACCATCATGATCGTCTCGCCGGGCTGGAGGGTGCCGTAGCGGTGGATGACCAGCGCACCCCCCAGTGACCAGCGCGCGGTGGCCTCGTCGGCGATGTGCCTCAGCGCAGCTTCGGTCATGCCGGGGTAGTGTTCGATCTCCATCGCCGTGAGGCCGCCATCCCCGCGCACGATCCCGTTGAAAGTGACAACCGCGCCCATGCCGGAGGTGCGGGCGGCAAAGTGGTTCAGCTCCGCGCCCGCATCAAAGGCGCTTTCCTGCACCCGGATGTCCATCAGCCGCCCGTCATGGGGGGAAAGAAGGCGACCTCGCGCACGCCGCTGAGGGGGGCGTCGAAATCGGTCAGGGTCTGATCGGTCGCCACGCGCAGGGCCGACAGGTCCGCGAAGGCGGCGGCGTAGCGGTCCTCGCGCGCTTTCAGCTCCTCCACGAGGGCCGCGACAGTTGTCGCTTCTGTTTTGACTTGCTCGCGGGGGATGCCGATCCGTTCGCGGACCCAGGCAAAGTAGAGC
The DNA here is from genome assembly GCA_039817385.1 of Pseudomonadota bacterium. Lineage (GTDB taxonomy): Bacteria > Pseudomonadota > Alphaproteobacteria > Rhodobacterales > Rhodobacteraceae > JBCBCP01. Next base: position 104,918 of record JBCBVY010000005.1, on the reverse strand, counting down.
ACATCGAGTTTCGTCATGCGGCGGGTTCCTTCAGATATGGCATGGCCTTGGCGAGGTAGTCTGCCCCGGTGATCACCGTAAGCACCGCGGCGAGCCACAGGAGGCTCAACCCGCCCCAGAACGTGACCTGCATGGCCGTCCAGAGCATCCCGATGCCGCCCTCGTCACTGATCTCTCCGTTCAGGATGCCGAGCAGGATCGCGTTGTCCATCCCCTCAATCCCGCGGCCAAAATAGTGCTCTGCGATGCCGTGGGCGAGCAGGACGGAGATGGCGATCATCTGCACCGTCGTTTTCCACTTGGCCAGCCGGGTCACCGCGAGCGTGCCCGCGGTATCGCCAAGATATTCGCGCAGGCCGGACACGAAGACTTCGCGAAAGAGGATCAGCGCAGCAGGCAGCAAGAGCGCAAAGGACAGCGAGGACACCGCCAGCAGCACCCCAAGCGCGATCACCACCATCGCCTTGTCCGCAATCGGGTCCAGCATCGTGCCCATGCGCGTCGTCTGGTTCCACGCGCGGGCGAGGTAGCCGTCGAGCCAGTCGGTGGTGGAGGCGAGCACGAAAAGCGCCAGCGCCGCCATATCCGCGTAGGGCCGCCCCAGCACGAGGAACAGCGCCGCCATCAGCGGCGCCGCGGCAAGGCGCAGCACGGTCAGGATATTGGGCAGGGTCCACCTCATGCGCCTTGGTTAGCGCGGGGCGTCAGGGCGGTCTAGCCCAGCTGCGCCCGGAACCGCTGGATCGCGCCAAAGACACGGGCCAGCCACGCGGGATCGACCGGTGCGTCTTCTGAGCTGAACCAGGCGATAGAAAGCTGCCGCTTGGGGTCGATGAACAGGTACTGGCCGTGAATGCCCAGCCCCTGGATCAGCGGATCGTCCCCGTGATGCACGTACCATTTGGACCGGTAGGAGATCGGCAGGCCCGGGAACTTGTCGGCGAAATCGCCATTGTCCCAGGCTTCGCGGTCCCCGCCCGACAGGATGTCGGCGATCCACGGCTCCGGGATGATCTGCGCGCCGTCCCGCGCGCCGCCCTGAAGCATCAGCTGGCCGACCCGCGCCAGATCACGCGCTGTCAGGCAGATGCCCCCGGCCCCGCGCGCGCCGCCCTTGCGGTCCACGGTGATGTAGCCCGGGCGCTCCGCGCCCAATGGAGCCAGCAGGCGCTGGGAGACGAGATCCGCGAAGCGGATGCCGGCGGCGCGTTCCAGCAGCCAGGCAAGCAGGTCCGTGACCGGAGAGACATAGTGGAAGCGCCCTCCATGTGGGCCGTCCGCCTCCGTCAGGAGGGATTGAAAGCTGCGCAGGTCGTGCGGGTCCGTCCCGGCGGGCACCGGATTCCAATTCGCGGCCTGCCGGTAGGCGATGATGGGGCCAGATGTTGCGGTGTAATCCTCGTCGAACTTAACCCCAACGCGCATGTCGAGCGCGTTGCGCACCGTGGCGCCTGCGTAGGCTGTGGCGGACAGTTCCGGCAGGTGGTCGGTGATCAGGTCATCCTCCGCCAGCTCCCCGCGCGCAATGCAGGTGCCCGCGACAAGGCCCAGCATCGACTTGGAGACCGACATCAGGATGTGCGGGTCGGACGGGCCCATGCCGCGGCGGTAGGATTCATGCACCAGCTTGCCGTCCTTCAGGATGACAAGCGCGTCATTGGCCATCCCGGTCACGGCGTCGCCAAGGTCGATGTCCTGCGGGGCTTCCTCCAACGTCCAGACATTGGCCGGATCATTCGCGATCTCCGCGGTCGGGACGATTTCGCGGACGTGCTGGAAGGCCCAGTGGTTAAACGGCTGCGTGCGCCAGTTGGCAAGGGTGACCTGCGCCTCGGTTGCGGGGGGGAAGCGGTTCATCATGGGGGGAGGTTAGGCACCGGAAAGGCAACCGGCAAGACACTCAGTGGTGGGTTAAAAACCCACCCGACGCCATCGCCAACCGGCCGTAGGGTGGGTTTTTAACCCACCACCGGCAGACCCCTAACCTTGCTGGAAATGGTCATAGACCTTCTGGGCCAGCGCCTCGCTGACGCCTTCAACGGCCTTCAGGTCAGAAAGGTTCGCGCGGGCCACGGCCTTCGCGCTGCCAAAATGCGCCAGCAACGCGCGTTTGCGCGCCGCGCCGACGCCGGGGATCTCGTCCAGCGGGTTGGCGAGGTTGGACTTGGCCCGTTTGGCCCGGTGGGTGCCGATCGCAAAGCGGTGCGCCTCGTCCCGCAGGCGCTGCACGAAATAAAGCACCGGATCGTTGTGGCGCAGGGCCATCGGCTGTTTGCCGGTGCGGTGGAACTCCTCCTTGCCCGCGTCTCGGTCCACACCTTTGGCGACGCCGACCATCGGGATATCCTGTACGCCGTGCTCTTCCATGATCTGCTGCACCGCAGACACCTGCCCCGCCCCGCCGTCGATCAACAGAAGGTCGGGCCAAAGCCCCTTGGCCCGGTCCGGGTCGTCTTTCAAAAGGCGCTTGAAACGGCGGTTCAGCACCTCTTTCATCATGCCAAAATCGTCGCCGGGGGTCAGCTCATCGCCGCGGATGTTGAACTTGCGATAGCTGTTTTTCATCCAGCCGTCGGGGCCGGCGACGATCATCGCGCCAACGGCGTTGGTCCCTTGGATGTGGGAGTTGTCGTAAACCTCGATCCGCTCCGGGGGCGCGGGCAGGTCGAAAGCGTCGGCGAGGCCCTTGAGCAGCTTTGTCTGCGTCGCGCTTTCGGACATTTTGCGCGCGAGGCTTTCGCGGGCGTTCCTGAGCGCTGAGTCGATCAGTTCCGCCTTCTCCCCGCGTTGGGGGACGAGGATTTCGACCTTGCGGCCCAGTTTCTGGGTGAGCAGGTCGCACATGAGGTCGGGGTTTTCGATCTCGTTCGACAGGATCAGCTGACGCGGCGGCTCCTTGGTGTCGTAGAACTGGCCGAGGAACGCCTCCAGCACCTCGGCGGCATCCACATCCGCGCCAACACGGGGGTAGAAGTCCCGGTTGCCCCAGTTTTGGCCCGCACGGATAAAAAAGACCTGCACGCAGGCCTGCCCGCTGTCCATGTGCAGGGCGATAATATCGGCCTCGCTCACGCCCTTGGGGTTGATGCCCTGCGCGGTCTGCACCTGCGTCAGTGCCTTGATCCGGTCGCGCAGGGCGGCGGCGCGCTCGAACTCCATCTCTTCGCTGGCGGCCTGCATGTCGGCGGCGAGCTTGGCCTGAATGTCGGTCGTCTTGCCCTGCAGGAACTTCTGCGCGTCCTTGACCGAGGCCGCATAATCGTCCGGTGAGATCAGGCCGATGCAAGGGCCGGAACAGCGTTTGATCTGGTACAGCAGACAGGGCCGCGTGCGGCTGTCGAACATCGAATCCGAGCAGTTGCGCAGAAGGAACACCTTTTGCAGCTGGTTCAGCGTCCGGTTCACCGCGCCCGCAGACGCAAAGGGGCCGTGATAGCTGCCCTTTTGCTTTTTCGCGCCGCGGTGTTTCTTGATCTGCGGGTAGGCGTGATCGCCGGTAACGAGGATGTTCGGGAAGGATTTGTCGTCGCGCAGCAAGACGTTGAACTTCGGCTTGAGCTGCTTGATCAGGTTCTGTTCGAGCAGCAGCGCCTCGGTCTCCGTCCGCGTGGTGAGGAACATCATCGACGCCGTGAGAGAGATCATGCGCGCGATGCGCGGGCTGTGGCCGGCGGGGCGGGCATAGTTGCTGACCCGCGCCCGCAGGTTGCGCGCCTTGCCAACGTAAAGCACCCGGCTTTCTGCATCGAGCATCCGGTAGACGCCGGGCGACGTCTCAAGCGTCTTCAGGTAGTCCTGGATCACCTCGTGCCCGCGGCGCGCCTCCGCCTGCGCTTCGGGGCCTGATTCCGTCTCATCCATTGCCATGCTCCGATTCGCCACCGGTGCTGCACCGGACGGGGCGGGTGTTCAAGCCGCTAACAATCCCCGAAACCTGTGGATAAAGCTGGTGGCAACTTTGGGGCCTCACGGATTTTTCCTTGTTTATTGGTGGCTTCATCGGTTTGCCTATTTTTTAGGCGTTTTATTAGATCATTGTTTTTGTTGAGTATTTTTCTTCTCCGCTAACAAGGCCCTGTTTTGCAACGACATTTGGTAACGGTTTTGTAACGAAGATTAACGGCGTGCAAAACTTTGCGCGCCTTGGCTACTCGACCCCCAACACGTCGGGTGTTTCCCACGCCAGATGCTGGCCCCCGTCGATGCACAAAAGCTGACCTGTGACCGATGGCGCGTCCAGAAAATACCCCAGCGCACCCGTTATGTCCGAGCGATTCGCGCCGCGCTCCAGTATCGTTGCGGCGCGCTGTTTGGCGAAATGCGCCGCGCTTTGGCGGCTGCCCTGAAGGGTTGGGCCTGGGCCGATTGCGTTAACGCGAATGGCGGGCGCGAGGGCACGGGCGGTGGTCTGCGTCATGGCCCAAAGGCCCATCTTGGCGATGGTGTAGGTCATGAATTCGGGCGTCAGCTTGTTCACCCGCTGGTCCACCATGTTCACGATCAGGCCCGCCGCAAGCGGCTCGCCATCAGACGCGGGGCTAATGCCCTGCGCCGCCATCGCTTGGCTCAGCAGGAACGGCGCGCGCAGGTTCGAGCCGATGTGCCGGTGCCAGCTTTCGTCCGTGGCGGAGGCAAGCGTGTCATATTCAAAAATCGACGCGTTGTTGACCAGCACCGTGATGTCCCCGCCCAGCGCCGTGCGCGCCGCGGCGAAAAGCGCCCGCGTCGCGTCATCGTCCAGCAAGTCCGCTTGCAGCGCCACGGCGCGGTGCCCCTGAGCCTCACATTCCGCAACAGTCTCTGCGGCCCCCGCCGCGCTGGATGAATAATGCACGGCCACGTCATACCCGCGGGAGGCAAGGTAGACAGACATGGCGCGGCCAAGGCGGTGGCCAGCACCGGTGACAAGAGCGCGAGGCATGGGGGGCAATCCTTTTAGTGGCTTAGTACGTAAATTACATAGCCAACATAAAGCGCCGTCAAGATCACGCCCCAGATCCGCGTGATATCCTGCCGGAAATAGACAAAGGGGACGAGCAGGATGGACGCGCCCAGCATCACCCACAGATCAAAGCGCAGGAAGGACGGATCGACCGCGATGGGCCCCACAAGCGAGGCGATCCCGATGATCGCCAAAAGGTTGAACATGTTCGAGCCGATCACGTTGCCCAGCGCCACATCCGCTTGACGGCGCAAAGCGGCCATCACAGTCGTGGCGAGTTCCGGCAGCGAGGTGCCGACCGCCACGAGGGTCAGGCCGATCACTGTGTCCGAGACGCCATATGTCTTGGCGATGATCGTGGCATTATCAACCAGCAGATCAGCGCCCAGAGGCAGGCCGGCAATCCCCAGCACGAGGTACATGCCGATCTTCCAGCCTTCGATATCCGGGTCGACGCCTTCGAGGTCTTCCTCATCATCAGCGGCGCCCGCGGCGCGGTGCCTTTGCGCCTCCAGAAAGCTGTAGGTCAACATACCAATCAACGCGGTCAACAGGATCAAGGCCGCGATCCAGTCGAACACACCGCGGAAGGCCAGCGCGATGAACATAATCGACGCGGCGATCATCAGGTTATACTCGCGCCGCGTTTCGCAATGGGAAGTGTGCATGACCGCCAGAAGGGCTGGCACCCCCAGCACCATCAGAATATTCGCCGTGTTGGAGCCGACCACATTGCCCAGCGCCAGACCCGGCGTATCCGCCAGCACCGCGTTCACCGAAATCAGCAGCTCGGGCGCAGAGGTGCCGAAAGCCACGATGGTCAGCGACACGATCAGCGCGGGCACGCCAAGGCGCAGCGACAGGTTCACCGCCCCTTTGACCAGCGCATCACCGGCCAGCAGCAGGATGATCAGGCCCAGACCCGACAGAAGCCACGGCAACAAAGCCTGCATCAGTTATCCTTTCCGCAGAGGTCACAGCCACCGCGGCCGATCTTGTAGCGCCCGCATTTGGCGCATTTGCCGGGGATCTTCTTCACGCCGAGCCAATGCAGCTTGCCGAACATCGCGATCACCGCGATGAACACCAGAAACAGCGTGACGATTTTGAACATCAAAGCCCGAACCGCCCGAACGCGGCGCGCTCTTCCAGGGCGCCCAGCGCGTCATCGGCGATCTGCGCGCCGAGCCGGGAGAACAGGGACCGGCGAATGCCATAGCGGCGCAGGCGCACCTTGTCGCCGAACCGCTCCTTCAGCACTGGCAGCATGTGGCCCACCCCGTCGATCAGGCCCAGCTTTTGCGCCTTGGCCGCGAGCCAGACTTGGCCATTAAACAGGTCCGCCTCGGGATCGAGCTTGCCCTCCCGCCGCGCCTTCACATGGTCGATGAAGGTGCCGTGGATGTCTTCGAGCAGCACCTTCAGCCGCGCGACATCTTCCGGGTTTTCGGGCCGGAACGGGTCGTTCATGGATTTCGACGTCCCGGCAGTGTAAACCCGCCGTTCGATTCCGTATCGTTCGATCAGCTCATGTGCGCCAAAGCTGGCGGAAATCACCCCGATGGACCCCACCACCGACGATGCATCGGCAAAAATCTCATCCGCCGCGGCGGCAAGCCAGTACCCGCCCGAGGCCGCAACATCTTCGACGAAGGCAAGGACCGGGATGTCCTTTTCCGCCGCCAGCCGCCGTATACGCGCCCCGATCAACGAAGATTGCACCGGCGAGCCGCCAGGCGAGTTGATCTGAAGCGCGACAGCAGCCGGTTTGCCCCGCACAAACGCCTTTTCCAACAAGGGGGCCAGCGCCTGATCGCTGAGCGTGCCGCGCGTGCCGCTGGCAATGACCCCCTGAAGCCGGATGACGGCGACGCTCGGGTCGGTTTTTACGAAAGGAATCCAGCGTTTCATTGGGCCGATGTAGAGTCTGAGAGAGGGGCAAACAAGGGAAGGGTCGCAGCGTTACGCGCGGATGCGCCACCCGGTTTTGAATATCCACCACACAATGCCCAGGCAGAGCGCCGTGAACCCCGCAATCGCCAGCAGGGACAGCCCAATCGGCACGTCCGCAAGGCCAAAAAACGCCCAGCGGAAGCCCGACACCAGATAGACGACCGGGTTGAACATCGAGATTGTCTGCCACACCGGCGGCAGCATCGAGATGGAGTAGAAAGAGCCGCCCAGAAACACCAAAGGCGTCACGATCAGCAGGGGCACGAATTGCAATTGCTCAAAATTGCCCGCCCAGATGCCGAGGATGAAGCCAAGCAATGAGAAGCTGATACAGGTCAGCACCAGAAAGGCGATCATCGCCGCCGGGTTCTGAATTGTCAGATCGACAAAAAAGTAAGAGGTGCCAAGGATGATAAGCCCGATAATCAGCGCTTTCGTCGCAGCAGCGCCGACATACCCCGCGACAATTTCGAGAAAGCTGATCGGCGCGCTGAGCAATTCGTAGATCGTGCCGACGAATTTTGGAAAGTAGATGCCAAAAGACGCATTCGAAATCGCTTGGGTCATGACCGTCAACATGACGAGGCCCGGCACAATGAACGCGCCATAGCTGACGCCTTCGACCTGGTCGATGCGGCTTCCGATGGCGGCGCCGAAGACGACGAAATAAAGCGACGTCGACAAGACCGGGGAGATCAACGATTGTGCAATGGTGCGAAAGAAGCGCGCCATTTCAAAGGTATATATGGCAGCAATGGCGGCCCAGTTCATGCCGCATCCTCCCGCTTTTTTACCAGGCCGACAAAGATGTCCTCAAGGCTGGTCTGCCGTGTCACGACATCGCGCAGGGTCAGGCCAGCCGCTGAGACAGCGTTCAGAAGGCGGGTGATGCCGGTGCGCTCCGATTGCGTATCGTAGCTGTAAATCAGCGCACAGCCATCTTGCGCAAGCCGCAGGTCAAACCCGTCCAGCGCCTCCGGCACATGGTCCAGTCGGTCGGCAAGTTGCACCTCGAGCTCTTTCTGGCCAAGGCGCTTCATCAGCGCGTCCTTCTCTTCGACCAGCAAAAGCTCGCCCGAGTTGATGATACCGACGCGGTCGGCGATGGCCTCGGCCTCTTCGATGTAGTGGGTCGTCAGGATGATCGTCACGCCGCGCGCCTTAAGCTCGGCGACGATCTCCCACATGTCTTTGCGCAGTTCGACATCGACGCCTGCCGTCGGCTCGTCGAGGAACAGCACCTGCGGGTCGTGCGCCAGCGCCTTGGCGATCAGAACCCGGCGGCGCATCCCGCCGGACAACGCGTTGATCTGGCTGTTGGCTTTGTCGTCGAGGGACAAGCGTTGCAGCAGCTCGAGCACCGCCGCGTCATCGCGGCGTTTTCCGAAAAGCCCCCGAGAGAAGCGCACGGTGTTCATCACCTTCTCGAACGGCTCGAGCACGATTTCCTGCGGCACGAGGCCGATCATCTGACGTGCCGCCCGGTAATCCCGCACGGTATCATGGCCGCCCACCCGCACGCTGCCGGAGGTGGCGGTGGTGATCCCGCAGATCGTCGAGATCAGCGTCGTCTTGCCCGCGCCATTGGGGCCAAGCAGCGCGATGATCTCGCCCTTTTCGATATCGAGCGTGACGCCCTTGAGCGCTTCGAACCCGCCGTCATAAACCTTTTTCAGGTCGCGGATTTCAAGGATGGGGGGCATGGGCGGTCCTTTGATCGTGCCCTGCGCAAGCTAGGGGCGCAGGGGGCAAAGGACCAGTACGAATTGTGTCGTGGGGCTTTGCCCATGCGCGCTGCCACCCTGCGCGTGCCGCTCCGAAATTGATCACATCCGTGCAGCGCCGCGCAACCAGACACAATTCCGTTTAGGACGACGCCGCGTTCTATGGCAGACTGCCACGAACACAAGAGAGGTGATGCACGATGATCGAAACAGCCAAAGCCTTCTTCGACGCATGTGAGACCGGCAAAGGGTGGTCCGAATGCGCGCAATATTGCAGTCCCGATGCAAGTTTTGCGTGCCAGGCTGACGCGCTGGCCGAGGTGACAACCCTGGCGTCCTATGCCGATTGGATGCAAGGCCTTCTGAAGCCTGTCCCGGATGGGCACTATGAACTCACCAGCTTTGCGTGGGACGAGGCCCAAAGCACCGCGGTCGCGAGCGCGATTTTTCACGGCACTCAGACCGGAGAAGGGGGACCCGTTCCGCCGACCGGCAAAACTGTGGCGTCCGATTACGCGTATGTCATGCGGTTTGACGGCGACAAGATCGTCCACATGACCAAGATTTGGAACGATGCACAGGCGTTGCGGGCTTTGGGTTGGGCGTAGTGGCCTGATGCCGTGAGGGTCAGCCGCGCAGACGCGACAGCCAGCCCTTCTTTTTCTCCTCGGGTGCGGCGTCCTCATCCACCTCTTCCCCCGGCCCTTCGAGGGCGGTGGTGAGGTTGTCAAAAAACTGATCCGCCATCTTTTTGGCAAAGCCGTCGATGATGCGGCTGCCCAGCTGCGCGAGCTTGCCGCCCACCTTCGCCTCCACGTCATAGGTCAGGGCGGTGCCGCCCTCTGACGCCTCCAGCGACACGTCTGCCCCGCCCTTGGCAAAGCCCGCCGCGCCGCCCTTGCCTTCGCCGGTGATGGTAAGGGACTCGCCCGCCACCATGTCCGACAGCGTCACCTGCCCCTTGAACGTCGCCTTCACCGGCCCGACCTTTTGCACGACTGTGGCCTCGAAGCCGTCCTCGGCGGAGCCGGTCACCTCGGTCGCCCCCGGCACGCAGGCTTTCAGCACCTCCGGGTCCAGCAGCGCGGCATAGACATCGGCGGGCGTGGCGGCGATCTGGCGGGTTCCTTGCATCTGCATGGCCTGGGCTCCTTTACTGGCTGCCCTTTGGGATAGACTATTTTGCCCATGTCGCAAACGGCATTGAACGGTGCGCCGCGGCTGATAAGCGTCATGCATGACCACCGCCCAGAACCGCCCCGGCGCCGCCATCGCCTTTGTCCTTGCGGGCGTCTTTTGTATTTCGATCAACGACATGCTGATCAAGGAGCTGTCGGGCGGCTACCCGCTGCACCAGCTGGTCTTTACTCGGTCTGCCATCGGCATCGTTTTTTCGCTGATCCTCGTGCAGATGGAAGGCGGCTGGCGCATCCTGCGCACGGATCATCCGTGGCTGCATCTGTGCCGCGGCCTGATGATCGTCGCGGCGAACATGCTGTTCTTCCTCGCGCTGGCGACGCTGCCGCTGGCGGACACGACGGCGCTGTTCTTTGCTGCGCCGCTTTTCATCACGCTGCTGTCGATCCCCATGCTGGGCGAGCGGGTCGGCCCGATGCGCATGGGCGCGGTGCTGTTTGGCTTTGCCGGCGTGCTGCTGATGCAGCGCCCCTGGGCCGGGAGCGAAGAGATCGGCGTGGCGCGCATCGTCCTGCTGCTGCCAGTGCTGAGCGCGCTGGCTTATGCGTTCAACCAGGTGCTGACCCGCAAGCTGGGCGTGGCCAGCAAGGCAAGCGCGCTGGCGGTCTACATCCAGGCGACGTTCATCGTGACGGCGCTGGGGTTTTTCGTGGTCGCGGGTGACGGGCGGTTCGCGGCGGGGTCCGAAAACCCCTCGGTCCAATTCCTGCTCCGCGCGTGGATTTGGCCACCGCAGGAGGACTGGCGCTGGCTGGCGATCCTGGGCGCGAATTCCGCCGTGATCGGCTATGCGCTGAGCGCGGCGTACCGGCTGGCCGATGCCGCCACGGTGGCCCCGTTCGAATATGTCGGCCTGCCGCTGGCGGTGCTGTGGGGGTTCGTCGTATTTGGCGATCTGCCGGTGCTGGTGGTGTGGATCGGGATCGCGATGATCCTCGCCTCGGGCCTGTTCGTGTTCTTCCGCGCGCGCGCGAAGGTGCGTGTGGGGCCTGTCGCGGGGCGGCGGCGGTAGGATGAGCAATATTGCCCATCTTACAGTGTAATCACAACCTTGCCGGTGGCCTTACGGCTGCGCAGCAGCTCAAGCCCCGCGTTCACCCGGTCCAGCGGCAACGTGTTCGAGACATGCGGGCGCAGCCTCCCCTCGGTGTACCAGCCCATCAGTGTCTCAAAGCTCTGGCGCAGAAGCGCGGGGCGCAAGGTGCGGTAGCCGCCAACCCAGAAGCCGATCACCGTCAGGTTCTTGACCAGTAGATAGTTCGCGGGCACCTGCGGCACGCCGCCCGAGGCAAAGCCGATGGGCAGCAGCCGCGCGCCGGGGTTGGTGCTGCGCAAGGCGGCATCGAAGGCCGCCCCGCCCACCGCGTCATAGACCACATCGGCCCCGCCCAGCGCCTTGACCGCAGCGCGTAGGTCCTCCTCCGCATCGATCAGATGGTCCGCGCCAGCCTCCCGGGCGATGGCCAGCTTGTCCGCCCCGCGGGCCACGGCGATCACCTCCGCCCCCATCAGCTTGCCAATCTCCACCGCCGTCAGGCCAACCCCGCCCGACGCCCCGGTGACCAGCAGCCGCTCGCCCCGCTGCAACCCGGCCAGCGGGCCAAGCGCGATGTAGGAGGTCGCATAGGCCACGAGGAAGCCCGCCGCGGCCTCAAACGGCATGTCATCCGGCAAGGGCGCGCAGACGGCAGCGGGCACCACGGCAACCTCCGCCAGCCCGCCAAACCCGGCATAGGCCGCAACGCGGGTGCCGGGCGCGATATCCGCACCGTCCCCAACCGCTGTGACAACCCCGGCCAGTTCCATCCCCGGAACCGCAGGCAATTCGGGCTTTTCCTGATACCGCCCCTTCTGCACCAACGTGTCGGCAAAGTTCAGCCCGCAGGCATGCACCCGCACCTGCACCTCGCCCGGTCCCGGCAAAGGCTCGGGCATATCGCGCAGCACCAGGTCGGTGTTCAATGCTTCAAGCACCGCCGCGCGCATTCAGAACGCCTCGGGCCGCGCCTCGCGCGCCATATGGTCCAGCACCGCGTTCACAAAACGGCTTTCCTGTCCTTCGGGAAAAAAGGCCTTTGCCACTTCGACATATTCGGTAATCACCACCCGCGGCGGCGTCGCCACATCGCGCAGCTCCGCCCCCGCCGCACGAAACAGCGCGCGCAGGGTCGGGTCGATCCGGTCAATGGGCCACTTGGCGACCAGCGCCCGGTCGGTCGCCTGATCGATGGGCGCCTGATAGTTCACTGCGGTTTCTGTGACATGCGCGAAGTGCTCGATATCCCCATCGACCATCTCGCCTTCGTCATAGGTTGCGCCAAAGCGGAAATCGAGGAACTCGCGCCGCACGGCGTCCACCGACTGGCCCGAGTGTTCCATCTGAAACAGCGCCTGGACGGCATAAAGCCGCGCCGCGCTGCGCATCTTGCGTTTCTGGTTTCCGGAGAGGGCCATGCGGGTCCTTTAGGCGAGGAGTGTATCGTCCCCCGAGGGCCGGAACCCGATCCCCTTGGACGCGCCGCGCCACTTACGGGCCAGCGCAACAAGATGCAAGGCCGCCGCTGCCGCACCTCCGCCCTTGTTCTGACCATCCACATCGGCGCGCGCTTCAGCCTGCGCGCGCGTCTCGACCGTCAGGATGCCGTTGCCGATGCACAGCCCGCTCAGCCCCAGCATAGAGATCGCGCGGGAGCTGTCATTGCACACCGTCTCATAGTGGGTTGTCTCCCCCCGGATCACGCAGCCGAGCGCAACGTAGGCATCAAAGTTTGACGTCCGGTCGGCGATCCCGATCGCCGTCGGCACTTCCAGCGCGCCGGGCACTTCGATCAGGTCCCACGTGCCGCCGACCGCCTCGATCTCCGCCTTGGCCCCGGCCACGAGGCTGTCTGCGATGTCCTTGTAGTAAGGCGCCACCACGATCAGCACCTTTACGGGTGCATCAAAGCTGGGGCGGTCCAGCACGTAGTGTTCTTCTGCCGCAGCCATCAGCGTGTCCCCATGATCGGTTTGGTGCCCGTGATCTCAAGCTCATAGGCGTCAAGGCCGACATAGCGCGTCATCGGGCTGTCGGTCAGCAGCACAAGGCGTTTGAGCCCCAGCTTGCTGAGGATCTGCGCGCCAAGCCCGGTGTTCTTGACGATGCGCGGGCCGTCTTCTTCATCGGTGTCAAACAGCTCCTTGCGGGGCTGGCGGAAAAGGCAGACCACGCCGCGCCCCTCTGCGGCGATCAGCTCCATCGCCCGGGGCAACTCCCCCGCGGGCTTGGGGCCGAGGCCGAGGATATCGCTGACTTCGGTCAGCGCATGAGTCCGCACGAGCACAGGCTCGGGCGTGGTGATGTCGCCCTTGATCAGGCAGACATGCTCAATGCCAAAGGTCTGGTCGGTGAACACGCGCAGCTCCCATACGCCGCCGTATTCAGAGGTGACCGCCCGCCGCGCGGTCTCAACCACAAGGTTGTCATAGCGGCGGCGGTAAGCGATCAGGTCGCTGATCGTGCCGATCTTCAGCCCATGCTCCGCCGCAAAACCCACAAGGTCCGGCAGCCGCGCCATTTCCCCGTCGGGCTTCATGATCTCGCAAATCACGCTGGAGGGGTAATGCCCCGCCAGCCGCGCCACGTCGCAGCCCGCTTCCGTATGACCTGCCCGCACCAACACGCCGCCCTGCCGCGCGCGCAGCGGAAAGACATGCCCCGGCGTGGCAATGTCCGCCGGCCCCGCCTGCGGGTTGATCGCTGTGGCAATGGTCAGCGCCCGGTCCGCGGCCGAAATGCCCGTGCTCACCCCCTCGCGCGCCTCGATGGAGACGGTAAAGGCCGTCTCGTGCCGGGAAGAGTTATGCGTCGCCATCATCGGCAGGCCCAGGGCCTCGATCCGCTCCGCCGGAAGGGTCAAGCAGATCAGGCCGCGCCCGTAGGTCGCCATAAAGTTCACCGCCGCGGGGGTCGCGAAGTTCGCGGGGATCACCAGATCGCCCTCGTTCTCGCGATCCTCGTGATCGACAAGGATAAACATCTTGCCCGCCCGCGCGTCCGCGATGATGTCCTCTATTGGGGATATGGCCTCTGCGAGGTCGCGCTCGACCGGGCCGGGTGTCTCAAAACTCATGGGCGCTCTCCTTGGCGCTCACATAGCCGCCCCGCCACTGCATTGCCAGCGAAACGCCGCGACACGGCCCTGTCCGGCAAAACGCAAAGGGCTTTACCTTCTTTGGGTTTCAAATATCCCGGGGAGCGCGAGGGGCTGGCCCCTCGCTCAGGTCGGATTTGCAGAGCAAATTCGAAGACCTTCAACCCGCCTCCGCCAGTCGCGCAACATAGCGCGCGAGCGTATCAATCTCGAGGTTCACGTGATCCCCGACCGCGGCATCGCCCCAGGTGGTGACCTCCTTGGTGTGCGGGATGAAGTTGATGCCGAACACATCCCCCTCCACCTCGTTCACGGTTAGCGAGGTGCCGTTCAGCGCAACCGAGCCCTTGGGCGCGATGAACCGGGCGAGGGCCGCGGGCGCGCGCAGGGACACGCGGGTGCTGTCGCCCTCATCGCTCATGGCCACGATCTCGGCCACGCCGTCCACATGGCCCGACACGATATGCCCGCCCAGCTCGTCCCCGACCCGCAGCGCGCGTTCAAGATTCACCCGCTTGCCCACGGCCCACGACGCCAGGTTGGTCTTGGCCACCGTCTCCGCACTGACCTGCACCTCGTACCAGCCGGGGCCCAGGTCCACGACCGTCAAGCACACCCCGTCCGAGGCGATGGAAGCGCCCATGTCGATGCGCGACGTGTCATAGCTCGTGTCGATCCGCGCGCGCAGATCACCCTCCTGCACGAGGTGGGACACGGTGCCAATGTCGGTGATGATGCCAGTGAACATGGGGCCACTCCTTTGACGTCCGACCTAGCGCCAGGACACGCCGCCTGCAAGGGCGCCCAATTTTGGTCAAACTCGCGTGGTAACCGGATGCAAAGACGTGGCATATAACTGGACAGTCATGGGCGCACGCGATCACAGCAAACGGGTTTTCCTGTTCCTCCAGGGGCCGCACGGGCCCTTCTTCCACCGGCTGGGCGTGATGCTGCGCCGGGCGGGGGCCACTGTCTGGCGGGTCGGGTTCAACGCGGGCGACCGGGCATTCTGGTTCCACCCGCGCAGCTACATCCCCTATCGCGGCACCGCGGGCGACTGGCCCGCAACCTTTGCCGATCTGTGCGCCGAGCGCGGCGTGACCGACATTGTCCTTTATGGCGACACGCGGCCGATCCACGCGCAAGCGGTGGAGGAAGCCAAGCGCCGCGGGATCGAGGTGCACGTCTTCGAAGAGGGCTACATGCGCCCCTTCTGGATCACGTACGAGCGCGGCGGCAGCAACGGGCATTCGCGGCTGATGGACATGACCATCCCCCAAATGCAGGAGGCGCTGGCCATGTCCGACATGGAGGCTCCCCTGCCCCCAGCCCATTGGGGCGACATGCGCCAGCATGTGTTCTACGGCGCGCTTTATCACTGGTTCGTGATGTTCCGGAACGGGCATTACCGGAATTTCAAACCGCATCGCAGCCTTGGCGTTGCACGGGAATTCCAGCTTTACCTGCAACGGCTGCTGCTGATGCCCCTGCACGGGATCGAGCGGCGCATCGCTACGATCCGGGTCCGCAATGGCGGCTTTCCCTATCACCTGTGCTTGCTGCAGCTGGAACATGACGCCAGCTTTCAGCAGCACGGGCCGTTCGAGACGATGGCTGATTTCCTGAAGGTCGTCATTGATGGCTTTGCCAAGGGCGCCCCGGGCCACCACCACCTTGTCTTCAAGGACCACCCGCTGGCCGATGGCCGCGTCGCCGCCCGCACGCTGATCCGCCGCTATGCCCGAGAGGCGGGCGTCAGCGCGCGCGTGCACTACGTGCGGGGCGGCAAGCTGTCGGGCCTGATGAACGAGGCGCGCAGCGCTGTGACGGTGAACTCCACCGCGGGCCAGCAGGTGCTCTGGCGCGGCATCCCGCTCAAGGTCTTTGGCCGCGCGGTCTACAACCAGCCGGAGTTCGTCTCTGAACAGCCCTTGCATGAATTCTTCGCCGCCCCGCGCCGCCCGGACAACAAAGCCTATAAAGATTACCGCCGCTACCTGCTGGAGACGTCCCAGCTGCCCGGCGGATTTTATGCCGCGCGCGGGCGGCGCCAGCTCCTGCGCCACGTCGTCGACATGATGCTGTCGGGCGAAGACCCTTACGATGCGCTCAAATCCGGCACCGCGGCGCCAAGGCAACAGTTGCGTCTGGTCAACTGAGGCGCACAACCCCTAGCGGTAGCTTTTGGTGCCGCGCTGGGCTAATATCACACGCAACGCACCCGGAAAAACCGGGGCATTGAGGCAGAACAAGAACGGGTCGAGGAGACCGAGCAGTGATCTTGCATGGTAAATCGTGGGCGCGCGCGGGCGCGCTTTTGGGCTGTCTGGCGATCCTGTCGGGCTGCGGGCTGCCACAGGTGGGGCCGAACAAACGCCAGATTTTCGCCGGCTCCGTCCAGCAGGAAGGTGACGCGTTTATCGTCGCGGTCAATGACCGGGTCACCCGCGCCACCGCCGTCACGCCCGCCCTCGGCTTTACCGACGCGTTCAAGAATGCCGCGACGCTCGGCTCGGACACGATCCGGCCCGGTGACGTGCTTGGCCTGACGATCTGGGAAAACACCGATCAGGGCCTGCTCGCGGGTGAAGGCGTCAACTCCACCATCCTTGAGGAAGTGCAGGTCGATGGGGCGGGCTTCATCTTTGTGCCCTATGCGGGACGCATCCGCGCCGCGGGTAACTCGCCCGACGCCATCCGCCGGATCATCACGGGCAAGCTGGCCGACCAGACGCCCGACCCGCAGGTGCAGGTGCGCCGCGTCGCGGGCGATGGCGCGACCGTGTCGCTTGTCGGCGCGGTGGGCGGTCAAGGTGTCTACGCGATCGAACGTCCCACCCGCACGCTGGGCGCGATGTTGGCCCGTGCGGGCGGCGTCACGATCGAGCCTTCCATCGCGCAGGTCCGCGTCATCCGCGGCAGCCATACCGGCACGATCTGGTTCGAAGACCTGTATGATAACCCGGAACTCGACATCGCCCTGCGCGGCGGCGACCAGATCCTGGTCGAGGAAGACACCCGCTCCTTCACCGCGCTGGGCGCGACGGGCGGGCAGGCGCGCGTGCCGTTCGAAAGCCAGACCCTGTCGGCCCTTGAGGCCATCGCGACGGTTGGCGGGCTTAACTCGGCAACGGCCGATCCCACCGGCATTTTCGTGATGCGCAACGAGCCCGCGGAGATTGCAGGCGCCGTGCTGGGGCGCGACGACCTCGTCGGGGCGCAGCGCATGGTCTACGTGCTGGACCTGACCCAGCCCAACGGCATGTTCGAGGCGCGCGACTTTGTGATCCGCGATGGCGACACGCTCTACGTCACCGAAGCGCCGTATACGCAATTCACCAAGATCATCTCGGCCCTCACCGGCCCCGCAGGCTCGCTGAATTCGCTGTCGAGCCTCGCGGGCAACTGATACCTCGTGTCACCCAACCTGGGTGATGCCAAAGCCGCCGCGGGCCACGCGCCCTGGCGGCTTTTTGTCTTTAACGGCGGTTTCTTGTGGCAGCGGCGCCTGCGCGCGATCCTTGCCTCTGCTGGCTACCGCGTGACGGTCGGGCAACCCGGTGCGGACGATCTGATCGGCGTCTGGGGCCAGTCGCCCTATGCCGCGCGAGGTGAGGCTGTGGCCGCGCGGACGGGGGCGCAGGTGGTGCGGGTGGAGGATGCGTGGCTGCGATCCCTGCATCCGGGGCGGTCCGGGGATGCGCCCACAGGCCTTCTGATCGACCACCGCGGCGTGCATTTTGATGCCGCGGTCCCCTCCGACCTAGAGGTGCTGCTGGCCACGCACCCGCTGGACGACACCGCCCTTCTGAACCGCGCGCGCGAGATCGCCGAACGGCTGGGCGAGGCGCACCTGACGAAATACGCCGCGGTCGATCCACAGGCGGAGGTGCCCGCACCCGGCTATGTGCTGCTCATCGACCAGACGGCGGGGGACGCGTCGGTGAAGGCCAGCCGCGCGGACCGGAACCGCTTTCTGGAAATGCTGTTTGTCGCGCAGGAGAACCATCCGGGCAGCCGCATCGTAATCAAGGCGCACCCAGAAACGACGGCGGGCCACCGCCCGGGCCACTTTCGCGATGAGGATTTGCGGGACGGCATCACGATCTGCGACGCGCCTGTCTCCCCCTGGCGGCTGTTTGAAGGGGCGGTGGCGGTCTACACCGTGTCCTCGCAACTGGGGTTCGAGGCGATCTACGCCGGCCACCGCCCGCACGTGTTTGGCACGCCGTTCTACGCAGGCTGGGGCCTGACCGAAGACCACAGCCCCATCGACCGCCGCCACCGGCGCCTGACCCGCGCGCAGCTGATGGCAGGCGCGATGGTCCTCTATCCGTCCTGGTTTGACCCCTGCACGGGACAAGCCTGCACGGCCGAGGCGGCGTTAGAGGGTCTTGCCGCCCGCGCCCGTGCATGGCGGGCCGACCGTATGGGATGGGTCGCGACGGGGATGCGCCTGTGGAAGCGCAAGCCTCTTGGGCAGTTCTTTGGCAACGTCCGGTTCGAGGAAGACCCCGCGCGGGCACAGGCCACGGGCCGCCCGTGGATGGCCTGGGCGGGCAAGGCGGAGGGTGCGGTACAGGTCGAAGACGGCTTCCTGCGCTCAGCTGGGCTGGGCGCGGCCCTTGTCCCGCCGCTCAGCCTTGTGACGGACCATACCGGGATCTACTACGACCCAAGCCGCCCCTCCGACCTTGAGTTGCTGATCTCGCAGCGGGCCGAGCTTCGCCCCGGCCAAGCAGACCGCGCCCGCGCCCTGATCCGAACGCTGACGCAGGCGGGGCTGAGCAAGTATAACCTTGGCGGCGATGTGCCGGACCTACCCGCGGGTCGGCGCGTGCTGGTTGTGGGACAGGTCGAAGACGATGCCTCCATCCGCACGGGTGCCGGGGCCATCCGCACCAACGCGGCGCTGCTGGAAGCGGCCCGCGCCGCGGAGCCGGATGCGACGCTGATCTACAAACCCCACCCGGATGTGGAGGCGGGGCTGCGCGGCGGTGCGGGCGGACCCGCAAACATCATCGCGGAACGCGCGGATATCGCCGCCCTTCTGGGGCAGGTCGATGCGCTTTGGACGATGACCTCGCTTGCGGGGTTCGAGGCGCTGCTGCGCGGCGTGCCCGTCACAACCACGGGCGCGCCCTTTTACGCGGGCTGGGGGCTGACGACCGATCTGGGCGATATCCCCGCGCGGCGGCAGGCGCAGGTCACGCTCGAAGGGCTCGTGCACGCGGCCCTGATCGACTATCCCCGCTACCGCGATCCGGTCAGCGGCCTGCCCTGCACGGTGGAGGTTGTGGCACAGCGCCTTGCGGCAGGTGAGGCAGGGCGCGGCGGGCCAGCCTTGCGCGGTTTGTCCAAATTGCAGGGGCTACTGGCGTCCTACGCGCATCTTTGGCGCTAAGGCGTCGCGGCGCGCACCCATTCCGAAAGCGTATCCGCGCCGACCTGCCGCACATGGTCCAGCGCGTAACGCCGCGCCTCGTCCAGCCGCCCCAGACCCAGCGCACCGACCGACGGCAGGCCTTCGGCACCGATGTTCAGCCCCGCGGAAAAGGTGATCAGCCGGTTCACAAGGTCCGCTTCGATCAAGGACGCAGAAAGCGCGCTGCCGCCTTCGCAGAACACCGCGTTCAGCCCGTGCGCGCCCAGCTGATCCAGCACATCGCGCGCATCAAGCTGCGAGCCATGCGTGCGGCAGGGCAGCAGCGTCGCGCCCAGCCCTGCCCACGTGCGGCGCAGTTCGGCATCGGCGTCCTTGCCGTGGCAGAGGATCACCGGCACCGCGGCCGCGGTGCGCGCAAGGTTCCCCATCAGAGGCAGATCAAGACGGCGCGAGACCACGACGCGGGCCGGTTGGCGCGTGATGCCAAGGCCCCGGACCGTCAGCGAGGGATCATCCGCCCGCGCGGTGCCGCCGCCCACCATGACCGCATCATGCCGCGCGCGCATCGCGTGCACCGCGCGCCGCGCCTCCGGCCCGGTGATCCACTGGCTTTGCCCCGACCCGGTGGCGATGCGGCCATCAAGGCTCGCCGCCAGTTTGAGCGTCAACACGGGCCGCCCTTGCGTCTGCCGCGACAGAAACCCGGCCAGATCGCGCCGCGCCTCGGCCTCCAGCAGCCCGGTTTCAACCGTGATGCCCGCAGCGCGCAGCATATCCAGCCCCCGCCCCGCCACGCGCGGGTCAGGATCGCCCGTCGCCACCACGACGCGGGCCACGCCCGCGGCAATCAGCGCCTCCGCACACGGGGGTGTCTTTCCGTGATGGGCGCAGGGTTCAAGCGTGACATAGGCGGTCGCCCCGCGCGCCTGCTCCCCGGCTTGCGCCAGCGCAAACGCCTCGGCGTGGGGCCGCCCACCGGGTTGGGTCCAACCGCGTCCGACGATCCGGCCTTTTGCCACGATCACGCAGCCGACGGCCGGGTTGCTGCCCGTCTGCCCCTGACCGCGCCGCCCCAGCGACAGCGCAAGAGACATAAATCGGGCGTCTTCGCTCACTCTTCGGCTTGACCGTGCGGGCGCAGTTCCGCGACAAACTTGTCGAAATCGTCCGCCGCCTGGAAATTTTTGTAAACGCTGGCAAACCGGACATACGCAACCGTATCGATCCGCGCGAGCGCCTCCATCACGATCTCCCCGATGGTTTTGGAGGGGATATCCGTCTCGCCCATCGATTCAAGGCGGCGCACGATGCCGGAGATCATCTGGTCGATCCGCTCCGGCTCGATCGGGCGCTTCTGCATGGAGATGCGAATGGAGCGTTCTAGCTTGTCGCGGTCGAAATCTTCGCGCTTGCCCGAAGACTTGATGACCACCAGATCGCGCAGCTGCACCCGCTCATAGGTAGTAAAGCGCCCGCCACAGGCCGGACAGAACCGGCGCCGACGGATCGAAACGTGATCCTCCGCCGGGCGGCTGTCTTTCACCTGGGTGTCGATATTCCCGCAAAATGGGCAACGCATGGGCCCACTCCCCTTTGTGTCCCGCCTGTATCGTGGGGTTTGCGCCCCATCTGCCCCTAGTTATAGGCAGCGTGCGAAGATTTGGGTAGAGGGAAATGCGCCTGTGCCAACGCTGGGGTGTGCGAAGGTCAGCCCGCAGCCAGAAACTGCGCCGCGATCTCCCGCTGATGGGGCTGTGCACGGTGCTCGACAAGGAAAATGCCCTGCCATGTGCCAAGCCGCATCTGACCGCCAAGAACCGGGATGTGCAGGCTGGTCGGTAGCACCGCCGCCTTCAGATGCGCGGGCATGTCGTCCGGCCCTTCGGCCCGGTGGCGGAGATAGTGCATCGACGGATCATCCGCGGAGGGCGCGATGCGCTGCAACCACGCCAGCAGGTCCGTCTGCACGTCGGGGTCGGCGTTTTCCTGGATCAGGATGGAGGCGGAGGTGTGCCGCACCATCAGCACCACCGCGCCGTCATCGGCCCCGGACAGCCAACGCGCGACCTCGCCCGTGACCTCCGTGAGCCCCGGTCCCGCGGTTCGGATCCGAAAGGTCGTGTGCAAAGACCCTACTTCGTGGACCGCGTGAACGCGTCGCGGCAGTAGCGGCGCGCCTGCGCGGAGCGCAGAGAGAGACCCGGTTTGTCCACGTTCAGCGAGGTCTGCGCGGCGCGCTCGGGCAGCCCGGCCGGGTTGGTGGTAAAGACCACCCCCTTGCGCCCCGGCTGCGTCAGCGACGGGCCGCGCGGGGTCTTCACGTAAAGCGCGATGCGTTCCGACCCGCCTTGGCGCAGCTCATTGAAACTGGCTGCCGCGCACCAGAACTCGGCAGGGCCCATTGTCTGGGTTTCCACCACCTCAAAATCGCTGGCGTTCAAGGGGTTGATGACGAGCCGCGACAGCTCTTCGCCAATCGTCGCGGCGGGCAACGTGGCGGGCGCTGTTACGGCGAGGC
Source organism: Pseudomonadota bacterium (assembly GCA_039817385.1). GTDB lineage: Bacteria > Pseudomonadota > Alphaproteobacteria > Rhodobacterales > Rhodobacteraceae > JBCBCP01. Next base: position 83,065 of record JBCBVY010000005.1, on the reverse strand, counting down.
ACAGGGTCAGGGCATGTAATCTCATTGGCACGTCCTCCTTTACTGATAAAGATAGACCGGGGCGGGCTAAAGTCCCGACCCTATTGGCCCGTATTGATCAGCCGGTGGTCATGGCAAAACTGGTAGCTGTGGTCGACCGACAGGTTCGCGCCCGGTGTGCGCAGACCCGTGCTGACGATCAGGGTTGCCGCTGGGCTGACGGCAGACGCATCCGTTGTGAAGGTCACACCGACCCGGCCCGGCTGGGTCTGCGCAGGGCCGCGCGGGGTCAGAACGTACAGGCGTGTCGTGCCGGGCGCCCCCAGCACATCCTGCGCATAGTCGGATGCCGCGCACCAGACAGAGCGGGCGCCAAACGATCCGCCTTCAATCACTTCAAACCCGCCTTGAACGACATTCACGGTCAGCCTGTTTTCGGCTTCGAAACTTTGCGCGGCGGCCGGCATCGCAAGGCCAAATGCATATGCAGCGGACAGGACAAGACGGGTTATCATGGGGGCAACTCCTTTGGCTTAGAACCGGTCTTCCGGTTCGATGATGCGGTCGCGGCAGAACTGGATGGCGTGGTTTACAGGAAGGCTCGCCCCTGCAACGCGCGTGGTGATCTGAACGCCGGTTGACACGGCGGTGGCGGGCGCTTGGGTGGTGAAGGTCACGCCCGAGCGGCCCGCCACGGTGCGCGCTGGGCCGCGCGGCACGGCAACGTAGATGCGCCCGCGCTGCTGGCCGAGGCGCTGTTGTGCGTATTTTGCCGCCGCGCACCAAACGTCCCGCGGGCCTGCACCGCGCCGCTCGATCACTTCGAACTGGCCCGCGCCCACCGCGTTGACCTGCAAGTTCAGATCCTGGAAAAACGTTCGCGCGTGCGCAGCGGGCGCAATCAGCGCGGCGCAGGTCACGGCAGAGGCGAGGTATCGAAACATGGCGCGTCCTTTCTCGGCGGGTGTGTTACCCTTCGATATGGGGCGCTGCGCAAGGCGGCAAAATCACGGCTGCGTGGGGCACGCGTTATGTCGTGAACCCGCCCGGCACGAAACGGGCGCGCAGGGACGCATCCGGGATCAGGCAGTTGTCTGTCTTGCCGAAAAGCGCGTAGCGGTTGCGCGCAATGCGGTGATAAAGCCAGTTACGCAGGGGGCGCGGGACATAGGCGACGGCTGCCAGCGCCCGCCACGGCCAACTTATGGCCCGCATCGCGGCAGCGAAAGCGTCCATCTTCTGGTAGGTGACGCCGTCCACGATCACGAGGTTTGTCTCGAAATCTTCCGTGGGCAGGCCAAGGTCGCGGTAAAGCTGCTGGCCAACGGGTGATTGCGCTGTGGCGAACTGGAACCGCTGCGTGCGGTCGTGTTTCAGCATGAAGCGAAAAAACCTCGAGCAGAGCACGCAAACGCCGTCAAATACGATCAAGTTCTGTGCCGGCAGATCTGAACGTTCAGCGGCGGGAAGTGGCACCGGTTGCCCCTGCACGGGCTGGGCTGCGGACCGGCTGCGGATCACCTAATGGAATGCGCTGCTTGCGCCCGCCCCCTGGACCATCATCACTGCCGATCATCATGATCACGATACCGGTCTGCACGCTGGCAAAGACGATGCCGTTCAGCACGAAAAACACCAACGCGGCCAACCATCCTCCGCTGACGCTGGCCACGAGATGTCCGATGTTCGCGATGTTGAGGTAGAGCACAGCGGCGGTGAAAATCGCCGACAGGACAAAGCCAATCCCGGCGTTCAGAATATAGAGCCGCACAATACGCGGAAGCCCCGCAAGACGAGCGGGGCGGCGGCGGAATGGGTTTGTCAGATCCAGGGTCATAGTGAACTCCAAGCTGCTATGCTGGAGTATGGTCCGCTCAGCCGCCCGGTCAATAGCTGCGCCCTTGGGTCAGGGGAAGATCGCTCAGGCGACCTTGCGCGCGCGGCGCAGCACGCCCAGACCACCCAGCGCAGCGATTAGCATCCAAGCGGCAGCGGGCAGCGGCACGGGCGGTATTTCGGCGGCCTTGAGCTGGATCGCCGGACGCGACCCGGAGCCTTGACCCTGTGCAAGGCCCGAGTACACAAACTGGTACTCGCCAGCGAGCGTGAAGCCAGAAGACAAGTCCAGCGGCTGGGTCAGCAGAACACCAGCGCTGTTGTTCGTAGCTGCAATTGAATCGGTGCTGAGCGACATCCCGTCGAGGGTCAGATTCCGAATGAACGTGGAGCCCTCAACGTTGCCTTTGTTATCGCGACCTTCGGCCCGAATGCCAAGCGCGTTGAACGTGTCAAAGAAGCCGGTGCCGACGTTGAACGAAATCGTCGTCGCACCAACCGTCAGCGACAGATCGCCCTGGGCCGCGCCAAACATCAGCGTGAACGCCGTGAAAGCCGTGGTATGCGTGTAGTGGGCGTTGGTCGAATTCGGTGTGCTTTGCGTGTTACGTCCCACGCCCAGCTCCCACGTGCCCGGACCGCCATCGCGGATTTCACCAACTGGCTGCTCGACGATTGTTGCGGCCGAAAACGCGCTGTCGGTCAAAAGCGTGCTGCTTACTGTTGCAGCTGTCGCTGGTGCCGAAATCAAAATGCCAAAAAATACGGTCGCGAAAATATGTTTTAACACTGGAATCACCCTTAATATCCAGCGTAAGTTACCGCGCATTCGCACGTTCGAAAAGACGCTTTCTAGGAAAAGCAAATTTTCTATGAAAGGTTGAAGCGCCGCAGGGTCAGGAGCACAAAGGCGTGCGTCGGCCCGCTGGTCAGGTCCCAGCAGGCCGAGTTTTTACGTTACTGGTCGAGGAAGCTGCGCGGCTTTCGCTCGCACTTTAATCATCAACGCATCGCCGCTGGTGTGCAGTGCGGCTGTCAACCCAACGACACACAGAACATCACCCTCGAGACCACTATCTATGCGGGAAATGTCTTAAAGATATTACATAACGTCGTCAACATAAGTGGACACTTGATGTGATTCACGTCATTCCAGCACATTTTGTGATTCACGTCATTCCAGCACATTTTAAGGGTATTCCAAATGGCATCCAAAGATACAGTCCCCGTCACGCTCGACATTGCTGGCTTCTATTTCAGCAAAACTGTGCACCTTCCCGAAGGCAGCACAGTCGAAGACCTTATGAAGGAGGTGAAAAAAACCACAAGCAGCCAGACACCTAGCCTAGATTTTGACACAGAGACGATCTTGGGCCGGCGCTTTGTAGATTCCATAACCATTGAGCACAGCGAGGCAACGGCACAGTCACGCCAAAAGGATAAGACAACGGGCGTTCAGCGTCCACGGGTCTACCCTGCGGGCACTTACAGCAACGCTGATGAAGCCGTCCGCTTTAAGGACAATGACCCTGACAAGCCTTTGATCGCTGTGGATCGTAACAAAACCGGGGTCATGGCGTGGCAGTATTATGTATACGATGCAGACGGCGTCGACGTAAACCGCAAGTCTGGACCGCGCCGCATTGTTCCGTTCAGCGACCCGTTTACGACTGTTGACGCGGACGGCAATGAGCAGATCCGCGGCTTGAAGAAAAATGACACTGTCGTTTGGCGTTTGATTATGATCCGAACGAGACCAGACACTGGCGTGCGCGACAAAGAACCTGATGAGCTAACTTTGGCGGGTTAAGTCTGCTCGCACCCCGATGAAGCTATCGGGGTGCAGTTTCAGACCTACTGGTCGAGGAAAGACCGTAGCTTGCGGCTCCGCGAGGGGTGCTTAAGCTTGCGCAGCGCTTTCGCCTCGATCTGGCGGATGCGTTCGCGGGTCACGCTGAACTGCTGGCCGACCTCTTCGAGGGTGTGGTCGGTGTTCATCCCGATGCCAAAGCGCATCCGCAGGACGCGTTCTTCGCGCGGGGTGAGGGAGGCCAGAACGCGGGTTGTGGTTTCCTTGAGGTTTTCCTGGATCGCGGAATCCAGCGGCAGGACGGCGTTCTTGTCCTCGATGAAATCGCCAAGCTGGCTGTCTTCTTCGTCGCCGATGGGCGTCTCGAGGCTGATCGGTTCCTTGGCGATTTTCATCACCTTGCGCACCTTCTCCAGCGGCATCTGCAGCTTTTCGGCCAGCTCTTCGGGCGTTGGCTCGCGGCCGATCTCGTGCAGCATCTGGCGACCCGTACGGACCAGCTTGTTGATCGTTTCGATCATGTGCACCGGGATACGGATGGTCCGGGCCTGGTCCGCGATGGACCGGGTGATGGCCTGCCGGATCCACCACGTCGCGTAGGTGGAGAATTTGTAGCCGCGGCGGTACTCGAACTTGTCCACGGCCTTCATCAGGCCGATATTGCCTTCCTGTATCAGATCGAGGAATTGCAGGCCGCGGTTGGTGTATTTCTTGGCGATGGAGATGACGAGCCGCAGGTTCGCTTCGACCATTTCCTTTTTGGCCTGACGCGCCTCTTTCTCGCCCTTCTGGACCTGCTGCACGATGCGGCGGAATTCGGGGATGTCGAGACCGACATATTGGCCGACCTGCGCCATGTCGGCGCGCAGCCCTTCGACCTTGCCCGAAGAGCGTTCGATGAACATCTGCCAACCGCGCCCGGGTTTCTCACCCATCCGGTCCAGCCAGTTCGGGTCCAACTCGTAGCCGCGATAGGCTTCGACAAATTCCTTGCGGTTGATGCGGGCCTGGTCCGCCAGCTTCACAATCGCGCTGTCGATCTGCATGATCCGGCGGTTGATGCCATAGAGCTGGTCGATCAGCGCCTCGATCCGGTTGTTGTGCAGGTGCAGGCCGTTCACAAGTTCCACGATTTCCGCGCGCAGGGCTTGGTAGGTCTTTTCGTCGGCATCCGAGAACGATCCATCCTCGTTCAGCGTGGCGGAAATGCGGTTGTCCTGAATTTCTGACAGGGTCGCGTAATCGCCGGCAATGATGTCGAGCGTTTCCAGCACTTGCGGCTTCAGCGCCGCTTCCATCGCCGCAAGCGACATGTTGGCCTGCTCGTCCTCGTCATCGTCGTCGTCCTTGGCAATCGGGTTGCCGTCCGCGTCAAGCTCGGGGCCGGAATCCGCCTGCGTCTCCGCCGTAGCGCCCGCCGCAGGCACCACTGGCTCGACCGCCTCGTCTTCGCCCATCTGGCCGGAAAACGTCGTCTCCAGGTCGATCACGTCGCGCAAAAGGATCTCTTCGGACAGAAGTTCGTCGCGCCAGATCGTGATGGCCTGAAAGGTCAGCGGGCTTTCGCACAGGCCCGCGATCATCGTATTGCGCCCCGCCTCGATCCGCTTGGCGATGGCGATCTCGCCCTCGCGGGAAAGCAACTCGACCGAACCCATCTCCCGCAGGTACATGCGCACTGGATCGTCCGTGCGGTCCAGCTTTTCAGCGGTACCGGAGCCGAGGGTGATCTCGCGGTTTTGCGCGGTCGTGGCGACCTCGGTGGAGCCTTTGGCCTCCTCCTCTTCGGCCTCTTCATCTTCGATGATGTTGATGCCCATCTCGGACAGCATCGACATGACGTCCTCGATCTGCTCGGAGCTGACCTGATCGGGCGGCAGCACAGTGTTGAGCTGATCGTAGGTGATATAGCCCTTCTCTCGGGCCTCGCCGATCATCTTCTTGACGGCGGCCTGGCTCATGTCGAGGCTGTGGCCTGCATCCTGATCGTCGGTCTTGGCGTCGTCGTTCGTGTCCTTGGCGGCCATGCGGCGCTCCTTGTCCCGTTACGCGTTCCCAACCCGCCAATCGTCCCAGTGATTCGGCGATGAAGGAATCATCCACAGTTCGGGTGATTCGGCCACCCGAAAGCCTTTGTTTTGCGCGGTTTTGCCGCCCTGCGTGGCTTAGCGGCCCGGTTTGGTGAACCGGATCGTTTCCAGCAGCGAATCAAACGCGGCCCGCTCGTCCCGGCGCATGGGCGCGCCGTTTGCGCCAAGCTCAATCTCGGCGTCGTCTTCCTGTTTACTGCGCGTCGCCTCGGCGGCGGCCTCAGCGGCCGATTTGAGCCGATAGGTCACCCCTTCGTCCGGCGCGCTTTGCATATCTTCCGCCGCATCTGCGATCTCTGCATCCAGCCCACGGGCCGCTTCCAGCTTTGCCAGCTCTTCGGTGACGGTCTGGCGAACAAGGTCAGGATTGCCCGGGTTGCGGATGCAGGGAACGATGGCGACATGGCGCGCCGCCATCAGATTATCAAGGGCGTCGGGGCCCAGTGCGCTGACAATCTTTTTGCGCAACGCCTCCGGCCCCGCAGGATAGTGCCGCAGAAGCAACGCGCGCAGGTCCGCGTGCAGCGGCGCGGCGCAGCGCATGCGGTCGAGCGCGGGTTCAACCTCCGCTGCGATTTCCGGCGTTGTCACCAGCGCCGCGAGGATCACCGCCTCTCGCAAATGTTCCGGGTCCTGGCTTGCCAGTGCGGAGGCTTTGGTGCCGGGCAGCGCCTGCGGCGGCGCGCTCCAGCGCGGCTTGCCCCCCCGCTGCGCGGGTGCGGGGCGGAAGAGCTTCCAGCGCAGGTCTTTGATTTCCTGATCGTAGTGGTGCCGGATGGACGGATCCTTGATCAGCGCCGTTTTCTCGCGCAGCGCCCGGTCCAGCGCCGCCTTGCGCTCCGGGCTGTCAAACACGCGGCCTTCGGTCTCGCGCTGCCACAGAAGGCGCACCATCGGCTGCGCCGCATCCAGCAGCTTTTGCAGGGCGGGCGCACCGCTCGCCTTCAAAATATCATCCGGGTCCTGCCCGTCCGGCATCAAGGCAAAGCGCAGGGATTTGCCCGCCTCCAGCAGCGGCAAGGCGATATCGATCACCCGGTGCGCGGCGCGCAGGCCCGCCGTGTCGCCGTCCAGCGCGATGATCGGCTCATCCGCGATCCGCCAGAGCATCGCGAGCTGATGCTCTGTCACCGCGGTGCCCAAAGGCGCCACCGCCGCGCCAAACCCATGCTCGCCTAGCGCAATTACGTCCATGTAGCCTTCCGCCACAATCAGCGGCTGGCCCTTCCCCGCTGCGGTGCGCGCGGGGCCGTGGTTGTAAAGCGTGCGGGATTTGTCGAACAGCTCCGTCTCGGGCGAGTTGAGGTATTTCGCGTTGTCGCCGGGGTCCATCGCGCGGCCCCCAAAGGCAATGCAGCGCCCGCGCGCGTCGCGGATGGGAAACATGATGCGGCCCCGGAACGTGTCATAGGGTCTGCCGCCCTTCTGGCTCGGTTTCGCCAGCCCCGCGCCCAGGATCAGGTCATCCGCAACGCCCTTCGCCTTCAGCGCGTCCCAAAGCCCCTGCCACGCATCGGGGGCAAAGCCGATCTCCCACCGTGCCTGCGCCTCTGGCCCGAGGCCCCGCTTATGCTCCAGGTACTCTCGCGCCGCCGCCGCTGCGCCCGTGCGCAACTGCAAGCGAAAATGCTGCACGGCCAGCTCCATCACCTCGGCCAGCTGCGTCCGGCGATCCGCCTTTTCCTTCGCTTTGGGGTCGCGTGCCGGCATCTTGAGGCCCGCCTCATCGGCGAGGATTTCGACCGCTTCCATGAAGCTGACATTCTCCGTCTCGCGCACGAAGGTGATCGCATCCCCCTTCGCGTGACAGCCAAAGCAGTAGTAATAGCCCTTGCGGTCGTCGACGTGGAAGCTGGCCGTCTTTTCGTGGTGGAACGGGCACGGCGCCCACATGTCGCCCTTGCCCTGGTTGGACTTGCGCTGGTCCCACATGACTTTGCGGCCCACGACCTGGCTCAGGCTCAGGCGGGTGCGCAATTCGTCAAGGAAACCGGGGGGCAGGCTCATGCGGTGAATATAGGGCCGCCCGCGCCCCGAGTCACTGCGCCAAGCAAAGCTCGTTCCAGGCCGCACCCAGATCTTCGTCGCGAATGATCGACCGCTTCTGTTCGTAGACCCACGGCGTGATCAGCGGGATCGCGTTGTTGTACCGTTCGGGCCATGCGGGCTCGGAGGCGAGGATGTGTTCCTCGACCTTGCGCTCGGCCACACGCTCCAGCCGTGCGGCTTGGATCGCCGCGACAACCTGCGCCTGGTATTCGCAGCTTTGCGCTTTGTCATCGGCCAGCGCAGGCGCGGCGGCCCAGGCAAGGGAAACGGCAAGGATCGGACGGAACATCTGGAACACCTTCGTGAATCGCGTTGGTGACCCTTTTAGCCGCGCGCGGCGACACTCTCCATAGCCTCAACAAGGTCGTGAACCAGCGTTCCGGCCATCGCGCGAAACCCGAGGATCAGAAAACTGTCCGCCCCGATCCGGGTGAGCGAGACATTGATATGCTGAAGCTGCGTGCGCGCCGTATGCCCCCGCTTGAACGTAGCCGCGCGTGCGTCGATGGGCACCAGCCGCGCCAGCACGTCTTCGGCCGCCGCCCCAGACAGGGTCACGCAGGCCCACGCATCGGACTGGTCCGTGAGCGCCGCATGGGCCGCCATCGCGGGATCAGGCGCAGGGCCCGCCAGCAGCGCCATACCCCGCCCAAACCAGATCGCCCGCGCACCCGCCTTGCCCGTCGCGCGGTTCGGCGCCGGAAAGGCCATGCCATGCGTGTTTTTCAGCGGATCGGACGCGCCCTTGTAAGGGGCGACGGAGGTCAGAACGCCCAGGTCCACCTCTTCCAGCACCGCATCGCCAATCGGGCGAGGCAGCAACCCCTCGCAGGGGGTACGCGCAATCAATTCAGCCACGGGTGCGTCCTCCTTCGGGATCGAACATGACGGGGTGGCAAATCTCGACCGTGGTCTCGACCCCGCGCAGCCCGTCCACCATCCGCATCACATTGCCTTCGCGGGCCAGACCGCCCTGCACAAAGCCAAGGCCAATGAAATGCCCCAGCGTCGGGGAGAACCCGACCGATGTGATGTAGCCGCGGTTGTTCTTGGCAACCGGCTCCGCCGCGTTTTCATACAGATGCGCGCCCGCTGTCAGTTGCTTGACCGCACCAACGGGTTTCAGCCCAACCAGCTGCTCGCGGTCTTCGTCCATCAGACCCTCGCGCGCGGCCATGAACTTGCCGATGCAGTCCTTTTTGGCCGACACCATCCGGCCCATGCCGATGTCAAAGGCCGTGGTGCGCCCGTGGATTTCCGAATGGGTGATGAACCCTTTCTCGATCCGCAACACGTTCAGCGCCTCCATCCCGTAGGCCCCGCCGCCCAGCGCCTCGGCCCGGGCGACAAGCAGCCGGAACAGGCTGTCGCCATAGCGCGCCGGCACCGCGATCTCATAGGCATGCTCACCCGAGAAAGAGATGCGGAACAGCCGCCCTTTTGTGCCCTGCACACTGACCGCGCCGCAGGCCATGAAGGGCCACGCGTCATTGTCGATGGGTGCGTCCAGCAGACCGTTCAGCAGCTCGCGCGATTTCGGCCCCGCCACCGCAAACTGCGCCCACTGCTCCGTCACGGACATGATGCGCACGTCCCACTCGGGGTGCAGGCCCTGCGTCAGGAACTCCAGATGCCGCATGACCTGCCCCGCCGCGGCGGTCGTCGTCGTCATCACGTAGTGGTTTTCCCCCAGCCGCGCGGTGGTGCCGTCGTCCATGACGTAGCCATCCTCGCGCAGCATCAAGCCATAGCGCACGCGGTTCTCTTTGAGGGTGGAGAACATGTTGGTGTAGGCCAGATCGAGCAGCTTGGCCGCATCCGGCCCCTGAATGTCGATCTTGCCCAGCGTCGACACATCGCACACCCCAACCGCCTCGCGCACGTAGCCGACCTCGCGGTCGCAAGACTGCCGCCAGGTCTTTTCCCCCGGCGCCGGGAAATAGCTGGGCCGGTACCACAGCCCCGCCTCAATCATCGGCGCGCCGCGTTCAATCGTCGCCGCGTGGGAGGTCGTCTTGCGCTCGGGCGCGAACCCTTTGCCCTGCGCCCCCGCGCCCAGCGCGGCAATGGCAATCGGGCTATAGGGTGGCCGGAAGGTGGTCGTCCCGGTCTCGGGAATGCCGCGCCCCGTCGCATCGGCCAGAAGCGCAAGCGCGGCCACGTTGGAGTTTTTGCCCTGATCGGTTGCCATGCCTTGGGTGGTGTAGCGCTTCATATGCTCGACGGAGGTAAAATTCTCCTGTGCCGATTGCTTGATGTCCTTCACGGTCACATCGTTCTGGAAATCGAGCCACGCGCGGCCCTTGCCCGGCACGGCCCAAAGCGGCTCCATCCGGTAGGGCGCATCGTCCGCATCGGGCATGTCCGGCAGTTTGGCCGAAATGCTCAGCTCCGCTAGCGCATCCACCGCCGCCTGCGCGCCAGAGGCCAGACAGCCCGCCGTGTCCATCACCCCATTTGCGCTGCCCGCAACGTGCAAGCCGGGGACCGATCCGGGCGTGGGCACGAAGCTGCTGATGCCCGCATCCCATGTCGGCCGCCCGTTCATGTGGCAGGTCAGGTGCACCGTCGGGTTCCAGCCACCCGACACGGCAAGGCAATCTGTCACCAGCTTGTCCGGGCCCGACGGCGTCTGGAAGCTGACCGCTTCAATCGCCTTGCGCCCCTCGGTCCCGGTGACCAGCGCGCCGGGGATCACGCGGTAATTGCCCAGCGCCTTCGCGTCGGCGCGGCTGTCGAGCACCGCGGCCACGTGAACGCCCGCATCGACAAGGTCGCGCGCGGTGCGGTGCGCGTCGTCATTGTTGGCAAAAACGGTAACGGTCTTGCCCGGGCTGACGCCGTAGGTGTTCAGATACGTGCGCACAGCCCCGGCCGCCATCACGCCCGGACGGTCATTGTTCGCAAAGGCCACGTGCCGCTCAATTGCGCCCGCGGCCAGCACGGCCCGACCCGCGGCGATGCGCCAGAACGTCTCCAGCGGCGCGCCTTTTTCCGGCACACGCGCGTGGTGCGAAACCTTCTCCAGCGCGCCATAGGTGCCGCCATCATAGGCCCCCGCAATGGTTGTGCGCGGCATGAGACGCACATTGTCCATCTCTGACAGGCGGTTGACGGTCTGCGCGGCCCACGCTGCCGCGGGCACGCCGCCTATCGCCTCCATCTCCGCATTCAGACGCCCGCCCAGGCGCGCCCCCTCATCGGCGAGGATCACATCCGCGCCCGCCTCCGCCGCCACTCGCGCCGCCATCAGCCCCGCGGGGCCGGAGCCGATCACCAGCAGATCGCAGAAGAGATACCCGCGGTCATATTTGTCGACGTTGTCCTCCCCGCTCAGCGCACCAAGGCCAGCCGCACGGCGGATGATCGGCTCGTACACACGCTCCCAGAAGGCGCGCGGCCACATGAAAGTCTTGTAGTAGAAGCCCGCCCCGAGGAACGGCGCCGCCAGATCATTCACGCTCAGCACGTCAAAGCCCAGCGACGGCCACGCGTTCTGGCAGCGCGCGACGAGGCCGTCATGCAGCTCTTGCACCGTGGCGCGCACGTTTGGCTCCGACCGCGCGCCAGTGCGGGTGGTGACCAGCGCGTTCGGCTCCTCACTGCCCGCCGACCAGATGCCGCGCGGGCGGTGGTATTTGAACGACCGCCCCACCAGCCGCACCCCATTGGCCAGTAGCGCGGAGGCCAGCGTGTCGCCGTCATGGCCGGTATAGCCAATCTCATTAAAGGTGAAGCGCAGCGAGGTGTCCCGGTCCACCAGCCCCTTGTTGCCGATCCTCATGCGGTGACCTCCTCGGCCAGTTCCGCGCCCAGCACCTCATGCGTGGTCACGTCCCGCTCCACGACGATCCACGCGCCGCAGCCCGCCTCGTGCTGCCACAGCTCACGCACGACGCCCGGTTTGTTCTCGCGCTGGTACACGTAGTTGTCCCATGCCTCGGCCGAAGCATCCGGGCCGGGCCGGTCCAGCGCCAACGCATGACCCTGGTAGTAGAACTCACGCCGGTCGCGCGCGCCGCAAATCGGACAGACAAGTCTCATCTTACGTCTCCAAGAAGCGCGGCACGCCCGCCCCTTCTCTGTTCCCAAAAATCCCCGCCGGAGGCTCCCATCGGTTCCCCCAAGCGCCTAGTGCAGGTTATGCTGAGAGCCGGTGCTCTCTTCATCCATGATCCCGTAGCCGGTGCGGAACCGGTCGAGGCGGTGGTTAACGGTTGTCTCGTGCGGGTTTCCGGTGGCCAGCAGATGCGCAAAGGTGTGGCCCGAGGCAGGCGTCGCTTTGAACCCGCCATAACACCAGCCGCAATTGATAAAGAGCCCATCGATATCCGTCTTGTCGATGATGAAGGAGCCATCCGGCGTCATGTCCATGATCCCGCCCCAGCTGCGCAGCACCCGCGCCTTGCCGATCATCGGCATCAAGGTCATCGCGGCCTCGGTCACATGCTCAACCAGCGGCAGGTTCCCGCGGGCGGCATAGCTGGCGTACATGTCCAGATCGCCGCCAAAGACCAGCCCCCCCTTGTCCGACTGACTGATATAGAAGTGGCCCATGCCGTAGGTCACGACGTGGTCGATGCAGGGCTTCAGCCCCTCGGTGACAAAGGCCTGCAGGACGTGGGATTCAATCGGCAGGGTCAGGCCCGCCATCGCGGCCACCTGGCTGGAGCGGCCCGCGGCGCAGATGCCGACCTTCTTCGCGCGGATCGGGCCGCGAGTGGTCTGCACCCCGGTGACGCGCCCGTTCGAGATGTCGATCCCCGTCACCTCGCATTGCTGGATCAGGTCGATGCCGCGCTGCGACGCGCTGCGCGCAAAACCCCAGGCCACGGCATCGTGCCGCGCGCTGCCCCCGCGCTTGTGATAAAGGCCGCCATAGATCGGGAAGCGGGTGTTCTCGAAGTCAAGGTAAGGCAGATGCCGCCGCACGCCCGCGGTGTCGAGCAGGATCGCATCATCCCCCTGGCTCAGCATCTGGTTGCCCCGGCGGGCAAAGGCGTCGCGCTGGCCGTCCGAGTGGAACAGGTTGATGATGCCCCGCTGCGAGTGCATCACGTTGTAGTTGAGGTCTTCCTCCAGCCCTTCCCACAGCTTGAGCGAGTGGGAGTAGAACTCCGAATTGCCGGGCAGCATGTAGTTGGCGCGGACAATCGTGGTGTTGCGCCCCACATTGCCGCCACCGAGATACCCCCGCTCCAGCACCGCGACATTGGTCAGCCCGTGCACGGAGGCGAGGTAATGCGCGGTGGCCAGACCATGCCCGCCGCCGCCGATAATAATAATGTCATACTCCGCCTTCGGCTCGGGATCGCGCCAATGGGCCGTCCAGCCCTTGTTGCCTGTCAGCCCCTCGCGCAGGACACGCAGGCCAGAGAATCTTCCACCGCCGAACATCGCAATCTCCCCTCGGTCCAGCGGAGCCTAGCAAGGGGCAGAATGCGCGCCACGGCGCTTTTCGACGCGGGCTGGCCTGTCCGCGACAAGCGGCGTCGGTGCCAGCCCCCAGCGTCACAGAAACAACGTCCCAAGGGTGCGCGTTCACAGCGCACCGCCCCCATGACACCGCCTAAAGCCCTTTGGCCTTGTAGCTCAGCGCAACCTTGTCAATCGAGACCAGATATGCCGCCGTGCGCAGGTCATCGACCTCATCGCGGCCATGCCAAACCTGCGCCATGTCGTTATACGCTTTGCGCATCGTGTCATCGAGGCCGGAGCGGACCAGCTCAAGCTCATCCGCGCCGCGCAGGTACTTTTCCTTGAAATCAGGCGTTATGCTCCATGCGTCACCCAGATGCGCGCTGAGCCGTTCCAACTCGTCCACGACCAGCTGGTGCCGCGCCTCTTCCTGGCGGCGCTGCATCCGGCCAAAGCGGATATGGCTGAGGTTCTTCACCCACTCGAAATAGGACACGGTCACGCCGCCCGCATTGGCGTACATGTCGGGGATAATCACGGTGCCCTTCTCGCGCAGGATGTTATCGGCGCCCGAGGTCACCGGGCCATTCGCCGCCTCGATGATCAGCGGCGCTTTGATGTTGGCCGCATTGGCAAGGTTGATCACGCCTTCAAGCGCCGCTGGAATAAGGATGTCGCAATCTGTCTCCAACACTGATGCGCCGTCTTCGACATAGGTGGCGCCCGCGTAGCCCGCGACGCCGCCATGCCCTGCGATCCAGTCCCGGATCGCGTCCACATTCAGACCGTCCGGGTCGGTGAGCGCGCCGTCCCGTTCGATGATGCCCACGACGCGGCAGCCGTCTTCCTGGCTGAGGAATTTCGCCGCGTGATAGCCCACATTCCCAAGGCCCTGCACCACGACAGACTTGCCGGACAGATCGCCGGTCATCCCGGCCTTCTTCACCCCCTGCGCGTCCCGGAAGAACGCGCGCAGCGCATATTGCACGCCGCGGCCCGTCGCCTCCGTCCGGCCCTGAATACCGCCCGCATGGATCGGCTTGCCGGTCACGCAGGCAACGCCGTTGATGTCGGTTGTGTTCATGCGTTTGTACTGGTCGGCGATCCACGCCATCTCCCGCTCCCCCGTGCCCATATCGGGCGCCGGCACGTTTTGAGCGGGATTGATCATGTCGCGCTTGATCAGCTCATAGGCAAAGCGGCGGGTGATCCGCTCCATCTCTTCTTCATCGTACTGACGCGGATCGATACAGAGCCCGCCCTTGGAGCCGCCAAAGGGCGCCTCGACCAGCGCGCATTTATAGGTCATCAGCGCCGCAAGCGCCTCCACCTCATCCTGGTTCACCCCAGTCGAAAATCGAATGCCACCCTTCACCGGCTCCATATGCTCCGAATGTACAGAGCGGTAGCCGGTAAACGTCTGGATCTGGCCGCGCAGCCGCACGCCAAAGCGCACGGTATAGGTGGCGTTGCACACGCGGATCTTCTGTTCCAGCCCCGGCGGCAGGTCCATCAGCGCCACCGCGCGGTTGAACATCAGGTCCACACTTTCGCGGAAAGTTGGCTCGTTCGGCGCGCGCATGTCAGCCCTCCTTGGCGTGTCCGACTCAGGTGCAAGACCGGAGCCTGCAGGCAGCCTATGACGAAGCCGTTAATGTTTGCGACTTTTTTGAGCGTTCCGCAAACGCCTGTCAGAAACGGTATGAGCGGGCAGGCCGCACTGTTTCCGTCGCGGAACCAGCGCCGTCGAATTGCGCTGGGTTTGCCCCAATTGCGCCACATTCCGGCAACACTTTGTTCATCATGTTCTCGCTGCCACGGGTCCTGCCATGATCTCGACACATCTTTCCTGCCTTCGGGCGCGCCTTGCCGCATTTCGCCGTGATGAAAGCGGCGTGATGACAATTTTCAGCATTTACCTCTTCCTGATGATGCTGCTGGTCGGCGGGATCGCCGTGGACCTGATGCTCGCCGAATATGAACGCACCAAACGCCAGAGCGTGCTGGACCGTGCCCTTCTGGCGGCCGCGGACCTTGATCAGAAACGCCCCCCGACAGAGGTGGTCGAAGACTACTTTGCCAAGGCTGGCCTCGGGGGTGAGGTGACAGACATCGTCGTTGCACAGAGCAACACCGCGCGCACTGTCTCTGCCCGCGCCAATACCGAACAGGCGACCCGCTGGATGAAGTTCATGGGCAACCCAACCTTGCCCGTCATCACCGGCGGCACCGCCGAACAAGTGATCCCGGAGCTTGAAGTCAGCCTCGTGCTCGACATCTCCGGCTCCATGCGGTTCTCGAACCGGATGGACGACCTGCGCCCGGCGGCCAAAAGCTTTGTCGCGACGCTGCTGGAGGGCGATCTGGCGCAATTCACCTCGATCAACCTGATCCCCTATGCTGGCCAGACAAACCCCGGCGCCTTCATGTTCAACCGCATGGGCGGCGTGCGCTACCCGGCCGCCCCGATGAACGAGGCCGATGGCGGCATCCTTGAGGCGTTCAATAACACGGTCCTGCACCCTGCGACCCCGGCAGGCACCGGGTCCGTTGCGGGCGGGCGCTATGTCTACCCAAACAACTCCTCCTGCATCGAAATCGCGCCGAACGATTTCACGTATTCCGGCCTGCCGAACACTGGCAGCCCCGACCAGGTGGCGCATTTCATGAACTGGTCCATTGCAGGGGCCGTTATGGACTGGGGGTGGTGCCCCGAGGACGACACCGCGATCCAGTACGCCTCTAACAATATCACCCACCTTGAGACGTTTATCGACAACATGCGGATGCATGACGGCACGGGCACGCATTACGCGATCAAGTATGGCCTGGCCCTTCTGGACCCGTCCAGCCGCGATGATTTCGACGCGATGGCCAATGCAGGCCTTGTGCCGGACGCCTTCCGCGGCCGCCCCGCCGATTGGGGCGACGAACGGGCGGAGAAGTTCATCGTGCTGATGACCGACGGGCAGATCACCGAACAGGTGCGCCCGCGGGACACCATGCACCCCGAAAACCCCACGAACGAGCTGGCACATCGCGGCGGGGACCGCGAACGGATCAGCACGGCCGGAACCAACGTGCAAAGCTTCTATGACGTGTGCGACCTGGCCAAAGACCCCTCGCGCAACGTGGTGATCTACACCATTGCCTTCGAGGCGCCGTCGGCCGCCAAGACGCAGATGCGCAACTGTGCCTCATCGCCCAGCCATTTCTTTGACGTCGCGGACAGCGAACTGAACGACGCGTTCGAAAGCATCGCCCGCGCGATCCGCCCGCTGCGGCTCAGCCACTGAGCGGCGTTTCGGCAAGCGAAACAGTGCCTTTAAACCTTTAGACATTTTTCCAGGGGCAAGACCAAAAACCCAACAACTTCCCCGTTGCTGCCCCGTTTCGACCACATTCCCCCGCCACACACATCCTCGGAGTGGCAGGCCGACAACGCCTGTGGGGTAATGAGACAACGAGACTTACATGCGTCAGATTGATAGGCATATCCAACGATCGCTTCGCCATCTTCATCGCTTCGCGCGGAACGAAGATGGCGTTATGACCCTCTTTGGCGTCTCCTTGTTCATGATGATGCTGCTGGTTGGCGGTATCGGCGTGGACCTGATGCGCAACGAGATGGAACGCGTGCGCCTGCAAAACACGGTGGACCGCGCCGTTCTGGCCGCAGCGGACCTTGATCAGACGCTGAACCCGGCCGACGTCGTTGCCGACTTTTTCGACAAGTCAGGCATGTCCGGCTACGTCAACTCGGTTGTGGTTGATGAGGGTCTGAACTACCGCGTGGTGACCGCGAACGCCTCCACCACAACGCCGACCCAGTTCATGCGCCTGATGGGCGTCGACGAACTGCCGGTGCCTGCAATCGGCACCGCCGAAGAGCGCATCGCCAATGTTGAGATCAGCCTCGTGCTCGATATCTCGGGCTCCATGCGCAACAACAATAAGATGACAAACCTGCGCCAGGCGGCCAGCGTCTTTGTCGACACCGTGATCCGGGAAGAAACTGAAGACCTCGTCTCGCTCAGCCTTGTCCCCTACTCGGAACATGTGAACGCGGGCCCGAACCTTTACAACCGGTTCAACACCGTGCACCGCCACAACTATTCCCACTGCCTGGAGATCCCGGCGTCGGAGTTCAACAACACGGACTTCAACTTTGCGATCACCTACGAGCAGATGCAGCACTACCAGTGGAACTATTCGGACAGCAACGCCCGGACCGATACCGTCTGCCCGCGCCATGATTACGAACGCATTACGCCGCTCAGCCAAAACGCCGCGGCGCTCAAGCAGCAGATCGCCAAGCTGAAGCCGCGCGCCGGTACGTCCATTTTCCTCGGCATGAAGTGGGGGGTCGGCCTGCTGGACCCGTCCATGAGCGCGACTGTGACCTCGCTGGCCGCGTCTAACGTTATTGACGACGAATTCGTCGGGCGCCCCGAAGCTTTTGACGACCCCGAAACGCTGAAAACCGTTGTGCTGATGACGGACGGCAAGAATGACCGTTCGCACCGGATCGCAGACTGGGCCTATGACCACCCGAACGACTACGTGCACTGGAACAAGTGGAATTTCTGGTACTACATGTACGCTTACGTGAACTGGTGGGACCGCGAGTACTACTACGATTACGAGCATTACACCGCGTCCGACGGCGACACCTACCTCGACCAGATATGCGACGCCGCAAAGGCGCAAGGGATCGTGATCTGGTCCATCGGCTTCGAAGTTGACGACCACGGCGCAACGCAGATGCGCAACTGCGCCTCCACGCCCAGCCACTTTTTCCGCGTCGAAGGCGTGGAAATCACCGAAGCCTTCAAGGCCATCGCCCGCACCATCAACCAGCTGAGGCTGACACAATGATCCGTTCTGTAACACGTGCCCTGCGCCGGTTCCGCCGCAAGGAAGATGGCCAGATGCTGGTCGAATTTGCGCTCGCGGTGCCGCTGATGTTCACGATGTTTCTGACATCGGTTGAGCTGGGCATCTATTCGATGCGCCAAACCTTCCTCGACCGGGGTATGGACATGACCGTGCGCATGGTGCGTCTGAACACGGGCACAAACTATACCCATGCGGACCTCAAGCAGATGATCTGCGACTTCTCGGGCTTTTTGCCGGAATGCGCCACCACGCTGCGGCTTGAGATGAACCCGATCAACCCACGTGCGTTTACCGGCTTTGGCGGCAGCGCCGACTGTGTCGACACGTCCAAGCCGGTCGAGCCGCTGCGCAGTTTTGTGCAGGGCGGCCAGCATGACCTTATGCTGCTGCGCGCCTGCTACATGTTCAAGCCGGTCTTCCCGACGACGGGGATGGGCAAGGAATTCACCAAGGACGGATCCGGACGGGTCAAAATGGTCTCCGTATCCGCCTTTGTTCAGGAGCCAAGCTGATGAAACACCTGCACATACGCTACGCTGTTGCGCGGGACCATGTGCGCGGTTTCGCCCGGGATGAGGACGGCAACATCGCGGTCGAATGCGTGATCCTGCTTCCCCTGCTGTTCTGGGCCTACCTGTCGATGTTCGCGATCTTTGACGCTTACCGGCAGCATGCGATCAACCAGAAGGCCGCGTTCACAATCGGCGACATCGTCTCGCGGCAAACAACGCCGATCGACCCTGCCTTTCTGGACGGAATGCGCAACACGCTGAAATATCTGACGAATGTGCCCAGTAGCGACACGTCGATCCGCATTACCTCGGTCCGGTATGATGCGAACAACGACATCTACAAACGGGACTGGTCAAAAAAACGTGGCTGGATGCCGGCACTGAAGAATTCAGACGTCAAGAACTGGCACCACCGCCTGCCGGTCCTCATTCACAACGAACGGCTTATCCTCGTGGAAACCTTCGTGAAGTACGACCCGCCCTTCGCCACGGGGCTGCAAGAACGCACAATCACCAACTTCGTGTTCACCAGCCCGCGCTATGCGCCGCAGGTGCTTTGGAGCGAAGGCTAGATCAGCCCATCTCGCGCTGCGCGAGGCGGATGGCAATGATCTCGGCCATCGCTTTGGACTGATGGCCGGGGGTGACCCCGCCGATCCCGATGCGCTTGCCCAGGCGCCACCACAGGCCCGGACGCCATGTGCGCGCGCCGCGGCTTTTGGTTTTCAGCAGGAACCCGTTGGAGGGCTTGAAGGCAAAGAACCCGCGGTCCATCGATTGGATGTCGTCAAAGGCGGCGATCAGGGTGCCCGAGCTGTCGCGCAGGCCCTCCTCGGTCAGCTCGATCCGGTGCGAAGTCGCCTGATACATCCGCGTGGTCAGCCAAAGCGCCGCTGCGCCCATCGCGAGCAGGAACGCCTGCCAGCCAAGGCTGGGCGGGGTCGAAAAGGCGATCCAGAGCAGCACGAACCCCAGAAACCCCATCGAGATTACGCCCAGCCAGCGGCGCCCGGGGGAGGCATGGATGATGGCCAGAACCTCCGCACTCATCGCGCCGGGATCACTTCGTAGCCGGGGGCCTCGGGCTCATCATCCGTCATCTCGGCGGGAAAGCCGGGGGCGGTGACGTCCAGGCCGGTCGCTTCTTCCAGCCGCTTGATGATGTTCGGGCTCAGCTCGCGCGGGCCAAAGCGCGCAATGGCGTCATCGAAGAGCGTTATGAGCAGTGGGTTCAGGTCAAGCGGCACGCCCGCCCGATCCGCAACCTCTTGAAAAAGGCCGATATCCTTGGCCACAAGGTCCATCGTGAAAGAGATATCGCGCGAGCCGTTCAGGATCACTTGCCCTTCGGTCTCGTGTACGAAAGACGTGCCCGAGCTAATCGCCATCGCCTCATAGGCCGTGGCCAGGTCCATGCCTGCCCCCTTGGCCACAGTCAGCGCCTCGGCGACGGAGACGAGGTTGGCCGTGGACAGGAAATTTGTGAGCACTTTCAACACGCTGGCTGATCCCAGATCACCTGTGTGCAGCACCCGGCGGCCCATCGTGGTCAGCAGCGGCAGGATGCGGTCGAACGTGGCCCGGTCGCAGCCCGCGAAGATGGAGATGTTCCCGGTATCCGCCCGGTGGCACCCGCCCGAGACGGGGCAATCGACCGCCGCACCGCCTTTTTCGATCACCGACGCGCCGATGCGTTTGACCTCCGCGGCGTCGGTCGTGGACATCTCCATCCAGATTTTGCCGGGGCCGACATGGGGCAACATTTCATCCAGAACAGCGGCGGAGGCGGCGGGGCTGGGCAGGCAGGTGATGACCGCGTCGCAGGCCTGCATCATGTGCGCGGGGCTCTGGCCATCGGTGGCGCCCGCCGCGACCTTCGCCGCGACGAATTCTGCCTTTAGATCATGCACTTGCACGTCATGGCCATTGCGGATCAGGCTGCCGGACAGCTTGCCCCCCACATTGCCAAGACCGATGAACCCGATGCGCATGGACGTCCCCTTCCCGTTTCGCGCTTCATTAGGTCGGGACACGCGCGATTTGCAATTGGAATCGCGCCCGCTAGAGTCCCGGCTATGGATGACATGCGCCGAAACAGCCCCGCGCCGCGCCCCGGCGACGCCGAGGCGGGGATTGAGATTACCGAAGATTTTCAGCGCTTTAGGCAACGTAACGATGTCTTCACGCGGGCCTTCTGGGACGAGACGGTGCGCACGCCGAAGACTGACGCCTTCTTTACCAGCTACCGGATGGACGCGGTGCCGCGGCGGGGCGACGGGTTCACGCAGCGGGACTTTGCCCTGCGCAACGCGTCCTGGGCGATCTCGGATCACTTCACCGACCTGCATGCGGATGAGGGGCGGCGCGAAGGGTTTCAGGCGCCTTTGACACCGCCGGTGCCGGTCGCGGAAGCGCGCGTCGCGGTGGATGACCCGGCGCAAATGTCCCATGAAATCAAAAAGGTAGCGAAGTTCTTCGGTGCGGACCTCTGCGGCGTGACCGACTTTGACGACCGCTGGCTTTATACCGCGCGGGTGGACGTGCGGGACATGAGCGATGCCGATCTGGGCCTGCCCGAAGGCATGACCAGCGTGATCGTGATGGGGCACGCGATGGATGAGGATCTGGTGGCGACCTATCCGTCCGCGCTTGCCGGGGCGGCCACGGGGCGGGAGTATAGCCATGAGGCGGCGGTGGCGCTGCAAGTCGCTGTTTTTATTCGAAACCTTGGGTACGAGGCGATCCCGTCGATGAACGACACGGGGCTGGTGATCCCCTATGCGGTGAAGGCGGGGCTGGGCGAGTACGCGCGTAACCAGCTTGTGATCACACCCGAGTTCGGCCCCCGCCTGCGCTTTTCAAAGATCTTCACGAACCTGCCGCTGGCCCACGATTCCCCGAAAAAACAGGGTGTTGCGGAGTTTTGCAACATCTGCACCAAATGCGCCGACGCCTGCCCGGTGAAGGCGCTGCCCTTTGGGGCGCCGGAGGTTGGGGGCAAGAACATCTCCGCCATTCACGGGGTTAGGAAGTGGACCTCCGACGCGGAGGCCTGTTTCGGATTCTGGGCCAAGATGGCGTCGGACTGCGCGATCTGCATGCGGGTCTGCCCGTTCAACCGGGACTTTTCGGATTGGAAGCACCGGCTTTGGCTGCGGCTGGCGCTGCGGCCGGAAAAACTTTTGAAAATATTTGCGCTCTGGCTCGACCGGAACCGCGGGGGGCGCGTGAAGCCTGCCACGTGGTGGTCGAAGGGCGAAACGTAGCGTTTTGTACGTATTTTGGCGGGGCCAGGTAACGTTTTGTACATTTTGCGACCCGGCGAAAACACGTTTTGTACAGATTGGAATCGGGGGTTTGGCGGGGTGAAACCCCGCCCTACGGAATAGTTCTGATCGGGTGTGCGGGGCGCTCGGTTTATTAAGGGTGAGGCTAGAGCCCCGCCGCGGAATCAAGGCCGAAGGCCGCCGCGCATCGCCGGGCCGCCCCCCGGCACGGCGATCCGTCGATGGCAGCGCGCCGCTCGGAGCGAAGATGACACGACAATCATAAAGCGCTGTAGACCCACCGTAGGCTCGCCATACCGCGGCCCGTCGATACGCGGCTTGGTTAAGGTAGAAAAAGGCCCCGGGCGCGGCGCGCGGGGCCTTTTGGGTTTGTTAGGGGATGGGCAGATTGCCCATCCTACGCGTTACGCCTTCAGGTCGAACCGGTCGGCGTTCATGACCTTGGTCCAGGCGGCGGCGAAGGCCTCGACGAAGCGGCCCGCCGCGTCGTCCTGGGCGAAGGCTTCGGTCAGCGCGCGCAGCTGGCTGTTGGAGCCAAATACGAGATCGACACGTGTGCCGGTCCATTTCGCCTCACCCGTCGCACGGTCAACCGCCTCATAGGTGCCTTCCGCGTCCGCGACCGGCTTCCACTCGACGCTCATATCCATCAGCGCCTTGAAGAAGTCGGTGCTGAGTGTGTCTGTCTTGTCGGTGAAGACGCCGTGCTTTGAGCCATTCCAGTTGGCGCCGAGCATCCGCAGGCCCCCAACCAAAACGGTCATTTCCGGTGCCGTCAGGCCCAGCAGTTGGGCACGGTCGACCAGCAGCTCTTCGGCGGAGATCGAGAAATCCGTCGCCTGGAAGTTGCGGAAGCCGTCGGCGCGCGGCTCGAGCGGGTCGAAGCTGTCGGCGTCGGTCATCTCATCGGTCGCGTCGCCGCGGCCCGAGGTGAATGCGACCGAAACCGGGTGGCCCGCATTGGCCGCGGCCTTTTCCACCGCAGCGGTGCCGCCGAGGACGATCAGGTCAGCCACGGACACCTGCGTGCCGCCCTTGGCGTTGAAGTCGGCCTGGATCGCTTCGATCACGCCCAGCGCTGAAGACAGCGCTTCGGGCTCGTTGACTTCCCAATCCTTCTGCGGCGCGAGGCGGACACGTGCGCCGTTCGCCCCGCCGCGGCGGTCCGACCCGCGGTAGGTGGAGGCGGAGGCCCATGCCGTTTTGACCAATTCAGTAACGCTCAGTTTGGCCAGCAGCGCCTCTTTCAGCTCGGCCACATCGGCGTCGCTGAGCACCTCGCCCGCGGGCACGGGATCCATCCAGATCAGCGGCTCTTTGGGAGCCTCCTTGCCGAGGTAGTTGACCAGCGGGCCCATGTCGCGGTGGCAGAGCTTGAACCAGGCGCGGGCGAAGGCGTCGGCGAATTCGTCCGGGTTGGCGTGGAAGCGGCGCGAGATCTTCTCGTAGGCCGGGTCCATGCGCATCGCCATGTCGGCGGTGGTCATCATCAGCGGCACGGTGCCGTTGCCGTCGACCTGGGGGGCCTGCTTGGCATCTGCGTCCTTGGGCTGCCACTGCCACGCGCCTGCGGGGGATTTGGTGAGTTCCCATTCGTAGCCGAACAGCGCGTCGAAATAGGCCATGTCCCATGTGGTCGGCGTGTGCGTCCACGGCCCTTCGATGCCGGAGGTGATGGCATCAACGCCCTTGCCGGACTTGTAGGTGGAGTGCCAGCCGAGGCCCTGTGCCTCGATCTCGCCGCCTTCGGGCTCGACGCCGACATGGGCCGCGTCACCGGCGCCGTGCGCCTTGCCGAAGGTGTGACCGCCCGCGACGAGCGCGACGGTTTCCTCGTCGTTCATCGCCATGCGGCCGAAGGTTTCGCGGATGTCGTGCGCGCTCAGCTTCGGGTCGGGGTTCGCGTCGGGGCCTTGCGGATTGACGTAGATGAGGCCCATCTGCACCGCCGCCAGCGGGTTTTCGAGGACGCGGTCGCCGGTGTAGCGGGAGTTCTCGCCGCCGGACTCTTCGAGCCACTCTTCCTCGCGGCCCCAATAGATGTCCTGCTCCGGCTCCCACACGTCGGCGCGGCCGCCGCCGAAGCCGAAGGTTTCAAAGCCCATGTCTTCCAGAGCCACGTTGCCGGCGAGGATCATCAGGTCGGCCCAGCTGATCGCGTTGCCGTATTTCTGCTTGATCGGCCAAAGGAGGCGGCGGGCCTTGTCGAGGTTGCCATTGTCGGGCCAGCTGTTCAGGGGCGCGAAGCGCTGGGTGCCGGAGGTTGCGCCGCCGCGGCCGTCCGCGGTGCGGTAGGTGCCGGCGGAGTGCCAGGCCATGCGGATCATGAACGGGCCGTAGTGGCCGTAATCGGCGGGCCACCAGTCCTGGCTGTCCTTGAGCATCTCGGCGATGTCGGCCTTGAGCGCGTCCAGATCGAGGCCTTTGAATGCTTCGGCATAGTCAAATTCCGCGCCGAGCGGATTACCGGCGGGGTTGTTCTGGTGCAGGATGCTGAGGTTCAGCTGGTTCGGCCACCAATCCTTGTTTCCGCGCACGGAGAACAGGGTGTGCAGGCCGCCGCCATGCATGACCGGGCATTTACCTTCGGTGTTGTCGCTGCCGTCCATCATTTTCGGTGGCTCCTCTGTTGTCTGGGTTATGCCGGGCATGTAGCGGATGCGCGGCAGATTGCGATGAGGGATAACCGGAAATCGCGATAAGAAGAAATTGCATTTGCCTATGGGTGCGATAGGTTTTCGCTATGATGCTGAATATCACACTGAAACAGCTGCGCTATTTCGAGGCGGTCGCCGCCACGAGGCATTTTGGCCGCGCGGCGGAGGCGTGCGCTATTTCGCAGCCCGCCCTGTCGGTGCAGGTGCGGGAGCTGGAAGAGGCGCTTGGCGCGCCGCTGTTTGAACGCGCCCCGCGGCAGGTCTCGCTCACTGCCTTTGGGCAGGACTTCCGCACGCGGGCGCAGGATGTCTTGCGGCGGGTGGACGATCTGGGCGCGCTGGCGGCGCAGGCCGGACAGGGCGGCGCGCTGCGGCTGGGGGTGATCCCGACAATCGCGCCCTACCTGCTGCCGCGGCTGATCCCGGCCTTGCGCGAGGCGGGGCATGATGTGACCGTGCGGGAGACGCTGACACCGCATTTGCTGGAAGATTTGCAGAGCGGGCGCATTGATCTGGCGGTGCTGGCGCTGCCGGTTGAGGGGGCCTGGCTGGAGGCCTTGCCGCTGTTCGAAGAGGCGCTGCTGGTCGTGCGGGCAGAGGGCGCGACGGGGCCGCTGGACCTGTCGCGCGAACGGCTGCTGCTGCTGGAGGAAGGGCATTGCTTTCGCGATCAGGCTTTGGCCATCTGCGGCACGGGCGGCGCGTCGGAGCTGGACGGCTCGTCGCTGAGCACGCTTGTTCAGATGGTCGGCGCCGGGCTGGGTGTGACGCTGATCCCGGAGATGGCCGCGCAGGTTGAGGGGCGGGCCGCGCCGGTGCGTGTTGCGCCCTTGGAGGGCGCGCAGCCGACGCGTAAGGTGGGACTGATCTGGCGCAAGACCTCTCCGCTGGCGGAGCGCTATCGCGCGGTGGGCGAGATTGTGCGCAGAGTCGCGATGTCGGGCGCTTGACGCAGCGGAGGGGACGGGTTGAGTTATAGTATAACGTTTTGACGCTCGGAGTTTTGCCATGCACCGCCCTGCCCTTTTGATTGCCTGCCTTGCCGCCATTCCCGCTTTCGCCGCAGCGGATGAAACCCGCCAGCTGGACGCCCATGTTCACGGCACCGGGACGCTCAACATGGCGATCGAGGGCCGCGCGGTGCAAATCGAATTCCACGCCCCGGGCGCGGATCTTGTCGGGTTCGAATACGCGCCGGAGAGCGATGCGGATGTCGCAGCGGTGGAGGCGGCCAAAGCCACGCTGAGCGCGCCGCTGGCGCTGTTTGCCTTGCCCGCGGCGGCGGGCTGTTCGGTTGTGTCGGCGGCGGTTGAGCTGGAGGTCGAGGGCGAAGACGATCACGGCGACGATCACGCGCATGGGCATGACCACGACCACGGGCACGACCACGCCGAAGAAGCCACCCACAGCGAATTCCATGCGGAATACGCCCTGACCTGCACCGATATCAGCGCGGCCACGACGCTGATGACAGAGGGCTATTTCGCCACCTTCCCGAACGCGGAGGAGATCGAGGTGCAGATCGTTGGCCCCGCAGGCGCGCAAGGCTTCGAGGCCACGGCAGAGGCGCCAGATCTGGCGATTGGCGGGCTTTTGTGACGGCGCTCTCGCTCCGCGATATCTCGCACAGCTGGCCCGGCGGCGCGACGCTGCGCCTGCCCGCGCTGGACGTGGCAGAGGCGGAGCGGGTGCTGCTGCTGGGCCGAAGCGGGTCGGGCAAATCCACGCTGCTGTCGCTGGTCTGCGGCACGCGGGCGCCGGATGCGGGCACGGTGACGGTGTGCAGAACGGAGCTGAGCAGCCTGCGCGCCGCGGCGCGGGACAGGCTGCGAGCCGAACGGATCGGGGTGATCTTTCAGGAGTTTAACCTGCTGCCCTTTGGCGTGGTGCGCGACAACATCCACCTGCCCCTGCGCTTTGCGCCCGAGCGGCGCGCCCGCACCGCGCCCGGGGAGGCCGAAGACCTGTGCCGTGCGCTCGCGCTGCCAGATGGGGTGCTGGAGGTCAAAGCGCACACCCTCTCTGTCGGTCAGCAGCAGCGCGTTGCCGTGGCCCGCGCCCTGATCGGCGCGCCGCCCCTTGTCGTGGCGGACGAGCCGACAAGTGCGCTGGACGCAGACGCGCAGGCAGCCTTCATGGACCTGATGTTCGGGCAGCTCGACCGCACCGGTGCCGCCCTGCTGATGGTCAGCCATGACGAACGGCTCGCCCCCCGGTTCGACCGGGTGCTGCGGATCGAGGAGGTCTTGGCGTGAGGATGATGGGCAGAATTGCCCATCCTACGGGGCTGACCGAATGATCCTCCTGCGCCTTGCCCTCGCCAGCCTTGGCGCCCGCGCGCTGACCGCGTCCTTGACGGTGCTGGCCATCGCCCTGTCGGTTGCGCTGTTTCTGGGGGTGGAGAAGGTGCGCACCGGGGCGAAGGAAAGCTTTGCCGGGACCATTTCGGGCACGGACCTGATTGTCGGGGCGCGGTCGGGCGCGGTGCAGTTGCTGCTTTATTCCGTGTTCCGCATCGGGAACGCGACGAACAACATCACCTGGCAAAGCTACCAGGAGATCGCGGCGCGGCCGGAGGTCGACTGGATCGTGCCGATCAGCTTGGGCGACTCGCACCGGCAGTTTCGGGTGATGGGCACCACGGCGGCGTTCTTTGAACGCTACAAATACCGGAACCGCCAAGCGCTGCAGATAGCGGAAGGTGCCGTGATGGATGACCTGTTCGACGCGGTGATCGGCGCGGATGTGGCCAAGGCGCTGGGCTATGCCGTTGGCACGCAGATTGTCGTGTCGCACGGGATCAGGTCCTTTTCGCATCATGACGAACTGCCCTTCCGCGTCTCGGGCATCCTTGCCAAGACAGGCACGCCGGTGGACCGCACGGTGATCGTGAGCCTGGAGGCGATTGAGGCGATCCACGTGGACTGGCGCAGCGGTGCGCGCATCCCCGGGCAGATCACGCCAGAGGCGGAGATCAGGGCGATGGACCTAACCCCCGCCGCCATCACCGCGGCGCTGGTGGGGGTGGAAAGCCGGATGCAGATCTTTGGCCTGCAGCGGATGATCAACACCTACGGGCAGGAGCCGCTGCTCGCGATCCTGCCGGGGGTGGCGCTGACCGAGCTGTGGGGCACGATCGGCTATGCAGAGCAGGCGCTGCTCGCGGTGTCGGGCATGGTCGTGGTCACGGCGCTGGTGGGGATGATGGCGACGATCTTTGCCTCGCTCGCCGCGCGGCGGCGGGAAATCGCGATTCTGCGCGCAATGGGCGCAGGCCCGCGCGCGGTGCTGAGCCTTTTGATGTTGGAGGCGGTGCTGATGGCGCTGGCGGGTGCGGTGCTGGGCCTCGGGCTGCTCTATGCGACGCTGGCGGTGGCCCGTCCGATGGTGGACGCGACATTTGGGTTGTGGCTGCCGCTGGATGCGCCCAGCGCGCGGGAATGGGCCATGCTGGCCGGCGTGGTCGCCGCTGGCGCGATTGTGAGCGTGCTGCCCGCGCTGCGGGCCTACCGCATGTCGCTGTCCGATGGCATGATGGTGCGGTCATGAGACAAAGGATTTCCAGACGCGCCGCATTGGGGCTTGGCCTGATGCTGCCCACGCTGGCGCGCGCAGGTGGCCCGCCCAAGCAGGTGGGTTGGGATGATCTGATCCCCCCCGGCGTGCCCTATTCCGAGATTATCGGAGAGGGCGAGATGGACGTGCTGAACGACCTGTGGAAGCCCGTCTTTGACGCCAATGGCACGCGGTTCAACCCGGTGCTGGAGGGCGCGTTCATAAGGATGCCAGGGTATATCATCCCGATGGAGTTCAGCGGGCGCGGGGTGACCGAGTTCATCATGGTGCCCTATGTCGGCGCCTGCATCCACGTGCCGCCCCCGCCGCCCAACCAGCTGGTTTATGTCACGCTGGAGGCGCCTTTTGCATCAAACGGGCTTTGGGATGCGGTCTGGGTCACGGGCACGATGCGAACGGAGACGACGGACACCCATCTGGCCGTGATCGGCTACGCGATGAAGGCCACGAAGATCGAGGTTTACCGGTGGTGAGTGGTCCGGCGCGAAGAGACGGGCGGGTGCGTTCGCAAGGCTTGGACTCGTGGGAATAGCATACGTCTTGATGGAAGAACGCGCCGATCAGGGACGACACGTCAGGGCCCGGCACCGGGTCACTCCTTTGCCTCGCCGTCATGCGCATGGCCGATGGCCGTTAGCAGGTCTTGCGGCAAGGCCTTTAGGTTCAGGATGACCTTGCCGTCATGGGCCGCGGCGATCTGGTCCGCGGTGATGTTGGCCTCGCCGTAGTTTTCGAAGTGCACCAGCAGATGTTTGGGATGCACCGCGCGGATGCCGCCGATGCCGGTGCTGCCTTCGGAGGCAAAGACCTCCCATTCGATGGTGATCTCGGCGAGGGACATGGGCAGGCTCCTGTGGGTACTGGCTCAGTCTAGCACATGGCGCGGCCCGCGGCGCAGCAAAAAGGCCAGCCGGGGGGATCGGCTGGCCTTTGGCGGGTCAACCGACGCTGCGCGCCGCGTCGCCGTAGCTCACATCCATCACCTCGCCGGTCATGCGCGCGGCCCCTGTCCCGGTGAAGAACATCACGGCTTTCGCGATCTCTTCGGGCTCGTGATGGCCGATGCCGAGCGTGCTGCCCGAGGCGATCACGGCGGACACATCGTCGAAGGTCGGGTTTGCAGCGTCCGGCAGGATGACGCCCAGCACCGCCGCGTTGTCCGCGAAGGGCGTGCGCACAAGGCCAGGGGCGACCACGTTGCACAGGATGCCGTCGCGGCCATAGGCCATCGCCGCGCTTTTGGCGATGCCGTTCACGGCCCATTTGGTGGCCCCGTAGACCCCGAAGACGCCGTTGCCGGTGCGGGACAGGCCGGACGAGATGTAGATGATCCGCCCCCCGCCCGCGGCGCGCAGATGCGGCACGGCGGCCTGCGTCGTCTTGATGTACCCGCCGACATTGACCTCGTAGAGGGTCGAGATTTCGCCCGCCGTCACGCTGTCAAAGGCGCCCGCATGGCCGACGCCTGCATTGGCGAGGACGATGTCGAGGCTGCCGAAGCGGTCCACGGCGGCCTGCATCGCAGCCTGCTGATCGGCGAGGCTGCGCACGTCGCCTTTGTAAGTCATGCACGGCGCGCCCAGCGCCTCGATCCGCGCCTGCGCGGCGGCAAGCTCTGCCTCCCCGGGCAGCGGGTAGCTGACATGGGGCAGGCTGCCGGATGCGATATCGAAAAGCACGACATTGGCGCCCGCCTTCGCGAATTCCTCGGCGGAGGCGAGGCCAATGCCCCGGGCGCCGCCGGTTATGAAAGCGGTCTTGCCTGAGAGTTCGCCTGTGGCCTCTTGCGCGGCTGCGGGGCGCGCGGACAGAACGGCGGCAGCGGCGCCAAGCGTGCCCGCGGTGAGGGCCGCGCGGCGGCTCATCAGAGTTGTTTTGGTGGTTTCGGTCGTCATGGTCATCTCCTTGCTGGCTGATGACCATGAAGTGGGGTGCACAGGGGCGGGGAGCTTTCCCGATCCTCCGACCGCTTTGCACGATCCTCCAAGAAGCGCCGTGCTAGGCAGGCAGCGCTTTTTCCGCTTTGGGGGAGACGCCGAATTTGCGCGAATACTCGCGGCTGAATTGCGACAGGCTTTCGTAGCCGACCTTGTAGGCCACTTCGGTCACTGTCACCGCGCCAGAGGACAGGATGCGCTGCGCCTCATGCATCCGCATTTGCTTTTGATATTGCAGGGGCGTCATGCGGGTCACGGATTTGAAGTGCTGGTAGAAGGCGCTCTCGCTCATGCCTGCCTGCGCGGCGAGGTTGGTCATCGATAGCGGGGTTGCGAAGTTGCCGTTGATGACGTCGATGGCCCGCGCGATCTTGCTGGCGTGGCTGGAGTGGGTGATGAGGCTGCGGAGCATGCCGCCCTGGGCAGAGGTCAGCAGCCGGTAGTGCAGCTCCTGGAGTTGGGCGGGGCCGATCAGCTCTGCGGCTGCTTGGTCTTTTGAGGTCTCAAGGTAGCGGTGCAGAGCCTGCAGCAGGTCCGCCGCGGCCGTGTCCACCGCGAAAGAGGCCGCGCCTGCGCCGCCCGCGTGCGCCGCGTCGATGCGTTTGGCAAAGCTGTGCAGCGTGGGGATGTCGAGCGTCGCGACGATGGCGAGGTACGGCGCCTGAGCGACCTGCGAGGCGACCGGCAGGTGGTGGCTGACGATCAGCGCCTGCCCCGCGGCGATCCTGTAGGTGTTGTCGCCGACCCGGGTATCCTTGGCACCATCCAGAACGACGCAGAGGTTGGGGGCATAAACGGTTTCGGTCCAATCGGTGCGGCGGTCATGCCGAACGAGAGTGAGGCTTGGCGCCGGGTGCAGCAGACCGTCTTTCAGCCGCGCGGTGCTGAAGGCGTCCATAACGTCCGTTTTCAGATCGATCTGCATGACTGTCACCTCTGTTCGCGGCCCAGGGTGCGCCGTTTGGCGCGGATAGGATTGAGGTATGCCGGGAGGGTCCGCGTGCAAGACGTGCCGGGTTTGGTGGGTTGGCACCCACCCTACGTTCGGATGTCAGATGTGGCGGTGGTGGGTTGGCACCCACCCTACGCAATTAGATGCCAAATACGGGGCGCGTGGCGGACCGAGGAGGATTCGAACCCCCGACCCCTTGATTCGTAGTCAAGTACTCTATCCAGCTGAGCTATCGGTCCACGGAGGCCGGGTGTAGCGATTGGCGTGGGGGGGTGCAAGGGGGTTTTTCGGGACGGCGCTCAATCAGGCCCGTGCGGGCCTTCTTCGCGGATGAAGGCCGCGGCAGCCTGAAGACAGCCCCCGGTCAGATCACCGCGCCATCGCTTTTGGGCAGATGCAGGGCAAAGGTTGTGCCGTCTGGCCCGGTCTCGCGCAGCTCCAGCGTGCCGCCATGCCCGCGCACGAGTTCCGCGGCGATGGCGAGGCCAAGGCCGCTGCCGCCCTTGGTTGCGC
Organism: Pseudomonadota bacterium; assembly: GCA_039817385.1. GTDB lineage: Bacteria > Pseudomonadota > Alphaproteobacteria > Rhodobacterales > Rhodobacteraceae > JBCBCP01. The sequence continues at coordinate 51,550 of JBCBVY010000005.1, read as the reverse complement.
TGCCTTGAAAGGCGGTGAACAGATGCTCGCGCGCCCGCGGAGGCAGGCCGGGGCCGGTATCGGCGACTTCGATGTGCCAGCTGCCCGCATCCTCGGCCCCGCGCAGGGCAATCTCTCCCGGTTTGCCGGTCGCAACAATGGCTTGCCGCGCGTTCCGCACGAGGTTGGCCAGCACGCGGAAGAGCTGTTCAGGATCGGCGCGGATCATCATCTGTGCAGGGATATCCTCGGCAATGCTGACGTCATGATCGCCGATCGCCAGCCGTTCGCTGTCGACCACATCGGCCACGACCTGGCTGAGCGGGAAAAGCGTGAGGGTTGGCGACGGCTCTTCGGCCTTGCCAAAGGCGAGCGTGCTTTCGCACAGGTGCACGGCGCGGGTGATGGAGCCGACCAGCTTGGGCGCCATACGGCGCACAAGCGGATCTTCGGAGCTCTCGATCCGGTCGGTAAAGAGCTGTGCGGAGGTGAGGATGTTGCGCAAATCGTGGGAGATTTTACTGACGGCGCCGCCCAGCTGGGCGAGGCGTTCTTTCTGGCGCAGAGCAGAGGTCAGTTCGGTTTGCAGGGATTTCAGCGCCTCTTCGGCCTCACGCAACTCGCGGACGGAGGCGTCGGGCTTGATGATGCGCCGGGCGTCCTCCGGCGCGGCAGCGTAGCGCATCATGTGGCCGACCACGCCCTTGATCGGTTTAACAAGCAGCACGCGCACCGCGAGGAACAGCAGAACCGCGGTAAAGATGGAGATCACCGCCGACAGGATCAGGATGCGCACGCCGTAATCGACCATCGCCGCGCGCAGGGGCGCGGTTTCCATCGTGATCTCGATCAGCAGGCCCGCATCGCGCAGGGGCGAGCCGATGACGCGGATCACCTCGTTTTCGGGGGTGGCAAAGCGGTAGAGCGCGTCACGGATGAGCGACAGCGCGGACGGGTCGCGCAGGTCGAACGTGCCCATGATCGGCTTTGGCAGGGGGTTCGACAGCATGAGTTGCCGCGCCTCGTCCCGGCGCAGCACAACGTTGAAGACGCCCGCATTCTCCAGCAGTTCCTCTTCCAGCTCTTCGGTGAGCATGTCGTCGGCGAGCAGGGCGAGCGAGGCGATTTGGGCGCGTTCCAGGTGGCCCAGCAGGAAGGTTTCCCGATAGCGGGCGATGGAGGGGACAAAGATCAGGACCTCTGCCAGCATCACGAAGATGACGGTCAGGATCAGGAAACGGCCAGAGAGCGAGTTCAGCATGGGTCAGCGCGTAGTGGGGTGAAACCCCACCCTACGGGATCACTTTTTGGACGAAGCGCACGATCCGCTTGACCGTGTCGCTTTCAAACAGGCGTGGGGCGAAATAGGCGCCAGCGGCGCGTTTGTTCACTTCCATGATGGTTGGATAGGGTGCGACCATGCCGGCTATCTTGGACATTTTCATGCCCCCCGCAAGCGCGAGGGCCCAGAAGGAGATCAACTCGCCCGCCTGCTGCCCGGCGATGGAGGCGCCAACCGGGCGGCCCTTCACGACCATCAGCTTGATGAGGCCCGCGGTCTTGCGTTCGGCGATGGCGCGGTCGTTGTGTTCGTATTCGAAGCGGATGACTTCCAGCTTGTCGCCGTGAGCTTCGCGCGCCTGGGCTTCGGTCAGGCCGACCTGGCTGAGTTCCGGCTGGGTGTAGGTGGCCCAGGGGATGTGAGACGTTTTGGCCTTGGATGGCAGCGCAAAGAGCAGCGAGCGGATGATGACGCCCGCGTGGTAGCCCGCGACATGAGTGAATTGCAGCCCGCCTGCGGCATCGCCGATGGCATAGACACGGCGGTTAGTGGTGCGCAGGCTGTCGTCGGTCTTGATGCCCGTCTTGGTGGTCTCGATTCCTGCAGCGTCGAGGTTCAGGCTGTCCGTGTTGGTCTTGCGGCCCACGGCCACCAGCAGATGCGAGCCGGTGAAGGCGCGCCCGTCCTCGGTGTGAACGGTGATCTGGCTTGCGTCCTTGGTGATCTGCGACGCCTTCGCGCCTTCTTCGATGGCGACGCCTTCGGCGCGCAGGGCGTCCAGCACGATGGCGGCGGTTTCGGGGTCGTCCTTGGCGAAGGCTTTGGCGGCCTCGATCACGGTGACGTCGCTCCCGAGGCGGCGGTGGGCCTGGGCCATCTCCATCCCGATGGGGCCGCCGCCGATGACCAGAAGATGTTCGGGCTGCTCGCGCAGTTCCCACAGGGTTTCGTTGGTGAGGTAGGGCACGTCTTCGATGCCTGGGATGGGCGGCACGAACGGGGACGAGCCGGTGGCAATGACGATGCGGCGGGCTGTGATGGTGTAGTCCCCCGCCTGCACCGTGTTCGGTCCGGTGAAGGCGCCAAACTCGCGGATGACGCGCACGCCGAGGCCCTCGAACCGCTCTTGGCTGTCGACGGGTTCGATCTGGGCGATAACGTCCGCGACGTGGTCCTTGGCGGCGGCGTAGTCGACCGTTGGCGCGACGTTGGCAACGCCGTAGGGCGCGCTGTGGCTTTGGGCGTAGGCGGCCTTGGCGCTGGCGATGATGGCCTTGGACGGCACGCAGCCGTAGTTGAGGCAGTCGCCGCCCATCTTGTGGCCTTCGAGCAGGGTCACGTCGGCGCCCATCTGCACAGCGCCCGCCGCGACCGAGAGGCCCCCGGAGCCTGCACCGAGGATGAGGATATCGGTCTTGATGTTCATTTCGTCAGGTCTTTCTTGCCGGTGAGCGCCTTGAGGGCGATGGGCACGAGGGACAGGGCGGCGAGGCCGAGGATGGGCAGCAGCACCTGCGGCTCAAAGATGATGCCGAGGTTCGGTGTCTCCCCCCGGGCGAAGACGGCGCCGAGGCCCGCGCCAACGGAGGTGTAGACCACCGCACCGGGCAGGATGCCGAGGACCGTTGAGATCACGTAGCGGTGCAGCGGCACGACAAGGAAGGCGGGCAGCAGGTTGGCGACGAAGAATGGCACGACCGGCACGAGGCGGATGAAAAACAGCATCGACCACTGGTTTTCATCGAGGCCCTGCTTGATCCGCTTGATCCGCCCTTCGGAGGCGTCGAGGCGTGCACGCAGCCCCTCGCCCAGTCCGGTGCGGGCGGCAAGGAAGATCGCCGTGGCGCCGATGGAGGCGCCCGCCACGTTGAAGACGGTGCCGAACACCGCGCCAAAGAGGAACCCGCCGGTGAGCGTGGCGATGGTCGCCCCGGGCAGCGAGAAGGCGACGATCAGGATGTAGGCGAGCACGAAGATGCCTGCCGTGAGCGCGTAATTGGCGTCGCGGAAGGCCAGCAAGACTTCGCGGTTATCGCGCAGCGTGTCGAAGCTGAGGTAATCGCCCAGCGTGACCGCCCCGATGGCCGCAACCGCGAGGATCGCGATCAGCGGCAGGCGGCGGGCAAGGCCCGTCTTTTCGGTCTGTGATGCAGTGTCGGCCATGAGGTCGCCTTTCGCGTCTGCTGTTGCCCCAAGCACCTAACGCTTCGGACGCGGCGGCGGCAGGGGCTTCACGCGCGCTTGATCCGAGGTGACGGCTGGGGCGCGATATGGGGGCTTTTGTAACAATACACAGAGCCAATTGTTGCAGATTAAAGCCTTCGGCATCGCGCAAAGACGTTGTAGGTTGCGCGCGATGGCTTTTTCGGACCGCTTAACAGAGCTGCCCAATCAGGGCTCGGGTTTTGCACTCGCGCTTGTCATGGCAGCGGCCTGTCTGTTTGGGCTCAATCCAATCTTTGCCAAGCTGGCTTTCGAGGGTGGGCTTGACCCTATTGGCGCCTTGGTTTGGCGTTTCGGATTGCCGTGCCTGCTATTAGCCCCCTTTTGGCTAAAGCCGCGTCCGACCGTGCCGCAAACGCCGATGCGGCGCCCCATCGTTATCGCCCTTGGCGCTGGCGTAATCATGGGTTTAGGGATGCTCGCCTATTTTGCGGCGCTTGAGACGCTGACGGTTGGCACTGCCGCGGTCATTTATTTTACCTATCCGGCATTTACGATCCTGATCGGTCTGATTGTCTTCAAGGAGTCGCCGACCAGACAAGCTTTGGCGGCCTGTGCGCTGGTCATAGTGGCGAGCGCGTTGGTCATCGGTGCGCCCACGGTTGGCCCCGATGATCTGAGCGCTGTCGCCCTTTGCTTTGCTGCACCTGTTGCTTTCGCGATCTTGCTGCAGGCGCTTGGACGGGGCCTCGGGGCGATGACCCCGCTCAGCCGTGCCGGGGTGCTTGTTCTGGGGCATCTCATCGTTCTGATCCCGTTCCTGATGCTGCAGACGGAGATCCAAGCCCTTCCGACCTCCACACGTGGCTGGGTCGGTGCGGTTGGCCTCGCTTTTGCGGCGTCTCTGCTTCCTCAGCTTTTGATGGCTACAGGTGCTCCAAAAATCGGTGCGACCCGCACATCGCTTTTGGGGTCTTTCGAGCTGATCACCGCGCTTGTTCTGGGATGGGTGTTGCTTGGTGAATCCGTGTCGACCTGGACGCTGGCTGGCAGCGCTCTGGTTGTGGCTGCTCTCTACCTCACAGTGCGCGGATCGCCGCCTGAACGGTAAAGTCCTCAGTAAATCAAAGCGCTTGTAGCCAGCACCTCCGGTGATGTCTCGTCTCCGGAGGCCAGTGCGCAAAAGAGCGGGTGGTTGGTCGCTTTGCCCCGGTCTGCTCGCGCACCGGGACAAGGCGGCCCGCTGCGACCGGCGGGTTGGGGCGCGTGGTGCGCTTAGGTGGAACAGGGATTTCTGGGACGGTCACGGATTACCGCGCCCTAATGGTTTGACTTGGCCCAAGCTGCCTTGTAATGCCCAGGCTTCAGATGTGACCCGCGCGCCGAATCCGCGCGTGGATGAGACAAGCAAGAAGGACACGGCGCGATGAAACGCACCTTTCAGCCCTCCAACCTCGTGCGCAAGCGGCGCCACGGTTTTCGCGCGCGCATGGCCACCAAGGCCGGCCGCAAGATCCTGAACGCACGGCGCGCCCGCGGCCGCAAGTCGCTGAGCGCGTAATGGCGGGGGCCGAGGCCCCGGAACAGACGATGCTGGATGGCCCGCCACGTGCGGGCTTTTCCCGTTTGCCCGCCACTCAAAAACTGGAAACGCTGACAAAACGCGCCGATTTCCTGCGCGCGGCGCGCGGGCCGCGGGTGGTGACGCCGGGATTTATCCTGCAGATCCGGGACCGCCACGATGACGCCCCGCCCCGGGTCGGCTTTACTTGTTCCAAGAAGGTCGGCAACGCGGTGGCCCGCAACCGTGCCAAGCGCCGCCTGCGCGAGATTGCGCGGCTGGAGATGCCGGGGGCAGCCGCGCTGGGCCATGACTATGTGCTGATCGGACGGGCCGGAGAGACCGCGCGGCGTGATTTTGCGGTCATGCGGGACGAGTTGCGGAAGGCTTTGGCCCATGTGTGAACGCTGCGGATCAAAGATGACGCCGCTGGCGCGGGTACTGTCCTGGCCCATTCGCGCCTACCGGCTGATCGGCAGCCCGTGGGTCGGGCATTACTGCCGCTACCAGCCGACCTGCAGCGCCTATGCGCTTGAAGCGCTGGAAAAGCACGGGGCGATCCGCGGCACGTGGCTGACGCTACGTCGGATCGGGCGCTGCAACCCGCTAGGCGGCAGCGGCTATGACCCGGTGCCGGAGCCGCGGCGCAAAGGTTAGACCAGCGAAAGCCCACCGGAGATGGGTTGGCGCTTGCCAATGACCTTACGATCCCGGCGCGAGACGAGGGTCTGGCACAGGTCCTCGAAAAAGCGGTCGTCCTTGAAGTACCAATTGTGCGACAAGCGCAAATCGCCTTCCGGGTACGTGTCCTCGTAGTGATCCGAGCAATCCAGATCGACCAGTTTTTCGTCTACGTCCTCCGGCGCACCAACCCGGCCGAGGCGGCGGGACACACCGATGCGCTTGACCTCCGAGGCAGACAGCACCTCGTCATAGCGGCTGTAGTAGTTCGTCAGGCGCGTGCAGTGACGCAGCAGCGATGCGACCTTTGGATTGCCGCGCGCAGCTGATTTGCGAGAGATGTCAGCGGCGGCAAAGACCATTTGGCTGACCACCCAGCTGGTCTGCGCGATGTCGTGATCGTCATCGGCGAAGTCGAAGGCCTCTCGGACCAGAAAACACCCCATCGAGTGCGCAAGCACGTGTACGTTGACCGTGCAGTCGGGCTCTTGCAGTTTGGCCAACAGCGCGATGCCGTCATTGTATAACCGATCTGCCGAAAGGCGGGCGTCACGGCGATCAAACACATAGTCGGTGGTTCGCCCGTTTGAAGGCCAATCAAAGCTGACGACCGTGCCAGGGAAACCCGCGGCGGCGAGGCGGGTCTTGATCGCCCGGTGGCGGGCAAGCAGTTCGCGCTGCTCTGTGTTGTAGCCGTGGACGAAGAAGAGAACGTGGCCTTTTTCGACAACCTTTACGTCCGCGTCGCGGACGATCCCGGCTTCCGCAGTGACCGCTTCGAGCCATTCGGCGCGCCCCCGCTTGTAGTCATAAACCGCCTCTTGACCGTCCGGCACGATGAGATAGCGCGCGCTGCTGATGCCTTCGCCGAAGCCGTTACCGCTCTTGTTGCGGATGGTGAGAATGAAGTCCATTTCTATGCTCCTGTTCGAAATGCCGCTACTTTAGCGCGAAACGGGTGCGAGGGGGCGTGCTAATTCTCGAACGGCTGCACGCGGGTGACCCGGAAAAGCCCCGCTGCGCCGGTTTCTGCGAGCAGCTCTTCCATGTCGATCTGCTGGAACAGGGTCGCGTTGGCGTCGAAGGCTTCAACCGGCTCCACCCGCTCAAGCACGAAGCGCTCCACCCGGAAGCTGCCCGGGGCCGCGGCCCCTTGCAGCCGGGTCAGGGCATCCGCGCCGACAAGGAACGCGCCATCAAAATCGACCGAACGCAGGTCGGCGCCCGAGAAATCAGCGCTCAGGATCACCGCCCCGCGGAACGTGCTGGCAGAGATCGACGCTTCGCTCAGGTCCGTGCCGATCAGCACCGCATCGTCAAAGTTCATCGCGAGGCCATTCACGCCCGCAAAGCTGCCGCGGCGGATCAGCGCGCCGGAAAAGTCGGCCCCGCTGAGCGTGGTGACATAGAACGGCACATCTGGCCCGAAGGGCGGGTTGATTGCCGAACCGGGGATCGAGCCAAAATTGGTGTCCCGGATGATCGCCTGGCGCAAGCGCGCGTTGAACATGAAGCTGCCCGCAAAATCGCTTTCAAAGATTTGGGCAAAGCTGAGATCGGCATAGCTCAGCTCCCCGCCTTGGAAGGACGTGGAAAAAAGGCGGATGCCGGGGGCGTAGGCATAGCTGAAATCGAGGCCGAAGAGGTTGAACCGCTCGAACGCGCGCAGGCCGGCGGTGGTCATTGCCTGCATAAGCTGCCCGCGTTCGGGGCTGGCGGGGCGGTCGTTTAACTGCACCCCGCTGTCATCCGGCAGCGGGCCGTCAAAGCCAAAGACCGCGCCAAGCCGTTCAAAGGTCTTGGGCAAGTCTTCGCGCCGCCGCTCCATCGCGGCGCGGATCACCTGGCCCTGGTCTTCGGGGCGCAGGCCGGTCTCAAGAAACCGGTAGGGTTTTGTCGCGCGGCTGGCGGAGGTGATGCGCATGACCAGACCAAGGTCGATATCGGCAAACGGATCGAGGATCGGCACCGCCTTCGCGCTCTGCGCGCCTTGCGCCGCGTTCACTTTGTCGCCCAGAAGGCCCGCAAGCGCCGTGATCTCGACCGCCAGCTGCGCGTTGCGCGCCGCCTCGGCCAGCTGCACGCCGTATGTCTCCAGCTGGATTTGGTTGTCGATCCGCAGGTTCTGCTCCGCAAAAAGCACCGATTGTTCCTGCAGCAGAACGTTCTGGCGGAAGAGCAGCGCGGTACCCGCAAGCGCCGCCATCGCCGCGATCAGCGCGGTGAGCGAGCCGATGATCCAGCGCCGCGTCGACACCCACGCGTAGCGGGCCAGCGCCATATGCACCAGGTCCCGCGCCGCGTCCGTGGCGGCTTGGGGGTTACGGTCTACCGCGCCGCGGGTCACCCGGGCCAGCGGTTCAGAGAAAAGCTCAAGCTGGGTTTCGGCAAAGCCAAAAAGGCGCCGCAGCAGCGGCTTGCGGAAGATCACGACCATCAGGCCGAAGGCGCCGATGAACAGGAGCACACAGAGGAAGGCAAGCAGGATGATGCCCGCCGTGTCCTCGATCAGCCCGAGGCCGGAGAAGGCCAACAAAAAGCCCGCCGCGGTGCCGAACACAAAGATCACCATCCCCAGCGGCACGCCGATGCTGCCGCTGCTGCCGCGCGGTGTTGTGGCAATGGCTTCGTTTGTTGCCTCGTCGACCATGACCCAGCCCCCCCGGCGGCCAGACTGTCAAAGGCCGCGGCCTCTGGCCAGCCTTTTTGGGGCCAGCGCGTTACAGCTTTTCGAAGGTGATAATGACGTCGCCGATATCAACGCCGAAGCGTTTCATATAGGCGCGGTTCAGCACCCGTGTGTCCGACAGCTTCCACATCCAGTCATCGAAGCTGACGCGGAGCGTGCCGTCCGGCACCGGCAGGTCGATCCGGTATTGCCAGTTGAACGCATCGCCGCGTTCTTCGCCGGTTGCCACGCCCAAGACGCCCGGTGCCGTGCCTTCCCAGGTATCCGCGCCGGTCTTGCGCAGGGTCCAGATCCGCTGTTCTTCGGTACCATCGTCATAAAAGAAGTCTTCGACCAGCGTCAGCGTCTGGCCATCCCATGTACCCTCGATATCGACGCGAAAGCGGCGCAGGGGCGTGCCAAGGATCGACTGAAACTGCCCGTAACCGACAAGATCGCCTTCAAAGAACTCTTCGATGTTCAGCTGGCGCGCCGACAGCGCCTCATCCTCCAGCGAGGGTTTGGCGGTGCAGGCCGCGAGGCCGATGGTGAGGCAGAGGAGAAGAGCGCGGGTCATGCACAACCTACGTGCGGCACGCCCCGCCGGTTCACTCTGGCCCCGGGCAAGGCGGCGCGCTATGCCAGAGCTATGAAAGACGAGCTGTCAGAGATTCACGCGCTGTTCGAAGGCGCCCCGCAAACCACCGAGTTTCGCAAGCTGCGCAAGCGCATCGTGCGCTACACCCGCGAGGCGATCGAACAATACGGGATGATCGAGCCGGGGGGCAGATGGCTGGTCTGCTTGTCGGGCGGCAAGGACAGCTACACGCTGCTGGCCGTTCTGCACGAGTTGCAGTGGCGCGGCCTGCTGCCCGTGGATATCCTCGCCTGCAACCTCGATCAGGGGCAGCCGGGGTTTCCGGCGACGGTCCTGCCGGAATTCCTGCAAAAGATGGGCGTGCCGCACCGGATCGAATACCAGGACACCTATTCGGTCGTGGTGGACAAGGTGCCCGCGGGCCGAACCTTTTGCGCGCTATGCTCGCGGCTGCGGCGGGGGCATCTTTACCGCATTGCGCGCGAGGAAGGCTGCACCGCGGTTGTGCTGGGCCATCACCGCGATGACATCCTTGAGACGTTTTTCATGAACCTTTTTCACGGGGGGCGGCTGGCGACGATGCCGCCCAAGCTGGTCAACGAAGAGGGCGATCTGTTTGTCTACCGGCCCCTCGCCCATGTGGCAGAGGCCGATTGCGAACGTTTCGCCCGCGCGATGACCTACCCGATCATTCCTTGCGATCTGTGCGGCAGCCAAGACGGGCTGCAACGCCAGCAGGTCAAGGCGATCCTTGACGGCTGGGAGGCGAACAGCCCTGGGCGGCGGCAGGTGATGTTTCGCGCCCTGATGAATGCACGGCCCTCGCACCTTCTTGATCCCAAGCTGTTCGACTTTGCGGGGCTGATGCGCGGCAGTTCAGAACAATTTGACTCAAACGGTGCGGACATTCCGACCCTGCGTTAAGCCCTGGGCAAGGCCCGCTGGCCTAGCACGTGGGGCAAAGCCTCAACGCGCGATGGTGGGTTATGTCTCAGGTTATTCGAATGTCTGTCAGTGGTCTGAGCGGCCCGTGGGGCGTTGTGCTGGCCTGTACGGCGCTGCTTGCGGCATTCTGGATTGGTGGCGAGGCGGGCTTGATGAGTGCGGCGCTTGTGCTGCCAGTGGCCGCCTTGGGCGTGGCTCAGATCGCCGATGCACGCGCGCGCCCGCGCAAGCTGGACGATGCGGACTTGGCCCACGTCAAGCTGCACGATGCCTGGGAAAAAACCCATGACAACGGCGGACGCAGCGCGGTTTTCGCGGTCCATTTCGACAAGATGGAGGCGGTGGCGGACAAGCACGGCCCCCGCGCGGCGGAGGTGGTGCAGCGCAGGGTCGCAGAGCGGGTGCGCGGCGCGCTGCGCGCTGACGACAGCGTGGCGCCTGTGGATGGTGGGCTGCTGATCGTGCTGGCCCCCCAACCCACCACAGACCTGGAAGGGTGCATTCAGCTTTGCGCACGGATGCAGCAAGCCGCCGAGGAACCAATTATCGCCGATGGCATTGCGCTATGGGCGTCGATAACGGTCGGGTTCTGCCTGCGCAGCCGTGCGCCGGGGCCGGATGCGGACGCATGGCGCAGCGCAGCAGAGGCGGCGCTGGAAGAGGCACGCGCGATCGGACCCGGCACCGTGCGCAGCTACTCCGCGCGGCTAAACGCGGCGCGCGATGCGTCCGCTGCCCTTGAAGCGGAAATTGCAGAGGCGTTGGAGGCGGGCCACGTGCAGCCTTGGTTCCAACCGCAAATCTCCACCGAGACAGGCCGCGTTTCAGGCTTTGAGGCGCTGGCGCGCTGGGTCCATCCGACCCGCGGCGTTCTGCTTTCGGACCAGTTCCTGCCAACGGTGAAAGCGCAAGGCCTTTCGGACCGGCTTGGGGAGGTGATCCTGTATCACACGCTGACGGCGCTGAAGGCGTGGGATGCCGCGGGCGCTGACGTGCCCACGATTGGCGTGAACTTCTCTGCGGATGAGTTGCGCAATCCGCACATGGCCCAGAAGCTCGAATGGGAACTCGACCGGTTCGACCTGGCCCCGGGCCGCCTCGCCATCGAAGTGGCAGAACAGACCCTGACGCAGGAGCCGGACGACGTCATCCGCCGTAACCTTGCCGCGCTGGCCGATCTTGGCTGCCGCATCGATCTGGATGATTTTGGCACCGGCAGCGCTTCCATCGCCGCCATCCGGCGGTTCCGCGTGGGCCGGATCAAACTTGACCACGCGGTCATCTCCAAGGCGGATCGCGACCCCGAACAGCAGCGCCTTGTCAGCGCGTTTCTGACGATGGCTGAACGGTTGCAGGTCCGCACCCTTGGCGAGGGGGTGGAAACCGTGGGCGAGCACGCGCTGCTCGCGCAGCTGGGCTGCGATGATGTGCAGGGCTATGGCATTGGCCGCCCGATGCCCTTTGAGCAGACCCTTACATGGATGCGCGCACATGATGCAAAACTGCAAGATACACCGCTGATCGGGCCGACCGGGTCCCTTGGCAAAGGGCCCTGACAGCGCGCGGGATGCGGCAGCGGGCCCCAGCCGGAAACCCCGTTTCCGCTTGACCTTTGGGCGCTGTCCCTGTTGAACCTCCGGGACATTTTCGGGCCTGTTGCGGCCCCCGCTCTATCCCGGAGGCCCGGTCCAGATGGACGACCAAAACAAGAACCTCATCCTCGCCACCGTGCTCAGCCTCGCGGTGATCCTGGTCTGGTTCGTGCTGTTTCCCCCGCCGGAGCCGGAGCCGCGGCTGGACCAGCCGGTGACCGCCGACACCCAGCTGGCACCCGATGCCCCCGCCGTTGTCCCAGGCAGCGCGCGCGGGGAGGCCGCCCCAGCGGACGCCGCCGCCGCGCAAGCCGACGACACGCCGCGCATCGACATCGACACCCCGCGCCTTGTTGGCTCGCTCGCCCTGCGCGGCGGACGGCTGGATGACCTGCGGCTCAAGGATTATCGCGAAACGCTGGAAGAGGACGCGGACATCGTCACCGTCCTCTCCCCGGTGGGCAGCGCGGATGCGTTCTATGCCCTTTATGGATGGGCCCCCGGTGGCGGCCTGACCCCGGAGGACGTGCCCGGCCCCAACACCCTGTGGCAGGCCGAGGCAGGCGCGACGCTCACACCGGACACGCCGGTCACCCTGACATGGGACAGCCCCGCGGGCCTGACCTTCACCCGCGAAATGGCCGTCGACGCGGACTTCATGTTCACCGTCACCCAAAGCGTCACCAACACGTCGGGCGCAGCGGTCACCATCGCCCCTTACGGCGTGCTGGCGCGGCACGGCCAGCCCGACGACCTGCGCAACTTCTTCATCCTGCATGAAGGCGGCATCGCGATGGTCGATGGTGAGCTGACGGAGACCAACTACGACGATTTCGAAGCGGCAGGCGCCGCCGAAACTGTGCCCGTCACGCAAAACGGCTGGATCGGGTTCACCGATCACTACTGGATGACAACCCTGGTCGGCGGGCCAAACCAACCCTTTGCCGCGCGCACCTTCCAGGACGTCAGCCGCGAGATCTACCAGACCAACGCGCAGATGCCGACGCAGAACGTCGCCCCGGGCGCGACCGCCACCGTCACCACCCTGCTGTATTCCGGCGCAAAGGAATGGGAGACGATCCGCGAATACCAGAGCGAGGGCATCGACAAGTTCATCGACAGCATCGACTGGGGCTGGTTTTTCTACCTGACCAAGCCGATCTTCTGGCTGCTGCATGAGATGAATATCCTGATCGGCAACATGGGCTGGGCGATCATCGGCCTGACCTTTGTCATCAAGCTGATCCTGCTGCCGCTGGCGTTCAAGTCCTACGTCTCGATGGCCAAGATGAAGGAACTGCAGCCCGAGATGGAGGCCCTGAAAGAGCAAGCAGGCGAGGACCGGCAGAAGCTGCAACAGGGCATGATGGAGCTTTACAAGAAGAACAAGGTGAACCCGGCGGCGGGCTGCTTGCCGATCCTGCTGCAGATCCCGATCTTCTTCAGTCTTTACAAGGTGATCTTTGTCACGATCGAGCTGCGCCACGCACCCTTCTTCGGCCCGTTCCAAGACCTGTCGATGCCGGACCCGACATCGCTCATCAACCTCTTTGGCCTGCTGCCCAATGCCCCGCCCGATCCGACCTCGATCACTGCGCTGATCTTTATCGGCATCCTGCCGATCCTGCTCGGCATCTCGATGTGGCTGCAGCAGAAACTGAACCCGGCGCCGACCGACCCGACCCAGCAGATGATCTTTGCCTGGATGCCCTGGGTCTTCATGTTCATGCTGGGCGGGTTTGCGTCGGGCCTCGTGGTCTACTGGATCGCGAACAACGTGATCACCTTCACGCAGCAATACCTGATCATGCGCAGCCAGGGCTATACGCCCGACCTGCTGGGCAACATCAAGGGCAGTTTCAAGAAGAAGCCGGCGGCGCAAGAGACGAAGAAGTGACTGCGCATCTGGCGCATATTTGGCGGCACCCGATCAAAGGGATCGGCGCGGAAGCGCTAGAACAGGTCACGCTGGGCGCGGGCACGCCCCTGCCCGGAGATCGCGCGTGGGCGCTGCGCCACGAAGGCGCCGCGGCGCATGAGGACTGGCAGCCGCGGCGGAATTTCCTTGTCACGGCATACGGGCCTGCGCTTGCCGCAGTTACGGCGCGGACGGAGGCGGACGGGCGTCTGACGCTTTGTCACCCGGCGCGGCCTGACCTGAGCTTTGCGCCTGAGACGGAAGGCACTGCGCTGATCGACTGGGTCCGCCCGCTCTGGCCCGCGCAACATTCCGCACCTGCGCATTTCTTTGCCGCCCCGCCGCAGGGCATGGCCGATAATGGGATGGCGCAGGTGTCGATCATGAACCTGTCGAGCCTGCGCGCGCTGTCCCAGCGGGTCGGCGCAAAGCTGGACATGCGGCGGTTTCGCGGGAACCTGTGGCTGGATGGGCTGGCGCCTTGGGAGGAGTTCGATCTGATCGGGCGGATGATCAGGATCGGCGACACGCGGCTGGAGATCACCGACCGGATCGACCGCTGCCGCGCCACCGAAGCCAACCCAGAGACCGGGCAGCGCGACGTGGACCCGTGCCGGGCGCTGCTGGACGGTTACGGGCACAAGGATTTCGGCGTCTATGCGACCGTCATCACCGGCGGCGCGGTCTCCGTCGGCGCGGAGGTCACCCTGTGACCGCCCTGCCCTTCCCCGAGGCTGACGCCCCTGAGACAGAAGCGCGCGAGGCAGGCCGGCTGCTGTTCGCGGGGGAAACGGAGTTTGTCAAAGGCGTCGTGGCCATGTCCGGCCTGCCCCCGGCGGACCGGCTTGAGGTCTGTTTCGCGGGCCGCTCGAACGTGGGCAAATCGAGCCTGATCAACGCGTTGACGGGCCGCAAGGGACTTGCGCGGGCCTCGAACACACCCGGGCGCACACAAGAGATTAACTTCTTTACCGCCGGGGACAGCCACTACCTCGTGGACCTGCCGGGATATGGCTACGCGAACGCCCCGCTGGACGTCGTCAAGAAATGGCAGGCGCTGCTGAAGCAGTACCTGTCGGGCCGGGCCACGCTGCGCCGCGCCTTTGTGCTGATCGACGCGCGGCATGGCATCAAGGCCGTGGATGAAGAGATCATGGCCCTTCTGGACAGCGCCGCCGTGACCTTTCAATGCGTGCTGACGAAGACCGACAAGGTGAAGGTGGCAGAGCGCGGCAAGGTGCTGGGGCAGGTCCGCAGCAAGCTGGCGCAGCACCCGGCCGCCTTCCCGGAGATCGTCCTGACCTCGTCCGAAAAAGGCGACGGGATCGAGACACTGCGCGCCATAATCGCGACGCTGGAATAGGGGCAGAGATTTTTCGGCGAAAAATCTTGGCCCCCGTCCAGCAGCCTGCGACAAGAACCAGATGAGACAGCAAGACATGAACCGCGACTGGATCGGAACCGCCCGCACCCTCAGCCAGGCACTGCCCTACCTGCAGCGCTATGCAGGCGCGACGGTGGTGATCAAGCTGGGCGGGCACGCGATGGGCTCGGACGACGCGATGGCGAGCTTTGCCAGCGACGTCGTTTTGATGCGGCAGGTTGGCGTAAACCCGGTGATCGTGCATGGCGGCGGGCCGATGATCAACGCGATGCTGGAGCGGCTTGGGATCGAGAGCAGCTTTGCGCATGGCAAGCGCGTGACGGACAAGGCCACTATGGAAGTCGTGGAAATGGTTTTGTCGGGGCTCGTGAACAAACGGATCGTGCAAGCGGTCTGTGATGCGGGCGGGCGCGCGGTGGGCCTGTCGGGCAAGGATGCGGGGCTGATGCGCTGCGTGCCTGCGGACCCGGTGCTGGGCCTTGTGGGCGCACCCGAGCGGGTGGACCCGCGGGTGCTGGAGACGCTCGCGCAGGACGACATCATCCCGGTTATTGCGCCGCTGGGATTTGGCGCGGATGGCGAGACATACAACATCAACGGCGACACGGCGGCGGGGGCGATTGCGGCCGCTTTGGCCGCGGATCGCCTGCTGCTGCTCACAGATGTGGCCGGGGTCAAGGGCACGGATGGCGCGGTTATCACGGACCTGACGGCGACGCAGATCGCCGCGCTGACCAAGGACGGGACCATTGCAGGGGGCATGATCCCCAAAACCGAAACCGCGCTCGACGCGATTGCCCGCGGCGTGCGCGCCGTGGTGATCCTTGACGGGCGCGCGCCCAATGCCTGCCTTTTGGAGCTGTTCACCGAGCACGGTGCGGGCAGCATTATCCGCCCGTGACGCTGGAGGACGCCTGCGCGCCGCATGGGCTCTTCGTGATGGGCGCGGCGGGGGATACGGTGCTGATCGGCGCTGGCCCCGGGATGTGGGCCGTTTTCACCGCCGCGCCCGAGTATTCAGATGGCGCACCGGACCCGCTGGACCGGTGGTCCAAGCGGATCGTTGGCGGGATGGCGGAGGCCTTTGGCGGCAGGGCGGTGTTCCCGTCAGATGGGCCGCCCTACCCGCCGTTTATCCAATGGGCAAAGGATACGGGTCGGTTCTGGTCCTCGCCCACGGGGATGCTTGTACATGACGTGGCGGGGCTGATGATCTCGATCCGGGGGGCGATCATTCTCGAAGGGCTGGATGCGGTGCCTGCCACAGGTCCCAGCCCTTGTGACGGTTGCGCCGCGCCGTGCACCACCGCCTGTCCCGTGGGCGCACTGAATGCGGAGACGATGTACGATGTGCCAAGCTGCAAGGCGTATCTGCATGAGCCAGAGGGCGCCGATTGCATGGGCGCGGGCTGTCTTGCGCGGCGGGCCTGCCCGGTCAGCGACGCCTTTGGACGTGACCCCGCCCAGTCCGCCTTTCACATGGAGGCGTTTCGGTGAAGCTGATCCTGATGCGGCACGCCAAGTCCAGCTGGGACGATCCGTTCCTGGCCGATCATGACCGGCCCTTGAACGGGCGGGGGCAGCGCTCGGCCGCAGCGATGGGGGACTGGCTGCGCGCCCGTGGGCACATGCCGGACGCGGCGGTCAGCTCGACCAGCGTTCGGACGCGAGAAACGTTTGAGCGGCTCAGGCTGGGCGTGCCCGTGCGGTTTACGCGCGCGCTGTACCATGCCTCGGCAGAGGGGATGATGGACGTGGTGGCCGCGGAAACGATGGGCGCGATGCTGATGCTGGGCCACAATCCGGGGATCGCGGAATTTGCAGCGCGGATTGTGGATGTCCCGCCGGATCATCTGCGGTTCGATGATTTCCCAACCTGCGCGACGCTGGTGGTGGACATGGAAACGCCCGGCTGGGGGGCCGGGCGCGTCTTAGATTTTGCGATCCCGCGTGAGGTTTTGGCGGAGGCGTGATGGGCAGATTGCCCATCCTACGTAGGATGGGCGATATCGCCCATCTTCAATGGCCGAGGATCTGGCTCAGGAACAGCTGCGTGCGCGGGTTCTGCGGGTTGTTAAAGAACGCCTCGGGCTCGTTCTGCTCCACGATCTGGCCTTCGTCCATGAAGATCACCCGGTGCGCGACCTGTCGGGCAAAGCCCATCTCGTGCGTCACGCAGAGCATCGTCATGCCGTCCTCAGCGAGCTCCACCATCGTGTCGAGCACTTCCTTGATCATCTCCGGGTCGAGCGCCGAAGTCGGCTCGTCAAAGAGCATGATCCGAGGCTTCATGCAGAGCGAACGGGCAATCGCCACACGCTGCTGCTGACCGCCCGACAGCTGGCCGGGATATTTGTCCGCCTGTTCGGGGATCTTGACCTTACCGAGGTAGTGCATCGCCACCTCTTCGGCCTCTTTCTTGGGCGTCTTGCGCACCCAGATCGGGGCCAGCGTGAGGTTTTCAAGGATCGTCAGATGCGGGAAAAGGTTGAAGTGCTGAAAGCACATGCCGACCTCGGACCGGATCGTGTCGATGTTCTTGATATCCGAGGACAGCAGCGTGCCGTCCACGGTAATCGAGCCTTGCTGGTGCTCCTCAAGCGCGTTGATGCAGCGGATCAGCGTGGATTTGCCGGACCCCGAGGGGCCCGCGATCACGATCCGTTCGCCGCGGTAGACGGTCAGGTCGATGTCGCGCAGCACGTGGAACGAGCCGTACCACTTGTTCATGTTCTCGATGCGGACGGCGACTTCGTTTGAAAGTTCGGGTTGTGCAGTAGCCATAGGTGATACTCCTTAGCGGTGGTCTGTCGCGAGCTGGCGTTCCAGCCACTGCGAGTATTGAGAAATGCCGTAGCAAATGACGAAGAACAGCAGCGCCGCAAAGAGCCACAGCTCCCAGTAGACGCCGTTCCAGTCGGTGCTGGCGAGGATCGGTCCGCGGATCATGCCGACGAGGTCGAACATGGAGATCACGGAGACAAGCGTGGTGTCTTTGAAAAGGCCCACCGCGACGTTCACGATGCCGGGGATGGAGATCTTGAGCGCCTGCGGCAGGATGATCAGGCGCATCGCCTGGGCGTAGTCGAGGCCGAGGCTATCGGCGGCCTCATACTGACCCCGCGGCAGCGCGGCGAGGCCGCCCCGGATCACTTCGGCGATATAGGCCGAGGCGAACATGGTGATCATGATGATCACCCGCAGGATCAGGTCGAGGTTTGTCTCCGGCGGGAAGAAGTAGCCGAGGATCACGTTTGCGACGAACAGCAGCGTGATCAGCGGCACGCCGCGGATGAACTCGATGAAGACGACCGAGATGCCCTTGATCAACGGCATGGAGCTTTGCCGCCCCAGCGCCAGCGCGATGCCGATCGGCAAAGACAGCGAGACACAGACGGTGCCGAGGATCATGTTCAGCATGAAGCCGCCCATGTCGCGGGAGGCGACGGCCTCCAGCATCGGCTCGGCGGGCGCGATGATGTCGGTGATGAAGCCCCCGATGGTCCAGGTGATGACCGCCGCGACAATCCCCGCCACGACGCTGCCGACGAAGGACCGAGCGACAAACTGGTTGTAGACCGCGTAGAAGGCGACAAAGCCCAGCGCCGCGAAGATCGACGTCCAGATCGTGCCGCCCCAGATCAGCAAATAGGCGAGGAAGGGGTAGAGCGCGGTGAACAGCAAAAGGACGCGCGGCAGTTTGAAGAACAGCACCGGCGCCGCCGCCACGAACAGCAGGAAGAACGCGAGCGTTGGCCGCCAATACCCCTCGGACGGGTAAGAGATACCGTAAAGAAGCTGCGCCCAACGCTCGGAGAGGACTGAGAAACAAGCTCCCGTTGCGCCGTCGAGCACTTCGCGGCATTCGCGGATGTTGTTGGTGCTCCAGACCCCATTCAGGATCCAGGGCAGGGTGCCCGCGAGGATGTAGTAGATCGCGACCAGCGATAAGACGGTTAGGATCGAGCCGGACACGCCGTTGAAGAGGTTCTCGCGCACCCATTTGACGACCCCAGTGTCGCTGACGGGCGGCGCCTTGGGGGGGATTTGTTCGGTGCGGACGAAGGCTGGCGTTTTGGACATCTCAGCGCTCCTTCAGCGAAACGGCGTTGTTGTAGACGTTCAGCACCGCCGAAATGGTCAGCGAAATCGTCAGGTAGAACAGCATCAGGATCAGGATGCATTCAATCGCCCGGCCCGTCTGGTTCAGCGTGATGCCGCCCAGCGTCGCGGTGATGTCCGCATAGCCCACCGCAATGGCGAGGGAGCTGTTCTTGGTGATGTTCAGGTATTGCGAGATCAGCGGCGGCACGATCACCCGCAGCGCCTGCGGCAGGATCACAAGGTTCATGATCCGGCCCGGGCGCAGGCCGAGGGAGGCCGCGGCCTCCGTCTGGCCCTTCGACACGGCCTGAATGCCCGCGCGCACGTTTTCGGCGATGAAGGCACCGGTGTAGATCGACAGGGCAAGCCACAGCGCCACGAGCGGCGCGCCGATTTGCAGGCCGCCCCGCAGGTTGAAGCGGTTGGCGAGCGGGTCGGGCAGGTCCACACCGATGGGCTGGCCCATGACGACATAGGCGAGGATCGCAGGGACCAGTAGGATCGCAAGCGACGGCCAGCCTGTGGGCAACAACTGGCCCGTACTATAGAGCAGGTGGCGTGCGTAGCGGCGGTAGGCAAAGACCCCGGCAATGGAGGCGAGGAACACGGCCACCACCACGCCGGACCCTTCGTTCCAGACCGGCGCGGGGATGTATATGCCACGGTTGGTGAAGGCCATGATGCCGAATATCAGGCTCTGCCCGTTCTCGCCCAGATAGGCGCGCGGGCTGGGCATCACGGCGGTCATCAGCGTGAAGATGATGATGATCCAGATCAGGACCGGCACGTTGCGGAACGCTTCGACATAGGCCGACATCAGCTTGGAGACGAGCCAGTTCTTGGAAAGGCGCAGCACACCGGCGACAACGCCGAAAATCGTTGCGGTCACACAGGCCATGAAGGCCACCAGCAGCGTGTTCAGCGCCCCCACGAGCGCAGCGCTCAGATGGCTGGACTGACTGTTATAATCGATCAGCGTCTGGTTGATGTCATAGCCCGCAGGCTCGCCCAGAAATTCGTAGGAAATGTTCAGACCCAGCGCGCGCAGGTTCTGGATCAGGTTGTTGGCGAGGTAGAAGATCGCGAGGGCAAGAACGAGTGCGGCAATGGCCTGGAGCGTGAGCGAACGATAGCGCGTATCGTTCAGCAGCATCGACAGACGGAAGCCGCCGCCCTGTGGGTCGGTGACGGTTGTCATTATGTAGTCCCCTGTTTGGCCCCCGATGATGGCGCAGTTTTGGGTCGGGGCCTAAGTTTTTCTGCGCCAGAACGATCAAGGGCGCGGGGTTAATGCCGCGCCCTTGACCAGTGTGCTTAGCGGAAGGGCGGTGCGTAAAGCAGGCCGCCGTCGGTCCACTGTGCGTTCAGACCACGCGCGAGGCCGATCGGGGTCGATTCGCCGATGTGCTTCTCAAAGATCTCGCCGTAGTTGCCGTCCACGGACAGCGCCTTGACGGCCCAGTCTGCGTCGAGGCCGAGCTGCTCGCCGAGGTTACCCTCGGTGCCCAGCAGGCGGTTGACTTCGGGGTTGTTGGTGCCACCGGTCATCTCGCCCATGTTGGCGGATGTGATGCCCAGCTCCTCGGCGGAGATCAGCGCCATCAGCGTCCAGCGGACGACATCACCCCATTCGTGGTCGCCGTGACGGACGAGCGGGCCGAGCGGCTCCTTGGAGACGATTTCGGGCAGAACGACGTGATCACCCGGGTTCTCGAAGGTTGCGCGCGTGGCTGCGAGGCCGGAGGCGTCGGTCGTGTAGACGTCACAGGCACCAGCGAGATACTGCTGCTGTGCTTCGGCGTTGGTCTCGATCGGGACCGGCTCATAGCTGATGTTGTTCGAGCGGAAGTAGTCTGCCAGGTTCAGCTCGGTCGTGGTGCCGGTCTGGATGCAGACGGTTGCGCCGTCCAGCTCGGTTGCGGAGGACACGCCCAGCTCGCGCGGGACCATGAAGCCCTGGCCATCGTAGTAGTTGATGCCGACAAATTCGAACTTCAGGTCGACGTCACGGCTGAAGGTCCAGGTGGTGTTCCGGGCCAGCATGTCCACTTCGCCGGAGGCCAGCGCGGTGAAGCGCGTCTTGCCCGTGGTGGGGACAAATTCGACAGCCGATGCGTCGCCAAGGACAGCCGCAGCAACCGCACGGCAGACGGACACGTCAAAGCCCTGCCATTCGCCATTTGCGTCCGGCGCAGCAAAGCCGACCAGACCCGTGGAGACGCCGCAGTTCAGCGTACCGCGCGCCTTGACGTCGTCAAGCGTACCGGCTGCTGCTGCGCCGGCGGCAAGGCCCGCCACGGTCAGCGCGCCGAAAAGTACGGATTTTTTCATGTTAACCTCTTCCTGTGGTGCCACCCTTTGCGGGCAGCGTGACGGGCCCTTTTTGGGCCCACTCCAGAATTAGTGCGGGCTCGCCCCGCGCCAATGGGTCGCAATGTGTGCCCATATCGTAGGCAACGTCAAGGGGCGTGGCGTTTGAAAGCCCCTTGTTTGCAAAGCGTTTCAGCACGGTTTGCTGCAAGCTTGGGCAGTATCAGTTTAGCCCGCCCGGTGCGCGGCGAGGAACGCAAAGGCGTGGTCGAAATCGGCCTTCTTGCGGGCGGCGACGGCCTCGGCTTCCTCATCGTCGCCCCATTGCTCGATCTGCCACAGCTCATCAAGGCGCGACGCGGCCCAAAGCGTGTCCGCGTCCCGCGCCCCTTCGAATGCAGCAAAGCCGATGATGAGCGAGCCGGACAGGCTGACAAGGTCATGAAAGGCTGTCAGTTCAAAGACATCCAAGGTTTCGGTCCGCGCGCGCAGGATGGAAAGCGCACCCGCGTCCTGTGGGCTGTGCATCACGCCCGTTCGCGGCGCAAGCCGCGCGCCCAGCGCCTCCGCCGCCCAATCGAGCAGCGCATCCCATTCGGCTTGTTGCCGGTGCACGAGGCTGTCCGGGCCATCCGCGCGGTAACACAGCAAGTCACTGTCGCCATAGTCCGCCAGCATCGCGGCGACCTCGGCCTTTTGCGGCGTGACCTTGTCGAGCGCGGCATTGGCGCTGCGGGTGAAAGGCATCGAAAGGGGGGCGATCACCTCCTCCTGCGCGTCCCATTCGGCGGCAATCTTTTCCGCCAATGTGCGGGAGGGCACGATGAGCGGGGTCTTGGCCGGCGTTTTCACCCCCCGCCCGTCCAGCGCGACGCGCCAGCCGTCTGTCGCCGCCTCGGCGGTGGCACGCGTCCAAAAGCGTTTCTGTTTCCATTCGGTCATGGGGCGGTATTTAGCGGCAGCGGTGGAGGGGGGCCAGCCCCCCGCGCTACGCGCCCCCCCGGAGGTTTATTTTGCCAAGTGAAGAAGATGTGTTGTGAGGTCTTCAAATGTCTGAGCGGTAATTTTTGCGTCTAGTCTGTCCGCCGGTTGGTAGCCCCAGCCGACCCCGACACCGGTGACACCTGCCGCGCGGGCCATGTCCATATCAAAGGACGAATCGCCGACCATCACAGTGTTCTGAGGGTCGGTACCTGCCTCAGACATCGCCGTCAGCAGCATCGAAGGGTGCGGTTTGCTGGGGTGGCCATCCGCGTTTTGAGCCGTGACAAAGAGGCTGCGCAGATCGTGCGCATCCAGCAGCACGTCGAGGCCCCGGCGGGATTTGCCCGTTGCGATGCCAAGCAGGATGTCCGGGACCGCGTGCAACGCTTCAAGGCAGTCGCGCGCGCCGGGGTAAAGCGGCGAGCTGGCGGCGCTACCTGCAAAAAGGCGCATTTCCGCATAGGTTTTCTTGTAAGCGGCGACGAGGGCGTCCTGCGTCTCGGGGCCCGCATCGGGGGCCAGCCGCGCCATCGTCTGCGGCAGCGACAGGCCCACCGTGCCAAGGATCGCGTCCTTGTCGGGGCTGGGCAGGTTCATCAGGCCAAACGCGTGCTGCATCCCGCCCACGATGTCGCGCTGGCTGTCGACGAGCGTGCCGTCCACGTCAAAGATGATCAGGCGCAGGGTCACTGCAGCGCTTCGAACGGATCATCGGCGGCAAGGTCTTCGGACCAGCCCAGCGTCTCCCACGTGTCCGCCATATGTTCTGGCAGCGGGGCGGTGATGGTGAGCGGCTGGCGCGTCACCGGATGCTCCAGCGTCATCGACCGCGCGTGCAGGTGCAGCTTGTTCGACACGATCCCGCCGATGCGCGCGCCCCAGCCATCGCCCATGTTTTCCTGCCCCGAGCCGCCATATTTGCCGTCACCCGCGATGGGGTGGCCGATCTCGGCCATATGGGCGCGCAGCTGGTGGGTGCGGCCCGTGATGGGCTCCATCGCGACCCAGGCCGCGCGGGAGGCAACGCGGTAGAGCGTGGCGTAATAGGTATGCGCCCGCTTGGACCCCGGCGTGCTGTCCATGTAGCGCGGATGTACGGCGTTCATCTTTTCACTGCCCGCGCCGCCCGCCTTGACGAGGCCGTATTTCACCTCGCCCAGATAAGGCGTCGGCACTCCGGCAACGAGCGCCCAGTAGATCTTGCGCGTCTCGCGATGGCGGATCGCAGCGGTGAGCGCGCGGGCCATCTGCTGCGTGCGGGCAAGCACCAGGACGCCGGAGGTGTCCTTGTCAAGACGGTGGACGAGCCGGGGTGTCTCGGCGCCAAAGGCCAGCGCCTCGGACAGGCCGTCCACATGGCGCGTCTGGCCCGTGCCGCCTTGGGTGGGCAGGCCGGGGGGTTTGTTGATCGCGATGATATGGTCGTCTTGGTAAAGCACCGCGTCCTGCATCATCTGCGCATCCGCGTCAGAGATACGCGGCTTGGGCTTTGGCTTGGGCGCGGTGCCATCGGGGATGGGGGGCACGCGGACGGTCTGGCCCGCTTCGATGCGGGTGGAGGATTTCACCCGCCCCTTGTCGAGCCGCAGATCGCCCTTGCGGCACATCTTTTCGATCATCCCCTGGGACAGCTGCGGGAAGCGGCGTTTCAGCCAGCGGTCGATGCGCTGATCGCCCTCGCCCTCGGGCACGGTGATATGCTGCACGCCGCTCATGCGAGCGCCCTTGCGATGGCAAGGCCCAGCATCAGCGCCCCGATGGAGAGCGCGACAGAGGCGCCGATATAGGCCGCCGCCAGCCCGGTCTGGCCACGTTCGATCAAGGTGACGGTCTCAAGGCTGAAGGCGGAGAAGGTGGTGAACCCGCCCAAGAGCCCCGTCATCACGAAAGGCGCGGCATGGGTCCAGCCGCGCTGCGCCGCGAGCACGACAAAGATGCCCATCAGCAGCGAGCCGACAACATTGGCCGTCAGGATCGGCAGCGGAAACGCGGTTGGCCCGGTCGCGCGCAGCATCGCGGCGCCCAAAAGGAAGCGGGCCGCGGCGCCCAGCGCACCGCCAAGGGCGACATAGAGGGTTGTGATCAGCATGGGCGGGGCTTGGCGTTCGCACCGCATGAAGTCAACTCAGATGTTGCCGAAATCCCCCGAACGGCCCGCGCCTGCGCTGAACCGGCCTGCGCCGCTGGTGCCTTCGCGCGCGATTGCGTCGAGGCCGCGGTGCCATTCATGTGCCAGCGCCTCGCGCACCGGCATGGACTGGCCGGCGAGGATGGCGGCGCGGTCCGCCAGCATCGCCTCTTGCGGGAAGCGTGCGATCTCGTGCGCCATCGCTTCGGCGGTGGCGCGGGTCTCGCCTTCGGGGACGACCTTTTCGCAGAGGCCGATGCGTTCGCACTCGTCCGCAGGCACCTTTCGGCCGGTCATGGCGATCTCGAGCGCGCGGCCTTGGCCGACGAGGCGCGGCAAACGGACAGTGCCGCCGTCAACGAGCGTAATGCCCCAGCGGCGGCAGTAAACGCCCATATAGGCGGTGCCCGCCATGATGCGGACGTCGCACCAAAGAGCGAGTTCCATTCCGCCCGCGACGGCGGCGCCTTCGATCGCGCCGATCACTGGTTTCGACAGGGCAAGGCGCGAGGGGCCCATCGCCGCACGCAAGGATCGTTCAACGCCGATTTCTTCGAAATACGCGTCGCGTTTGGCGGCATCCTGAAGGGACGCGGCGAGCTTAAGGTCCCAGCCCGCGCAGAAGTTTCCGCCCGCGCCGTAGAAGACGGCAACGCGTGCCTCGGGGTCGGTGTCGAACGCCTGAAAGGCGTCAAAAAGCGCAATGGAGTGTTCGGTGTCGACGGCATTGCGCGCGTCCGGGCGGTCGTGGATGACGGTCCAGACGTGGCCCGATTTTTCGATGGTGACGGTCATGGTGGGTCCTCCTTGCGCGCATTGGAGCGCGAGGAAGAGCGCTGTGTCAGCTTTGACCTGACGTTACGGCAAGCGGTTACGGGGCGTCATTCCGCTTTGCCCGCAGCTTTGCAAAATAGTCGACGCGCTTTTTCAGATCCCGCTCAAAGCCGCGCTCAACGGGGGCGTAAAAGGCGCTGCGGTCGATGTCCTCGGGGAAATAGTCCTGCCCGGAAAAGCCATCCTCGGCGTCGTGGTCATAGGCGTAATCCTTGCCGTAGCCTTGCTCCTTCATCATCGACGTGGGCGCGTTCAGGATATGCTTGGGCGGCATGAGCGAGCCAGTGGCCTTGGCGGCCTTTCGCGCGGCCTTGTAGGCGACGTAGGTGGCGTTCGACTTGGGCGCGAGGGCGAGGTAAATGACCGCCTGCGCGAGCGCCAGCTCGCCTTCGGGGCTGCCCAGCCGTTCGTAGGTTTCCCAGCTTTGCAAACACACCGCCTGCGCTTGCGGGTCGGCAAGGCCGATGTCTTCGACCGCCATGCGCGTGAGGCGGCGGGCAAGGAAACGCGGGTCTTCGCCGCCTTCCAGCATCCGCGCAAACCAGTATAGCGAGGCGTCGGGGTCCGAGCCGCGCACGGATTTGTGCAGGGCGGAGATGAGGTTGTAATGCGCCTCCCCCGACTTGTCATATTGCGCGGCGCGGCGGGTCAGGCGCGCGGTCAGGCTGGGCAAGTCAAGCGTGTCCGCCTCCCAGCTCGCCACTTGTTCGACCATGTTCAGAAGCGCGCGGCCATCGCCATCGGCCAGTTCGATCAGGCCCGTGCGCGCCTCGGGCGTCAGCGGCAGCGGACCCGTGTGATCCTCCGCGCGGGTGATGAGCGCGCTCAGCGCCGCCGCGTCCAGCCGCGCCAGCACCATGACCTGCGCGCGGGACAGAACGGCGGAGTTCAGCTCGAAACTGGGGTTTTCCGTGGTGGCACCGACGAGCACAATCGTGCCGTCCTCCATATGGGGCAGGAACCCGTCCTGCTGCGCCTTGTTAAAGCGGTGAATTTCATCGACGAAAAGCAGCGTGCCCTGCCCCGTCCGGCGGCGCAGCTTCGCAGCCTCGAACACTTTGCGTAGGTCCGGCACGCCGGTGAAGATCGCGCTGATCTGGACGAAGTGCAGGTCCGTCGCGTCCGCAAGCAGGCGCGCGATGGTCGTCTTGCCTACGCCGGGCGGGCCCCAGAGGATCATAGAGCCAAGCTGGCCCGTCTTGAGCATGGCGCCCAGTGGGCCTTCGGCAGCAAGCAGCGCCTCCTGGCCAATCACCTGATCCAGCGCGGCGGGGCGCAGGCGGTCAGCCAGAGGCTGCGTGCGCGGTGCGGGGATGCCCTCGGTATCAAAAAAGTCCGCCATCCCTAGAGCCGAAAGCGCAAGGCGACCCGGCGGTTACCCCGCAGAAGGGTGATTTGCTGCCGCCGCCCGCCCCGTTCCACCGCGCGGCGAAAGTCTCGCGGCGTTTGCACGGCTTGCCCATTCACGCCCTCGATCAGATCGCCCGGGCGCAGGCCCGCGCGGCGTGCGTTGCCTTGCACCCCGGTCACGACGAGCCCTTCGGCCATGATGGGCAGGTTCAGCTCGGCCAGAACCGCGGGGTTGACGCGGGCAAGGGTCAGACCCGCGAGGGGGAACGGCGGCTGAAATGTTTGCGGGTTCCGCGGCGGGTCATCCGGGGCCACCAACAGGCGCACAGGCACATCCTCGAGCGCCCCATCCCGCACGCGGGTGACATTCGATGTGCCGCCCATGCCCGCCACGGACATGCGGTAGACCATCTCGGCCGGTGTGTTCACAGGGCGGCCATCGACGGCCGTGATGATGTCGCCCACGGCAAAGCCTGCCTGAAGGAAGGGGGACGCCGGGTGTAGGGCAGAGATCAGGATGCCGCGCGCCACGTCGAGGCCGAGGGCGCCGGCCATGTCCGCCTCCACCGGCTGACCGGCCATGCCGGCCCAAGGGCGGGCGAAGGCCTCACGCCCCGCTTCGGCCTGCTGGACAAAGGCGGCGACAAGGTCCGCAGGGATGGCAAAGCCGATCCCGTTGGAGCCGCCCGAACGGGTGAGGATCTGCGTGTTGATCCCGATCAGCCGCCCCGCCATGTCGATCAGGGCGCCGCCCGAGTTCCCCGGATTGATCGGCGCGTCAGTCTGGATGAAGTACCCCCGGCCTGCGCCATTTCTTCCATTTGCGGCCCCCGCCCCACCCGAGCGCGCGAGGCCCGAGACGATGCCGGACGAGACGGTCTGACCCACGCCAAACGGGTTGCCGATGGCGAGCACCAGCTCACCCACGCGCACCTCTTCGGAGGGGCGGAGCGGCAGGAAAGGCAGGTCTTGTGCGCCCTCAAGTTGCAGGATCGCCAGATCGCTTTCCGCATCGCCCAGCAGCACGCGTGCTTCGAACTCGCGCCGGTCGGTCAGCACAACGCGGATGTCTGTGGCCATGCCCACGACGTGGAAATTGCTAACCACGATACCGGACGCGCCGAGTATCACGCCGGAGCCGAGCGAGGATTGCACGCGCGGTTCAGGCTCCAACCCTTCGAAGAAACGCTCAAAGAACGGATCGTCCATGAAGGGCGTCCGGCGGCGGGTCTCTGTCACCCGGCGGGCATAGATGTTCACGACCGCAGGCGCCGCCTGCTCGACCAGCGGGGCGAAAGACAGGGTGATCTCCGCCTGAGTTGTCGGCACGCGGGTGTCGGCGAAGGCTGGCACGGCCAGCAGCGCAAGGATCAGGGCAAAGTATCGCATGGCGCCATCCTATGCGAGGCGCGCGCGGTCATTGCAAGGGGACGCGCGGCCGTTCCCTTGAAACGCAAAACGCCCCGCCGGGTGCAGCGGGGCGTTCTGGAAATCTGTGGGCGGGGTTTACTCCGCCGCGTCCTCGGCCTCAACACGGGCCTTGTCGGCTGCACCCTTTGCGTCGCGGTCGCGGTCGATGAACTCGATGATCGCCATCGGCGCCATGTCGCCATAGCGAAAGCCCGCCTTCAGCACGCGGACATAGCCGCCCTGACGCTCCGCGTAGCGGGGGCCAAGCACGTCAAAGAGCTTTGCGACGTATTTGTCCTGCTTGAGCTTGGAGGCCGCCTGACGGCGCGCGTGCAGATCGCCGCGCTTGGCCAGCGTGATCAGCTTTTCGATGATCGGGCGCAGTTCCTTGGCCTTGGGCAGGGTCGTCTTGATCTGCTCATGCTCGATCAGCGAGCCGGCCATGTTGGAAAAGAGCGCCTTGCGGTGCTCATGGGTGCGGTTGAGGCGGCGATAGCCACGTGCGTGACGCATGGTTTTGATCCTTTATCGGTGCCCTCTACGGGCGGTTTTGCTTTGTCCGGCCCGCGATGCGTGTCTTGGGCTCTCCTTGGGACCTGCCCGGTCCGGTTTTGCGGGGGCCAAGATTATTCGACGAATAATCTTGGCCGCGCGCGGGTCTTAAAAATTGTCCTCGAATTTCTTGGCGAGGTCTTCGATGTTGTCGGGCGGCCAGTCCTCGACGTCCATGCCCAGGTGCAGGCCCATGCCGGATAGCACTTCCTTGATCTCGTTCAGCGACTTGCGGCCAAAGTTCGGGGTGCGCAGCATCTCCGCTTCGGTCTTCTGGATCAGATCGCCAATGTAGACGATGTTGTCGTTCTTCAGGCAGTTCGCAGACCGGACCGACAGTTCCAGCTCGTCCACCTTCTTGAGCAGCAGCGGGTTGAATTCCAGCCCGTCGTCGTCGGAAGACGCGGTCGCGCTTTCCGGCTCGTCGAAGTTCACGAAGATCTGCAGCTGGTCCTGCAGGATGCGCGCGGCGAAGGCCACGGCGTCATCCGGCGTGATCGAACCGTCCGTTTCGATCTTCATCGTCAGCTTGTCATAGTCCAGCACCTGCCCCTCGCGGGTGGGCTGCACGTCGTAGCTGACCCGCTTGACCGGCGAATAGATCGCATCGATCGGAATGAGGCCGATGGGCGCGTCCTCGGGCTTGTTCTTGTCGGCGGCGACGTAGCCTTTGCCCGTGCCGACGGTCAGCTCCATGTAGAGGTCCGCGCCGTCGTCGAGGTGGCAGATCACGTGATCGCGGTTCAGAATCTCGATCCCCGCGCTTTCAGAGATTTCCCCCGCGGTCACAACGCCCGGACCCTTGGCAGAGATCGACAGGCGCTTCGGCCCTTCGACGTCCATGCGCAGGCTGACGCCCTTGAGGTTCAGGATGATGTCGGTCACGTCCTCGCGCACGCCCGCGACGGAGGAAAACTCGTGCAGCACGTTGTCGATCTGCACGGAGGTGATGGCCGCGCCTTGCAGGCTCGACATCAGCACCCGGCGCAGCGCATTGCCCATCGTGAGGCCAAAGCCCCGCTCAAGCGGTTCGGCAACGACCGTGGCCACACGGGCGGGATCGTTGCCCGGCTTAACCTCCAGCTGCTGCGGTTTGATGAGCTCGGCCCAGTTCTTGTGGATCATGTATCCCTCCATCCTTGTACGCGCCCCATGTCCCTAAGGTGCGCACGCTCGAGGTTTGTAAACGCGTGCGGGGGCCACGCAGTACGCGGCCCCCAAATTGGGTTATCCGGCGACCTCAGACGCGGCGACGCTTTGGCGGGCGGCAGCCGTTATGGGCAATCGGCGTCACGTCGCGGATCGACGTGATGTTGAAGCCGACGGCGGCCAGGGCGCGCAGCGCGCTCTCGCGGCCCGAACCGGGGCCCTGCACTTCGACTTCGAGCGTTTTCACGCCGTGTTCCTGTGCCTTGCGGCCCGCGTCTTCGGCAGCGAGCTGTGCAGCGTAGGGGGTCGACTTACGCGAGCCCTTAAAGCCCATCGTACCGGCAGACGACCACGAAATGGCGTTGCCCTGCACGTCAGAGATCAGGATCTTGGTGTTGTTGAACGAAGAATTCACGTGGGCCACGCCCGCCGCGATGTTCTTGGAGACCTTGCGCTTACCGCGCCGTGCATCACGAGCCATCGGTACGCCTCCTTATTTCTTCTTGCCGGCAATGGCCTTTGCGGGGCCTTTGCGGGTGCGTGCGTTGGTGTGGGTGCGCTGGCCGCGGACCGGCAGGTTGCGGCGATGACGCAAGCCGCGGTAGCAGCCAAGGTCCATCAGGCGCTTGATGTTCATCTGCACGTCGCGGCGCAGGTCACCTTCGACCATGTAGTTTTCATCGATGTGCTCGCGGATTTTCAGCACTTCAGCGTCCGACAGCTCGTTGACGCGGCGCGTCACGTCGATGCCGACCGCGTCGCAAATGGCCTTCGCCGAGGTGTTGCCGATACCGGTGATGTAGGTGAGCGCGATGGGGACGCGCTTGGCGGTGGGGATGTTGACCCCTGCAATACGTGCCACGTGGGCTGTCCTTTCGTTGCGAGCCCGTGATCCCGGGCCCTTTTTTCACAACTACGGAGCCGCGATGGCTCCGCAAAGTCGAGGTGGTCTGAACCGGATGAACGGTCCGCGATTCCCATCAGGGATGGCGTGCATTAAGGGCTGTGCAGCAGGGCGTCAACCCCTCGTAGAACCTAACCCAGAACAGCGGCAATATCCGCCTTCACCTGCTCCATCGCGCCGAGCCCATCGACGCGTGTCAGCTGGCCGTTGGCGTAATAGTAGCCGATCAGCGGGGAGGTCTTTTTGTAGTATTCCATCAGCCGGACTTTGAGCGACTCTTCGTTGTCATCGGCCCGCACGGGCTGGCCCGCAGCGGCGGCCTCAGCCGCGCGTCCCACGATGCGGTCCACCAGGACATCATCGTTCACCTCCAGCTCGATCACCGCATCAAGGCTGTGGCCCATCTCGGTCAGCAATGCGCCCAGCGCGTCGGCCTGCGCCAGCGTGCGGGGGAAGCCATCAAAGATGAAGCCGTTGCCGGTCGCGGTCTCAAGCTGTTCGCGGATCAGGCCGATCACGATCTCGTCCGTGACCAGCTCGCCCGCGTCCATCACGGCAGCCACGCGGTTGCCCATCTCCGTGCCGGAGGTGCGGGCCGCGCGCAGCATATCGCCGGTGCTCAGCTGCACCATGCCGCGTTCTTCGACGAGGAACCCCGCTTGCGTGCCTTTACCGGCCCCGGGGGGGCCGAGCAGAATGATGTTCATGGTGTTCCTCCCTCGCGGACCGGCGCCTTAACGGCGGACGGGCGACCGCTTTGTCTTTTTACGGTTCTTACCGCGCAGGTTGGATTTTTCAATCAACCCTTCGTATTGATGCGCCAAAAGATGACTTTGTACCTGTTGGATCGTGTCCATCGTCACCGACACGACGATCAGCACCGACGTGCCGCCGAAGTAGAACGGGATCGCATACTGGCCGCGCAGAATCTCCGGCAGCAGGCAAACCGCCGCGAGATATGCCGAGCCGAGCACCAACACGCGGTTGACCACGTATTCAAGATACTCCGCTGTTTTCTTGCCCGGGCGGATGCCGGGGACAAAACCGTTTTGGTTCTTCAGGTTCTCGGCCACGTCATCGGGTTTGAACGCCACGTTGAACGTGTAGAAATAAGCAAAGAAGACGATCATCGCGGCAAAGAATAGCAGGTAAAGCGGCTGTCCGGGGCCGAAATTCGCCAGAAGCCAGGACATGACCGGGTTGGTCGAATTGCCCGAGAAGGTCGAGATCGTCACCGGCAGAAGCAGCAGCGAGGAGGCGAAGATCGCCGGGATCACGCCCGACGGGTTGACCTTCACCGGCAGGTCGGACTTGCCGCCATCATACATCTTCATGCCGACCTGACGGCGCGGATACTGGATGTGGATCTTGCGCAGGGCACGCTCCATAAACACGACGAACATGATCGTCGCGATCACCATGACGATCACACCCACGATCACCGCGGGCGACAGCGCGCCGGACCGGCCGGAGGCAAAGAATTGCGCCAGCGCGGCGGGCACCTCGGCGATGATGCCAACAAAGATGATCAGCGAGATGCCGTTGCCCACGCCGCGGGCTGTGATCTGTTCGCCCAGCCACATCAGGAACATCGTGCCGCCGATCAGCGTGATCATGCAGGACGCGATGAAGAATCCGCCGGGATTGGTCACCAGATCGCCCGATTGCAGCGAAACAGCGAGGCCATAGGACTGGAGCGTTGCCAGCGCCACGGTGCCGTAGCGCGTGTATTGGTTGATCTTCTTGCGGCCCTGCTCGCCCTCTTTCTTCAGCTGTTCAAGCGCGGGCACCATCGAGGTCAGCAGCTGCACGATGATCGAGGCCGAGATGTAGGGCATAATGCCAAGCGCAAAGATGCCCATCCGCCCCAGCGCGCCGCCCGTGAACATGGAGACCATTCCGCCGATGCCCTGGCCAGCGCTTTCCATGAATTCCCGCAGCGCCAAACCATCGATGCCCGGCACAGGGATGAAGGTGCCCAGGCGGTAGACGATCAGCAGGCCGAGGGTAAAGAAGATGCGGTTGCGCAGGTCGGTGGCCTTGCCCAGCGCGGACCAGCTGGTGTTGGCGGCCATATTCTCGACGGCAGATACCATAGGGGCGTCCTTTGTACAAAAACGCCGCCCGGGCCGGATCACGGGCGGGCGGCGTTATGATCGGTCGATTGCAGATGTAAGCCCCCACGGGAGGGGCCACAAGTCATGTCTGCATTATGCGGCTGCGACGGCCAGCGTTCCGCCTGCCTTCTCCACGGCCTCAATGGCCGATTTGGACGCGCCGGTGACGGTCAGGTTCAGCTTGGCTGTCACGTCGCCCTTGGCCAGAACGCGCACGCCGTCAAGCTTGCGGCGCACAAGGCCGGAGGCGACCAGCGCATCCTCGTCAATCGCGGCGGAGGCGTCGAGCTTGCCCGCGTCCACGAATTTCTGGATCAGGCCAAGGTTGATGACAGCGAATTTCTTGCGGTTCGGGCTATTGAACCCGCGCTTGGGCAGACGCTGGTAGAGCGGCATCTGGCCACCCTCATAGCCGTTAATCGCCACACCCGAGCGGGACTTCTGACCCTTGATGCCGCGGCCACCCATCTTGCCCTTGCCAGAGCCGGGGCCACGGCCCACGCGCATCCGCTTTTTGGTTGCGCCGGGATTGTCGGAAAGTTCGTGCAGTTTCATGTCGCTTCTCCTTTGCCGGATACGCCCCCGAAGCGAATTGGGCGACCACGGCGTTACAAATGAATCGTGGCACCCCGCCACATGATCGGCTCGTGCCGCTTTGCGCCACATAATCGACTCGTGCCGCTTTGCGCCACCGGGCGCGTATAGACCTCGCGCGGCGCAGGATCAAGCGCGCATGTCCGTCCTGCCGCTGGCGCGGACACCCAAGAGCGGCTTGATCGCGCGGGGCAGTCCCGGCAAGCTACGCCCATGCACCAGCTTGCCGCCCTCACCCTTTCACTGTGCCTGACCGCGCAAAGCGCGCTTGCCGATTGCAGCGTTGATGCGATGCTGGTCTTTGACGGCTCCGCCTCCATGTCAGAAATCGGGTTTGATGTGGCCGACGCCACCCGGATCGAAGAAGCGCGGCAGGCGGTCGGGCGGGTCATGCCGCGGGTGGAGCGGTTTCGCCGGATCGGGTTGATGACCTATGGCCCGGGGGGCACGGGCAGCTGCGATGGTATCTCCCTGCGCTTCCCACCCGAGCCAAACGCGGGCGCGCGTATGGTGCTTGAGATCGACGCGCTGCGCCCCGAAGGACTGACGCCGCTGACGGCCTCCGTCGCGCGGGCGGCAGAGATGCTGGACTACCGCAACCAGCCTGCCATCGTGGTGCTGGTCACCGACGGGAACGAGACCTGCGGCGGGCGGCCCTGCGCGCTCGGGCAGGCAATGGCGGCAGCGGGGCACGACCTGACGGTGCATGTTGTGGGCTTTCGGGTGTCGGTCGACTTCTTTGCCTGGAACAACCCGGAACAAGACCCGCACAGCGCCGCGACGGTGGCCCGGTGCCTTGCCGACGCCACCGGCGGCACCTTTGTTGCAACCGACACGGTGGACGAGCTGGTCGCCGCGCTGTCAGAGACGCTGGGCTGCCCCGTGATCGGGCGCGCTGCGCCCGCGATGCGCCTGCCGCGTGGCTGATCCCGGCCTTTTTTAGGGAAGGTATGGAATACCCCCATCGCCATGCATGACCGCCGCATCTAATTCGGTTGGGTGACGCGGAGCACCATTTTCCTCCGCACCTCATTTCAACCTCCTGGTGCGGAGCGGCACGATGTTTGAATTCGCGTCTTTACCGGCGGAAACGCTCCCCGTACTGGGCATGTTCTCGGCCCTACTGAGCCTTGCCGCCTATGCCCCCTACATCCGCGACACGCTTTATGGCGCGACAGAGCCGCAGCGGGCCTCTTGGTTGATCTGGTCCTGCCTCAGCGCGATCGCGTTCTGCGGGCAGCTGTCCGAAGGGGCGAGCCAGTCGCTCTGGTTCGCGGGGGCGCAGGTGACGGGCACGGTAATCATCACGCTCCTGTCGATCCGCCGGGGCAAGGGCAGCTTTCTGACCCGCCCGGACGAGCGGGTGCTGTGGCTGGCGCTGATCGGGGTGATCGTGTGGTACTTTACCGAGACGGCGGCTTACGCGCTGGCCATGACAATCACGATCAGCCTGCTGGGCGGGGCTTTGACGATTATCAAAGCCTACCGCGCGCCCGAAAGTGAGACGGCAAAAACCTGGGTGATGTCTTTCATCGCGGCCTGCTTTGCGCTGGCCTCCGTCGGAACGGTTGACTGGGTTCTGCTGGCCTATCCGCTTTACCTGTTCGTGCTGAACGGCGCGATTATCTGCGCGCTGGCGCTGGGCCGCGCGGCAGCGGCACGGCCTGCGATTTACTGATCAGGTCAGACGCAAAAGGCCCCGCAGTCACCTGCGGGGCCTTTGCGGTAGCGGAGCGCCCGCTCAGCCCTTTTCTTCGACGATCTCAACCAGATGCGGGATCGATTTGACCATGCCGCGGACGGACGGCGTGTCCTCCAGCTCGCGGGTCTTGTGCATCTTGTTCAGGCCCAGCCCGATCAGCGTCTGGCGCTGCTTGGCGGGGCGGCGGATCGGGGAGCCGATCTGCTTGACGACAATTGTCTTGGACATGCTTATGCCTCCTCGGCGACTTGAGCGGACTCGCTGGGCGCGTCATCACGCTTGGGCAGGATGTCCGCCACCTTCTTGCCGCGGCGCTGAGCCACGGCACGCGGGGACTGTTCCTTGCGCAGACCGTCCATCGTGGCGCGGATCATGTTGTAGGGGTTGGCCGAACCGATCGACTTGGACACCACGTCCTTCACGCCCAGCATTTCGAACACGGCACGCATCGGACCACCCGCGATGATCCCGGTCCCTTCCGGCGCGGTGCGCATCACAACTTTACCGGCGCCGTGGCGGCCTTCCATGTCGTGGTGCAGCGTGCGGCCTTCGCGCAGTTGCACGCGGATCATCTGGCGCTTCGCCTGCTCGGTCGCCTTGCGGATCGCCTCGGGCACTTCCTTGGCCTTGCCCTTGCCAAAGCCGACGCGGCCTTTCTGGTCGCCGACCACCACGAGGGCAGCAAAGCCGAAATTCTTACCACCCTTGGTGGTTTTCGACACGCGGTTGATTGCGACCAGGCGGTCTGCAAATTCGGGGGCCTCGTCACGGTCGCGGCGGGGGCCCCGGCGGTTTTCACGTTCTGCCATGTGGCATCCTTTGTCTCAGGTGACGCGCAGCGCCGGTTGGGTCAATCGCGGTGAACTTCTGTTCCCGGATCATCGGGGCCGGTTGGCCCGCAAATGTGGTGGGGTGGAACCCCACCCTACGGCAGGGGTCCGCGTAGGGTGGGGTTCTACCCCACCGCCACTAGAGCTTCAGGCCGCCTTCGCGGGCTGCATCGGCGAGGGCCTTGACCTTGCCGTGGTAGAGAAAGCCGCCACGGTCGAAATAGGCCTCTTCGACGCCTGCTTTCTTCGCGCGCTCGGCAATCGCCGCGCCGACCTTCGTCGCCGCTGCGATGTTGTTCTTGCCGACCACGCCAAGATCCTTCTCCATCGAGGAGGCAGCGGCGAGGGTTGTGCCCGCGACATCGTCGATCAGCTGCACGCTGATGTTCTTGTTCGAGCGGTGCACGGAAAGGCGCAGCCGACCGGCGTTGACCTTCCGCAGCTTGTTCCGGACGCGCAGGCGGCGCTTGAGGAACAGGGTCCGTTTGCTGTTTGCCATCTGTCTGGTCCTTACTTCTTCTTGCCTTCCTTGCGGAAGATGAACTCGCCCTTATAGCGGATGCCCTTGCCCTTGTACGGCTCGGGCTTTCGCCAGTCGCGGATGTTCGCAGCGACCTGGCCGACCAGCTGCTGGTCGATGCCTTCGACGATGATTTCCGTCTGCTTGGGCGCCGTGATCGTCACGCCCTCGGGCGTTTCAATGTCGACGTCGTGGCTCAGGCCGAGGTTCAGCTTGAGCACGTTGCCCTGCATCTGCGCACGGTAGCCAACGCCCTGAATCTCAAGCTCTTTCTTGAAGCCCTGGGTCACGCCGGTCACGCAGTTTTCGACCTGCGTGCGGGACATGCCCCACTGCTGGCGCGCGCGCTTGGACTTGCCGCGGGGCGTGATGACAACGGTGTTGTCCTCGACCGCCAGCGTGACGTCGTCGGTTGCGGTGAAGCTGCGGGTGCCCTTGGGGCCCTTCACTTCGATGCTTTGGCCGCTGACCGTGGCAGAGACGCCAGAGGGCAGATCGACCGGTTTCTTACCAATTCGAGACATCTTGCCCTCCTTAGAACACGGTGCAGAGCACTTCGCCGCCAACGTTCTGGCTGCGTGCGCTTGCATCCGACATCACGCCCTTGGACGTGGAGACGATGGACACGCCGAGACCCTGACGGACCTGCGGGATGTCATTGGTGCCCATGTACACGCGGCGGCCGGGCTTGGACACGCGCTTGATTTCGCGGATCACAGGCTCGCCTTCGTAATACTTCAGGCTGATCTCGATCGCGGGGTGGCCGCGCTCGTCCTTGGTCTCTTCGAAGCCGCGTATGTAGCCTTCGTCGGCCAGCACTTCGAGCACGCGAATGCGCAGTTTCGACGCGGGCGTGGACACGACGGACTTGCCGCGCATCTGGCTGTTGCGGATCCGGGTGAGCATATCGCCGATGGGATCGTTCATAATCTAGACCTCCCTTACCAGCTCGACTTGACCAGGCCGGGGATCTGACCCTGGCTGCCGAGGTCGCGCAGGGCGATCCGGCTGATCTTGAGCTTGCGATAATAGGCGTGCGGCCGGCCCGTCAGCTGGCAGCGGTTGTGCAGACGGGTCGCCGAAGAGTTCCGCGGCAGCTTGGCCAGCTTCAGGGAGGCGCGAAACCGCTCTTCCATCGGCTTGGACTCATCACTGATGATCTCTTTCAGCTCAGCACGCTTTGCCGCGTACTTCTTGACCAGCTTTTCGCGCTTCACTTCGCGCGCGATCATGGATTTCTTTGCCATTTCTCTATTCTCCGCGCTTACGAGTTGAAGGGCATGTTGAAGGCTTTGAGCAGGGCCTTGGCCTCTGCGTCGGTCTGGGCGGTGGTCACGATGATGATGTCCATCCCCCAGGTCTCGTCGACCTTGTCGAAGTCGATCTCCGGGAAGACGATGTGCTCTTTCATGCCCATCGCGTAGTTGCCGCGGCCATCGAAGGAGGTCCCGGACACGCCGCGGAAGTCACGCACGCGCGGCAGCGCGATGGTGATCAGGCGGTCGAGGAATTCGTACATGCGGTCCGCGCGCAACGTGACCTTGGCCCCGAGCGGCATGTCCTCACGCACCCGGAAGCCCGCGATGGACTTCTTGGCCAGCGTGGTCATCGCCTTCTGGCCCGCGATCAATGTGAGGTCTTCCTGCGCCGATTTGGCTTTCTTGGAGTCCTTCACAGCCTCGGCCCCGGCGCCGATGTTGAGAACGATCTTCTCAAGACGCGGAATCTGCATGTCATTCTTGTAGCCGAACTCTTCTTTCAGAGCGGCGCGAATGCTGTCTTTGTAGACCGCTTTCAGACGCGGTGTGTAGCTTGCAGCGTCGAGCATCAGATCACGTCTCCGGTTGTCTTGGCGAAGCGAACCTTCTTGCCGTCTTCCATGCGGAAGCCGACGCGGGAGGCTTTGCCGTTTGCGTCCAGGATGGCGAGGTTCGACAGATCGACCGGCATCGCCTTGGGGATGCGGCCGCCCTGGCTCGCCTGGGTCTGGCGGGTGGCGCGGATGGCGATGTTCACGCCCTCGACCACAGCTTTGCCGGCCTTGGGATCAACGGTGGAAATGGTGCCTTCCTTGCCCTTGTCCTTGCCAGCCAGCACGACGACCTTGTCGCCCTTTTTCAGTTTGGCAGCCATTACAGCACCTCCGGAGCGAGCGAGATGATCTTCATGAAGTTCTTGGCCCGCAGCTCGCGCACGACCGGCCCGAAGATACGGGTGCCGACCGGCTCGTTGTTGTTGTTCAGGATCACGGCCGCGTTGCGGTCAAAGCGGATGGCGGTGCCATCTTCGCGGCGCACTTCCTTGGCGGTCCGCACGACGACGGCCTTGCGCACGTCGCCTTTCTTCACGCGGCCCCGCGGGATCGCTTCCTTGACCGACACCACGATGATGTCGCCGACAGAAGCATATTTCCGCTTGGAGCCACCGAGGACCTTGATGCACTGCACCCGGCGCGCGCCGGAGTTATCAGCGACATCCAGATTGGTCTGCATCTGGATCATGTTTTAGTCTCCCGACCTTGGGGGCGTATAACCCCCGGGTTTCGATAAGGAGGATGAAAGCGCGCGCTCAATCAGTCCCTCTGGGCCTTCTTCGCGAAGAAAACCCGGCAGGGTTTGACTGAGCTTACGCCGTCAGAACCTCCCAGCGTTTCGTTTTCGACTTCGGCGCGCATTCCTGGATGCGCACGGTGTCGCCCACCCGATACGTGTTGTTTTCGTCATGGGCGCGGTATTTCTTGGACTTCCGGATCGTCTTTTTCAGAACCGGATGGGTAAAGCGGCGCTCAACCGATACGGTCACGGTCTGGGCGTTTGCGTCGGAGGTTACGACGCCGGACAGGATACGCTTGGGCATGTCAGGTTACTCCGCCGCGGCCGCTTGGGCTTTTTCGTTCAAAATGGTCTTCACCCGGGCCGCATTGCGGCGGGCCGCACGGATCTGTGCGGGGTTCTCAAGCTGGCCTGTGGCCTGCTGAAAGCGCAGGTTGAAGCTTTCTTTCTTCAGCTCGGCCAGCTTGTCACGCAGCTGATCGGGCGTCATGTCACGCAGTTCGTTGGCGTTCATCGCTTTTTTCCTTTCAACATCACGAGAGGGCCGCTGCTAGGGGCGTCACCCTGATTCTCGTGGAGGTCATGATGAGGGGGCCGTATAGGCCGGGTCTGCCGCTTTGGCAAGCACCTGATACCGGATGTGCTGCCTGCCCTGCCACAACCGCTGCATACGGCATCACACGCCCCGCGCCACCCGCAACATGGCGCTCATGACACGCCCCTGCCGATTGTAGCGCTTGGCGCCCAGGCGGAGCTCTGATTAATGTTTTGCATTTGACAAAGGACACTTCAATGACGACCCAAGATGCCACGACGATTGCAGAACGCCTTCTGGACGAAACGCAGCTGGAGATGTTCGGGGGCGACAAGGCCCTTTATATCACGCGCTTTCACCTGCCCCTGACGCTGGAGACGTCCTTCGGCGCGCGGTATTTCGAGACAGAAGCGCAGCTCTGCGACATCCATGACGCGCTGAGCGCGCATTTCAGGATGATCGGGGCGACGGACCGTGTGCGCCGGGTTGTGGCAGCCGAGTTTCAGTCCGAGGGCATCATTCACTCCACCCACGAATCCCGGGTGATCCAGCAGGGCGTGTTGCTAATGGAGCCTTACGTCGCCTTCTCTGTCCTGCGACGCGGGCCCGATGCGTGGCAGGTTGCCGATTGCAGCTACGCCGTGTCCGACGGCGACGCCCACGGCGCGGTCCTGGCTGGTCGCGGCGGGTAAATCCGGTTACACGGCGCGCATGGACCGCCTGACACCTCTTTTCGCCACCCAGCTGTACCGCGACTGCCTTGATATTGACGTCGCGGAGGTCGAAGCCTCCTGCTACGCCATCGCCGGGGAGGACGTGGCCGGGCACGACTGGTGCGAGGAAAACGGGTATCCGGGCTATACCTCTTATGCGTCTCTGACAGACCTGCCGTGGCGCTTTCCCATCTTTGCCGACATCGTGAAGGCGCTGGATGCCCACGTCGCAGGCTTTGCGCGCGATCTGCATTTCGACCTTGGGGAGAAGGCGCTGGAGCTGGAGGACATCTGGATCAACATCCTGCCGCAGGGCGGGACGCATTCGGGGCACCTGCACCCGCATTCGGTGATCTCCGGCACGCTCTATGTTGCGATGCCGGAAGGCACGAGCGCGCTAAAGCTCGAAGACCCCCGCCTGCCCATGATGATGGCTGCCCCGCCGCGCCTCAAGGACGCGCCAGAGGCCGCGCGCCCCTTTGTCTATGTCGCGCCGGAGCCGGGAGAGATCCTGCTGTGGGAATCCTGGCTGCGGCATGAGGTGCCGATGAACATGGCCGAGGACGAGCGGCTGACCGTGTCGTTCAATTACAAGTGGGCGTGATCCCGCCGCGCAAACCGCCACCGCCAAGGAAGCTGCCGCTGTTGCCGCGCGCCTATATGCTTGGGGTGTTTACGATCGTTTGTGGGTATTTGTTTTGGCGGCTCGTATCGCAGGATTGGCAGCCAGAAGGGCGCTACGCCTTGGGAGTAATGATTGGGCCTTTCCTATGGCCCTTCATCGCTGTCTATTACATTTGGCTTGCAAAAGGTCCGTGGACCTGAGGGTGCGGTGGGTTGACACTCACCCTACGCGGCGGCGCGCGTTGATCTAGGTTTTTGAGAAATTCGGAGACTTACATGGACATCATCGCTCTACTCGCCGCCGCCATCCTGCTGGGCGGCATGACCTTTTTCAGCTTTGGCTTCGCGCCCGTCCTTTTTGCGCAGCTGCCGATGGAGCAGGTGCGCCCGCTGCTGCGTGGGACGTTTCCCTACTATTACCTCGCTGTGATTGGGCTGGGCCTGGTTGCGGCGGCGCTGGCCGCGTTGGTCGCCGCCCTGCCCGCGGCGCTTTTAGGTGTCGTCGCACTCAGCACCGTCTACGCCCGCCAAGTCCTGATGGCCCAGATCAACGCGGCCACCGATCGCGGCGACAAGGCCGCGTTTGGCCGCCTGCATGGGCTGTCGGTGGTGATCCAGTTGGTCCAGATCGGTTTGGCCGGGTGGGCGGTGGTCTTGCTGGCATAACGCGGCACGCACTTTTGAGTTGCGAGCCGCCG
This sequence comes from Pseudomonadota bacterium, assembly GCA_039817385.1. Taxonomy (GTDB): domain Bacteria; phylum Pseudomonadota; class Alphaproteobacteria; order Rhodobacterales; family Rhodobacteraceae; genus JBCBCP01. Next base: position 10,169 of record JBCBVY010000005.1, on the reverse strand, counting down.
GATGTTTCTGGCAGGACACCAAAATGACGAAACTTGCCCTCATGTCCGTCTCAACCGGCTGGAATGCATCACAGCGTGCCGCGCATTGCCGCGACAGGGGGCGATACGCCACACGGCATGGACCTGTCCGTAACCTATGAGTAGCGCCTTGAAAGTCTTTGTTGCCGGGCACCGCGGGATGGTCGGCAGCGCAATTCTCCGCCAGCTTGAACAACGCGGCGATATCGAAATCGTGACGCGCACCCGCGCAGAGCTGGACCTCACCCAGCAATCCGACGTCCGCGCGTTCTTCCAGGCTGAACGCCCCGACCGGGTCATCCTGGCTGCGTCGAAAGTCGGCGGCATCCACGCCAACAACACCTATCCCGCCGACTTCATCTACGAGAACCTGATGATTGCGTCGAATGTCATCGGTGCTGCGCATGAAGCAGGGGTCACGCGGCTGCTGCAGCTTGGGTCAAGCTGCATTTACCCGCGGCAAGTCCCACAGCCGATGTCCGAAACCGCGTTGATGACCGGGCCGTTGGAGCCTACAAATGAACCCTACGCGGTTGCCAAGATCGCAGCGATCAAGCTGTGCGAAAGCTACAACCGCCAGCATGGGACGGATTTCCGCTCGGTGATGCCGACCAACCTTTATGGACCGGGCGACAACTACCACCCAGAGAACTCCCACGTGGTGCCCGCCCTGATCCGCCGCTTTCACGAGGCTGTGCAACAACGCGCCGGTGAGGTCGTGATCTGGGGCACCGGCACCCCTTACAGGGAATTCATGCATGTCGACGACATGGCCGCCGCCTCGCTTTTCGTGCTGGACCTTGCGCCCGAAGACTACGCCGCCAACACGCAACCCATGCTAAGCCATATCAACGTGGGTACAGGGCGCGATGTCACCATCGCCGAGCTCGCCCGGATGATCGCGCGCATCTCTGGGTTTGAGGGCGAAATCCGCTTTGATACCACGAAGCCGGATGGCACGCCGCGCAAGCTGATGGACGTGTCGCGACTGACGTCTATGGGATGGCAGGCGCAAGTCGGGCTGGAAGATGGTTTGCGCGATGCCTACGCGTGGTTTCGCGCGCATGTTGCGGAGGGATAGCGCTACGCTGAGGTTACTCTACGCCAGCTTTCTCTGTGTATACGGAGACGCACGATGTTCCAGTCCAAGATTCGCAAGGTTGGCAATTCAGCTGTCATCACGCTGTCCAGCGATGTGCTCGCCGTGCTGGACGCCAAGGAAGGCGAGAGCGTAGTGCTGGTGCGCGGGGACGATGGTTCGCTGAAGCTGATGGCGCATGATCCGTCGCTGGTGGCCGCGCTCGAGGCTGCGGAAGAGGTCATGGACGAAAACCGCGACCTGCTTCAGGCGCTGGCGTGAACGCACCCGTCTGGGTTCCGCTCCAAGCCGTCTTTGTCATCCACGACCGCCAAATCGCCCGCCACGGGGGCGCTCCGGGTATCCGTGACCGCGGTTTGATCGAGACGGGATGGATGCGGGCGGAGAACCTTGCACATTACGGAGAGCCATCGGTGTTCGAGTTGGCGGCGGCGTATGCGTTTGGGTTGTTTGCGACGCGCGGGTTTGTGGATGGCAACAAGCGGACGGCCTTTGTGGTTGCGTTCACCTTCCTGCGGCTGAATGGCTACGTGTTTCGGCCTGATCCGGCGGAGGGGGTGCGGATGATGGCGGGTGTTGCGCGGGGTGCGGTGAGCGAGGCGGAGTTTGCGGCTTCGTTGGAGCGCGAGCCTCAAGCGATCGGCTAGGTGCGGAGCCGCGCAAGGGACTGCCCGTGGGGTGGCGCTAGCTACGCGGATTCCCGGGCACTTTATGGTCGCCAAGCTCGACCTTCGCTCGCCTGCCGCACCAAGCTTAGACAAAGCGCCAGCCCGCCGGGACGGGCAGTCGCTTGCGCGGCGGCCTGCGGCCTTGATTCCGCGCTGTGGCTTTAGATTAGCTGGAGTGTGACCCGTGCCGTTTGTTGATTTGGCGCGTTTTCTGACTTGCTGGCTGTGGCCCGCTCCACGTTGTAACGTCGGACATGAAAACCCCGGCGCGGGTGGCACCGGGGTTTCTCAATTCTCAACCGGGGTGTGCTCTCATCGCTTTTGCGGGCAAAAGCGACTGCCGCACACTGTTGAGAGAAGATTTACCAATCTTCTCTCACGACAACCCGGGTCTTGATCGGCAGTTTCATCGCAGCGAGGCGCAGGGCCTCGCGAGCGACGTCGTCATTGACCCCGTCGATCTCGAACATCACGCGGCCGGGCTTGACCTTGGCGGTCCAGCGGTCGACCGAGCCCTTGCCTTTACCCATACGCACTTCGATGGGCTTGGCGGTCACAGGCACGTCCGGGAAGATGCGGATCCAGACCCGGCCCTGACGCTTCATGTGACGCGTCATGGCGCGGCGGGCCGCTTCGATCTGGCGGGCGGTGATCCGCTCGGGCTGCAGGGCCTTGAGACCGTAGGTGCCGAAGTTCAGGTCGGACCCGCCCTTCGCCTTGCCCTTGATCGAGCCCTTGAACTGCTTGCGGAATTTTGTGCGCTTTGGCTGAAGCATTTCTACTCTCCCTTAGCGACGGCCGCCGCCGGCACCGCGCGGGGCGGGTCCGTCTTGCAGCTCTTGTGCCTTGCGGTCACGGGCCGACGGGTCGTGCTCCATGATCTCGCCTTTGAAGATCCAGACCTTGATCCCGATGATGCCGTAGGCGGTTTCCGCCTCAACGCCCGCATAGTCGATATCGGCGCGCAGGGTGTGCAGGGGCACACGGCCCTCGCGATACCATTCGGTCCGCGCGATCTCTGCGCCGCCCAAGCGGCCCGCGAGGTTCACGCGGATGCCAAGCGCGCCCATGCGCATCGCGTTCTGCACCGCGCGCTTCATCGCGCGGCGGAAGGACACGCGGCGCTCGAGCTGCTGTGCGATGCTTTCCCCGACGAGGGCGGCATCCAGCTCGGGCTTGCGAACTTCGACGATGTTCAGGTGCAGCTCGCTGTCGGTCAGGTTCGCCAGCTTCTTGCGCAGGACTTCGATGTCAGCGCCTTTCTTGCCGATGATGACCCCCGGGCGCGCGGTGTGGATCGTGACGCGGCACTTTTTGTGCGGACGCTCGATGATCACACGGGCCACGCCCGCCTGCTTGCACTCTTCCTTGATGAACTCACGGATCTTGATGTCCTCCAGAAGGAGGTTCCCGTAGTCCTTGGTGTCGGCGTACCAGCGGCTGTCCCAGGTGCGGTTGACCTGCAGGCGCATGCCGATCGGGTTGACTTTGTTACCCATATCTTACGCTTCCTCGACTTGGCGAACGACCACGGTGATCTCGGCGAAAGGCTTGATGATCTTCCCGAACCGGCCACGTGCCCGCGGACGCCCGCGCTTCATGGTAAGGTTCTTTCCGACCCAGGCTTCGGCGACGATCAGCTCGTCCACGTCCAGGTTGTGGTTATTCTCGGCATTCGCAATCGCGGACTGGAGGCACTTCTTGACGTCCTGCGCGACGCGCTTTTTGGAGAACGTCAGATCGGTCAGGGCCTTGTCCACCTTCTTGCCACGGATCATCGCGGCGACAAGGTTCAGCTTCTGCGGCGAGGTTTTCAGCATACGCGTCTTGGCCATTGCCTCATTGTCGGCAACGCGGCGCGGGTTCTTAACCTTGCTCATTTGCGTTTCGCCTTCTTGTCGGCGGCGTGACCGTAATAGGTCCGCGTCGGCGAATATTCACCGAACTTCTGGCCGATCATCTCTTCGGTGACGTTCACCGGGATATGCTTCTGGCCGTTGTAGACGCCAAAGGTGAGGCCCACGAACTGGGGCAGGATGGTGGAACGGCGCGACCAGATCTTGATGACCTCGTTGCGGCCGCTCTCGCGGGTCTTCTCGGCCTTCTTGAGGACATAGCTGTCCACGAAAGGCCCTTTCCATACGGAGCGGCTCATATCAGCGGCCCTTCTTCTTGGCGTGACGCGAGCGGATGATCAGCCTGCTGGACGCCTTGTTCTTGTTGCGGGTCTTGGCGCCCTTGGTCGGCTTGCCCCACGGGGTCACCGGGTGACGACCGCCCGAGGTCCGGCCTTCGCCGCCGCCGTGCGGGTGATCGATCGGGTTCATGACGACGCCGCGGACGCTCGGGCGCTTGCCCTTGTGGCGCATCCGGCCCGCTTTACCCATGTTCTGGTTCGAATTGTCCGGGTTCGACACCGCACCAACCGTCGCGAGGCACTCCTGGCGCACCAGGCGCAGCTCGCCCGAACTGAGGCGAATCTGCGCATAGCCACCGTCGCGGCCCACGAACTGGGCGTAGGTGCCTGCCGCGCGTGCGATCTGGCCGCCCTTGCCTGGCTTCAGCTCGATGTTGTGCACGATCGTGCCGATCGGCATGCCAGAGAACGGCATGGTGTTGCCCGGCTTGATGTCGGCCTTCGCAGCCGAGATGACCTGATCGCCGACACCAAGGCGCTGCGGCGCGAGGATATAGGCCTGTTCGCCATCCTCGTAACGCACGAGCGCGATGAACGCGGTGCGGTTGGGGTCATATTCGATGCGCTCGACCGTGGCCGCCACATCAACTTTGTTCCGTTTGAAATCGACGACCCGGTAGAGACGCTTTGCGCCACCACCACGGCGACGTGCCGTGATCCGTCCGGTGTTGTTCCGGCCACCTGACTTGGTCAAACCCTCGGTGAGGGACTTGACCGGACGGCCTTTGTACAGCTCCGAACGGTCGATCAGTACCAGCCCGCGCTGGCCCGGCGTCGTCGGCTTGTACGACTTGAGTGCCATGTTGCTGTCTTCCGTTTAGCTAGACGCGCCCCGCGGGACGCTATGGTGTGAAGGCCCCCGAAGGTGCCCGAGTGGTGTGTTCATACAAACAAATGCAAAGCCCCGGACGAATCCGGGGCCTTGCGGATGGGGTCGTTTAGGTCAGGCGGCGGTGCGGGTCAAGCGTTGAGGCGCAGCAGCGCAGCAAACGCCTTAAAGTACGCAAACGTATCGCTGCCCTGCCCCAAACGATCTATGTCAAAGAGAAAGCGTTACAAACCCGTTACACTAAGCAAAACAAGTCATCCAAGGAGGACATCGCCATGCCCAGAACCAGGAAACCCCCGCAGACAAGCGCCAGCTACGCGCCGGCTTTGCCGAATGCGGCGCAGGCTTGGATGGATATCACATTGTGCTCCGCCCGCTTTGCGATGGACCGGATGCAGGCCGATGTTACCGCGCAGCGGGAGATGATGGCTTGCACCTCGCCGGATGCGCTGATGCAGATCCAGATCCGTTACTGCCAGAAGGCAGCCCAGGACTATACCGAACAGGCGGCGCGCATGGTGGAGATGATGGGCGCGGCGGCGGCGCAGACGGTGCAGGGCGGCTCGCCCTTTGCGCGGAAATATGACGACGTGCCGGTGTGACCGGGCGGCACCGGCCAAAAAAAGCCCCGCCGCGGCGATCCGGGGCGGGGCGTCTATCATATGCGCAAAGGCTCAGAGCAGTTCGAGGTTGCCTGCGCTCTCGCGGCCATCCCGGCCAGCTTCGATCTCGTAGCTGACCTTCTGGTTGTCGGCGAGGCCGGACAAGCCAGAGCGCTCAACCGCGCGGATGTGAACGAAAACGTCCTTGCCGCCCGTCTCGGGCGCGATAAAGCCGTAGCCTTTGTCAGTGTTGAACCATTTCACGGTACCTGTGGGCATCCGTCGTCTCCTAGTTTTGATGTCGCCCGCAACATGCGGCGACCCGGCGGCGTCAGCTTGAATCGAGGGCCGCCGGTGAAGGAGATCGGTCGATAGAGGGTAACGTAGCCCGCGCCAAATGCGATGTTAGCGCCGTCAAGTCAAGCGCTTTGACGGCACGCGGGCCCTGTCATTTACAACAGTTCGATGTTCCCGGCGCTTTCACGCCCGTCGCGGCCCGCCTGAAGCTCGTAGCTGACCTTCTGATTGTCGGCCAGGCCAGTGAGGCCCGAGCGCTCAACCGCGCTGATGTGGACAAAGACGTCCTTGCCGCCCTCTTCGGGTGCAATAAAGCCGTAGCCTTTTTCGGTGTTGAACCATTTCACGGTGCCAGTGGCCATCCGCTTTCTCCTGTCTTGTAGACTGCGCATCATGCGGCAGCTTCGGCGTCGTCAGGTCAAGATCGAGAACCGGACGCCAGAGACTGGAGTGGGGTCGAACGTGAGTAACTTAGCTGACCAGCATATGGTGCGCGAAAAGACCGCTTCAACCCGAAGCGCTCGGGAAATTCGGGCCTTCAGCGCGGCGCGAACTCCACAATCAGATCGTTCAATACACGCCTGGGCAAAGAAAAAGCCCCGGCAGATCGTGCACCGGGGCTTTGTCGAATGTGGTCAGGCCGACAGGTCAGAGGCCGGTGGTCACGTCGATCGTGTTGCCCTCTTCGAGCGTGACGTAAGCCTTTTTCACGTCTTTCCGGCGGCCCAGCTGGCCGCGGAAGCGCTTGACCTTGCCCTTTGTGATCGTGGTGTTCACCGCCTTCACCTTCACACCAAAAAGCGCCTCCACGGCCTCCTTGATCTGGGGCTTGGCCGCGTCGATCGCGACCTCGAAGACGACAGCGCCGTTTTCGGACGCCATTGTGGCCTTTTCGGTGATGATCGGCTTGCGGATCACGTCGTAATGCTCGTGCTTCGCGCTCATTTCAGAACTCATTTTAACCGGGCCTCCAGTGCTTCGATGCCGGCCTTGGTCAGGACCAGCGTGTCACGCTTCAGGATGTCGTAGACGTTCGCGCCCATGCCGGGCAGGATGTCCAGCCCTTCGATGTTGCGCGCGGCCTGAGCAAAGTTGTCGTTCACCTCGGCCCCGTCGATGACGAGTGCCCGCTTCCAGCCAAGGTTCTTCACCTGCTTGGCCAGCGCCGCGGTCTTGCCTTCGGCTTCTGCGGCCTCGATCACGACCAGCTCGCCCGCCTGTGCCTTCGCGCTCAGCGCGTGGCGCAGGCCCAGCTTGCGGAACTTCTTGGGCAGGTCATGCGCGTGGCTGCGCGGCGTCGGGCCTTTGTAGATACCACCTTTGCGGAAGATCGGCGCGTTGCGGTCCCCGTGGCGTGCGCCGCCGGTGCCCTTCTGGCGATAGATCTTCTTGGTGGAATACGAGGTTTCCGACCGCGTCTTGACCTTGTGCGTGCCTTGCTGCGCCTTGTTGCGCTGCCAGCGCACCACGCGGTGCAGGATGTCGGCGCGGGGCTCAAGACCAAACAGCGCCTCGTCCAGCTCAACCGAACCGGCGGTGCCGCCGTCGAGTTTGATCACATCAAGTTTCATTCTTCACCTCCCTCAGCTGCGGGAGCCTCAACCGGAGCTTCAGCGGCAGGCGCCTCAGCAGATTTCAGAGCGGCCGGCAGCGGTGCCTCGGACGGGAACGGCTTTTTAACCGCGTCCTTGACCGTGACCCAGCCCCCTTTGGAGCCGGGAACCGCGCCCTTGACCATGATCAGGCCGCGTTCGCTGTCGGTGCGGACAACCTGCAGGTTTTGCGTGGTCACGCGGGCGGCGCCCATGTGGCCGGCCATCTTCTTGCCCTTGAAGACCTTGCCCGGGTCCTGACACTGGCCGGTGGAGCCGTGCGAACGGTGGCTGATCGACACACCGTGCGAGGCGCGCAAACCGCCAAAGTTGTGCCGCTTCATTGCACCGGCAAAGCCCTTACCAATCGAGGTGCCCGCCACGTCGACGAACTGCCCGGCAAAGTAATGATCGGCAGAGATTTCCGCGCCCACGTCGATCAGGTTTTCCGGGTCCACGCGGAACTCGGCAACTTTGCGCTTGGGCTCGACCTTCGCGGCAGCAAAGTGGCCGCGCATCGCCTGGCTGGTCCGCTTCGCCTTGGCCGTGCCAGCGCCCAGCTGAACGGCAGTATAGCCGTGATCCTCAGCCGTGCGCTGGGCCACGACTTGCAGCTTGTCGAGTTGAAGAACAGTGACGGGGATCTGCTTGCCATCTTCCATGAAGAGGCGGGTCATCCCCACTTTTTTCGCAATAACGCCGGAGCGCAACATGTGTCTGCCCTCCTTTACGACTGCAGCTTGATCTCGACATCCACGCCAGCGGCGAGGTCGAGCTTCATCAGCGCGTCAACGGTCTGCGGGGTCGGATCGACGATGTCGAGCATGCGCTTGTGCGTGCGGATCTCGAACTGGTCACGGGACTTCTTGTCCACGTGGGGGCCGCGCAAGACGGTGAAGCGTTCAATCTTGTTGGGAAGCGGGATGGGACCCCGAACGGAGGCGCCGGTCCGCTTGGCCGTGTTCACGATCTCCTGCGTGGAGGCGTCGAGAACCCGGTAGTCAAACGCCTTGAGGCGAATGCGGATATTCTGGCTGGCAATGGCCATATGTGTCACCCTTAGGTTGGGTGTTTCAACGGATTGGAGGATAGCGGCGCATCCGGCACCCTCGTCGCGTCGTGTCGCACCGCAGGTGCGCGGTGCTATGGTCCAAACGGAAAGGGGCACGCGTGGCGTGCCCGGTCTGGATGTGGGGCGTATAGGGGGAGTCGAGGGGGCTGTCTAGCGTGTTCTTCGCGCCAGTGCGAAATCAGAGCAAAAGGCCGCCTGTCAAAGCGGCCTTGCGCAACATCGCACGAGATAATGATGCAGGTGATCGGCAGACAGGCTCATAGCCCGCAGGTCCGCCCTGCTCCCGCCCTTACTAAACGCCGACAATCTGCCCCGGCAGCGAGTTCACCGTCATTGTTTCTTCCGGGCGGAAGTGGATGACCGAACGGATCGACTCGCCCGCTTTCAGCAGATCAAACGCCGTGTTGATCTGATCGTGGTGCATGTGGTGCGTGATGTAGGGGTCGACGTCGAAATCACCGCGCAGCCATTCGTCTACCATGCCGGGCAGTTGGCTCCGGCCCAGAACGCCGCCAAATGCCGTGCCGCGCCAAACGCGGCCGGTGACCAGCTGGAATGGCCGGGTGGAGATTTCCTGACCCGCGCCCGCAACGCCGATCACAGTGCATTCGCCCCAGCCCTTGTGGCAGGCCTCAAGCGCGGAGCGCATCAAGTCCACGTTGCCCACGGCCTCAAACGTATAGTCGAGCCCGCCATTGGTCATTTCGATCAGCACCTCGTGGATGGGGGAGGCGTGGTCTTTGGGATTCACGCATTCGGTGGCGCCAAGGGATTTGGCCAGCGGGAATTTGTTGGGGTTGATGTCAACGCCGATGATCCGCGACGCGCCCTTCAGCACAGCGCCCTGAATGACGGCCATGCCCACGGCGCCGAGGCCAAAAACGGCCACGGTTGAGCCCGGTTCAACCTTTGCCGTGTTGCGCACCGCGCCGATGCCTGTCGGCACAGCGCAGCCCATGACGGAGGCCTTGGCCAGCGGCGCCTCTTTGGAGATTTTCGCGACGGATATTTCAGGCAGCACAGTGTATTCGCTGAACGTCGACGTGCCCATGTAGTGCAGGATTTGCTTGCCCTTGTAGGAAAAGCGCGAGGTGCCGTCAGGCATCACGCCCGCGCCTTGGGTGGCGCGGATGGTCTGGCACAGGTTGGTCTTGCCGGACTGGATGTAAGGGCAGTTGGGGTCTTCGGGCACATAGAGCGGGATGACATGGTCACCGGGTTTGACCGAAGTGACACCTCTGCCGACCTCTTCGACGATACCGCAGCCTTCGTGGCCAAGGATGCAGGGGAAGAGGCCTTCGGGGTCTTCGCCGGACAGGGTGAACACGTCTGTGTGGCACAGGCTGGTCGTGACAATCCGGATCAGAACCTCGCCGTCTTTGGGGCCTTCAAGGTCAATCTCTTCGATCGCCAAAGGTTCATTTGGGGCCCAGGCAATGGCTGCGCGCGTTTTCATAGCGTTGATCCTCCTCATCGTGGCTTAGGAGACGATGGGGGACACGAGGACACTGCGTCAATGGATTGTTGAGACCATAACAAAAAAGGCCACCCTAAGGGACGGCCTTTCGCGTTTTGCGCAGCGGTCCGAGATTATTCGTACGAATAATCTCGCACACCGCATCATTCAGTGATTTTTGACACCACGCCCGCGCCCACAGTCCGGCCGCCTTCGCGGATCGCGAACCGCAGGCCCTGCTCCATCGCGATCGGCGCGATCAGCTCAACACCAAAGCTCACGTTGTCGCCCGGCATCACCATCTCCGTGCCCTCGGCCAGCTGAACCGTGCCCGTCACG
>JBCBVY010000006.1:0-345391 GCA_039817385.1 Pseudomonadota bacterium | reverse complement strand
GGTCTCGGTCTCGGTCTCGGTCTCGGTCTCGGTCTCGGTCTCGGTCTCGGTCTCGGTCTCGGTCTCGGTCTCGGTCTCGGTCTCGGTCTCGGTCTCGGTCTCGGTCTCGGTCTCGGTCTCGGTCTCGGTCTCGGTCACTGGTTCCGTTAAAACCTCAGGCGCATCATCGCCTATTGGCGCAGGATCAGCTGTCGCATCATCCGGTTTGGATCGGTCAACAGGTGTGGCAGTGTCATCCGGCGCATCCGGGTCTGGTTTCTTGGGGTCAGACACCTGGGTCCCTTTCCGATTCTACAATTAGGCAACGCTCGGGCCATTTGACCCTATCGCTCCGTGCAGATGCCCTCAACCCGCAAGCAACTCGTGCACAAGGGAATCTAATGCAGCCACAATGCCTTGTGCATCCGGCGTGCGGGCGATCACAAGCCGTACGGAAGGAAAACTGCCAAGCGCGTCTGCCGCGCTGCGGCTGATCGCGGCGATGTGCGCCTGTCCGGTCTGCGGTGCCTCCGACGCGAAATGCGCCGCGCTATCGGGTGAAAACAGGGGCACGAGGGTTGGGCCGGCCTGTAGCAACGCGCGCGCGTCCTCGGTCAGTGGCAGGGGGTGTTGCACATAGGCGATGTGGCGCTGCGCGTTCAGCCCCGCAGCGCGCAACCGTTCCACAATGTCCCCGCGCGTACGCGCGCCGCTCAGGTGCATCATGTGCGCGGCGGGCCGGGTCTGCACAAGGTACTGCACCAGCCCATCGGCGTTCGGCCCCGCCATCTGTGCATCCCAACCTGCGTCGCGCGCCCGTGCAGTTGTGGCCTCGCCCACACAAAACGCGCGGCGCCCCTGCGGCTCAGGCCCGAAAACCACGCCGTTGGCCGAGGTGATGATTGCCGCGTCAAACTCGGGCGCGGGCGCGCCACGCTCCATCCGCCACATCGGCGCGTAGGAGGGTGTGACCACAGCCTTCAGCGCGTCTGGCAGATCCGCAACAAAGCGTTTGGACCGGGCCAGCGGGCGCGTCATCAAAAGGGGGATCATGGGCGCTCCGGTTGATGGGGCAGGGCCGGGATGTTACCTGCCTGCGGTAAATGACGCAACGGACGCCCAATTGAACCATCCCACGACCATTCTGGGAATTGAAAGCAGTTGCGACGACACCGCCGCCGCCGTGCTGCGCGGGCGCGAGGTGTTGTCGTCCGTCGTCTTTGGCCAGACCCGGCTACACGCCGATTTTGGCGGGGTTGTTCCAGAGATCGCCGCGCGCGCCCATGCCGAACGGCTGGACGCGGTGGTGCGGCAGGCGCTTGATGAGGCGCGCTGCGCGCTTTCGGACCTTGATGCAATTGCCGTGACCTGCGGCCCGGGGCTGATCGGCGGCGTGGTGTCGGGTGTCATGACGGCCAAGGGGCTGAGCGCGGCAACGGGGCTGCCGCTTTACGGAGTGAACCACTTGGCGGGCCATGCGCTGACGCCTCGGCTGACCCATGATGTCGCCTATCCCTACCTGATGCTGCTGGTCTCCGGCGGGCATTGCCAGTTTCTGGAGGTGTCCGGCCCGATGTCGTTCCGGCGCCTTGGCGGGACAATCGATGACGCCCCAGGCGAGGCGTTCGACAAGGTCGCGCGCCTGATCGGCCTGCCGCAACCGGGTGGGCCGGAGGTGGAGAACGCGGCCAAGGATGGCGATGCAGGCCGGTTCGCTTTGCCGCGGCCTTTGCTGGGCAAGCCGGGCTGCGACATGAGCTTTTCCGGGTTGAAAACCGCGGTGTTACGCGCACGTGATGGGGTGATCGCAGAAAAGGGCGGGCTTTCGACGCAAGATCAGGCCGATATCTCAGCGAGTTTCCAGCAGGCCGTTGCCGATGTCCTGGCAGAAAAAAGCGCGCGCGCCTTGCAGCAGGTGGAGGATGGGGCGGCGCTTTGTGTTGCGGGCGGTGTTGCTGCGAATGCGCGAATTCGCACGTCTTTGCAAGATGTGGCTGCGGCGCACGATGCCCCGTTTATCGCCCCGCCGCTACACCTCTGCACAGACAACGCGGCGATGATCGCTTACGCCGCATATGAGCAGGCGCCCCATCGCAGCCCAGATGACATGACGCTGTCTGCCCGCCCCCGAATGCCGCTTGATACCGATGCGCAGGCGATGCTTGGCAGCGGAAAGAAGGGGGCGAAGGCGTGATCGGCGTGGTCGGCGCAGGCGCGTTCGGAACGGCGCTTGCGTGCAGCCTCGCGCAGGTTGGCCCGGTGAGGCTGTGGGGCAGGGGGGTCCGCACCTGGGCCGATCCACGCACGTCGCCGCACCTGCCTGACATCGCAATACCGGATGCGGTGACGATCACAGACAACGCGGCAAAGCTGGCGTTCGCCCAAGCACTCTTGTTGGCCGTCCCGATGCAACAGCTGGATGGTGTGCTGTCCGACCTCTCACTGCCGCGGGATGTCCCGCTCGTGGCCTGTTGCAAGGGCATCGACCTGCAGACGGGTCGGGACGCGGTGCAAGTTGCCGCGGCGCACGGCGAGCAGGTCGCAATCCTGACGGGCCCAAGTTTTGCGCACGACATCGCACGAGGCTTGCCAACAGCGTTGACCCTCGCCTGTGCAGATACCGCGCTTGGCAAGGACCTACAGGCGCGGTTGTCGACGCCGAATCTGCGCCTGTACACAACGACCGACACGCGCGGTGCCGCGCTGGGCGGGGCGCTCAAGAACGTCATTGCCATCGCCTGCGGTGTTGCGATGGGCGCGGGCCTTGGCACATCAGCCCGTGCAGCAATCATGACCCGCGGGTTTGCCGAGATGTCGCGCTTTGCCATCGCGCGGGGCGCGCGGGCAGAGACGCTTGCCGGGCTGTCTGGGTTTGGCGACCTCGCGCTGACTTGCACGTCCGAAGGCTCGCGAAACTACCGGTTTGGCCTTGCGCTTGGCTCGGGCGCGCCTTTTGATGCCGCCCAAACAGTTGAAGGCGCCGCAACCGCGCAAGCGCTCGCCGGTGAGGCGGACATGCCTATCACCCAAACCGTGGCTGCGCTCGTGCGCGGCGACCTGGACAGCAAAGCGGCGATTGCGTCGCTCATGGCCCGCCCGCTGAAGGAGGAATGATGCTGGTTGCTTTGATGGCTTTGGACAAGGACGGCGCATCGGATGTGCGTGCAGCAAACCGGGATGATCACCTCGCCTACCTCAAGGCGTCGGGCGATGCAGTTTTCATGGCGGGCCCGATGCTGGACGATGCGGGCGGCATGATCGGATCGCTGATCGTTCTGGATGTGGCGGACACGGACGCGGCGCGCGCCTGGGCCGATGCGGACCCTTACGCCGCGGCTGGCCTCTTTGAACAGGTACACATGCACCCGTGGAACAAAGTGCTGGGGTAATGGGGTATTGGCTGTTCAAATCCGAACCGGGCACGTGGTCCTGGGACATGCAAGTTGCCAAAGGTGACGCGGGCGAGGAATGGGACGGTGTGCGCAACTACCAGGCGCGCAACGTCATGCGCGAGATGAAGGTCGGCGACCGGGGGTTCTTCTACCACAGCCAGAAGGAAAAGGCCGTTGTGGGCATCGTCGAGGTGATCGCAGAGGCGCATCCCGACAGCACCACGGAGGATGAGCGGTGGGACTGCGTGGACATCAAAGCGATCCGGCCGGTGAAAACGCCTGTCACGCTCGACATGGTCAAGGCGGATGCGCGGCTTGCGGACATGGCGCTGGTCAAGCAGGCACGCCTATCGGTGCAGCCCGTGACCGACGAAGAATGGGCGATTGTCTGCGCGATGGCAGGGCTTGATCCCTGAATGCAAAAGCGCCCGGCTGGACGATGCCAACCGGGCGCCTGCGCACTGGTCGTCGCTGGTTTAACCGTAGACCGATTCCTTGCCGAAATGCTTGGTCAGCATGTAGTAGACCACGGCCCGGTACTTGTTCCGCTCGGATTTGCCGTAGGTTTCGATCACCGTGTCAATCGCTTCCATCAGTTGTGGGCCATCGGCGAGGCCCAGCTTCTTGATCAGAAAGTTTTTCTTTACCGTCTCAAGCTCGGACGGCTGGCTGCCCGCAACGGTGGAGGCGTCCGCGTTGTAAATCGCTGGCCCGCAGCCGATCGTAACCTTCGTCAGCAGGTCCATGTCCGGCGTCATCCCGCATTTGTTTTTCAGATCGTCCGCGTACTGCGCGATCAGCTCATCCCGTTTGCCCATATTCATGCTCCCAACTTGGACGTGGCCCCACCATTTGAGCCTTGCACGCCACGATAGTAGCTAACCGGGACGGGACAAAGGGAAATTTGTGAGTGGGTTCCCCGGGGCCGGGTCACCGCACCGTCAGGATCTCGTCCAGTGGTTTTTTCATCTTGGCCACGGCCGGGATTGTCGCGTCAGCGGCGGCATGGCCCACAGCGATGATCATTGTCGCCTTTTCGCTTTCGGGACGCCCCAGAAGATCGCCAAGGAACTTCATCGGGTTTGGTGTGTGCGTCAACGTCACCAGCCCTGCAGTATGCAATGCGGTCAGCAAAACGCCTGATGCAATGCCAACGCTTTCCGGAACGTAGTAGTTCTTGTACCGCGTGCCATCGTCAAAGGTGCCATAGCGCTGCGCGAACACCACGATCAACCACGGCGCGTCCTCAAGGTGCGGCTTGTCCGCGTTGGTTCCGATGGGCTCCAGCGCCTTGATCCACTCATCGCTCGCGCCGCCCGCGTAGAACTTGCGCTCTTCCTCCTCCGCTGCCGCGCGTATCTGGCGTTTTACGTCCGGATCTTGAACGGCGACAAAGTGCCAAGGCTGGTGGTTCGCGCCTGAAGGCGCGGTGCCCGCGGCGGCAATACATGCTTCGATCACGTCGCGGGCGACCGGGCGGGCGGTGTAGTCGCGCACCGTGTGCCGTTTGGCCATGAACTGCGCAAACTCGCGTGCGCGGCGCAGCGTCTCTGTATCGTCAAGCGCCTGCCGGTCGGGCAGGGGGATCGCAGAATAGTCGAGTTTTTCTCGTGCAAACATCGCTTAGAAGTCCAGGTTTTCGACGCTAAGCGCATTGTCCTGAATGAAGGCGCGTCGCGGCTCCACCACATCGCCCATCAGTTTGGTGAAGAGATCATCGGCCTCCGCCATATCCTCCACCCGTACTTGAAGCAGCGTGCGCGCATCCGGGTCCAGCGTGGTTTCCCACAGCTGGTCGGGGTTCATTTCGCCCAGACCCTTATAGCGTTGCAGCGACAGGCCTTTTTCGCCTTCCTCAAGGATGGCATCCAAAAGGCCCATTGGCCCCAGGATCATCTGCGACCGGTCCTTGCGGTGCAGCGAGGCGGGCAGTCCATAGACATCCTGAAGTGATTGCGTGAAAGAGCCCGTTTTGCGCGCCTCGCCCGAGCGCAGCATCGGTCCGTCCAGCGTCCGCACCTCTTCGACCCCGCGCAGGATGCGCGTCAGGCGAATGCCCTTGTCCTGCGTGATGCGCCCCTGCCAGCCGCGCTCGTATTCCAGCGCGATCAGGTTCAGACGCTCGGCTACCCGGTCCGCCGTCCCCTGCAGGTCGCTGTCCACGACCCCCGGTACGAAGGCCCCTGCAATCGCCGCTTGTTCCAGAATGTGGCGCGGGTAGTGCGTGGGGAAGGCTTGCAGGACACGCCGCAGCTGCCGCGCCTCTTCGACCACGCGGCGCAGATCGGCGCCGATGATCTCTTCACCATTGCCCTGCTTCAGCACGGCGCCTTCGATCCCCTGGCTGATCAGGTATTCCTCCATCTCCGCCTCGTCCTTGAGGTACACCTCGGACTTGCCGCGCGACACTTTGTAAAGCGGCGGCTGCGCGATATAGAGGTGCCCGCCTTCGATCAGCTCAGGCATCTGGCGATAAAAGAACGTCAGCAGCAGCGTCCGAATATGCGCGCCGTCCACGTCCGCATCCGTCATGATGACGATCTTGTGGTAGCGCAGCTTGTCCAGGTTGAACTCGTCCCGCCCGATCCCGGTGCCCAGCGCCATGACCATGTTGCCGATTTCCTGGCTGGACAGCATCCGGTCGAACCGCGCCCGCTCCACGTTCAGGATCTTGCCCTTCAGCGCGAGGATCGCCTGCGTCCGCCGGTCCCGCCCGGTCTGGGCCGAGCCGCCGGCGGAGTCGCCCTCCACCAAGAAAAGCTCGGTATTTGCCGGGTCCTTGTCCGAACAATCCTTCAGCTTGGAACTGAGGAAATTCATGTCCATCGGGTTCTTACGCCGGGTCAGCTCCCGCGCCTTGCGCGCTGCTTCGCGCGCCAGCGCTGCCTCCACGATCTTGCCGACGATGATCTTGGCCTCGTTCGGGTTCTCCTCGAACCACTCGGCCAGCTTTTCGTTCATCAGGTTTTCGACCGCCGGACGCACTTCCGACGACACCAACTTGTCCTTCGTCTGGGACGAAAACTTCGGATCTGGCACCTTCACCGAAAGAACACAGGTCAGCCCCTCGCGCGCATCGTCGCCGGTAAAGCTGACCTTCTCCTTCTTAGCGATCCCCGAGGTCTGCGCGTAGTTGTTGATCGTCCGCGTTAGCGCCGCCCGGAAACCGGCCATATGTGTGCCGCCATCGCGCTGCGGGATGTTGTTGGTAAAGGGCAGGACGTTCTCGTGATAGCTGTCATTCCACCACATCGCGACCTCAACCCCGATCTCGTCGCGCGTGCCTTCCACGAAAATCGGCTCCGGCATCACGGACGACTTCGACCGGTCGAGATACTTCACGAACTCCCGTACGCCGCCCTCATAGAACAGCTCCGAGCGCAGGTGCTCCACAGGCCGCTCATCCACCAGGATGATCCGCACACCGGAGTTCAGAAAGGCCAGCTCCCGCAGCCGCTTCTCGAGCGTTTCGAACGAATATTCCAGATTGCTGAACGTGGTGGTTGAGGCGAGAAACCGCACCTCCGTCCCGGTGACATCCGCGTCGCCGACAACCTCCAGGTGCTTCACCGTATCGCCACGCTCGAACCGCGCCACATGCTCCTTGCCGTCGCGCCAGATGCGCAGCTCAAGCCAATCACTCAGCGCGTTCACAACCGACACACCAACCCCGTGCAGACCGCCCGAGACCTTGTAGCTGTTGCTGTCGAACTTACCGCCCGCGTGCAGCTGGGTCATGATGACCTCGGCGGCCGATACGCCCTCCTCCTCGTGGATACCGACCGGGATACCGCGCCCATTGTCACTGACCGAAACCGATGAATCCGCGTGGATCGTGACCGTCACCGCGTCCGCGTGACCGGCCAGCGCCTCGTCGATGCCGTTGTCCACAACCTCGTAGACCATATGGTGCAGGCCGGACCCGTCATCGGTGTCACCGATATACATGCCAGGCCGTTTGCGAACAGCCTCCAACCCCTTGAGAACTTTGATAGAATCCGCGCCATATGCGTCGGGTGTTTGCTCGTTTTCGGACATGCCGCCAAACCTTGTTGTTATGCCCAAAACATAGCCATTTATGACAGGAATGTCACGCGCAGTGGGGCGGATTTGGCCCGTCAGGTCAGCGGGATAACCAGCCCCACCGCGATCAGCAGCGCGCCCGCGATCCGGTTGGTCCGCCGGAGGGCTTTGGGCGAAGAAATCAGCCGCTTCGCCCGGTCGATAAACATGGCCATCCCAAGGTTCCCGACCAGCGGAATAACCGCCGAGAGACCGGCGATGGCGGCGACATCGACCCATGTCAAAGCGGTCAAATCAAAAAAGCCCGGCAGCATCCCCATGTAGAACAGGATCGCCTTGGGATTGCCGAGGATCACCGCCAGACCCGCGGCAAAGCCAGCCCACATCCCGGGCCGTGTCAGGCGGTTGTCGGTGCCGATGGCCTTGCCCGCGCTGCGGATGACCGCCGCGCCCATCAGCACGAAGATCGCGGCAGCGACCCATTTCAAAAGCGCAAGGAACCCGCCATAGATTGACAGGATCCACGTGATGCCAAAGATGGCCAGCAGCGACCACAGCACGTCGCCGACCACAACGCCCAGCGCCAGCGGCCACGCGGCAGGGAACCCGCCCGACAGGCTGCGTGCGATCAGGCCGACCCAGACAGGGCCCGGGGTCAGGAACAGCACCAGCAAAGCGCCCGCATAAAGCGCAAGGTCCCATCCGGCCAGCGTCACGGCCCAAGCACCGCGCTGACGCCATCCGTTTCGGTAACCTCAAGATACTGCGCCCTTTCCCCAAGCGCGGCAAACAGCTCCGGCCCCGTCCCGGTCATCCAAGCCTGCGCGCCCAGCTCCACGATCTCGTCATAGAGGGCCGCGCGCCGGTTTGCGTCCAGATGGGCCGCAACCTCATCGAGGAGCAGCAGCGGCGGCGCGCCGATCTGCACGCTGAGGGCCCGCGCATTGGCGAGGATGAGGGAGACCAAAAGCGCCTTCTGCTCGCCGGTCGAACAGTCGCGTGCGGGCAGGCCCTTTACCGCATAGGAGCCGATCAGGTCGGCCCGGTGCGGCCCAATCAGCGTCCGCCCCGCAGCGATATCCCTTTGCTGACTGGCCTCCAATGCAGCCAAAAGCGCCTCTGCGTCCTCTGGTGCCGCGCAAAACGGCTCCGGGTGGATCAGCTCAAGGTCCGCCACAGGGAAATCCGTCTTTGCGCCAGCCTGCGCTGCCGCGATCTCGGCCAGCGCCGTGACCCGGTTTCGATGGATCGCCGCGCCCGCTTCCGCCATCTGGCTGTTCAGCACGCGGTACCACGCCGGATCACGCACCATGTCCTTCAAAAGGCGGTTCCGCTCCCGCATCGCCTTCTCGTAGTCCAGCGTCAGCTGCGCATGCCCCGGCTCGAAACTCAGCGTCATCCGGTCCAGAAAGCGACGCCGCCCCTCGGCCCCTTCGATCCACAGCCGGTCCATCGAGGGGATCAGCCACAGCACCCGCGCAATCCGCCCGAGCGCCGTCTGTGCCGCCGCCTTGCCGTCAATCCGTACGGTCCGGGCCGCTCCCGCCTCTGACAGCGTTTCTACCTCATGCAGCTGGCCGAGCGAGGTCATGACCGCACCCACTTTCCAACCCACGGGACCGGGCCGCTGCGCCATATCCTCCGCACTGGCGCGCCGCAGCCCGCGCCCCGGGGACAAGAGCGACACCGCTTCGATCAGAGAGGTCTTGCCAGCCCCGTTTGCCCCGTGAATGGCCACGGGGCGCGCATCAACTTCAACGCGGGCCCGGGCATGGCTGCGGAATCTGGCAAGCGTCAGGTTGGTTAGGTAAAGGCCGGTCATGCGCGCGTTTTCTTGGTAAGAAAACGGACCGGAAACTTACTAAGTTTCCGCCCCTTCACACCCGCATCGGCATCACGACATAGACCGCGCTTTCGTCGCTGCCTTCGCGCATCAGCGTCGGATCGCCGGAGGAGTTAAACAGGAACACCGCGTTCTCGCGGTCCACCTGGCTCGCGATCTCCAAGAGGTACTTTGCGTTGAACCCGATCTCCAGCCGTTCGTCGCCATAGGCAACGGCCAGTTCTTCTTCGGCGGCGCCGCTGTCGGGCGCATTTACGCTCAGCACCAGCCGGTCCTCGTCCAGCGCCAGCTTCACCGCGCGCGAGCGTTCGGATGATACCGTCGCCACCCGGTCCACGGCCTTGGCAAAATCCGACGCGTCCACCTCCAGCTTCCGGCTGTTTCCGGTGGGGATGACGCGCGTGTAGTCCGGGAACGTCCCGTCAATCACCTTCGAGGTCAGCGTGATATCGGTCGTGGCAAAGCGCACCTTCGTCTCCGACACGGACACGGCGATCTTCGCGTCGTCATCGTCCAGCAGTTTGCGCAACTCGCCCACCGTTTTGCGCGGCACGATCACGCCGGGCATCGTGTCCGCGCCCTCAGGCAGCGCCTCGTCAATCCGGGCGAGCCGGTGGCCATCCGTCGCCACGCAGCGTAGATGCCCGTTACTGATGTGCATGTAGACGCCGTTGAGGTAGTAGCGCGTTTCTTCGGTGGAAATGGCGAACTTCGACTTGTCGAAAAGCCGCCGCAGCTTGGGCGCCTCCACCGCGAAGTTCGAGGTGTATTCGGACGAGGCCATGACCGGGAAGTCTTCCTTCGGCAGTGTCGCGAGCGAAAAGTTCGACCGTCCCGCCTCAACCGTCAGCCGCCCCGCCGCGCTGTCGGCGGTCAGCGTCACCTGCGCCCCATCCGGCAGCTTACGAACGATTTCGTGCAGCGTCGTCGCCGCCACCGTGGTTGATCCAGCACGCTCGACCATCGCGGGGGCTTTGTCCACGACCTCGATATCAAGGTCAGTGGCGCGGAAGGTCACGTCAGACCCCTCCGCCTCGATCAGTACGTTCGCGAGGATCGGAATGGTGTTGCGCCGTTCGACAACCGATTGGGCCTGGGCCACTGCCTTCAGCAAGGCGGCGCGTTCGATGCTGAGTTTCATGGGCCTCTTCCCTTCGTCCAACCGGGACCGGCACCCTACCGCGCCCCCCGGCATTCTCAAGCCCTTTGTTGGCTGCATCGCGTGTGCGGTCAAGCTTGCGTGGCTGGCCTGCCACGTGCAACGTTTTGTCTGTGAGCACAGGAGCCCGCCATGATCACCACGTCAGCCGCCAGACGCGCCGCAGAGCAGTTGTCCGAAGAAGGCTATGCGCTTGTTCCGCAATTCATCCACGGTGACCTGCTGGAGACGGCCAAAGCGGAGGTCGCGCGCATCTACGAGGCGGGGCTGGAGCATCCGCGGACATGGCGCCACGGCAACCTGAGCTTTGAAATCCTGCCCGAAGCGAAATTCGGCAAACGCTATGTGATCCAAGCCTACTGGATGGCGTGGATGTCCCCATTCTTTGAAGAATTCCGCCGGTCGGAAGCGTACTGCATCTTGCTGGAGCCGCTTTTGGGCCAAAACATCAAACAGGTTGCCCAGCAGATCCACTGGAAGCCGCCCGGGGCAAACCTGACGGGCTACCGCTTTCACCAGGACTTGCGGTTTCGCGAGGCGCAGGACGCCTACACCGACATCGTCGCCAGCACCGTGACCACCGGACTGGCGATTGATCCGTCCACACGCGAAAACGGCTGCTTGCAAGTTGTGCCCCGCTCGCACACCCGCGGCTACCTTGGCCTGTCGGACGAGGGCGACACGATCATGAAAGGGCTGACAACCGAAGAGGAGCTGGCCGCCCACGGGATCACGCCAAACGACATGGTCTGGCTCGAACAGCAGCCCGGCGACCTTGCCCTGTGGGGGCTTCTGACGGTGCACGGGTCATTGCCCAACACGTCGCAGCAGGACCGCGCCTTTGTCCTTTCCAGCTACGTGAAGGCAGAGAATGCGGACCGCGGTGAGTGGGCCTTTCGGGATGGCCAATCTATTCCGCTTGGCCCGACCCCTCAGAAATGCAAGTTCGAGGCGCTGCATGAACGCCCCGAACCGCACTATGTCGATGACGACTGGTACGCCGACGCCTAGGCTTCGAGCGCGCGCCGCAGCAGCTCAAGGTCTTCGGCGATCTGGCTATCGGTCTGCCGCAGCTCGTCGATCCGGCGGATGCCGTACATGATCGTTGTATGGTCCCGCCCGCCAAAGCGCTTTCCAATCTCCGGCAGCGACCGCTGGGTCATGTGCTTGCACAGATACATCGCCACCTGACGGGGCCGGGCATAGCTGCGCAGCCGCTTGGGTCCGATCATATCGCTCATGCGGATGTTATAATGCTCTGAAACCTGCCGCTGGATCGCCTCTACGGTGATCTTTTTGTCAGAGGCGCGCAGCACATCCGCCAGACAATCATGCGTAAGCGCCATGTCGATCTCTCGGCCAACAAGGCTGGCAAAGGCGAACAGTCGGGTCAGTGCCCCTTCGAGCACGCGGACATTGTTGCTGATCCGGTGGGCGAGGTATTCCAGCACACCCGCCTGCACTTCGACATCGGGGTAGTTCACCCGATGCTGCTCGACCTTGGTCTGCAGAATGCCAAGGCGCAGCTCGTAGTCGGTTGGGTGCAGATCAACGACAAGGCCGGATTGCAGCCGAGACTTGATCCGCTCTTCCAGGTCTTTCATGTCACCGGGCGACCGATCGCCAGAGATGATGATCTGCTTGTTCTGCTCGATCAGCGTGTTGAACGTGTGAAAAAACTCTTCCTGCGTGCTGTCTTTGCCCGAGATGAACTGCACGTCATCCACAATCAGCACATCGACCGATCGAAAGATGGACTTGAAGTCCATCATTTTACGGTCGCGCAAGGCTTGGACAAACCGGTACATGAACTGCTCTGCCGACAGATACAGCACATTCCATTCCGGCCGCCGCGCCTGAAGCTCCCACGCGATTGCGTGCATCAGGTGCGTTTTGCCCAAACCGACCCCGCCATACAGGAAAAGAGGGTTGAAGGTGACGGGCCCCCCCTCGGCAACCCGTTTCGCCGCCGCATGGGCCAGCTCATTTGGCTTGCCGACCACAAAGCTGTCAAAGGTAAAGCGGGCGTCTAACGGGGCGGATTCAAGGATGGCCGACGTCATTTTGATTTTGGCCGCCTTGATGGCCTTGGTGGTCGCAGGAATGGCCGTGTCGTTTGCGGCTTTGGTCGCCGCCACGGTAAAGCTCAGGCGGTTCACCTCCGGCGTGTCGGTCCGCATCTCGTGCAGGATAAGGTCGGCAAAGTTCTGGCTCACATACTCGCCCGAAAAAACCGACGGCGCTGTTATGGTTGCCACGCCGCTGTTCAACCCCTTGAACCCGAGCGGTTCAATCCACGCCGTGTAGTTGTTCTGACCAACCGTCTTTAGGAGCCGCGCCTTCATCTCGCCCCACTTTTCTTGTGTCATCCGTTTACCATGTCCCTTCGTCATCACCGTCGGTTCGAGTGAAACCGCCGCCTTCGCACCGTGCCCAAAACAGACCACCCCTGCCCCCGGAGCCGCAAAACTCCGAGCTGATCCCTTGGACTATTTGGTTGATCCGCGATACGCCTTTGGCCAAAAGCCGTAGATGCACCGTGCCGACCGCACTGAACTCTAAGACAGTCTACGCCGCTGTTACGCGGCTTTGCAGACATCGAACGGCTGTTTCCTGCCCTTCGCGTCCGGAACAGATATGCGCGTGTGTGTTGACGCTTTCTGCTCCGGCCTGCCCCCCCAAATCTTCCGCGACTCGCGCCGCCTGATGGAAGTTAGCAACTCCGACTGAGACCGTTCAACAACCCTTTGAACTTGACGTCCGCTTTGACCCATCGAATCTCTCAGGGCCCTTATTTCGTTGGCTCAAACGCAAACGGCGGCCCCCACGAGGCCGCCGTCACAAAACGTGCAAAAATCTGTTACTTAGCCGAGAGACTTGATGCGTGCGCTCAGGCGCGACATCTTCCGGCTGGCTGTGTTTTTATGATACACGCCTTTTGTGACACCCCGCATCAATTCGGGCTGTGCCGCGCGCAACGCAGCGTCAGCAGCGGTTTTGTCACCCGAGGCAATCGCCTCTTCGACCCGGCGCAGGTAGGTGCGGATTCGGCTTCTGCGGGCCTTGTTCACAGCGAAGCGTTTTTCGTTTTGACGGGCCCGCTTCTTGGCCTGAGGCGAATTTGCCATGTTATCTCGTCCCAATCTTTGGTGCGGTAGGTTGCTCAGCGGATGCTGAAGCCGTGCGCTTAGACTTGCGTAGACCGGGTGTCAACCCGCCGCCCCCCCGGCGCATTACTTGTCCCGGAACTGCGCCTCGCGCTTTTCGACAAAGGCCGCCATGCCCTCGGCCTGATCCTCGGTGGCGAACAGCGAATGGAACACGCGCCGCTCGAACAGCAGCCCTTCGCTCAGCGGCGTCTCGTAGGCGCGGTTCACCGACTCCTTGATCGCCATGACCGTGACCATCGACTTTTCCGCGATCTTGGCCGCCGCCGCCATCGCTTCGTCCATCAGTTTCTTGCCGGGCACAACGCGGCTGACGAGTCCCGCACGCTCTGCTTCTTCGGCGTCCATGAAGCGGCCCGTCAGGTTCATATCCATCGCCTTGGCCTTACCGACAAAGCGGGTCAGCCGCTGCGTGCCGCCGATGCCTGCCATGACGCCAAGGTTCACCTCGGGCTGGCCGAACTTCGCGGTCTCTGACGCGATGATGAAATCGCACATCATCGCCAGCTCGCATCCCCCGCCCAGCGCATAGCCGCTCACCGCCGCGATGACCGGCTTGCGCACGCGCACGATGGCGTCCGTTTCCTCGGTAAAGAGGTTGGACATGAACACCTCGACAAAGGACTTGTCCTTCATCATCGGAATGTCCGCACCGGCGGCAAAGGCTTTCTCTGACCCCGTCAGGACGATGCAGCGGACCTTGTCGTCGGCCTGCGCATCGGTCATCGCCTCTGCCAGTTCGGTCAGAAGCTGATCGTTCAGCGCGTTCATCGCGTCCGGCCTGTTCAGGGTGACCTTTGCAATGTGGTCCTCGATCTCGACGATGATCGTCTCGTAAGCCATTTGGCGCCTCAGCGTTGCCTCATTCAAGCGCTCTGCTTACCACGGCGAAGCTGGTAGGCAACTACCTTTGGCACGTCTTGCAATAGAAGGACGAGCGGCCTGATTGCACGATGCGGCCCACCGTGCCGGGACAGCCAGGGCGTTTGCACGGCGCCCCTTCGCGGCCATAGACGTCAAAGGAATGCTGGAAATATCCAAGCTCCCCATCGGCTTGCCTGAAATCGCGCAGCGATGATCCGCCTGCCTCGATCGCCTCTGCCAAAACCTCTCGGATGATCGGCACCAGCGCGGCAACCCGCGCCGCGGAAATCCGCCCCGCCTTCCGCTTTGGCGAAATCCCGGCCCGAAACAGCGCCTCGCAGACATAGATATTGCCCAGCCCCGCAACGATTCCCTGATCCAGCAGCGCCGCTTTGACGGGCGTGTTCTTCCCGGCAAACGCCCCCACCAGATAGCCTTCGTTGAAGTCGTTCCCCAACGGCTCCGGCCCCAGCACGGCGATCAGCTTGTGCGCCTCCTGCGCTTGCGTCGGCATTAAGTCCATCGCCCCAAACCGCCGCGGATCGTTGAAGGTAATCCGCGCCCCGTTCTCCAGATGCAGCACCACATGGTCGTGCTTTTCCGGTGCCGGGTGCTCGTGTACAAACACCCCGAGCGGATCACCCGAGACTAAAATCCGCCCCGACATCCCCAGGTGGATCAGCACGGTTTCCCCGGTATCCAGATCCCCTAGGATATACTTCGACCGCCGACGCAGCTGCAGCACCCGCGCACCCGTGAGCCGCTCCGCCATCCGAGGCGGAAACGGCCACCGCAAATCCGGCCGCCGCACCTCGGCTTCCACTATGCGCTGCCCCTCCATCACAGGCGCCAGCCCGCGGCGGACGGTTTCTACTTCCGGTAGCTCAGGCAATCCGCTGCTCCCTGCGGCAACCCTGCCGCGTTGTGTCTGCCTCCTGGCGCTCTATAACTTGGCGCAGCAAAGAGAAAGACCACTGCATGACCGACGAGACGACAACCCACTTCGGCTTTGAAACCGTGCCGGAGGCCGAAAAGGCGGGCCGCGTGCGGGGGGTCTTTGGCTCGGTGGCCTCCAAATACGACATCATGAACGATGTGATGAGCGTCGGCATCCACCGCCTTTGGAAAGACGCGATGATGGACTGGCTTGCCCCGCGCGCGGGCCAAAAGCTGCTCGATGTGGCGGGCGGCACCGGCGACATCGCTTTCCGCTTCCTCAAACGCGCGGGCCACGCCCATGCCACCGTCCTCGACCTGACAGAGGACATGCTGGTCGAAGGGCGCAAACGCGGCGAGGCGGAAACGATGCAAGACCAGCTCGACTGGATCGTTGGCGACGCGATGGCGCTGCCTTTTGCGGACAACACCTTCGACGTCTACACCATCAGCTTCGGCATCCGGAACGTCACCCGCCCCCAGGACGCCCTGAACGAGGCCTACCGAGTCCTGAAACCTGGCGGCCGCCTCATGGTGCTGGAATTCAGCCAACTGCCCGTCGATGGGCTGCAAAAGCTCTACGATCTTTACAGCTTCAATGTCATCCCCCGCATGGGCCAAGCCATCGCAGGCGACCGCGACAGCTACCAATACCTCGTCGAATCCATCCGCAAGTTCCCCGATCAAGAAACCTTCCTGAACATGGTCCGCGCTGCCGGGTTCGAAAACGCCAGTTACCGCAACCTTAGCATGGGCATCGCCTGCCTACACTCGGGCTGGAAAATCTGATGCGCCGCCCCTCCCTTCTTCTGGCTAAAAATATGCCGGGGGTTTGGGGGCTGGCCCCCAATCAACGCTCGTAAAATGCGCGGCCCCCATAACATCATCCGCCTCATCCGCACCGGTGCCACGCTCGAGCGCGCGGGCGCGATGAACGTGGTCCTCGACGCGTTCGAGGCGCCCTGGGCGCTGCGCGTGCTGGCAAAAACCCTCGCAAAGCCCTTTCGCTTCCTCGGCTACAAGGGCGACCCCTCAATGCCGCCCGCCACGCGCGCCCTCACCGCGCTCGGGCCCGCCTACATCAAGTTCGGCCAGATCCTGTCGACCCGCCCTGACGTGGTTGGTGAAGAACTTGCCGTCCAACTCCGCGTTCTGCAGGACAAGCTGCCCCCGTTCTCCGTCGAAGAGGCCAAGGCCGAGATCGAAAAGGAAATCGGCCTGCCGGTCGAGCTTATCTTCAGCGAGTTCTCCGAACCCGTGGCCGCGGCCTCCATCGCGCAGGTGCACAAGGCCAGGCTGGTCGCAACCGGCGAACAGGTCGCGGTCAAGGTCCTGCGCCCCAACGTGGAGCGTGCGTTTCGCAAGGACGTGGACGCGTTCTACCTCGCGGCGCGCATTGCGGACATTTTTGCCCCGGGCGCACGCCGCTTGCGCCCGATCGACGTGATCGAGCATTTCGACGGTGTCGTGAAGGGTGAATTGGACCTGCGGCTGGAGGCGTCTTCCGCCGCCGAATTTGCTGCCAATACGAAGGACGACAAAGGCTTCACTCTGCCGCAGATCAAGTGGGAGTGTTCCTCGCGCCGGGTCATGACGCTGGGCTGGGCGGATGGCACGCCGATGGGCGATAACTTCGCACTCGATAAGGCGGGCCATGACCGCCACGCGCTGGGCACCCGTGTGCTTCAACTATTTCTAAAACACGCCCTGCGGGACGGCTATTTCCACGGCGACATGCACCAGGGCAACATGAAGGTCGCACCCAACGGGGACATCATTGCCTACGATTTCGGCATCATGGGCTACATCGACGAATACACCCGCCGGGTCTATGCGGAGATCCTCTTTGGCTTTATCCGCAAGGATTACCGGCGCGTGGCGGAGGTGCATTTCGAGGCCGGTTACGTCCCCGCGGACAAGGACGTCGAAGAGTTCGCCCGCGCCCTGCGCGCTGTGGGCGAGCCGATCTTTGGCATGGACGCGACCAAGATCTCGATGGGCCGCCTGCTGGCCTACCTTTTCGAAGTGACGGAGCGGTTCGGGATGGAAACCCGGACCGAGCTGATCCTGTTGCAACGCACGATGGTCGTGGTCGAAGGCGTCGCGCGGAGCCTTAACCCCCAGATCAACATCTGGGAAGTCGCCTCGCCCATTGTGTCTGACTACATCCAGAAATCCATCGGCCCCCGGGCCGCGCTGCGTGATCTTGCGAAAACGGCGCAGGTGCTGGCCCGCTTTGGCCCACGGCTGCCGGGTATAGTAGAGGCCGCCCTGATCCGCCAGTCTAACCCCGAACCCCCCGCGCGCCGCGGCTTCTGGCGCTGGATCACGCTTGCTGCGATCCTTGGTGCCGCGGCGATGGCGGCCATGATCGGTGTCATCGACCTGCTGGATTAGACCCTGATCAAGGGTTGATGCGCACAGCGGAATGACCCGCCAACCGCGCAAGGCACCGCATAGGGTATGCGGATCACCTCAAACCCGCGCACCTTCAATGCATCTGCCACCGGGTCGAGCGGTTCTTCGGACGGAACAACGACGGTCCGGTCATTCAGCACAAGGTTGTTGCACCCCATTGACCCCTTGGCGAGCGACTTGGGCACGTCGATCACGTCCCAATCCCGCAGGGCCTCGGGCAACCCTTCCGGAAACGCCTCAAGGCAGGCCACGGCCAGCCCTTCGCGCGGGGTCATGAGCACACAATCAAGATGTGGAAACATCGGGTCAATAGGCACGACGTCCACATGGTATCCCGGCCCCAGCGCATGGGCGAGCCAGCGCGCGCCCTCGGGGTTTGAACAGCCCCCCGAATGCCCCACCAGGACACGCGCGCCCAACACGAACACATCGCCACCCTCAAGGTATCCCCAGCCGGGCGCATCGACATAATCATCTGCACCCGGATCGGGCTGTGCGAAGTACCGCGCGCCCCTGTCCATCGTGCCCGCCAGTATTCCGCGGATCGCAAACCGCTGCCGCCGGTGAAACAGGCTGCGCGGCGCAAGCTCGATCACGTTGTTGCCGATGGTCACAAACGGGTCACGCATCCACGGCGTGCTGACTCCGTGATCTTCCCCGCGCGGAAAGGCCCGGTTTGCCGCACTGATCTCGCCGGCGACATGCACGGTCACACCAAGCCCGCGCAAAAGGTCAATCGCGCCCTGGACCTGCGCGCGCAATGCCGCGAACAGGTCCGGATCGGCCTCTGCCATGTCGCGGCCTGCATGCCGCTGCCAGAAGTCGCCAAACGCGCCCTGCGCCCGCAGCCGTGCATCCGCCAGGAACTTTGGCAGCACCCACGCGTCGGGCGATCCGTAGACGCATTCCTTCAACTCTGCCCACTCGGACTGAACCCATATGCCGTGATCTGTGCGCACGCGCCTCTCCGAATTGTGACCGTCAAATGGTGCATGACGACCTGGCGCGTCGCAAGCCTGGGCGGTCCGGCATTGCAGCCCACCGCACCAAACCGTTAACTGACGCTATGATCCGTGCGCTTCTTTTCACATTTGCTTTGGCCCTGTCCGCCTGCTCTGCCCACGACGCGCCCCGCGCGACGGAGGGCGAGGTTCAGTCTCTGACAAGGGCGTTCATGGCGATGGGCACCGAGGTCGACCCCGAAGAGGCCGCGCGCGCGGCCCGCATCGCTTTTGATTACCCGCTACGGCTGCGCGCGCAGTACGAGGTTACCGATCCGCCGCTGATCCATAACGCCAAGGTCAACGCGGGCACGCGGCCCCGCGGCCTGTGCTGGCATTGGGCCGATGACATGCAGGCCCGGTTTCAGGCGGAAGCGTTCCAAACGCTTGACCTGCACCGCGCGATTGCAAATTCGGACAACATGCTGATCGACCACAGTACCGTGATTGTCTCCGCCAAAGGAGAGGATTGGGACGAAGGCATTGTCACCGACCCCTGGCGCTATGGCGGGCGTCTCTTCTGGTCGCCCACGCTGGAGGACAAACGCTACCGCTGGATCCCCCGGCAGGAGGTGTTCGAAGAACGCCGCCGCCGGGAAGGTCTGTGACGCTTCAGTCAGACCCTGCGGGCCTTCTTCAGCGACGAAAGCCCGTTAGGGCTTGATGGAGCGCCCGGTCAAAGCCGCTCAAAGGCCAGTGCGATGCCCTGCCCCCCGCCGATGCACATCGTCACCAGCGCGCGTTTGCCCTGAATGCGCTCAAGCTCGTAAAGGGCTTTCACCGCAATGATTGCGCCCGTCGCCCCAACCGGATGGCCAAGCGCAATCGCGCCGCCATTCGGGTTGACGCGTGCGGGATCAAAGCCCAGCTCCTTGGTCACGGCCAGAGCCTGCGAGGCAAAGGCCTCGTTGCTTTCGATTACATCGAAATCGTCCACCGAAAGCCCCGTCTTCTCCATCAGGTTCCGCACCGCCGGGATTGGTCCAACGCCCATCACCTCGGGCCGGACCCCTGCGTGGGCGTAGCCCAGCACGCGCGCTTTGGGTTTCAGCCCCGCCGCCTCCGCCGCCTCCGCCGTCGCCAGCACCAGCGCCGCCGCACCGTCATTGATGCCTGACGCATTGCCGGCCGTCACCGTTCCATCCTTCTGGAACACGGGCCGCAGCCCACCAAGCGCCTCAAGGCTCGTCGCCTTCGGGTGCTCGTCCACCTCGAACGGGACCATGTCGCGTTTCACGCGCACCTCAACCGGGGTGATCTGCGCGGCAAAGCGCTCCTCGGCCAGCGCGACCGCCGCCCGCTCTTGTGAGGTCATGGCAAAGGTGTCCTGATCCTCACGGCTGATCTGATGCTCCTTCGCGACGTTTTCCGCTGTCACACCCATATGCCCCGTCCCGAACGGGCAGTTCAGTGCGCCCAGCATCATGTCCTGAGTGCCGATGTCCCCCATTTTCTGGCCCCAGCGCTGGGCGGGGATGGTGTGGGGGCTGCGCGACATCGCCTCGGCACCGCCCGCAAGACCAAACTCCGCATCGCCCATCGCCAGCGATTGGATCACAGATACCACCGCCTGCACGCCTGATCCGCACAGGCGGTTCACGTTCATAGCGGGTGTGCTTTCGGGCACTCCGGCTTGCATTGCCGCAACGCGGCTCAGGTACATATCCCGCGGCTCCGTGTTGATGACGTGGCCAAAGGCGACGTGCCCGATCTGTGCACCTTCAACGCCGGAGCGCTCCATTGCAGCTTT
Organism: Pseudomonadota bacterium; assembly: GCA_039817385.1. Taxonomy (GTDB): domain Bacteria; phylum Pseudomonadota; class Alphaproteobacteria; order Rhodobacterales; family Rhodobacteraceae; genus JBCBCP01. The sequence continues at coordinate 324,859 of JBCBVY010000006.1, read as the reverse complement.
CGCGGCCGCCGTGCCCGTGTCGATCGGCGCGACCCCTGCAAGGCTGCCGCCAAAGGTGCCGATGGCGGTGCGCGCGCCGTCAAGGATAACGATGTCTTGCATGTGAACTCTCCTCTTTGCGCAGATTATGCCGTCATGACGCGGGTGAGACAAGTTGACGCCGCCGCTCCGCCACGTCACACCTTCCACTATGACGGACGATACCGACGCCATCCTCTCCCTCCTCCCCGCCCGCCTCAAAGAGGCACGGCGTGCGCAGGGCTTGTCGCTGGACGCGGTGGCGAAGCTGTCTGGCGTGTCCCGGTCGATGGTCAGCCAGATCGAGCGCGGGGAAAGCAGCCCTACGATCGCAACGCTATGGAACCTGACGCGCGCGCTTCAAGTCGATTTCGCCGGGTTGCTCGACGATGACGCGGCGCCGCAGATCATCCTGCTTAGGGATGCCGAAGTGCCAACCATTCAGCGGGGTAATGGCTGCACCGTGCGCATCCTGTCCCCCGCCGAAGAGGCTGGACAGCACGAGGTGTACGAGCTGCGTTTTGTCCCCGGCGGGGTGCTCGACAGTCAGCCGCACCGGCGCGGCGCGCGGGAGCATCTGACGGTCATCACCGGTGCACTTGAGGTCACGAGTGGTGGCAACACCGTGCAGGCAAGCGCCGGTGACACCGCGCGATACGCGGCTGATGTGCCGCACCGCATCGCGGCCAGTGATTATGCCGTTGCGTTTTTGGTTGTGCAGGACGCGTGATCCGTTTTCACGGAAAAATGTCCGCAATCCAATAATCCGTTATTCCGGATTTCTGTCTTTTATGCTAGATGGCCGTCCAAAGGAGTTGCCTCATGTCCCAAGCCTTCCTCACGCATATCTCTGACACGCTGGCCCAGATCGAAGCAGACGGCCTTTACAAACGCGAACGGCTGATCGCCTCCCCCCAGGGCGGCACGGTTGAGGTAGGTGGCAAACGGCTGATCAACCTATGTGCCAACAACTACCTGGGCCTTGCAGATCATCCTGACCTGATCCGCGCGGCGCAGAGCGCGATGGCGCCAAAAGGCTTTGGCATGGCCTCCGTCCGGTTCATCTGCGGCACGCAGGACCTGCACCGCGCGCTGGAAAGCCGCCTTGCGCAATTCCTCGGCAAAGACGACTCGATCCTCTTTGCTGCGTGCTTTGATGCAAATGGCGGCTTGTTCGAGCCGCTTTTGGGGCCCGAGGACGCAATCATTTCGGACGCGCTGAACCACGCCTCCATCATCGATGGCATCCGCCTCTGCAAGGCCAAGCGCTATCGCTACGCCAACAACGATATGGCGAGCCTGGAAAAACAGCTCCGTGCCGCCAAAGCAGAGGGCGCGCGCCATATCATGATCGCGACAGACGGCGTGTTTTCGATGGACGGATACCTTGCCGACCTGCCCGCGATCAGCGCGCTGGCGCGCAATTTCGGTGCCATCCTCATGGTAGACGACTGCCACGCCACCGGCTTCATGGGGCCGAAGGGGCAGGGGACCCACGCCCATTTCGATGCCAATGTCGACATCCTGACAGGCACGCTGGGCAAGGCGCTGGGCGGGGCGATTGGCGGCTATATCGCGGGTCCGCAGCCCGTGATCGACCTGCTGCGCCAACGGGCGCGGCCTTACCTTTTCTCTAACGCGCTGCCTCCCAGCATTGTCGCCGCGGGGATCGAAGCGCTTCGGTTGGTGGAGGAGGGCGATGATCTGCGCACCCGCCTGTTCGCCAACGCCGCCTATTGGCGCAAGGGGCTGACCGATCTTGGCTTCAACCTCCTGCCGGGCGAGCATCCGATCATCCCCGTGATGCTGGGCGAGGCGCAGCTGGCGCAGGACATGGCCGCACAGCTGTTCGAAGAAGGCGTCTATGTCTCCGGGTTCTTCTTTCCTGTCGTGCCCCGCGGCGCGGCGCGGATCCGCACGCAGATGTCCGCGGCGCTGAGCATCGAAGATTTGGACAAGGCACTGGCGGCCTTTGCCAAAGTGGGCCGAAACCTGGGTGTGATCCAATGATTTACGGCTCTGTCATTGACGTTATCGGGGAAACGCCGCTGGTCGCGCTGGACAGGATCACGGCCGATTTGGGTCTAGACGGGCGCTTGCTTGCCAAGCCCGATAACCTTCTGCCGGGGTATTCGAAAAAGGACCGCGCCGCGCGTGCCATCATCGAAGCGGCGCGCGCGTCCGGCGATCTGAAAAAGGGGCAAACGGTGGTCGAACTGACCTCCGGCAACATGGGCACGGGCCTTGCCATTGTCTGCGCCGTTCTGGGCCATCCCTTTGTCGCGGTGATGAGCGCGGGCAATTCAACCGAGCGTGCCCGCCAGATGCGGGCGCTGGGTGCGGAAGTTGTCATCGTCCCGCAGGAAGCAGGCTCTAAAACAGGCGAAGTGTCCGGTGCGGATCTTGCCCTCGTGGACGCAGCCGCCAAAGCGATCACCGAAGAACGACACGCCTTTCGCGCCGATCAGTTCGGCCACGCGGGCAACCCCGCGGCGCACGAAGCGGGCACCGGGCCAGAGCTTTGGCGGCAATCCGGGGGCGCAATCACCGCGTTTTGCGACTTTGCAGGCAGCGGCGGCACGCTGGCAGGTGTGACCACAGCGCTTAGCCCGCATGGCGTGCGCTGTTACGCGGTCGAGCCAGAAGGCGCTGCTGCCATTGCAGGCGGTCCGATCACCAACCCAAGCCACCCGATACAAGGCGGTGGCTACGCGATGTCCGACCTCGACCATCTGCGCGGCGTCTGCCTCTCTGGCCACCTCACTGTGACGGGAACAGAGGCCCGAGAGGCCGCCCGAATGCTCTCGCGGCGCGAGGGGGTCTTTGGCGGCTATTCCGCCGGGGCCAACCTCGCTGCCGCGATCCAGCTTTTGCGCGGGCCAGAGGCGGGCGGAACGGTGGCGTTCATCGTCTGCGATTCGGGGCTCAAATACCTCTCCACCGATTTGTGGGATGACGAGACATGACAAACGAAATGATCGCGCTCGAAAAGAGCATTGCGAAACCCGGCCTTTGGCAGGTCACGGCCCCTGTGCCGGAGATTGGCCCCGACGATGTGCTGATCCGGGTGAAGAAGACCGGTATCTGCGGCACCGATATTCACATCTGGAACTGGGACGACTGGGCGCAGGGCGCTGTCCCAACACCGCTGATCACAGGGCACGAGTTTGCCGGTGAGATTGTCGACATCGGCTCTAACGTGCATGACTTGGCCCTTGGTCAGCGGTGCAGCGGCGAGGGGCACCTGATCGGCAAGACCTCCCGCCAAAGCCGCGCGGGCAAGTTCCACCTGGACCCCGCCACGCGGGGCATAGGCGTGAACGAACAAGGTGCGTTTGCTGAGTATCTGCGCCTGCCCGCGTTCAATGTGGTGCCGCTGCCGGACGCAATTGACGACGATATTGGCGCAATCCTCGACCCGCTCGGCAACGCGGTGCATACGGCGCTGTCCTTTGACCTGGTGGGCGAGGACGTTCTGATCACGGGCGCGGGTCCCATCGGCATCATGGCCGCTGCCGTGGCCCGCCATGTCGGCGCGCGCCACGTGGTGATCACGGATGTGAACCCGGACCGGCTTGCGTTGGCGGAGCATGTGACAGACGTGACTCCAGTGAACGTCGCCACCGAAGACCTGAACGACGTCAAAGCGCGCCTGAAGATGCGCGAAGGCTTTGATGTGGGGCTTGAGATGTCTGGCAATCAGCAGGCGCTTGACCAGATGGTCGAAAACCTTGTGATGGGCGGGCGCATTGCTCTGCTCGGTATCCCCCCTGGCAAAAGCCCTGTCGACTGGTCCCGCATCGTCTTCAAGGCGATCACGATCAAGGGTGTCTACGGCCGCGAGATTTTCGAGACGTGGTACAAGATGATCGCGATGCTGGAGAACGGACTGGATGTGAGCCGGGTCATCACGCACCGGTTCAAGGCATCGGAGTTTGAACAGGGCTTTGCTGCGATGCAATCGGGCAAATCGGGCAAGGTCGTTCTGGATTGGACCTGACGCGTCGGGTGGGTGCTAACCCACCGCTGCGCTCAAAAGGACGCGTCCACGATCCGTCAGCGCGAAAACCTCACCGCCCTCGAACACTGCCACCGTCAATGGTCGCCCGTAGCCCGCGCCCGTATCCAAATTCACCCGGTTGCCGTAATGCGTGGCTGCCTCAACCGGCGTGTGCCCATGCACGATCAGCTTCGGATGCGGCTCTGTATAGGCGTGAAACGGTTGCCGGATCCAAAGCAGGTCTTCTTCGTCCTGCGCCTCCAGCGGCACACCCGGCTTGATCCCTGCGTGGCAAAAGAACAGATCGCCCGCCTCGTAGGACAGGTGCAGACCGCGCAGGAAATCCACATGGCTTTGGGGCACTACCTCTTGTGCCGCCAGGCCGAAGTCTTTGAACCGGGTCTGATCCGGCAAGGACAGCCCGTAGGATTCCATCGTTTGGACCCCGCCGATGCGCTCATGAAACCAGTGAAACCCAATCAACAGGTGCGGATCGTGCTTGGCCGGCGTGTCCAGAAACCATTCGAACTGGCGGTCATGGTTGCCCTTTAGGCAGACCCAGTCGCGCCCTGCGGCAACCCCGTCCACCAGCTTCTGGATCACCCCGCGCGAATCCGGCCCTCGGTCCACGTAGTCACCGAGAAAGACGACCTGCCCGCCACCATCGCGTTCGATCAGCTCAAGCACCCGCTCAAGCTGGCCAATCTGTCCGTGAATGTCGCCAACGGCGTAGATGGGGGGCATTGGGCGTCTCCTTTGCCCCCCGTGTACATCAGGCGACGTCAAATTCCAGCGGTTTGACCTGCGTGAACATGCCCGTGCCTTCGAGCGTTTTCAGCACGTCCGCCGGTATCGGATCGTCCACATAGAGCAGTGCGATGGCTTCACCACCCGCCTCGGCCCGGCCAAGGGTAAAGTTCGCGATGTTCACGCCGTTTTTGCCCATCGTGTTACCCAGAAGGCCGATGATGCCCGGCACGTCTTCGTTTGTGGTATAAAGCATGTGCGCGCCGATCTCGGCATCGATGTTGATGCCTTTGATCTGGATGAACCGCGGCTTACCATCACTGAAGACGGTGCCCGCGACCGAGCGTTCGCGCTTTTCCGTGACGACCGTCACCTTGATGTAGCCTTCAAAGGCGCCGGATTTAGCTTGGTTCGTGGTGGAGATCTTGATCCCCCGCTCCTGCGCGATCACCGGGGCAGAGACCATGTTCACGTCCGGGTTCACCTTTTTCATGATGCCCGCGACCACACCGCAGTTCAGCGCGGCGAGGTTCATCTCGGACACGACCCCATCGTAGAGGATGTTGATCGCTTTGATCGGCTCGTCCGTCATCTGACCGATGAAGGCGCCAAGGTGCCCCGACAGGGACAGCCACGGGCCCATGACCTTGGCTTCCTCGGCGGTCACGGATGGCATGTTCAGCGCGTTTTCCACCGCACCGGTCAGCAGGTAGTTCGACATCTGCTCGGCCACTTGCAGAGCTACGTTCTCCTGCGCCTCCGTGGTGGCCGCGCCGAGGTGGGGCGTAACAACGACGTTGGGCAGGTTGAACAGCACGTTTTCCTTGGCGGGCTCTTCGGCAAAGACGTCAAAAGCCGCGCCTGCGATGTGGCCGGATTTGAGCGCGTCTGCCAGCGCGTCTTCGTCCACGAGGCCGCCGCGCGCACAGTTGATCAGCCGCGCGCCGGGCTTCATCATCGCAATGCGCTCAGCGCTCAGAATGTTGGCGGTTTGGTCTGTCTTTGGCACGTGCAGGGTGACGAAGTCGGCGCGGCCCAAAAGGTCCTCCAGCTCGACCTTCTCAACCCCCATCTTGTCGGCTTTCTCCTCGCTCAGATACGGGTCATAGGCCAACACTTTCATCTTCAGCCCGCGCGCCCGGTCGCACACGATGCCGCCAATATTGCCCGCGCCAATCACGCCCAGCACCTTGTTGGTCAGCTCGACGCCCATGAACTTGGATTTTTCCCACTTGCCGGCATGGGTCGATGCGCTGGCCTCGGGGATCTGACGCGCGACGGCGAACATCATCGCGATGGCGTGCTCTGCCGTGGTGATCATGTTGCCGAAAGGCGTGTTCATTACGATCACGCCTTTCTTGCTCGCTGCGTCCTTATCGACATTGTCGGTGCCAATCCCGGCGCGGCCCACGACCTTGAGGTTATCTGCCTTTTCAAGGATCGCCGCGGTGACCTTCGTGGCGGACCGGATGGCGAGGCCATCGTACTGGCCAATCACCTCGGCCAGCTTGTCCTTGTCTTTGCCGAGGTCCGGCTCGAAATCCACGTCGATGCCGCGGTCGCGGAAGATCTGAACGGCGGTTTCGCTGAGTTTGTCGGAAACGAGTACTTTGGGCATGTTGTTCTCCATGCGCTCAATCAAGCCCTGACGGGCTTTCTTCGCGAAGAGGCCCGGCACGGGCCGATCGAGCGTTTGCTATGCGTTGATCTCTTGTTCGAAGGCCCAGTCGAGCCAGGGCAGCATCGCCTCGATATCCGAGGTCTCCACCGTGCCGCCGCACCAGATGCGCAGGCCCGGCGGGGCGTCGCGATAGGCGCCGATGTCGAGGGCGATGTCTTCATCCCCCAGCCGCTTGGCCACGGCCTTTGCAAAGGCGGCCCCATCGGTGATCCGGTCATCGGTGAATTTCAGACATACCGAAGTGACGGACCGGGTTGCCGGGTCCACCGCAAGGTTGTCGATCCAGTCGCGGCTTTCGCAGAAATCCCAGATTGCTTGTGCATTCGCCTCGGCCCGAGCCTTTAGGCCCTCTAGGCCACCAACCGACTTCGCCCAGTTCAGCGCAAAGAGGTAGTCCTCAACACACAGCATCGACGGTGTGTTGATCGTCTCACCTCGGAAGATACCCTCGTTCAGCTTGCCACCCTTCGTAAGGCGGAAAATCTTCGGCAGGGGCCATGCGGGTGTGTACGATTCCAGACGTGCCACCGCGCGGGGCGAAAGGATCAGCATGCCATGCGCTGCCTCACCGCCCAGCACCTTTTGCCAGCTGAACGTGGTCACATCGAGCTTGTCCCAAGGCAGGTCCATCGCAAAGGCCGCCGAGGTTGCATCGCACAGGGTCAACCCCGCGCGGTCCGCCGGGATCGGATCGCCCGCCACGCGCACGCCCGAGGTCGTGCCGTTCCAGGTAAAGCAAACGTCATGGTCGTAGTTCAGCGCGGCGAGGTCGACGATCTCGCCGTAAGGCGCCTCGTGCACGGTCGCGTCGATCTTCAACTGCTTCACCGCATCAGTGACCCAGCCTGCGCCAAAGCTTTCCCAGGCGACCATTTCGACCGGGCGCTCGCCCAGCATGGTCCACATCGCCATCTCGTACGCGCCCGTGTCGGAGGCGGGCACGATGCCGATCTTGTAATCCGCCGGAACGCCAAGAATCTCGCGCGTCAGCTCGATTGCCTCCGCCAGCTTGGCCTTGCCCACGGCGGCGCGGTGCGACCGGCCGAGCGGCGCATCAGCCAGAGCGGTCAGGGTATGGGTGGGGGGTTTTGCACACGGTCCCGACGAAAAACGGGAGTTTGCCGGGCGTGCCGCCGGCTGCGTCATAGCCATGAATGCTATCCTTCCAGATATGCGCCCTTCGTTGGGGAAGGGTGTCCCGTCAACGGAGCTACGCCCCTCGCGGCGCTTTCACAACAGCCAAAAGGCGGCTATAGCGCCGCTGCGGCGTCCCGCGGGGACACAAACGGAGTGGATCGGAAACATGCACGACCTTGTGGTGAGCCTTATCGCGGAACCGGGCGGCCTTGACGCGGCCCTGCCCGACAACCTGCGCAATGCGTGGGGCGGCGACGATGTCCTTTGGCTGTCCCAAGGCGAGGCCGCGGAATTTGGCTTGCATACGATGCCGGACAATTTCTGGGACGTCTGGGCCGATCTGCAGACCGCGCGCGTTGATCTGGTGATGCAACCGCGGGAAGGGCGCCGCAAGATGCTGCTGCTGGCAGATATGGACAGCACAATGATCCAGCAGGAATGCATTGACGAGCTGGCCGATGTCGCCGGGTTTGGCGATCAGGTGAAGGAGATCACCGCCAAAGCGATGAATGGCGAGCTGGATTTCGAGGAGGCCATCGACGCGCGTGTTGCACTGCTCAAAGGCTTGCCGACGGACGTGATCGGGCAGGTTCTGGCCGAGCGCATTACCTACACACCCGGCGGCACGACCCTGCTGGCAACGATGAAGGCTGCAGGTGCTTACACCGCATTGGTGTCCGGTGGCTTTACCGCATTCACAGGTCCGGTCGCGACCTACTTGGGCTTTGACGAACACCGGGCCAATGTCCTTTTGGAAGAGAACGGCGCCCTGACCGGCGCGGTGCAAAAACCCGTCCTTGGCCAGCAGGCCAAGATGGACGCCGTGGACGAGCTGACGGCGCAGCGGGGTATCACCGACGATCAGTGCCTTGCCGTTGGAGACGGGGCGAATGATTTGGGCATGTTGGGCCTTGCCGGGCTTGGCGTTGCAATGCACGCGAAACCGTCGGTCGCCGAAGCCTGCGCGGTGCGGGTCAACTTTGGCGACCTGACCGCGCTGCTGTATCTTCAAGGCTATGCCAAGAGCGAATTTGTCATCCCGGGCGCATAGGCCCACGCGTCAGATCAACCCGGGCGCCGCGCGCTGCCAGCCTGTCTGGATACCGCGCCAGTTGCGGATCGGCGCGTTCAGGAACTCCAGCGTCGCCGGGTGATCGGCCTTTAGAACGCCAAGCTGCACGAGGATCGCCGCAATCGCGCATTCCGCCGCGCGGCGGGTGCCATCAACGATCTTGAGCGCCACACCCATCCGCTTTTCCGGGATGATGGCGATGAAAAACCCCTCCGTCCCGGTCTTGAGCGCAACGCGCCCCTCCATTGCACGCATCAGAAGGGTGCAGGCGCGGCCTTCCCCCGCGACCAGATCCGGATGTGCCGTCATGGCATTGCGCAACGTCGCTTCGGCACTGCCGTCCGGGGCGGCAGCAAATGCAGCCATCGCGCGGGCCACCCCTTGCAAGGAGAACGCGAAATTCGGCGCGCTGCACCCGTCGATGCCAAAGCCATAGCTTTCCTCGCCGGTCAGCCGCTCCTGCGCTTCGCGCGCGGCACGCTGCACCGGGTGGTCCGGATCATTATACTCCGGCCCTGCACCCAGATGTTTGGCCAGCGTCAGGAACCCCGCATGCTTGCCAGAGCAATTGTTGTGCATCTGGCACGGCCCGCTATGCGCGCGGATCAGCCCATCGCGGGCAGGCACGTCTTGAGGCTCCTGCGGGCCGCAGCGCAGATCATCGTCGCCGCGGCCGATATGGTCGAGCCAGCGCGCGACCCGGCTGGTGTGAATTTCCGCCCCGTTATGGGAGGCGCAGGCCAGCGCCAGATGCTCGGGCCCCAACCCGAACGCCGCGGCCGCGCCACTTTCGATCAGCGGCAGCGCCTGCACCATCTTGGCGGATGAGCGGGGGAAGACGATCTCCTCCGGATTGCCCCAGGACCGCTCAAGCCCCCCCGGCCCCCAGATCACCGCATGACCACGATGCACCGACTCCAGCAGCGGCCCGCGCCACAGCTCCACCATCGCTTCGCCCGTTTGCATTCCATGCCCCTCACAACTTGGCGAAAACCTGCCAATAGAGGTTTCCGGACGCGCATCTTTCGCGTAATTATGAGACTTGTCGAGATAATTGACGGCCCGATCAAGAGGCCGCACGTATTGAGGATAAATGGCGCGGAGGCCATGAGGACATGAACTGGACCCATTGCATTACAGGCGCCGCGCTGGCGGTCTGCCTTGCAACCGGCGCACTGGCACAGGCGACCAGCACCAACCAGGTGGGCGCCAACACCGATTGGAGCGTCTTTGTCGAAGACAATCCAACCGAGTGCTGGGGCGTGTCGACACCGAAGGAAATCGTGAACACCCGCGACGGACGCGTTGTGGCTGCCACGCGCGGCCAGATCCTGTTGATGGTGTTTTACCGCCCCTCTGCGGATGCATCGGGTCAGGTGGCCTTCACCGGCGGCTACCCGTTTCGTGAGGGCAGCACGGTGAACCTTGAGATCAGCGGCACCGAGTTTGAGCTTTTCACCGATGGTGAATGGGCCTGGCCCGCGACAACGTCGGACGATGCCAAGATCGTGACCGCGATGAAGCGCGGCGCGCAAGCGGTTGTCACGGGCGTGTCCAGCCGGGGCACCACGACGCGCGACACGTTCAGCCTGCTTGGCTTTACCGCCGCGGTCGAAGACGCCGAGGCACGCTGCGGCGGCTAAGTGATTACGGTCAAGATCATCCACATCCTGTGCGTGATGGGCTGGATGACCAGCATCTTCGCGGTCCCGCGCGCGCTGATCTATTGGAAGCGTGACTTTGCGAAGACGGGCGAAGACGGCCCTCTGGGTGATCTGACCTTTCGCCTCTACCGCTTTTCGGCGGGGCTGGGGGTGATTGCCCTCGGCACCGGCCTTTATCTTGGTTACCTCTGGCAGTTTGACACGTGGGTCTGGGTCAAGCTGGGCCTCGTCGCGTTGCTTGCGGGCCACTACACGTGGACAGGCGTTCTGGTCGCGCGGGCGCGGGCGGGCCGGTTTGATGAATCGGACCGCTGGCTGCGGGTGTTCAACGAGATCAGCGTGTTTGGCGTGATCGCCATCCTCTACGTCGTGGTGGCCAAACCGTTTTGACGGGCGGTGGGGTAGAACCCCACCCTACAATCGCGCCGCACCGTAGGGTGGGTTTTCAACCCACCGTGACTGAAGCATTTGGAATTTGCGCGGACCTCATATATCAGGCCCACTTCACCCCACTCAGGGACCGTAAACATGCCCGACGCGCCGATCACCCAAGACGTCCTGACCATCCCCCGCAAAGTGCCGGAGGGGCCGCAAAACCTTGTGGGTCTCACGCGCGAGCAAATGCGCGACGCGTTGATCGGGATGGGCACACCGGAGAAACAGGCGAAGATGCGCGTGGGTCAGATCTGGGCGTGGATCTACCAATGGGGCAAACGCGACTTTGCCGACATGACAAACCTTGCCAAAGCCTACCGCGCGCAGCTGGCCGAGCATTTCGTAATTGAGATCCCCGAGGTGGTCAGCAAGCAGGTCTCCACCGACGGCACCCGCAAGTGGCTTGTCCGCATCGCGGGCGGGCATGAGGTCGAAGTCGTCTACATCCCTGAAGAAGACCGCGGCACGCTTTGCGTCTCGTCTCAGGTCGGTTGCACGCTCACCTGTTCTTTCTGCCACACCGGCACCCAGAAGCTTGTCCGCAACCTGACCGCGGCAGAGATCATCGGCCAGGTCATGATGGCCCGCGACGATCTGGACGAATGGCCCGTGCCGGGGGAGCCAAAGGACGAAACCCGACTTCTGTCCAACATCGTCCTGATGGGCATGGGCGAGCCACTCTACAACTTTGAAAACGTCCGCGATGCGATGAAGATCGCGATGGACGCCGAAGGGATTGCCCTGTCGCGTCGGCGGATCACCCTGTCGACCTCAGGCGTCGTGCCGGAGATTGAGCGGACCGCGAACGAGATCGGCTGCCAGCTGGCCGTCTCCTTCCACGCCACCACGGACGCCGTGCGCGACAAGCTGGTGCCGATCAACAAGCGCTGGAACATCGAGACGCTGCTTGAGGCTCTGCGTGCCTATCCCCGCGGGCGCAATTCCGAGCGGATCACCTTTGAATATGTCATGCTGGACGGCGTGAACGACAGCGACGCGGACGCGCACCGCCTGCTGCGGCTGATCGACGGCATCCCGGCCAAGATCAACCTGATCCCGTTCAACGAATGGCCGGGTGCGCCTTACAAGCGATCCTCAAACAACCGTATCCGGGCCTTTGCCAACATCATCTACCAGGCCGGCTACGCCTCGCCGATCCGCACGCCGCGGGGCGAAGACATCATGGCGGCCTGCGGCCAGCTGAAGTCAGCGACCGAGCGTGCCCGCAAATCCCGCGCTCAGATCGCGGCGGAAACGGGCCTGGCTTCCTGATTCGGCGCTTTCGGGGCATCATTGCGCCCGGGAGGGGCTGCCATGACGCTGACGATCGGGACCGGAACGTTTGATATCGCCTACGTCGATTACAAGCTGATCAATCACAATCTGCACCTCCTTGGGGGGTTTCTTGGCCCGGCTACGCCGCTTGAAAAAGCGTCGCGGGATCTGTCCCAGCTGCGGGTGCGGAAGGTGGCGGAGTATGACTGCAAGACACGCACTGTGAATGCCTTTCACACCTTGCCGAATGGAAAGCTGTGGCTGTCTCCGTGGGTCACGATCATTGGCTTGAACGCGCAGGGGCGGAATACGGGGAAGGCGGACAAGGCGCTCGCGGACAGTTTTGCCAAAGCCAGCGGCAAGCTTGTCGTGACAGATACGGTGGCAGATATCTTCAAATTGTTCGGCGAGCGGACGCTGGACATCCCGATCAAGGACTACCTTGCCGAATTTGGTGCGGACAAGTCTTGGTCGATCTACCTCGCGATCAACTGGGTGATGGTGCAGGTGATGATGCCCAAGGGTGCGCCAAAGGGTTTGATCTGCATTGGGGTGCCCTATGACATGCGCTTCAGCGGAAGCGTGACGTTTGACTGCAAGCGCGGCCGCCCCCCTCGGCTTGATGAGGCCCGTTCGTTCGAGACAGGGTTTCAGGGATTTCCGGTCCGCTCTCCAGCCGTGCGCACATTCGCGGTGGGCGATCTGGACGAACGGATCAAACAGGCAGAAGGCACGTTGAAGTGGCTAAAACAACAGGCCGCAATCACCCGTGAAATGTTCCCTGATCCCGAACAGGCCTGGGGCATCAAGAGGTCCGACAAACGTGCCATCAAACGCGCCAAGGCGGAGGTAGACCGGTTGACGTCACTGCGGAAAGAGATGGCGACGCAATGATGCGCGCGCGCAGAGGCGCGGCGCGGCTGCAGCGTGGACTGGCGCAGCGTTGTTCCCGAAATGGTCACAATCTTTTCCCGATCCCGCACCAATCCCGCCACGGGCGGGGGGCAGTGTGGCAGGCATCAAGACATGCCTATCGGAGAAAACACATGTCCATCATCGTTGACCAGAACGTTGTGATCGCCGCGCAGGTCCTCGACATCGTCGCCCGCGAGCGCAGCCAGTCCCTGTCCCGCCGCGAATGGAAACACCGCCTTGCCGGGTACGGCTACACGATCCGCGAAACCGCGGAAGGCGATTATGTGGAATCGCTGCCGCACCGGGTCCACATCTGCGCCATCCCGCCCGATCTGTCGGCCTGATCGCGGCTAACGGCCCGGGATCGCGTCCCGCCGATTCGCTGGCCCCCACGCATCAATCGCCGCGACCGCCTCATCGGCGGTTTCGACAAAGCGGAAAAGGTCCAGATCATCCGCCGAGATCGTACCGGCTTCGGACAACGCGTCCCAGTTGATGATGCTTTCCCAGAAAGCGCGCCCGAAGAGCAGGAAGGGCACACGCTCCATCCGGCCTGTCTGGATCAGCGTCAGCGCCTCGAACAGCTCGTCCAGGGTGCCGAAGCCCCCCGGGAAGACGCAGATCGCCTTTGCCCGCACCAGAAAGTGCATTTTGCGAATGGCGAAATAGTGGAAGTTGAAGCACAGGTCAGGCGTGACATAGGGGTTCGGCGCCTGTTCATGCGGCAAAACGATGTTCAGCCCGATAGACGCGCCGCCCGCATCCACCGCGCCTCGGTTTCCGGCCTCCATCACGCCGGGACCGCCCCCTGTTACCACCACATCCTGCGTGCCGCCCGATTCAATTGACCGTTCGGTCATCAGGCGGGAAAAGCTGCGCGCCTCGTCATAGAATTTCGACAGCTCCGCGAGGGTCTTGGTCCGCGCGCCGGCTTTCTTGTCCGGCTCCGGAATGCGCGCGCCGCCAAACAGCACGATGGTCGATTCGATCCCGGCTTCATTCATCAGCATTTCGGGCTTCAGAAGCTCCAACTGCAGGCGGACCGGGCGCAGCTCATCCCGGCACAGGAATTCCGGATCGGCAAAGGCGAGGGCATAGGCCGGCGCGCGGGTCTGCGGCGTGTTGGGCACGCCTGCGGCGGCTTCGCGGTCGGTATGGGCATCACGGAACGGGCTGATACGGTCGTCTTTCATGTGGCCTCCCTCGGCGCTGTTCACCAATGCTTAACCTTGCTGGACCACGCTGGCCATATGCCCCGGATCAGTCTTGAAATCACCGACGAGACCCTTGCTGCCCTGCGCCGCGTCGCACAGGACGAAGGCTGGGATCCGGGCGCCGTGATCCGCGACGCCATCGCGCGTGACCTTTTCAGACGCGCGCGCAAAGCGAAGAAGGCCCCAAGGCCTGATGAGCGCTCGATCGCGCCCCTGCGGGCGCTCCTCGCGGATGACTTTGCCTATGCGAAAAACTGGGCGGACCTGCAATCACGCTTGAACGGCAAGGGCTATGCACTGTGCGAAGCAGGGGCAGGCTTGGCGCTTGTCACGCGCGATACCAACACCCGCTGCGCCAAGGCCTCGGACCTTGGCTACAGCTATAGCCGCCTGATGGCACGCTTCGATGCGCCCTTTCCGGGACACGCGCACGCCTATCTTTTCAATGGCCGCTAACCCGTTGCGCCTCCGACTTTGCGCGTCTATTGCCCTGCAAAACGCTGATCCGGAGGAAACCGATGTCCAACGCCCAACTCGAAGCCGCCATCGAAGCTGCGTGGGACGCCCGCGACAGCATCACGCCCGCGACAACCGGTGAGACGCGCGATGCGATTGAAAGCACCCTGAACGCCCTCGACAGTGGATCCCTTCGCGTCGCTGAACCCACAGACAACGGCGATTGGCACGTGAATCAGTGGGCCAAAAAGGCCGTGCTGCTTGGCTTCCGCCTCAAGGACATGGAACAGCAGGACGGCGGCCCCCAGGGTGGCGGCTGGTGGGATAAGGTCGACAGCAAGTTCAAGGGCTGGGGCGATGAGCAATGGAAGGCCGCAGGCTTCCGCGCTGTGCCCAACTGCGTCGTCCGCAAATCCGCCTACGTCGCCCCTGGCGTTGTGCTGATGCCGTCCTTCGTGAACCTTGGCGCCTATGTGGATAGCGGCACAATGGTGGACACATGGGCGACCGTCGGCTCCTGCGCGCAGATCGGCAAGAACGTGCACCTGTCGGGCGGCGTTGGCATTGGCGGGGTGCTGGAGCCGATGCAGGCCGGCCCGACCATCATCGAGGATGACTGTTTCATCGGCGCCCGCTCTGAAGTGGTTGAAGGCGTGATCGTCCGAAAGGGCTCGGTGCTGGGCATGGGTGTCTTTATCGGGCAGTCGACCAAGATCGTGGACCGCGACAGCGGTGAGGTCATCTACGGCGAAGTGCCGGAAGGCTCGGTTGTGGTCGCAGGCTCAATGCCGTCGAAAAACGGCGTACACCTTTACTGCGCCGTGATCGTGAAGCGGGTGGACGAGCGGACGCGGTCCAAGACCTCCATCAACGAGCTGCTGCGCGACTAGGGCTTACCGGGTTGTCTCGAACCACTTCCAGTAAAGCGCCTCATAGGCGCCGCTTTCCTGTAGCTCCAGCAGGGCGAGGTTCAGCTGTTCCCGCAGATCGCTGCCTTGCGGCAGGGCGATGCCGTAATCCTCGGGCTGAAAGACCCGGTCGATCAGGCGCGCCTTTCCGCGCCCATCGGTGGAGACATAATAGGCCAGCAGCGGCGCATCGAAGAACACGGCATCCAGTTCGTTGTCTTCGAACGCAGCGATGAGCGAGATGTAATCGACAAAGGTCTCGTGCCCGATGTCGCGCCCCGCGAGAAACGCGCTGGCTGTCGATCCAGCAGTGGTCGCCACCAGCCGCCCGTCCAGATCGTCAAGGCTGGCCACTTGTTCTTTCAGCCCCCGGAGGGTCAGCGCCGTTGTCAGGTTCGCCACCATGATGGATACCACCAGCAGCGCGACCGTCCCCATGATCACGGAGATCACCCGCCCCCCGGCAGAGCGCGTGAGCAGCGGCGCAAGCAGCCACGCAAAGGTGCCCATCGACACAAGCAGGGCGAGGCCCCCGAACATGACCAGCGCCAATTCGCGCGTCATCACGGCAGGCAGCAGGCGGCTTGGCCCGTCTTCGGCGTGGACCATGATCTGCAAGCCGCTGCGAAAGATCGGCAGGGTGAAGTCCATGACCGCTTCGCGCCCGCCCGTGATAGAGATGTTGGCGATGGCGCCGTCGACCTCAGCGCGCTCAACGGCGCTAAGCATCTCGGCAAAGCTGGGCTTTGGTTCAAACCGGACTTCGGCACCCATTTCCGCGCTGATCGCGCGCATCAGGTCGATGCTGAACCCGACCATCTGACCGCCTTCGTTGAAGCTGAACGGTGGACGTTCGACCGTTGCAAAGACAAGTTCCTGCGCGCGTAGCGGGAGTGCCGCGCATAAAAGGACAGCGATCAGAACAAACCGGGCCATGCTTTACCCCCAAAGGTCTGGGCGGGCATAGTCCGGCAGCACCCGGCACGCCAAGCCCTGCTTGCTGTTTTGCCTCCGTGCGGTGTAAACGCGCCTCACCATGCAAAAGCCCAAACGCACCCAGCACGTTTATACCCTGCTTGTCCAAATCGGGCGCAAGTCCGGCGATGGCCTGCCCGAGGCCGCAACCGGGGCCGCGCTGATGTGCTATGCCTCTGGCGTGGACGAGGCCGAAGCGGTGCGCGAAACCGTCGCCTTGCTGAAACAGGCGGACACGGCACCGCTCGATGTCACGGGCTACGGCACGATTGCCGAGCGGGAAGCCGAAGGTCACGAGATCCCCGCAGAAGAGCGCGCCCTGATGGAGCAAGCCCTGCGTGATAACGCCGTGGTGGTCGCACAGGTTACGCCATTCTTTGGGGACGAGGACGATCAGGCGGCGCGCTGATCGGCCAAGGTGACGGCTTCGAACCGGCGCAATACGGGAAATGCAGGCTTGGCATGTTCAGGAAGCAGGCTGCGCGCGCAGCCCGCCAGCACGGACTGTGCCACGCGCGGCGCGTGGCGGCGTATGCGGCCCAGGTAAAGGCTTTCCGACCATGTGCCGGCTGTCATCACCGTTTCATGCCCCGGCAGGACCAGCTGGGTGTAGCGCACGAGGGACCCCGAAGGCTCCACTCGCCCGACATGCCCGTTCAGGAGGTGCCGGGCGGGAACCAGAACGGCCTCTCGGCCAAACAGGTACTCAACCTCGCTGCCACGGATCACCAGCCGTTGCGACGGCGCGACCACGATGTCCTGCACCAGCCCGAAATAGGGCGCAAAAAGGCGCAGCGGCTGGAACGCGCCGCGCGCGGGCACGGTCCGGTCCACACGGTGCAGGACAGGCACAACGCCCGCCTGTTCGGTCAGCACGGTATCGCCGCGCTGCAAGGTGCCCGCAGCGCGGTAGCCGTAGGGCGTCGCCACGGGCACGTCCGCGGTCAGGGACGGTTGCGGGCCAACCGGTTCGACCTGCGTGGAAACGGCGGCGAACGCTACGTCCCGCGCTGTGATGCGCCCGGAATGGCCCAGCATCATCGCGTGCACGTCTTGAATCATCAGCGGCATCGGCGCGGAGATATTTACCGTCTCCACGCCGCCGGTTTCGGGCTGTTCCAGCGCCAACTGGCCCATCCCCTTTGGTGCGTCCCAGGCATAGCTGATCCGGATCGTTTCGGCGCGTTCGGTTGCAGGCCAGCGCAGCACCGCGTGACACACCCGGTCGGCCTGTTGGTGTACCAGTGAAATTGACCCATTTGGAAGAACCTGGATCACAAGGCGGCGCGGCCACGGGTGGCTGGCTTCAAAGCCAAAGAGGTCCTGCGGCCTGCCATCCGGCAACAGCTGTGCTTCGACAACAAGCGTGCCGCGCGTCAAAAGCGCGCCTGGGCCGTCGTCCAAGATCGGCGTGACCGACCGCGCCGCGCCCAGCCCAAACGGCGCAAACCTGCCTTCCTTCCGGTCAGTAAGGCCGATCCACGCCACGGCTCAGGCCGCGCGCGCCTTGGCCAGCAACCCGGCTTCATAGCCGCGCAGAAGCCGCCTGGCCGCAGGGCCGTACCCTTCGCCGGTGTCTGGGTCAAGCTCGGGGAAGATCGCGCAAATCTCGTTCAGGACGTCCGCCTCGAAGCTGTCGCGCGTTTGCGGACCGGGCAGGAAGCTTTCGCTGGCCAGCCCTTCGGTCGTGACAACCTGATGCCGGTCAAACATCAAGTGGACATAGGTCACCTCGCCGCCCGCCTGCTGTGTCACGGCGCGCCCATCAACCAGATGCTTGGCCGCGACCAGCACTTCACGCTCACCAAAAAGCAGCTCCGCAGTGCTGCCTGCTACCAGCACACGGTGCTCGGGCGACAACATCAGCGCCGCATGCGCGCCCAGGGCACCAGCGGCAATGGCCACCGGGGCAAAGGCACCTTCTGCTTCAACCGTGCGCGCACCGGCCCAGCGCACCGGTTGCGGTCCGTCATCGCGCGTCAGGACCAGATCACCCGATGCGATCGCCTCAACCGGGCGGGGGCCGTCCGGCGTGTCGATGAGCGTGCCAGCGACAAAACAGGGGATCGAGGACACGTTGACGATGCCGACATCCGAATTGACGCCGTCCGTCATGGTGTAGGTGAAGTTGAAGTCTTCGCTATCGCCGTCGCCGATCACTTCGATCGTGCCATCGGGGTTCAGCCGGACCGTCTGGCCGGAATTCAGGTTCACCACATCATTGGCATAAACCCGCACGCCGTTGATATGCGTGACCTCGAGCACAGCACCGTTTGGCCCCGTGTCATTGGAGATGACGTTGACCGTCTTCGACCCGTTCGGGTCCGTCAGGTGCGTCAGGTCATCCCGCGCGATCAGGCTGGTCTGGACCGAGTCGCCTGCAATCAACAGATTGGAATCGTAGCTGGAGTCGGACACGTCCGCGATCCCGATGCGGATAGAGTTGACCGACCCGTCATTCAACACCGGGAAGGTCAGCGTCAGTGTGACGGTGAGCCCGTCCATCTCGGTATTTGCGATGCTCGCGGTGTTATCAACGTAAAGGTTTTCGTTGTTCGTGTTGTTGATGTTGCCCGGGTCGCTGTCGCCATTCCCGACCGAGATATCAACCTGCTGACCGTTGATCCAAACACCCACAAAGTCCTGGTAGATTGAGTTTTGGAATTCCGGGTATTCTTCGGACGAAAAGACGAACTGCATCGTCATCGTGTCGCCCGTGGCGATAAAATCGACATCAAGGTAGGCCGCGTCATAGGTCTGCGAACCTGCCGCCGCGTTGAATTGGCTGTTATTGTTCTGACCGCTGGTGTTGGTGGAGGTGCTGCCGGACTGGTTCGCGTTTGAGCCCGAAGAATTGGTGTAATCCTCCGCGTTGCCCGTCGACAGGATGACCCCGGTATCGCTCGGCGTCGCGCTGTCCGCGACCGCGTCGCCGGTCCAATATATCCCGGCGCTGTCGATGTCGCCTGTGTAGGTTGCCCCGACGATCTGTACGCCATCGCCAAAAATGGCGTTGGCCATATCCTCCGCGTCAACGCCTTCGCGCACTGTCTGAACCGGAAGTTCCGATGCTGCTACCATGTCTGCCTCAACCTATTTTCGTAAGGCAGACACGCGCGCAGCCGCCCGGTTTGCGCCGGATCGGGAGCTTTTGTCATAAGTGCCGCACGTTGGCGGCGATGCTGCGTCGGACCTGCCTCAGGTCATATTATTGTTGCGAGCCTAGCACGGCACGTAACGCTCTGTTAACGCTTTATGTTGAGCGCGCCGCGCCTCGCGTCCTTTTCGCCACAGGAGCAAATCTGATGACCCCGGACCCCGTGACCCTGACTGCTGATCTGGTGCGTTGCGCCTCTGTGACGCCTGCGGACGAAGGGGCGCTTGATGTGATCGCGGCGCCGCTGGCGGCAGCTGGTTTCGAGCTGTCATGGGCCGACCGCGGGGGCATTCGTAACCTGCTCGCGCGCTGGGGTGACACAGCGCATCCAAAGACCTTTGGCTTTAACGGCCATACGGATGTTGTGCCGATCGGGGCGGAGACGGATTGGACCCACCCACCTTTTGGCGCGGATGTGGTGGATGGCACGATGTTCGGGCGCGGCACCACAGATATGAAATCCGGCGTGGCCGCCTTTGTCGCGGCGGCTATTGATCTGGTGAAAACCGCCCCGCCCGATGGGGCGATCCTGATCGCGATCACTGGCGATGAGGAGGGGGATGCGCTGGACGGTACAACCGCCCTGCTCGAGCACATGGATAACACAGGTGAGGCGATGACCGTCTGCCTGGTCGGAGAGCCGACGTGCCCAAACAAGATGGGCGAGATGATGAAGATCGGGCGCCGCGGGTCTATGACCGCGTGGATCGAGGTGACGGGCAAACAGGGGCACAGCGCCTATCCCCACCGCGCCAACAACCCGTTGCCCGCGATGCTTCGCTTGATGGACATGTTTGCTTCCCACACGCTGGACGCGGGCACCGACCATTTTGATCCGTCCACCCTGGCCGTCGTTACCGTGGACACCGGCAACAAGGCAACCAACGTGATCCCGGCCAGCTGTTCCGCGGCGGTCAACATCCGGTTCAACGATCTGCACAGCGGCGCGAGCCTGACCACGTGGCTCGAAGAGCATGCGGCGGCGACGCGCGAGGCTTATGGCGTAAAGATCGACCTGACGGTCAAAGTGTCGGGAGAGGCGTTCCTGACCCCGCCCGGCGATCTGTCGGACCTTGTCGCCCGCGCGGTTGAGGCGGAAACAGGGGTTGCGCCCGTGCTGTCCACTTCGGGCGGCACCTCGGATGCGCGGTTCATCAAGGATCACTGCCCGGTTGTCGAATTTGGTCTGGTTGGCCAGTCCATGCACCAGGTGGATGAGCATGTCCGGGTCGAACACATTCAGCAACTCACCACGATCTACCGCCGCATCCTTGCGGACTACTTCGCCTGACGACATGCCGGTGACCATCGCCCAGACGGACGACATCAACGCCTGCCTCAGGCTGCGCCGGATTGTTTTCATCGAAGAGCAGAATGTGCCGGAGCATGAAGAGTTGGACGGCCTCGACGCCACCGCGCTGCATGTGCTCGCAGCTGATGAGGAACCCGTTGGGTGCGCGCGCATCTTGTTGAAAAGCAATGTTGCGAAGATTGGTCGTGTCTGTGTGCTGCCATCTCATCGCGGTACGGGTTTGGGCGCTGACATCATCCGGCATTGCATTGAGGTGGCCAAGGCTTACGGTGCATCGCGGGCCGTTCTGGGTGCGCAGACCCATGCCCTCGGCTTTTACGAGAAACTGGGCTTTACCGCCTTTGGCGCGGTCTATGACGACGCGGGCATCCCCCATCAGGACATGGAGCGCCCCCTTTGAAGCCCCGCCTGATTGTGATGGTCAAGGAACCGCGCCCGGGCCGTGTAAAGACCCGCCTTGCCGCCGATATCGGGCGGATCGAGGCGACGTGGTGGTTTCGCCACCAAGTCCGAAGCCTGTTGAGGCGCTTAAATGACTCCCGCTGGGAAACGGTGCTGTCTGTCGCGCCAGACCCGGCGGTGACCTCTCGCGCCTTTCCCTGCAATTTGCCGCGCCTTCCTCAAGGCAGGGGGGACCTTGGCACCCGCATGGCGCGCGCGATGTCCGGTCATCGCGCCCCGGTCTGTGTGATTGGCGCGGACATTCCCGGCATCAACCGCGCCGCGATCGCTCGGGCGTTCCACCTGCTCGGATCACATGATGCTGTCTTTGGCCCTGCACCTGACGGCGGCTATTGGCTCGTGGGCCTGAAACACGCGGCACCATTGCCCGCAGGTCTGTTCGACGGCGTGCGTTGGTCGACCGAACATGCCTTGGTGGATTCCGTTGCCTCCCTCAGGGGGCGTTCCGTTGGCTTTGCCGCCACCTTGCGCGATGTCGATACGGCGGCTGATTTGCAGTAACGCTCTGCCGCGCCGCGTGCTATTCCCACCCCATGAACCAGTTGCCAACCAAAGCGCAAATCCTCGATTGGATTTCCGCGAACCCCACACTCACAGCGAAGCGTGACATCGCCAAAGCCTTCGGGATCAAGGGCGCCGCGCGCATCGACCTCAAGCGGCTCTTGCGCGAGCTGGAAGAGGAAGGGCACGTTGAGAAGCGCAAGCGCAGCTATCAGGACCCTGATCGATTGCCACCGGTTTCTGTCCTGCAGGTGGCCGCGGCGGATAGCGGCGGCGATCTGTTTGCCCGCCCGATGGAATGGCACGGCGACGGGGTGGAGCCGCGCATCCTGCTGGTCTTGCGTGCGTCTGACCCGGCGCTGGGCGAAGGGGACCGCATCCTTGCACGGCTGACCCTCGTGCAGGGTGAGGATCACCACTACGAAGGCCGCCTGATCCGCCGCATCGGCTCTAACCCGCGCCGCATCCTGGGTGTGTTCCGCAAAGGGGCCGAGGGCGGGCGTATTGTGCCCATCGACAAGAAGAACGACACCGAGTGGCTTGTGCCTGCCGGCGCAACTCACGGTGCCAAAGATGGCGAGCTGGTCGAGGCAGAGCAAAGCGGGCCAAAGGCGCGGATGGGCATGCCGCGGGCGCGCATCACCGACCGGCTTGGCGATCCATCAGCGCCCAAAGCGGTATCGCTCATCGCCATTCATCAGCACGGCATCCCGGATGACTTCCCCGATGACGTGATCGCCGAGGCCGACGCGCAGAAGCCGATTGGTCTGAAGGGCCGAACAGACCTGCGGGATATGCCGCTGATCACCATCGACCCGTCCGATGCCCGGGACCATGACGATGCGTGTTACGCGCAAGCGGATCCGGACAACCCGGGCGGCTACCTCGTCTGGGTCGCGATTGCGGATGTGGCCGCCTATGTGAAGCCGGGCTCCGCGCTGGATCGGGAGGCGCGCAAGCGCGGCAACTCCACCTATTTCCCCGACCGGGTTGTGCCCATGCTGCCCGACCGCCTGTCTGGCGATCTGTGCAGCCTGCACGAAGGTGTTCCGCGCGCCTGCCTTGCGGTAGAGATGAAGATTTCGGAGGATGGCGAAAAGCTGTCTCACCGCTTTGTCCGCGGGTTGATGCGCTCGCCCGCCTCGTTGAACTACGAAGAGGTGCAGGCGGCAATTGATGGCACTCCCAACGACCGCACTGCCCCCCTGTTAGAGCCTGTTCTGGAGCCGCTTTACGGCGCCTATGCGGCGCTGAAGCGGGGCCGGGACCAGCGCCAACCGCTGGACCTTGATCTGCCGGAGCGGCAGATCGTGCTGTCGGACAAAGGCGAGGTGGAAAGCGTCGCCTTCAAGGACCGGCTCGACGCGCACAAGCTGATCGAAGAGTTCATGGTTCTGGCCAATGTCGCCGCTGCCGAAGAGCTGATCAAGCGTCGTTCCCCGCTGCTGTTCCGGGTGCACGAAGAGCCCGCACCGGAAAAGCTGGACGCGCTCCGCGAAACGGCAAACGCGGCAGGGTATACTCTGGCTAAAGGCCAGGTACTGACGACGGCGCATCTGAACCGCCTCCTGCGGCAAGCAGAGGGAGGCGATGATTCAGAGCTGATCAACCTGTCGACCCTGCGCAGCATGACGCAAGCCTATTACAGCCCGCAGAATTTTGGCCATTTTGGCCTTGCGCTACAGAACTATGCCCATTTCACCTCGCCCATCCGCCGCTATTCGGACCTGATCGTGCACCGCGCCCTGATCACCGCGCATGGATGGGGCAAGGACGGGCTGAGCCCGGAAGAGATCGACCAGCTTGAGCGCACGGCGCAGCATATCTCGGACACCGAGCGCCGCTCTATGGTGGCGGAGCGGGACACGACCGACCGCTATCTGGCCGCTTACCTGAGCGAACGGGTTGGCGACGCCTTTCGCGGGCGCATCAGCGGGGTCGCGAAATTTGGCCTTTTCGTGAAACTCGATGACAGCGGGGCGGACGGGCTTGTCCCGATCCGGTCCATCGGGAACGAGTATTTCCATTTCGACAGAGACGCCGGAACACTGATGGGGTCTGATACAGGACTGATCTTGTCTGTTGGTCAGCGTGTCACTGCCAAACTGACCGAAGCGGCGCCTGTCACCGGGGGCATCGCGCTGGAACTTGTATCCATCGAAGGCGCACACCTGCCGCGCAGTGGGCGCGCGACGCCGGGACGGGCGCCGCGGCGCAAGGAACGGGCCGGCAAACACAAAGCCGACAAGACCAGGCGAAAGGTCAGCCGAAAGCGCCGCTGACGGTTTCCTGTCAAAAATTGGCAGGTGTCATGCTATGCTCGGCGCATGTCTCGCACCCACCGCCTTTTTCAAATGATGCAGACCCTGCGCCGCCTGCCTGCACCCGTGACCGCCGCACAGCTGTCGGCGGAAATGCAGGTGTCCCTGCGTACGATCTATCGCGACATTGACGCCCTGCGGGGGATCGGCGCGGTGATCGACGGAGAGGCGGGCTTTGGCTTTACCCTGATCGAAGACGCCGCGCTGCCCCCGCTTGGTTTCGAGGATGACGAGCTTGAAGCCCTGGTGCTGGGCTTGCGGGACGTCGCGGTTATCGCGGACCCGTCGCTTGCCAGTGCGGCCCAAAGCGCGCTGGCCAAGATCCAGGCGCGAGTGCCACCGCGGCAACGGCACCGGCTGCAACATGCGGTTCTCGATGCGCAGCGCTTCATCCGCCCGGAGCCGCCGCGGATTGATGTTGCCCGCTTGCGTCAGGCGGCCTGGGACGAATGTGTCGTCGCGTTCGACTACACGGATAGGCACGGCGTGCAGACGCGGCGGTCTGTCAAACCGCTTGGCATCGTGTTCCTGGAGCAGACAAATATGCTGCTGGCTTGGTGCCTGCTGCGCAAGGATTTCCGCAGTTTCCGCCTGGACCGCATGGATGCGCTGGATGTGACGGATCAAAGTTTCCGGCCCCACCGTGTGCCGCTGCTGCGCGCGCATTTGGCGCAAATCCGTTGCGAGCTTGAGGCATCGGCGGAGCCGCGCTCGCACTCCGAATGGCGCTAGGATGGGGCGGTTATTGTCGCTATTTTGGAAACAAAGAAGCGCGCAGTAGAGGCAGTCATGGTGGTGTGTCATTTGGTTTTGGCGATGGGGCTGTGTCTGCCTCTGAGCGTTGCTGCGCAAGATACGGTTGTCGCCTCCGCTGGCGGGATCAGTGAAAGCAGCCTGCGTCCGGTCCTGCGGCCCGAAGTGGCGGGTACACAGGTTGCCGACCGTTCGCCCAGCGAGTTCGCAGGGTGGCTCGATAGCTTCAGATCACGCGCCGCTGCGCAGGGGATCAGCCGCCAGACGCTGAATGCCGCCTTTCGGGGCGTGTCCTATGACGCGGACGTGGTGCGGCGCGACCGAAACCAGTCCGAGTTCACCAAGACGATCTGGGATTACCTCGACACCGCCGTGTCAGACGCCCGCATCCGCAACGGCAAGTCCGCCCTGAACAGCCAGCGGGCCGTGCTGGAGCAGATTGAGGCGCGCTACGGCGTGGAAAAGGAGATCGTCACAGCGATCTGGGGTCTGGAAAGCGCGTATGGTGGCTTTCGCGGCAGCAACAACGTGATCGAAAGCCTTGCCACGCTTGCCTTTGATGCCCGCCGTGCGGACTTTTTCGAAGGCCAACTGCTGGCCGCGTTGCAGATCCTTCAAAGCGGCGACACGGTTCCGGCCAACATGACCGGCTCATGGGCCGGGGCGATGGGCCAAACGCAATTCATGCCGACGTCCTACCTCGACCATGCGGTGGACTACGATGGGGACGGGCGCCGGGACATCTGGTCGGACAATCCTGTTGATGCGCTCGCGTCAACTGCGGCCTACCTGAAGCATTTCGGCTGGCAGGCCGGGGTGCCCTGGGGCGTGGAAGTGATCCTGCCGGACCGGTTCGATTATGCCTCCGCCCGCCGCGAGAATACGAAACTGCCCAGCGCGTGGGCCCGCCTTGGCGTGCGCGGCGTGAACGGGGTGATCCCGGATCACGGGCCTGCGTCCATTCTTCTGCCCGCGGGTGCAAATGGTGCGGCTTTCATGATCTTTGACAATTTCGAGGTGCTGGAGCGGTACAATACCGCCGACGCTTACGTGATCGGCGTTGGCCACCTCGCCGACCGGATCGCGGGCGGCGCGCCGTTCAAAGCATCCTGGCCCCGGGGCGATCGCGCCCTCACGCTGGATGAACGGATCGAACTTCAAAAGCGGCTTCGGGCTGCCGGCTTTGACCCGGAAAAGATCGACGGCAAGATCGGCCCCCTGACCATCAGCGCCGTACGCCGCTACCAGGTGGCCAACGGCTTGGTGCCCGATGGATACGCGTCCCTGCGGATGTTGGAACGGTTACGTTAGCCTATTGCCGAGATCTTAAAGCTCTCAACGATGAATACAGCGCAAACCTTGTTTGTTCTTCGCCAGTCCAGGCATCGAAATTGTCTAAATGTGACTCAGCTGTGGCCAGGTCAGTTCGCAGATCAGAAATCGCGAACTTTTTCAGGGGATTGTAGTCTGCGTCTTCTCGCTTTGTCTTGAAAGTCACCAAACCATTTGCGAACGAAATTACGTGCTGAGGAAAGCCGTTTTCTCGTGCCTTCTTACAGCGATCCGCCAGAGTTTTGTGATCCGGTAACCTATAGAGCGTGCCGTATACATCTTTAAAGGCCATTGAAACAGGCTCGTCAGGCGTCAAATTAGCGACCAGTGCTTCGCAAACTCTATGAAACATCGCGTAGTAGATATCGCTCGTAGCCCTACGAAGATCGGCTTCTGTTCGGCCTTCTTGTGGCTCCAGCCTCCTAAACGCAGACTGCAAAATTTCTCGCGAGCTAAGCGGCATCCAGCTCAGAGCTATCATGTTGACTTCGGAAGGTAATGACAGGAAACGCGTGCTGCCCACTTCCCGCTAGATGGTCCCAAAGCGCATCTGTTAACCCGACACTGAGTTCGGGGGTGATATGCAATGAATCTCGGTGGATGATGTCGACCACCAAAATAGGTTCACCGTCTCTGTCTTCTGCGAGTTCGGAACTGATGTGCACGATATCGCGCTCAGTAAACCTGTCGAAGACTATCTTCTCGATGTTCTGCATATCTAAACCTCTGCACCACTTGAATCACAAACTTGGACTCAAGGGAATCCTAAAACTGGACTCAACGAACGCCTGCGCGAGATGGCGGCGCAACTGGAACGTGACGAGGTTATTGACCTCCTTAGCCCGTTCGACGGCGCGCCGCCGACACTTGAAATCACAAAACGTAATTCCAAGACCTAGCTCGGGCTCATCCCCCTGAGCCGCTCGCTCCGGCGGCGCAGAACCTCGACCGTGGCGAGCAGGGCGATGGAGATCACCACGAGGATCGTTGCAACCGCAAGGATTGTCGGGCTGATCTGTTCGCGCAGGCCGATGAACATCTGCCACGGCAAGGTCTTCTGGCTGGCCGATCCGACGAAGAGCACCACGACCACCTCGTCAAACGATGTGATAAACGCGAACAGCCCGCCCGAGATCACCCCCGGCAGGATCAGCGGCATCTGCACCCGGAAGAATGTCGTGACCGGGTTCGCCCCCATATTCGCCGCCGCGCGGGTCAGCGACCGGTCAAAGCCGACCAGTGTCGCGGTGACCGTGATGATGACAAAGGGAATGCCCAGCACCGCGTGCGCAAGGATCACCTTCACATAGCCTACAAAGGTTTTGTCGAGGCCCAGGCTGTTCTCCATCCAGTTGCCCATCTGGGCATAGAAAAAGAACATCCCCGTCGCCGAGATGATCAGCGGCACGATCATCGGAGAGATCAGGATCGCCATGATCGCGCCCTTGAAAGGCACGTGGCTCTGGCTCAGGCCAATTGCGGCCAGCGTGCCGAGCGAGACGGAGATGATCGTCGCCAGCGGCGCGATGATCAGCGAGTTCTTGAGCGCCAGCTGCCATTGCGGGTTGGTGAAAAAGTCGCGGTAGTGCTTGAGCGAGTAGCCCTCGGGATCAAGCCGCAGCATCTCCGGCGTGAAGGTAAAGAAATCCTGCGCGTTGAAGCTCAGCGGCATGACCACAAGGATCGGCGTGATCAGGAAAATGAAGATCAGCGCGCAGACCACGCGAAAGCCATAATACCAGACCCGCTGGCCAAAGGTTGCGTAGGGAGGAAGGCCCATGATCTATCCCAACTTCACGTTATCGATGCCGACGATTTTGTCGTAGGCCCAGTAAAGGATGAGGACCGCGACCAGCAGGATCGTCCCAAGCGCGGCGGCAAGGCCCCAGTTAAGCGAGGATGAAATGTGGAAAGCGATCCGGTTCGAAATGAACACGCCCTTGGTCCCGCCCACGATTTCCGGCGTGATGTAGTAGCCGATGGCAAGAATGAAGACGAGGATGCTGCCCGCCCCGATGCCTGGCACCGATTGCGGAAAGTAGACTCGCCAGAAGGCTGTCGCGTTTGTGGCGCCAAGGCTTTTGGCGGCACGCAGGTAGCTGGGCGGGATTGTCTGCATCACCGAATACATCGGCAGGATCATGAAGGGCAGCAGGATATGCGTCATCGCGACGATGGTGCCGAACTGGTTGTTGATCATGATCAGCCGGTCCGCGTCGTTCACAAGGCCAATCCAGACCAGCACATCGTTGATCACCCCCTGCTGTTGCAGCATCACCTTCCACGCGGACGTCCGCACCAGAAGCGAGGTCCAGAAGGGCAGGAGCACGAGGATCAGCAGCAGGTTCGCCTTGCGCGCGGGCAGGTTCGCGAGAAGCCACGCAATCGGATATCCAAGCAGGATGCAGGAGATCGTGATGACCAGCGACATGTAGATCGTGCGCTGGAACAGGGTGATCAGAACCTGGCGTTCTTCAGGCTGCCACGCGACGCCCTCCGGGGTCAGCTGCGCATCGACGGCATTCAGAAAATAGCCGGGTGTGTAGCGGCTGGAATAGGTCTGGATGATCGCCCATTTTTCGACGCTGACCCAGTCTTCATCTGCTTCGGCGAACGCTTCTGCGAACACGGGTGCGGGCAGGTTGGCCGCTTGCGCCTCGCGCAGCAGGTCCGCGCCGGGGCCGGTGTAGCCGCTCAGGTCAGCCGTTTGCAGGTCGAGGACAAGGGCAGGGGCGATAGCTTCCCAAGGGTCACGCGTGGCCGGGTCGCGGCCCTTTTGCGTGGCCTCGAATATCGCCCAAGCCGTGTAGGCGCGCACGGTGCGCGGCAGCAGGTTGGCGAGGTCTTGCGCGGGGGCAAAATTGATGTCCCCGCCCGCGCTGGTTTCCGTCAGATCAGCAATCCGGGCGCGCTGCAGCGCGACAAGGTCAATCGCGGCGGGGCGATCCCCGGCGTTCAGCATGGCGTACCACGTCTCACCGTCTTTCCACGCGTCGTTCAGGTCTTCGAGCGGATCGAGGGAGATGTCGCCGATATCGTCCAGCTCCCGCCCCGTGCGGCGGAAGGTGGAGGACATGCCCGGCGATTCATAGTTCAGGCGCCCGCCAAGGCGCGTGTGGCGCCGCGCTTCGGCGGCGAGGAAAAGGTCAAAGAACAGGGCCTCATAAACGGCCTCTGATGGCAGGTCACTGCCTGTGGCATCCCAGCTGCGCAGTTCCTGCACCGTCATCGGGATTGTCGCCTGCACAATGTCGTTCTGCACAGACCGGAAGAGCATCGACAGGATCGGGATCACAAAGGCGACGAGGACAAAGATCAGCAACGGCCCGATCAGCGCCAGCGCGCGCAGCTTTTGCCGCCGTAGCGCCCGTGCGAGGCTGCGTTTCAGGGGCGTGCCGTCAGCGGCGAGCATTTGTTCGGCCATGTCGCGTCCTGTGAGGTGCCGGATGCACGCAAAACGCGCACCCGGCGAGGTAGGATCGGGCGCGCCGTTACGGCGCACCGCTTTGGTTTACTGCGCGAGCCACGCCTGGAACTTCGCGTCGATATCGTCGCGGTAGTCAGCCCAGAACTCGTAGTTATAAAGCAGCGTGTTCGCGGCGTTGTTCGGGTCGGTCGGCATGTGCGGTGCCATGTCGATGCCGAGCTCCGCGTGCTTGCCCACCAGCGGGGCCGACGACGCGCGCGCCGGACCGTAGCTGATGTACTTTGCCTGATCGGCAAGGCGCTGCGTGTCGGTCGCGAACTTCACAAAGTCACGCGCACGCGCTTCGCGCTCGGGCGACAGGCCCGTCGGGATGATCCAGCCGTCAAGGTCAAACACCTGCATGTCCCAGAGCATCCCGATGGGCTGGTCCTGCTCTTCGATCGCAGCAAAGAGACGACCATTGTAGGTGGAGCCCATCACGACCTCACCATCAGCCAGCAGCTGCGGCGTGTCCGCGCCTGCGGACCACCAGACAACGCTGTCCTTGATGGTGTCCAGCTTGTCGAGCGCCTGCTGTTGGCCCTCGTCCGTTGCCAGAACGTCGTAGATGTCGCCCTTGGCCACGCCGTCACAATACAGCGCCCATTCCATGTTGTTGATCGGGCGACGCTCAAGCGCGCGCATACCGGGATAGGTTTCCAGGTCGAACACGGCGCACACTTCTGTCGGCGGGGTGGCACCCACCAGGTCGGTGCGGTAGCCGAAGGTCGTCGAATAGACGATCTGCGGGATGAAGCAGTCCGACACGAGCAGGTCGCCAAAGTCGTCCGAGGCCGAAGAGCCGTCCGCGCCCGGCGCGAGGTCTTCGTCCGGGTCAATCTCGAGCGCGAGGCCCTCGTCGCACAGACGGATCGCGTCCGCTGCAACCACGTCAACCACGTCCCACGTAACAGAGCCGGCCTCGTTCATCGCGCGCAGGCGCGCCACAGCCTCAGCCGAGCTTTCGTCCCATACGGCGCTCACGCCCGGGTTCATTTCGATGTAAGGCGCGACATAGGCGTTCTGCTGCGAGGCCTGGTAGGCGCCGCCCCAGCTGACGAGGGTCATGTCGCTGGCCATGTGGCCGTCGGCAATAGCAGTGCCCGCCAGCGCGGTCAGCGCTGTCGTCGCCATCAGTGTTTTGGTCAGTTTCATACGGATCTCCCGAGTTGTGCCCGCCTTTGGGTCTCTTATTGAGGCGCGGGGGCGGGCTCGCCATCGCCTCGTGTTCATCGCCAGCATCAGCCAGCGAAGAGCGGGGCGCGCTCAGGCGTCAAGCGCGCGGCAATCATCGGCCAACCAGCCGATTTTGATCGTCTCCCCGGGGGTCAGGCGCCGCTGATCCGGTGCGTTCCGGGTTTTGATGATGAAATCGTCCTTGCCCGCCACGCGCAAGCGCGTGCGGAAGATGTCGCCCATGTAGATGAACTCCAGCACTTCGGCGTCCAGGGTATGCGCATCCGGGCTCAGCCGTTCCGGGTCCATCTCTACCCGTTCGGGGCGGATGGACACCCGCGTGCGCTCGCCCACGGCGCCAACGTTCACGGGCTTTGCATCGATGACGGCACCGTTTTCAAGGCGGACCTCACACTTGCCATTGCTGATCTTGTCGACGGTGCCGATCAGCGTGTTGTTCTCACCGATGAACTGCGCAACGAAGCTGTTTTCCGGTTCTTCATATAGCCGGTCTGGCGGCGCCAGCTGCTGGATGCGCCCGTCGTCAAACACCGCGACCCGGTCGGACATGGTAAGCGCTTCGGTCTGGTCATGGGTGACGTATACCGTGGTAATGCCCAGCTCGTGCGCAAGGTTCGTGATTTCGAATTGCAAGGTTTCGCGCAGCTGCTTGTCGAGCGCGCCGAGCGGTTCGTCCATCAGCACTAGCTCCGGCTCGAACACCAGCGCACGGGCCAGCGCGATACGCTGCTGCTGACCGCCCGACAGCTGCGCGGGGCGGCGTCCGGCAAAGTCCTGCATCTGCACCATGCCAAGCGCGCGCATCACCTTTTCCTCGCGCTCGGCCTTGCCGATCTTGCGCACCTCAAGCGGAAAGGACAGGTTTTCGGCCACGGTCATGTGCGGGAAAAGGGCGTAGTTCTGAAACACCATCCCGATGCCGCGTTTGTGCGGCGGGATGTTGTTGATGGGCCGCCCGTCCAGCTTGATTTCCCCGTGGGTCGCTGTCTCAAACCCGGCCAGCATCATCAGGCAGGTTGTTTTGCCAGAGCCCGAAGGCCCCAGCATTGTCAGGAACTCCCCGCGCGGCATCGACAGGTTGAGATCCTTCACAACGAGGTTCACCCCGTCATAGCTTTTTTGCACACGTTCGAATTCGACGAACGCCGCATCACCAGTACTATCAGCCAAAAATGGCTCCCCGTTTTTCTCATTGGCGCGTTGACGCGCGTTTGGCGCAAGTAAACCGACCGGACTGGTACAATGCAACCAATTAGGTTTTGCGCCTGCCGCGCGCGTGCGCACGGCCTGCTGTCTGACTGGTTTGCGTGCACTTCGGGCTTGCCACATCCGACCGTCCCGCGCAGGCTGCGTTGGGGGAAAAAGAATGTCTGAAAAACGACTGCCGTTCGAAGTCAGCGAATACGCGGCGCGGCTGGAAAAACTGCGCGCGGCGATGGCGCGGCAGAACCTTGATACGCTGGTGCTGAGCGATCCGTCGAACATGGCGTGGGTGACGGGTTATGACGGCTGGTCCTTCTATGTGCATCAGGCGGTGATCGTGCGGCTTGACAGTGATCCGGTGTGGTGGGGCCGCGCGCAGGATGCCAACGGCGCGCGCCGGACGGTCTGGATGCGCGATGATTGCGTGACCAGCTATGCGGACCACTTTGTGCAATCCACCGTGCGCCATCCGATGGAAGAGCTTGGCCGGTTGCTCGCCCGGCTCGGCGCACAGCGGATCGGGCTGGAGATGGACAATTTTTACTTCAGCGCGAAGGCCCATGTGGTGCTGCGCGATGCGCTGCCCGGGGCGATTTTTCGCGATGCGACTGGCCTATGTAACTGGCAGCGCACGGTCAAAAGCGCGGCAGAGCTGGCCTATATGCGGCAGGCCGCGCGGATCTCTGAAAAGATCGTCGATGGGCTGCTGGAGCGGGTTGAACCCGGCGTGCCGAAGAACGAGGTGGTGGCTGAGATTTACCGCGATGCGATCCGGGCGGTGGATGGTGTTTGGGGCGATTACCCTGCAATTGTGCCGCTTTTGCCGTCGGGCGATGACGCCTCGGCCCCGCACCTCACGTGGGATGGGCGGCCATTTGCGGAAGGCGAGGCAACATTTTTCGAGATTTCGGGCTGTGTGCGCCGCTACCATGCGCCGCTTTGCCGGACGCTCTTTTTGGGCACCCCGCCCGATCAGATGCGCCGCGCCGAAGCGGCGCTGGCCCGGGGGCTTGAGGCGGGCATTGACGTTGCCCGCGCGGGTGCGCGGGCCTGCGATGTGGCAAATGCGCTGGCCGCGCCGCTGGAGCGGGCCGGGATCGAACGGGGCGCGCGTTGCGGCTATCCGGTTGGTCTCAGCTATCCGCCCGATTGGGGCGAGCGGACGATCAGCCTGCGTGCGGAGGATGAGACCGTGTTAGAGCCTGATATGACGTTCCACTTCATGCCCGGCCTATGGATGGATGGCTGGGGGTTGGAGATCACGGAAACGATCCGCATTCGCGAGAGCGGACCGGCAGAGTGCCTTGCGGGCCGTCCGCGTGAGCTGTTCGTGAAGCCATGAGCCTGCTGGACACCATCGACCTGCTGGACCGGCTGGTCGCCTACCCTTCGGTCAGTTCGGCAAGCAATCTTGAGATCAGCGCGGCTCTGGCCCAGCGGCTTGAGGATATCGGGGCGCATGTTGAACTGCTGCACAGCGCTTGCGGGCAGAAGGCAAATCTCTTCGCGCGATTGGGGCCGGAGGCGCCGGGTGGTCTCCTGCTCAGCGGACATACGGATGTTGTGCCGACCGAGGGCCAGGTGTGGCAGTCGGACCCGTTCACCCTGCGCCGGGAGGGCGATCGGCTTTATGGCAGGGGCACCTGCGACATGAAGGGGTTTGTGGCCGCAGCCGTGACCTGTGCGCCGCATCATCAGCCGGACAGGCCCATCTATTTTTCCTTCACCCATGATGAAGAGGTCGGATGCCTTGGGGCGCGCGCGTTGATCCCGGAGCTGAAGGCGCGGGGGATTAAGCCGGACATGGCCCTGATCGGCGAGCCGACCGGAATGCAGGTGATTGACGGGCACAAGGGCTGCGCCGAGTACACGACACGCTTTTTTGGCAAGGCAGGACATGGCAGCAATCCGGGCGCAGGTGTGAATGCGGTGGAATATGCTGTGCGCTATGCGGGGCGGCTGATGGCGCTGCGCGGTGAGCTGATGGCGCGCGCGGGTCCGGATAGCCGGTTTGATCCGGCATGGAGCACGGTAAACGTTGGGCGGATCGCGGGCGGTGTGGCCCATAACGTGATCCCGGACTACGCCGAGGTTTTCTGGGAGATGCGGCCTGTCACAGCCGCGGATGCCGCGCATGTCCATGCCCAGTTGAGGGCCCTGACTGACGAAATACAGGCTCTAATACAGGCAATTCATCCCGAGGCTTGGATCGACACAAGGGAGATTGGCGATGTCACTGGCCTGACCCCGATGGCTGACAACACCCTCCGCGACCTGCTGCTGGACATGCTGGATCAACCCAGCGCAGGTACGGTGCCGTTCAACACCGAAGCGGGCCTTTTTCAGAGCCTTGGTGCGGACACAGTGGTTTGCGGGCCGGGGCATATCGCGCAGGCGCATACGGCAAATGAATATATCGAAATCAGTCAGCTCAGCGCCTGTGTCGACCTGCTGGATCGGCTCATGACGCAGGCTTGAACAGCCCCGCGTCTTTCAGCTCTGCATAGCCTTCATCCAGCGCGGTGCGGGCGCGGCGGCCAAGTTCGGCGATCTCTTCCGGCGTGATGACCAGGGGCGGTGAGATGATCATCCGGTCATAGACGTGCCGCATCACGAGGTTGTTCGCAAAGCACCGCTCGCGCACCATGTAGCCGGCCGTTCCCGCATCCGCGGCAAAAGCCGCGCGGCTGCTTTTGTCAGGGGTCAGCGCGAGCGAGCCCATCATCCCGACGATCTTTGTCTCACCCACCATCGGGTGGTCCGACAGGCTGTGCCACATCTCTGCCAGCGCAGGCGCCGCGACGTCGCGCACGTGGGACAGCACGTCTTCTTCCTCAAGGATACGCAGGTTCTCCAGCGCGACCGCCGCCGCCACAGGGTGCCCGGAATAGGTGTAGCCGTGGTTGAACTCGTCCCCGCCGATCACCTCCGCAATCTCGTTCGACACGATCGACCCGCCGATTGGCTGGTAGCCGGACGACAGCCCCTTCGCGATTGTCATAATGTCGGGGCGGATGCCCAACGTCTGGCTTCCAAACCAATTGCCCGTCCGGCCAAAGCCGCAGATGACCTCGTCCGCGATCAGCAGGATGTCATGCGCGTCGCAGATACGCTGGATTTCGGGCCAGTAGGTCGCGGGCGGAACGATCACGCCACCCGCGCCCTGCACCGGCTCTGCGATGAAGGCAGCGACCTTGTCCGTGCCGTGTGCGGTGATGGCTTCTTGAAGCTCGCGCGCGCGCATCAGGCCGAAATCTTCAGGCGTCATGTCGCCGCCTTCCGCCCACCAATTGGGTTGGCCGATATGGACGATCCCGGGGATGGGCATCCCGCCCTGTTCGTGCATTGCTGTCATACCGCCAAGGCTACCCGACCCGACCGAAGAGCCGTGATAGGCGTTCCGGCGCGAGATCACGATTTGCTTTTCCGCCTGACCCTTTGCCGCCCAATAGGTGCGGACCATGCGCAGGTTTGTGTCATTCGCCTCCGACCCCGACCCGGCAAAAAACACATGGTTCAGCCCTTCGGGCGCCAGCTCCGCCAGTTTGCGGGCAAGCGCGATGGCGGGCACGTGGGTCGTTTGAAAGAAGGTGTTGTAGTAGGGCAGCTCGCGCATCTGACGCGCCGCGACATCCGCCAACTCGCCCCGGCCATAGCCGATGTTCACGCACCACAGGCCCGCCATCCCGTCGAGGATTTTGTGCCCATCCGAATCGTAAAGCCACACGCCTTGGGCCCGCGTGATCACCCGCGCGCCCTTTTGGCCGAGCGCGCCGCCAGCGGTGAACGGGTGCATGTGGTGCGCGGCATCCAGCGCCTGCAATTCGGCTGTTGGCATGTGGTTTGTGATCGCGGGCATGACCCCTCCAAAACTGTGTGCGCGCCAGTATGTGAGGGGCACTGGCATAGTCAATGACGCGCGATGCTTAACGCCGCGCCGCGCCATCGCGCCAATGCGTCCGGACGCATCAATCCAGTTGTGCGCGGCTGGAAAACTTGGCTTAATCCCTGCTGAGCCGGGGCAACCGGACATCACACGGGAGTATGAGATGAAACAAGTTCTACTGGGGACAGCCGCGCTGCTGATCGCAAGCGCCGCCTCCGCGCAAGAGGTTCGGGTCTACAACTGGTCTGATTACATCGACGAAGAGCTGCTGGCCAAGTTCGAAGAAGAGACCGGTCTGAAGCTGGTCTATGACGTGTTTGACAGCAATGAGGTGCTGGAAACCAAGATGCTGGCGGGCGGTTCGGGCTATGACGTTGTGGTGCCGACCGGCACTTTTCTCGCCCGCCAGATCCAGGCCGGCGCGTTTCAGCCCTTGGACAAGTCGAAGCTGAGCAACCTCGACAACATGTGGGACGTGATCGCGGCGCAGACGGCGCAGTACGACCCGGACAATGCCTATTCGATCAACTACATGTGGGGCACCACGGGCCTTGGCGTGAATGTCGGCAAAGTCACCGAAATCCTTGGGGCGGATGCGCCGATGGGCTCGCTTGACCTGATCTTTAACCCCACAAACATGGAAAAGCTGGCCGAATGCGGCGTGCATTTCCTCGACGCCCCGGCGGAGATGATCCCGGCGGCGCTGACATATGCGGGCCTTGAAAGTGACGCCAAGGATGCCGACTCGCTCGCCACAGCCGAGGCGGTCCTGATGGCGATCCGTCCCTATGTGCAGAAATTCCACAGCTCAGAATATATCAACGCGCTCGCCAATGGTGAGATCTGCGTGGCGTTCGGCTGGTCCGGTGACATCCTGCAAGCGCGTGACCGTGCGGCAGAAGCCGACAATGGGGTCGAGATTGCCTATACCGCCCCGTCTGAAGGCGCGCTGATGTGGTTTGACCAGATGGCGATCCCCGCTGATGCGCCGAACGCGGAAGGTGCGCACCTGTTCCTGAACTTCATCATGAATGCGCAGAACATGGCGGCGGCGTCGAACTATGTTTACTACGCCAATGGCAACCTCGCGAGCCAGGAGTTCCTTGTCGAGGACGTGATCGGCGACACGGCGATCTATCCGGATGCAGCCGCGCTGGAAAACCTTTACACGGTGACGACGTGGGGGGCACGTGACCAGCGCAACCTGACCCGCACCTGGACACGCATCAAGTCGGGCACCTGAGCGCGATCTTCGGGGCGGCCTGCGGGTCGCCCCTTTTGTCTGGAGCGCCCCGTTGAACCAAGAAGACTTCGCCCCTTGGGCCGATCCCACCGCCAAGCCGCTGATCCGGTTTGAAAACGTCACCAAGCGCTTTGGCGATTTCGCCGCGATTGACGATCTGACGCTCGACATCTTTGAACGCGAGTTCTTTGCCCTGCTTGGCCCTTCGGGCTGCGGCAAGACCACGATGATGCGGATGTTGGCGGGTTTCGAAGACCCGACGGAGGGGCGCATTTCGCTGGCCGGGCAGGACATCGCGGGCGTGCCGCCGAACCAGCGGGCGGTGAATATGATGTTCCAATCCTACGCCCTGTTCCCGCACCTGAGCGTCTGGGACAACATCGCCTTTGGCCTGCGCAGGGACGGGATGGAAAAGGACCGCATCGGCGCCCGCGTGGACGAGATGCTGGCGCTTGTCCGGCTTGAGAAATTCGCGCGCCGCAAGCCGCACCAGATCTCTGGCGGCCAGCGTCAGCGCGTGGCGCTTGCCCGGTCGCTGGCCAAA
This sequence comes from Pseudomonadota bacterium, assembly GCA_039817385.1. Classification (GTDB taxonomy): domain Bacteria; phylum Pseudomonadota; class Alphaproteobacteria; order Rhodobacterales; family Rhodobacteraceae; genus JBCBCP01. The sequence continues at coordinate 286,985 of JBCBVY010000006.1, read as the reverse complement.
GCGCCCAAGCTGCTGTTGCTGGATGAACCCCTTGGCGCGCTGGATGCAAAGCTGCGGCAGGAAACGCAGTTCGAGCTGATGGATATCCAGGAAAAGACCGGCACGACCTTTGTCATCGTCACCCACGACCAAGAGGAGGCGATGACCGTCGCCTCTCGCATCGCGGTGATGGACGAAGGGCGCATCGTGCAGGTCGACACGCCGCCACAGATCTACGAGGCGCCGAATTCGGTGTATGTTGCCGACTTCATCGGCGAAGTGACCCTGATCGAAGGCACCGCGCGCAAGGAGGGAAACGTCTATGCGCTCGACTGGGCCGAGGGGCAGCCGCCCCTGCGCGTGAACTCCGACCGGCAGATCGCGAACGGGGCGCGGGGCCACATCGCCATCCGGCCCGAGAAGGTCGAGATTCACCACAACCGCCCCGACGATGATAACGTGTTGGAAGGCAGGGTGATCGACATCGCCTATTTCGGCAACCTGTCGACCTATCACGTGCAGCTGGCAGGCGGGCAGATCATCAAGGCGCAAAGTTTCAACACCGAGCGCCAGACACGCCAGCCGTTCACCTGGGAAGACAAGGTGTTCGTCAACTGGACGGTGAACTGCGCCGTCTTGCTGGAGCGGTGATGCGCCGCGCGGCTCTCATCGCGGTCCCTTACGCGTGGCTTCTGGCGCTGTTCCTTGTGCCCTTTGCCATCGTTTTCAAAATCTCGCTCAGTGACACGGCTATCGCGATCCCGCCCTATACCCCGACGATGAAGGACGGGTTGGCGGCGATGATCTCCGCCTTTGATTTCGAGAATTTCGTCTTTCTCACGCAGGATGACCTGTATTGGAAGGCCTACCTGTCTTCGCTGACGATCGCGGCAACGGCGACCGTTTTGACGCTTTTGGTTGGCTATCCGATGGCCTATGCGATGGCCCGCGCCCCGCAGGAATGGCGCGCGACGCTGATGATGCTGGTGATCCTGCCGTTCTGGACGTCCTTCCTGATCCGCGTTTATGCGTGGGTCGGCATCCTGTCGACCGAAGGCTACCTGAACCAGTTTCTGATCGGCATCGGGATCATCAGTGATCCACTCACGATCCTGAACACCAACACAGCGGTCTATATCGGCATCGTCTACACCTACCTGCCGTTCATGATCCTGCCGATCTATGCGGCGCTGGACCGGATGGACGGATCACTGATCGAAGCGGCCGAAGACTTGGGCTGTTCCCGCCTGCAGGCCTTCTGGCTGGTGACCTTCCCCCTGTCGCGGAGCGGGGTGATCGCGGGCTGTTTCCTCGTCTTCATCCCGGCGCTGGGCGAATACGTCATTCCGACGCTGCTGGGCGGGTCAGACACGCTGATGATCGGTAAGGTGCTGTTCGAAGAGTTCTTCAACAACCGCGATTGGCCGGTGGCGAGCGCCGTGGCGGTGATCCTGCTGTTGATCCTGATCCTGCCTATCGTGCTCTTCCAGTTGAACCAGCAGAAACAGGCGGAGGCGGACACATGACGCGCTTGTCCGCTTTCAATGTCGTGTCCCTGACGCTTGGCTTTGCCTTCCTGTACCTGCCGATGCTGATCCTCGTCGTTTTTTCGTTCAACGCTTCCCGGCTGGTCACCGTCTGGGCCGGGTTTTCGACGAAGTGGTATGGTGAGCTGTTCCGGAACGAGGAAATGCTGGATGCCGCGCTGGTGACGCTGCAGGTCGCGCTGATCTCGTCCACCATCGCGACGGTGCTGGGCACGATGGCGGCCTACACGCTCGTCCGCGCGGGGCGCTTTACGGGCCGGACGTTGTTTTCCGGCATGATCTACGCGCCGCTCGTGATGCCAGAGGTGATCACGGGCCTGTCCCTGCTGCTGCTCTTTATCGGCATTGGCCTTGACCGCGGGGTGCTGACCATCGTGCTGGCGCATACGACCTTCGCGATGTGCTACGTGTCGGTTGTTGTCTCCTCCCGCCTTGTCAGTTTTGACCGTTCGCTGGAAGAAGCCGCGCTTGACCTTGGTGCGACCCCGTTTGAGGCGTTCCGGTTGGTGACCCTGCCCATTATCGCCCCCGCGGTGATTGCCGGGTGGCTGCTGGCTTTCACCCTGTCGCTCGATGATCTGGTGATCGCGTCCTTCACCGCGGGGCCGGGGGCGACGACCCTGCCGATCAAGATTTGGTCCTCCGTCCGCCTTGGCGTTTCGCCTGAGATTAACGCGCTGTCGACGATCCTGATCGGGCTCGTCACGATTGGTGTCATTGCGGCGTCCCTCGCCACAAAGCGGAACGCGGTGCGGATGCAGCGCGAGGAACAGGCGGCTGAGCGCGCCGCATGAGGCGCATTTTTGGCCCGCACGCCTATTCGGATGCACCGCGAGACGGGTGCTGGTGGGATGAAACCTGCACCTTGCCAGCGCTTGCATCCCTCGAAGGCGAGCTCACCTGCGACGTGGCAGTCATTGGCGGTGGGTTCACAGGGCTGAACGCGGCGCTTCACCTCGCCAAGGCGGGCCGCTCCGTCGTCGTGCTTGAGGCCAAGCGCATTGGCTGGGGCGCGTCGGGCCGCAATGGCGGGTTCTGTTGCCTTGGCGGTGGGATGCTGGAGGACGCAGAGCTTGATGCCGCCTTTGGGCGCGAGGCCCGGCTGCAGTTTCGACGCACCGAGGCGGAGGCCGTCTTCTATGTCCGGGACTTTCTGGACCGCGAAGGGATCGACGCGGAGTGCCATTCCGCCGGGGAAACGATGCTGGCGCACCGACCCGCCGATGCGCGGGGCCTTGAGGCGCAAGGGGCGAAAATACGCGAGAATTACGGCGTTGAACCTGCGCTGCTGGACGCTTCGCAGCTTCGCCAGCACGGATTTGGCGGCCCGTTCCATGGCGCGGTGACGACCCCGATTGGCTTTGCACTGAACCCGCGAAAATACCTTGCTGGTCTTCTGGAGGCCGCGCGCGCGGCGGGCGTTCAGGTCTTTGAACACGCTGCGGTGACGCGCCTGACCAGCGGCTGGATGCTGAAAACTGCGCGTGGGTCTATGTCGGCCAATCAGGTTGTCGTGGCGACCAATGGCTACGCGTCCGAAGACATCCCGCCCTGGCTTGCGGGCCGCTACATGCCGACCCAATCGAACGTGCTCGTGACGCGGCCCCTGCGGCCAGAAGAACTGGACGCGCAAGGGTGGACAAGCGACCAGATGGCCTATGATAGCCGTAACCTTTTGCATTACTTCCGCCTGATGCCGGACCGGCGTTTTCTGTTTGGAATGCGCGGCGGGCTTTTCTCAACCCGCCAAAGCGAGCGGCGCGCCCGCGCCGCCACCCGCCGCCATTTTGAGCGCATGTTTCCGGCCTGGGCCCATATCGACGCGCCGCATGCGTGGTCGGGCATGGTCGCCATCGCGCGGGGCAGGTTGCCCTATGCAGGGCCAGTACCGCGCGAAGACGGCCTTTGGGCCGGGCTGTGCTATCACGGCAATGGCGTCGCGATGGGCAGCTACACGGGCAAGCTGCTGGCCCAAGCCATCAGCGCAGGCGGGACTGTACCCGTTGCCATGCGCCAACCCCTCGCGCGCTTTCCACTTGGCGTTGCGCGCCGGCTTTTGATGCCGCCGCTCTACGCGGCGATGTCCCTGGCGGATCGTTGACAGCTTGGCGTTGTCACCATCTTTTGCTGCCTCGTGCGCCGGATCACGACCTACATGCCCTCGCGCAGACCGGTAATATCGCTCGACAAAATCGCCGATCCGCCGTCGAGCACAAGGATCGTCTCGCCAGCCTCAATCCGCGCTTCTTGGATGCGCGCGTAGCTTTGCGCATTTTCTTCCAGCAGCAGCTCGCCTTCAGCCATGTTTTCCAGCTTCAGCGTATACGTCCCCGGCGGTAGCGTCTGGCCAGTGGCATCGGTGCCATCCCATTGGTAGGGATCGACGGAGACAGGAATGGACATCCGCTGAACCTCGTTCTCGTTCTCGTCGTAAACTACAAGGAAAAGCGCGTCTGCCGCGGCGAGCGGGCTGGGCGCCACGGTGACCGGGGTGCCATCAAATGCCACGGGCGCATGGCTCAGCGCTTCCATACCGATCCAACCCGACAGGCTCGCCATGTTGGCATAGCCCAGCGCGCCTGTCAGCGCCTCGAGCAAGTCGTTGGTCAACACCTGCTGCTCCACCATTGAGAACTGCGCAAGCTGCGACGCGTAGTCAGAGCTGTCCATCGGATCGAGCGGATCCTGATATTGCGCCTGCGCCGTCATCATCTGCAAAAACGTCTCGAAATCCGAGGACAGTGTCGCGGCACTACTTGCGGCAGATGCCGCAGGCTGGACCGTTCCGGATTGTGCGGTGGTTACGTTTGAAACATCCATGTGCTTTCCTTCAAAACCGTAGATCAAGCCCAGATAAATCGCCGAGCGTAAGGCGTGTGACAGGTGTATCGGCAGAGGCATCGCCACCCGTCGGTAAAGGGGTGTCATCAGACATGGCCGCGGCTCCGCCGTCTTGCTCCTGCGGGTCTGAGCCATGCGCGAAAGAGAACGTCATCTCGTTAAACCCCATGTCTTCGAAGGCCGCGCTGAGCAGGTCGATATGGCGTCGCAGCAGATCGAGGGTTTCCGGGCGGTCCGCGACGACGCCCAGTGTTACGACGCCTTCCCCGGTGCTGATCGTCATGCGCACGCGGCCAAGCTCTTCTGGGCTGAGGCTGACTTCGATTGCACGATCCGTGCGGCCCTGCATGGCGTCTGCAATCTGCCGAACCACATGCGCGGCGGTGTCGGTGGTTCGGGTTGGCGCGATGACGCTTGTGTTTTGAGCCGTTGTTGCTTTTGGATCGGCGATCACGCTGGTGATTTCAGCCTCCGAAACGAGCGGAAACTCGATGCCATAACTCTTTGTTTTGGTAACCTCAGCCGTGATTGCTGCGGCGGCAGCTTGTTGCATTTGCGCGGGTGCGGCCTTTCTCCCCTGGGCGGCATTTGCATTCGGCGGCGTATCCCTTTCCGCATTACGCTCAAGACGCGGATTGCTGCGAAGTGTCTCTGTTGAGACAGCGGGCAACATCATTGCGGACGGGGCTTCTGTGGCGGACACCGCTGTTACCTGTTGCGAAGCAAGGGTCGCGGCGCCCGTCGGTGTTTGCGAGCCGGACGCCCCCGATGCTCCGTTCGTAATCGGCGCCTCCCCCTCCTTTGTCGCAAAAGGTGTTTGCAAGCCCGACGCGCGCGTTGCTTTCGCGACTTTTGCAGGCACCAGCGCGTTTATCGCTTCCGCTCGTTGTTCATTTACGGCTACCGGCGTGAGGGAGCCCGCCGCCTGAACGTCTTTTGCAGGAACCACCGTCTCCGATGTGCTTGCTTGCTGCGCTTTCGCGCTCACAAATGAACGGATGGCGTCCGCTTGCCCTCCTGAAGATACCGTTGTGTGCGGCGCTGCGGCTTGCCCCTGATCTGTGGGTGCCGCTGTCAGCGGCGCGGCGGCTTGCCCCCTTTTATTCTGCGCAACCGTTTTCGCTTCAACTCCGTTCAACGGGACGCGATGTGCTTCCGTATGCGCCGCCCGTGCTGGTGGCGTTTGCATCGCCTGTGCCGCGCTAGATGTGTTCTGTGCCAGGTCCAGGGTCGGCTGCTTTACGCTGTGCGTTGGTAAGTGATCCGTGCGGTCTGTTTCAGGGGTCACGAAGCTTTGCACCGGCGCAGCTTGAACCGTCTTTGCATGCGCCGACAGGCTCATGCGCATTTGGTCCGCGACCAAGGTCGTACCTGGTACATGCAACCCGTCAGGCGGCGCTGGAGTCATCGCAGGCGCAACAAGCTGCACATCGCCGGAACGTGGCGCTGGCGCTGACGCCCATTGGGCCATCACGGCGCCTTCCATTCCGGGGCGTATCGTGCCGGGACCTGCTGGAAGCGGTTGTACATGCGCGTCAACTTCCGGGACAGCAGGCGCAACATGCGGATACGCGTCGGGGGCAATGGCATGCGTCGCCGTAAAAGGCGTCGCCGCTTTCGCCTCGGCCAATTTGTCTGGCGCTTGACCGGCGTGAGGCAGGCCAAAACTGGTATCAACGTCCTGCGACGCGCTGTGATTTCGGCGCATGATACCAGGTGAGTCCCTACCCAGTTTCACCAGTTCGCGCGGACCCCCATCGCTGCTGATCACAGGGTCCGCCTCAGCGGTACTCACCTTGGCCACATCGCCCTTGTCCGGATTATCCGCCTCGCTGGTGTCTTCCGCTTCATCGGCGGGCACGGCCTCTTGCGCGTCTGGCTCCGCATCGGGTTCGTTTGGTGACGCCGCAAGAATGCGCTCGAATAGGAGGCCTGCATTGTCCGGCTCAGCTTTTTGAACAGGGGCGGCGAAGTCTCTTTCGGCAGGTGGTCCTGCTTTGCTGGATGTCAGGGAAATGAGCTGCACATACGTCTCCGGGAATTCTTCCGCGTTGCGCCGCACAATTACCGATGACGGTTACTGCTTCTTTACTGCTTTGATGCAGGCTCCGGAAAAGTAGTTTGAATTGGAGCAATCTTGATGGCGATAGAACCCATAGGCCCGAGCGCCATACCTTCCGGTACATCACCAGCCCAAAATGATGCTGCGCTCATGGATGCGGCCAAGAAGCTGGAGGCGACATTTCTGGCGGAGATGCTCAAATCCGCTGGGCTTGGCCAATCCCGCGAGAGATTTGGGGGCGGCGCGGGCGAGGACCAGTTTGCGTCCTTCCTGGTGCAAGCCCAGGCGGAAAAGATGGTGGATGCCGGTGGCATCGGGCTTGCAGAAACCCTTTTCCAATCATTGAAGGAGCGCGACCGTGACAACTGAAACCCAAGAGGCCGTCCGCACATTTGAAGACCTGCTGGAAGCGGAGCGGAGCGCACTGTTGACCGGGGATTTCGAGGGGCTTGCCCGGTTGCTGCAAAAGAAAGAGCAGCTCTTTGCCGAGCTGTCGGAGACGCAGGCGGTTGAACCCGGCGCGATGGCATCGCTCTCGTCCCGTGTGCAGCGCAATCAAGAGCTGCTGGCCACGGCGATGGATGGTATCCGTTCCGTTGGCAAACGCTTGGACGAACTGCACCGCGTGCGCGGTTCGCTGGAAACCTATGACGCACGCGGCAAGCGGACGCGCGTTGCATCCCGTCAGGATCATTCACTGGAAAAGCGCGCATGATTTCGAGTTGTTTCAAATCCTATTTGTTCGGTGGGGGCGCTTTAGGATTCCGTTAGGGCAATCGCTGCATACCTCGACTTGCATCCGAAATGGGTGGCGCAGGGCGCATGTCGCCTTTGCAAACGTCAGAACGGCATCCTGATCCGTCCCGAGGGGGGCGCGACGAAACAAGGCGTGAACGCGCCGCGACATAAGGAACAGATGCATGTCGAGTATTCTCACGAACAACGGCGCAATGGTTGCGCTGCAAACCCTCAAGTCCATCAACATGGACCTCAGCAAGACCCAGGAAGAGATCTCTACCGGTAAATCGGTTGGGTCCGCAAAGGATAACGCGGCGGTCTGGGCCATCTCCAAGGTCATGGAATCGGATGTCAAAGGGTTCAAGGCCGTGTCCGAAAGCCTTTCGCTTGGTACCAGCACGGTTGCGGTTGCGCGCAATGCGTCCGAAACGGTCACTGACCTGCTGACCGACATGAAGCAGCTGATCGTTTCTGCGCAGGAAGAAAACGTCGACCGTGATGCGATCCAGCGCGACATCGACGCCTATGTCGAACAGATCGGCGCCGTTGTCGGTGCGGCCCAGTTCAATGGTCAGAACCTGATCGACGGCTCCAGCGCCGTTGACATGGAAGTCCTGTCGTCGCTCGATCGCAGCACGGATGGCAGCGTATCTTCCAGCACGATCGATATCGAACGTCAGAACCTGTCTGTCACCGACACCGTCGGCACTGCGGTTAACGGCGCGCTGGTCGGTGTTGCGACTGACTTCACCGTGCTGACCGGCGCAACGGTTGCCGAGGGCGCGGACACCACGGGTACCGCCGGAACAACGCTGAACGCAGCGGGTGTGGACATCACCGATGAAACCACCAACGCGCCGAACGCGTTCGCGGATGGCACGACGGTCGCATTCTCCATCGATGCGGTGGAAGCGGGTAACACCTACGCGATCCACCTCAGCGATCTGGCGATCAATGTCGTTGGTGGCGGTGAGACAACGGGTTCCCGTACGTTCACCTACGTGGCGTCCGAATCCGACGGTGCGACCGACGTGGCCAACAACCTCGCAAGCCAGATCAGTGCTTTCTTTGGCGCGGCCACCGATGCGGGTGACTATACTGCATCGGTAAACAGCAGCACGAACGCGGCTGGCGACGTGAACCTGAACGAGATTCAGATTACCAACAACTCGGGCGCTGCCATTGGATGGAACGCATCGGTGCAGACCGGTGGTACCGCTGGTGCCAGCGCAACGACTGGCGGCCTTGGCGCTTTGTCCACGATTGACGTCACAAGCGATGCAACCGGTGCACTGGCGGCCATTGATGGTCTGATCCAGCAGTCGATCGATGCGTCTGCGGCTTTCGGTTCCGCCCAGAACCGGATCGAGACTCAGTCCACCTTCGTCTCGCAGCTGACTGACTCGCTGACCTCCGGCATTGGCTCGCTGGTGGATGCGGATATGGAAGCGGCGTCGGCGCGCTTGCAGGCCCTGCAGACCCAGCAGCAGCTTGGCATTCAGGCTCTGTCGATCGCCAACCAGGCGCCGCAGTCGATCCTGTCGCTGTTCCGCTAATTACAAAACTCGGGACGGAGCGCTGGGTAACCGGCGCCCCGCTCCAACCAGTCATTGAACAGGGATTAATGTCGTGAACGCAAGCGCTGCTGCCATCCGGGGATACGCTGAAAACGCAGTTTCAACACGAAGCGACCGCCGCGCTGAATACGATGTTTTCGCCAAGGTTACACACCGGCTGCGCGATACTGCGCAAAAAGCCAAAACGCAGTTCCCGCGCTTTGTCGAAGCGCTGCACGACAACCAGCGGCTTTGGACGGCGCTTACCGTGGATGTTCTGTCGCCGGACAACACCCTGCCGGAGCCGTTAAAGGCCCGTGTCCTGTATCTCGCTGAGTTTACGCGGCAACATACCCAGAAGGTGCTGACGCAACATGCGCCGGTTGTCCCTCTGCTCGAAATCAACGTGGCTGTGATGCGCGGCCTGAAAACCGAAGGGCAATCGACATGAGCGGCCTCGTTCTCAAGCTGAGCCCTAAAGAGCGTATCCTCATCAACGGTGCGGTCATCGAAAACGGCGATCGCCGCAGCCGGCTGTCGATTGTGACCAAGGACGCAAATATCCTGCGCCTGCGGGACGCGATCCACCCGGATGAAGCGACCACGCCGGTCCGCCGGTTGTGCTACGCCGTTCAACTGGTCCTGTCTGGTGACACCGCCGAAGAAACAGCACGGACTGACATTCTGCGCAGGATCGAGGAACTGAGCCAGGTCTTTCTTGACCCAGACAGCCGCACCACGCTGAGCAAAGCAAGCGGCGCCTTTGTCAAAGGCGACGTCTACCTTTGCCTCAAGACGCTTCGTCTCCTGATCCCACGAGAGGATCGCCTGCTCGCACGGCGGGCCTGAGAGATGTTTACGCCTGCTTTGCCGATCGGTGGTCTGTCCGGATGGCGCCTGCTTCAAAACACCTACGCCGCGCAGCGCGAGGCATTTGATGCCGCCCCGCAGCTCCAGCGTGAGACAGACCATTTCAAGGAAAAGATCGGCTCAATCAAAACGGCAGATGACCTCGTGGCCGACCGCCAGCTCTTGATCGTGGCGTTAGGTGCGTTCGGCCTGCAGGACGATCTGAACAATAAGTACTTCATCAAGAAAATGCTGGACGAAGGGACGCGGGCCACGGACGCGCTGGCCAACCGCTTCACTGACACCCGTTATCGGGAGTTCTCCGAGGCGTTTGGTTTCGGCCCCTTGGAGATAACGCAGACGGCCAAACCCGGCTTTGCGGACAGCATAGTCGAGCGATACCTGACCAACTCTTTTGAAGTTGCCGCGGGCAACGTCGATGAGACGATGCGCTTTGCGCTCTACCTTGAGCGTACCATGCCGGATGTGTCCGGAGCGGATAGCTCGGAAGCGGCAAAATGGTTCACCATCATGGGTCAACCGGCGCTACGTTCCGCGTTCGAGACGGTCCTGGGGTTGCCATCCTCGCTCAGCCAGATCGACATCGACCAGCAATTGACGGTCTTCCAGGACCGCGCGCAATCACTCTTTGGCTCGTCCGATCCCGCGCAGTTTGCAGATCCCAAAGCGCTTGACGATCTTGTGACCTCCTATGTTGCGCGCGCGCAAGTTGCTGCGGCGACGTCTTCGGTCACCTCCCAATCTATCGCGCTACAATTGCTCGGTGGATAAGCGTCACGCCGCGCTGGGTCGCTGCGGGTTGCCCGGCTGCTGTTGACCCGCAGCTTTGGTGCGGCGGAGCAAGAGCGCCAAACGGTTGAAACACGCCTGCGCGCCATCCTTGCCGCTGCGTCCCAGGAAATCATCGATTTCTGACCAAGCGGCGATTGCCTTGTCGATTTCCGTATCGCTGCCCGCAGCATAAAGCCCCGCGGTGATCATGGTTTGATTGCGCTCATACACGCCCAGCAAACGCCGTACCAAATTGATGCTTTTGTTTTCGGCGTCGCTCGCAGCGGCGGGCAGGCTTCTTGAAACGGAGCGCAACACATCGATGGCCGGATACCGTCCGCGTTCCGCGATCTCCCGGCTCAGCACGATATGCCCGTCGAGCACACCGCGCAGAATGTCCGCAACCGGCTCGTCCATGTCAGAGCCCGCAACAAGCACGCTGAAAACCGCCGTGATCGTGCCTTTGCCAATCAACCCGGGCCCCGCCCGTTCACACAGTGACATGATCAGGTGCGATGTCGATGGCGGGTAGCCGCGCAGCACCGGCGCCTCACCTGCGGCAACGGCGATCTCACGGTGTGCTTCGGCAAACCGCGTGATCGAATCGGCAAGCAGCAGGACCGATTTGCCCGCATCCCGGAAATGCTCGGCGACGGCCATCGCCGTCCAGGCACAGCGGCGGCGCTGCAAGGGGGACTGGTCCGACGTGGACGCCACAATCACTGCGCGTGCCAGCCCCGCCTCCCCCAGAACGTCATCGACAAAATGCCGTAGCTCCCGGCCCCGCTCGCCAATCATCGCGATGACTACCACATCTGCTTGCATGTTCTGCGCCAAGCTGCCGAGCAGGCTGGATTTGCCAACCCCGGAGCCTGCGAAAAGGCCCACGCGCTGCCCTTTCACAATGGGCAGCACCGTGTTCAGCGCACTGAGACCAGTTTCCAGACGCGCGCCCAGCGCGGCACGCTGCGCAGGTGGTGGTGGTGGCGCGCGCAGTGGGCGCGGCCGGGCCCCCTTTGTCAGCGGGCGATCATCCATTGGCGCACCGCTCGGGTCGATGATGCGTCCGATCCAGCTGTCGTCTGGCGCAATCTCCGCGGGGCCGTTCAGCCTTAACCGGTCCCCCAGGGCGGCACCTTCCAAAGACCCCTCAGGCAGCACAAGCGCGCCTTCGCTGGACAGTTGAATAACCTCGCCGGTCAGCAACTGGCCTGATGACAGGTGCGCCTCAACGCGGTCCCCAATGCGGGCCCTATCGCCGAACCCGGTCGCAAGCAGCGCCCCACCTTCGATCCGCGTGACGCGGCCGACGGTGCGCACGGGCGAAAGGCGCGCGATCTGGCGGGCGGCGTGGCCGGTTCCCGATTTTTGCGTCATGGCATCCTCCAACAGCTGCAAACCGTTTCTAAAGGAATCGCAGTTAAGCCTTGGTTGAAATCAGCCGAGGGAGAATCCCCGATGTTCCAGAACCTGGAAGTATTCCAGATATCGCAAGCGATGGCGCAGCACGCCGGACGCAGCCAAGCGATGATCTCGCAAAATGTCGCGAACGCAGACACACCCGGTTACGTCCCGATGCGCTTGCCCGACTTTAAGGCGAGCTACGCGCCGGACGCGTCAGACCTTCAGAAGGCAACACGGCCTGAACATCTTCACGGTGCGGTGGATGCTGGCTCTGTGCGTCCGGTGGAACTGCGCGATCACGCCTCGCCCGATGGGAACGCCGTGTCGGTCGAGCGCGAAATGCTCGCCAGTGTCGACGCCGTGCGCCAGCATGATCGCGCGCTTCAGATCTACAAATCTGCGTTGACTGTCCTGCACGCAACGCTTGGGCGGAGGTAGGTGTAGATGAGCGAGTTCAGCAAATCCCTGTCGATCTCGGCCAGTGGCCTTGCCGCGCAATCGCAGCGTTTGCGCCACCTGGCGGAGAATATCTCGAACGCTGACACACCTGGCTATCGCCGCAAACTGATCCCCTTTGAGACGGAGTTAGGGGCCGGCGACACGGCCAGCGGTGTTGAGGTCGGCCGGGTCCGGCTCGACCGTAATACGGAGCTTGAGCGCATCTTTGACCCAAGCCACCCGCTGGCCGATGCCACGGGCCACTATGACGGGTCCAACGTGAACCTGATGATCGAACTGGCCGACGCGCGCGAGGCGCAGCGCAGTTATGAAGCCAACCTCAAGATGTTTGAAAACGCCCGCAAGATGTCGTCCAGCCTGAACGACCTGCTGCGCCGCTAAGGAGACGAAAACATGGAACTTTCGATGCTGTCTGTTGGCGAGCGCTACGCCGCCGCCCGTCCCGCAACAGAGCCGATGCCGCAAGAAGGGATCGGCCAAGCGTTGCGCGGTACGGCGATGGATTTTGCCGCAACGCTCGCGCATTCCGAACAGGTGTCCAAACAGGCCATGCTTGGCGATGCGGATCCCCATGCCCTGGTGCAAGCCCTCGCGCAGACCGAACTGGCGGTCGAGACCGCGGTAACCGTCCGAAACAAAGTTGTCGAAGCCTATCAGGAAATCCTGAGGATGCCGGTCTGATGCTGAACGAAGTCCTTTTCTTTGACACGATGCGTCAGGGGTTGTGGATCTCCGTTCTGGTGGCTCTGCCGATCTTGACGGCGGCGCTGCTTGCGGGTGTGTCCATCGGGCTTGTGCAAGCGCTGACCTCGATCCAGGAGATGACGCTGACCTTTGTGCCGAAGCTGCTGGCGATTGTCATCGTGTTCTGGCTTTCGATGAGCTTCATGACCCAAACGCTCGTGTCGTTCTTTCATGAGCGGATCATCCCACTGATCGTCGGAGGCTGAGGCATGGATAACGCGGGTTACACCACGATCACGCGCCAGTCGGGTCTCCTGCGCGAGACGCAGATCCTGGCAAACAACATCGCGAACGCCGCGACGACCGGCTTTCGGCAAGAGGGGCTGATCTTTTCGGAATATGTCCAGGCTGTCGAAGGGGGCGGCTCGCTCTCAATGGGCTACGGGAACGTCAAACAGACCTCGTTTCAGCAGGGCGAGCTATCCCAGACCGGTGGGACGTTCGATTTCGCAATTGAGGGTGATGGCTACTTCCTGATCCAAACACCTTTGGGCGAGCGACTGACCCGCGCGGGGTCGTTCTCGCCCAATGCGCAGGGCGATCTCGTGACACATGACGGGTACCCGGTACTCGATGCGGGCGGCGCGCCGGTCTTTATCCCGCCGGGTCAGAAAATTGCCGTTTCGAGCGATGGCACGCTGAGCGCGGACGGGGCTCTGCTTGGCCAGATTGGCCTCGTGGTGCCGAACACGCCCCTCGGCATGGTGCGCGAAGATGGCGTGATGTTCCGGGCAGATGATGGCTATGTCCCTGCGGAGGCGGCCCGTGTTCTGCAAGGCTTCACCGAAGCCTCTAATGTCGACCCGATTGGCCAGCTTGCCCGCATGATCGAGGTGCAGCGCGCCTACGAGATGGGCGCGAGTTTCCTCGAAAGTGAAGATGAACGTGTCCGGGCGGCTATCGCCAGCCTGACAAAGTAAAGGAAGAGCACATGCGCGCCCTACAAATCGCCGCAACCGGCATGACCGCCCAGCAGATGCGGGTGGAAACGATTTCAAACAACCTCGCGAACATGAGCACGACAGGGTACAACGCCCGCCGTGCCGAATTTGCAGACCTGCATTACCAGCAGCTTGCGCGGCCCGGTTCCGTCAACGCGACGGACGGAACTGTGCTGCCCACCGGGGTGCAACTTGGCCTCGGGGTGCGTCCCGCTGCTGTCTCCGTTCACCTGCAACAGGGATCGCTTTCGGCGACACGCGGGGATTTGGATGTGGCTATCGACGGGCAAGGCTTTCTAGAGGTCACGCTGCCCTCGGGCCAAACGGCCTACACCCGCGATGGCGGCCTCAAGCGGACGGGCGAGGGGCTGATCGTTACCTCGGATGGCTTCCCGGTGGCGCCAGAAATCGTCATCCCCGCCGATGTCCGCAGTATCTCCATCAACGCTGATGGGGAGGTGTATGGCTATTTTGACGCAACCGTCGAAGCGCAGTTGCTGGGTCAATTCACCCTTGCCGGGTTTACGAACCCCAAGGGGCTTGAAGCCATCGGCTCAAACCTCTTTGTCGAGACCGAAGCGTCTGGCCCGTCGCTGGTTGCGACCCCGGGCGTTGATGGGCTCGGCACGCTGCGGCAAGGCTATCTCGAATCCAGCTCGGTCGATGCGGTTAGGGAAGTCACAGAACTCATTGAGGCGCAGCGCGGGTACGAGATGAACGCGAAGGTCATCAGCGCCGCCGATCAGATGATGGGCGCAACGACGCAAATCCGATGATCCGTCTTGCTGCGCTCCTTGCCTTTCTGGCGCCTGCGCCCTTGCTGGCCGACATCGTCGTGACCACGCGCACGGTCCGGCCGGAAGCCATCCTCACATTGGCCGACCTGGGCACCATTCCAGGGCAGAGGGCAGACGCTTTCGACCATGTGGCCGATGTTGTCGGCCAGGAGGCGCGGGTGGCGCTCTACCCCGGTCGGCCTATTCGCCTGTCGGATATCGGACCGCCCGCATTGGTAAACCGGAACCAGATCGTGCTGCTGCGCTACCGCGGCGGCGGGCTAGTGATCAGCACCGAAGGCCGCTCGCTCGAGCGGGGCGGCGTTGGTGACCGCATCCGCATCATGAACCTCAGCTCAAAGGCCACCTTGTTTGGCTATGTCGAAGAGGACGGCTCCGTCAGGGTCGTCCAGTAAAGGAACAACATGAACCTTTCCCGCGCTACGCTCGCCGCGTCCCTTGTGCTTCTGTCTGCTTGCGGCCGCACGGATCACCTGGGTAAACCGCCCTCCTTCACCGCGCCAACCGAAACGCCCGAGCACCGCGCGATGCTGACGCCCGGCCTTCCCATGACACTAGAGCGTGAGATGCCGGTGCGTGAAGCGTCCCTCTGGAGCGGCTCTCGCCAATCACTTCTCGGCGACAGGCGGGCCATCACCCGCGGGGATATTCTTACGGTTGTGATCGAAATCGACGAACGTGCGGAGATTTCGAACAGCACAGGCCGGTCCCGCAGCAGTGGCGAGTCGCTTGGCGTGCCTCAATTGGCAGGCATACCCCAACGTATTGACCGACGACTCCCCGATGGGGCGTCCGCGTCCGAGTTAGTTTCGATCAACTCTCAAAGTTCCAGCACCGGGGACGGCTCGGTAAAACGAAAGGAAAAGCTGACCCTTCGCGTTGCGGCGACAGTGGTAGATGTGCTGCCAAATGGGGTTCTGTCTATTTCGGGCGCGCAGGAGCTGCGGGTCAATTTCGAGCTGCGCGAGCTTCTGGTGTCTGGTTTTGTGCGACCCGAAGACATCTCGCGTCAGAACGAAATCACCTATGACAAGATTGCGTCCGCACGTGTGTCTTATGGCGGCCGCGGACAAATCACGGATGTGCAGCAACCGCGTTACGGTCAGCAGGTGCTCGACCTTATCCTGCCATTCTAGGAACATCAGATGCTGCGCAAGATCCTCCCGCTTGTTTTGCTCCTTATTGGCAGTGGTGCCGGGGTTGGTGCTGGCCTCATGCTGCGGCCCGCGCCCGAACCGCTTGACCCGGAGGCCGCCGCGGTCGACGCGGCAGACGCTGAGCCTAAGGCCGAAGAGCCGGGCCCAGATACCCGCGAGTACGTAAAGATGAGCAACCAGTTTGTTGTCCCGATCGTTGGTCGGGACGCAGTCACGGCGTTGGTGCTCCTGACGCTCAGCCTGGAGGTTCCGCAAGGCGGGAAAGCCGCCGTTTACGAACGGGAACCCAAGCTACGGGACTCGTTCTTGCAGGTGCTGTTCGATCACGCGAATGTCGGCGGCTTTGATGGCCCCTTCACAAACGCGACAAACATGGAAATCCTGCGCCGCAACCTGCGCGAGATTGCTCAGCGGGACGTTGGGGACGTCGTCACCGACGTCCTGATCCTCGACATTGCGCGGCAGGATTACTGATCTAACATCTTTCGTAGGACATGTAGGGACACTGCTTCGTCCAGGCTGCGTTTGTGCTGCCTTGCGCGCGTCCTGCTTGCGTCATCCCTCGCCATTTGCTGTGCCACATCTTGGCGCGCTTGGTCGCGGCGCACCTGGCCCAACCGCATTTCCTTGTGCGCAAGAACCTGCGCGAGCTCGGTCGTTAGCATCCTGCGCTTCCGGGTTAGCCAACTGTTCCACACAACGTCCGCGCCGATGGCCCGCACGCTGCTAAGATCACGTGTCTCGTGCCGCGCGGCCTGATCATGCGCATCCAGCCGCGCCAGTTCCGATCGAAGCTGCGCCTCCTTGGCCAGAATGGGCGCCAAACCCTGCTGCGTTTTCGCGTACTGAACTTGCGTCACGCGCACGAGTTCGTCCCAGTTTCCCATTACACGAACCTGTCTCTGGCTTTTTTGCGCATAGCTTCGGCAAAGCGGATGGCGGCGGCGACAGCCTGGTATTGATCGGGCGTGATCTCATCGCCGATCTCTGTCGTGGCGTGAAGCGCCCGCGCGGTGGGTGGGTCGCTGTGGATCGGCACGCCGTGCTCCGCCGCAACTTCCCGGATCCGCAGGGCAACCTCGTCCACGCCCTTGGCCACGCAAGCGGGCGCGCTGCCCGGCGAGCGATCCCACCGCAACGCAACCGCGTAATGCGTTGGGTTCACCACGACCACATCCGCGCCCGGAACATCGGCCATCATCTGCGTCATCGCAATGGCCTGCGCCCGTTGCCGCCGCTCTTGCTTCAGATGCGGATCGCCCTCCGCCTCTTTGTGCTCGTCCTGAACTTCTTTGCGGGACATGCGGTTCTTGCGCAGGTGCTCTTGATGCTGAAACATCGCGTCCAGCGCGCCGATGGCTGCCGCAACGAGGATTACGATGGCGAGAAAAGCAATCAGAAGTTCGGCCATAAGTTGCAAGGCGAGCATCGGATTACCTGTCACGGCGGACATGATGTCCGCCATGCGCCAAGACAGAAAAAAAGCCAGGATCGCGCTGTAGATCACAAGCTTCAGAAAGCTTTTGAAGAATTCGAACAGTCCCGCGCGCCCGAACTTGTTCTTGGCATTCGAGAGCGGGTTCACCCGGTTGAGTTTGGGCTGCAATTTCGATGGGGTCACAACAAAAGCGCGCTGTGCCAGAACAGAAGTGAGAACCGCCAGGGCCGGAATGAAAAACAAAGGCGCCAGCGTGCGCGCCGTATCCAGCAGAACGCTGCCCATCGCTGCGGTTCCGGAATCGTCCACCATGAGCGGTGCGAGCGAAGCCGCCTGGTCCAGCAGGACCATCATCACTGTGCCGAAGCCGCGCACCGCGTCTTCTCCGAAGGCAAGAAGCGCCAGTGTTAACCCTGCATAAGCTGCCGCCGTGTGCAGATCAGTCGATTTCGGGAACTCACCCTTTTTTCGCGCCTTTTCAAGCTTCTGGGCCGTTGGTTCGAATGATTTGTCGGCTTCGTCCGATTGCCCGCTCATGGCACGGCCTCAAACGGCGCGGCAAGAAACGCATCGAGCGCCTGCATCCACACTGTCAGGATTATCGGACTGGCCAGACATAAGACCAGCAAACCGCCTGCCGTGATCACCGGCGCGCCCACAAAGGCAACCATGAGCTGCGGCATGGCCTTGTTGATGGCGCCAAGGCAAAGATTATACAGCACCGAAATCAGCACAAAAGGCGCGGCGAGCGTAAAGGCGAGCGAGAAGGCGCGCCGGATCTGGTCAACACCCCAAGCTGACAGATCGGCGCCGTTCACAAAGACGCCCGCAGGCAGCACCTCGTATGAAAAGATGATCAGCGCCGCTGCCTTGACATGCAAATTGGCCATCACGGCGAGGGCTATTGCCCCGATCATCAAGACGTATCCGATGGCGGCCAGTGGCTCCACAGCGGCACCGCCCAGGATCTGCGACAGCGAGGTCGATTGCGCAGCGATCGCGCCGGCCGTCTGCAACGCCATGATAAACAGGCGCACACCAAGCCCAAGTGCGACGCCGACGATGGTTTCGCTCAGAACGGCCGCGGGCAATGAAATCTCGGACGCGTCGATCTCAACAGCGGGCGCAATGATGAGCGTGAAGGCGCCGGCCACAACGAGTTTCACGCGGGCCGGAAGGCTGCGTTCACCAAAGGCGGGCAACAAGGCCACCAAGGCGCCGACCCGGATGAACACCACGAACCCTTCCCAAAGCTGCGACGTGAGGAACGCCAGAAGTTCAGGCGCAAAGGCCATCATGCCGCGACGACCCCGACCAGCGACGGGCGCGCGTCCACTCCGACTTCCTCAAAGCTGAGCACCGGGTTGGATATACCCCGCGCGCGCAGGACCGTTCGAACAAAGCGCCGCCGCCGCGCATTCGTGACAAGCGCGACATGGGTGCCATTTGCGCTGGCATCGCGCAACTTTTCCGCCACATTGTCCGCAAGCTGATTGAAAAGGTCCGGTGGCAGGGCGACATCAAGGCCCCGATCACCATCCACCTGATAGGCGGCGAAGTTGTCTTCCCACTCTGGCGCGAGTTGAAGCAGTGGCACGGTCCCGTCTGCGCGCCGCACTTCCGCGACCAGCTGAAAGCCGAGCCTTTGGCGTACATGTTCACAGATCGCCTCCGGGGCCGCGTTCTGACCGCGCGCCTCTGCGGTTGCTTCGAGGATCAGCGGCAGGTTTCGAATGGACACTTGCTCGTCCAGCAGCAGCCGAAGAACCGCATGCAGCACATCAACCGGCACCTTCTCCGGGATCAGTTCGTCGATCAGCTTCCGGTTGGCTTCGGAGCGCGCGGGATCGGAGATGTTGACCATCTCGGCCAAGAGGCGGCGCAAGGATTTTAGCGTAAGAAGGCGGCTGAAGTTACGCTTGATGATTTCCAGCAGATGGGTGGCGAGCACTTCGGTTGGCATGACCATCGTCGCGCCGATCAGTGCCGCTTTTTCCTGATCTTTTGCACCAATCCATCGTGCCGGCGCGCCATAGACCGGCTCTACCGTGTCTTCACCCGGCGGTAGTGCATCGACCGCGTCAGAGGCCAGCGCGAGCACATGGTCAGGGTGCAGCGTGGCGCGCGCTTGTTCTACCCCTTGCACGCGGATCACGTAGGTCCCCGTAGCAAGCCCCGGATTGTCGGTCAGCCGGATTTCAGGCAAAATCAATCCGAAGCTGGAGGCAACATGGGTCCGCATGTTCGCAATCCGCGCGTCGAGCCCTGTGCCCGGGTCCAGCACCATGTTTACAAGATCGGGCGCGAACTCAACGTGGATGTCGTCGATCTCCAAAACGTCGCCAAGGGATTTTTCTGCTGGGGCCGGGGGCGTCGCTGCGCCTTTTTGCGCTGTTTCAGCCTCCGCCTTCTTTTGGCGCCACATGAAAAACCCCAAAGTGCCCAGCCCAATACCGCCCAGCATAAATGGCAAGAACGGCAGACCCGGGAACAGGGCGAACGTGCACATGAGGCCCGCGACAGTCGCAATGGCCGCTGGGTGTTTGCTAAGTTGTGCGAACACGGCAAGGTCTGTTGCACCCTGCGCGCCGCCCCGTGCCAACAAAAGGGCCGAGGCGATCGAGATGATGACGGCCGGGATTTGAGACACGAGACCATCGCCAACCGTTAGGATGGCATAGGTTTCAAAGGCGCTGGCCACAGGCATCCCGTGCACAACGACGCCCATAATCAATCCCGCCACCAGGTTGAGCAGCGTGATAAGAAGCCCGGCCACCGCATCGCCTTTGACGAATTTTGATGCCCCGTCGAGCGAGCCGAAGAACGTGGTTTCCTGTTGCTCTCTTTCGCGCCGCTCGCGGGCCTGCTCATGCGTAATCGCGCCCGCGCTCATGTCGCTGTCGATGGCCAGCTGCTTTCCCGGCATCCCGTCGAGCGCAAACCGCGCGCCAACTTCCGCCATGCGCGCGGCGCCCTTGGTGATCACCATGAAATTGACGATCAGAAGGACGCAGAATACCACCAGTCCGAGGAAAACGCTGCCTCCCATCACGAATTGGGCAAAGCCTTCGATTACACCGCCTGCTGCACTTGTGCCGGTGTGTCCCTCGCCAATGATGAGTTTTGTCGAGGATACGTTGAGCGATAGCCGCAGCATCAGGCTAGCCAGCAGAATCGTTGGGAACGACGAAAAATCGAGAGGGCGTTCGATAAAGAGCGTGATCGTAAAAATAAGAATGGCCAGCGCAAAGGATGTGGCGAGCCCCAGGTCGAGTACCCAGGCGGGCATCGGGAGGATCATCATCACGATCACCGCCATCAGGGCGATCGCGAGCAAGACCGTCGGATTGAAAAGTGCCGTTGCCGAAAGTCGCATCAGCGGCCTCCGATCAACAGGGGATCGACTGCGCGTCCAATAGCGAAAGTTTCCGCAGGCGTTTGTTCTGTAGTCTCCACAAGCCTGATGCCCCTTTGACCATTTGGCTCAAACTAGAGCGAATGTGGTTTACAAAGGGTAAGTGCAGATCAGTTTTGCTGCGCTTCAGAACCCAGGACCAAAGCTTCGAGGGTCCGGCGGCTCTGTGCGCTTTCCAAGAGCGCCGCGCGGCTTCGTCCCAACATCCCGTTCAACTCGGGCGATAGCGTCATGTCCGCGCCCGCAATGTCTGCTAGCGCGCCAAAGGCTTCTTCGCTTTGCGCCAGTCGCGATGCCCAGCTTCCCGACAACAATGCGGTTCGATCCGCCGCCTTTTTATCGTCAAGCTGGGCAAAAAGAGCACTTGCGCCTTCCAAGTCTCCGGCCATTTCCTTTGCCTTAGCACTGAGCCGCAGGTCTTCTTCGCTGTTCAGGCCCAGCAAATGCGCCAAGGCAAGTGCTGGCTTCCTTTGGTCCAGAGCGATCCGGGCTTTCAGGCGCCGCGCGTCGGGTTCGTTCAGCCTCGGGACAACAGGCCGCAATGCCATTTCCGCCTGATGTGGGAACCCGAGGGCCACGAGGCGCGTTGCAAGCTCAAGCCGTGTGTCGGCATCCGTTTGCGCGCTGATTGACGACAGCTCAGCAAACACATGGCTTAGGAATACGATGTCATCTGCCTGTTCCGTCAGCCGCCTTAAAACGGTAGTGCGCAGGTCTTTCGAGGCGTCCGAAGCAACGTCAGACGTGTTCATAATCTCGAACGCGGCATCAAACTGACTGGATTGTGCCAGGGACAATACCTGTGCCCGCCGAAGCTCGGGCTCCAGTGGGCCGCCGCGCAATTCATTCAAATACGCCTGAACCAAGAGAGCCGTATCCTGGGATACTGGCTGGCCCTCAGCAAGGCGCGAATCGACGTAAGCAATCAATGCTTTTGCGGATTGCGCTGAATTGGAATCCACCACCGCTTCCAACCCAGCTTGTGCCGAAGCGATATCCCCCGCAGCCATGTCGATCGTCGCCTTCGCAAATTGTGCGTCCGGCCCCACGCTGGTCGGGACACGCTCGACAACGCGAAGTGCAGCCTCAGCCGCGGCCATTTCACCATAGGCGAGCAAGCGGCGGCTCAATTCCGGCGCGAGTATTTCTCGCAAATGCAAAGGCAAAGCGCTTAGCTCGCGCAAAATTCCTTTAACGTCGAACGCGGCGGCATCGCGCGTCTCGGGGTCTGCCAACATGGCCCACAGGCCGGGCGCCCCGTCGCATTCAATTCCCCTATGCAAGAGGCGCGGCGAACGGACATGTCCATACTCCATGATCTCTCCCATTTCGATCAGCGCGCCGTTGTGGCGTTGCAGGTCTGGGTCCAGTTGGAGAACACGCATGGCTTCCGGTCCAAAGCCAAAATGAATATACGTGCGCGCGAGTGTCACTGCGACTGTCCCATCAACGCCATCTCGTTCGTTGAAAAGCGATTGTCGCAGATCGGAGATTTGTTCAGGCATCGACCGGCCATCGGACCAGTCTGCGACAGCTACTTCGGCCGCGGGAATGCACCCCTCGCCAATTTCGCTGGTTAAATCTGCGCCGCTGGCGTCTCTCAGTGGAACATCGAGGCTGGACGTGATCCGAATGCTGCTGTTTGCCGGCGGGGGCACCACTGAAACCTCGGGCAGTTTACTGCGATCCGTGCGCGTGGGTTCGACGGCGCTTTCGCCAGGCGACGGCATCGGAAGCCCGTTTGGCGCCAGCACACCTTGTGTCGTGGCGCTTGCAACTTCGCGGGTCAGCTCTTGCTGCAAACTGTCCAGCAATCCGGCCGTATCCGGCACCGGTTCCGGCTGCTCCAGCGAGTCCGCCTGCGTGACCACGGGCAAGGGCGGGCCGGACACCGCGGGCACGGCAGCTGGAGCCTTGAGTTGGGCCGACGCCGCCTTTGCCACAGTGGGGCGGACGTCTAAGGCAACCATACGTGCCGAGACATCGAAAGCCTCCGCTACGCAGTCGCAATTCAGCTCGATCAGCAGACCATCGCCGTTTTCGGCGACGCGCGCGATCCGGGTGCGGTCGATCCGGTCAAATACCGCGTCGGTGTCAAACCCGGCAGAGTGACCAGAAAAGCGAAGCGTTACGCGCCGCCCCTCCGCCTCAAGGACCCAGGGCAACGCGCCCGGCAGATCAAAGGCAAGGCGCGTGAAACCGGCATGATCTCCCGAACGAACGCTGATCGGCGCAGCGGATGCGGCACCGCTCAGCGCCAAAAGAAAGAGGCATATGTGAATACACCGCCCTATCATGCCGCGTTCTGCTTGGCGGCTTTCAAAGCCTCTTCTAAATCCGAGAAGCTGGGCCGACAATGCGACGGGGTATTCTGACGGCCCACCTCAATGCAGATGTTGGTCGCATGGTTGTGAAGGTTCGCAACCAGCACTTCGCGGATCAACCCGTAGAAATGGGCATCCTCCTCTACCACCGCTTTCACTTTCGTAGCGAAGGGGCCGACGAGGCCATAGGCGAGGAAAACGCCCAAAAAGGTCCCAACCAGTGCACCACCGATCAGCTTGCCAAGGATTTCCGGCGGCTGGTCGATCGACGCCATCGTTTTGATAACGCCAAGCACCGCCGCGACAATCCCAAGAGCGGGTAGCGCGTCTGCGGTCGTTTGCAGCGCATGGCTTGAGTGCATGGCGTGATGCAGGTTCGCCTCCATCCGCTTCTCCAGCACTTCTTCGACCTGGTGCGGATCGTCGTAATTCATTGAGGCCGATCGCAGGGTGTCGCAGATGAGCGCCGTTGCCTCCGCATCGGAGAGGATCTTCGAATAGCGGCTGAAAATACTCGAATCCTCGGGCGCTTCGATATGTTCCTCGATCGCGACGGGGTTTTGCCGTGCCAGACGGATCAGTTCGAAGAGCAAGCACAACAGATCCTTGTAATCCTCATGCTTCCACTTTGGCCCTTTGAAGACTTTTCCAACCGCCGAAAGCGTATGTTTGACTTCCGCAATACTATTCGCGATCAAAAACGCGCCGATGGCGGCGCCGCCAATCATCATCATCTCGAAAGGCAGTGCCTTCAAGATGATCCCCATTTTGCCCCCAGCGGCGAGGTAGCCGCCAAAGACCATGACAAAGATCACGACAATTCCGATCAGGCCGATCATTGCAGTTCCTGTGATTCCTGTTTGCGTCAATTTCTTTCAGAAGGCCGTTAAGAAACCCTCTGCATCGGTCAGTCTTTCGGCGCTCCTGCGTTTCGGCCTGCCAGAATGACGCTGATTGTATAGGCGACCTCCGGGCTCAGGCCTGCCATGATCGATGCGGCCGCATCGGGCCGCATACGGCCCAGGAAACCGGCAGCAAATTCAGGCTCCATCGCCTCGAACAAAGCCGCCGCCTCTTTTGGTTTCATGTTCTCGTAAACCGTGGTCAGGCGCGCGACGTCATCTTCCGCGGCGGTGTCCGCCCGGGACAATGTCGCCCGCAACTGCGCTTCGGTTTCCTTTAGCGCGACCATCCGCCGCTCGATCTCTTTCCGCGCGACGGAGAGCGATTTTTCACGTACCGCCATGTCCGCTTCGCGCTGCTCCACCGCCGCCTCGCGCACCCGCAAGGCTTCGAGCAGGGAGGCCATTTCCGCCCGCCCCGCTTCTTTCGCGCGGGGCAGGGGCGCAACTTCGGCCGCAGGCGGCGCGCTCAGCCGTTCGGGCAACAGGGGCAGCGCATCGCCCGCGCTACTGGCGACACGAACACCCGCTGACGCGGCCAGAAGGCTGGCCAGCATCAGGATGACACCGCGGCCCTGCCGCCGCACGCGCTTGTTCTTCCCGCTCATTGGGCCGTCCCCGCGCGGCGGACAAACATCGGCTCGACCGGCTTGGGATTTGGCTCCTTCGGGGCGGCGGCGCGCGGTTTGGCGGCCGGCGTCTGCGCCACATCATGCAGCGAAGCCATCTGCAACTCCAGCTGGCGCGAGATCGTCTCCGCCCGCTCAGTCAGCGCGGTCAAAACAGCGGCCGAGTCGCCCGCCGTCTCCTGCGCGGCGGCCAGCGACTTGTTCAGATCATCCACCTGCGCCGACAAGACTGCCACCGCACCGCCGACGCCTTTTTCCAGATTGTTGAAACGCCTCAACCGGCGGCCGAGGACCCAGCAATAGAAAGCTGCGCCAATCGCACCTGCGGCGAGCAGAATATCAGCAATCAAATCCATATTAATTCCTCAATTCAGTACAAATTCCATGATCAGCAGGTCCTTGACCCTGCCTTGCCCCGTCACAACCTGCACCCGCCGCAGCATCTGCGCACGCAAGCGCGTCAACGCGGCAGGGCTTTCCAGATCACCAAGCTCCAGCGCGCGCAAATAACCGTTCAGAACGTCCACGACGCGCGGCAGCAGAAGCGCCACATCCGCCGCGTATTGGCTTGGCACCTCCAGCTTTGCGCGAAAAATCAGGTGTTGGTTATGCGCGGGCGGGCTGAGCGAGATGACGATTTGGTCCACGTCAACAAACGCGATGTCGGGAACAGCTTCCGGGCCTTTATCTGCCGCTGGTGCTGCTGTTGTTTGCGTGTCCTGCCCAAATAGCACGCCCGACCAAACAGCGTAAAACCCGCCGCCACCGCCAAGCAGCGCGAGGACAACCCCAAGGATCAGCGGCAGCTTTGAAGGCTTTTTCGCCTTTTGCTCTTCGGTTTCGGCGTCTTCCGACATTGCGTCCTCATTTGCTTTCGCGATTCAGCTATAGCCCGAGAGGCACTAACCGATTGTTAAGCCTGATCCGTCATGTCTGGGGTACGCCGGGCAGAGCGCCCGGAATGGCGGAGGCGATTGTGCAGCAATTACTGAATGTCTGGACCGGGCTGGACCTGCGACGGCAAATCGTGGTGGTCGGGGCGACCCTGGCAATTTTCATGGCGGTTCTCGCGATGGCGCGGATGGCGAGCGCGCCTAGCATGACATTGCTTTATTCCGGGCTGGAAAACGGTGCGGCGGGTGATGTTGTCGCCGCCCTTGAACAGCGCGGCGCCGCCTATGAGGTGCGCGGCGGATCCATCTTCGTTGACGGTGCACAACGCGATGAACTGCGCATGACGCTCGCGAGCGAGGGGCTGCCGGCCAATACAAACCGCGGCTATGAGTTGCTTGATTCGCTCAGCGGTTTTGGCACCACCTCACAAATGTTCGACGCGGCCTATTGGCGCGCAAAAGAAGGCGAACTGGCCCGTACAATTGTCGCCAGCCCGCACATTGCGATGGCGCGTGTTCATATCGCGACCACGGGCAGCAACCCGTTTCAACGGGGCGTGACCCCCAAAGCCTCTGTCGCGGTGACGCCCAGCGGTGCCGCGGTGAACGCCGCCCAGGCCAAATCGATTCGTTTTCTCGTCGCCTCCGCGGTATCGGGCCTCGCGCCCGAGGATGTTGCGGTCATCGATGCCGACGGGAACCTTCTGGGGGCAACTGACGACGCCGTTCCGGCTGCTGCCAGCGACGACAAGGCCCAGATGCTGCGCGAACGGGTGGCTCGATTGTTGGAAGCACGCGTGGGCTTTGGCAACGCCGTTGTCGAGGTCAGCGTCGATACCGTGACCGAAAGCGAAGCCATTCGCGAGCGAATCTTCGACCCGGAAGGCCGTGTCGCAGTCAGCACCGACACGCAGGAACGCAGCACGCAGTCTACCGAAGCGGCGGGCGGCGAGGTCACTGTGGCCTCCAACTTGCCGGACGGTGACGGGGCGGGCGGGGATGGCGGGTCTTCGCAAAACCAGGAATTGCGCGAACGGGTCAATTTCGAAGTGTCCGAGACCGAACGCGAGGTCATTCGTGCGCCCGGCGCGATCAAGCGCGTGACCGTCGCGGTGCTCGTCAACGACATCGCCACAACGGCCGAAGACGGGTCTATCATCAGCGCGCCGCGCGATGCGGCCGAATTGGAGAATTTGCGCGAATTGGTCGCGTCCGCGGTTGGCTTTGACGAGGCCCGCGGCGATGTCATCACGATCAAGTCTATGCAGTTACAAAGCACGCCCACGGTCGGCACCGAAGCAAGTACTTCTTTTCTTGACAGTTTCGCCGTCGACCTGATGTCCGCTATCCAGATGGCAGTCCTTGCTGTCGTGACGCTGATCCTTGGCCTGTTCGTTGTCCGCCCCCTTCTGTCCCGCGCGCCTGTATCACCTGATACAGCACCCGCGGGCCTGCCCGCGCCGGAGTTCGACATTGCCGACGCACCGGACATTGGCAGCGGTGATCTTCCCCCGCTGACGGGCGAGATCGGCTCGTCCTCCGACCCCCTCCCAGATTTGCCGATGATGCCTGCCTTCGACGGCGGTGGGGCGGGCATGGGCGCTGGGGCGGACCCGGTCGACCGTCTGCGCGCCATGATCGGCGAGCGGCAAGAAGAAACCGTTGAAATCCTGCGCAGCTGGCTCGAAGAAAAGGAGGAAAACCACTGATGGCTCCGTCGCACCTCTATGACGATTTTGGCGGGCGCAAGCCGCGTCAGCCTCAGGGCAGCGGCAAACGTCTGTCCGATACGCAGATCGAGGACCTGAAACTGGCCGCCTTTGAACAAGGCTTTGCCGCTGGTTGGGAAGATGCCGTCAAGGCGCACGCCAAGGGCACGTCGCTATCAAGCGAAGGCGTACTCGAGGTATTACGGGATGCAACGTTCACGATGCACGAAGCGCGCCGCTGTCTGCTTGAGGCGCTCAGCCCTCTGTTCACCGAGCTTTCCTCGGCGCTGCTGCCTGCGATGGCGCGCGGCGGCCTTGCGCTGCATGTTGCCGAGCAACTCAAGCAAATGACAGCCGCGAATCTTGACGGGCCGATTGCGCTTGAGGTGTCCGCCGAAGCGGCTGATCTGGTCGAAGATATCTTGAGCCAGGAAACGGACCTCAACGTGACGGTAACGCCCATTGACGCCGGATCGATCATGACCGCGCGCTTGCGCGTGGGAAGCGCGGAGCGAGACGTCGATATGTCCGCGCTGGTCAAGGACATCGAAGACGCTCTCACCGCCGCAGTTAACGAAATGAAACAGGAGACACGACATGGCTGAGGAATTTGATCGCGCCGCGCTGGCAAGAGATGGGCACAACCCGTTCACCTCTGTGCCGATCGAAGTGTCCGTCTGCGTCGGCCGTGCCCGCCCGCTCGTGCGTGACCTCGTGATGCTCGGAGCCAACACCGTGCTGACGCTGGACCGGCGCATCGACGACCCGGTTGAACTCTTCGTCGGCGACAAGCTAATCGCGCGCGGGCTACTCGAAGAGGCAGAAGATGCGCAGAACGGCGAGCTGGTGGTTCGCCTGACCGAAGTCTCTGAAGATGGCACCGGTCTCTAAGTGATGTCGCGTTCGGGTGTTGCCGCGCTGGCGGTCTGGATTTGTTTCATGGCCGCACCGGTAGCAGCGCAGGACATCTCGATATCTCTGGGCGATGACGGATCGCTCAGCGCGCGCGCCATTCAGCTCTTTGCGCTCGTCACCGTGCTCAGTCTCGCCCCCGGGCTTGCGATCATGGTGACCTGTTTTCCTTTTTTGGTTACGGTTTTGTCGATCCTGCGGCAGGCGATTGGTTTGCAAGCGTCACCGCCCAATATGCTCATCGTCAGCCTCGCATTGTTTTTGACCTATTTCGTGATGGAGCCAGTCTTTACCGAGGCCTGGCAAAGCGGACTGCAGCCGCTTGCCAACGAAGAGATCGAGATTGAGCAGGCGTTTCTGCGCACACTTGAGCCCTTCCGGGTTTTTATGGCGGCGCGGATGGATCCGGATACTTTTACCGCGATGGCCGACCTCCGGCCCGACACCGTTGGTCAACAGCTATCCCCCGAGGCGCCGCTCTCGGTACTGGTCCCCAGTTTTTTGTTGTCAGAAATTGCCCGTGCTTTTCAGATCGGTTTTCTTGTGTTTCTGCCATTCCTGATTATTGACCTGGTCGTTGCCGCCGTTCTGATGTCGATGGGCATGATGATGGTGCCGCCTGCGATCGTGTCCCTGCCGTTCAAGCTCGCGTTCTTCGTTGTAGCGGATGGCTGGGCGCTCATCGCGGGCAGCCTCGTGCGCAGTTACTTCTAACAAAGCAAGAGGGGCTTTCGGCCGCCAAGTCGATTTGATCTTGGTGCGGCAGCCGCAAAACAAAGTGGCCTGTTCATCAGGGTGTCCTGGCCGGTCTGATACGTCATGTCGAGTTAGGCGCGCTACGACGCCGGATGGCTGAGGTTCCAGAACAGCTTGCCAGCTTTTTGCCGGGATATTCGCCATTCAATGTTCATTTTGTGCTCAACTTTCATCCGTCCGCGGCGCGCCACCTGGCGGGGACTGGGATTGGACAATTAGACTGTGCTTCGCTGGGTGTTTTAATTGGCCGTCGCACGCATGTGACGTCATGCGCAGCCTTCCCCGTGCAATATGCGTGCTTGCTGGTTGACCATTTGCCAAATGCTGCGAGCCGTTCGGGCTAAACGACCGGCTTTCGGCGGCAGAGCAAAACGGCAAATGGGCTCGGCAGGCCAGGGTTAAATACTTTAAAGCTGCGCCAAAATTTTATCTGACGATGAACTCGGCATGCAAGGCACCAGCTGCCTTAATGCTCTTAAGGATATCGATCATGTCCCGCGGTGCCACACCAAGCGCGTTAAGCCCGGCAATCACCTCCGAAAGGGAGGTACCTTCGGGGACTTCCGCCAGCCCGATCCCCGGCTCCTCTTCCAGCTGCGCATTTGTGCGCGGCACAACGACGGTTTCGCCTTGCGCAAAGGGGTTTGGCTGAACGGCAACCGGTGCCTCCTCGATGCGCAGCGTCAGGTTTCCCTGCGACACGGCCACGCGGGAAATACGCACATCCTCGCCCATGACAATTGTGCCGGACCTCTGATCGACGACAACACGGGCTTTGCGCTCCGGCTCGACCAGCAAGTTTTCGACCCGGCCCAGCGCATGTGCCACCGAGGCCATCCGCGTGCCGGAGATATTCAACGTGACAGTGCCTGAATCCAGCATTTGCGCTACCGGACGCCCGAAGTCAGAATTGATCGCCTCCTCGATCCGCGCTGCCGTTGTAAAATCCGCATCGCGCAAAGCCAGCCGAAGATCGGTGAGGCTGTCCAACTCAAAGTCTATTTCACGTTCCACCCGCGCGCCCGATGGGATAACGCCCGCGGTCGGTACACCCTGCGTGACGGTGGCCGCATCCCCTTCAGCAACCGCGCCGCCCGCAATTATCGTGCCTTGCGCGACCGCGTAAATCTGCCCGTCTGCGGCGTTCAACGGCGTCATGATCAACGTGCCCCCCAGCAGGCTTTTTGCATCGCCAATCGCCGAAACCGTCACATCGATCTGCCCCCCGGCCCGCGCAAAAGGCGGCAGGCTTGCCGTGACAAACACCGCGGCCACGTTTTTGGGGCGAAACTGCTCCCCCGTCACGTTGACGCCCAGCCGCTCAAGGATGTTGGACATGATCTCCTCGGTGAAGGGCGCGTTGCGCAGCCCATCCCCGGTGCCGTTCAGCCCGACCACGAGGCCATAGCCGACAAGGTCGTTGCCGCGCACCCCGTCGAACTCCACAAGGTCCTTGATGCGCACCGGGCCCGCGGCGACGGAAGTGGCAAGGGCGAGCCAAGCAAGAGCGTATCTGAGCCAGTTCATCGCAGGAAATTCCCAAGCGAGAGTTGGGCCATGCGCGCGGTGATCTGGTACAGGCTCTGAAGCTGAAATTGGACATTCTCCAGGTTGGTCGCGGTCTCATAAGGATCAGCCGCGAGGAAGGCGTTTTTCGCAAAATCAAGCGATGTAAGCTCAGCGGCATTGCGCGCGGTCGCGTCTTCAATACGCTGCTCAATAAACCCGACATTGCCGCGCACGCCAGTCAGCTTGTCCTGATCGCTGAGGAGCCCGCCCCCGGCATGAAGCAGCAGATCGCGCTGTTCCGCCTCATCCAGCAATAAGGCAGGATCGGTCGCAAGCGCGGCAAGGACCGTATGCATCAGCGCGTCCTTGATCTCGGCATCATCGGCCCGCACAGTCATTGGCAGGCGCGTATCGGCATTGACCTGAAACGGCGGTAAATCGTCCGTTGATCCGCCATAGATCACAGCTTCAAAGCCCGCCGGATCGTCAAACCATGTCTGCACGTCCGCGATAACCTCATCCACCGACGTGGCACCCGCCAGCTCTGTGCGCAGCGCGCCCAGCAGCGTATCCGCACCCTTTAGCGGGGCCACATTGGTCGCGGCACCCGCGAAAAGGGACCGGCCGGCAATCTGCCCGTTCAGGGCTGACATCATGTTCGCCAACTCGGTTTCAGCATCGTTTGAGATCTGCTCGACCACAGTGTGCACCGTGGTAGAGCCCACCCGCAAAACGGCGTTCGCCATGTCGCCCGTGGATGTTTGCACCCGGCCAAGGGCCTCTTGCACCGCGTTGGTAAACTGTGCCGCCTCCGTTGTGGTGACCTGATAGGCCCCAAGCGCCATAATATCCCGCTCTATGCCGGCCAGGTAGCTGACATTGCCCGCAAGGCGCGCCTTCACGTCGGACACCTGCCCCGTTGCCAGCTCCTCTGTCAGACGGTTGAGCTCGACCTTCAGCGCGGTGCCGCGCCGTTGCAGAAAAAAGGATTGGGAGAGATCACCAATCGACATCATGGCCATGCGTCAAATCCTCAGTAGGGCTTCCATCATTTCATCAATCGTCTGGATCATGCGCGCGTTCGCGGCGTAGCTTTGCTCGATCAACAACAGCTGCTGCATCTCCGCATCCGTATCGACACCCTGTGCCAGTTCCATCTGGACGAACTCCGCATGTTGGGCCGAAACAAAGCTCAGTTGCTGATCCGAGCGCATGCGGTCGCTGCCAATCTGCGCCGCCAACGTTGTCAGCAATCCATCGGAGGTCATGGTGTCCGAGCCGAAATTGCCGGAGCCCGGCACGATCTGAGTGGTCAACGCATCGGAAAATGACTGCAGCAGGGCCGAATTGCCAACATCCCCAGGCGTGGTCGCATTCAGCCCATCGCGCAGCCGCCAGCTTTCACCGCCTTGCGATGGATCGACGCCTGCGTTCAAAGTGATTCGGCCGGCAACGCCAACCTCATCACTGGCCAAGAAACTGCCGCCTTCATCGGTGAACAGACCCGGGCTGCCGGGGGCGCGGGTCGTATCCGTTGATTCTGCTTCGAAGCGGGTGATCAGGTCGCGCGCATAAGCGTCCAGTTGGGCTTGCGCCTCTACGCCCAACTCATCCCGGATGGCAAAATGCGCGCCCAGAGTTCCGCCGGATAGCTGCCCACTCTCGGAGCTCGTGCGCTGGGGTATCCCGTTGATCGTCAAACCGCTCAGGCTGCCGTCCGCGACCGACATATAGGGCGTTACGACGTTGGTGGGCTCAAAACCGATCTCGGAGGCACGACCGTCAATCAGCACCGCACCTTGGGCGGAGTAAAGCGCAACCGCACCGTTGGGCCGATCCATCGATCGAAGCGGCACCATTTCAGAGATTTCGTCGACCAGGGCCTGCCGCTCGTCAACCAGAGCTGAGGGGTCATGCCCGCCCACCTCGGCGTTTACAATGCGGTTATTCAGGTCTTCGACAGCGGATAGGGCATCGTTCAGGCGCTGAACCTCTATGGCGATGTTGGCATCCGCGCGCGTGCGTGCGTCCTGCACGCCTTGCGAGGATGTCCGAATGGCGCCCGCGAGCTCTTGCGCGCTTGCCACGACGCTATCGAGCCGCTCCACCGCGTCTGGGCGACTGGCGGCGGTGATCAGGTCCGCATTGAGCGCAGAGAGCCGCCCCGAAAGTGAGCTAGGTTCATTGGGCGTGCCAATAAGCGCCTCGAAATCTGTAAGAAACCTGTTGGTGACGGTGTGAAACCCGACCTCGGAACCGGCATTGCGCCGGTCCGACAAAAGCACGGGATCGGTGTGCCGTGTGATGCCAGTGATGCGCACGCCGCCAAGGCCCGTGGTTGCGTTGCTTGCCAGCTCGATGGAGCGTTTTCCATAGCCGGGGGTCATCGCGTTTGCGATGTTGGATGACACAACTTGCGTTGCACGACTGGACGCGGTCAGCCCCGAAAGCGCGTTGTTCAGTGCACTGGAAATCGACATCCCAAAGGCCTCCTAAGCCGCATCAGCGTTTGATGTTCGTGGTCTCTTGCAGCATCTCGTCCACCGTCTGGATGACCTTCGCGTTCGACGAATAGGCGCGCTGGGTCTGGATCATCGCGGTCAGCTCGCCCGCAACATCAACGGCTGATTCCTCGCGCGCGAAGGACACGATGTCGCCGGTCGGACCGTCACCCGCGTCCCACAGGAAATAGGATCCGCTATCCGGCGACGGAAGGTAGGTCTGGTTATCCAGCGCGACCATCCCGTTCGGGTTCGGCAGGTCAACCAGTGGGACCTGATAAATCGTCCGCGTGATGCCATTGTTGAAATAAGCGTGGACGTAGCCGTTCGCGTCCACCTCAACGCCTGTCATGTTGCCAACCGGAAAGCCATCCTTGGTGATGGCAACCGGAGCAAAGCTATCGCTGAGCTGCGTGAGGCCGTTGCTGTCGCCGATCTCACCGATGTTTATTTCAATCGGCCCGCCTTCGACATTCACCACGATCGTTCCGGTATCCGTATCATAGGCGCCGCCCGAAACCGGCGTTACCGATGACAAGGTGCCGCCCGAGGTGCGGCTGGTATCGAAGGTCAGGACATATTCACCGATCACCGCGCCGTCTTGCGCGGAATCGGTCAGCTGCATTGTCCATTCATCTGACGATCCTGTTGCCGGGACGGTTGGTGTGAAGGTTGCATTGATGCTTTCGGACGTACCGAGGTTGTCAAAATACTCGATCGACAGGTTCTGCGTTTCACCGAGGGAGCCCGCCTCCGTATCTGTTGCAGGCAGGTTGACGCCGAGCGTCATCTTGGTCGTCGGCTCGCCTGAAAACTGGTTCACATTGATCTGGATCGGCTCAAGCCCGTCGGACGTATCGCGCGGAAACACGGGGATCGTTCCATCAGGCAGGGCTGGCCAGCCTAGCAGGACCAGGCCGGAATCCGAACGCAGGTAGCCATCGGCATCCGTGCGGAACGATCCGGTGGTGGTCAGGAACATCTGCGTGTCGCCATTTGCGACCTGCACTTCTGTTGCCTGTGACACCGGCAGCATGCCGCGCCCCCGGACAGCAAGATCGGTTGCATTTGCGGAAGCCACCAGCGGACCGCGCTGGTCGATCAGGCGCTGCGTTGTTGCCCGAACACCGCCCGCGGAATAGGTCGAGCCGTCGGACGAAATCACCATCGACTGAAAATCGGTTGAGACACGTTTATAGCCGAAAGTCGATGAGTTGGCGATGTTGTCGGAAATCGATGCCAACCGTGTGGCATTGGATTGAAGACCTGCAACGCCGGCATTGAGGGAGGAGGAGATTGTCATTGACACGCCTTTCTGCTGTATCGCCCGAATTGCAGCAGTCTTAGGCGCGCGGGGTTTAACGTGCCCCTAACAAATAAAATTCGGTATAATTCAGCGTAGCAAAATAATCTCCACCCGCGCGTTGCGCAGTGCCATCGGGTTGCGGCTGACCGGTTCGCGGTCGGCGTGTCCGGTCACGCGGCTGATCCGTTGCGGCCGAATTTGCGTCGCTTCGAGCAGCGCACGCATCTGTTCCGCCCGGCCCACCGAATCCGCCCACGGATCGCGACCCGACAGCACAACAGGACGCGCCGGCACATGCGCCTCTACGGCAATCGGGTTTGTCACGGTGCGGGCCACGTCCCCGACAATGGCCGAGATATTGGCCAGAAGCGGCGTCGCCCGGCCCGTTTCGGGATCAAAGATCAGCGCCCCCTCGCGCGAAAATATCTCGATCACCAGGCCCTCATCCGTCACGCGCGTGATGATGTGCTTTAGCGCATTTTCCATCACCGCCGATTCCCCGCCGCGGCCCAAAAGCTCCGCTTCAACCGAGGTCAACGGATCGTCTTGGCCGTCCTGGCCTGCCGCACCAGACGCCTTGTTGCTCGCCGTTGGCCGCAAGGACGTCGCCCCGGTTCCATTCTGCGGCAGCGCTTCTTCGGAAAACACGGACGTGCCGCCAAAGGCGCCATCCCCTCCGCCAGACACCCGGTTGATCGGTATCGTGGGCGAGAAGTAATCGGCAATGCCCTTGCGCTGCTGCTCGGTTGTAGCGTTGAGCAGCCACATCAGCATGAAAAACGCCATCATCGCCGTCACGAAGTCCGCATATGCGACCTTCCACGCGCCGCCGTGGTGCCCATCACCGCCCACGACCTTCTTCCGCTTGATAATGACCGGAGCCACATTGCCCTGAACGCTCATACCGCCACCTCACTCTTCACCCGGGATCAGGGATAGGCAGCTCGGGTTAGGGTATTCCTAACAATCGCAATTGTCGGCATTTAGTCCGGCCTCGGGGCGGGGTATGCAAAGCATATGAGAGCTTCAGTTCTGGACAGCCGCGCGGCATGGACGCGCCTTGCCATCACGCTGGCGGCGGCCTGCGTGGCCAATGCAGGCATGTGG
This sequence comes from Pseudomonadota bacterium, assembly GCA_039817385.1. Lineage (GTDB taxonomy): Bacteria > Pseudomonadota > Alphaproteobacteria > Rhodobacterales > Rhodobacteraceae > JBCBCP01. The sequence continues at coordinate 251,718 of JBCBVY010000006.1, read as the reverse complement.
GCGATCATCGTGATCCTGCCGGATGTGCAGGCCGAGTTCGGGACCGGGCGGGCGGAGGCATCGCTGCCCTACACACTCACCATGATCGGCTTTGCGCTGGGCAATTTCCTGATCGGGCAGGCGGTGGACCGCTTTGGCGTGGCCTTGTCTCTGGTGGCCGCCGCCATTGGCGTGGCCGCCGGGTTTGGGCTGGCGATGATTTCAACCTCCATCTTGGCGCTCAGCGCGGCGCAGCTGCTGATTGGCCTGTGTTCGGCGGTGGGCTTCGGACCTCTGATCGCAGACATCTCCCACTGGTTCCTGCGCCGCCGCGGCGTCGCCGTGGCCCTTGTCGCCAGCGGGAACTACCTGTCGGGCGCGATCTGGTCTTACGCGCTGGCGGGCCTGCTGACCGAGGCGGGCTGGCGCGGGGTCTACGGGTTCCTCGCGATTGTGACGCTCGCGGTCGTGATCCCGCTGGCGCTTCTGCTGCGGCGCTCCGTACCGGATGGCGACAAGGACATCGCCCAAAGTCAGGTTGATGCGCGCGCGGGCAGCGTGGGCATCCGCCCGCCGGTTCTCGCCGCCCTTCTGGGCCTCGCCGGTGTCGGCTGCTGCGTGGCGATGTCGATGCCGCAGGTGCATATCATCGCCTATTGCGTGGACCTCGGGTATGGGCCCGCGGCGGGGGCAGAGATGCTGTCGCTGATGCTCTTGGGCGGCGTTGTCTCGCGGCTGATCTCGGGCCTGCTCGCCGATCAGGTTGGCGGGGTCTGGACGCTGCTGATTGGCTCGACGCTCCAGATGCTTGCGCTGTTTCTCTACCTGCCGTCGGATGGTCTGATCGCGCTCTACATCATCTCGACCGTCTTTGGCCTGAGTCAGGGCGGCATCGTGCCCAGCTATGCCGTCATCGTCCGGGAATACATGCCCGCACGCGAAGCGGGGCGCTGGGTCGGCCTTGTCATGATGGCGACGATCATGGGCATGGCGCTGGGCGGATGGCTGTCCGCAGTCATCTACGACGTGACAGGCAGCTACCAACTGGCCTTCTGGAATGGCATCGCGTGGAACGCACTGAACATCGGCATCATGCTGTGGCTTCTGCGCCGCGCGCGTGGGCAAAGGGCTGCGATAGCCTGATCCGCCTACTTCTCCGGCACCATCACCCCGCCAAGGTGGTTTTCGCCGCGTGCGCGGGCCAGCTCGATCTGCCGCTGCCGCATCCGAAACCGCGCCTTGTCCTCGTCACTTGTTTCATTCACGCAGTGATGGCAGGACACGCCCTCTTCATATTCGGGCCGCGCCGTGTCGGCGGGCAGGATCGGACGGCGGCAGGCGTGGCACAGGACGTGCGGGCCAACCGCCATGCCGTGGCCCACGCTGACCCGCCCGTCAAAAACAAAGCATTCCCCGTCCCAGGTGCTGTCCTCGGCGGGCACCTCCTCAAGGTATTTCAGGATACCGCCCTTAAGGTGGAAAACCTCGTTCACGCCTTGGCCCAAAAGGTAATTCGTGCTCTTCTCGCAGCGGATCCCGCCCGTGCAGAACATCGCAATTCGCTTGCCAGCAAACCGGTCCTTGTTCTCCGCCCACCACGCGGGGAACTCGCCAAAGCTGGCCGTGCCCGGATCAACCGCCCCGCGGAACGTGCCAATCGCGACCTCGAAATCGTTCCGCGTGTCGATCACGGCAACGTCCGGGTCGGTGATCAGCGCGTTCCAGTCCTTGGGGTCCACATAGCTGCCAACCCGCGCCACCGGGTCCACATCCGGCTGGCCCATCGTCACGATTTCGCGCTTTAGCCGAACCTTCAGCTTGCCAAAGGGCGGAAAGGCCGCAGTGCTTTCCTTCCACTCCAGATCGCGGCACCCCGGCAGGCCCCGGATGTGGTCCAACACCGCATCCAGCCCTGCACGCGGCCCTGCAATCGTGCCGTTGATCCCTTCGCTGGCCAGCAACAACGTCCCCTTCACCCCCTGCGCGCAAGCAAGCGCCGCCAGCGGCCCTTTCAAAGCAGCCGGGTCATCAAAACGGGTAAAATGGTAAAGCGCCGCAATATGGTACATGGCCGCCAGATACGACCGCCCGTCACTACGGGCAAGGGCGTGAGTTGACGCGGGCCGGCCCCGCGCCTAGCCATATGGGCAAAGGAGAGCGCCCATGTCCCACGCCCTGATCGTGATCGACGTCCAGAACGACTTCTGCCCGGGCGGCGCGCTGGCGGTGCCGGAAGGTGACCAGATCGTGCCCGGGATCAACGCCCTTATGGCCGAGGCGGAGGCGGTGGTGCTGACCCAGGACTGGCACCCGGCGGGCCATTCCAGCTTTGCCTCCAGCCACGCGGGCAAAGCACCCTACGACATGACCCAGATGCCCTACGGCCCGCAGGTCCTTTGGCCAGACCACTGCATTCAGGGCAGCAAGGGCGCCGCGTTTCACGCAGACCTGAACGTGGACCGCGCCGACATGATCGTGCGCAAGGGCTATAGGCCCGAGATCGACAGCTACTCCGCCCTGTTCGAAAACGACCACACCACGCCCACAGGGCTTGAGGGCTACTTGCGCGCCCGTTTCATCGACACCCTTACGATGGTCGGCCTCGCCACCGATTTCTGCGTGCACTTCTCCGCCGTTGACGCAGCAAAGGCCGGGTTCGACGTGACCGTCCGCACCGACCTCTGCCGCGCGATCGACCTCGACGGCTCCCTTGCCGCGGCGATGGACGCGATGCGGGACGCGGGCGTCCGCCTTATCCCGTAACACCGGCCCCTTTCCATACCGGCGCGCATCGGGCACATATTTCAAAACACTACGGGGCTCGCCACATGGTCGACATCGCGACACGCGTCTGGAACCACAAATGGAAGATCGACCCGATCGTCCGGTCCCTGATCGACACCGATTTCTACAAGCTGTTGATGTGCCAGACCGTGTTTCGCAACCGTCCGGACACGCAGGTCACCTTTAGCCTTATCAACCGCTCAAGCCACGTGCCGCTGGCCAATCTGATCGACGAGGGCGAGCTGCGCGAGCAACTGGACCACATCCGCTCGCTCTCCCTCTCGCGCGGGGAGTCGACATGGATGCGCGGCAACACTTTCTACGGCAAGCGGCAGATGTTCGGGCCGGAGTTCATGGACTGGTTCGAAGGGCTGCGCCTGCCCGCCTACCATCTTGAACGGGTGGGGGATCAATATGAGCTGACCTTTGAAGGCGCGTGGCCCGAGGTGATGCTGTGGGAAATCCCGGCGCTGTCCGTGCTGATGGAGCTGCGCTCTCGCGCCGTGCTGGGCGAGATGGGCCGGTTCGAGCTTCAGGTCCTCTACGCCCGCGCGATGACCAAACTGTGGGAGAAGATCGAGCGGCTGCGCGGCCTCGATGGCTTGCGCGTCGCCGACTTCGGCACACGGCGGCGGCACAGCTTCCTGTGGCAGGACTGGGCCGTGCAGGCGATGCAGGAGGGGCTGGGAAGCCGCTTTACCGGCACCTCCAATTGCCTGATCGCCAAGAACCGCGACCTTGAGGCGATCGGCACCAATGCGCACGAGCTGCCGATGGTCTATTCCGCCTTGGCGACGGACGACGCCGCCCTTGCCCGCGCGCCCTATGACGTGCTGTCCGACTGGCACGAAGAGCATGACGGCAACCTGCGCATCATCCTGCCGGACACCTACGGCACCAAAGGCTTCCTCGACGGCGCCCCCGACTGGCTCGCGGGTTGGACGGGCATAAGGATCGACAGCGGCGACCCGGCGGAGGGGGCCGAAACGGCCATCCGCTGGTGGCAAGACCGCGGCGAGGACCCGGCGGAAAAGCTGGTGATCTTCTCTGACGGGCTGGATGCGGACAAGATCGAAGAACTCCACGCCCAATTCGCAGGCCGCGTGCGGGTGTCCTTCGGCTGGGGCACGCTTCTGACCAACGACTTCCGCGGGCTTGCTCCTGACGACGCGCTGGCCCCGTTCAGCCTGGTTTGCAAGGCCGTGTCAGCGGACGGCAAAGCAACCGTGAAGCTGAGCGACAACCCCCGCAAAGCGATGGGGCCGGAGACGGAAGTGGAGCGGTATAAGCGTGTGTTCGGGGTTGGGGCGCAGGTGGAGCGGGAGGTTGTGGTTTAGGTGTCAGCGTCTAGAATGCGTATCAAGGACGTGTAGGCATACAGACCCGGTGCCCGTCCTGATGGCGGGACAATTGTTTGCAGCAGGCCTTCATTTACTAACTTGGGGGTAAAGTTTCGGAGCGTCGATGGTGGCCCTTCAGCAGTTTCAACGAAGTGGTTGTTCCAAAACACTGGATGGTTGAACACGTAGTCAACTGCGGAGTGAAAGTATTGAGATCGCAACACCTCTCGAAACTGCTCTTTTGTTCGCTCGTAGTGCGCTTGGATGCTTTCAACTGTTTCGATATTCTTTCTGGCTTGCATTGCGAGCCCAGACAGAAAAAAACTGCACCATCCAGACCATTCACTGGCTTCAGATATTCTGCGGAGGCGGTGGATGTATTGGTCTTTGTTCCGTTCAAAGTAGTCGCTTACGAAAAAATGAGGCGCGCTTAGAATTCCGTAGTTCCAAAGCGTTAGCGGGATCAGCATTCTGCCTACCCTGCCATTGCCATCCTCAAAAGGATGAAGTGCTTCGAACTCCGCATGCGCGATAGCTGCCCGCAACAAGTCATGTTGCGGATCGTTTCGAAGAAAGTGCATCAAGCGATCCATGCCGCTTTGAAGGTCAAAGGGTGAGATTGGAATGAAGTGAACCAGTCGTTGTGCTTTGTCGCCTATGTAGTTTTGTTCGACTTTGTATTGCCCCGGTTTGTGTTTTGCTCCGCGCCCTGCGCTGAGTAGTGTTCTGTGCGCATCTCGTATCATGGCTTGGGATATTGGGTTGCCATCCCGCAAGTGGGTCTCTGCCTGTCTCAGGGCGCGGGCATACAATGAAACCTCGAGGGTATCATCGCGTGTTGTCCCCTCAGACCGCCGCGCATTCTCGCTTGCCTCTAAGCGTAGAACCTCTTCGAGTGTCGAAATCGTACCTTCCATCCGAGAGGATACGACGGCATCGCGCTGCCGAAGCGGCGCTAGCAGGAGCTCCGAGTTTTGCATGTGCTTAAGCTTCTCATCGTACCGAGTCAGCTGTTGAAGGGCGTCTGTCAAAGGCGTGAAGATGGCCGCGACATCAATCGGATTCGGTGGGAACCCCCCATAGTGGTATTCGACAGCTTTGGAGCAATCATATGTTGTGTTGTTGATTATCAGTGTCTGCGCTGTAGTCATAAAGCTGCTTTTATCATGTCTGTTTGCAACAACAACGCTTGTTTTGAGTTGGAATGCCCCTCAAAGAGACAAAGTCGTTTGCTGCGAACTTATTCACATCTAGACGCCTTGTGACGAGTAAAGGTCGTGTACGTTAGCAACAAGAGGTCATCACACCCGCCCCCTAAGCGCCTTAACCTCCCCCCGCTCCTTCTTTGCCTTAAGCCGCCGCTCCACCGACCCGCGGGTGGGTTTTGTCTTCACCCGCCGCTTCGGCGCCACCAGCGCCTTGCGGACCAACTCCACCAGCCTCTCTCGCGCGATGTCGCGGTTGCGGGCTTGGGTGCGGGCTTCTGACACCTGCAGCACCAGCGCGCCGTCTTTCGTCCAGCGGCGGCCTGCCAGGCGCTTCAGCCGTGCTTTGACGGGCTGGGGGAGGGACGGGCTGCAGGCGGCCTCGAAGCGCAACTCAACCGCCGTGCTGACCTTGTTTACGTTCTGCCCACCCGGCCCGGAGGCGCGGATGAACTGTTCGGTCAGTTCCCAATCCTGGATCACGATGTCGTCGTTGATGCGGAGCATGACCGTCACTTAGCACAAAATGAAGGAAGGGCCGCCACTGTCGCAGGGCGGCCCTTCACAAGGGTCTAATTCGAAAGTTCGGAGGTGGGCGGTTAGGGTTTATCCAACCAGAGCCAACGCTCCACCAAGGGCTGCCCTAGAGGGCGGTCTCCCTAGCTGTCCCGACCACTTTCTCCAATACCTTTCTCGACACTGGATCACCTCCTTTCAGTTGTTGCGATTACGGGTAGATAAGCATCGAACGGCGCGTCTGCCAAACATATTCGTCAGGCGGTGTGCGCGGTCAGCACCCGGAACGGGATCAAAGCCGCCAAAGCCAGCGTCAGCTTCACCGCCCAGTCCGCGACCGCCAGCGAAATCCAAAGCGGCGCCATCGCCCCATAGCCGAGCAGCGGGATCATCTCGTTCGCCCAGGCCACGTCTGTCGCCGGGTCGACCCAAGACAAGGCCCCTGAGAACGCGATTGAGAAAAACAGAGCCGTATCCACCGTAGAGCCGACCAGCGTCGACACCAGCGGCGCGCGCCACCACGCGCCCCCGCGCAGGGCCGAAAAGAGGCCCACGTCCAAAAGCTGTGCCGTCAGGAAGGCGATACCGGAGCCAACCGCGATGCGGAAGGTCACAAGGGGGCCGAACTCGCCCACGATCTGGGTGCCCACAAGGCTGCAAAAGATGCCGACGACAAAGCCGACCAGCACCACCGTGCGCGCCGGCCCTGCGCCGTAGACGCGGTTCATCACGTCGGTCACGAGGAAGGCGAGGGGGTACGTGAACGCCCCCCAGGTCAAAAAGGAGATCAGCGGCAGATCGGTCGGTACCGTGAACTGCACGAGGATGTTGGACAGCAGCACAATGGCGGCCATCGCGAGAATTCCAGGAAGATGCGCACGTGTCATGTATTTGCCCGTTTTTCCAAGGTTGCGGCGACTTGGCCCCGGACGCGGCCCGGAGCGGGTGCGGCATACGACCGCACGCGCGCGTATGCAAGCCCTATTCGAGCGGGGTCAGGACGTATTCGACAAAACGGTTTTCGACGAAGACGATGAAGTTGTTGTCTGCGATCAGGGTCAGACGCAGGGTGCCGGCCTGGTCCTGCCACACGCCGATCCCTTCGAAATTGGCAGCGGGGGAGGGTGCAGTGCGGAGCAGCTCTTTGGCGTCTCCGGTTGCCGGATCGATCTGCCGGACGCGGGCCTGAAAACCGAGTGTGGTGACCCGGCGCTCAAGCAGGTAAAGCCACCCGTCCGGGCCGAAATCCGCGCCGGAGGGGCGAAAGCCTTCCGTGGCCAGGATGTCTGGGCCGCGCGCCCATCCGCCTGCGTAAAGGTAAGTGCGCAAGACACCGCCATCACGCGCCTCGGGGATGGCCCAGAGGGTGCCATCGGGGGCGACGGCCAGCGCTTCGAAACCGGCATTTAGGGGGAAGTCTGCGAAGTCTGGATGATCGGGCAGAGCGCTTCCATGTGTCTCGCGTAGCCCCGCGGGGCCTTCGGTGCTGTAGACACTTTTGCCTGCGCCGATGGCGAGCCCTTCGCTGTCGCCTGCGATGACGGGGCCGTTCCAAGCGCTGACCTGCGCATCGGTCAACCTCCCGTCTTTCCGAACAAGGATAAGCGAAAAGGCGGCGCCGCGGTCCGACAGGGCGTGGGCCCGCGTGCCGTCTTCGGACAGTTCAACAGCCGACAGCCCGCCGAAACCCGGAAGCTCAGACCGTAGCGCAAGCTGCGCCTCCAGCGTTGCCGTCTGGGCCAGTGCGCAGGCGGGCAAGAGGCTTAGTGCGAGGCCAAGACGCCTGAACATTGGCGCGGCAAATCTCCGACAGTGTATTCGCGGCGGGTGCTGCGCGGCCTCGGCTTTGGGTTGGGGTCGGGCGGCGGCGGGTTGAGGATGTTGTTCACCCATTCCTGCGCCTCTGCGCAGCCATCGCCGGGCGGCGGGGCCGCTTGATCCACGCAGCCGCGCGCTCCGCGCGGGCAGCTCAGCCGCACGTGGAAATGATAGTGGTGCCCCCACCACGGGCGCACCTTGCGCAGCCAGCGGCGGTTGCCCGTCTCTTCGGCGCACATCCGCACCTTTGCGCCGGGAAAGACAAATATCCGCGCCACGCGCCGGTCCTGCGCAGCGGCCTTGATCAACTCGTGATGCTGGCGCGTCCAATTGCCGTTGGTATAGGCCCCCTTGGCCCGGCGGAGCGAGATGGAGCTGATATTCTCCCGCTTGCGCTTGGACAGGGTCATGTCGGTGCCGGGCAGCATCCAGATATCGACGTCCAGCCCGATCTGATGGCTGCGGTGCCCTGTCAGCATCGGCCCGCCCCGCGGCTGGCTCATGTCACCAACATAGAGGCCGTTCCACCCCGGCAGCCCCGCGGCCTTGCGCGACAGATCCTGAATGTAATCCACCAGCTCCGGATGGCCCCAGTTCCGGTTTCGGCTCAGACGCATCGCCTGCCAGGTCGGCCCGGTTTCCGGCAACTCCGTCCCGCCCGCAAGGCACCCCTTGGCATAGCCGCCAAAGGGGGCAGGGCGCTGGGCCGATCCGTCCTGTTTGGCGCCAAAGGCGGCTTTCGCCGATCCGCGCAGCTCAGCCGCTGAGGGCATCTTGGTCCGCGTCCCGTCGATGTTCTTCTGCGCAACGGCTGGTGTAGCGAGCAGCAGCACGGCTAGGATCAGGGCACAGGTATTTCGGATTTTTTCCATTCCTCGGCATCTCCATCCGGGTTCACGAAGCGGAGCAGGTACAAGCCTAGCACGAAAAGCAGGATCACGGGAACATAGCCGAGCTGCGGCGAGCCGGTGACCATCGACGTGATCGCGATCAGGGCAGGGGCGAGGAAAGACGTTGCCTTACCCGACAGGGCAAAGAGGCCAAACGCCTCGGTTGGGCGCTCCGGGTGGGTGTGGCGCACCATCATCGACCGGGACGCGGCATAAATCGCACCGCCCGCGCCGCCAATCGCCGCGCCGCAGACGTAGAAAATAATGTCGGGGATCGAGCTGCCTTCCGGGATCGGGACCAATCCCATAAAACTGGTCCGCGACATCCCGACGATCACAAGGGTCACGCCAATCAGCACGAAGCAGCAGAACTTGATCACCGGGCGCGGCCCCAGCTTTTCATCGAAGCGCCCCCCGATCTGCGTCGCGACGGCGGCCGTAACGGCGCCGACGATGCCAAACACCCCGATCTGGATGATCGACCAGCCCAGGATCAGCGTCGCATAGATGCCGCCCGCCGAATACAGCGCGTTCAGCGCATCGCGGTAGAACATCGAAGAGATCAGAAAGTTGAAGCATGAAGTCCGCTTGACCACGTTTTTCAAGCTTAGCTTCAGGTCGGCGATCGCCTGTTTCACCCCGCCCTGCCGGTTTGGCGTGCGATCCTCGCGCACCCAGAGAAAGAAGGGGATCATGAAAAAGACGTACCAGATGGCCGAGAACGGCCCGACAGATCGCGTGCCCTCCCGCGCTTCGGCATCAAACAGGCCAAAGCCGGGATCAAGGCCGATCAGCGTCTTGCCGCTGTCATTTTCGGCCAGCAGCAGCAGCATGATAAAGAGCGACACCACCCCGCCCCAATAACCCATCGCGGCCCCGGTGCCGGAAATGCGCCCCACCTCGTCCTGATTGCCGAGCGAAGGCAGGATCGCATTCACGAAGATCAGGTTATATTCGGCCGCGATGAAGGCGATGTTGAACGCGATCAGGGTAATGAAAAGCGTCGACGCATCCGGCAGCATCCACCACAGCGCCCATGTCATCACCAGGTAGACCAGCGAAAAGCCCCAGATCCAGGGCATCCGCCGCCCGGTGCTGTCCGCATAGCCGCCAATCAGTGGCGCGGTGAAGGCGATCAGCAGACCCGCGATGGTCTGGCCCCAGAACCAAAGGCTTTGCGAGGACGCACGCGCTGCATCCGGGTCGTCCATCCGGGCCTCAAAATAGCCCAAAGACACCGCGGCAAAGTACGGGCCAAAGATGAAAGTCAGCCCCAGCGTATAAAACGGCTGCGTCGCGACGTCGAACGCCATCCAGCCCCAGATGCGTTTTTTCAGCGAAACCTCTGCCATCGCTGCCTCCCTGCTCTTTTGCGGGGACTTGACCACGGCGGCGGGCGCTCTGGCAAGGAATGGTTTTCCGGACCTAGTCCTGCATCGGGGGCCAGGGGCGCTGGGCCTCTGCCTCGGTCCATGCTTTGACCCAGCCCGGGATGGCGGGCGGCGGGCCATCGACGTTCAGCGCTTCGGCGACGCGGTCGGGCGTGACAACCTTTCCATTCTTGATCGCCGCCGTGCGGTAAAGAACGTGGGAGGCACACTCGCCGCGCACCCACATCGACTGCTCCAGATACATGAAGCGTTCATCCCAGCACACGAGCCGCGAGCGTGTCTCGAACCGCTTAAAGGTTGTGATCCGTTTGCGATACCGCGCCGAAGAGCCCGCAATGGTCAGTGCCCAGCCATACTTGACCAGCGCATCGATCAACCCCGCGCGTGCAGCGAGCTGGAACCGGCCCAGATCATAAAGCGACAGCATCCGCCCGTTGTTCATCTCGGCAAACATGTCGATGTCCCACGGCAGGCAGCGATGCTGCGAGATGTGGGTGTCAAGCGGGTTGGCAAGGCGCGGCATTTGGCGCGCGCGCCACGTGCCCCAGGCAAGGCGAATAAACGGGTACATGCGGCGCAGTTACCCCAACCTGCGCGGGGGTCAACCATAACGCGGCAGGATGCTTGCACGCATCGCCTTGTCCGCCTACATCTCAGGCGCAGCGATTTCGGAGACATGCACCATGATGATGATCTACCAGCTTCTTGATCTGCTGCTCTCGGTCGCGTTCTTCTTCATGCTGGCCCACGTCATCATGAGCTGGCTGATCAATTTTCAGGTCCTGAACATGGGCCAGCCCCTCGTTTACCAGATCTGGACAGGCCTGAACAAACTGCTGGAGCCGATCTACCGGCCCATCCGCAACATCCTGCCCGACACGCACCCGCTGGACCTCGCGCCGCTGGTCGCGTTCCTCGTGGTGATCGCGCTGCGGTCGATCATTCTGCCGGGTCTTTTTCTCGGGGCGTGATCCCGGGCCTTGTTCACGGAATCTTAGTATGTGAGTCTGCATCCCAAAGAGCAGACAAATTTACAGGTATCCGATGGACCGCGCCGCGCAGCTCCTTGGCGACGTTTTCGGCTTTGACGCTTTCCGCCCCGGGCAAGAAGAGATCGTGCGCGCTGTTGCGGACGGCCAGAACGTGCTGGCCATTATGCCAACGGGCGGCGGCAAGTCCCTGTGCTTCCAGCTTCCGGCGCTGCTGCGCGAGGGCGTTACGGTTGTCATCTCCCCCCTCATCGCCCTGATGCGCGACCAGGTCGCGGCCCTGCAAGCGGCGGGTGTGCGCGCGGGTGCTTTGACCTCCGCCAACACGCCCGAGGAAACGGACGCCGTGTGGGAGGCAATGGAGCAGGGCGCGCTGAAGCTCCTCTATATCGCGCCCGAACGGCTTGCCTCCTCCGGCACAATCCGGATGCTGCGCCGCGCGGGTGTGAACTTGATCGCCGTGGACGAGGCGCATTGCATCAGCCAGTGGGGCCACGATTTTCGCCCCGACTACTTGCGTATCGGCCAGTTGCGCGCGGCCCTCGATGTGCCCCTCGCCGCCTTCACCGCCACCGCGGACGCCGAAACCCAAGCCGAAATCACCCAGAAACTGTTCGACGGCACCCCGCCCACCGCCTTCTTGCGCGGGTTCGACCGGCCCAACATCCACCTTGCCTTTGCGGCAAAGAACAAGCCGCGAGACCAGATCCTGTCCTTCGCCGCCGCCCGCCGGGGCCAGTCCGGCATCGTCTACTGCGGCACACGGGCCAAAACCGAAAGCCTTGCCGCCGCCCTGCGCGCCGACGGGCACACCGCGCTGCACTATCACGCCGCAATGGACCCGGACGAGCGCCGCGTGGCTGAACGGCGGTTCCAGCGGGAAGATGGCCTGATCGTCGTCGCCACCGTCGCCTTCGGCATGGGCATCGACAAACCCGACATCCGCTGGGTCGCCCACGCGGACCTGCCGAAGTCCATCGAAGCCTACTACCAGGAAATCGGCCGCGCAGGCCGGGACGGCGCGCCTGCGGAAACGCTAACCCTGTATGGCCCCGACGACATCAAACTGCGCCGCAGCCAGATCGACGAGGGCCTCGCCCCGCCCGAACGCCGCATGGCCGACCACGCCCGCCTGAACGCCCTGCTGGGCCTCGCCGAAGCGCTGGACTGCCGCCGCAAGACGCTGCTGGGCTATTTTGACGAAACCGAAGTGACCTGCGGCAACTGCGATCTCTGCGACAAGCCCGCGGACACGTTCGACGGCACCACATCCGTCCGCAAAGCGCTTTCCGCCATTCTGCGGTCTGAGGAACGCTTTGGCACAAACCATCTCATCGACATCCTTCTGGGGATTGAGACGCCAAAAATGCGCCAGCATGGCCACGCCAACCTGTCGGTCTTTGGCATTGGCGCGGAACACCCCAAACACGAATGGCAGGCCATCTTTCGCCAAATGATGGGGCATGACCTCGTCCGCCCTGATCCCGCCCGCCACGGGGCGCTGGTGATGACTGACGCCGCGCTGCCGATCCTGAAAGGCGAGGACACCATCCGCCTGCGCCGCGACACGATCAAAGCCGCCGCCCGACGCCCCGCCGTACGCGAAATGGTGCCCGAGGAAGACGCGCCGCTGCTGTCTGCGCTGAAGGCCAAACGCCGCGCGCTGGCCGAGGCGCAGCGCGTGCCCGCCTACGTCCTCTTCCCCGACCGTACGCTGATCGAAATGGCTACGCGGCGCCCTCAGACATTGGACGACATGGCCCGCCTGAACGGGGTCGGGGCCAAGAAACTGTCGAGCTACGGCGACGCCTTTCTGGAAGTGATCACCGGGGAGGCCGCGCAAATGCACCCCGCTCGCCGCAAGCTTGTTGGGCGCAGCGAAGGCGCGGTGTTCGACCAACTGCTCGAAGTGCAGCACGAGCTGGCGCGCGGCCCGATGGGCACGGACAAGCCTTTGTCCTGCACGCACACAACCCTGCGCCACATTGCAGAACGCAAACCTGCCACACTGCACGAGCTTGAGCGTATCCAAGGCATGACCGAGCAGAAGGCCGAACGCTTCGGCCCCGCCTTTCTGGACGTACTGCGGGACGCGGGCTAGGTCCCCGCCAAAGAAAAGGAGCGGGACATGCTGGTGGTGATCTCCCCGGCCAAACGGCTGGACTGGACAGAGCGCAACGTTGAGACTACGCAGCCGGCGATGCAGGGCGATGCGGTGCGGCTGGCGAAGACCGCGCGTAACCTCACGCTGGGCAAACTGAAGGCGCTGATGGACCTGAGCGATGATCTCGCCCGTCTCAACCGCGACCGTTTTCAGGCATTCGAGGCGGAACCCGGCCTTGAGGCAACCCGCCCCGCGCTCTTTGCCTTTGCGGGCGACACGTACCAGGGGCTCGATGCCGAAACGCTAGGGCCCGATGACATCGCTTATGCTGATGACCACCTGCGCATCCTGTCGGGGCTTTACGGCCTCTTGCGTCCCCGGGACGCGATCCAGCCCTACCGGCTGGAAATGGGCAGCCGCCTGAAGACGCGGCGCGGCACGTCGCTGTATGATTATTGGAAAGACGACATCGCAAAGGCGCTGAACGCGCAAGCCGCTGCTCAGGGCACCGACCTTTTGGTGAACTGCGCCAGTCAGGAGTATTTCGGCGCGGTCCCTGTCAAAGCGCTCAAGCTGCGGGTCATCACGCCGAAATTCCTTGAGGAAAAGAACGGCACCGCCAAGATGGTCAGCTTCTTTGCCAAACGCGCCCGCGGCGCGATGGCCCGCTGGGTCGTGCAAAACCGCGCCACGACTGCCGAGGCTCTGCAAAGTTTTGATGCAGACGGATACAGGTTTGCCCCAGACCGTTCGACGGACACCGAACCGGTTTTTATCCGGCCTTACCCTTCTTCTGGCTAAAAATATGCTGGGGGGTCGCCTTCGGTCCGCGCCATTGGTTCGAGCGACCAATGGCGACGAGGGGGTGAAACCCCTTCATCAGCAAAAACAAAACCGTGTCGCCGTTAGGCGTCCTTCGGATCACTCCAGCCGGGGTCTTTGGCGACCAGCTCAACCGTATTGCCCTCGGGATCGCGCGTGAAGATCCCTCGCCAGCCGATCCAGTCAAAAAGCTCGACCCGGTAATCCAGCCCGTGATGGTCGTACCAAGCCATGACCGCATCCTGTTCGGCCCAGGGCAAGCTCAGCGCCAGATGGTGCAAGGAAGACCGCCCGCCTGTCTGGGGCTGCCCATCGGGATGCAGCCCGGGGCGGGTACCGGACCCCGGCGCAAACAGGGCGAGGACTGCGGTATGCCCCGCGCAGCTTTCCCCAAGGCTGAAAAACGTGATGGCTGCCTCCTCGCCGCCCTCTAGGACGGTCAGGCCCACCATATCCCGGTAAAACCGCACCATCGGTGCCATGACGCGGCAGCGGATCGCGATCTCTCCGAGGGCGCGCGGCGTGAATAACCTTTCCATACCACCAGCCTAGCTCGCGCAGGCCCCAAGGTCACGCGACACCCGCTTCCTTCACGAGCGGCGGGGCCACATCGGCCGGGCAAAGGGCGCAGATCCGGTCGGTCAGCGCATCTTTGCGCAGTGGCTTGGTCAAGTAGAAATCAAGCCCCGCGCTCAGGATATCATGCTCATCTCCGCCCATCGCGTGGGCGGTCAGCGCAACAATCGGCACATGCGTGCCGCGCCCTGCCTCCAGCGCGCGGATGGCTGCCGTGGCTTCCTTCCCGTCCATCTTGGGCATGGAGATGTCCATGAAGATCATGTCGGGCGCAAAGCTGCGATATTTCGCGACCGCTTCTTCGCCGTTATTGGCCAATTCAAGCTCGATTGACAGGTGCTTGAGCATCTTCTTGAGCACCAGCTGGTTGGTCTTATTGTCCTCCGCCGCGAGGACACGCATGAGGCGCGGCGCTTGTGCGGGGGGCGCCTGACCCGCCACCTCTGGCACGGGATCGCCCGGCGCCCCCGTTTCAGAGGGTGGCGGCGCCGTAGCGGCAAATGGCGGCACCGATGGCTCCGCCGCGGTGTCGGCCGTGCTTAGGTCCGTCGGCGGCTCTGCGCCCGCAGCGATTCCAGCCGCGCCCGCGCGCGGATCCGGCTGGGGTTGCGCCGCGCCATGCGCGGCGGGGACATCTGGCGCGGTCAGCTCGCTGTGCAAGGACTCCAGCTTTGCAAAGAGGTCCCGCCGCGGCACCGGCTTTTGCATGATCGCGTGCAGCGCCGCGCGGTCCGGGTCGCGGTCCGCGTAGCCGGGGTTGGAGCTGAGCATGATCACAGGCTGGGTTTTCCCGGCCTCGCGCATGGCATGGGCCAATTCCAGCCCGTCCATCTCCGGCATGTTGTGATCCGTCAGCACTACGTCAAACACGCCGTCGTCCAGCGCCGCCAACGCCTCCTTACCGTTCGCAGAACAGTGCACCCCCAGCCCAAGCTGTTCCAGCTGCCGTTGCAGGATCACACGGTTTGCCGCGACGTCGTCCACCACCAGCACCCGGCGCAGCCCGTCGGGCAGGGCGGGTTGGGGGATCGCCTCATCCGGGGCGGAGGGCAGGGGCAGGTTGAAGGCAAAGCACGACCCGACGCCCTCTTCGGAGGTCACCCAGATTTCCCCCTGCATCAGGCTGACAAGCCGCTGCGAAATGGCGAGGCCAAGGCCGGTGCCGTCAAACTTGCGGTTCCGCTCGTTCTCGACCTGCGTGAACTCGCCAAAGATGTGGGCAACCTTGTCTTCCGGGATGCCGATGCCGGTGTCCTCAATGGCGATGGTCACCTGGTTTGGCCCGTCATCCGACGGCACGCCCGTCACCCGGATCAGGATGTGGCCCGCAGCGGTGAATTTCACCGCATTGCCCATCAGGTTGGTCAGGATCTGCCGGATGCGGCCCGGATCGCCCACAAAACGCGTCGGCAGGAACAGGTCGTAATCGACCAGCAGTCTTAGCGACTTGTCCTGGGCCATCGGCTGCAAAAGCATAATGATCTCGTGAATGCACCGCTCAAGATCAAACGGCTCGGGGTGCAGCGTCAGCTTCTCCGCCTCGATCTTCGAGTAATCGAGCACGTCGTTGATAATCGTCAGCAGCGCGTCGCCCGAATTGCGGATCGTATTGACATAAAGCCGTTGCTCTTCGGTCAGGGGCGTGTCGGCCATCAGATCGGCCATGCCGACAACCCCGTTCATGGGCGTGCGGATCTCGTGGCTCATATTGGCGAGGAAGGCGGACTTTGCCCGGTTCGCCGCCTCCGCAACCGCACGGGCTTCGCGCAGTTCGGCCTCGTATTTCACCGTCGCGGTGATGTTGTGGCCAAGCGAGACAATGTCGCCCCCCGGCCCGCGCCGATCTACAAGGCGGATATACTCATCGTTCCAAAGCCGGATCGTGATCGGCTCCGGTTCCGTATCGTGCCAGCGGTCGGTCATGCGCTGGCGCCATGTCGTTGCGTCAAGGGTGCCGGTGTCGACGATCCCCTCATCGGTCATCGCCTGCAAGATCGCCACGTAATTGACCCCGGGCCGGATCGACTCCAGCCCATCAAAGATGATCAGGTAGGCGCGGTTGGCCGCGATCAGGTTTGAGCGGTCGTCAAAGAAGGCAAAACCGTCTGTGATGGTCTGGATCGAATGCCACAGCCGCCGCTCCGCGACTTCGATCTTGTGGTTGGCGACCGTCAGGTCCGATTTGAACCGCTGGTTTTCGTCGCGCACGTTTGCCACTTCCGCGCGTGTCTCGACGATCTCTTCACTCAGCGCGCGGGCGTGACGGCCCAGTTTGCGATTGGCAGCGTGAAGCTCCGCCTGCTTCAGCTCAAGCAGACGTTCCGCGGCAAGCCGCCCACGCCGTTCTTCGGCGAGCTTGCTGGCAAGGCTCATAGGGGCCTCCGGGTTTCTTGACCTCTGAACTCTGCCCCGCCAGTGGTGAAGATCGCCTTAAACTGTGGCGTGAGACAGCGCGCCGTGGCACGCTGGCTGCGAATTTTTACGGAGTGTTTTCATGGCTCGCCTGATTCTTGCCTTCCTGCTCGCTGCCTTGATCCCTGCTGCCACAGCCCAGGCTGAGGATGGCCCGCTCCCCCCCGATCGCTATGTCATTAGCCGCGACGTGGACTTCTTCGGCTCCGACCGGGCGGCGCTTTTTGACACGACCGAGGCGGCCTGCCGCCGCGCGTGCAGCGCGGATGACCTGTGCGTTGGCTACACGTTCAACAGCCGCTCGAACGCCTGTTTCCCGAAATCTGCCATCACGGAACGTGAGGCTTATGATGGCGCGATCTCGGCCACGCGTCGTGTCACGTCCGCTGAACAACAGGCACGGGCCGCTCTGCGTAAGGCCGATCTGGCATTCCTGCGCCCCTCGGACTTCGATGCCGCGCGCGCGCTGGCGGACGGGCTGGCCGCCCGCTTTTCTGTGGATGGCAGCGCGCTGGATGATCTGGTGCAGGGCGCAGCCCGTGCGATGGGCCGGGGTGAGCCGCTGCGGGCGCTGGGCCTGATCGGGCCTGCGCTGGCCATCAGTGACCGCGCCGACCTGTGGGAGACCTATGCCGGCCTTGCACTGCGGTTCAACGGCGCGAACCAGCGGCAGGAACGGCGCCGCTATGCCCCGGATGCGATCCCGGCGGCCATCAACGCCTACCTGCGGGCCGATAGCCCCGGCCAGCAGGCCACGGCGCTGGAAACCCTCGCCCGCGCGCTGGACTACCGCAATCGCGGGCAGGCGATGATCCCCGCGCTGCGCCTCGCCTACGAGATCCAGCCGCGCGATGACCTGTCGGCGGCGCTGGACGACGCCATTGCCAAGCATGGCTTCCGCGTGGTGGCCGACCGGGTGGAAAGCGACGCGCCCGCACCGCGCCTGTGTGCGGAGTTTTCAGATCCGCTGGCGGAAAGCGGGGTGGATTACCTGCCCTTCGTGCGTGTGGACGCGCCCGGAATCGCGCTTGAGGCATCCGGCAGGCAGCTTTGCATCGATGGGCTGGCGCATGGCCAGCGCTACACGGTGACCCTGCGCAGCGGCCTGCCGTCTGCCGCGGGCGAAGTGCTGGCCCGCGACACGACGCTGCGCGCCTATATGCGCGACCGCGCCCCTGCCGCGCGCTTTCCCGGGCGGGCCTATGTCCTGCCGCGCAGTGCCGATGCTGCCCTGCCGGTGGAGACGGTGAACGTGGCCGAACTGGAGCTGGTCCTGCGCCGGGTGTCGGACCGCAACCTGGTGCGCGCGATCCAGGACAGCTATTTCGGCCGCCCGCTGAACGGTTGGGAAGAGGAACGTTTCGCGACCCGGCTCGCCCAGGAGGTTTGGCGCGGCACGGCCGAGGTGGGTGAGGCGCTCAACCAAGACGTCACAACCCGCCTGCCGATGGGCGATGTTCTGGCGGACCTTCCCACGGGCATCTACACGCTCAGCGCCGCGGTTCCGGGCGCCGATGTCTACCAGGATCCTGCCGCGACCCAGTGGTTTGTCCTGACTGACATTGGCCTCTCCAGCTGGCTTGGTGCGGACGGGATGACCGTCGCAGCGCGCAGCCTTGGCGCGGCGGAACCGCTTGGCGACGTGGAATTTCAATTGATCAGCCGCGCGAACGCCGTGCTGGGCACCGTGACCGCCGGGGCGGACGGGTTCGCGCAGTTCCCCGCGGGCCTGACCCGCGGCACGGGCAGCGGCGCGCCCGCGCTTTTGGTCGCGCGGCGCGGAGAGGAGGACATCGCCTTCCTGCCCCTGACAGACCCGGCCTTTGACCTGAGCGACCGCGGAGTCGAGGGACGCCCGCCGCGCCCGGTGATCGACACATTCCTTGCCACCGACCGCGGCGCCTACCGCCCGGGTGACACGGTCCACCTCACTGCTCTCATGCGCGACACGGAGGCGAAGGCGCTGCCGGGCCTGCCGCTGACGGCGATCCTCTACCGCCCGGACGGCGTTGAATACAGCCGCCATACCCGTACCGATTCGCTGGCGGGCGGGCACGTCTTTTCCCTGCCTCTGGGTACGGATGTGCCGCGCGGCACCTGGCGGCTCGACCTGAAATCCGACCTCGGCGCGGAGGCGCTCGCCAGCCAGCGCCTGCTGGTCGAGGATTTCCTGCCTGAACGGATCGACGTGGCCCTGTCCCTGCCGGACAACCCCTTGCGCCTTGGCGATACGCCGCCGCTGACGGTACAGGCCGATTACCTCTTTGGCGCGCCGGGGGCGGACCTGGCCGTGGAGGGCGAAACGCGCCTGCGCCGCCGCGCCGCGCTTGAGGGTTATCCTGGCTACGCCTTCGGCCCTTATGACAGCGAATTCCGCACGCGGACCCAGTACCTTGAGGCGGGCCGTACGGGTGCGGATGGCACTGCGACCCTCGCCCTGACCCTGCCGGAGGTCGAACCCGAAAGTGTGCAGGGCCTCCTGCTGGAGGCTGCCACGCGCATCCGCGTCCTCGAAGGGGCGGGCCGCCCGGTAGAGCGGGAACTGGTCACGCCGCTGGACGCGCAAGGCGTCCGCATCGGCCTGAAACCCGCCTTCGAAGATGTGGTGCCCGAGGGGACCGCGGCGCGGTTTGACGCTATCGCGCTGGGCGAAGATGCGGTGCCCGTTCGCTGGACCGTGAACCGCATCGTCACCCGCTACCAGTGGTATGCGCTCTACGGCAATTGGGAGTGGGAGCCGATCACCCGCCGCACCCGCATCGCTGTGGGCGAGGCCACGCTGGGCGAAGCACCCACCGCCATCACAGCCCCCGTGGACTGGGGCCGCTATGAGATCATCGTGGAGACGCTGGACGGCCGCACAATCACCTCGCGCGATTTCTACGCGGGTTGGTATGGCGGCGGTGCGGGCACTGACACGCCGGATCGGCTGTCCGTCTCGCTCAACGCAGACAGCTTCGCGCCGGGGGACCAAGCGAGCTTGCGCATCGACGCGCGCCATGCGGGCACCGCCCTGATCGCCGTCGCCTCCAACCGCGTCATCGCACGGCAAGCGGTCGAGGTCAGCGCGGGCGAAAACCTCGTCCCGCTGGACGTGACCGGCGACTGGGGCGCGGGCGCATATGTCACCGTGTCCCTGTTGCGCCCGATGGACGTGGCAGCGGGCCAGAACCCGGCGCGCTCTGTTGGCGTGGCCTATGCCGCGATTGACCCCGGTGCGCGGGCGCTTCAGGTCGCCATTGACGCGTCGGAGACTGTGAGCGGGCAGGCGGGTAGCTTTGATGTCACCGTTTCGGCCCAAGGGCTGACCGAAGGCGACACCGCCTACGTCACGCTGGCCGCAGTGGACCTCGGCATCCTGAACCTGACCGGTTTCGACGCGCCGGACCCGCAGGCGCACTATTTCGGCCAGCGCCGCCTCGGCGTGGAGATGCGCGACCTCTATGGCCGCCTGATCGATGGGCTGAACGGAGAGATGGGTCGTGTCCGCTCTGGCGGCGACGCCAGCCGCGGCCTGCAGCGCCAGAACCCGCCCCCGACCGAAGAGCTGATGGCCACCCTCGTTGGCCCCGTCACCATCGGCCCGGATGGCACGGCGACCGTCACCATCCAGCGCCCCGCGTTCAACGGTACGATCCGCCTGATGGCTGTCGTCTGGAGCGAGACGGGCGTAGGCCAAGCCACACGCGACGTCACCGCCCGCGACCCGGTTGTGCTGACCGCCAGCCTGCCGCGTTTCCTCGCGCCGGGGGACAGCAGCCAGGCGCTGATCGAACTGGTGCATGCGGCTGGGCCTGCGGGCACTGTCGCGCTGAACATTGACGCGCCGACTCTGGCCCTTGGCCCCGTGCCCGCCTCGGTCGAGCTGGCAGAGAAAGGCACCGCCCGCCTCGCGATCCCCCTGTCTGGCGGCCTTGTTGGCGATCACACGATGACCGTCAGCCTGACCACCCCGGGCGGTGAGGTGCTGACCCGGACGCTGGCCCTTGGCGTGCGCCAGAACGATCCTGTCATCAGCACAACCCGCCGCTTCAGCCTTGGCGCGGGAGAGGTCTTTACCTTCGACGATGCGGTCCTCGCAGGCCTGCGGTCCGGCACCGCCTCCGCCACGCTCAGCGCGGGACCGCTTGCGCGGTTCGACATGCCGGGGCTGTTGGCGCGGCTCGACCGCTACCCCTACGGCTGCACCGAGCAGTTGACGTCCGGCGCGATGCCGCTGCTCTACCTCAGCCAAATGGCAGGCGGCATGGGCATCACCGGCGTGCAAAACCGCGTGGATAAAACCATCGCGCGCATCCTCACGCGGCAGTCGGCCAACGGTGCCTTCGGGCTTTGGCGCATTGGCAGCGGGGACATGTGGCTGAACGCCTACGTCACCGATTTCCTGACCCGCGCCCGCAGCCAGGGCTACGACGTGCCGGACCGCGCCTTTGACAGCGCGCTGGACAACCTGCTGAACCGCGTGGGCTATGCCGCGGACTTTGATAGCGGCGGCGAGTACATCGCCTACGCCCTTCTGGTGTTGGCCCGCAACGGGAAGGCGTCGATGGGCGATCTGCGCTACTATGCCGACACGAAGGCAGATGCCTTTGGCACTCCGCTCGCCGTGGCGCAGGTGGGCGCGGCGCTGGCGCTTTATGGTGACCAGCTGCGCGCGGACCGGATGTTTGCAGCAGCGGCAGAGCGGCTGCGCCAAAGCCAGACCCGCGGCCCGGTCTGGCGTGCCGATTACGGCTCGAACCTGCGCGACAGCGCGGCCTTGCTGAAGCTCGCGGCCGAGGTGGGCAGCACTGCGGTGGACCGCAGCGTGCTGGGCGCGCAGATCACTGGCACGGCCCGCAGCCTGAGCACGCAAGAGGCGGTGCAGGTGCTGTTGGCCGCGCACGCGCTGGGATCGGACAGTGCGGCCCCGAGCCTTATAGTGGACGATACGCCTGCGTCTGGTCCGGTCGCGAAGCGCCGGTCGGCGGGCACGGCGCCGAGCCTCGTGCACAATATTTCCGGCAGCCCGATGGACGTGACCGTGACCGCCTACGGCGTGCCGGAGGTTGCGCCAGACGCGGGTGGCTACGGCTACGCGATCACGCGCGCCTACTACACAATGGACGGCGCGCGGACGGATGCGCCCTTCACCGCGGGCGAGCGGCGCGTCGCGGTCCTGACCGTGGTGCCGTTCGAAGAGGTTGGCGCGCGGCTGATGATCGACGATGCGCTGCCCGCAGGGCTTGAGATCGACAACCCCAACCTGATCCGCGCCGGTGATGTCCGTGCGCTCGACTGGCTGAAGCCCACCCGAACGGAAACCGCGGAGTTCCGCGCCGACCGCTTCCTCGCCGCCGTGGATCATCGCGGAACGGACCACATCACGCTGGCGTATATCGTGCGCGCCGTCACGCCGGGGGACTACCACCATCCGGCGGCGCTGGTCGAAGACATGTACCGGCCCGAATACCGCGCGGTCACGTCCACGGGGCGTCTGACCGTCACGCAATGACGCGCCGCCTGGTCACAGTTGCGCTGTTGATGCTGGCGCTGGCCGCGTGTCTGGACGGCTGGCGCGCATGGGTGGCCCGGACAGAGTTGCCTGCCCTACTGGCCGAAGTCTCGACCGAGGTGCTGGCATCTGATGGCACCCTTCTGCGCGTCTTCCCGGTGGAGGACGGGCGCTGGCGCCTTGCCGTGGACCCGGCCCGCGTCGATCCCCGCTTTGTAAAGATGTTGATCGCCTACGAGGACAAGCGGTTCTGGACGCATGGCGGTGTCGATGGCATCGCGCTCGCGCGTGCCGCTTGGCAGGCGGCCTGGGCGGGGCAGGTCGTGTCGGGTGGGTCGACCCTCACGATGCAGACCGCGCGCTTGCTCGAAAACTCGGGCACAGGCAGCCTCTCCGGCAAGCTGCGCCAGATGCGCGTGGCCTGGGCGTTGGAGGCGCGGCTGAGCAAGGCGCAGATCCTTGGCCTTTACCTGCAACACGCGCCCTATGGCGGCCCGAACGAGGGCATCCGATCGGGTGCGCGCGCATGGTTCGGTAAATCCCCGGCGCGGCTCAGCGATGCAGAGGCCGCCTTGCTGGTCGCCCTGCCTCAAGCGCCCGAAGCGCGCCGCCCGGACCGGGCACCGGACGCAGCACGGGCCGCAGGGGCCCGCGTCCTGGCCCGCGCCGGTCTGCCCCTGGCGCATGTGGACGTGCCCCGCGCCATTAAGCCACTGCCCCGTGTCGCCCCGCATATCGCGGACCGGCTGCGCGCCGATGATCCCGTGCGGAGGCGTATTGAAACAACGCTGAACGTCACGATGCAACGCGCGCTCGAAGACCTCGCGGCGCGGTCTGTCCGGTCCCTGCCCAATGGCGTCAGCACCGCCATCGTGATCGCCGAGCATGAAACCGGCACCATCCGCGCGAGCGTAGGCAGTGCAGGCTACGGCCATGCGGCGGGTGGCTTCGTAGATATGACGCGCGCGGCGCGCTCGCCCGGGTCCACGCTGAAGCCGCTGATCTACGCGCTCGCCTTCGATGCGGGGCTGGCGCATCCCGAAACGCTGCTCCGCGATGTGCCGACGGCCTTTGGAACCTACGCCCCGCAGAACTTCGACGGCACTTTCCGCGGGGAGGTCACCGCGCGGCAGGCCCTGCGCGCTTCGCTCAACATTCCCCCCGTTACTCTGACCCAGGCGCTTGGCCCCGCGCGGCTGACGGGTGCACTAAAGGCATCAGGTGCTGCCCCCCGATTGCAAGGCGCTCCGGGCCTTGCCGTGGCGCTGGGCGGGGTTGGGCTGACGTTGGAAGAGCTTGTGCAGCTTTACGCGGGCCTTGCCCGGGGTGGGGAGGCCGTGACCCTGCACGTGACGCCGCAGGACGTGGCGCCTGGGCAGCGCCTCGTGGCGGCGCGCGCTGCGTGGCAGGTTGGCGACATGCTGAAGGGGCTGGTGCCCGGAGCGCCGCAGATCGCAATCAAGACGGGCACATCCTACGGGCACCGGGACGCTTGGGCAATCGGTTGGGATGGGCGCCACGTGATCGGCGTGTGGATGGGGCGACCCGATGGCACGCCTGTGCCGGGGGCCTTTGGCGCGGACCTTGCCATTCCGGTCCTGCTCGAAGCCTTTGGCCGCGCCGCGCCCGAGCGCACCGCCCCGCCGCCGCCCCCGCCCGATGCGCTGCTGCTGCCCACGGCACGTTTGCCAGAAAACCTGCGCCATTTTGGTGGGCCGATGCGGGTGGCGGACGGCCCCGCCATCGCCTTCCCCCCGGCAGGGGCGACGCTGGCTGCGGCGGATGATCTGGTGATCAAGTTGCGCGGCGGAACGCTGCCGCTGACGGTCTTGCTAAACGGCGCACCAGCAGCCGTGAACCTGCGCAGCCGTACGGCGATCCTGCCGTGGCCTGGGGCCGGGTTTTCCCGCGTCTCGGTGATCGATGCAAAGGGCCGCTCTGCCGCCGTGGAAATCAGGCTCCAGCGCTAGCGCCGCCCCTCGCGCAGCCACGCGCCCACAATGAAAAGACCGCTCAGCAGCAACACCAGCCAGGGCGGCAGCAGCGCCGCGGTGCGCACATCCTGCACCGTATAGGCCTCGCGCGGGACGAGCCCCAGCCAGCCGCGCCCGGAGGCGGGCCGCCCCTCGCGCACATTACGCAGGCTCGGCACGCCATCCTCTGCCCGGACCACGCCGCCGCGCAAGGGCGCGATCAGCGGCGCAAGCGGCGCGTCCGTCGCAACCGTATCGATAAACTCCCGCGGGGCCGCGGGGCCAAGGCCGATCACAGCGTCTTGCGTTCCATTGGACAGCCGATAAAGCCCAATCTCCGGCCCTTCGAAATCCGCCACGTACTGGCCCGGGGACACCTCGCGCATCTCAAGCTCGGTCACCGTCCCGTCCGGCGCGGTGATCACCACCGGCGGCACGCTTTCCTCCAGTGTCCGGCGCTGGATCTGTATCGTCTGGCCGGACACGATGGCCGTCAGGGCCTCTTCTTCCAGCTCCGGTTCTTTCATCATCCAGTGGGCCAGACGGCGCAGCAGCTCCAGCTGCGGCCCGCCCCCCTCATACCCGCGCGACCAAAGCCACGCGTGATCGGAGGCAAGCAGCGCGACGCGCCCCTCCTCCACCCGGTCGAGGATCAGCAGCGGTGCGCCTTCGATACCCTCCATCACAACGGACCCGGCAGTGGCCTGCACATCCACCTGCCGCAACCACCGACCCCAATCGCCCGAGGCGGGCAGGCCGGTTGTCACCGGATGGCGCTGGCCCAGGTCGGTGACGACCGGCAGATACGGCTCTTCGCGCACGCGCGCGGTCGGCGATCCGGGCAGGACCGGGCCAAGGGGCGAGCGGTAAATGCTGTCCGCCCCCGCAAAATCCGGGCCCGCCGCGACAAGAACGGCCCCGCCATCGCGCACGTAACGGGCGACGTTGTCGAGGTAGATCGCAGGCAGAATTCCACGTCGTTTGTAGCGGTCAAAGATGATCAGATCGAAATCGTCGATCTTTTCTAGAAACAGCTCCCGCGTTGGGAAAGCGATCAGCGACAGCTCACCCACCGGCACACCGTCCTGCTTGTCCGGCGGGCGCAGGATGGTGAAATGCACGAGATCAACGCTGGAATCGGACTTCAGCAGGTTCCGCCATGTCCGCCCTCCGGGGTGCGGCTCGCCCGAGACGAGCAGCACGCGCAGGCGGTCCCGGACTCCGTTCATCTGGATCAGCGCGGTGTTGTTGCGCCCGGTCAGTTCCGTTTCCTCGGTCGGGATGGTGAACTGGAGCACATTCAGCCCGCCGTGCGGCAGCGTCACTGGAATGTCGAGGTCTTCGCCCAGTGGCACGTCAAAGCGCTGCGGCGCTGCGCCATCGATGGAAACCTCCAGTGGCACGAAGCCACCACTTGCCGGGGCCGCGCCGATGTCATCCACGCGCAGGGTCAGCGTGACCGATTCATCGATGATGGCAAAGGCGGGCGCGCCGACAACGGTCAGGCGCCGGTCCCAGTCGCCTTCGAACCCGGTTTGCACAAGGTGCAGCGGCGCGGGCAGGTCGATGGGCACATCGGTGTCGTGGATTTGCCCGTCCGACACGGCGATGATACCCGCAATCCGTGCGGGCGGCTCCTCGGCCAGCGCATCGGTCAGCGCGCCAATGAGCTGCGTGCCACCGTCACCTTCCGCATCGGTCACGCGCACGCGGCGCAACTCGGTGTTGGGCCGCGCCGCGATCCGGGCGGCGAGCGCCTCGGCCATTGTCGCCGTCTGCTCTGCCCGTCCGGGCAGCCGCTGGCTTGCGGTGACGTCTTCGGCGAGGATCACAATATCGCTCAATGGCGCGCGGTCTTCCTGCTGCCAACTGGGCTGCGCCAGCGCCGCCAGCACGATCAGCCCCGCCATGAGCCGCAATGGCCAGCCCCGCAGCCCGCGCCACAGCGCCATCGCAATGGCTGCCAGCACAACCACCCCAAGGGCGCCCAGCACCGGCCCGGGCACAAGCGGGTCAAAGACGATGTTCATTGCCCCAACCTGTCAAGAAGCGCGGGCACGTGCACCTGGTCGGACTTATAGTTGCCTGTCAGCACATGCATGACGAGGTTCACACCAAAGCGGTAGGCCAGCTCCCGCTGCCGCTCCCCGCCAAAGCCGCGCCCGACGGGCAACAGCGGCTGACCACCCCGTCCAACAGCCCAGGCACCGGCCCAGTCATTTCCACCGATCACAACCGGCGTGACCCCGTCATTAAGGTTGCGGAAGGGCATACCCTCCGCCCGCTCTGCCCCGGGCGGTGCGGCCTCTACCCAGACGTCGCGGCCCAGATGCCGGCCGGGAAAGTCCTGAAGCAGGTAGAACGTGCGCGTCAGCACGTGATCCTGCGGGATCGGCTCCAGCGCCGGGATGTCCAGCGGTGCGGCGAGCGCCTGCAACTTGCGACCGTTGGGCGAGGCACTGCCAAAGCTGGCGACATGCGCGTCACGCGTGTCAAAGACAATCATCCCGCCCGCGCGCAGGTAGGCGTTGAGTTTGGCATAGGCCTCAACGCTCGGCGTCGGTTGATCCGGGGAAATCGGCCAGTATAGAAGGGGAAAGAACGCGATCTCATCCGTCTCAAGGTTCACGCTGACGGGCGGTGCAGGCTCAACCGAGGTGCGGAAGAATAGCGTGTCCGACAGGCCCGTCAGCCCGGCGAGCGCAACGCTGTCCACGTCCCGGTCGCCGGTGACAATGTGCGCCAAAACGACCTCTGCGGCGGCAGAGACGGCTTGACCGTCCGTTGTCTGCGCCTGGGGCTGTGCTGGCAGCGATACGAGAACGCCAGCGAACAGCGCCGCCGTCGCCGCGCCGCGCGGTCCCGTCAGACGACCTGACAGCGCGAGTGTTGCAATCACGTCAAGCAGCAGCATCACCAGCGCCGCCGCCAGAAGCCAACCACCGATCGCAAGCGGCGGTACGGTTGTCAGGCCCGAAACCGGAATGCGCGCGGGCCATGTGGCGGGGGTCAGCACGGCCTCCGCCCCGACCACGTTGCGGGCCAGCGCGCGGTCGCCGCTTTGATAAAGCCCGGGCGGCACATCCGGCGAAGGGGCGGCGGCGACCAATGCGGCACCGTCGATCCCCGGCATGGTTCCCGCATCCGACAGGTTGCCAAACCCGTCCATGACGCGGGTGGCCTGCCATGTGGTGCCCTCCAGATCGTCCGAAAGCGGCGCGCTTGCCGCTGCGGTCACGGCCAAACGCTCCAGCATCTCAACAAACAGGCCCGAGAGCGGCAGCGTCGACCATTCCGCATTCGCTGTCACGTGGAAAAGCACAACCTGCCCCTGACCCAGCTCAGCGCGCGTGACCAGCGGTGTGCCATCGGTCAGCTCCGCAATCGCGGCGGCGGCCAGCTCCGGCCCCGGTTGCGCCATAACCTGTGCGCTGACCACCACATCATCCGGCACGGACAGGCCAAAGAACGGCGAGCCTTCACGGAAGGGGGCCAGCGCCTTTGGCTCGCCCCAGCTCATCGCGCCACCCACCGTACGCCCGCCGGTGCGCAGCTGCACGGGCAGCAGCGGGTCTTCCACGTCGCGGCCCACGTCAGATGCGGCGACCCGCGGGCCGGCAAACCGCACCAGCAGCCCGCCACCCTCGACCCAGTCTGTCACGCTCGCTTGCTCAGTCTCGGTCAGCTGGGCCACGTCCGCCAGCACGATGGCATCCGGGTTCGCGGGCAGAATATCGGGCAAGCTGCCGGTCAAGAGGTCTGCCGTCGGTGCCAGCGCCTGTTCGAGGTAGTGCAGCGGCGCAAGCAGCTCCAAACCCTCACGATCCGCACGGCCTGCAATCAGCGCAACTTCGCGGCGGCGCAGGCTGTCATCCACCAGCGTTGTCGCGCCCGCCGACTGAACCCCCGCCATCTCAAACCGTGTCACCCGCGCGCGAAGTTCCGCGGGCAGGACGAGCGCGGTTTCCGCGACGAGGTCAGCGGGCCCAAACTCTGCCGCGGCCCGCGCAAGGACGCGCGCATTGCCTGCCGGGTCGGTGCCCTGCGCAAGGATATCGACGCTGCGCGGCGCTCCGGCGGTGGCCCGCACCGCCTGCAGCTGAATGGCACCCTCGGCATAGATTGCGGGGCGCAGGGCAAGCGCGCTGCCCGCGGGCTGAATGACCCGCACGTACCCTTTCGCTTCTGCCGCGGCAAGGACCGCCTCGCGGCCTGCATAGTCGAGCCCATCGCTCAGCCACAGAACGGTGCCGAACGCCGCCTCGCTCATGACCGCCTCGGCTTGAGCGAGGGCGTCCGCATCCGGCTGCCACGGATCGGGGCGCAGTCCAGTAAGCCGCGACGTCCACGCTTGCGCAGGAAGGAACATGGGCGCCTCGGGCCGTGTGAGTTGCAGCACGCCCACGGTCCGATCATCCGCTGCGGCGACCGACAGCTCTGCCTCCAGCGTCTCGCGCACAGCGGCCCAGCGCGCGGCGCCCGCCCATGTACCATCAACGACAACCAGCAAAGGCCCCTCGCCCCGGTCCACGGCCTCCGCCGGGTTCAGGACAGGCCCCGCTAGGCCCACGATGACCGCGGCGACCGCCAGCATGCGCAGCAGCAGAAGCCACCACGGCGTGCGGTCCGTCACGCTTTCGTCGTCCGAAAGCCCGAGCAGCAGCGCAACACCGGGGAACCGCCGCCGGATCGGCGCGGGAGGGATCGCGCGCAGGATCAACCAAAGGATCGGCAGCGCCACCAGTGCCACCAGCAGCCACGGGGCCGCCCATCCGATACCTGCAATCACGCTCATGATATGCCGCCCCCTACCGCGCGGAAGAGCCACAATAGCGCGCTCTGCGCAGACGCATCCGTATGGTGCTGGCCATATTGCCACCCCGTCACCGCGCACAGGTTGCGCAAGGCGTCCTTCCGCTCTGCCAGCCGCGCGAGGTAACGGTCGCGCAGGTCATTGGCCTTCAGCGTCTCATGCTCCAGTGTACCGCCAACGCTTTCAAAAATGGTCCGCCCCCGGAACGGGAACGCCTCTTCGGCCGGGTCAAGCACCTGCATAACGACGCCGCGCACACCCCGGTCGGCGGCCTTGGTCAGCGCCAGTTTCACCTCTGTAATGTCGCCGAGGAAGTCGGACACAAATACCGCCCGCGCGTGGGGGATCATCGCGCGGTGCTCCGGCGGGGCATAATCCTCGGGCGCGTCCTCGCTGAACATCTCCGCCAGCCGCAGGATTTGCTGACGCCCGCGTCGGGGCGGCAGGCGTGTGCCGGTCAGGCCAACGCGTTCCCCGCCGCGCACCAGCAGCACCGCCAGCGCGAGGGACAAAAGCCGCGCGCGGTCGCCCTTCTCCGGCAGCTCCGCGCCCGAGGCAAACCGCATCGACGCGCCCTGATCACACCAGAGCATGACCGACTGGGCGATCTGCCACTCCCGCTCGCGCACGTATTGTACGTCACCCAGCGCGCTGCGCCGGTGGTCAATCAGTCGCTTGCTGTCGCCAATCTGCGCGGGTCGGTATTGCCAGAAATCGTCGCCCATGCCCGCACGCCGCCGCCCGTGGTCACCCAGCAGCACGGCATTGGCCAGCGCATCGGCCCGCGCAAGCAGGGCGGGCAGCCGTGCCGCTTCCGTCTCTGCCCGCGCGCGCAGCTGGATGGGGGCGGCTTCGCTCACGCGGCGGCGGCCGAGCGGGTCAGGCCCGCTGCCGTCTCATCGATCAGACCCGTCAGGCTGTCGCCCCGCGCGCGCGCGGCAAAGTTCAGCGCCATACGGTGGGTCAACACCGGGCGCGCCATGTTCACGACGTCCTCCGCCGAGGGTGCAAGCCGCCCGTCGAGAAGTGCCTTCGCCCGCACCGCCAGCATGAGCGCTTGCGCCGCACGCGGGCCGGGGCCCCAGGACACGGTCTCTTTCACCCGGTCGCTTGCGGTCTCTTCCCCCGGACGGAAGGCGCGTACGAGGTCAAGGATGACCTCTACGACGCTGTCGCCCACCGGCATCCGCCGCAGCAGCTGCTGCGCCGCCAAAAGCTCTGCACCGGTGAATTCCTGCGTCGCTTCTCCTTCCGCCTCACCCGTTGTCGCAAGCAGGATCGCCCGCTCGGTATCGCGGTCCGGATAGGCCACGTCGATTTGCACAAGGAACCGGTCCAGCTGCGCCTCTGGCAGGGGGTAGGTGCCTTCCTGCTCAATCGGGTTTTGCGTAGCCAAAACGTGGAACGGCGTGCCCAGCGCGCGGTCCACCCCGGCCACCGTCACCGTCTTTTCCTGCATCGCTTGCAGCAGCGCGGACTGGGTGCGCGGCGAGGCGCGGTTGATCTCGTCCGCCATCAGAAGCTGGCAAAAGATCGGCCCCTCGACAAAGCGGAAAGAGCGTGTGCCGTCATCCGCAGTGTCCAGAACCTCAGAGCCCAGAATATCCGCCGGCATCAAATCCGGCGTGAACTGCACCCGGTTGCCATCAAGGCCCATCACGGTGCTCAACGTCTCGACCAGCCGGGTCTTGCCCAGCCCCGGAAGGCCGATCAGCAGCGCATGGCCGCCACACAGCAATGCGGTCAGCGTCAGCTCTACGACACGCTCTTGTCCGATGAAACGGTTGGTGATCGACGCCTTGGCACGGCCCAGCCGCGTTCCCAGCTCTTCAATCTGCTGCACCATATCGTCGCTCATGACATCCGCCCTGTCTGGAATATATCTTGCCCAAGAACCTATGACGCCTCGGAGACAAATCAAAAGCCATGAGCGGACAAAAACCCGTGACGCCGGACGCGCAAAGCCTTGTTGCCTCAATTCAAGCCACCAAATCACGCGGCTTGCCGCCGGTGGAAAAGTGGAATCCGCCCTTTTGCGGCGATCTCGACATGCGCATCGCGCGTGACGGGACGTGGTTCTACGAAGGCTCGCCCATCGGTCGCCCAGGGCTGGTCAAACTCTTTTCCTCGATCCTGAAGCGCGAGGATGACAAATATTTCCTCGTAACCCCGGTGGAAAAAGTCGGCATCACCGTGGACGACGCGCCTTTTGTCGCCATCGACTTTGACGCCGCGGGGCATGGGCAGGATCAGACGCTGACCTTCGTCACCCATGTGGACGACGTGGCCAAAGCCGGCCCGGACCACCGAATCGACGTCACACGCGATGTGCAGACGGGCGAGCCTGCACCCTACATCCACATTCGCGCGGGCCTCTGGGCGCTGATTGACCGCAAGTCGTTCTACAGGATGGTGGACCTTGGCGAAACGCAAGGCGACTGGTTTGGCGTCTGGTCGGGTGGCACGTTCTTTCGGATCATCGCCGCCGAAGAGCTGGCCTGAACCCCGCATTGAGGATCCGGAACGCATCGCACCGCTTGCGCGAAGTGCGCGTTATGGCCGCCTCTTCTCCGGCCCGGGCGTTGAACACGGCGGCCCGGCTTGAGAGCGACGGAGCGCCTAGCCGTGTTGACATCACCGAGGCCGTGCGGAATGCGCTGCCGCATGGGTTCAACGTGGCGCCGCGCCGCGCGGTTGATATCCACGGCAAAGGGCCAATCGATACATATTGGCCTCAGGCCGCGCCGTTTTCCTTTGAATAGGGTGCAACGGCTGGTCCTGCCCGCAACGGCCGGTTAAGGCTGCGCTATGCCCCGTTTTGCTGCAAACCTGTCCCTGCTTTGGCCCGATCTGCCCTATCTCGACCGCTTTGATGCAGCGGCGAAGGCGGGCTTTACCGGGGTCGAGGTGCTGTTCCCCTATGACGCGCACGCCAAGGAGACGCAGGCGGCGTTGGAGGCGAACGGGCTGTCCTTCGTCCTTCTGAATGCGCCGGGGCCGAACTACACGGGCGGGACGGAACGCGGCTTTGCCGCTGTGCCCGCGATGCAGGGCCGCTTTGCCTACGACCTGCGCCGCGCGTTTCGGTATGCGGAGGCGCTGGGCGCCGAAATCCTGCACATCATGGCAGGCCCCGCCAGCGGTGCGGAAGCGCGGGCGTGCTTTGTGCAGAACCTGCGCGATGCCGCGGCGCAGGCGCCCGAGGGCCTGACCCTCACCATCGAGCCGCTGAACCAGCACGACCAACCCGGGTACTTCCTGAGCGATTTCGACCGCGCCTGCGAGATTATCGCAGAAGTCGGCGCCCCCAACCTTGGCCTGCAATACGACACGTATCACGCCGCCCGCATCCACGGCGATGCGCTAGGTGTTTTCGAACGCTGCCTCCCGTTTATCCGCCACGTCCAGATCGGCGATGCGCCGGACCGCTCCGCACCCGGTACGGGCACGCTCGACTTCGCCGCGCTGTTCGCGGCGTTTGATGACAGTGGCTATACCGGTTGGACCTCCGCCGAATTTCACCCCAAAGGGCGCACTGACAAGGAACTTGGATGGATGAAAGGCTTCGCCAGATGATCCCCGCCCGCTACGCGCATATCGCCTTCGGCTTCACGCTCAGCTGCATCATGTCCTTCCTGATCTCGGGCATCGCGACCTACCGCGCCATCGGCCTGACGCCCGATTTCATGAGCCAGTGGATCGCGGGCTGGCTGCCCAGCTGGGCCATCGCCTTTCCCATCGTGCTGTTCGTCGCGCCGCTGGCCCGCCGGATCGTTGGGATGTTGGTGGCCAAGGAGTAACCCGAACGTTTTCTTACGAAGAAAACGGACCGGAAACTTACGAAGTTTCCGCCTGCCCAGCATCCCACGCCTTCAGCCACCGCTTCGGCGCCGCATCCCGCCATGTTTGCCGCAGCCGCGCCTCCGCCCAGCCTTCGTCAATCCGCCCTGCGGCGACGAGCACGAGACCGTGCTTCGCGTAATGGTCGTGCCACAGGAACGTCTCCGGGTCCGCAGCAATCAGCGCCTCTCGCTCGTCAATGCTGCCCTTGAAGATCGCCGCATCTACGTAAGGCGACCACCAGCACCACATCTTGCCATGCGCTTTTAGGTTCTCATTCCCCCAAGACACCGCCTCTGTGACCTGCGGCAACTCGAGGCCAAGGGCAAAGGATTTCAGGTCTGGCCAAGTCTGCAACACATGCGCCTCCATCCGCAGGGTGCGCATTCACGGCGCACTATGCCGTTCGAAGGAGGCCCCAGGCCCACCTAATGCGCCTCCGCCCAGCTTGCGCCGGTCCCGGCATCGACCTCAAGCTTCACGTCCAGCTTGACCACCGGGTCTGCCGCGCCTTCCATAACGTCGCGCGCGGTCTCGATCAGGCGCGCTTCGCCGCCTTGCTCGACCTCGAACAGCAGCTCGTCATGCACCTGAAGCAGCATCGCCGCGGGCTGGCCTTCGATCGCCTCCGGCATCCGGATCATCGCGCGCCGGATGATGTCCGCCGCGGTCCCCTGGATCGGGGCGTTGATCGCCGCCCGCTGCGCGAACCCGGCCCGCGGCCCCCGCGCGTTGATCTCCGGCGTGTTGATCTTGCGGCCAAAGAGCGTCTGGACATAGCCATGTTCCTTCGCAAAGGCCTTCGTGTCATCCATGTAGCCGCGGATGCCCGGGAACCGCTCGAAATAGCGGTCGATGAAGCCCTGCGCCTCCGCCCGCGGGATGCGCAGGTTGCGCGCCAGGCCAAAGCCCGAAATGCCGTAGATCACCCCAAAGTTGATCGCTTTCGCTTGCCGTCGGATCTCCGGTGTCAT
The DNA here is from genome assembly GCA_039817385.1 of Pseudomonadota bacterium. Taxonomy (GTDB): domain Bacteria; phylum Pseudomonadota; class Alphaproteobacteria; order Rhodobacterales; family Rhodobacteraceae; genus JBCBCP01. The sequence continues at coordinate 217,798 of JBCBVY010000006.1, read as the reverse complement.
GTCTTCCAGCGGCACATCAAACATCTCTGAGGCCGTGAGCGCGTGAATGTCGATCCCCTCGGCAAAGGCTTGCTTTAGCTCAGGAATCTCCGCGATATGGGCGAGGATGCGCAGCTCGATCTGGCTGTAATCCAGCGCCACCAGCACCTTGCCTGGCTCCGCGACAAAGGCCTCCCGGATACGCCGCCCCTCTTCCGTACGGATGGGTATGTTTTGCAGATTTGGATCGGTCGAGGCCAGCCGGCCCGTGCTTGCCCCGGCAATCGAATAAGACGTATGCACGCGCCCCGTTTCGGCGTTGATGTGGTCCTGCAGCGCGTCCGTGTAGGTCGACTTCAGCTTGCTCACTTGCCGCCAGTCCAGCACCCGCGCGGGCAGGTCATGTTCTGTCGCCAAATCCTCCAGCACATCGGCGCCGGTTGCATAGGCCCCGGTCTTGCCCTTCTTGCCGCCCTCGATCCCCATCTCGTCAAACAGGATCTCGCCCAGTTGCTTGGGGCTGCCCACATTGAACTTGCGCCCTGCAAGCGCGTGAATTTCATCCTCGAGCGCGGCCATCTTCTGGCTGAACGCGTTCGACATGCGGGATAGCGTGCCCTGGTCCACCTTGATGCCCGACCGCTCCATACCTGCCAGCACGTGCACCATTGGCCGCTCCAGCGTCTCGTAAACGCGCGTCACACCCGTCCCGTGCAGCTGCGGTTTCAGCAATTGCCAAAGGCGCAAGGTGATATCCGCATCCTCTGCCGCATAGGGCACCGCCTTTTCCAAAGGCACCCGGTCAAAGGTGATGGCCGACTTGCCCGAGCCGAGCAGCGGCTTGATCGGGATCGGCGTGTGGCCCAGGTACCGCTCGGCCAGCGTGTCCATCCCGTGCCCGTGCAGCCCGCCATGCAGCGCATAAGACAGCAGCATCGTGTCATCGATGGGGGCAACGGTGATGCCAAGGCGGGCAAAGACCTTCACATCGTATTTCATGTTCTGCCCGATCTTGAGGATGCTGGAGTCTTCCAGCACGGGCTGCAGCATCTTCAATGCCTCATCCAGGCCCATCTGCCCGGTCGCCAGCGTGTCCGAGCCAAACAGGTCATCGCCCCCATCCGCCTTGTGGATCAGGGGGATGTAACAGGCGTGCCCCGCCTCAACGCAAAGCGAGATACCCACCAGCTCGGCCGTCATCTCGTTCAGGCCCGTGGTCTCCGTATCAACCGCAACCCAGCCGCGCTCGTAAATCCGATCGATCCACGCCTGCAGCGCCGCGGCGTCACTCACCTGCTCATACGTGCTGTCCTCAAAGGACGGCGCCTCGGGCGCGGGCAAGGTTTCGGCCTGCGGCACAGCGGCCTCGATCACCGGCGCCTCCACGCCCAGCTGATCGGCGATGCGCTTGGTGAGGGTGCGGAACTCCATCTCTGCCAGGAAAGGCATCAGCACCTCGGGGTCCGCGTCCTTCACCTCCAGATCGTCGAGGCCGAAGTCCAGCGGTGTGTCCTCATCCAGCTTCACCAAATCGCGGCTCAGCCGGATTTGATCCGCGTGGTTGATCAGGGTCTCGCGGCGCTTGGGCTGTTTGATCTCGCCCGCACGCTCCAAAAGCGTGTCCAGATCGCCGTATTCGTTGATCAGCAGCGCCGCCGTCTTGATCCCGATCCCCGGCGCGCCCGGCACGTTGTCGACCGAGTCGCCTGCCAGCGCCTGCACATCCACCACCCGCTCGGGCCAGACGCCAAACTTCTCCATCACGCCGTCGCGGTCGATGCGGGTGTTTTTCATCGCGTCCAGCATCTCAACTCCGCCGCCGACCAGCTGCATCAGGTCCTTGTCCGAGCTGATGATGGTGCAGCGCCCCCCGGCCTCGCGCGCCTGCCGCGCCAGCGTGGCGATGATGTCATCCGCCTCCCAGCCTTCCTTCTCCTTGCAAGCGATGTTGAACGCCTCGGTCGCCTGCCGGGTTAAGGGGATTTGCGGGCGCAGATCCTCTGGCATTTCGTCCCGGTTGGCCTTGTATTGGTCATACATATCGTTGCGGAACGTGTGGCTGCCCTTGTCAAAGATCACAGCCGCATGTGTTGGGGCGTCTGGGCCGTGGTTCCCCTCGATATAGCGGAACAGCATGTTGCAAAAACCGGAAACGGCCCCGATCGGCAGCCCGTCCGACTTGCGCGTGAGCGGCGGCAGCGCGTGATAGGCCCGAAAGATAAAGGCCGACCCGTCGATCAGATGCAGGTGATGTCCCTTGCCGAAATTGCCCATCGCGCCCTCCGCATTTGTGCTGCGCCTTCATGGCACGAGCCTGCGCCCGGGGCCAGCGGTGATCCGGCGGCCGCGCTACGCGCGATTTGATTCTGTTTTGCTGATGAGGGGTTTCACCCCTCAAACTCCCCAAGGTATTTTTAACCTGAAGAAGAGCTTACCGATGCAGAGCGTGCGCTGCGCGTATTGCGTAGGGCGTCGGGGTCCAGACACCAAAGGGAATGCCAGCGGCGCGCAGCGTTCGCGCGATCCAGGTGTTGCAGGTGTTAAAGATGTGGAAGCGTCCCGCGGCGCTGTAGAAGCGGTCGAACGCGCCGAAGCCCGGTTGGGGCAAGGGCGCTTGGATGTCGATGTCGGCTTCGATTTGGCCTAGCAGCGCGGCGTGCTGCTGCGCGCTGATGGTGAGCGGCCATGTTCGGAGCGCCGGGTCCAATGGGCTCGCGAGGCCGAGGCGCATCACCGCATTGTCGCCCGTCACGGCGCGCCAGACGGCGCCGAGGGAGACATCCGCATAGGTGCCGGTGGTCGTGTAAAAATCGCGCGCGCCCCACCCGGCAACCAGCCAGTCCGCTCCGGGCGTATCTGTCGCCAGTCCGTAAGGTGCAAATCGGTCCGCGGTGACCCAATCCAGCGGCACCAGAATGTCCGTGTGGATTGGGCCAGCAACCAGATGGATGGTGACGTCATCGCCCCCAGGAATTTCAGCGCGTGGCCCTGGGATCAAGCCGCCGACAAGCGCGGCGACACCATAGCAAAGGACAAGGGCAAGCAGACCGGCGAAAAGGCGCCGGATCAGACCTTACCCTCGAAATCCCGGTGGATGTATTTCCGCCCGCAATAGGGGCAGATGACAAAGCCGACATCTTCGGGGATTTGCAGCCAGACGCGCGGGTGGCCTAGCGCGCCGTCGCCCCCGTCACAGGCAACGCGGTAGCTGTCGACGATGATGATTTCGGGGGGCTGGGTGGTCATGGCTGTCTCGTGATGGCTTCGGGGGCTTTATGCGCATCGCGGACCGCGGTGGCAAGCGTGGCTCTGCGCCGCAGCAGGTCAGTCCCGTGTCACCCGCGCCTGGTAGCAATTGTTGCGGGCAGATCGCACATGCACCTCGCGCACCTTCGGGTGGGAAAAGATGGCCGCGATGCGGTCCTGCATCGCTTCCGTGGGCACCACCGCGCCGGTGCCATAGACGATACGCTCGTCCTCCGAATACCCTTTGATCAGGTAGTCGGGGGAGGTCGTCAGCACCTTTGGCATATGCGCCCCGCCGCCCCTTTCGCAGGCATCCGCGCACAGGAATATCGGCCCGACTTCCGCATAGGGGTGGCGCCCGGCAAAGGGCTTGTAGGCCAGCACCAACATCTCCGCCCCCGCGGGCACATCGCACAGGCAATGGCGGCACGGGTTCCCCTTGCCGGTTGAAATCTTGCGCTCTGGCGGGTTGCCGAACGCGTCGGGGCGGCCCGCGCGAAAGGCGGCGGCCTCGTCGGTGGGAATGGCGTGAAAGCGTGGCATGGTGGCCTCCTTTTTCCGCAGGGTGCACCGGGCCGGTCGCCGAGGCGACCCGGAAAATGCGCAAGAGGAGGAACCAGAACCACATCGTGCTAACTCTGGACTCCAAATGAGAACAAAACATGAATAAACTGACGGCCTGCCATCCGATTCGACGTTAAAAATGTTCTGCGAACTTTCGATCCAGTCGAACTTTACCTTCCTCACCGGGGCCTCCCACCCCGAGGAGTATATGCGCCGTGCCGCAGACCTTGGCATCCAGGCTATTGCCATCGCTGACGACAACACCGTGGCCGGCATCGTGCGCGCCTACACCGAGGCCAAGGCGATTCAGCGCGAGATTGATGAGCGCCGAACATGGGACGCCGAACACGGGCTTTACGGCCCGCCAAAGCCTGCACACCTGCCGGACCCACCCGGCCTGTCACAGGCCGCGCCGCGCCTGATCCCCGGCGCGCGGCTGCTGCTGACCGATGCGCCCCCCATCACCGCGCTGCCCGTGAACCGTACAGGCTGGGCGAGCCTCTGCCGCCTGATCTCCCGCGGGCGCCAGCGGGCGGAGAAGGGCAAATGCGAGCTGTCTCTTGCCGATCTTGAAGACTTCCACACGGGCCTACGCCTGCTGCTTTGGCCCGAGGGGCGCGGCTGGCCCGCCATTGCGCAGCGTCTCGCAAGGCTGACTCCGACGGACATTCTGCTGACCCCCCGATACGATGGGCGCGATGCGGTGCGTTGGGCGCGCATCCGCGAACAGGCACAGGGCCTGCCGCTTTGCGCTTCTGCCGCGCCGATGATGCACCACGGCGCGCGCCGCCGCATGGCGGACGTGCTGACAGCGATCCGTCTTGGCACCACGGTTGATGCGCTGGGCCGCGCGGCGCTCGCCAACGGGGAACAGCGCCTGCGCGGGCCGGAAGACATGGCGCGGCTGTTCACAGGGTTCAAGGACGCGCTGGAGCGTACGAACCAGATCGCCGAAAGCATCACCTTCTGCCTTAGCCAGCTGCGTTACGAATACCCGTCCGAGGTTGCGGACGGGGAGGCGCCGAAGGATCGGCTCGCGCGGTTGGCTTATGAGGGCCTCGACTGGCGCTACCCCGCGGGCGCGCCGGAGAAGGTGCGCAAATTGCTCGCCCACGAATTGCGCCTGATCGCCAAGCTAAAATATGAGCCTTACTTCCTCACCGTCCGCGACGTCGTCGCCTTTGCCCGGACCCGTGGCATCCTCTGCCAGGGGCGCGGCTCGGCGGCGAACTCGGTCGTTTGCTACTGCCTCGGCGTCACCTCCGTCAGCCCGGAAATCGGCACGATGGTCTTTGAACGCTTCGTCTCGGAGGCGCGGGACGAGCCGCCCGACATCGACGTCGACTTCGAACATGAACGCCGCGAAGAGGTGATCCAGCACATCTACAATCGCTACGGTCGCCACCGGGCGGGCCTTTGTGCAACGGTGATCCATTACCGGGGGAAGCGCGCGATAAGAGAAGTCGGCCGCGCGATGGGCCTGACCGAGGACACGATCAGCGCCATGTCCTCCCAGCTTTGGGGGTTCTTCAGCACGAAGGGGCTGGAGGCCGAGCGCATGGCCGAGATTGGCCTGGACGCCGCCGACCGCCGGCTGCGGCTGGTGATGGAACTGGTCTATGAGATCGTCGGCTTCCCCCGCCACCTCTCCCAGCACGTCGGCGGCTTCATCATGACCGAAGGGCGGCTCGATGAGCTTGTCCCGGTCGAAAACGCCACAATGGAGGACCGCACGGTCATCTGCTGGGACAAGGACGATATCGACAGCCTTGGCATCCTGAAGGTCGACGTGCTCGCGCTGGGGATGCTGACCTGCATCCGCAAATCCTTCGACCTTCTGAAAATGCACCACCAGCAGGACTGGACCCTCGCGACCCTGCCGCCCGAGGACCCGGCCGTCTACGACATGCTCTGCCGCGCCGACAGCATCGGTGTCTTCCAAGTTGAGTCTCGAGCCCAGATGAACTTCCTGCCCCGGATGAAGCCGCGCTGTTTCTACGACCTGGTGATCGAGGTCGCGATCATCCGCCCCGGCCCGATCCAGGGCGACATGGTCCATCCGTATATTCGCCGCCGCAACGGGGAGGAGCAGGTCAGCTTCCCCTCGGACGAACTCGGCGAAGTGCTGGGCAAGACGCTTGGCGTGCCTTTGTTCCAGGAACAGGCGATGCAGATCGCCATCGTCGGCGCGGGCTTCACCCCCGAGCAGGCCGACCGCCTGCGCCGGTCCCTCGCCACCTTCAAGAAGCACGGAAACGTCAGCGAATTTCGCACGCTCTTCCTGCGCGGCATGAAGAAAAACGGCTACGCCCCCGACTTTGCCGAGCGGTGCTTTTCCCAGATCGAAGGCTTTGGCTCCTACGGCTTTCCCGAAAGCCACGCGGCCAGCTTCGCGCTGCTGGTCTACGCGTCCTCATGGATCAAGAAACACCATCCCGGCATCTTCGCCTGCGCCCTGCTGAACTCCCAACCGATGGGCTTCTACGCCCCCGCCCAGATCGTCCGCGATGCGCGCGAACACGGGGTCGAGGTGCGGCCCGTCTGCGTGCAGGCGAGCTATTGGGACAACGTGATGGAGCCGGACGGGCGCGGCGGCCTCGCCCTGCGGCTGGGGTTCCGGCAGGTCAAGGGCCTCGCCGAAGAGGACGCCGCCTGGCTCACCGCTGCGCGCGGCAACGGCTATGCCGAGCTGCGCGATGTCTGGCGGCGGGCGGGGCTCGGCCCTGCAGTGGTGGCGCGGCTGGCCGAAGCGGACGCCTTCGCCGCCCTGGGCCTCAGCCGCCGCGAGGCCCTGTGGGAGGCAAAGGCCCTGACCCCCGGCGCGCCTCTGCCGCTCTTTGCGGGCGACATCGATGGCGAAGTGGTGAACGAACCTGCGGCGCTGCTGCCCGAAATGACACGCGGGGAAGAGGTGGTCGAAGACTACGTCGCCATGCGCCTCACTTTGAAGGAACACCCCGTCGCCCTTTTGCGCCACATCCTGACGCCGGAGCCGGGTAGGGTGGGTGTAAACCCACCGCCCCTGCCGGGCCGCAAAGCCCCGGACCTGTCGAAAATCAGCTACACCAACGGCAACCCGGACTAGACCTAGCCGCGGCAGAGACGGGCCCTGGACCGGCGTGTCATACGCTATTTCCCAGGCACTTTATGGCTGGCGTGTCATCGTCGCTCTGCTGTTGCGCCAACGTCGACGAAGAGCCGGGCCACGGGAGGGCCCGTCTCTGGCGCGGCGGCCTTCGGCCTCGACTCCGCGCCGACCCTGCAGAACTGCTGGCAGGTAGGATGGGCAATCCTGCCCATCCTCACCCAAACCCTTCCACCAGCGCCGCCCACACCCGCGCCACGCGAGGCACCCGGCGCACGTCCTCCTGCGCGGCCAGCCACACGGGCAACGGCGGAAGGTCCACATCCACGTCCAGCCGCTCCACCAAAGGCTCCGCCGCGCCGATCCGCTCCTGCATCGCGCCCACCCCGCAGCCCGCACAGACCAGCCGCCAGAACGCCGCCTGATCGTCACAGCGCACGCCAAAGAAGTGCCGGTCTACCTCCAGCCCGAGGCCCCGCATCGCGCGCAGGATCATGTCCGAGCGGTCAAAGCCGACAAAGGGCAGGGCGGAGACCTCTTCCAGCGTCGAGGGCCGCCCAAGCCGATCCAGCAGGGCCGTCGCGGCATAAAGCGCCAGCGGCTGATCCCCCACATGCCGCGCAATCACGTCAAGCTGCGTGGGCCGGAACATGCGCACCGCGATATCCGCCTCCCGGAAGAGCAGGTTTTCGGCTGCATCGGATGGGACCAGCTCCACCTCGATCTCTGGCTCGGCCCGCCGCAGGTCCGCAATGATCTGAGGCAGGATGTAGTGCGAGACGACAACGCTCGCCGTGATCCGCACCGTCCCGCGCAGCGCCTCATCCCGGCCCGACGCCAGCGCCTCAAGCTTTGCGGCCTGCGCTGCCATCTCGCGCGCCGGGGCGATGAGCGACCGGCCCGCCTCCGTCAGCCGCAAACCCTCAGGCACCCGCACGAACAGCTCCGTGCCCAGGGCCGCCTCTGCGGCCTTCACATGTCGCCCGAGCGTCGGCTGGCTTTGCCCCGTGCGCCGCGCCGCGCCGGACAAAGACCCGGCCTCAGCAACGGCGAGGAACGACCGTATCAAATCCCAATCCATGCAATAATGCATAGCAGAGCGCCAGTTTTTCACAATCGCGCAACGGATACGAATGGGCCACCTTAAGCGCATAAAGGAGACCTCTATGACCCAAACTGTCCTGATCCTCGGCGCATCCGGCCGCATCGGCCGCCATGCCCACGCCGCATTTTCCGCCGCAGGCTGGCAGGTGCGCACGTACAAGCGCGGCACCGACATGACCCAAAGCGCACAGGGCTGCGATGTGATCGTGAACGGACTGAACCCGCCAAACTACCACAACTGGGCGGGCCTGATCCCGCAGATCACGGACCAGACCATTGCCGCCGCCAAAGCTTCTGGCGCGGCGGTCATCATCCCCGGCAACGTCTACCATTTCGGCGATCAGCCTGGCACATGGTCCGAAAAGACGCCGCCAAAGCCGGTCGCGCGCAAGGGCCAGATCCGCCTCGACATGGAGCGCGCTTACAAGGCATCCGGCGTGCAAACCATTGTCCTGCGCGGGGGCAATTTCATTGACCCGGATCGGCAAGGCTGCGTGCTCACCGAAGTCTACCTCAGGACGCCCGGCGCTTTCACACTGCCTGGACCCACAGACATCCGGCAGGCGTTTTGCTACCTGCCCGATTGGGCACGTGCGGCGGTGCAGCTGGCAGAAATGCGCGGGCAACTGGCCCGGTTCGAAGACATCCCCTTCCCCGGTCACACCCTCACTGCCGCCGAACTGCGCGCAGGGGTTGAGGCGCAGATCGGCCAGCCGCTCAAGACCGCGCATCTGCCCTGGTGGCTGTTCACTCTCGCCGCCCCGGTCTGGGAACTGGCGCGCGAGCTGCGCGAGATGCGCTACCTGTGGGAAACCGACCACCAACTGGACGGCACCCGGTTCAATGCGCTGTTGCCGCAATTTACGGCCACACCGCTGGACGCTGCCCTGCGCGCCTACCTGTCTGACGAAAAGGCGCACATCGCGGCAGCTTGACAGCCCGCATCGCACAAAATGCAGTCCGCCGTTCCAACACGCGGCGCACTGCGCTACACGAGGGCCGAGCAGATGGAAGGCCCCCAAGATGACCGCGCGCAAACCCGTTGTCCTGTGCATCCTCGATGGCTGGGGCCTTGCCCCTGACGGCCCCGGCAATGCCCCGGCGCTGGCCGCGACGCCAAATTTCGACAGGGTGATGGCCGAGTGCCCCAACGCTTCGCTCATCACCCACGGCCCGGACGCGGGCTTGCCAACCGGGCAGATGGGCAATTCGGAGGTCGGCCACACCAACATTGGTGCGGGCCGGGTTGTGGCGATGGACCTCGGTCAGATCGATCTTGCCATCGAAGATGGCAGCTTTTTCCAGAACGCAGCGCTGCTGGATTTTATCGCGAAGACCAAAGCGGCGGGCGGGTGCGCGCATCTGCTGGGCCTGATGTCCGATGGCGGTGTGCACGGGCATATCAACCACATGATTGCTACCGCGCGCGCCTGCGCGGATGCGGGGCTTGAGGTGCTTATCCACGCGCTGGCGGACGGGCGCGATGTCGCTCCGAAATCCGCCTATGGCTACCTCGAAACCCTGTGCGAGGCGCTGCCCGCCTCGGCACAAATCGCCACCGTCACCGGCCGCTACTTTGCAATGGACCGGGACAATCGGTGGGAGCGTGTCGCCGAAGCCTTTGGCGCCATTGTCCACGGGGAAGGCCCGAAGGCGCCGGACGCGCACGCCGCGATCACCGCGGCTTATAACCGCTCTGAAACCGATGAATTCATTTCCGCCACGGTGCTCGGCGATTATGCCGGGGCACGGGATGGCGATGGCCTTTTCTGCCTGAACTTCCGCGCCGATCGGGCGCGTGAAATCATGGCGGCGATTGGCGATCCGGGCTTTAACGCCTTCGGCGCTGGCACGCGCCCGGCATGGGCCGCTCTGCTCGGCATGGCGGAGTATTCGGAAGCCCATAACGCTTATATCGCAACGGCTTACCCCAAGCCGGACATCCCCAACACGCTGGGCGCATGGGTCGCGCATCATGGGCTGAAACAGTTCCGCGTCGCGGAGACAGAGAAATACCCGCACGTGACCTTCTTCCTCAATGGCGGGGTGGAGACGCCTGCGCCGGGCGAAGACCGCACCATGCCCAAAAGCCCGAAGGTCGCGACCTATGACCTGCAACCCCAGATGTCCTGTGCAGAGGTGACGGACCGCCTGATCGAGGCGATTGGGGCGGATTACGACCTGATCGTGGTGAACTACGCCAACCCGGACATGGTCGGCCACACCGGCGATCTGAACGCGGCCATCGCAGCCTGCGAAGCGGTGGATGCGGGGCTGGGCCGGGCGCTTGACGCCCTTGAAAAGGCGGGCGGCGTGATGGTCCTGACCGCCGATCACGGCAATTGCGAACAGATGATCGACCCGGCCAGTGGCGGGCCGCACACCGCGCACACGCTGAACCCGGTACCCGTAGCCGTCATCGGTGCGACGGGGCAGATGGCGGATGGGCGCCTTGCCGACCTTGCCCCGACCTTGCTGGCCCTCATGGGTCTTGAGGCGCCGCCAGAGATGACGGGAAAGGTGCTGCTCTCGTGACCGGCGCGCGGGCGATCCTGCTGGCCCTGTGCCTGTGCCTGCCGGGGGTCGGCACCGCGCAAGAGGCGGCCCGCGCTGCGCTGGAACAATTGGCCGAAGCCGCGCGCGTGCTGGAGGCCGCGAACGGCGCGCAGGACCGGGTGCGCGCGCTGACCGCAACGGTCGCCGCCTACGAGGCGGGGCTGTCGGCGCTGCGGGACGGTTTGCGCGATGCTGCCTTGCGTGAAGAACAGTTGACCCGCCAGCTTGCCGCCCGTGACGCGGAAATCGCGCGCCTGATCAGCACCTTGCAAGTGATGGGTGACACCCGCGCGCCCACGCAATTGCTGCATCCCTCTGGCCCGACAGGAGCGGCGCGCGCGGGCATGATCCTCGCCGATCTGACGCCTGCGCTAAACGCCCGCGCCGCGCGCCTGCGCAGCGATCTGCAAGAAGTGCGCGATTTGCGCGCGATCCAAGAGCAGGCGGCAGACCAGCTTGGCCTCGGCCTCTCCGAAGTCCAGCAGGCCCGAACCGCGCTTAGCCAAGCAATGGCCGAACGCACCGACCTGCCGCGCCGCTTTACCGCAGATCCGGTGCGCACGGCGATCCTGATCGCAAGTGCGGAGACGCTCGACGCCTTCGCCTCTGGCCTCGGCAACCTGCAGGTCGATCCGCAAAACACGCCGCTGCCCGATCCCGGCACGCGCATTGGCGCGCTGCCCTTGCCCGTGCGCGGCCTTGTCCTGCGCCGCGCGGGGGAGGCGGACGCCGCCGGGATCACCCGCCCTGGCGTGCTAATCGCGACACGCCCAGGTGCAATGGTCACTGCGCCCACTGCGGCAACCGTGCGTTACCAAGGCCCGCTGCTGGACCTCGGCCAGGTGGTGATCCTTGAGCCGGAACCGGATGCCCTGCTGATCCTCGCGGGGCTGGGCCAAAGCTATGTTCAGACGGGCGAGGTGATCGGCACCGGCACGCCGATTGGCCTGATGGGCGGTCTGCAAGCGGGATCCGCGGCGGAAACTCTCTCAACTACTGGTGAGGGGGGTGGAAACGCGCGCTCGGAAACGCTCTATATAGAGACAAGACGAAACAATAAGACGCAGAACCCGGAAACGTGGTTCCTCGGGCTAGAGGATGGGTAAGCCGACATGAAGAATTTTCTGATGGCCGCAATTGGCGGCACGCTTGCGGGCGCTCTGGTCACCACGCAGGTCGCGGGCCCTCTGCTGGCGCAGGAGACCGCACGCGAAGCGCCGGTCTACGAACAGCTGGACCTGTTCGGCGACATTTTTGAACGCATCCGCGCGCAATATGTCGAAGAGGTCGAGGCGTCCGAGCTGATCGAGGCGGCGATTGACGGGATGCTCACCTCGCTTGACCCGCATTCCAGCTATCTCTCTCCTGAGGATGCCGCGCAGATGCGCGTGCAGACCCGCGGCGAGTTTGGCGGGCTAGGCATCGAGGTCACGCAGGAAGACGGGTTTGTGAAAGTCGTGTCCCCCATCGACAGCACGCCCGCCGCCGAGGCCGGGATCGAGGCCGGGGATTTCATCACCCATGTGGATGGCGAGTCGGTCCTGGGCCTCAGCCTCGATGAGGCGGTGGAGCGGATGCGCGGCCCCGTCGGGTCCGAGATTGTGATCACCGTTGTGCGCGAGGGCGAGCAGGAGCCGTTCGACGTGACCATCGTGCGCGACACGATCGAGCTGCAGGCCGTGCGCTCGCGCACCGAAGGCGACACCGTGGTGCTGCGTGTGACGACCTTTAACGACAAGACGTACCCCAACTTGCAGGAAAAGCTGGCCGAGGAGGTCGCGGCGCTGGGCGGCATGGATAACGTAAACGGCTTCGTGCTCGATCTGCGCAACAACCCCGGCGGATTGCTGACGCAGGCGATCCGGGTGTCCGACGCTTTCCTTGAGGAAGGGGAAATCGTTTCGACCCGCGGGCGCAATCCGGCCGATGGTGATCGGTTCAACGCCGCCCCGGGCGATCTGGCAGAGGGCAAGCCGATTGTCGTGCTGATCAATGGCGGCTCCGCCTCCGCCTCCGAGATTGTCGCGGGTGCGCTTCAAGATCATCAGCGGGCCATCGTCGTGGGCACGAAAAGCTTTGGCAAAGGGTCGGTCCAGACGGTCATGCCGCTGCGCGGTGACGGTGCGATGCGCCTGACCACGGCGCGCTATTACACCCCGTCGGGCCGGTCGATCCAGGCGCTGGGCGTGAGCCCGGACATCATCGTCGAACAGCCCCGCCGTCAGCCCGCCGGCGCGGGCGAGGCGGAAACGCCCCTGACCCGTTCTGAGGCGGACCTGCGCGGCAGCCTCGACAACGACTCGCTGACGGAGGATGAAATTCGCCAGATCGAAGAGGAGCGTGCGCTCGCCGAAGCCAAGGCAGAGTTGCGGGCCGAGGATTACCAGCTGGCCTATGCGCTCGACATTCTGCGCGGGCTGAGCGCGCTGAACCCACGCAACTAAACGGCCGCGGACGCAAAATGTCCGACATTTAATCGAAGGAACGCCGCGTCTGCGATTGCAAGGCGCGGCGAAGCTGTGCACGTTTCCGGCAAACAGATGCGGAGCGATGCAATGTCCCTGACCGATTACAACCTGTCGAACCTGACCCTGACCGCGGATGACGCGGGCGTGGTCGAAGTGACCCTGTCCCGCCCGACCAAGCGCAACGCCCTGAACGCCGCCACCGTCGAAGAGTTGATCGCGGTCTTTTCCACCTTGCCGCGCCGGGGTGCGCGCGCGGTTGTTCTGGCCGCAGAGGGGGATCATTTCTGCGCCGGTCTCGACCTTGTCGAACACCATGACGAGGACCGGCGGCCCGAGGATTTCATGCACCTGTGCCTGCGCTGGCACGAGGCGTTCAACAAGATGGAATATGGCGGCGTCCCAATCATTGCCGCGCTCAAGGGCGCCGTCGTGGGCGGCGGGTTGGAGCTTGCCTCCTCTGCCCATATCCGCGTCGCGGATCAGGGCACCTATTTTGCGCTGCCCGAAGGCCAGCGGGGCCTTTTCACGGGCGGCGGCGCGACGATCCGCGTGGCGGATCTGGTGGGCAAGGCCCGGATGATCGACATGATGTTGACCGGGCGCACCTATCGCGGGCAGGAGGCCATCGACGTCGGTCTCGCGCAGTACCTCGTCGAAGACAGCCTGACCGAAGCGCGCGCGCTGGCGCAGCGGGCGGCGCAGAACCTGCCGCTGTCGAACTTCGCGATCTGCTCTGGCATCAGCCACATGCAGAACATGTCCGCCCTTGATGCGGCCTATGCCGAAAGCGTGCTGGCCGGGGTGGTGAACACTCAGGCGGACGCGCGCGAGCGGCTGGACGCCTTTGCCAAGGGCACCGGGCCGCGCATCCGATGAACCTGTGGCTGTTTATCCCGGCCTGCTTTGCGCTGAACCTCGCTTTTGGGCCGAACAACCTGCTGGCGCTGACCCACGGTGCGCAGCGGGGCGTCGGCTTTGCCGTCATCGCGGGGCTGGGGCGGCTTGCGGCCTTCGTGCCGATGATTGCGCTGGCCGGGCTGGGCCTTGGCCTGCTGCTCTCGGCATCGGCGGCGGTCTTTACGGCGGTGAAGGTTTTGGGCGCGGCCTACCTGATCTGGATCGGTATTCGGCTGCTGCGGACGGCTAGCAGCACGGCGGAAGCGCCGCCTGTGCCGCCCCTCGCGCCCGCGCTGCGGCGCGAGGCGCTGGTGGCGCTGGGTAACCCCAAGGCGATCCTGATCTTTGCCGCCTTCTTTCCGCAGTTTGTCCAGCCGGACGCCTATGCCTCTAGCTATGCGGTGCTGGGCGGCCTGTTCCTCGTGCTGGAGCTGGGCGCGATTGCTGTCTACGCGGCGGCAGGCCGGATCGCCGCGCGGGCAGGGCGCGTGCCGCTGCACTGGTTATCCCGCGCCTCGGGCGCAGGCATGATCCTGTTCGGGATGCTGATGCTGCTGACCCGCAGACCGGCGGCCTAGACCATCGTTTCCACGCAGTGGCGCCGGAAGGCGCGCTTGAGCATGTCCAGCTCCGCGCGCAGTAGGTCCATCTCTGCCCGGATATCACTGCCAAGCGCCTCCCCGGCCAGAAGTGCAAAATCGGCCAGCTGCGCGCCCGTAGCCTCATCCGTCACGACAAAGGTCTGCACGCCATCGGCAATCGCCTCGACCGGGATCGGAACCTGCAGCAGCCAGCCATCGCCGCCCTGCTGGGTGACCTTGACGTCCCTAACAGCGCGCCCCGCGTGGCTCGCTTTGATCTGCGGAACGCCCGCGACATCCCCGGTAACCGTGGCCGACCAGACGCCGCCCTTGATGCCGACCGGGGTGACTGTCAACTCGCTCACGGTCTTCTCTCCTCACAGGGCCGCGCGGGGGCGGCGGGAAAAGGTCACATCGCGCAGGGTGACCTGGTTCATCTCCGGCCCTTCAAAGATCAGGTCGATCCAAGCCTTCTCCACCCGCTTTTCGTTAAGGTTGGAATAAGCGAGGTCAAACTCGACCATCACGTCCTCTTCATGCAGGGGCAGCTCGCGCACGATCTGTTCGGTGTTCGGCCCATGCTTGATGTTCAGCCGCGCGAAAATCTCAATGGGTTTTTCTAGCTCCACCACCGTATCCATCCGCACCAGATGGCTCCGTTTCAACCCATCCGTCGCGCCGCGTGGCAGGTCGAGCACCAGCGACAGGAACGAGCCATCAAAGCGGAAGACATCCATGCGCAGCCCGTAGGGCGCAAGGTCTTCTTCGCGGCTGTTGCGCAGCTGGCGCAGGGTCAGCTCGGAAAAGGTGCAGTCGTGGAACAGCGTTGCCTCCGCCCCCAGCATCGACTTGGTCTGGACCGAGGACAGGCCCGGTGTCGGCAGCGATCCGCGCCACAGCTCGGGCCGCCACGCCCAGTCGGCATTGTGCGGCTTGGCAAAGGCGCCTGAGCCGATGGCCGGAAGGGCCAGCCGCTCGTCCGCCACGTGGATCAGCCGGTCGAGATGGGCGCGCATCGCCCGCGCGTCGAGCCGTTGTGCGCGCAGCTTGGCCAGCGGCGTCTGCGCGGCCTTGCGCGCCGCACGCGCCCAGCGGCGCAACGCGCGGCGATGCGACATGCGATCAACTAAGTTGAAGCCCTGGTCGGCCATGTCCGGGATGTGCCCTGTTCTTCTGCTCTGGCTCTAGTCTAGCGGAATGGTTTCAATCAAATAAACCAGCAAGTCGTGTCAGCAGCCCGTTTTCCCGTCTGCGGCGTGGGTTGGGTGCATCGGTTGCCGGTGTTTCCACCGCCGGGTCGCGTGGCGCAGCGCTTTGCAGGTTGGCCATGACCCCGGTGAGCAGCCGCGCGCCCGCCTCCCCGGTGATCTGCCCGCCCTCCGGCCCATAAGCGGCCAGACCAACAGCAAACTGCCCGACCTGCCCGTAGCCGCGCCATGAGACATCGTCGAACCCGTCGTCCAGCGCCGCGCCGCGCAGGCGTAGCAGGGTCATGTTGTCCCCGTTGCGCCTTTCGAGCATTTCCGAACCGCCTGGCACGGGCGGTGCCTCGCCGTTGCCGCGCGCAAGGCTGATAGTGATCAGCGCAAGGGGCCGGTCCACCCCGCCGCCGTCCGCACCGCCCAGCGTGTCGCACCGCGCCATCGCGGCAAAGCGGGGGCCAAGCGCGTCCGCATCGATGCAATAGCCCGACGGAGCCACTAACCTTACGGCCCCGCGCGCCAGCGCTGCCTCGCGCAGCGGCGCGGTGGCCTCTGGCGCGGAACCGCCCTTAAGGAACGCAGGGGCCGACCCCTCCGCGCAGCCCGCAAGGAGCAGCGCTGCAAGCGCGAGGCTAGAGCGCCATGTAATCATGGGCCTCTGCCTTGCCGCCGGGATGCGTGACCGCGCCTTTGTAGGCCCCGCCGACGAGCTGCGCGTATTTCCACAGCGCGCCCGAGGTGTAGATCGTCTCGCGCGGGCCAGTCCACGCCGCCTTGCGCTCGGCCAGTTCCTCATCGCTCAGGTCCACCGACAGCTCGCCATTCACCGCATCGATGGTGATCACGTCGCCATTGCGCAACATCCCGATGGGCCCGCCATGCGCGGCCTCTGGGCCGACATGGCCCACGCAGAACCCGCGCGTTGCGCCGGAGAAACGGCCATCGGTGATCAGCGCGACCTTTTTGCCCATGCCCTGACCGGACAGGGCCGCCGTGGTCGCCAGCATCTCGCGCATGCCCGGCCCGCCCGACGGGCCTTCGTTGCGAATGACGATCACTTCGCCTTCCTTGTAGTCGCGGTTCTGCACGGCCTCGAAGGCGTCCTGTTCGCATTCAAACACGCGGGCGGGGCCGGTGAACACCTGATCCTCGGCCGCAATTCCAGCAACCTTCACAATGGCGCCTTCGGGGGCGAGGTTGCCCTTCAGGCCGACAACGCCGCCCGTCTTGGTGATTGGATTTTCGATGGAGTGGATGACCTTGCCATCCGCCTCAAAGGTGATCCGGTCAATCTCTTCGCCGATGGAGCGGCCGGAGGCGGTCAGGCAATCCTCGTGGATCAGGCCCGCCTTGCGCAGCTCCTTCATCACCACGTAGACGCCGCCGACCTCGTACATGTCCTTCGCCACGTACTGCCCGCCGGGTTTCAGATCGACGAAATAGGGCGTGTCGCGGAAAATCTCGCACACATCGTCGAGGAAGAACTCGATCCCCGCCTCGTGCGCCATCGCGGGCAGATGCAGGCCCGCATTGGTCGACCCGCCCGTACAGGCCACCACACGCGCTGCGTTCTCAAACGCCTCGCGGGTGCAGACATCGCGCGCGCAGATGTTCTTTTCGATCAGGTTCATGACCGCCGCGCCGGAGGCTTCGCCATATTCATCCCGGCTTTCGTAGGGCGCGGGCGCGCCGGAGGAGTTGGGCAGCGCAAGGCCAATCGCTTCAGACACGCAGGCCATCGTGTTGGCGGTGAACTGGCCGCCGCAGGCCCCGGCGGAGGGGCAGGCGACCCGCTCCAGCACATCCAAAGCCGCATCGGACATCTTGCCATTTTGGTGCCAGCCAACCGCTTCGAACATGTCCTGCACCGTCAGATCGCGCGAGGCGAACTCCGCTGGCACATCCGCGTCCGCAGGGGCCTTACCCGGCAGGATCGACCCGCCATAAAGGAAGACAGACGGCACGTTCAGCCGGATCATCGCCATCATCATCCCCGGCAGCGACTTGTCACAGCCCGCAAGACCCACGAGCGCATCATAGCAGTGCCCGCGCATCGTCAGCTCGACCGTGTCGGCAATCGCCTCGCGCGAGGCCAGCGAGGAGCGCATCCCCTCGTGCCCCATCGCGATCCCGTCGGTGACGGTGATCGTGGTGAACTCGCGCGGGGTGCCATAGGCCGACTTCACGCCGACCTTCACCGCCTGCGCCTGCCGGTTCAGCGCGATGTTGCAGGGCGCGGCCTCGTTCCAGCAAGTCGCAACGCCGACGAGGGGCTGGTGAATTTCCTCCTCCGTCATACCCATCGCGTAGTAATAGGACCGATGCGGCGCGCGCTCGGGCCCTTCGGTGACGTGACGGCTGGGTAGCTTGGACTTGTCGAACTTGCCTTTAAGCATCTGGCTGGCCTCCTCTCGCATTAGCGGTGAGACGTGGATAACGAGCGCGCCGTGGCGGGGCAAGCCGCCACGCAAACGCAAGACGGGCCGCCCGGTGAGGGCGGCCCGTTTCAGTCAGGTGTTGAGCTGTTAGGCCGTCTGCCGGCGGCGCAGCGCGGCGAGCCCGCCCAGACCCAGCAGCAAGAGCGGCAGGCCAGCAGGCAGAGGCACAGCCGGAACGCCGTCGATGGTGAGCGTTGCCGAGTTCAGCGTGAAGGCGTCCGATCCGCTTGTGAGCTCGGAGAACCAAAAGGTGAGCGCTTCGCCCGCGACCGCCGTCTCAAATGCATCGCCCGCAGAGGCGGCGTCAGCGGTGATCGTCTGCGTCTGCGTGCCGTCGATGCGAGCAAAAAGGTCGTCGTCGGAGCCCGATGGGTCAGATCCCTGAACGCGCGCGGCCCAGACCTCACCAAAGCAGAACGAAATTAAGCAAAAGCCGCTGCCGGCACCAGCATAGTCGAGCGTCAACGTGAAGCTAGAGATGCTGTCATAGGCCAGGCCAGAGAAGTCGAAAGTGTCGCTGAAGCGGCTCGAGGATTGGTCCGACACGGTCACCGAGTTCGGGTTCAGCGCATCATTTCCGCCCGGGTCCACATTGCCGGAGTTCGAGCCGTAAACATGCGTAAAGGTGCCAAGCGTCACCGCGCCGGCAGCACTTGCAAAGGTAAAGGCGGCGACGGTCGCCACCGCTGTCAAAAGTCGTTTCATGTCAATTCCCACGAGCACAATTCCCCATGCGCAAAGTTGCAGTTGCGGGCCTTTTAGTCAAGGATTGAGGCAAAACTTCGAAGATTTGGCGTCAAATGAGCGCAAGTTTGCGAAAGCCGCGTGGGCTGCCCGGTTATGCAACCTTCTAAGTCCCAACTTGAAGCCGGGAAGCGGGAACTTTAGCTAGGCAGATGCAACGGCAAGGCCCTCATGGAAAAAACGCTTTTCTCCTTCATCTGGAAGCATTCGCGGCGCGATCAGGTGATCCTGCTAGCCGTGACGCTGCTGACCTTCCCGTTCCTTTACGCCACGCTGGAACTGCCCAAACGGATCATCAACGACGCGATTGGCGCTGAAAGCTCCGTGATCGACGTGCTGGGCGTGCAGCTGACGCAGGTGCAGTTCCTGCTCGCGCTCTGTTTCGGCTTTCTGGCGGCGGTCGTGGCTCACGGGCTGCTGAAAATGCGGCTCAACACGATGAAGGGCGTGGTGTCCGAACGGATGCTGCGCCGCCTGCGCTACACGCTGATCGAGCGGATGACGCGCTTTCCCTCCAGCTATTTCCGCAAGACCTCGCAGGGCGAGCTGGTCAGCATGGTCACCTCCGAGGCCGAGCCGATGGGCGGGCTGATGGGCGACGCGCTGGCGCAGCCGGTGTTTCAGGCGGGGCAGATGATTATCATCGTCGCGTTTCTCTTTGCGCAATCGGTCTGGTTCGGCCTTGCAGGCGTCGCGCTGATCCCGCTTCAGGCTTACCTGATCCCGATGATCCAGCGGCAGATCAACCTGCTGAACAAAGCCCGCATCGGCCAGATCAGGACCTTCAGTTCAGAGATTGGCGAGACTGCGGCAGGCATCACCGACCTGCGCGTGAACGGCGGCGTGCGCTACCGGCTGGCTGAGTTCACCCAGCGTTTGGGCAAGCTGTTCGAGATCCGGTTCCGGATCTACCGCAAAAAGTTCTTTATGAAGTTCCTCAACAACTTCATCACCCAGCTAACGCCGTTCTTTTTCTATGCCGTGGGCGGCTACCTCGTGATCCGGGGGGAGATTTCCGTGGGCGCGCTGGTCGCCGCCATTGCCGCCTACAAAGACCTGTCCTCGCCGTGGAAAGAGCTGCTGACCTACTACAACCAGGTGCAGGACATGTCCCTACGCTGGCAGGTCGTGACGGAACGGTTTGCGCCTAAAAACATGCTGGAGGACAGCCTGTTCGACGGGGTGCCGGAGGATATCCCGGCTCTGGATGGCGACATCACCCTGGACAATGTGACCGTGCGGGCAGAAGACGGCGCGCCCATCCTCGAAGAGATCAACCTCACCCTGCCGGCGGCGGGGCGGATTGCCATCGTCGCGCCCAACCAGGTGGAGCGGCAGGCGATGGCCGATTTGCTGACGCGCGAGGTTCTGCCCTACCGGGGGCAGGTGCGGGTCGGGGCGCTGGACATGGCGCGGCTGCATCAGGCGGTGATCGCCAGCCGGATCGGCTACGCCCATGCGCGCCCTTACCTTTTCGACGGCACGCTAGGCAGCAACGTGATGATGCCCCTGCGCGCCGCCCCGGCGGCGCAAGCCGCCCGCTCCCGCGCCGTTATCGAAGCGCGCCGCGCGGGCAATTCGCCCGACCCGCTGGATGAGGCATGGGTGAACCCGGGCGTTGATCTGCACGCGGATGCGGAAGCCACCCGCGAATGGTGGTTCGAACTGGTGCAGGCGATGGGCATTGACGAGTTCATGTTCCGCCGGATGCTCCGCTCCCGCATCGCGGTCGACACCCACCAAGAGCTGGCGACGCGTGTCACAGAGCTGCGCCCGGAGGTTTACAAACGGCTGAAGGCCCGCGGCCTGGACGATGTGGTGAACCGCTTTGACCCGGACCGGTTCAACCCATCCGTGCCTCTTGGCGGGAACCTCCTGTTTGCAGCACCTATGCGCGACATCACGCAATCCGGCCTCGCCGCGGAAAAAGAGTTCCTCGCCCTGATCGCCGAACAGGGCCTGACCCCGCAGACCATCGCGATCTCGCAAACCATCGTGGAAACGCTTGACCAGACATTTGGCAAGGGCGGCACGCAGCATCCCCTGTTCACCGCGCTGGGCATTGATGAGGAGCTCTACGAACAGCTTGTCACCATCGCCGCCCGCCGCCGCGACAAAGGGGACGCCGCGCTGACGGATGACGAATTCGCGCTGCTGCTGACAGTGCCCTTCGCCTTCACAGCCGAACAGATCGGCGATGCCTTCCCCGACGCCTTCAAGGACGAAATCCTGTCGATCCGCAAATCCGCGGGCGCTGAGCTGCGCAAAAAGACCGAGGGCATGTTCATCCCCGTCGCCCCTGAAAACTACCTGCCGCGCCTTTCGATCCTCGACAACGCGCTTTATGGCCGTGTCTCTGCGATGGCGGGGGCTAAGGCCGAAGCGGTTGAGGACGTGGTGGCCGAGCTGTTCATGGAACGCGACCTGCGCCGCCTCGTGGCCGAGACGATCTTTGACATCCCCACGGGGCTGGGCGGCACCAATCTGCCAGCCGTGTTCCACGAGCGCGCCGCGCTGAGCCGTGCGGGGATCAAGCAGCCCGACATCTTTGTTCTGGATCGCGCGTTGGCCAGCCTTTCGGCAGAGGACCGCCGCGCCACCCGCGGGCGGCTGCGGGATGTGCTGCCGAAGACGACGATGATCTTCCTTGAGGAGAGCGTGGACGACCCGGACGAGTTTGACATGGTGATCGAACTGCGCGCGGGCCGGATCGACGGCGTGCAGCGCGCGGCGACAGATGATGGCGACGGCAGCTCCGACCTGCGCCGCAAACGCCGCGCCATCGCCGCGACCGAGCTTTTCGGTCAGCTTGACATCAAGGCGCAGCGGCTCCTTGCTTTTGCCGCCAGCTGGTACCGGGTCACGGCGGGCACGCGCATCTTTTCCCAACATGAGACGGCGGATGCGGCCTACCTTTGCGTGAGGGGGCGCGCGCAGATGAGTTACGAGAGCGAGACGGGCGAGACGCGCAACATCACCGTGGTCGAGCCGGGCCGCGTGATCGGCGATCTGGCGATCATCCTAAATGAGCCGCGCCAGCTGGACCTGACCGCGATAGAAGATTGCGTGTTCCTGCGCATTGGCGCCGACGAGTTCCGCGCGGTGTATGAAAATGACAGGACGGTTCTGCTGCACCTTTTGCGCACCGTGGGCAGCCACCTGACCGGGCTGGCCGAGGTTGTGCGCGACGCGGGCATCGACGTCAGCCGCTATTCCGAAGACCCAAGCCGATGATTGCCTACGCCCCCTATACCCCTCTGATCGAGGCGGCAAAGCCGCGTGCCGAGCTGTGGCGCTTTGGTCTTGGCGTTATGCTCATCGCGGCCGGCTACATCGCCTTGGGCCAGTACTATTTCCGCATGCTCAGCCCGCTTGTGCGCGGCGATCTGGACACGGCCGGAACACCCGGCGCGATGCTGCTGCTCTTGTTCAGCTTTGGATGCCTCAGCGCCGCGGTCATCGCCGTGACGCTGGTGCTGCACGGGCGCAGCCTGTGGACGCTTGTTGGCGCACCTAGCCTTTGGTGGCGCAGCTTTGTGATTGCTCTGATCGCCGCAGTGGCCCTGACGGTTGTGGTGATCATCCTGCCGCCCTACGGCTATGGGGAAGAGATGGCGCCGGGGCTGCCGCTCGGCACATGGCTGGCTCTGCTGCCGCTCTCCCTCGCAGCCGTGTTCATACAAACCAGCGCCGAAGAGCTGCTCTTTCGCGGCTACCTCCAACAGCAGCTTGCCGCGCGTTTTGCCTCCCCACTGGTCTGGATCGGCGTGCCGTCCGTGCTGTTCGCGCTGGGCCATTACCTGCCGGAACAGGCCGGGGAGAACGCCGTGATGATCGCTGTTTGGGCGGGGCTGTTTGGCTTGATGGCGGCGGATTTGACTGCCCGTACCGGCAGCCTGGGCCCGGCGATGGCGGTGCACTTTTTCAACAACGTGCTGGCGATGCTCTACGCCGCCGTGCCGGACGATCTGAATGGGCTCGCGCTTTATATTCTGCCCTTCGGTATGGCCGATGCAGAGGCGCTTGCCGCGTGGCTTTGGGTTGATCTTGCCATGATGTTCACCACTTGGCTGGCGGTGCGTCTGGCGTTGCGCCGTTGATTGCAATTGCACCCCGCGCCGATTATCTGGACGCAAGGTAAGGCAGAGGCACCGCATGAACTGGATCACCAATTACGTCCGGCCCAGGATTAACTCGATCTTTTCTCGCCGCGAGGTGCCCGAGAACCTCTGGACCAAATGTGACAATTGCGGAACCATGCTGTTCCACCGTGAATTGAGCGACAATCTGAACGTCTGCACCAATTGCGGGCATCACATGGCGATCACCCCGCGCGAACGGTTCATGTCGCTCTTTGATGGCGGGGTGTTTACCGAGATCGCGGTGCCGGAGCCGCACGCCGACCCGCTGCACTTCCGCGACCAGAAACGCTACCCCGACCGGATGAAATCCGCGCAAAAGGCGACGGGCGAAAAGGAGGCGATGCTGGTCGCCGCCGGAGAGATGGGGCGCACGCCCATCGTCGCCGCCGCACAGGATTTCAGCTTTATGGGCGGCTCTATGGGCATGTATGTCGGCAACGCGATCATCGCCGCGGCCGAGGAGGCGGTGAAGCTGCAACGCCCGCTGATCCTCTTTTCCGCCGCGGGCGGGGCCCGGATGCAGGAAGGTATCCTGTCCCTGATGCAAATGCCGCGCACCACGGTGGCCGTGCAGATGCTGAAGGAAGCGGGTCTGCCCTATATCGTCGTATTGACCCACCCGACAACGGGCGGGGTCACCGCGTCTTACGCGATGCTGGGCGACGTGCATATTGCCGAGCCAAACGCGCTGATCTGCTTTGCCGGCCCGCGGGTGATCGAGCAGACGATTCGCGAAAAACTGCCCGAAGGGTTTCAGCGCGCCGAATACCTGCTGGACCACGGGATGCTGGACCGTGTGACCCCGCGCACCGAGATGCGGGATGAGCTGGTCACGATCATCCGGATGCTCACCGGCCTGCCCCCTGCCGTAACCGGTGACCTGCCGCCGCCTGCCGATGTGCAAAATGCCGCGCCTTCCGCAGCGGAAGACGCGGAGGCTGCAGAGGCCCAAGCGCCCGAGCCGCCCAAGGAATGACCGCCGGTTCCGACGTCATCCTGCAACGCATGATGGCTCTGCACCCCAAGATCATCGACCTGACGCTGGACCGCGTCTGGCGCCTGCTGGACGCGCTGGGCAATCCGCAGAATGACCTGCCGCCGGTTGTCCACATCGCGGGCACCAATGGCAAAGGCTCTACCCTTGCGATGCTGCGCGCGGGGCTGGAAGGGGCAGGGCACCGGGTGCACGCCTACACCTCCCCGCACCTCGCCCGGTTCCACGAGCGCATCCGCCTTGCAGGAGAGTTGATTTCCGAAGACGCGCTGACCGCCGCGCTCGATGCGTGCTACGCCGCGAACGATGGCGCGAACATCACCTATTTCGAGATCACGACCGTCGCCGCCATTCTGGCTTTTGCCCGCACGCCAGCGGACTATTGCCTGCTGGAAGTGGGCCTTGGTGGGCGGCTGGATGCAACAAATGTCGTGGCGAGGCCCGCGCTGACAGTCATCACGCCCGTGTCGATGGATCATGAGACGTTCCTTGGCGATACGCTGGCAAAGATCGCGGCTGAGAAGGCAGGGATCATCAAACGCGGCG
This sequence comes from Pseudomonadota bacterium, assembly GCA_039817385.1. Classification (GTDB taxonomy): domain Bacteria; phylum Pseudomonadota; class Alphaproteobacteria; order Rhodobacterales; family Rhodobacteraceae; genus JBCBCP01. Next base: position 193,252 of record JBCBVY010000006.1, on the reverse strand, counting down.
CGCCCTGTATCGTCGGCCCGCAGGACGAGGACGCCGCCGCGGTGATTGAGGCCCGCGCCGAGGCCCTTGGCGCGCCTGTGCAGGCCTATGGCCAGCACTGGCATGTCGGGCGGGAACGGGACGGCGTGGTCTATCAGGATGAACGGGGCCTTCTTGACCTGCCCGCCCCCGCGCTGATCGGCGACCATCAGGTGCAAAACGCAGGCATCGCCGTCGCCGCCCTGCGCGCCCTTGGCCAAACAGAGGCCGTCTGCGCCGCCGCGCTGCGCGATGCCACGTGGCCGGCGCGGATGCAGCGGCTCCGGTCCGGCCCGCTGGTCGATCTGGCGGGCAGCGCTGAGCTTTGGCTTGACGGTGGACATAACCCGGCGGCGGGGCAGGCACTTGCCAGCATCCTGCACGGCCTGCCAAAGCGCCCCACGCACCTTGTCTGCGGCATGCTGAACACCAAGGACATCCGGGGCTATCTTGCGCCACTCGCCGGGGTGGCCGCGTCCCTCTACGGCGTGTCGATCCCCGGTGAGGCAAACACGGTGCCTGGGGATGAGACGGCACAAGCCGCGTGGGACGTCGGACTGGCCGCGCAGGAGGCGGGCAGCGTCGCCGCAGCGATCAGCACCATTACGTCCCAAGACCCGCACGCGCGCATCCTCATCTGCGGCTCGCTTTACCTTGCGGGCGCGGTGTTGCGCGAAAACGCCTGAAAAAGCATCCTGCCCTACCAGCTCTACAGCTTGATGCGCGCCCATCATCTTGACCAGACTACGATAGATCGCCTATATTTAGCGGCAAGTCATGGGTGGTGCGTGCCGCGTACTGGGGTGAGCGGCGCAACTGGGGGCAGCTATGAGCACGCAGAACGGAACGCCAGAGCGTGCCGATATCAGGGTATCTGAAACCGGGCTCTTGTCCACGGGAAAGCTTCTCATGATTGCCGCGTGCTTCCTCATGGTCACAATTGGCCTGATCATCATGCAACCGGGCGCGCCAGCGCCGCAGGGCACGAGTGTTGCGGCACAGATACCCGAACCGACCAGCGCCGCACCCGCAACCTCGCCCCGCCCGCCGGACACGCAAGCCGTGACCCGCAACGCGGCAACGCTGCTGAGCCCCGTGGCCTTGCCCTCCGCGTCCGAAGCGGTCAGCCGCCAGCTCCGCCAGCCGATCCGCCTGACCAACACCGACGCCGCACCGCGCGACCTGCGCAGCCTGACCGCATCTGTGCTTAAGGACTTCGGACACCGGCCCAGCGGGGAAGACCGCTTACAGGCGCTCTTGGTTCAGGCCCTGACCGAGCGGCAGTCCAACGCCTATATCGACGCCCTGCTGAACACCGCCGCTGCACGCGGAGAGTTCAACGTGCCGCCACGTCTGACGCGGGCCGATGGGCGGCTGGACACCAGCGTGCTGCTGGCCGCGCTGATCCAGCGCAGCGCCAACTGAAGGCCGGTCATTTCTTCAAAGAAATGACGCCCCGCGATCCTTCAAGGATCGCCCGCCTCCGTGCCCCAGCTCTCTGCCTGCATTTCCCGCAGCCGTGAGGCCGTCCGCTCGAACTCGAACGTGCCTTCGCCCTCAAGGTACAGCATTTCCGGCACGGCGGCGGCAGAGCAGATCAGCCTGACCTTTGCCTCATACAGCGCATCAACCAGCGTCACAAACCGCTTCGCCTCGTTGAAGTTTGACCGACCCAGCGCCGGGATATCGTCGATCATCAGCACCCGGCACGCCTCGGCCACCGCAAGGTAATCCGCCGCGCCAAGGGGGCGCCCGCAGAGGTCAAAAAACGACGCGCGCCCGACACCGGACTGGAACCGCGCAATTTCCACATTTCGGCCTTTGACGCGCAGCACCAGCGGTCCCGCATCCGCAGCCCCAAGATCCGTCCAGACCGCGTCCATCGCCCGCCGCGCCTCTGGCCCAAGCGGGGTGAAGTAGACAGGCGATCCCGCCAGCCGGTCCTGCCGGTAATCGGTCGGACTGACCAATTCATGCACCGCCATCCGATCCTTGATCAGGGTAATAAAGGGCACAAAGAGCTGCCGGTTCAGCCCGTCCTTATAAAGCTCATCCGGCACCCGGTTGGAGGTTGTCACAACCGTCACCCCGGCCGCAAACAGCGCCTCGAACAGCCGCCCCACGATCATCGCATCGGTGATGTCGGTGATCTGCATCTCGTCAAAGGCCAGCACGCGGACAGAGGCGGCGACGTCCGCGGCCACAGGGGCAATCGCGTCGTCCACACCGCGCTGGCGGGCTGCGTGCATGGCGGCGTGGATTTCTTGCATAAAAGCATGGAAATGCACCCGGCGGACAGGCACGTTCAGCACCCCCACGAACAGGTCCATCAACATCGATTTGCCGCGCCCGACCCCGCCCCACATGTAAAGGCCCGGCACAGGCTCCGGCGCTTTTGCGAACCAGCCGGTCTTCACCGGGCGCGAGGCGCCTTCGGCGATCCGGTCAAGCTCCGGCAAAACGGCGCGCTGGGCGGGATCGTCGGTCAGGCTGCCGTCCCGGACGGCCACGTCATAAGCTTGGGATGGTGTCATGGCCGCACCCTTACCCCTTCGCGCGGCGGTAGTTCAATAAAGCTGATGCGCGGCGCACAATTCCTGAATTGACGGCGCCCGCGCCCGCCCGCAAGGTCGCGCCATGACGAAGGCGCCTCTGATCACCCCCGTCCTGATTGCTGGCTGTATCATCATGATGGTCAGCTTTGCCGTCCGCGCGTCCTTTGGCGTGTTCCAGATCCCGATTGCAGAGGAGTTTGGCTGGCTGCGGGTGGAATTCTCGATGGCCATCGCGATCCAGAACCTCGCCTGGGGCATTGGCCAGCCGATCTTTGGCGCCATCGCCGAACGGCTCACGGACCGCAAGGCGATCATCCTGGGGGCGATCACCTACGCGGCGGGTCTGGTCCTGTCATCGCAAGCCGTCTCGCCCGAGGCGCACCAATGGTATGCGTGGCTGGTGGGCTTTGGCGTTGCGGGCACCGGGTTTGGCGTGATCCTCGCCGTGGTGGGCCGCGCCTCCAGTGATGAGAACCGCTCCATGACGCTTGCCATCGCCACCGCCGCAGGCAGCGCGGGGCAGGTGATCGGCGCGCCTGTGGCCGAGGCGCTTTTGCAGATCATGCCCTGGCAAGGCGTTTTCGTGACCTTCGCTTGCGCCATTCTGCTGTCGCTACTGATGCTGCCCGCGATGAAGGCGCCGGAGGCGGCGACCCGGTCCGAGCTTGAGGAAACGATGGGCGCCGTTCTGGTAAAAGCGTTTCGCGACCCGTCCTACACACTGATCTTTCTGGGCTTCTTTAGCTGCGGCTATCAACTCGCGTTTGTCACCGCCCACTTCCCGGCGCTGGTGCAAGAACTCTGCGGCCCGATCCAACCCGGCTCAATGCTCGACAGTATCGGCATCTCGACAACCTCCGCGCTGGGCGCATGGTCCATTTCCCTGATCGGGCTGGCGAATATCGCGGGTACGCTGCTCGCCGGGTGGGCGGGCAAGCGGTACTCCAAGAAGTACCTGCTGGCGGGTATCTACACGGGCCGTACCATTGTCGCGGCGCTCTTCTTCATGTTCCCAATCACACCGCTGTCCGTGATCCTCTTTTCGGTCGCGATGGGCGCGCTTTGGCTGGCGACTGTGCCGCTGACCTCTGGCCTCGTCGCGCATATCTACGGGCTGCGCTATATGGGCACGCTCTATGGCATCGTCTTCTTCAGCCACCAGTTGGGCAGCTTCCTTGGTGTGTGGCTGGGCGGGCGGCTTTATGACGTGACCGGCGGGTACGAGGTCGTATGGTGGGTCGGCGTGGCCGTCGGCGCGTTCAGCGCGATTGTCCACCTTCCGATCCGGGAACGGCCCTTGCCCGCGGCGGCTCAGGCGGCCTGAGCGCGGATCAGCGCAAGGATTTCATCCGCGTGGGTGTAGGTGATGGCATGGGTGCCGTCCTCCAGCACGTCTTGCACCGCATCCGGGTTCCACTGCCCGAGCGCCTTGTGCGCGCTGGCCGGGATCAGCGCATCCTGCGCGCCCCAGATCGCGTGCACCGGGATGCTCGCCGCGTGGATGGCGCGGTGTGCGTCTTCCAGCGGGGTGGAGAGAATACCGCGCAGGCTGGAGAGCACCGCTGGTACAAAGCCCCGCACGTCCAGCTCTGCCACCTGCTTGGCCCCAATATCCGGCACGGCGCTGGGCAGGCCCCGCTCTGCGGCGATGCCTTTGCGCAGGATCCAAGGGTAAAGCGCCAGCATCAGCCAGTCACCCACCACGGGCACGGTGCGGATCACCCCGGCCAGCCCACCCGGCGGGTTTTGCATCCCGGCGGAGGCCAGCAGCACAATCCGCACGCAGCGCGCCGGATGCGCCGCCGCAAAGGCCGCCGCAATCGCGCCGCCCATCGAATAGCCCATGAGGGTCACGGGCCCCTGCACGCTCTCATGCGCGAGCAGCTCTTCCAACTCGGACACAAAAAAGGCGGCGCTTTGCCGCCCAAAGGGCCGGTCCGAATAGCCGCGCCCGTAATGGTCGAACACCAGCACCCGGTAGCCCATCAGCGCCAGACCCTGCACCATCCCGTCCCACACGTAGGACGAGGTCGTCAGCCCGTGAACACAGACCAGAACCGGCCCCCGCTCCGGCCCGAACCAGCGGTAATGCAGCGTGCCGCGCGGCAGCTCGGCAAAGGAGCCCGGCGCTTCGCCCTGGCGTGACGCCACGCCGTTACGGGTGAACTCCTGCACGATGGGCACGGCGATCACGCCCGCGAGAAGGACAAGGATCCAGTAGAGTATCACGTGGCCTTCCACCTCTCGAGGATGTGCCGCGCCGTCATCAGGTCCAGATGCGCGCCGCCCCCATTCTTGAAGAGCGTCACCCGGTCCGGGCTGGGGGCAAAAGCACCAAGATCATAGTAGTCTGCCACGACATGATCCTTTGCGATCACGCCCGCCTCAAGCGGTATTTTCAATTCCCCGATATGGCCCAGCGTCGTGTCAAAGCTGTCCACGAACACCTGTGCGCCTGTCAGCGCGGCATCATCCGCCTCGCGCATGTCGGGGCGGTAAGCGCCGATCAGGTTCACGTGCTGCCCGGGGCGCAACCAGTCGCCGCGCAGCCACGGCTCCGTCGCCATCGTGCAGCCGACGATGATGTCCGCCGCCCGCACCGCCGTCTCCAGATCGTCCTCAACCTGCACGCCTGCCACAGCTTCGGCCCGCGCGCGCGACCGGTTCCAGAGCGTGAAATGCGCCCCTGGGAAGCCCGCCCCAAAGGCCGCGCGCACATTGCGGGCAACTGTGCCTGCGCCAACGATCAGGATGCGCTCCGCCCGAGGGCTTAGGCGCAGCGCGGCAAGCAGGCTGTCACCCGCCGTCTTCCATTTGGTGACGAGGTGAAAGTCGATGATCGCGTCCAACGTGCCATCGCTGTCCGAAAACAGCGACACGCCGCCATTGATGCTGGGCACATCGACATTGCCGGGAAAGATCGTCGCCGTCTTCACCAGCATCCCCATCCCATCGATCCACGCCGCGCGGCTCAGGACCGTGTCGGGATCGCGGTAGAGAAAGGTATCGCCAATCTGCGCCTTGGGCAGGGCGTGCCCCTGCGCCAGAGCGTCGGTCAGGTGCAGCCAGTCGAGCACCCGTTCGCCATCTTCTGAAGAGATGACGGGAACGCTCATGCCGCCTCTTCCGCGCCCAGCAGCCCTTCGGCCACCATCCGGTCCGCCCACCCATCCGGGCCTTCAAACAAATGCGTCTTCCACCCGCGCGCGTCCGCCACCGCGATGTTCTCGGCCCGGTCATCGGTAAAGATCAGCTGCGGCCCGGAAAGGCCCGTCGCCGTCTCCAGCCCCTCGTAAATCGCTGCATCCGGTTTGATCACACCCATATGCCCGCTGATGAAATCCCGGTCGAACTGGCGCATGAACGGGTAGTGCTGTGCGGCGAGGTCATAGGTCTGAATGCCGAAATTCGTCAGGCTGAAGACGGGCACGCCCTTTGCTTGCAGCGCCCCCATCACCCGGACAGAGCGGGGGATGTCGGCATGGGCCATCTCAAGCCAGTGATCGTGCCACATCATCACCTCGTCCCGCCAATCCGGGTGGGCTTCAGCCAGCGCCGCGACCGTCTCCGCAAAGGGCGCGCCCCGGTCGACCTCAAGGTTCATCGCCTCGAGCGGCACCGCCGCGAACAGCGCCTTGCGCCGCGCCGCGCCAATGCGCGCGTCATACATCCGTTCCGGCGACCAGTGCATCAGCACGTTGCCGATGTCGAACACAACCGCTTCGATCATTTCACCGCTCTCATTTCCCGCTCCAGCGCGTCCAGAAAACGCGACCTGTCCGCCTTTGTGAACCCCTTGCCGCCGCCTTGCCGGAAGGGGTCCGCAGCCCGCAGATCGGTCATCAGATCGCGCGTGGCCAGCGCCTCGCGCACGTTGGCTTGTGTCAGCGCCTCGCCATTATGTTTCAGCACCCTTGCCCCCGCCTCAACGCATTTCGCAGCGAGCGGTATGTCCCCGGTGATCACCACATCCCCCGGCCCTGCACGCTCTGCGATCCACATGTCGGCAACGTCCGGGCCTTCGGGGACGACGACCACGTCGACCAAAGGATTACGCGAGGGGCGCAGGCCGCCATTGGCCACAAGGAACATCTGCACCTTGTGCCGGGTTGCGACCCGTTCGGCCTCGTCCTTCACCGGGCAGGCATCTGCGTCCACGTAGATCACGCGTAGAGCGCCTCCGCGTGAAAGGCGATGTGCTCCTCCATAAAGGTGGCGACAAAGAAATACGAATGGTCATAGCCCGGTTGCAGCCGCAGCTGCGCCTGCTGACGGCGAGCGGCAATGGCCTCGGCCAGGGCTTCGGGCTTCAGAAGGTCGATGAACTGATCGTTTGTGCCCGTGTCGATCAACATCGGCCCGTCAAAGCCGTGCTCCCGCATCATAAGCGTCGCATCATGGGGCGACCACGCGGCCTCGTCTTCCCCGAGGTAGGCGGCCAGCTGCTTGCGACCCCAATCGGACGCGGTCGGGTTCGAGATCGGCGCAAAGGCCGACACGGACCGGAATCGCCCCGGCAGTGCGAGTCCCATCGTCAGCGCCCCGTGCCCGCCCATCGAATGCCCGGTGATCGCCTGCGCGTCCATGTCGAGGTCAAAGTTCCGCTCCAGCAGCATGGGCAGCTCTTCGGTGATGTAATCCCACATCCGGTAATGGGCCGCCCAAGGCGCTTGCGTCGCGTTGACGTAGAACCCCGCGCCCTTGCCCAGGTCATAGCTCTCGTCGTCTGCCACGTCCGCCCCGCGCGGGGAGGTGTCGGGAAAGCAGATCGCAATGCCTTGCTCTGCCGCCCAAGCCTGCGCGCCGGCCTTGGTCATCGCGTTCTCATGGGTGCAGGTCAGGCCCGACAGATACCACAGCAGCGGTACAGAGCCATGCTCCGCCTCCTTCGGCAGGAAGAGGCCAAAGGTCATGTCACAGGAACAGACGGTAGAGGGGTGCGTGTAGACCCCTTGCGTGCCGCCAAAACAGGCGTTTTCGGATTGGGTTTGCATCGCGGGTCTCCTGCTGGTCTGCCTGGCGCACTCTAGGCCGCGTTGTAGGGTGGGTGTAAACCCACCATGCGCTACAGAAACTGCTGGCTCACCCAGGCAATCACCAAGCTCACCGTCACAATCGACAGCACCGTGGACACAAGGATCGCCGCCGATACCCGCTGCGGCGCAACTCCGTAATGCTGCGCGAGGATATAGATGTTGCCCGCCACAGGCAGCGCAGCGGTGGCAATCAGCACAGACGTCGCGAACGGGTCCACATGGAACAGGTAAATGCAGGCGAGGGCCACAAACGCCGGATGCAGCACTAGCTTCGCAAATGTCAGCCAGCCCGCCACCTCGATCCGCTCCGCGCTTTTGCCCGCGAGCGACGCGCCAATGGCAAAGAGCGCACCCGGCGTCGCCGCCGCGCCCAGCAGCAGCAGGAAATCATCCAAAGCCGTGGGCAGAGGCAGCCCCACGGAGGACCAGATGAACCCCGCACTCATCGCGACGATCATCGGGTTATTCAAAAGGCCCAGCCCGACGACCCGCAGCACCGCAAGCTGCATCCGCCCCTCGCGGCTGATGGTGATCAGGATCACGATCAGCGAGGAGAACACGATCAGGTCAATCGCCAGCGCCAGCACCACCGGGCCAATCGCTTCCGGCCCCAGCAGGAGGGTCAGCATCGGCACGCCCAGAAAGCCCGTGTTGCCGATTACTGCGCATTGCGCCTCTACAGCCGTCACCTCCACCGACTGCCGCCGGAGCAGGCCCACGATGGTCGCAATGCCGTAGACAAACAGCGTTGCCCATAGGTAGGCCGCCACCAGCCGCCAGTCCCAGACCTCCGCCAGCGACAGGTTCGCAGAAAACCGAAACAGCATCGCCGACAGGGCAAAGTAGAAGACAAACTTCGTCAGGTAGGCCGTCGCCTCCGCGGTGAAAAACCGCGTGCGTCCGGCCCAGTAGCCCAGCCCGATCAGCGCAAAGAAGGGCAGTGTCTTGAGGAAAATCGCCAGCATTGCCGCCGGGATAGCCCGCACCGCGTACTGCGCGCAAGGACGGGTCTATGCAAGTGAACCGGGCGGTTTATATTAGCGATATGAACGACGCCTCCCCAATCATCCGCAAGGGCCGCAAGTTCGATCAGGTGATCGAAGGTGCGCGCGAAGTCTTTATGGCCGATGGTTTTGAACGGGCCAGCGTGGACGAGATCGCGCGCGTGGCGGGCGTCAGCAAGGCGACGCTGTATGCCTATGTTCCGGACAAGCGGGTTCTGTTCATGGAGGTGCTGCGCGCCGAATGCGCGCGCCAGACCAAACACGTGGTCGAGCTGATCGATGATGCGGCGCCCCCGCGCGCGGTTTTGGGCTTTGCGGGCCGGTCGTTCCTGCGCTTCCTGACCTCTCGGCTGGGCCAGCAGATTTTCCGCATCTGTCTGACGGAGGCCGAACATTTTCCGGAAATCGGACGGGTCTTCCACGAATCGGGTCCGCAGGTGATGCGGGCGGAGATGGCCGCGTATTTCGCTGAGGCCGAGGCGCGGGGGGAGCTGCAGATTGACGATTACGCGCTGGCCGCCGACCAGTTTGGCGAGATGTGCAAGGCCGATATCTGGCTGCGCTGCATCTTTGGTGTGACGGAGGCCCCCTCAGAGGCTGAGGTCGACCGCGTGATCGACGGGGCGGTCGACACGTTCATGGCGCGCTACGGCACCTGATGGACTTAGGCGCCGACTCACGATAAGCATCTCACAATAAGAACAAAGTGTGAACATTGCCCCGCTGCCACCCGGAGTGTTTGCCGTGCCCGACCGCCGTATCCTGTCCCTCTGGTTTCCGCGCCTTGGCGCCGAACGCCTCTTGCGCCGCGAGGGGCTGCTTGAAGATCGCCCGCTGGTGGTGGTGGAACAGGTGGGCAATGCGCAGGTCGTCTCGTCCGTCTGCGCGCAGGCCGCGGCGCGGGGCATTCGCGTGGGCCAACCGGTGCGCGATGCGCACGCGATGTGTGATGGGCTTCAGACACGGACGCGCCAGAAACAGGCCGAGGACGCCTTTCTGGCCGTCCTGCGCCGCTGGGCGGGCAAGTTCAGCCCCTGGGCCGCGCCCGAGGGCGATGATGGGCTGGTCGTGGACCTGACCGGCTGCGCGCATCTGTTCGGGGGGGAGGCGCCGCTGCTGGAGGTGCTGGAAGGCGACTGCGCCGAGATGGGGCTGACCGTGCGCGCCGGGCTGGCCGACACCCGCGGCGCGGCCTGGGCGCTGGCCCGTTACGCGGGGCAGGGCGCGGCGCAGGGCCGCTCTGGCGATGCGATCCAGCAAGAGGCGCGCGCCACCCGCTCCCGCGCAGGCAAGCGGCACTGGACCAAGGGCGGCACCGCGCCTGCCGTCACCGCCGAAGGGGGCGGGGCGCACCGCATCGCCGCGCCGGGTCAGACCTACAGCGCGCTTTCGCCCCTGCCGGTGGCCGCGCTGCGGCTGGACGAGGGGGCGGTGGCTGCGCTGAACCGGCTGGGCCTGCGGCGCATCGGCGATGTGCTGGGCCAGCCCCGCGCGGGCCTCGCCCGCCGCTTTGGCAAGGGGCTGGTGCTGCGCCTCGATCAGGCGATGGGCAGCGCGCCGGAGCCGGTCTCTCCGGCCAAGCCGCCCGACCAATTTGCTGTGCGCATGACCCTGCCCGACCCGATCGGGCTGGAGGAAGACGTGCTGGCGGGTATCGACCGGCTGCTGCCACGGCTCTGCGCGGCGCTGCGGGCCAAGGGGCGGGGGGTGCGCACCCTGCGCCTTCAGGCCTTCCGCACCGATCATGCGGTGGAATCGGTGACCGTCAGCCTCGCCCGTCCGGGCCATGAGGCGGACCGCATCCGCCCCCTTCTGCAGTTGAAGCTGGACCAGATCGACGCGGGCTTTGGCATCGACATGCTGCGGCTTGAGGCGCTAGCGACCGAACCGCTGCACGACCGCGCGGTCGCGGGCCACGCGGAGGCCGCGCGGCGGGGCCGGGGCCGCCGGGATCAGGGCGCGGCGCTCGAAGACCTGATTGGACGGCTGGGCGCCCGTGTGGGGCTGGAGGCGATCACCCGGCTCCACCCGGCCTCCAGCAACATCCCCGAAAAGGCGCACAGCGTGCTCGCCGCCGCGTGGTCCGCCCCCGCCCAAGGCCCCTGGCCGCGCCCGCCGGGCCCGCGCCCCGTCACCCTCTGGCAGCCCGAGCCGGTGACCGCCCCGGACAGCCCGCGCCTGCCCGAGACGTTCCGCTGGCGCGGGCAGGACCACGTGCGCACATGGGCCACGGGGCCCGAACGCATCGCGCCCGAATGGTGGCTGGACGATCCGAACTGGCGCAGCGGCGTGCGCGACTACTGGGCGGTGGAGACAGAGCGCGGCGCGCGGCTTTGGCTCTATTACGCGCATGGTGGGACGATGTCGGCGGGCTGGTTCTGTCAGGGGCGTTTTGCCTGAACCGCGTCACTTCCGCGTCATGCGGTGCGGGCATGGTGCGGGCATCCTCAACACCGGAGCCTTGCCATGCCCACGCTTCTTTTTGACCGCCGCCTCGTTCTGCAATCCCTCGCCGCTGCTTCGCTTGCCAGCACCGCTGCGCCGCTGCGCGCGCAGGAGGGCGCTAGGGCCGCCCTGCTGACCATTTCGGACATGCACGCGCCTTACGCGCGCTTGCCTGCGCTGCTGGATACCTTCCGCCGCCTGCGCGATGCGGCGGGCGTGCCCACCGCGGCGCTGATCAACGGCGATATCTTTGAACGTGGCAACGTCGTTTGCGCCCGCTCTGGCGGCGCGGCGGACTGGGCCTTCCTGTCGGCGCTGGCCGCGGAAATGCCGGTGGTCGTGAACCTTGGCAACCACGAGGTTGCGGTGATGGACGATATGGCCAGCTTTGTCGCGCGTGCGGACGCGGCGGGCATCCGGGTCATCTCCAACCTGCTGGACACCCGCACCGGGCGTTTCTTTGCGCCCGTATCGGACCGGATCGGCCTTGGCGGGCTGGACGTGTCCCTGCTGGGCCTTGCCGCAACCAACCCCTTTGTCTACCGCCAGCCCGCGCGCGGCACGCTCGGCTTTCTGGACACGGCCAGCTTTGTGGCCGATGCCCTGCCCGGCGCCAGCGCGGGCGCAGACATCAGCGTGATCATGTCCCACGCAGGCGTTGGCCCGGACAAGACCTTCATCGACACCTTGCCCGAAGGCACGATCATGCAGGGTGCCCACGACCACGTCGCGTTCGAGATGACCCATGCCGGCGTGCGCTACCTGCACGGCGGCAGTTGGGGTACGCAGGTCGGGATGCTGGAGCTGACCGCGTCAGGCGCGGGCCGCTACACCACCCACACCGTCACGCCCGAGGGTGGCGATGCTGCGCTGGCCGAGGCTGTGCAGGCGCAACTGTCCGAGCATCTGACGGTAGAAGACAGTGCGGTGATTGCCGAGATCCCGCAAAGCTATGACATGCACAACTCGATCTTGATCGCGACCGAGGCGCTGAAAGCGGCAACGGAGGCCGACGTGGCCATGATCGGCCACACAACCTTTGGCGCGCCGCTCGCCGCAGGGCCGCTGAGCCGGTACGACTTCAACGCCTTTGTCCGCTTTGGCGGCGGCATCCGCGTGGCAGAGATCAGCGGCGCGCAGCTGGCCGCCATCGCCGCCCGCGCCAACCAGTTCGCGGCGACCGACCTGTCGGGTCGCACGGGGGATTACGTGCATGTTGCCGCGCTCGACATCGACGCGGCCGCGACCTACCGGCTGGCGGTCAACGCGTGGACGGCGATCAATCAGGAGCCCTACCTCGGCACGACCGACCTGCCGTTCGAAGAGGTTGAAGGATTGGAGCTGAAAGAGATCATCTCGTCCCACCTTGCCGCGACGTTTGGCTAGTCGCTTGCCCTGCGGCGCGCGTTCGGGCGCCGCAGGGCCTTAGCCCATATGCTGACCAAAGCGGATGTTATAGCCGTTCAGGTCCACCGCGTTGAACTCGCGCATGCCCCACGGGTAGGTCTCCGGCGCTTTGGTGATCGTGACGCCGCCCTGCTGCGCGCGGGCATAGATCGCGTCCAGATCGGTCACATCGAAGTACAGCCAATTGGCATTGAGCAGCGCCGGGCCTTCCCAGAAATGCACGCAGGCCTGATCCAGCACGATCGCGCCATGCACCGGCGGATCGCCATACAAAAAATGCAGGGAAAAGCCCAAGGCGTCCACATACCACGCACAGGCGGCTTTGACATCCGGCGTGGCAAGGGTGGGGTAAACGGCGGTGCAAGTCATGTAGGCATCCTAGCACATTGCGCCTACCGCTTGTCGATAATCCTGACAGCCTTGCCTTCCGAGCGCGCCACGCCGCCGGGTTCGGTGACGTCGACCTTAACCGAGATCCCAATGGTCTGCTTGATCCGCGACGCAAGCGCCTGCGCGGGGCCTTCGCGCTCGCCCCCTGTGGCTTCGGCCAGCACGCGCATTTGGTCCATACGGTCCGGTTTGCTCAGCTCGATCTGGAAATGCGGGGCGAGGCCGTCCGTGGCCATGATGCATTCCTCGATCTGGGTGGGGAAAACGTTCACGCCCCGCAGGATGATCATGTCGTCGCTGCGCCCCGTCACCTTCTCCATCCGGCGCATCGAACGCGCCGTTCCGGGCAAAAGTCGCGTCAGATCGCGCGTGCGGTAGCGGATGATCGGGAAGGCCTCTTTGGTGAGGGAGGTAAAAACCAGCTCCCCCATCTCTCCGTCCGCGACCGGATCGCCCGTGGCGGGGTCGATGATTTCGGGGAAGAAGTGATCTTCCCAGATGTGCAACCCGTCCTTGGCCTCCACGCATTCCATGCTGACGCCGGGGCCCATCACCTCGCTCAGCCCATAGATGTCCACAGCGTGCATATCAAAGGCGCTCTCAATCTCGGCCCGCATCGCGTTTGTCCACGGCTCCGCGCCAAATATGCCAACCTCAAGGGAGGTGTCGCGCGGGTCGATCTCCTCGGCGTTGAAGGCATCAAGGATGGACAGGGCGTAGGAGGGCGTCACGGTGATCCCCTTGGGCGCGAAATCCTGAATGAGGCGCACCTGGCGGGGTGTCATCCCACCCGACACCGGCACCGTCGTCAGGCCTAGCGCGTCGGCGCCAAGGTGGATGCCCAGCCCGCCGGTAAAGAGGCCATAGCCATAGGCGTTGTGCAGCAGGTCCCCGGGCCGCAGCCCTGCCGCCCGCAGGGACCGGGCCACCACGCTGCCCCAGTTTTCAAGGTCCGCCGCCGTGTAGCCCACCACGGTCGGCTGCCCCGTCGTGCCGGAGGAGGCATGGATGCGTGCGACCCGGTCCCGCGGCACGGCAAACATGCCAAACGGGTAGGAGGCCCGCAGATCCTGTTTGGTCGTGAAGGGAAACGTCGCCAGGTCGGACAAGGTGGTCACATCATCCGGGTGCACCCCGGCTGCATCGAACGCCGCCTTGTAATGCGGCACGTTCTCATAGGCGTGGGCCAGTGACCACTTCAGCCGCGCGAGCTGCGTTGCGCGAATTTCGTCGGTGCTCGCGATCTCGATAGGGTCGAGCGTGTCTTGCGCCGGGGTCAGGTCTTTCATGGCGTCTCCTCCTCGAAATGCGTGCCACTGATGATCCGGGACAGGCCGCGGAACAGCGCAACCTGCGTGCCATCCGCGCCCGTCACGGTCACGTCATAGGTGCCGGAGCGCCCTGCGCGGGCCACTTCGGTCGCCACGGCGGTCAGCGTGTCGCCGGGTTGCCCCGGTGTCAGGTAAGTGATGGAATTGGACTGCGCCACCGCCAACCTGTTGTAACTGTTACAGGCGAAGGCAAAGGCGCTGTCGGCCAGCGTGAAGATAAACCCGCCGTGGCAAATACCGTGCCCGTTCAGCATGTCGCGGCGCACCGGCATGGTGAGGGTCGCGGTGCCCGGGCCGACATAGGTAAGGGCCATACCCAACCCTTGGCTGGCGGCGTCCTGCGCCCACATCACGTCTGCGCTGCGGCGCGCCCGCGCTTCAGGTGTCATCGACGCGCCTCCCTTCGCGTTTCAGAATGGCGGCACATTGCCGCTATCTTGTAACATGTACAAGTGTTTTGACCCTTGTGCAGCGTGACTTGATTTACCGCCCATTCGGCGCAACTCTGGCGGTATGACAGTGCACAGGCCGCCGCCCGTAACCCTACGCGAAACCCCGCCCGCACAGGTCGCGTTCCACCGGACTGAACTGGGCGTGATCTTGTCGCTCTATGGCCGCATGGTGGCCGCGGGCGAATGGCGGGACTACGGGATTTCGTCCTTGCGGGATGTGGCGGTGTTCTCGGTGTTTCGCCGGACCGCAGAAAACCCCCTTTACCGGATCGAAAAACGGCCGAAGTTGCGCGGCAAGCAGGGGATGTATGCAGTTGTCGGCATCGACGGGCAGGTGCTGCGCCGGGGGCACGATTTGAAGACCGTGCTGCGGGTGCTGGAGCGCAAGTTGATCCGCGCGGTCGAGTGATCCGATTGAGCGCTGCGCGCGTTTGATTTTATTTTGCTCGGGCCGCAAGGGCCTTGGGGCTCTGCCGTCGCCATTGGTCGCTCGGACCAATGGCGCGATAAATGGCGACCCCCGGGATTTTTTTGAACAGAGAAGTTAGAGGCGGCGATGTGCGGTCACTGGCCCGTCGGTTTTTGCGATGCGGGCGATTGCGGCATCAAAGCCCTCGTAGCTGGTGGCCATGTGGTGCGCGTTGGCGTGGATCAGGGTGGTTGCATCCAGTGCGAGGGCGACGTGGCCTTTCCAGAACAGCAGGTCGCCTTCCTGCACGGGGCCATTTGCGTCTGAGCCGACGGCCTGTTGCTGGTCGCTGTCGCCGGGGCAGGGGATGCCGCAGGTGAGCAGGGCGATCTGAACAAGGCCGGAGCAGTCGATGCCGAGGCGGGAGTTGCCGCCCCAGAGGTAGGGGGTGCCGATGAACCGAGCGGCGACGACTGCGGGTGCGTTGTGGCGCCAATCCGCTGAATTCAGGTGCGCCTTCGGTATGAACCCAAGCGCGGTCTCGATGAAGGTTTCCGTCTCGCCGGCCGCGCGCAGACGGCAGCCCATGCTCAGGGTTGCCTGATCGGGGGATTTAAAGTCCGGCTCCGCATAGGCGGTAGAGGCGAGGGCCGAGACAAGGTGTGTCGGTGTCCAGTCATCGCACACTGCGGCGGAGGTGACCCAGCCGATATAGCCATCCTTTTCGCTGCGCACGTAGCTGTAGCTGCCGTCTGTCCCCAAAACCGTGACCGGATCGCCGTAGAGCAGTTGCCGGTCCCGCGCGCCACCCGGCGCCGCCAGCAAGTCCGTAAGCGGCGCAGCAATCCGTGCCTTTGTGCTGGTTTGCACGAAAGCCGGATCGGGCGTTGTGCGCCGGTCGCTCACAGGTTCAGCGCTGCGGGCAAAGCGTCCAGCAGGGCGCGCGTGCCTTGACCCACGCCGCCTTTGGGCCGTGCGGGCGCGTCGGATGGCTGCCAGCCGTAGATGTCGAAATGGGCGTAACGTGCCCCCGCCGTGAACCGGCGCAGGAACAGGGCCGCGGTGATCGACCCGGCAAAGCCGCCCTTGGGTGCGTTGTCGAGATCGGCAATCCCCGGCTCGATCATCGCCTCGTAAGGGGTGTGAAACGGCATCCTCCAAACCGGATCGGCGCAGCCCGCCGCAGCCGCGGCCAGCGCCCCTGCAAGCCCGTCATCATCGGTGTAGAACGGCGCAAGGTCCGGGCCGACCGCCACGCGCGCGGCGCCCGTCAGCGTGGCCATCGACACCAGCAGGTCTGGCGCGTCGTCTTCGGTCGCCAAAGCCAGCGCGTCGGCCAGAACCAGCCGCCCTTCGGCGTCGGTGTTGTTAATCTCCACCGTCAGGCCGTTGCGCGCGGTCAGGATGTCCCCCGGGCGGAAGGCATTGCCTGCCACGGCGTTTTCCACGGCAGGGATCAGCACGCGCAGCCGCACGGGCAGGCCCGTCGCCATGATCATATGCGCGAGGCCCAGAACCGCTGCGCTGCCGCCCATGTCCTTCTTCATCAGCCCCATCGACGCGCCGGGTTTCAGGTTCAGCCCGCCGGTGTCAAAGCAGACCCCCTTGCCCACCAGTGTCAGACGCGGGCCGGCCGCGCCCCAGGACATGTTGATCAGCCGTGGCGCGCGGTTTGCGGCGCGGCCGACGGTGTGGATCAGCGGGAAGTTGGCGGAAAGCAGGTCCTCGCCTGTGGTTACTTCGATGGATGCGCCGAACTGTGCGGCCAGCGCGCGTGCGGCGTCCTCGAGGTCAGGCGGGCCCATATCGGCGGCAGGGGTATTGATCAGGTCGCGGGTCAGCACCTCGCCTTCCGCGCGGGCCAGAACGGCGGCGGTGTTTATGCCATCAGGCGCGATCAACCGGGCGCGGGTGCCGTTGGCGCGGGCATACCGGTCAAAGCGGTAGTGGGACAGCAGCCAGCCAAGCGCCTCCGTCTCCGCCTCCGCCCCCAAATCGGTGGTGAGTGCATAATCCCCTTCGGGCAGACGTGCCGCCCCCGCCGCCAGATGAAACCGCCCGCGCGCCCGGGATGCAGCGGAGCCATAGCCAACCGATGCCGCGGCGACCCGCCCGTCCGGCCCGGGCAGAGCGCAGGCTTCGCCTACGCCGCCCTTGAACCCGATCGCGGAAACCCATGCCGCATGCGCTTCCGGCAAACTGGCGGTCCAATCGGCAAGGTTTCCCTCGCTCACGACGGACAGGGGGATCGCCGACCCATCGGGTTCGGCAAAACGCATGGACATGGGGACACCTCGTTTGGCCAGTTCCTCTCAGCCTAGCCACTTGAGATGCGCCTGCAAGCGTTCAGATCGTGATGTCCTGCAAGTCCCACACGGCGGTTAGCGATCCTTCCCCGATCCGCATCAGGCGCGACAGGGTCGCGGCAAGCGCCACCTGGTCATGTCTGTCGATACAGGTCGTCACATCCGCCGCCACGCGCGCCAAGGCGATCATCCCGATCTGATCGGCAATCGCGACCAAAGACCGGGCCTGTTTGCGCAGATCATCCAGCGCGCCTGTGCGGTACAGCTGGCCGCATTGGGACATCCGCAGCGCCAGCTCTTCCATTGCGCGGCACACCACATCCTCTGCGCTCGCATTTCCAAGTTGCGCGTAAAGCGCGCCGACCTTGTCGTGGTCGACATGCACCGCTTCATGCGGTTGAAGATACATAACGTCGCTCATCACCCTCAAACCTCTATCCCCCGGTTCTCAACGATGCGTCCTAACGCGGCAGGTTTCCAAATTCGTTGATGGAACTGTGGCAAATGCGTGCCTTTTCCCTCGAATTTGCGGTGAAACTTGGATAACCGCCCTCGAACAGGTGCGCATCTCGCGGGGCATGTGCCCTTGGAACAAGGACGGAAGACGATAACATGGATCAGGCCCTTGCGCTTGCCGCGCAAAACCTCCTTTCCCCCATCATCCTTAGCTTTGCGCTGGGCCTTTTTGCCTCGCTCGCCCGGTCGGACCTGTCGATCCCCGAGGCGGTGGCCAAGGGGATGTCGATCTACCTGCTCTTTGCAATCGGCTTCAAAGGCGGGGCGGCGGTGGCCGATCACGGGCTGGACCTGCGGCTGGGCGCGGCGCTGCTGGCCGGGGTGATCCTGTCCTTTCTTTTGCCGCTGGTGGCCTTTGCAATTCTGAAGGCGATGACCCGGCTGTCGGTGCTGGATGCGGCGGCAGTGGCGGCGCATTACGGCTCCATCTCCATTGTGACCTTTGTTGCGGGCACCTCCGTGCTGGAAAGCGCAGGTCTGGGATACGAAGGCTACATGGTGGCCGTGGCTGCCGCGATGGAAGCCCCCGCGATCCTTTCGGCGCTCTGGCTCATCTCGCGCAGCAGCCCGGGGGGCGGCAAGATGGATAGCGAGCTATGGCGGGAGATTCTGCTTAACGGCTCCATTGTCCTTCTGGTCGGCAGTTTCTTTATCGGCTGGGCGACGGGCAACAAGGGGTTAGAGCAGATCGCGCCCTTCATCATCTCCCCCTTCCAAGGCGTGCTGTGCCTGTTCCTTCTGGACATGGGCCTTGTCGCGGGGCGCGGCCTGCGGCAAGGGCGCGAGGTGCGCGGGCCGGTGCTGGCCTTTGGCCTGATCATGCCGCTGATCGGGTCAATGTTTGGCCTTGGCGCCGGGCTGCTTCTGGGGCTGTCGACGGGCGGCGTTGCGCTCCTCATGACGCTCAGCGCGTCGGCGTCCTACATCGCAGTGCCCGCGGCCATGCGCGTGGCCTTGCCAGAGGCGAACCCGTCGATCTACCTCACGCTGTCGCTGGGCGTGACCTTTCCGTTCAATCTGACGCTGGGCTTGCCGATCTACGTGGCCATCGCCAGCGCGCTCACCGGAGGCTGACACATGCAAACTCACGCCGCGAAACGCGTCGAGATTACAATCGAGGCGATCATGCAGCGCCGGCTGACCGAAACGCTGGAAAAAGCGGGCGTGACCGGCTATTCGATTCTGCCCGTGCGGGGCGGATCGGGCCGGTCTGGCCCGTGGACGCGCGAGGGCAACATCAGCCGCGGCACCGGTATGGTGCAGGTGATCTGCATCATCCGGCCAGACCGTCTGGATCCCTTGCTGGAGGCCGCGTTCTCCGTGGTCGAAGACCATATCGGCGTGGTGTGCGTGACCGATTGCGAAGTGCTGCGGGCCGAACGGTTCTGACGCCGCCTACGGCGCTTTGCAGGGCCTCTGCGCCGCGTGTTTCCCTTGCAGCGCGGCAAGGCCGTCGATCAGCACGCAGCTTGTGCATTTGCGGTGCACGCAGCGCAGCGGCGGCTTGCCAAATTCTTCGGCAAACAGGAACTCCATCTGATCTCGTGTGACTTTGCCCCGACCCAGCGCGCCGTGGCACGCGCGCGCGCCTTGCATGGCGCATGTGTCTTTCTTTCGTGCTTTGTTAAGCCAACCCCACATCCAGTCCCCCGAACTGCGCTGGATAAAGCCCACCCCGGACCTCGCGTGCCAGCACGTGTTACGCTGTGCCGGAGCCGGCGCAGCTTTTCTGAAACCCGTTGCACAAGGTGCAAAAGGTGCCGTTCAGAGACGCGGTGCGGCGGTGAGGTGGGCCGCTGCACCCCGCAGCGGACCCCACCAAAAACCACTCACTCAAACCTTGCCCCCACAAGACAAGAAAGACTGTGCCGAGAAAGATTTACCGCTGAGTTATCATGCCAAAGCGCATTTGACGCAAAAGCAGGGCGCCCGGAAAACCCGTTTCAGAACATAGCGTTAGGCTTTCAGCAAGACTTCTTGCAATTCGATTAAATCGAGCCAAGCCTCTGATTATCGGGCGTTTTAGGACACGCTACCGGATCTCCATCCCTTGCGGCCAGGTGATGCGCGTGTTTACCGACACTTCGGCACTGCCGCCCGCGGGCACGTCCAGCTGCCACGCCAGAATACCCTGCGCATCACCCAGGTCGCGGGCCGAAGGCTCCGGCTGTGCCGTCCAGTTGATGCTTAGGTCTTCTTGCTCTGAATAGGGGACACGGCCAATCAGCTCGATTTCCCATGCGGCGGCGCCGGTGTTCTCAACCCGCAGGACCTCTCGCTCCACCCGCTCATTTGCGCGGGTGATGATGCCGGTATCGCCGGTGCCCTGACGGGTGATCCGGCTCAGGCGCAGCGTCTCTACCGCGCCCATGCCCAGCTCGGCCTCCGCACCCGGGGCCAGCAGTGGCACCGTGCCAAAGCCGATCAACTGGCCATCCACGAACAGCTCCGCCTCCCCGGGCAGCAGGATGTCAGCCGCGCTGTTGGTCACACGTGCCATGCGGTAGGCGACGTCCTCGCGCGCTGGTACGGCGCGGGCAAAAACTTCGGTCGCGAGGGTCAGGGTGCCGAGCGCGAGTCGCAGCTGATCGGCGCCGTTGGCGACCGTGACCCGCTCGGGGAAGACATAGCGCGCGGTTGCCCCTTCGAGC
Organism: Pseudomonadota bacterium; assembly: GCA_039817385.1. GTDB lineage: Bacteria > Pseudomonadota > Alphaproteobacteria > Rhodobacterales > Rhodobacteraceae > JBCBCP01. The sequence goes on along the minus strand of JBCBVY010000006.1, from coordinate 172,732 downwards.
AGCACGGCTTTCTCCTCCATAATCACCGGCGCCTCGATGATTGGGTCTGCATCAGCGGTCGCTTCCGATGTGCGAAATGACGGCGCGGGCACAGGCTCGAACATGCGTATAAGGCGGGGGCGCAGGGGGGCAGGGGCGCTGCGCCCATCGGTGTCCGCCGTAGAGACGGTGAGCAGCACATCCACCCAATCCTCGCCCGTTTCCTGAACCACCCACGCCGCGCGATCCACGTCCAGCGAAGGCGCCGCGCCCGTCTTCAGGCGCAGGGCATAGGCGGGCTCCCAAGCTGCGTAGCCGGCAAGGTAGCTCAGGCGCAGCGTCACCGGCCCCGCCTCCTCCGCCGTGGCGATCAGCGTGACCCGCTTGCGGTCCGCCCCGGCGGTCAGCAGCGCGTCCAGCGCCGCCTGCGCGCGCGCCAGCGCGTCCTGCCGGTTGTGTGCGATCCGCGCGAGCGGACGCATGGCAATCCGCGCCTCCGCAGCCTTGGCCGACGCGGCCTCCGTCTGCGCCCCAATCATCTGCGCAATTGCGGCCAAAGCCTCCGCGTCCTGGGGCAGCGTTTCAGCCCCCGCGAGGTCTGACAGAAAAGCTTGCTGGGCTTGCGCCGCCGAAACCGTCCGTTGCAGCAAGCCGATCTGATCCTGCACTTCGGCCAGCGCTTCTTCCGCCGCTCGCACGGCAGTTTCCGCCGCCGCAACCCCGGGCCGCGGCGTGTCGGGGGGCAGGGGGGCAGGGCTGCCCCGCACCGTCAGGCTTTGCAGCACCGCACCGCTCAGCTGTGCCCGCATCCCTTGCGCCTCGGCCCCGGCGGGCAGGTCCGGCAGGACGATGGCGTGCTGCCCCGCAGGCATATCAAACGTCACCTCCCGCGTGACCTGCGCGCCGGTGCGCTGAATCTCCACCTCCGTCGGCGCGCTTGTCATCAGAAGAACGTCCGCCCAGGCAAATCCCGGAAGGCACAGCAAGAACAGAAAAAACCGCATAAAAAAGGCTCCGGCAGATAGGGTCGGGCCCACCCTGCCGAAGCCTCATCTCAAAAGAAAGGGGAAGCTCAGCCCTTCTTCAGCACCTCACGGCCCAGCAATTCGGCAATCTGCACCGCGTTCAGCGCTGCGCCCTTGCGCAGGTTGTCTGAAACGCACCACAGGTTCAGCCCGTTCTCTATCGTGCTGTCCTGCCGGATGCGGCTGATGAAAGTGGCAAAGTCGCCCGCGCTTTCAGCCGGCGTGACGTAACCACCCGGCTCGCGCTTGTCGATCACCATGATGCCCGGCGCCGTCCGCAGGATCTCACGCGCTTCGTCCTCGTCAAGGAAGTCCTCAAACTCGATATTGATCGCCTCGGAATGGCCGACAAAGACCGGGACGCGCACGCAAGTTGCGGTGACCTTGATCGACGGGTCGACGATCTTTTTCGTCTCCACCACCATCTTCCACTCTTCCTTGGTCGATCCGTCTTCCATGAAGACGTCGATCTGCGGAATCACGTTGAAGGCGATCTGCTTCTGGAACTTTTCCGGGGGCACGTCCTTGGTCGGGTTGTAAACCGCCTTGGTCTGCTCCCACAGCTCGTCCATACCGTCTTTGCCCGCGCCGCTGACCGATTGGTAGGTGCTCACCACCACCCGCTTGATCCGCGCGCGGTCATGCAGCGGCTTCAGCGCAACAACCATCTGCGCGGTCGAACAGTTGGGGTTCGCGATGATGTTGCGCTTGGCGTAATCGTGGATCGCCTCCGGGTTCACCTCCGGCACGATCAGCGGGATGTCTGGATCATAGCGGTAAAGCGAGGAGTTATCGATCACGACGCAGCCCGCCTTCGCCGCCTTTGGGCCGAATTCCTTCGTCGCGTCCGAGCCGATGGCGAACAGGGCCATGTCCCAGCCGGAAAAGTCAAACTGGGCGATGTCTTTCGTTTTGAGTGTTGTGTCGCCAAAGCTGACCTCCGTGCCGAGGCTGCGACGGGACGCCAGAACGGCGATCTCGTCCACCGGGAACTGGCGTTCCTCAAGGATGTTCAGCATTTCGCGGCCCACGTTACCCGTGGCGCCCGCGACGACGACGCGATAGCCCATCGTGTTTCCTTCTCTGTCTGGATGGGTTTGGGTTGACGCGCTCTCTATACCCCCGCCGCGCTGTGGGAAAGGGCCATTGGCGCGGCATGGCCGCACGGGCTAGGCTTAGACCATGTGGTACGACGGCCTGCCCCGATATGACAGCTTTGCCGACCTTGCCGGGGCCGCGGCCTATACGCCCCTGCCTGCCGATTGGGTCGTGGGCTGCGCGGACATTGTCGGATCGACCGGACTGATCGCAGAGGGCCGCTACAAAGAGGTCAACATGATCGGCGCGGCGGTCATCTCCGCCCAGATCAACGGCGCGGGCGAGCGCGCCTTTCCCTTCGTCTTTGGTGGCGACGGGGCGGCCTTTGCCCACCCTCCGGAGCACCGCGCGCAGGCCGAGGCGGCGCTGGCCGCCACACAAGCCTGGTCAGCGCGCGCATTTGGTATTCAGACGCGGGCCGCCATCGTGCCGGTTGCGGACATCCGTGCCGCCGGGTTCGACGTCGCCGTCGCCCGCCATGCGGCCTCCGACCACGTTGATTACGCGATGATCACCGGCGGCGGCCTCGCCTGGGCGGAGGCGCAGATGAAGGCGGGCAGCTATGCGGTCGCGCCCGCGCCGCAGGGCGCACAGCCGGACCTGACCGGCCTCAGCTGCCGCTGGAGCCACATGCCCAGCACCTCTGGCACAATCCTGTCGATCCTCGTCGTGCCCGTTGGGGAGGAGGCCGCCTTCGCGGACGTCGCCGCGCGGATGCTCGAACTTGTGCGCGGTCTCGACCGCGGCGGGCATCCGGCCCCGCAGGGCGGCCCCGGCACCTCCTGGCCCCCCAAAGGCGCGCGACTGGAAGCGCGTGTGCCGGGAATGAATCGCGCCAAGGTTTTGTTCGAAAGCCTGCTGGCGAAACTGCTGATCACGACGGGCCTCAAACCCGGCGGCTTCGACGCCCGCCGCTACCAGCGGGTTGTCGGCGAGAACGCCGATTTTCGCAAATTCGACGATGGCCTGAAAATGACGCTGGACGTCGATGCCGTCACCGCCGCCGCGCTGCGCGCCGTTCTGGACGCGGCGGAGGAAGCGGGCATCCTGCGCTACGGCTGGTTTGAACAGGACGAGGCGATGATGACCTGCATCGTTCCGTCTCCCCTGCTTGACACCCATGTCCATTTCATCGACGGCGCCGCGGGCGGGTATGCGCAGGCGGCGTTGAGGCTGAAGGGTTAGCTGGGCGCTCCGCGCATTCGGACCTGAAACGCCGCCCCACGGCGTGTCCGAGACGGTCCTCATTCTCTGTTCCAAGAAATCCCCGCCGGAGGCATGGAATCCAAGGCACTCGGTAAGGATTCAGTGCCTCCCCTTTTCAGCGGCAAAGCCGCCTATCGGGCAGCGGGCGGGGATTTTTAGAACAGAGAAGAGGGGACTGGAGCGCTACTTCACCCACTCTTTCGCCAAGGCCCGGGCGGATCGAGCCAATAGCGCAGAATCGAGCCCCACGGCCACGAACCGCGCGCCAGCTTCCATCGCGGCGTCCAAAACCGCCTTGTCGGTGCTCAAAATACCGGGGGCTTTGCCCGAAGCCGCGATGCGGGCCAGTGTGTCTGTGATGGTCTTCATCACCTCCGGATGGGTCAGCTGGCCCATATAGCCCATGTCTGCCGACAGGTCCGCGGGGCCAACGAACACGCCGTCGATGCCGTCCACGGCCAAAATATCGTCAAGGGCCTCCAGCCCCTTCAGGTTCTCCACCTGCACCAGCAGACAGACCTGATCATCCGCGGTTGTCCCATAGTCGGCAATCGCCCCGAAGCCCGAGGCGCGGGTGGTTGTATAGCCGACGCCCCGCGTCCCGTGCGGAGGGTACTTCACGGCCCGGGCCACCTCTTGCGCCTGTTCCGCGCTTTCCACCATCGGCACCAGCACGCTCTGCGCGCCAAGATCCAACACCTGTTTCAAAATCCACGTCTCGCCCACGGGCACGCGCAGAACCGCGTGGCTGTCCGAGGCCTCCAGCGCAACCAATTGCCCGCGCAGCGCCGCGACATCATAGGCGGTGTGCTCCGCATCGATCAGCAGCCAGTCAAACCCGGCGGTGCCCATCAGCTCGGTCGACACCAGCGAGCCAAGGCTGAGCCAACAGCCAAACACGGTTTCTCCATTGGCGAGGGCGGCTTTGAACGGGTTTTGGGGTGCAGGCATCTGGCGTCTCCGGTTTTGCAAGAAGCCTATCACCGGGGCGGTGGGTTGCCACCCACCCTACGCCACTTTAACGCGCTCCTTATCCACGGCCAGAACGTAGCCGCGCCGCGCGATGTTTTTGACCAAAAGTGCGCTAACCATCTGGTTGCCCAGCGCGTCGCGCAGCCGCTTGATCCGCGTCGCCCCAGCCGCCTCTTCGCAATCCTCGCTACTGCGGCCTGAGATCACCGCTTCGATCTGCGCGCCGGTCAGCACATCATCGTCCATCCGTGCCTCCGCCAGCACCGAAAGCGTCTCCATCGCCGCATCGGTCAGCTTGTAGGCCAGATCGTTGACGTAAACGGTGTTCTCCTCCCGCGCGATCAGGATGGAGTTCACTTCGATCCCCGCCCGTTCGATCTGTTGCAGGCGCCGCGACATGCCGACCAGCAGCACGATGAACACGAGCAAAGCGATCAGCAGAGCCGTGGCAAAGACCATCAGCACAAAGATCACCACCCGGTAGCTGGCGAGCGTCTCGGAAAAGGCCGTGCCCGACTGGGCGAGGATCTCCAAAAGCTTGATATCCGCCTGCCGGGTCAGGTCGTCATTCTCAACAAAGATCCGCTCGACCTCCGCATTGAAGAGGCCCGCATCCGGCAGGTTCAAAAACAGCAGAACCGCCGCCACCAGCACGACCGCGATGATCCCCGCAAGCCCCGCCATGACCAGCCGCTCGCCCGAGCGGCGCATCTCAGAAGCGGAGGAAGAACTGTCCTGCACGGTCTTTCCTTTGATCCAGTCCCTCAGGCCCAAAAACCCCCATAACCTGCAACAGCGTCCAGCCGCGCTGGGCGAGGCGGGCCTGCAACTCGGCCTGCGCCGCCCCGGCGGAACAGCCACTGACCTCGGCCACACCATAATGAAGCCGCAGGGGATTGTCCTGTTTGGCCTTGTAATCGGCGTAGCAAGCCGCCTGCGCAGAGCTTGCCATGAGCGCCGAAAGCGCCAATGCGCGAAACGTAATCATCATGCCCCGAACCTGCGGCAGACTTGCCTGATATTCAATAACTTCGCAGGCTTTGCATCATCGCTATCCGATAGCAAGGCGCTGATATTGCCTGACCTCGCGGGGCGGGCCCAGTTTGATTTCAGACATCGCAGCAAGCCCCAGGAGGTATCTTATGTCCCGCAAGTTCATCGCTCTGATCGCCGGTACGGCCATCGCGATTACCACGTTCGCCGCGCCGGCGCGTGCAGATAATGACGATGCCGCAAAAGCGCTGGCCGTCCTGCTTGGTCTGGTCGTCGTCGGCAAAATCATCTCGGACCGAAACGACGATCACCGCGAAGTCTACAGTAAACCACGCCCGGTCAAGCCCGCGCCGCATCCGCATCCGCGCCCGCTGCCGCGTCAGGTCAACAAAAAGCTTTTGCCGCAGACGTGTTTTCGGACCTTCAACACCCACCGCGCCCAGGTTCGCGCTTTTGGTGAGCGCTGCCTCAAGAAAAACTACCAGTTCACCCGGTCGCTGCCGCGCCATTGCATACAGCAGGTCGAAACCCGCCGCGGCTGGGGCTGGGCCTATGGCGCGCGCTGCCTGCGCGACCGCGGTTACAAACTGGCGCGCCATTGATCAAAGATAAATCGAGCAGTCTGAGGGGGAGGCGTCCGCGCCTTCCCCTTTTTCATGTGGGGCGGTAGGCAAGGGCCATGCCGGATTTCTCATTTGAAGCGCAGATCGGGGGCCGCGTGGCCGGGGTGGACGAGGTGGGGCGCGGCCCGCTGGCGGGCCCGGTGCTGGCCGCCGCCGTGGTGCTTGACGCCGCGAACATATCCGAAGGTCTGGACGATTCCAAAAAACTCACGGCACGCCGCCGCGAAGCGCTGAGCGCCGAGTTGCAAGAGGTTGCAGAGATCGCCATCGGTCTGGCGACGGTCGAAGAGATCGACGCCCACAACATCCTGCGCGCGTCGCACCTCGCGATGCTGCGGGCCATTGATGGGTTGGCGATCCCACCCGATCACGTGCTGATCGATGGCAATATGGTGCCCCGCGGGCTCACTCTGCCGGCGACCACGCTGGTCAAGGGCGACACGCGCAGCCTGTCGATTGCAGCGGCTTCGATTGTGGCAAAAACAAGGCGCGACGCGCTGATGGTGGACTTGGCGCAACAGCATCCCGGCTACGGGTGGGAGACGAACATGGGATATCCATCTTTGCGACACAAAGCTGCCTTAATTGAATTGGGGGTCACCCCACATCATCGTCGTTCCTTCAAACCGGTCCACAACATCTTGTTTCAAGGAAAATAACCAACGTCCTGAAAATTAAAGGATTTGACCGCGAATCGTCTCTGACTCATCCTGCACCCAACCAATGAGCGCTCAAGCGCCAGGGACAGAGGCAGACGTGATGACCAAGACCAAGAGCGCCCCCGCGGCGCTGCCCTTGAACGATATTCTTGCGGGTGACTGCATCGAGGTGATGCGGTCGCTCCCCGCAGGCTCGGTCGATCTGATCTTTGCCGATCCGCCCTATAACCTCCAGCTGCGGGGCGATCTGCACCGGCCCGACAATTCCCGCGTGGACGCGGTCGATGACGCGTGGGACCAGTTCGCGTCTTTCAAAGCCTATGACCAGTTCACCCGAGAGTGGCTGGCCGCCGCACGCCGCCTGCTCAAGCCCAACGGCGCGATCTGGGTCATTGGCAGCTACCACAACATCTTCCGCGTCGGCGCGGCGCTCCAGGACGCGGGCTTCTGGATCCTGAACGACGTGGTCTGGCGCAAGTCGAACCCGATGCCGAACTTCCGCGGCAAGCGCCTGACCAACGCGCACGAGACGATGATCTGGGCAGGCAAGGATGAGACCGCGAAATACACCTTCAACTACGAGGCGTTAAAGGCCCTGAACGAGGGCATCCAGATGCGCTCCGACTGGGTTCTCCCGATCTGCACCGGCCACGAGCGGCTCAAGGATGACAAGGGCGAGAAAGCGCACCCGACGCAAAAGCCCGAAGCGCTGCTGCACCGTGTGCTGGTCGGCACGACCAACCCGGGCGACGTGGTGCTGGACCCGTTCTTTGGCACCGGCACAACGGGCGCAGTGGCCAAGATGCTGGGCCGTGATTTCATCGGGATCGAACGCGAGGCCGCCTATCGCGAGGTCGCGCAAAGGCGGCTGTCGAAGGTGCGCCGCCTCGACCGCTCTGCGCTCGAAGTCAGCCAGTCCAAACGTGCTCTCCCGCGCGTGCCCTTTGGCCAGTTGGTCGAACGCGGCATGCTGCGCCCCGGAGAGGAGCTTTATTCCATGAACAAACGCCACAAGGCCAAGATCCGCGCCGACGGCACGCTGATCGGCGACGACATCAAGGGATCGATCCACCAGGTCGGCGCCCATCTTGAGGGCGCGCCCAGCTGCAACGGCTGGACTTACTGGTGCATCCGGAAGGAGGGCAAATTGGTCCCCATCGACGTCTTCCGCCAACAGATCCGCGCCGAACAGGGCCACTAGCCCTTCTGCGCATACCCAACACCGCCAGGTGCCTGCGGCCTTACCCAAGGCAATACCCAAAGGCACTGCACTTCAGCCCCGCCCTCGTGGCGGGGCCTTTTTCCTTTGGGATAAGTGGTTAAAACGCCACCTGACAGGGCGTGCGAGCATAGGGAATGCCCGAACCGATCTGATCCAAGAACAATACGACATCCTTCATGGACACGCCCCGGTTATACTTGACCGCTTTCACAACCGGTTTGCCGTCGCGGCCCCGCTCCACTTCCGAAAAGCTACCGGCGTAGTGGATACCGACCACTTCGCCGCATGCGTTCACGACTGCAGAGCCGCTGTTCCCCCGGCCCGACGGCATCGAATAAAGCAAGTCTGTCGCGCGGGTTGTGGTGTTAATCGTAAGCGTATTGATCCGGCCCTCACTACTGACGGCGGTTGGCACTTCGCCAAGGTTCAAAGCCTGCCCACGGCGCAAACTCGAAAACAGCACCGTGTAGCGATAATCGTCTTCGGCCGCTTTGCCTGGATATCCCGCCATCGCAATCCACTCGTCTTGCTGTGAGCGACTGTTCAAAGGCAGAAAATGCTGGCTGGTATAGTTCTCGACCCGTATCAACGCCGCATCAATGAAAATGGGTGTTTCCCGTCTTGCATTCTTGACAACGCTTAACGCGCGTACGCCGTGTGTCTACATGATGATTGGTGCCGCGACGGCTGGCACGCTTGAGACGGACGTGCCGGGCTTTTTGGACCAGCGCAGCGCGGCACCGCAGTCGCCCGGCGGGATCGACCTCGTTGGTCTGTTCTCCGCCGCACCGGTCCAGACCGAGGGGCTCAAGGCGCGCGACCGGAACGGTCTGCGCAAGGCGTTGCCTGTGCTGCTCGACACCGTGCTTGAGATGAGCTTCGAAGAGGCACTTGCAACCTGCGCTGGGCCGAACGCCGAAGTGGTTGGGCTCAAAACCTGCTCCGCGCTTGCCAAAGTTGCGCAACGCGAAGAGCTGGAGGCCCAGCTGGACGACCGGCTCGCGGCGGCGATACAGTAATCGGTCCGGCTCCGCCGCTCAATACTGTGGCAATCTGCCCATGCTTTGGGCAGGTTCTGCCGGTTTCCGCTTGCAGAATCGCAGGCGTGTCACGCAAGCCTGACCGATGGATACGCGCACAGCCCTCCTTGACCACGCTGAACGTCTTGCCCGCACCCGCGGCCTTGATGCGTTTTCCTTTGGTGATCTCGCAGACAAACAGGGGATCAAGAAGGCGTCGGTCCACTACCATTTCGCAACCAAACCGCAGCTGGCCCTCGCGCTGATCAAGCGCTACGTGGACAGCTTTTTTGTACGCCTGCCCAAGGCAGGCACCGCGGCAGAGCGGATGGAGGCGTTCCTCGCTCATTACCGCAACACGCTTGGCGCAGGAGAGCAGACCTGCCTTTGCGTGGCCTTTGCCGCCGGGCGCCATAGCCTCAGCGCGGAGGTTGTGGCGGAACTGAACCGCTTTCACAGCGAAGCAACCTACTGGCTGCAAGACGTCATGGCGCAGGGCCGCCGGGACAAAACGCTGGCCGCGCAAGCCGATACCCTGGCCGAAGCGGCAGCAGCGCTCGCGCTTGTCGAAGGCGCCCAACTGATCGCGCGCGCGGCGGGGGATCGCGCCCTGTTCGACACCGCAACCGCTCAGCTGCGCGCGCGTCTGGAATTGCCCGCCCGCTAGCCTTAGGTTGCATATCAACCAAGAGGCTGTGCTTGTGGTCCAGACACCCGACTTTCTGAACTTCAACATGCAGGACCCGCCCGACGGGACCGGCGACATACCCGTCTCCGCACGGGTCGAGGAAACGCTCGACCGTCACAAGGAAGAAGGGCTGGAGCTGGCCATTCGCGCCCGCTGGATCACGCTGGGCATCGTTGCGGCCTTCCTGCCTTTTGTCGTCCCGCTGGAGCAGATCGCCTGGCCCTGGGCGCTGCTCGCCCTTGTGGCACTGAACGGCTGGTTCCTGCGCCGCGTCGGGCGGCGGGGCCATTCCGGGCGCGAGCTGGTCTTTATCTTTATCGACGTGCTGCTGATGACCATCGCGCTTTTGGCGCCCAACCCGCTGTCGACGTTCGATTGGCCCACCGCGATGGTCTACCGGTTCGACACGTTCCTGTATTACTTCGTGATCCTCGCTGTCGGGTGCCTTGCCTATAGCTGGCGCACGATCCTCGCGCTGGGGCACTGGATGTCGACGATGTACCTGCTTGGCTCCGGCCTGATCTGGTATTTCGGGCGGCAGGTTCCCGCGATTACCGAAGCGTTTGACGCCTCCGGCTTTGACGCCGCGCTGATCTACGAGCTGGACCCGAACATCATGCAATGGGACCGCCGCCTTCAGGAAGTGCTGGTCCTGCTGCTGGTGGCCTACACGCTTGCCATCATCGTGCGCCGTTTCCAGCGGCTGCTGGTCACTTCGGCGGAGACAGAGCGCGAGCGTTCGAACCTGTCCCGCTATTTCTCGCCCAACGTGGTATCTGAACTCAGCGGCGCGGACGAGCCGCTGAGCCGGATCAGAGAGCATGACATCGCGGTGCTGTTTGTCGATATCGTAGGCTTTACCGCTTATGCCGCGAGCCGCCCGCCGACCGAGGTGATCGAGACGCTGCGCGCTTTCCAGTCCGCGATGGAACGGCAGGTCTTTGCGCATGGCGGCACGCTCGACAAGTTTCTGGGCGACGGGCTGATGGCCACCTTCGGCACGCCCATTGCGGGGCCACAGGATGCAGAAAATGCGGTTTTCTGCGTCCGCGCCATGATGGCAGAGGTGGACCGGTTGAACCTGCGGCGGCGCGCCGAGGGCAAGCCCGAGATCGACGCCCGGTTTGGCGTGCATTACGGGCCGGCGGTTCTGGGCAATATCGGCACCGACCGGCTGGAATTTGCTGTGATTGGCAATACGGTGAACGTCGCCAGCCGGATGCAGGAACTCAGTCGTAGCCTCGGGGTGCCCGCCGTCATCTCTGACGCTGCCGTGCAAGCCGCGGGCATCCCGCGCGGCGTGACCGAGGACACGGAACACCCCGTGCGCGGCGCCTCTTCGCCGGTCAAGGTCTGGACGATGGTCTGAATGCGCCGCCCGTTCGGGCGGGCCATAGCCGGCGCAGTCATCGGCCTTTCGCAAAATCCGTCTACTGATTGCGACGAACCAGATCGAGGAATCGACCATGTCCCGACCCGCATACCTCGCAGCGGTGTTGATCGCTCTGCTCAGCGCGGGCGCAGCACACGCCGACCGCTTCGTTATCTTCGGCGACCTGCAGGATTCAAGCCGTGAAGGACGGCAAAGCGATGCGCAGCTGATCGGGCGTATTAATGAGATCGCGCCTGCCTTTTCGGTCTATATCGGCGACATTAAGGAAGGCGGAAGCGCGTGCACGGACGCGCGCCTCGCTGCGATGCGCGCGGTCTTTGACCTTCATGAGGGGCCCCTGGTTTTCACGCCGGGCGACAATGAATGGACCGATTGTTGGCGAGCGCCCGCCGGAGCCTTCGATCCCACCGAACGCAAGGCCGCTGTCGTGTCTGCTTTCACGGCGCCCGGGGCAAGTATCGGGCAACGCCCCATGCGGCTCGAACAGCAGGAAGGACAAAGAGAGAACGCGCGTTGGCGATGGAACGACATAGTCTTCGTCACGCTGCACATGACCGGATCCAACAATAATCTGCAACAAGCCCAAGGCGCGTTCGCCGAGCATCAGGCGCGCGACGCCCTTAACGCCGTCTGGCTGGAGGAAAGCGTCGCTGCCGCTGCGGGCGCGGCGGGGCTGTTCCTGTTCATTCATGCCAACCCCAAATGGGACGCGCGCTGGTGGGAGCCGACGGGATTCGACCGGTTCCGCAGCCAACTCGCGGGCATCGCGTCTGGCTTTCCCGGCCCTATCGTGGTGGCGCATGGCGACACACACAGGTTTCGGATAGACAAGCCATTTGGCGCGGCGCCCAACATCACCCGGGTGGAGGTGTTCGGCCCCCCGCAGCGCGGCGCCGTCATCGTCGATCTATCGCCCGAAGCCCCCGAGCTGTTTCGCTTTACGCCGCTCCTGCTGGAGCCCTGAAGACCCCGCGGCTGCGCCGCCTAGCGCGGCAGCGGATTGGTCGCCTTGGTGTAGGGCTGCCAATCGGTAATTTCGGGGTAGTACATCTCGCGCCACTGCTTCACGCGCTTGTTCATCACGCGCCGCCACAGCGGCGGGATCATCGCCGCGATGGTCATCACCGGGTAGCCATAGGGCAGCTGCGGCGCTTCGCTGGCTGAATAAGTCTGAAGCACGGGAAAGCGGCGGTCGGGTTTGTAATGATGATCGGAATGGCGCTGCAGGTTGATCAGCAGCCAGTTCGACGCCTTGTGCGCGGCGTTCCAGCTGTGGTGCGGTTTGACATGCTCGTACTTGCCACTCCCGAGGTGCTTCCGCGTCAGCCCGTAATGTTCAATGTAGTTAACCAGCTCCAGCTGCCAGATCGCAACGCCGGCCTGCATCAGGAACAGGCCCACCCCGGCCCAACCGCCGAGGATAAGGGCAAGCAGCAGGCAGCCGCCTTGCAGGGCCCAGTAGCGCCAGAACGGGTTGCTCGCATGGGTCCAGGGCAGGTCCTTGCGCGCCAGCTGCGCCTTTTCCGCATTGAAGGCTGACCAGAAGCACTGGTGCAAGACCCGCGGGTAGAAGCGGAAGAAGCTTTCGCCCATGCGCGCGGTGACCGGATCCCGCGGCGTCGCGACATAGCGGTGATGCACCAGCAGATGCTCTGACCGGAAATGCGAATAGAGCACCATCGCGAGAAGCGCGTCCGCCAGCCGCCGTTCGAGATTGTTCTTTTGGTGCATCAGCTCGTGGCTGTAGTTGATCCCGACCGTGCCGGTGATCACGCCCATACCGAAAAAGATCGCGAGCTTTTCGAACGTGTTCAGATGCTCTGCCGGGGCGACGTACCAGATCAGGCCAAAGAGGGTCAGGAACTGCAGCGGCACCCAGGCGATGGTGATGGCGCGGTACCAGAACAGATCGTCATCCGTCGCCTCCAGATCGCCATTGTCCTCGTCGAGGCCCACGGCAAAGTCGAGCGCGCTGAAAAGGTACCACGTGACCAAAGGCAGCAGGATCACCGTCCAGCCGCCATAGATCGCCGTGACCCAGGCCAGTGGGATCAGCAGGATCGACATGGCAAAGGGCAGGGTGCGCGACGCTTTGCGCATCTCAGAGATGGACAGGATCATATGCGGGCCTCGAACCTATTTTTTGTGCTTAGTCTATCTGGGCACATAGGGGAGAACAAAGGCGCAATCTTGTCGCGCGTTGGGAAATTTGTGCAGGGCAGGAGCGAGGGGCCAGCCCCTCGCGCTCCCCGGAATATTTTTAGCCAGAAGAAGAAGAAGAAGAAGGCGTGCTGCGCGCCAGATCAAAGGCCTTGCGCATCAGGCTGGGCAGGTCGGTGGGGCGGAAGTCTTTTGTGAAGGTTCCGCTTGTGGGTTCGGCATCGGTCGTGGCGGTTTTGAGGCGCAGGATCAGGTGGAAATGGGTGAATGTGTGGCGGACCTCGCCCTCCAGGTCTTGCCAGTTCGCCTCGACCGGCGGCTTCGTTTCAGGCAAGGGCAGGTTTACGTCCACCCAATCGCTCCCGGGCCAGCCAAGCGTGCCGCCGAGCAGCCCCTTGTCCGGGCGCCGCTCTAGCAGCCACGCGCCATCGGGGCGGCGGGCGAGATAGGCGATGCCGTGGCGTACGGGTTTGGGCTTTTTCGGCGTTTTCTTGGGCAGCTCGGGCGCGGTTCCCGCCACCCGGGCCTTGCAGGGATCGCGCCACGGGCAAATGCCGCAGGCGGGGCTGCGCGGGGTGCAGATCGTCGCGCCGAGGTCCATGACCGCTTGCGCGTAGTCTCCGGGCCGCGCGTTTGGGGTGAGCGCTTCGGCATAGGCGTGGAAGGGTTTCTTGGCGCCGGGCAGGGGTGTGTGATCGTCATGCAGCCGGGCCATCACCCGCTCCACATTGCCGTCCAGCACCGTCAAGGGCAGGTCGAACGCGATGGCGCCAATCGCGGCGGCGGTATACGGGCCGATGCCCGGCAGGGCCAGCAACGCGGCGTGGTCCGCTGGGAACTGGCCGCCGTGCCGCTCTACCACCGCCCGCGCGCATTTCAGCAGGTTGCGCGCCCTGGCGTAGTAGCCAAGACCGGCCCATTCAGCCATGACATCCGCGTCTTTTGCCGCGGCCAGATCACCGACCGTGGGCCAGATGGCAGTGAACCGTTCGAAATACGCCTTCACGGCGGCCACGGTCGTCTGTTGCAGCATCACCTCGCTCAGCCACACGCGGTAGGGGTCGGGACGCGCGCCGCTGCCCGGCGGCACCCGCCACGGCATCGCCCGCGCATGCACGTCGTACCAGCTCAGCAACTCACCGCTCAGGTCACGCAAAATTCAGCCCCCTTTCGCTGGCCCCCGGCGCAGCACCCGCTATGATGCAAGTCCGGGAGAAGAGCATAGGCATGACAAAGCGGCGTTCCACCACAAAAGGGTTCAAGCAGACCGCAAGTCTGCTGACCAAGCGCATCCGTGCGGGGGCCGAAAGCCGCGGCTTTGCCGAAACGCGCCTGCTCACCCGTTGGGAAGAGATTGCAGGCGCCGACACCGCTGCCATCGCGCGGCCTGTGGACGTGTCCTATGCCCGCAGCGGCATCGGCGCGACGCTGACCCTGCTGACCACCGGCGCGCAGGCGCCGATGCTGGAGATGCAGAAGGAACAACTGCGCGCGCGTGTGAACGCCGTCTATGGCTACAACGCGATCAGCCGCATCCGCATCACGCAAACCGCCCCCACCGGCTTTGCCGAAGGGCAGGTGCAGTTCGCCCATCGCGCACCGGCTGGGCCCAAAGCGCCAAGCGCCGCCGCCATCAAACGCGGCGACGAGGCTGCGCAACCTATCCAGGACGACGCCCTGCGCCGCGCCCTCGCGCAGCTGGGTGCCAACATCCACGCCCGCCAGACGTCAGAGGAGACCTGACCCATGAACCGCCTGATCCTGCCCGCCGTGGCCGTCATCGCACTCGCCATCGGCATCTACATCGCCTACGGCCCGCAAACCGCCAGCACCCCCGCCAACCCGCTTGGCGCGGCCTCTGCGCAGGAGGCGGCAGAGGTTGATACCTCGTCCATCATCGAAATGCAGGTTGGTAACCCCGACGCGCCGGTCACGGTGATCGAATACGCCTCCTACACCTGCCCGCACTGCGCGACCTTCCACGCAGGCCCCTACAAGCAGCTCAAGGCCGACTATATCGACACGGGCAAGATCAACTTCATCTACCGCGAGGTTTACTTTGACCGGTTCGGCCTTTGGGCCTCTGCTATCGCGCGCTGCGCAGGGCCGGAGAAGTTCTTTGGCATCACCGACATGATCTATGCCGGTCAGTCCGACTGGGCGCGCCAGCAGGACCCGGCGAACATCATCGAAGGGCTGCGCCGCATTGGCCGCCTTGCAGGGCTGGACAACGACACGCTGGAGGGCTGCCTGCAGGACAATGACAAGCTGCGCACGCTGGTTGCGTGGTACCAGCAGAATGCCGCCGCGGACGGGGTCGATTCGACCCCGAGCTTTGTGATCAACGGCACGAAGTATTCGAACATGTCCTATGAGCAGATGGCCGAGATTATCGACGAGGCGACCGGCTCATGAAACCCGCGCCCCTTGCGGGGCTGAAGGTCATAGAACTCGCCCGCGTGCTGGCCGGCCCCTGGGCGGGTCAGACCTTTGCCGATCTGGGCGCGGACGTTATCAAGGTGGAGGCCGCGTGGGGCGATGACACCCGCCAGTGGGGCCCGCCTTTTGTCACGCGGGGCGAAGACGTCTCATCAGGATATTTCCACTCTGCCAACCGCGGAAAGTCTTCCGTCACGGCTGATCTGACAACGCCCGAGGGGCAGGCCAAGCTGCGCGGTCTGCTTTCGGATGCCGACGTGCTGATTGAGAATTTCAAGGTTGGCGGGCTGGCCAAATACGGGCTGGACTACGACAGCCTGAAGGCGGATTTCCCCCGCCTCGTCTACTGCTCCATCACCGGGTTCGGACAGACGGGGCCTTATGCGCACCGGGCAGGGTATGATTTCATCATTCAGGGCATTTCCGGCCTGATGTCCATCACCGGGGAGCCGGACCGCCAGCCGCAGAAACACGGCATGGCGATCACCGACATCTTCACCGGGCTTTATGCGACCACGGCGATCCTCGCCGCCCTGCGCCAGCGGGACGAGACGGGGCGTGGCCAGCATATCGACATGGCGCTACTGGATTGCGCCGTGGCGATCACGGGCAATCAGGGCATGAACTACCTGACGACGGGCAAGGCGCCCGGGCGGCTGGGCAATGCGCATCCGAACCTCACACCCTATGAGGTGTTCGAGACCGCGGACGGCCACGCCATCATCGCAACCGGCAATGATGGCCAGTTCCAGCGGTTGTGCCGCCTCTTGGGCCTCGACGACATGGCCGAGGATGCCGACTACGCCCACAACGCCGACAGGGTCGCGAACCGCCCGGAAATGAACCGCCGGATCGAGGGCGCGACGCGCCGGTTTACCCGCGATGACCTGCTCGCGGCCTGCGAAGCGTCGGGCGTGCCCGCGGGGCCGATCAACGACATGTCGGACGTGTTTGCCAACCCGCAAGTGCAGGCACGCGGGATGCAGATCGAACTGGACGGCGTGCCGGGGATTAACGCGCCGTTCAAGTTCTCCGATGCGGATCTGGCTCTGCATCGCCCCGCGCCCAAACTGGGCGAAGACGACACGTAGGATGGGCAATATTGCCCATCCTACCGCACCAGACTCGGCGTAGGGTGGGTGCAAACCCACCGCGCCACACCCATCGTAGGGTGGGTTTTCAACCCACCAAAACCCGATCCAGCGCCGCCACCAGCGCGGCATCATACTCCCACCGTATCCGCACCGGAAGGGTCAGCACCTTGCTCCGCCATTCGGGCGGCAGGCGCGCCGCGTCCTTCTCCGTGGTGACAAGCTGCGCACCCGACCGTTTCGCCTCCGCCTCCAACCGGCCGAGCAAGGCGGTGGACAGCGCGGCGTGATCGCCCAGCGGTTCGGCCCGCACCACATCCGCGCCAAGACCACGCAGGGTGGCAAAAAACTTCTTGGGCCGTCCGATCCCGGCAAAGGCCAGCACCTTCAACCCGCCCCAGGGCATCCCGGTTTGCAACGGCTCCAGCACACCCCACGCGCGCGGCAAGGGCGCCTCAAACGGCCCTCCAAGGCTCACCAGCAGATCGGCGCGGGCAAGGCCGACCTCCACCGGCTCGCGCAGCGGCCCTGCAGGCAGGCAGCGCCCGTTGCCAAAGCCGACCTCCGCATCGACCACGACAATCGACAGGTCCTGCGCCAGCGCGGGGTTCTGGAACCCATCGTCAAGGATGATCGCCCCCGCCCCGGCCGCTTCCGCCGCGCGGCCCCCGGCGGCGCGGTCCTTGGCGACCCAGACCTCGGCAAAGGCGGCCATCAGCAGCGCCTCATCGCCGACCTGTTCCGCCCGGTGGCGCGCGGGATCGACGCGGACCGGCCCCTTCAGCGAGCCGCCATAGCCGCGGGTCACGATATGCGGCTCCGCAAAACGGTCCCGAACCATGCCCGCAATGGAAATCGCCGTGGGCGTCTTGCCCGTCCCGCCCACGTTCAGCCCGCCCACGCAGATCACCGGCACACCAAGCCGCACAGGCTTGCCCCGCGCCAGACGCCGCGCGGTGCCCTGCGCATACAGCCAGCCCAGCGGCGCCAGAACCGCCCCTTGCCACGCGCCCTTGCGGGTCCAGAACGCAGGCGCCCGCATCTTAGTCCGCCCCCTGCTGTGCGGCCTCAACCGCGGCAAGGCTTAGCTCAACGATCCGGTCGGTTGCCGCCGCGCCTTCTGTTACAACGTCCCACCCCGCCAGTGCCATGCGCGCGGTCTGGTCGGGCGCAATCAGCCGCGCCACCGCCGCCGAGAGCGAGGCCCCGTCGCGCACGATCCGTGCCGCGCCCGCCTCCGCCAGCCGCCGGTACGCCTCCAGATGGGTGCCGACCGCAGGGCCATAAAGCACCGCCGCCCCCAGCGCCGCCGCGACAAGCGGATCGCGCCGCGGCACACCGCTGGCCAGAGATCCGCCCATGAAGGCCAAAGGCGCCAACCGGAACCACAGACCCGCCTCATCGGGCAGGTCTGCGAGCAAAACGGAGGTCGCCTCCTCCGGCAAGGCGCCGTCCGACCAGCGCTGAAGGCGTAACTGCTCTGCCGCGCACAGCTCTTCGATGCGCGCATCAGCCGCCCCGTCCGCGGGGCTGATTACCAGAAGCAGCCGGTAAGACGAGCGTTGCGCCGCCCGGTGCGCGCTCAGCACTTGCGCCACCTCTGCCCCTGCCGCACCATCCGCGTACCAGACCGGCCGACCCGCCAGCGCGCGGCTTAGCTCATCCAGATCGCTCTGGGCGGCCGGCAGAACCTGCGCCCCGGGCAGCAGCGGCGGGACAACCTCAACCCGATCCGGCGGCACGCCAAAGCGCAGGACGCGCGCGCGCGCAGGCTCCGACCGGACAAGGATGCGCTCGAACAGACCCAGCGCATGGCGTGTCACTTCGGGCAGCCAGCGCTCGCGCCTGCTGGCAAAGCCCTCCTGCCCGCCATCCACCAGGTACATCGGCACGCCGCGGTCCGCCGCCTCGATCAACAGGTTCGGCGCCAACCCGCCCCAGCCCCACAGGCACAGCTGCGGCGCCCAGTGGTCCAGAAAGGCGCGCATCTGCGGAATCGTATCGGCGGGCAGAACCTCGACGTTCATGTCCTCCGCAGGCGGCAGCGGCTCCCCTGCGCACACGGTCAAAAGCACGTTCAAACCGCTGTCAGCGGCCAGCAGACGGCGCGCCAGATCAGTAAGGCGCCCCGCGCCGCCCGCCTCCGCCGCATGCAGCCACACCAGCGGCCCGCTAGGCCGCGGCCCACTGGGCTGGTAAGGGTCGGCGGATTGCCTGCGGCTCAACGCGCGGTAGGCCGCAAGGCCAAGGCGCCCGCGCGCACTGCCGCGGGTTGCCACGGGCGGGCTCAGCCCAGCTCCTCGGTCGCGGCGGCGGCGTTTTCCTCGTCGCGCAACCGGTGAAGGTGGGCGATGAAGTAGCGCATATGTGCGTTGTCCACCGTCCGCTGCGCCTCCGCTTTCCAGGCGTTGTACGCGTCTTCGTAGGTGGGAAAGATGCCGACGACGTGGATGTCATCCACGTTCTTGAAGGCGCTCTTGGTCGGGTCGATCAACTCGCCACCAAAGACAAGATGCAGACGTTGGGTCATGGTCAGGGGCTCCGCGCTGGACTGCCCCGTTGCTGGCCCATTGCGCGCGTTGGGTCAAGCGAAGGCGACCGCACTGTGCCCGCAAGTCGCGGCGCGGATCACACGTGCTTGAGCGCCGCCATCGCGCTGGCGTGCACACCGGGCGTGGCCGCAACCACGCCGTTCAGCGCCGGATGCGCGTTATTGAACCGCAGCGGCGCGCCGGTCTTGTCGGTCACGGTGCCGCCTGCCTCTTCGACGATCAGGCTGCCCGCGGCGATGTCCCATTCCCAGCTAGGCCGGAAGGTGAACATCCCGTCAAAGCGCCCCTGCGCCACCAGCCCCAGCCGGTAGGCCAGCGAGGGGCGGTAGGCGTGGACGACCTCCGGCACACCGCCGGGCCAATGCTCCGGCGCCATGATGGGTTTGGCCGCCAGGACTTCCGCGCCGACCACGCCCGCCTGTTCCGATACGGTCAGCGGCGCCCCGTTCAGCCACGCACCGCGCCCCCGCGCCGCCGCATAGAGCATCCCGCGCGCGGGCAGGAAGACAACCCCCGCCGTCACCACCCCGCGCTCTGCAATGCCGACCGAGATGGCCCAGGTCCGCTGCCCCTTGGCAAAGCTGCGCGTGCCGTCGATCGGGTCGATGATGAACACCGCATCCCGGCGCAGCCGCGCGGTGCCGTCCTCGGTCTCTTCGCTCAGCCAGCCATAACCCGGGCGGGCCAGCTCAAGCTGTGTGCGCAGCAGGTCGTTCACGGCGATGTCGGCTTCGGTCACCGGGCCTGCGCCCCCGGGCTTGTCCCAACGCCGCGCGAGGTCGCCCCGGTACGAGGTCGCAACCCGGCCCGCGCTGCGGACCGCGTCGATCAGCAGGGGCAGATCAGTTGCCGGCAACGGTCATCCCCGGCACCAGCAGCGATGCCACCACGCGGCTCAGATGCGTGCGCGCGTCATTGGCGGGCACGATGGCGCGCAGCATATCCTTCAGGTTCCCGGCGATGGTGCATTCGTTCACCGGATAGGCGATCTCACCGTTCTCGACCCAATGGCCCGCCGCCCCGCGCGAGTAATCGCCGGTGTTGGGGTTGATCGTGCTGCCGATCATCGAAGTCACCAGCAGCCCGGTGCCCATGTCGCGGATCAGGTCCGCGCGCGTGGCGCTGCCTTGGGTCAGGGTCATGTTGCCCGCACTTGGCCCCGGACCGGACCCGACACCGCGCGCCGCATTTGCAGTGGGGGTCATGCCCAGTTTACGGGCGGAAGCGAGATCAAGGATCAGCCCGGTCAGCACCCCGCCTTCAACAATCTTGCGCTGCGCCGTCGCCAGCCCTTCCCCGTCAAACAGGCGCGAGCCACTGACGCGCGGCCGGTGCGGCTTTTCGCTCAGGTCCAGCCCGTCCGGCAGCACCGCCTCGCCCACCGCATCGCGCAGGAACGAAGCGCCGCGCGCCACCGCCTGCCCGTTTATCGCGGCCAGCAGATGGCCAATCAGGCTGGAGGCAACGCGTTCGTCAAAAAGCACGGGAAAGGTGCCGGTAGGGGGCTTGCGCGCGTCCAGCCGCGCAACCGCGCGCTGGCCCGCTTGCGCGCCAATCTCGGACGGGGGCCGCAGATCGGCCAGATGGGCGCGCCCATCCCCGTCATAATCCCGCTCCATCCCCAGACCTGTGCCAGCAATCGCAACGCAGTTATGCCCATGATCGGTGCGCGTGTACCCAGCGGAAAACCCGTTCGTCGCGGCGAGAAACACTTCGCGCGTGCTGGCATAGGCCGACGCGCCGGACACTTGGGTGACGCCTTCGACGCCCAATGCCGCCGCCTCCGCCTCCAGCGCGCGCGCCTTCAGCGCCTCGGCCCCCGGTTCCGGCGTGGGATCGGCCAGCTCAAGCCGCGCCATGTTCACATCGCGTGCCAGCTGGTCCGGGTCAGCCAGTCCGGAATAAGGATCATCCGGCGCCTCCAGCGCCATCGCAACCGCCCGCTCGGCCATCATCTGCATGGTGCCTTCGGACACGTCAGAGGCCGACACCGTCGCCACCTTTTGCCCGATCAGCACCCGCAGCCCGATATCCACTGCCTCCGACCGCTCCGCCTGCTCCAGCGCTCCGGCGCGCACGTCGACCCCTTGCGACGTGCCGCGCAGGGCCATCACGTCCGCCGCCTCGGCCCCCGCCGCACGCGCATGGTCCAGCAGCGCATGGCTCAGCGCGTCGAGGGAAGTGGGGTCAGACATCAGGCATTGCTCCGCGGCTTTGCAGCGACCTAGCCCTGCGGACGCTCGAAAACAAGTTTCGCGGCCCGAGATGCCTCAGTCTTATTGATGGTTTCTCACCGTTTGACGGAACTGAAGACAGCCGTCAGCCCCGCGGTCAAAGCAAGCAAACTCAACGTCGCGACGGGCAGCGCCCAAAGGCCGACACTGCGCCCGAGCACGCCTGCAAGCGCCGATCCCAGCGCAATGCCAAGGTAGCTTGCAGAGGAATTGAGCGCGAGAATAAATCCGTGCTGCGCCTCATCCACCAGCCCCACAAGGCGGCTTTGCTGCGGCGTTGCAAACAAGGTGCCCATGAACGCGCAGCCCGCGAGAACCACGGCTCCCACGTAGGGCCCCAGATCGAAAAGCATGACAAACGCAAACGCGGCGAGGCCAGCAAAACTCACCCACACCAAGGGAACCGGTCCAACGCGATCCGAAAGCGCCCCCGCCGTGGCGTTACCTGCGACACCCAATACCCCAAACAGAAGGATTGCGAACGGCAGAGCGCCAGCGCTCACGCCGAAGCGTTGGCCCAGAATCTCCCCCATCAGCGCGTATATCGCGAACTGTGCTGATAACATGCCGACTGTGCCCACAAGCAGCAGCGTCAGAGCAAGGAGGCGCAGATGCTCAGAAGGCTTTTTGCGTTGTGCGCTGCCGCTGCCAACATCGCGGGGCAGATAGATCGCGGCCAACAGGGCAAAGAGCACAGCAGCCAGACCGATGGCGGCGATGGCACCGCGCCACCCGAGCAGCAGCGCCAGCCACGTGGCAATCGGCACGCCGCCGACTGTGGCGAGGGTAAAGCCCGCAAAAACCGTGGCAAGAACCGCGCCGCGCCGTTCGACCGAGACCAATGAGATGGCAAGCGCTGCGCTTGTCGGCGCGATCACCGCACCGCCGAGGGCGGATGCGACGCGGGCCATCAGAAGCGTTTGAAACGAGGTGGCCAGTGCCGACCCGATGAGGGAAACGGCAAGAAGGCCCGCGCCCGCGAGGATAAGCGTGCGGGAGTTCAGGTGCCTCCCAAGCGTAAACTGCGCAAGGGGTGCGGCCACTGCAAAGGTCGCAGCAAAAGCGGTCACCAGCCACCCTGCGTCCGCCGGATCGACCGACAGATCGCGCGTCAGCGCTGGCCCCACACCCAGGATGCTGAGCGATGTGGTGCCGATGACAAACATGCCAAGGGCAAGGATCCAAGGCACGCGGGTGCGGGTAGGCGGTATCGGCACAGCGGTGCGGCCTCAGTGGTGTGGGCGTGTGATCTCAGGATATGACTGTTTCAAAAAGCGCAAGAACACAGGTGGCTCCAGCTTTTTGATACGTTTGCCCGCGCATTGGACACGGGCAAACATGTGCTGGTGACCGGGTCGGGTCTCTTACTGGATACGCTGCCCGTTGGCGAGGATGTGGCCGTCGGCGTTAATCTCGATGGTCGAAGTCAGCGTGTCCGCGCCTTCACCCGGACGGGCAAAAAGGCCCATCATCATGCGTGCGCCCATCGCCTGCTCTTCGGGCAGCAGGCCCATCGCGACAAGTTTGTCCATCAGGCCGTTGCCGCCCACCAGCTCCAGATCGACCTGCCCCACGGGCGTGCCCAGCGGGCCAAAGATCGGCGACAGGCCGGGGGTGACGGTGAACGCACCATTGCCCGTCAGCGCCGCACCCGCCGCGCTCAGCACGAGGTTGCCGAGGTTCACGCTTTGCAGCTCAGCCGGCATCGCACCGCTGGCGCCAATCGCCTCCGCCTCGGCCGGGTCGAGGAAGTTGAACAGCAGCTTGGCCAGACCATCGATTGACACCTGCAGCGTCGCCGGATCGCGCGGCAGCTGCGCGGCGGGGTCAAACATGCCCCACAGCCCTTCGGCCACCTCCAGCTCGTTCATCTCAATCGTCAGGCCGAAATCCTGCGGATCGTCCGATTTGACCACTGGCAGGGCCAGCTTGAACGCGCTTGACGCCATCTGCGCCGTGATCGGCAGGGGGAAGTCCGGAACAAGCATGTTCAGCGCCACGCCGCTGTGGGTGATGTCATAGACCAGCCCGCCATCGGCCGCCATCGCGATGCGGTACTCCGTCGTGTCGGCAGAGGTATTCGCGGTGAACGCATCGGGGCCGGTGAAGGCCAGATCGCTCGAAGAGCCGGTCAGGCTGAAACCGCCGTCAACGGCAAAACCGGCCTGCAAGGCGGTAACAATCTCCGCGCCGAGGTCGATGTCCGGGATGGTTGAGACACCGGCAAAGCGCATCCCTTCAGCGGCAAAATTTACCTTGCCACTCTCGTCCCCGTCCGGGTCGGTGAAGTCGAAGGTCAACGTCACGGCTTCGTAGGACAGCGTCTGGTCATAGCGGCGCAGCCCGTCGATGCGCAGCGCAGTCTGCCCGCTGACCCCGGCGATCGCCATCTCCGCCGTCAGCGCTTCGGCGGGCAGGGTCTCGCCCTCCACGGTCAGTTCGGTCAGGGCCATCGCCATCCGGTCGGCGGAATACACATAGTCGACCGCGTTCGGCGCGCCCGAGGCGGTCATGGCGAACCCGGGCTGGCTGTAGGAGATCACGGCGCGCACCGCCTCCGGCGCACCTTCTGCACTGACAAAAACGATTTCGGATTCGCCGGGCATTCCGACGGATACGGTGCCGTCGCCATTCTCGGTAAAGGTCATGGCTGGCATGGTCATCGTGACCACGCCTACCGGGTCGCCCTCACCGCTCATGTCAAAGCTCATGCTGACAGCGGACACCGTCAACGTATTGCCGCTGCGGGTTTCGGTGCCTGTCATCTCGTAGCCGAAGCTGGTCATGTAGGACTGCCAGTCGCCCCAGATGTCATCGGCGGTGACATCGGCATGCAGAGGTGCGGCCAAGACAAGTGCGGCAAGCGAAGCGGTGCCGAGCAGGCTGAAACGGGTCATGAAATGCGGATCCTTGTGATCTGAAATAGCGGACGCGGGCAAAGCCGCCGACACGCTCATCGTGGTTCTATCTGGACCAGAGCGCAAGGGCGCACTACCCATCACATCAGCAATAGGCGGGAAGGATACGACATGACCATGACAGGCAAAACCGTGCTGATCACTGGGGCGAGCCGCGGGATCGGCGCCGCTGCTGCGCGCGCATTTGCCGCGCAGGGGGCCAATGTCGCGCTTACCGCGCGCAGCGTGGACGCGCTGGCAGAGTTGGCGGGAGAGATCGGCGAACAGGCGCTGGCGCTGCCTTGCGATGTCGCCGATGCGGGGGCCGTGGCGGCGGCGGTTGCCGCCACGGTGGACCGCTTTGGCCGCCTCGACGTGCTGATCGGCAATGCCGGGTCGGTCGAGCCGATTGCGCATTTGGCTGATGCGGACCCTGCGGCCTGGGGCCACGTGATCGACGTGAACCTCAAGGGCATTTTCTATGGCATGCACGCGGCCCTTCCGGTGATGCAAAAGGCCGGGGGCGGCACGATCATCACCATCTCCTCCGGTGCCGCGCATGGGCCTGTTGAGGCATGGAGCCACTACTGCGCCTCCAAGGCGGGCGCGGCGATGCTCACCCGCTGCCTCGACAAGGAATATGGCCGCACCATCCGGGCAATGGGCCTTAGCCCCGGCACGGTGGCCACTCAGATGCAGCGCGAGATCAAGGCGTCGGGTATCAACCCGGTCAGTCAGCTTGACTGGTCCGATCACATCCCGCCCGAATGGGTCGCGGACACGCTGGTCTGGATGTGCGGGCCGGACGGCGCCGCGTTCTCCGGGCAGGAAATCTCGCTTCGCGACGAAGACATCCGCCGCCGGGTGGGTCTGGCATGATCCGCGTTGACGAAAGCGGCGACGTCTGGACCGTGACGCTGGACCGCCCGGACAAAGCCAACTCCCTGACCGAACAGATGCTGACAGACCTGCGCGACACCGCTCGCCGCGCCGCGGGCGCCCGTGCGCTGATCCTGACCGGGGAGGGCAAGGTGTTCTCCGCCGGTGCCGACCTTGAGGCGGCAAAGGCGGGCCTCGCCCTCTCGCCCCTATGGGAAGAGCTGTCGTCTGCCATTGCCGCGCTGCCGGGCCTGACCATTGCCGCGCTGAACGGCACGCTGGCGGGCGGGGCGATGGGCATGGCGCTGGCCTGTGACATCCGCCTCGCTGTGCCGGGGGCGAAGTTCTTCTACCCGGTGATGAAGCTCGGCTTTCTGCCGCAGCCGTCCGATCCGGGCCGGATGAACGCGCTGATCGGCCCCGCCCGGACCAAGCTGATCCTGATGGGCGGCGCAAAGATCGACGCGCAAAACGCCTACGATTACGGGCTGATCGACCGGATCACCGACACCCCGCTGGACGATGCGCACGCGCTGACCGCAGACACCGTGGCCGCCAAGCCAGAGATCGCAACGGGAATCAAGGCGCTGTGCACGGGCTGAAAGCGTTTGGGCGCGCGTTGACCTGTGTCAAAATCCGTTTACGTGACGCATGGTAAGGTCAACCTATGCCGCGTGACCGCCTCCATCCAGCGACGCTCCGTTTGCCGCCCCTGCCACGATGCGCCCCGCAAGACCGCGCCGCCACGCTGGAGCGGTTTGTTCTCAGCTTTGTTATTCCGCAGGTAACAGACCGCATGCGGGCCCGGGATGCCGCCAGCCCCGCGGGAACGTGCCGCTATCCCGCCGCGCAGGGGCGTTGGCCAACCTAACGCCGCCCGCGCCGGTTTCCGGGTACCTTGCTGGAAAACCCGGGCGGACGCTTGGCCACCCAGGCAAAAAACTTCGCCAGCCGCGGATGGGCGCGCAGCGCCTCCGGCGTGTTGTACGCGCGCGCCAGCTCTGCCTCGGTCAGCGTCCGGTGCACCTCTTTGTGGCAGATGTGGTGCAGCAGCACGACCGGCCCGCCTTTGCCGCCCTTCAGCTTGGGCACAAGGTGGTGCAGGCTTTGCGGTGCGTCCGGTGGAATGGGCCGCAGGCACAAAGGGCAGATCGGATCGTCGTCTTGCAGGGTTGAACCTCGCGGGCGGGCGGGCAACAAAGGCCGGGTTGAACTGTGTCCTCTTGGCGGGAGTAAATGGTCTTGGACTTTGATCTGTCGAGCCAGCCGGAAATCGTGCAAACCGTGGTCGGCTACGTCCTCCAAGGTTGGGACCTTGCCAAGGGATGGCTGCTGTCCCCCGCCGCATGGTCGCAATTCGCACTGCTCATCGTCGCCTATGTCGCCGCGGTTCTGATCACCCGCCGCGTGCGCCCGTGGATCGCTCGCCTGCTCGACCCGGGCGCCGAGGCCGAAGGCTACCTCCCAAGCGCTCGCCGCTTCGTGCTGCAGTTTCTGCCCCTGATGCTGCCGCTTCTGGCCTTCGTGTTCACCAGCATCGGCGAAAGCGCGGTGCGGGCCATATTCGACAGCGGCGCAGTCATCGCCTTTGGCAAACGGGTGTTCCTGTTCCTTGCCGTGCGCGCCTTTGTCCGCGATATCCTCGCCGATCCGTTCCTGAAACTGCTCGGCCGCTACGTCCTGATCCCGGTCGCGGCGCTCTATACCATTGGCGTGCTCGGCCTTGTCGCCGCACAGCTCGAGGCGACGATCGTGCCCCTGGGCAACATGTCCTTCAACTTGCTATGGATGATCCAGTTCGTCGTGGTCGGCGGCGTCATCTTCTGGCTTGGCCAATGGTCCAACAGCCAAACGACGCAGATGATCTCCGCCCAGGAGGAGATGCGCCCCTCCCTGCGTCAGCTTTTGGCAAAAGCGGTCGAATTCCTGATCTTTGCCGTCGCCTTCATCGTGCTGATGAACATCATGGGCGTGAACCTGTCGGCCCTTGCGGTCCTGTCCGGGGCCATTGGCGTCGGCCTCGGCTTCGGCCTGCAGAAAATCGCCTCGAACTTCATCTCGGGCGTGATCCTTCTGGTCGAAGGCCAGGCCACCGTGGGCGACTATGTCGAACTCGATGGCGGAGAGGCCGGCACAATCGTCAAGATGACCGCCCGCGCCGCCATCCTGGAAACCTACGATGGCCGCTGGATCGTCGTCCCAAACGAAGACTTCATCACCACCCGCGTCGTCAACTACTCCGACAGCGGCTCCGCCAACCGCTACGAGGCGCCCTTCTCCGTCAGTTACAACACCGACATCAACCTCGTCCCCGGCATTGTCGAGGCGGCGGTGGCCACCCATCCCGAAGTGCTGAACGCGCCCTACCCACCCGATTGCGAGTTGCGGGCTTTTGGCGACAGCGGCGTCCAATTTGCCGTCGAATTCTGGGTCAACGGAATCGACGACGGGGCGAACAAATACACCTCTGACGTGCTGTTCCTGATCTGGAACGCGCTCAAGGACGCGGGCATCGAAATCCCCTACCCGCAGCGCGTGGTCGAGTTGAAGCGCAAGATCGAAACCAAAGCCAGCTGATGCGCGCTGCTGTAATCGGCGCGGGGCCTGCGGGCCTGATGGCCGCCGAAGTGCTGGGACAGGGCGGTGCGCAAGTCACCGTTTACGACCAGATGCCGTCGCCGGGGCGCAAGTTCCTGATGGCGGGCAAATCCGGCCTGAACCTGACGATGGACGGCGACGACGCGTTTGCGTCGCGCTTTGACTGCCCCGCGCTGGCGCCCATGCTGGCCGCTTTTGGCCCTGAGGCGGTGAAGGCGTGGGCGGATGGGCTGGGCGCAGAGGTCTTCGCCGGCTCCGCGGGCCGCGTCTTTCCCAAAGCGATGAAAGCCTCCCCTCTGCTGCGCGCGTGGCTGGCGCGGCTGGCGGGGTATGGCGCCCGGCTGCAAACCCGTGCGCGGTGGCAGGGTTGGGATGGCGACGCGCTGCTCATCAACGCGGAGCGGGTGGAGGCAGACGTCACCATCCTCGCACTGGGCGGCGCATCCTGGGCGCGGCTTGGCTCGGACGGGGCGTGGGCAAAGCACCTTCCGCACACCCCGTTCCGCCCCGCCAATGTCGGCCTCTCGGTGAACTGGTCCGCCCATATGGCGCCGCACTTCGGCGCCCCGATCAAGGGCGTGGCGTGGCACGCAGGCGGCACGATCAGCCGCGGCGAAGCCATCCTGACCGCCCGTGGTCTTGAAGGGTCGGGCATCTACACCGCCTCCCGCGCCGTGCGCGATGGTGCGGCGCTGCATGTGGATCTGATGCCGGACGTGCCGCTGGAGACCATACGCCAGCGGCTGGACCGCCCCGGCGGCAAGGCAAGCCTGTCCAACCACATCCGCAAAGCGCTGCGTCTGCCCCCGGTCAAACAGGCCCTGCTGATGGAATGCGCGCGGCCCCTGCCCGCAGATCTTGCCCCACTGATCAAGGCGCTGCCGCTCCCGATCACCGGGCAGCACCCGCTCGATGAGGCGATCAGCACAGCAGGCGGCGTGCGCTGGGATGCGCTGGACGACACACTCATGCTCAAAAACCGCCCCCGCATCTATTGCGTCGGTGAAATGCTCGATTGGGAGGCCCCCACGGGCGGCTACCTGATCACAGGCTGCCTCGCGACGGGACGCTGGGCTGCACGCTCCGCGCTGGGCGCGTTTTCTTTGTAAGAAAACGGACCGGAAACTTGGTAAGTTTCCGCCGCCTCAGACCCGCGCCAACGCACGCTGGTAGGCGGGCCGCTCGCGCAACTCTCTTGCCCAACCCTTCAGCCGCGCATCCATCGCCGGAAAGCGCGCCAGATGCCCCCAGCCGAGGCAATGCACGGCCAGCAGATCGGGGATCGTGATCGCGTCTCCCATCAGAAACGGCCCGTTGCCCAGCCGCTCCGACAAGGTTGCCAACGTCCGCTCGTACTCAAAATGCAGCCCCGGTGTGATCGCGGGCACCCGCGCATCCTCCGGCAAGGCAACCGTGTGCTTTGCGAAACACCACAGGACCGCATCCATCTCGTCGATGATCCACAACGTCATCGCGTCCTGTTGCGCCCGCTTCGGCGTGCCCGCAGGGGCCGTAAGTGCGCCGTGCTTGTCCCCAAGGTAGGTCATGATCGCCACGGAATCCGTCAGCACCGCCTCCCCATCGACCAGCGCGGGGATCTTGCCCAGCGGGTTATGGCGCCGCGCCTCTTCGGACCCCGGCCCCGCCTGCACCTGGGTGTAGTCCTGCCCCAGTTCTTCCAGCATCCAGCTGACCCGCAGCGCGCGGGTTCTGGTCGATCCGATCAACGTATACATGCCTGTGCTCCCCTCATGCCCGCGCCCAAACGGGCCGCCGTCCGGGCGCAGCAAAAACTGGAATGTCGCAAAGGGGCAAGGGCTTACTTGTAGCCCTGGTCCTTGTACTTCGCCTCCAGCACGAGGAAGTTCGAGCGGCCACCTTCGCCGGTTTCGATCACCTTCCACTTCTGGCCCTTGACCTTCTGGCGCACCTTGCAGCCCGCGCCGGTGCAGTTGATGCGCAGCTTGGTGCCGTCCGCGTTGCGCATGTTCGCATCGCCCGCCAGCGCCGGAGCGGTTGTGAAGGTCAGCGCCAGACCGGCGGCTGCGAAAAGGGTGAGCATCTTGGTCATAATCGTCTCCTTGCCAGTGACGCAAAGTAGCGTCAGCTGGTCCTTGCTTGTCAATTGAAAATGTCAGACGCCCAAAATGAAGCGCGCCGCACATCTGGCCGTGCGGCGATCACCGCGGTGCCCGATCCGGTCCAATCTGGCTTCAAGGTCTGAGGCTATCGTTACGGCGCTGGCTTGCGCAAAACTGTACAAAATGCGCTTTGGAGGGGCCGCGAAATGTACAAAACGCGCCTTTCACCGCCCCGCCAGCATCGCCAGCCGGATCAGCGCCCGCTCCACCAGCGCCATTTGCGGCGCCGTTTGCCCCGCAGAGCGCAGCGCGAGGTCCGTCTCCGTCAGCACGGCCAGCGCGGTCTCCAGCCGGTCCGGCCCCCAGCGGCGCGCCTGCCCCATCATGCGGTCCCGGTTTGGCCCCCAGATCGCGGGGCGGCCCGAGGTGTCGAGGGCGGCCCGGTGCAGGGTGCGGAAGTGGCGCATCGCCCCAATGCAAAGCGTAACCGCGTTCACCCCCTGCGCCTGAAGCTTGCGCATGACCGGCCCGATGTCCTGCGCGCGCCCGTCTGCGATGGTCATTAGCACATCGTCCACCGCCGCCTCGGTTGAGAGCGGCGCGCAGGCGGCAATGTCGTCAAGGCGCAGCGGCGTAGGATCGTTCAGCTTGTAAAGGCCAATCTTTTCAACGGTCTGCTGGAAGTCGCCCGGGTCCAGTTCTTGCGCGAGCGTCACCAGGGCGTCCATCACGCCGCGGTCCGGTATCGCCAGTCCCGCCGCCGCAATCGCGCTTTCAATCTCGTCCCGTGTGGGCGGGTTGTCATAGATACCCGCGGCATAGGCGCGCTTGTGTCCCTCAAACGCCTTGCGCAGCTTCGAGGTCGGTTTGAGGTTGCCCGCGGTCACGACCAGCTGTGCGTCCCCCGGCTCCCAAGCCTCCAGCGCGGGCAGGATGTAACTCGCCTGCTGCTCGGTCGCATCTTCGACAAAGGTCACGCGCGGGCCGGGGAAAAAGCCGATGGCCTTCATGGAATCAATGACTTGCGCCGGGTCGGCCCGCAGCCCGCTCGCGGGCATCCGGGTCAGGCGCATCTCGTCCGCGCCAGTCTCCCCGATCAATGCCTTTATGACTTCTTGCCGCTTGAGCGCAACGCGCATCCCGTCCGCGCCGTAGATCAGCAGCCCCGCCGCGTCCGGATCAGGCTTGCCGAAATAGGCGTTCGCCTGCGGCGTGTTCAGCTTCATGTGTCCGCCGTCGCGATCAGTCGTGCCGTGATCTGATCGGCGAGGATCACCATCAGCCGTGCCTGCGCATCCCGCTGCGCGGATAGGGTCGCCACGGTGGTGCCTGTCGCTGAATATCCTGTGAAGTTGGAGACTTGCCCCGCCGCCACCTGCCGCCCCGTCGCGCGGTCGGTCAGTGTGTATTGCACCGTGCCCAGCAGGGTGTAGCGGTCGATGTCGCCATCTTCCTCCACCGCCAGCCCCTCTTCGGTGGTGACCAGCGTCAGCCCAAGGTCATAAGCCGGATCGCCCGCGCGGCCCAGACGGTCTTCAAGCTGGCGCACCAGCAGGTAGGTCGTCTCGTCTGAAGGCGCCCCAATCGCGACCTTTCCTGCCAGCGCCGCGCCGGTCCCGCCGGGGCCGTAGGCGGGGGTAAAGCCACAGGCGCCCAGAAGCGCGGCGATCAAAAGGCCCTTAAACCACGACATTCACGATCCGTCCCGGCACGACGATGATCTTCTTTGGCTGCCCGCCTTCCAGCGCACGCTGCACCGGGCCCGAGGCGAGCGCGGCGGCCTCAACCTCTGCCTTTTCCATATCTGCGGGCACGGTCAGTTCCCCCCGGCGTTTGCCGTTGACCTGAATGGGCAACGTGACGGTATCGGACACCAACATCGCCTCATCCGCAACCGGCCACGGGGCGTTCACAACAAGGCCCGCGCCGCCCTGATGGGCCCAGATGTCTTCGGCCAGATGCGGGGTCATCGGCGCCATGAGCTGGGCGAGGGTCATGATCGCCTCCCGTTGGGCTTTGTGGCTGGCCTTGGACTTCTGCAGGGTCGCGGTAAAGGCGTAGAGCTTAGCGATGGCCGCGTTAAAGCCGAAGGATTCGACCCCCTTGGTCACATCGTCAATGCAGGCGTGCATCGCGCGCAGCAGGTCGTCATCCCCGGTTCCGGGCGCCTCAGGGTCCATCGCCCCGATGCGGTCGCAGATGTTCCAGACGCGGCTCAGGTGCTTGTACGCCGCCTCCGCCCCGGAGGCCGTCCATTCCACATCCCGCTCCGGCGGGCTGTCGGACAGCACGAACCAGCGGGCCGTATCCGCGCCGTAGTCGCGGATGATGTTCAGCGGGTCCACGACGTTGTTCTTGGACTTCGACATCTTGGCGGAGGGGACAATTTCGACTTCCCGTCCATCGGATTTCAAAAAGGCCTTGCCATCCCGATGCTCAACTTCTTCCGGGTAGCGGTACTTGGTATACTTCGCGCCAGGGCGCAAAGCTGGATTTGGATCGTTATCGCCAACTGTCTCAATGCTCTTGTAGATCGCGTGGGTCACCATGCCTTGCGTGAAAAGCGCGTCGAATGGCTCGGACGCGCTCTCTGGCAGATGCCCAGTCGCCACCATCGCGCGGGCGAAGAACCGCGAATACAAAAGGTGTAGGATCGCATGCTCGATCCCGCCGATATACTGGTCCACGTTCATCCAGTAATCCGCCTCGGCCCGGTCCGTGGGCGTGTCCGCATGGGGCGCGGTGAAGCGGGCAAAATACCATGACGAGTCCACAAACGTATCCATCGTGTCCGTCTCCCGCTGCGCCGCGCCGCCGCATTTGGGGCAGGTGCAGTCGCGCCAGGACGGGTGCCGGTCCAGCGGGTTGCCGGGCACGGAAAAGTCGATCGGCGTGCCGTCCTCGTCATAGGGCAATGTGACGGGCAGGTTTTCCTTCTTCTCCGGCACCACGCCGCAGGTCGGGCAGTGCACCACCGGGATCGGGCAACCCCAATAGCGCTGGCGGGAAAGGCCCCAGTCGCGCAGGCGAAACTTCACCTCGCCCTTGCCTTTGCCCTGCGCCTCGAACCAGTCGATGGTGGCGTCGATGCCTTCCTGGCTTGTGGCCTCACCCACACCCGCGAAGTGGTCGATGTAGTGGACCGTTTCTGTCTTGGCGGGTACCAGCGCCTCATCCCCGACCTCGGTCTGATCCCCCGGCATGTAGAACGCGTTTTGCACCGGAAGCCCATATTTCCGAGCGAAATCAAGATCGCGCTGGTCATGCGCGGGGCAGCCAAAGACCGCGCCCGTGCCGTAATCCATCAGGACAAAGTTGCCGATCCAGACGGGCAGGGTCGCGCCAGGGGTCACCGGATGTTTGACGGTGAGACCCGTGTCCACGCCCTTCTTCTCCGCCTTTTCCATCGCTGCTTCGGTCGTGTCCATCTTGCGGCACTCGGCGATGAACGCGGCCAGGTCAGGCCGCTCAGCCTCCAAACCCTTGGAGATCGGATGATCCGGCGCAATCGCGATGAAGGACGCGCCGCGCATCGTGTCCGGGCGGGTGGTGTAGCAATCTATGGTCCCGCCATCCGTCCGCTCGAACGGCACGTTCAGCCCGCGCGACCGGCCGATCCAGTTCTCCTGCATCAGCCGCACCTTCGCGGGCCAGTCGTCAAGCCCGTCCAGCGCCCGCAAAAGCTCGTCTGCCATGTCGGAGATCTTGAAGAACCACTGCGTGAGCGATTTGCGCTCCACCTCCGCGCCCGAGCGCCAGCCTTTGCCGTCGATCACTTGCTCATTGGCCAGCACGGTCATGTCGACCGGGTCCCAGTTCACCGTGGCTTCCTTGCGGTCCACGAAACCGGCCTCCAGCATATCAAGGAAAAGCGCCTGCTGCTGGCCGTAGTACTCCTCATCACAGGTGGCGAACATGCGCGACCAGTCGAGCGACAGGCCCAGCGGC
Organism: Pseudomonadota bacterium; assembly: GCA_039817385.1. Classification (GTDB taxonomy): domain Bacteria; phylum Pseudomonadota; class Alphaproteobacteria; order Rhodobacterales; family Rhodobacteraceae; genus JBCBCP01. The sequence goes on along the minus strand of JBCBVY010000006.1, from coordinate 138,976 downwards.
TTCATCTGCGCGACCATCTCGTCGATATTGGCGTAGGTCCAGTCCTTTGGATGGCCCCCGCTGGCCATCGCCGCGTTCTCCGCGGGCATCCCAAAGGCGTCAAAGCCCATCGGGTGCAGCACGTTGTGCCCCGTTGCCAGCTTGTAGCGGGCGATCACGTCGCCCATCGTGTAGTTGCGCACGTGGCCCATGTGGATGCGCCCCGAGGGGTAGGGGAACATCTCGAGCACGTAGTACTTGGGCTTGTCCGCACTGCGCGCGGCCTTGAAAACCTCCGATTCCTGCCAGGCGGCTTGCCAGCGGGCTTCGATCTCGGACGGGGTATAGGGCATGTCGGGTCTGGTCTCTTGGCAAGCAAACGCCGGGCGGTTTAGGCCCGGCGTAACACATGGTGGTATGAAAGCGGTGTCACAGCCGGTTGTCGGCGATCCGTAGCTGGCGGGCGCGGGTCAGGATCGCGTCCTCCACCGCGCGAACGGTTGCGGGGCTGGCCGGACCGCTGCGGGTCTGAAGCGCAACGTTAAGCGAGCGGGCATCAAGCGCCGGATCGTCAATCAGGATCGTCGCCCGGTAGGCACGGCCCCCGTTGGGCGGCGCGGCAAACCCGGTCACGATCACGCCGGTGAAGGGATCGACCGTCTGGATCGGCAGGAAATCCAGCACCTGAAGCGACGCGGCCCAGATGTATTTGTTCACCAGAACCGTTTGTTCATTGGTGTTCCGCTGGAACGCGCTCCAGATCGTGTTGCGGGTGTCGAGGTTGTTGGGGTTGGTCGGATCGGTGTACTGCGCGGGCCGCTCCGTGGCAGGGCTGCCGATGTTGCGCGCCGCCCCGCAGGCCGCAACGCTCAGCACAGCGAGGCCCGCGATAGCCAGCTTGAAGACGAATTTCATGCGCATGTCTGCCCCCGTTCCGGTGTTGCAGATGGTCTATATAAGAGGTCCTAGCGGAGCAAGTGGGTTCAGCGCTTAGGCCCGGGAGGGCAAGTGTGGCATAGCTGCACCATTCACGGCGACTTTGTGGCGGGATGCGGCGGGCTACCTTGCGAGGCGCCGGGGAAAGAGCGAAACACGCCGCATACCCTCACCGGATTCCCCGGTTTGGGCGTATGTTTTGAAAACCGAGGGAAAACTCATGAAAAAAGTTCTCTTCGCGACGACTGCGCTGGTGGCAACTGCCGGCATGGCCGCTGCTGACGTGACCTTCGGCGGCTACGGCCGCTTCGGCATCATCTACCGCGACACCGCGGCAGGCAGCTCCACCGACATCACCAGCCGTTTCCGTCTGCAGATCGACGCAACCGCTGAGTCCGATGCAGGCGTCACCTTTGGTGCACGCGCACGTATCCAGCAGAACAACACCGACTCTGGCGCCCACAACGGCGGCATGGGCCCGACAGCTGGCCCCGCAGGCACCGGCATCAACGGTGTTCGCTTCTTTGCTCGCTCCGGCGGCTTTGAAGTCGGCGTTGGCAACATCTTCGGCGCGCTCGAGTTCATGCCGGGTCAGTACCCGATTGACCTCGGCCTGACCGGCCTGGGCTACGACTACACCGCGTACAACTTCCGCGGCGATGCGTACTCCTCCGGCGGCAACGGCTCCGCAGGCTCCAACGGTGTGGAACTGCTGTACTCCGCGGGTGACTTCTCCGCGCACCTGTCCGCATCCGACACCAACGACCGTATCGCGGGTCACGTTGCGTACACGTTCTCCGGCTTCACCTTTGCTCTGGGTGTCCAGGACTCCAGCAGCGCAGCTGACACCGAGTTCTCGGTCTCCGTTGGCGGTTCCATCGGCCCGGCCGACATCACGCTGGCATATGCCGACAACGGCACCGCGGGCGACCGCATCGTTCTGGCAGGCCGCTTTGACGTTGGCGCAGCCACGAACATCGAAGCCTACGTTGCTCAGGCGGACTTCCTGGCGGAAGACACCTCCTACGGTATCGACTTCAACCACTCCCTGGGTGGCGGCACGTCGATCCGCGGCGGTATCGCTCAGCGCTTCTCCGGCGAGACCCGCGCAGACCTGGGTGTTCGCTTCAACTTCTAAGTTGAATGCGTCGACCTGACGATTTGGGGCAGTGCTTTGGCGCTGCCCCTTTTCTTTTGCGCCGCGCTGCGCCAGTCAGGGCGTATGAGCCTGAGTGATATCCAGACCCGCCTGAACGCCGCCGCGACGGAGGCCGGGCGCGACCCCGCAAGCGTGACCCTGATCGCCATCAGCAAGGTGCAGCCCCCCGAGCGGGTGGAGGCCGTGCTGAACGCGGGCCACCGCATCTTTGGTGAAAACCGGGTGCAGGAAGCGGCAGAGCGCTGGGGCGGTTTTACCCCCCGCTATGATGGCATCGATCTGCACCTTGTCGGGCCTTTGCAGTCCAACAAGGCGCGGCAGGCGATGGAGCTGTTTCAGCACATCCATTCGCTCGACCGGCCCAAGCTTGCCGGGACGCTCGCCCGCCTCGCGCAAGAGCTGGGCCACTGCCCGGAGCTGTTCATCCAGGTCAACACCGGAGAGGAGCCACAGAAGGCCGGTGTTCTGCCGCAGGACGCGGACGCTTTCGTGGCGGAGTGCCGCGCGCTCGATCTGCCCGTTGCGGGGCTGATGTGCATCCCGCCGGTGGATGAAACCCCCAGCCTGCACTTTGCCCTGCTGGCCAAGATCGCGGCGCGCAACGGGCTGACGGGCCTGAGCATGGGAATGAGCGCGGATTTCGAACAGGCCATCGCGCTGGGCGCGACCCATGTGCGCGTGGGCAGCGCGATCTTCGGCGCGCGGCAAAGCAATCCTTGAAGGATTGCCGCGCTCGTTCCTTCAAGGAACGATCAGCCGCGTCTGCAGCGTGATCCGCACCGCCACGTCGCGCAGGTGGTCCGGGCGCAGGGCCACGCAACCCTCCGTCGGGTAACCCGGCCTGCGCCAGCGGTGCATGAAAATGGCCGATCCGCGCCCCGGCACCGCGTAGGGCCAGTTCCAATCTGTGAGGATCACCAGATCGTAAAGCCGATCCCCCCGTCGCAGCGCCTCGTGGCTGTGGGGGTAGGGCGCGCGGGCCATATGGTTGTAGTCCTCCGCCGCCGGATCGTCGGACCAGACGTCCGAGGGACGAATGGGCAGCGCCCAATCTGCGGGCCGCGCCATCCGGTCGGGCCGGTAGAGCATCCCCACAATCCGGTGCACGCCGCGCGGCGTCGCCCCGTCACCCTCACGCTTGCGCCCGCTAAGGCCCCCGCGCCCGATAGTACAGGGGTAGACCCGCCCAAAGAACCGCAGCCCGCGCGGGCTCAGCACCATGTCCGATGGTTTCAAAAAAGGTGCCCCGACTTCGTCGCTTTGGTCGCGAGGTAATGTGCGTTGAGCGGGTTCTCCCCGACCTTGAGCGGCACACGTTCGGCCACTGCAATCCCGCAGCTTTCCATTCGCGCGACCTTGGCCGGGTTGTTCGTCATCAACCGGACAGACGAGAACCCAAGCGAACGCAGAATGTCCGCGCCCAGCCGGAAATCGCGTTCGTCATCCTCGAAGCCCAACCGATGGTTGGCCTCCACGGTGTCAAACCCCTGATCCTGCAAGGCATAGGCGCGCATCTTGTTGGCAAGGCCGATCCCGCGCCCTTCCTGGTTGAGGTAGAGCAAGACGCCCGCTCCTTCGGCCCCCATCTGCGCCAGCGCGCCGCGCAGCTGCGGGCCGCAGTCGCATTTCAGGCTGCCGAGGACATCGCCGGTGAAACAGGCCGAATGGAGGCGCGAGAGCACGGGTTTGGACCGGTCCGGGCGGCCGATCTCGATCGCGTAATGTTCTTCGCCGCCATCCTCCGGGCGGAAGATGTGGACGCGCCCCGCCTCCGACGCCTCCATCGGCAGGCGCGCGTTCACAACAGGGTTCAGCGGGCTGCGAAGGGCGAGCGCCTCGGTCAGGGGCCCAACGGACATCAGGGTCAGATTGTGCGCGGTCGCATAGCGGGCGGCATCGGCCCGCTCGATCACCAGAACCGCGGGCAGCAGCCGTGCCGCTTTGGCGAGGGCGATGCCCATCCGGTGCGTGGCTGCGTCGCCTTCCCGCGCGCAGCGCAGTGGGCCTTTCATGGGCGTGCGCAAATCGCCTTCAGGGTCCGCAAGCGCGCGCAGCCAGCCTAGGCTTGCATCCTGCAGCACCTGAACCCGTGCCAGATCACCGTCATAGACCCGGGCCTTCAGTGTCTCTGCGCGGCGCTTTGTCAGGGCAAGGACAGGGGCGCCCTCCATCCCCATCACTGCCGCAAAACGGTCCGGTGCCAGCGTTTCCGCCGCGAGAACCAGCGCGCCCGTGCCGCCCGACGTCAGCACGATGGGCACACCCATGCTGAGGTCCGCGCGCGCGCGCGCGATCAGCTCGGTCAGGGTGGGCATGATAGGGTTCATCGCTCTGACTTAATCCGACACGCCCGGAATTGAAACAATTCCCCGCCGTCCGTTACGAACCCGTGATGGTGTTGTCGCAATCCTTGCCGCTGGGGCAGGGGGCTGCCATCTCCGCCGAGACGACAGATGGAGGACGGCCCGATGGCACAGCTCAAGAAAATCCTGCTGGTGGATGACGACGAAGATCTGCGCGAGGCGCTGAGCGAACAGCTGCTGATGACCGAGGATTTCGACGTGTTCGAGGCCGCCAACGGCGCCGAAGCGATGAGCCGCGCCAAGGAGGCGCTCTATGACCTCGTGATCCTCGATGTGGGCCTGCCGGACACAGACGGGCGGGAGCTGTGCCGGCTGATGCGCAAGCAGGGGGTGAAATCGCCTATCCTGATGCTCACCGGTCATGACAGCGACGCGGATACGATCCTGGGCCTTGATGCAGGTGCCAATGACTACGTGACCAAGCCGTTCAAATTCCCGGTTCTTCTGGCCCGCATTCGCGCACAGCTGCGCACGCACGAGCAGTCCGAAGACGCGGTGTTCCAGCTTGGCCCCTACACCTTCCGCCCGTCGATGAAGATGCTGACGACCGAGGACGACAAGAAGATCCGCCTGACGGAGAAAGAGACGAACATCCTCAAGTTCCTGTACCGCTCAAACGACGGCGTGGTGCAGCGCGATACGCTTTTGCACGAGGTCTGGGGCTACAATGCGGGAGTGACGACCCACACGCTCGAGACACATATCTACCGCCTGCGCCAGAAGATCGAGCCGGATCCGTCAAACGCGCGCCTGCTGGTGACCGAAAGCGGCGGCTACAAGCTGAACGCTTGACCCATCCCGCCGCGTGCCGGGTTTTGCACGCACCTCCCTGTTGGACCTGCCGGGCCTTTGTGCCCGGCGTTTTTCTTTGGGGGGGCGAATTTTCAAAAATTCGCAGGGGGCTTTGCCCCCTCGCCCTTCGGGCTCACCCCCAGGATTTTTTTGGAACAGAGAAGGGGTGGAGGCGGTGCCTTGTCCGGCATAGGGTGCGGCTGGAATTTGGGAGAGTGGCATGGCCTTTACCTTGGCGACGTGGAACATCAACTCGGTCCGGCTGCGCGAGCCGATTGTCTGCAAGCTGCTGGAGCAGGAAGGCCCGGACGTGCTGTGCCTGCAGGAGTGCAAGAGCCCCGTCGACAAGATCCCGCGCGAACAGTTCGCGGCGCTGGGCTATCCGCACATGGTCGCGCGCGGGGACAAGGGGTACAACGGGGTGGCGATCTTGTCCCGCACGCCGCTGGAAGAGGTTGGCGCGATGGATTTCGCGGGGCTCGGCCATGCCCGCCACATTGCAGCGCGTTTGGAGAATGGCGTGACGGTGCACAATTTCTACGTCCCGGCGGGTGGTGATGTGCCAGATCGGGAGAAGAACGAAAAATTTGGTCAGAAGCTCGATTACCTGACGGACATGCGTGACTGGGCGCGGCGGGACCGCCCCGAAAAGGCGATCCTTGTCGGGGACCTGAACATCGCGCCGCGCGAAGATGACGTCTGGTCTCATAAACAGCTTCTGAAGGTGGTTAGTCACACGCCCATCGAGGTGGACCATCTGGCCGAGACGCAGGACGCCGGGCGCTGGGTGGATATCACCCGGCAAGATATTCCCGAAGGGCAGCTATACAGCTGGTGGTCCTACCGGGCGCGCGACTGGGATGCGGCGGACAAGGGGCGGCGCCTTGATCACGTCTGGGCCACGCCCGACATTTCGAACGCTGCGCATTCCAGCCGGGTGCTGCGGGATGCCCGCGGATGGGAGAAACCAAGCGATCACGCCCCGGTTTTCGCCACCTTCGACCTTTGATTCCCAGACGCCCCGGCGCATATAGCGTGCAACACCTACAAGGAGCGAGATCATGGACCTGAACCTGAATGCAGCCCCGGCGGATGCGGACCTGATCAAGGACAGCAGCGAAGCCACGTTCATGCAGGACGTGGTCGAGGCGAGCCAGTCCATCCCTGTGATTGTTGATTTCTGGGCGCCGTGGTGCGGGCCGTGCAAGACGCTGGGCCCGATGCTGGAGGATGCGGTGCGCGCGGCGCGGGGCGCGGTCAAGATGGTCAAGGTCAACGTGGACGAGGCGCAGATGATCGCGGGCCAGCTGCAAATCCAGTCGATCCCGACGGTCTACGCCTTCTGGAAGGGCCAGCCGGTGGACGGGTTTCAAGGCGCCGTGCCCCAGTCTGAAATCGCGGCCTTCATCGACCGTCTGGTCAAGCAGTCTGGCGGTGACGCGTCCGGCGGGCTGGACGAAGCGGTAGCTGCCGCTGAAGAGATGCTTGAAGCAGGGGCCGCCGTGGACGCGGCGCAAACCTTTGCCGCGATCCTTGGCGAGGACCCGAACAATGCCGCCGCCTATGGTGGGCTGGCCCGGGCGCATATCGCGCTTGACGACCTCGATCAGGCCGAGGCGATCCTGAACGGCGCACCCGCAGAGATTAGCGGCGATGCGGCCATTGAGGCCGCCTTTGCCGGGCTGGCGCTTGCCCGTCAGGCCGCGGATGCTGGCCCGGTTGCCGAACTGCGCGCGCAGGTCGACGCGGACCCGGCAAACCACCAGGCCCGCTTTGACCTAGCGCAGGCGCTGTACGCGAGCGGAGATGCGGAGGCGGCGGTGGATGAGCTACTGGCCCTCTTCCGTGCGGATCGGGAGTGGAATGACGGCGCGGCCAAGACGCAGCTGTTCACCATTTTTGACGCGCTCAAGCCGAATGACCCGGTGGTTTTGAACGGGCGGCGCAAGCTCAGCTCGATGATATTTGCCTGACCTGCCGGACGGCCTAATTTGCCGTGCATGAGACAGGCCCTGCCAGACACGATTGCGGTTTTCCCCCTGCCCAAGGCGCTTTTGCTGCCACGCTCGCGGCTGCCGCTGCACATATTCGAGCCGCGCTATCTTCAGATGCTGAACGACGCGCTCAAGACCGATGCGCGGCTGATCGGCATGGTGCAGCCCAATACGGTTGAGGGGCGTGAGGGGCACGGCCTGCACACGATCGGCTGCGCGGGCCGGATCACCCAGTTTTCGGAGACTGAAGAGGGCCGGTATCTGATCACGCTGACAGGAATTTCGCGCTTCCGCGTTGCGCGCGAGGTGGATGGATTTACGCCTTACCGCCGCTGCGAAGTTCTGTGGGACGGGTTCGACCGGGACCGGGGCGCGAGCGAGGATGACGGCAGCTTTAACCGCGAACCGTTTCTGGACCTGCTGAGCCGCTATTTCACCATGCGCGGCCTGTCGGCGGATTGGCAGACGCTGAAGGAAGCGGATGACGAGCTTCTGGTGAACTCGCTGTCGATGATGCTCGATTTCGAGCCGGAAGATAAGCAGGCTCTGCTGGAGGCGCCCTCGCTTAGCACCCGGCGCGAGACGCTCGTGACGCTGATCGAATACGAAATGCGCGGCGGGCAGGACGAAGGGCTGATGCAGTGAGCAGCGACACCGACCGGCGGATGCTTGAGGCGCTGGTCTGTCCGCATACCGGCGACACGCTGCGCTACGATGCGGCGGCGCAGGAGCTGATATCAGAGCGGGCACAGCTGGCCTATCCGATCCGCAACGGCATCCCCATCATGCTCGACAGTGAGGCGCGCGCCCTCGACTAACGCATGAGCGCGGGCAATTCCCCGGTCAGCCCGGCCGCTTCGCGGATGAAACCGCGGCGCAGGCGCGGGGCCGCGTTGATCGCGCCAAGTCCAAGGGTGCGGACCCCCCGCAGGATCGGATTATCGTTCGAAAACAATCGGTTAAATCCATCCGTGGCCACCGCCAACGCGGTATTGTCGAACCGGCGCCAGTCCTGATAACGGCTCAGAACGCCGTCGCTCCCTACGTCTTCGCCGCGCGCGGCTGCGGCTGTCATCACGTCCGCAAGGGCGGCGATGTCGCGCATGCCGGCGTTCAGCCCTTGTCCCGCGATGGGGTGCACCCCGTGCGCGGCGTCGCCGATCAGGGCGGTGCGGGGGGCGATCATCTTCTGCGCCAGCGTCAGGCCCAGCGGGTAGGACCAGCGCTTGCCTGCCAGCTTGATCTCCCCCCGGAAACTGCCGAAGCGCGGGCGCAGGACGGTGAGGAAATCCGCATCGGACAGGGCCATGAAGGCGGCGGCGGTCTCCGCCTTTTCACTCCAGACGATGGAGGACCGGTTGCCGGTCAGCGGCAGGATCGCCAGCGGCCCCGGCGGCATGAAGAACTGATGCGCGGTGCCGTCATGGGGCAACGCATGCTCTATCGCGGCGACCAGCGCGGTTTGCTTGTAGCTCCACCCGATGCGCTTGATGCCTGCACGTGCGGCGGTCCCGCTGGCGCGTCCGTCGGCGCCGATGACGAGGGCCGCGTGCACGGTCTCTCCGCTCGCCAGCCTCAACGAAACGCCATTGGGTTCAACGTCTTGCGCGACCACGGCGTCACCCGCGCGGTGGGTGATGAAGTCTTCGCCCGCCATTGCGTCCAGCAGCGTGCGGCGCAGATGCCGGTCCTCGATCATGTGGCCCATCGGGCCTTCTTCGATTTCTGCATGGTCGAAGCCGAGCCAGAGGGGGGAGGGGCCTTGGCCCGCGTGCCCGTCGCTGACCTTGATGCGCAGGATGGGCTGCGCGTGGTCGGCCAGTTGCCCCCAAAGCCCAAGGTTTTGCAAAAGGCGGCAGGAGGTGAGCGCGACCGCATAGCTGCGCCCGTCAAAAGCCGCGTTGCGGCGCACGGTCTCCGGCGCGGCGTCGATTACCGTGACGGGGTGTCCTGCCCTTGCCAGAGCGAGGGCCATCAGCGGGCCGGAAAGGCCGCCGCCAACAATTGCGATTTGCGCGCGAGAGGTCATGGCTGGGAATATGGGCAGGTGGCGGGGATTGTCCATGCGCTGCGGCGTCGCTACCGTCGCGGCAGGCAAAGGAGATGGGCATGACCGACTGGCTTTTGGCGAGCGCGAGCGATCTGGGGCGCGGTGTTGGCGCAGGTCAGATTGACCCGGTGGCGCTGACGGAATGCTATCTGGACGCCATCGACACCCACGCGCTGAAGGACCGCATTTACGCGCGCGTGACCCGGGACCGGGCGCTGGCAGAGGCACACGCCGCTGCGCAGCGGGCGCGGGACGGGGTGCGGCGCAGCCTTCTGGATGGCGTGCCGATCAGCTGGAAAGATCTGTTTGACACCGCAGGCATCGCGACCGAAGCAGGCAGCAAGCTGCTGGAGGGCCGTGTGCCGGACCGGGATGCGAATGTGCTTGCCGCGGCAACTGCCAATGGCCTGATCTGCCTTGGTAAAACGCATATGAGCGAGCTGGCCTTTAGCGGGCTGGGCTATAACCCGATGACGAACACACCGCCTTGCGTGAACGATCCGGAGGCCGTGCCGGGCGGCTCGTCCAGCGGTGCGGCGGCCTCTGTTGCCTTTGGGCTTGCGGCGGCGGGCATCGGGTCGGACACAGGCGGGTCGGTGCGCATCCCGGCGGCGTGGAACGATCTGGTTGGGCTCAAGACAACGGCGGGGCGGCTGACGTTAGAGGGGGTCGTTCCCCTCGCGCTGCGCTTTGACACGATTGGCCCGCTCACGCGCAGCGTTGAGGATTGCGCGCAGCTTCTGGCAGCGATGGAAGGCGGCAGGGTTGCCGACCTGCACGGCGCCGACTTGCATGGCGCGCGGCTGGCGATCCTCAAGACGGTCGCGATGGACGATGTGCGGGACGCCCCCGGCGCGGCCTTCGAGGGCGCAGTGGAAAGGCTGTCATCCGCAGGCGCGCATGTGGAGACCATCGACGTGCAAGCGGTCAGCGATGCGATGTCCCTGACAGGCGCGCTGATCCCGCCCGAGGCTTATGGGCTGTGGCAAGACGTGATCGAAGCGCAGCCGGACAAGATGTTTCCCGAAATCCTTGCGCGGTTCCGGCTCGGCAAGGACGTATCGGCCCCGGATTACGTCGCGGGCTGGGCGAAGCTGGACGCGGCGCGCGGCGCTTATGATGCCGCGACGGCGGGCTATGACGCGGTGATCCTGCCCTCGTCCGCGATCCTGCCGCCGGATCTTGCGCGGCTGAATGCCGAAGAAAACTATTACAAGACCGAGAACCTTCTGGCCCTGCGCAACACGCGGATCGGCAACCTTTTGGGCCTATGCGCCCTAACGCTGCCGACCGGGGCGCCAAGCTGCGGGATCATGTTCATGGCTGGGCCGGGAATGGAAGCGCGCCTGTTGCGCATCGGCGCGGCGGCAGAGCGGGTGCTGCGCCCATAGCGCACGACTTGCGAATTTGTCACGCTGCCCCGCGCCGTGGTCATTTTTCTGGACGCGCGACTCCCCGCTGGGGTAATCTGATAGCAACGGGACGTAAATGATCCCGAACCCGAGGCAGTTTCATGACGTTTCCCGAGCGGTTTTCGAACCTACCGGCTTATGCATTTCCGCGCCTGCGTGCGCTTTTGGACCATCACGACCCCGGCGGGGACGTGGTGCATATGACCATTGGCGAGCCGAAACACGCCTTCCCGCCCTGGGTCACGGATGTGATCACCGAACATGCCGCAGGCTTTAACCGCTACCCGCCCAATGAGGGCGCGCCAGAACTGCGCGGCGCGATCAGCGACTGGCTCAAGCGGCGCTACGGGGTCAGCTATGACCCGGCCAGCCAGATCCTGCCGCTGAACGGCACGCGCGAGGGGCTTTACAACATCTGCATGGCGCTGGTGCCCGAGGGGCGCAACGTGGTGCTGATGCCCAACCCGTTCTACCAGGTCTACATGCTGTCGGCGATGTCCGTGGGCGCGCAGCCGGTCTTTGTTCCCGCAACGGCTCAGACGGGGCATCTGCCCGATTTCGCGTCCGTCGGGGCGGATATGCTGGCGCGCTGCGGCGGGGTTTACATTTGCTCGCCCGCGAACCCGCAGGGGGCCGTTGCCTCCAAGGGCTACTGGGCGGAGCTGTTCCGACTGGCGGAGCAATATGATTTCCGCATCTTCGCGGACGAATGCTATTCCGAGATTTACCGCGACACGCCGCCGCCCGGGGCCTTGCAGGTCGCGGATGAGATTGGTGCGGACCCCGAACGGGTTGTGGCGTTTCATTCGCTGTCAAAACGGTCAAACCTGCCGGGGCTGCGCTCCGGCTTTATCGCAGGCGGGCGGGCCTGCATCCGGCAGGCGCTCCAGCTGCGCACTTATGCCGGGGCCCCCTTGCCCCTGCCGCTGCAAATGGCCGCGGCCAAGGTCTGGGCGGATGAGACCCACGTCGAGGAAAACCGCGCGCTGTATCGGGCGAAATACGAGCTGGCCGACCGCATCCTTGGTAATGTGCCGGGATATGCCGCGCCGGAGGCCGGGTTCTTTTTGTGGCTGCCCGTGCCGGATGGCGAGGCGGCGTCGCTGGAGCTTTGGAAGCGCACCGGCGTGCGCGTGTTGCCGGGGGCTTACCTGGCACAAGGACACGGGGCAGAGAACCCCGGGCATGGATATATCCGCGCGGCGCTTGTGGCGCCTCTGGCCGAGACGGAGCGGGGCCTGACCGCCATCCGCGACGTGCTCTACGCGGGCTGAGGAAGAGGGAAAGAGGTATGGCATTTCAGACACGTGATCGCGATCCGCTACTGGACAGCCGCGTGGCCGAACAGGTCGAACGGCGCGGCAAGGAGCTGCTGGGGCTCGCGCTGATCGTGCTGGGCCTTTTGGCTGCGGCGATGATCTGGAGCTATACGCCCGACGATCCGAATTGGCTGGTCAGCACCGATGCGCCTGTGCGCAATTGGCTGGGCACGACGGGCGCGTCGATTGCGGCGCCGCTGTTTCTGGTGATTGGCTGGGGCAGCCTCGGCATATCGGTTGTCCTGACGGTGTGGGGCCTGCGCTTTGCGCTGCACCGCGGGACGGAGCTGGCGCTGGGGCGGCTGATCTTTGCGCCCATCGTGATTGCCTTTGCATCGATCTATGCCGCGACGCTGGTGGTGGGCCCGGAATGGAAAAGCACGCATGAGTTTGGCCTTGGCGGGCTTTTTGGCGATACGGTCCTGTCGATGATCCTCGTCGCTCTGCCGATCGGGTCCAGCCTGACGGTCAAGCTGATATCGCTTTTGATGGCGGTGGGGCTGGCGGTCTTGTCGGCCTTCGTGCTGGGCTTTACCCGGCCAGAGCTGGCGCGGGTGGCGCGGTTCATGCTGGTTGGCGTGATCATGGTCTATGCATGGACGATGACGTTGCTGGGCCGGGGTGCCTCGGGCGCGGTGCAGGCCGCGCGACGGGTCCAGGCGGCCCGAGCGATGCGTGCCGAGGCGCGCGCAGCCGCAGAGCCTTTTGCCGCCCCTGAGCCCCTTGTGGCGACGCCGGAGCCTCAGGCCGCGCCAGACCCGGCGCCGAAACCGGGGCTGCTGTCGCGGATGCCGTCGCTGGTGCGCCGGGCTGAGCCCGATCCGATGCCCGAACCGGAACTGATCGAACACTACTCTGACGTGGATGTCGGCGAAGGCCCCGGCGATGAGCGGATCAAGGCCAAGATCGCCGATGTGATCAAAAGCCGGGTGCGCGGGGCGCCCGCGGTGGTCGCCGATGCGCCGCTGACGAAGGGGCGCGGCCGTGGCCCGGATCCGCTCATCGTCACCACACCGCCCGAGGCCTCCGCCGCGCCGATCTTGCCGCCCGAGCCGCCCTTGATGCGGGCAGCGGCCCCGCCGCCTGCGCCTCAGCCAGTGGTTGAGGAGCAGCCCCTGCCGCTTAACCCGCCTGAGCCTGCCCCGGCGCCGATTCCCGTGGCCGAACCGCGGAAGGTGCACGTGCAGCAGCCCGCCCGCAAGCCCGTGCAACCGTCGACCCGCGCGAAGGCCGAAGCGCAGCCGAGCCTTGGTTTTGATGCCACGGAGAACACGTTCGAGCTGCCCCCCCTGAGCCTGCTAGAGGCCGCCGAAGCGATCCCGCGCCACCATCTGAGCGACGAGGCGCTGGAGGAAAACGCGCGGATGCTGGAAAACGTGCTGGATGACTATGGCGTGAAGGGTGAGATCGTCTCGGTCCGTCCCGGCCCGGTCGTCACCATGTACGAGCTGGAGCCCGCGCCGGGCCTGAAAGCGTCGCGTGTGATCGGCCTTGCCGATGACATTGCCCGTTCGATGGCGGCGCTGTCGGCCCGTGTCTCCACGGTGCCGGGGCGGTCTGTTATCGGGATCGAACTGCCGAATGAAAACCGGGAAAAGGTCGTGCTGCGCGAGATTCTCGGCGCGCGCGATTTCGGCGATTCGAACATGCGTCTGCCGCTGGCGCTGGGCAAGGATATCGGCGGCGATCCGGTGGTCGCGAACCTCGCAAAGATGCCTCACCTCTTGATCGCGGGCACCACGGGCTCCGGCAAGTCGGTGGCGATCAACACGATGATCCTGAGCCTCCTTTACAAGCTGACCCCCGAGGAATGCCGGCTGATCATGATCGACCCGAAGATGCTGGAGCTTTCCGTCTATGACGGCATCCCGCACCTGCTGTCGCCCGTCGTGACCGACCCGAAAAAGGCGGTCGTGGCCCTTAAATGGGTCGTGGGCGAGATGGAGGAACGCTACCGCAAGATGTCCAAGATGGGCGTGCGCAACATCGAGGGCTACAATGGCCGGGTGCGCGAGGCGCTCGCCAAGGGCGAGATGTTCTCCCGCACGGTGCAGACCGGCTTTGACGACGAGACGGGCGAGCCGGTGTTCGAAACCGAAGAGATCCAGCCCGTTGCCCTACCGTTCATCGTGGTGATCGTGGACGAAATGGCGGACCTGATGATGGTCGCGGGCAAAGAGATCGAGGCCTGCATCCAGCGCCTTGCGCAGATGGCGCGGGCCTCGGGCATTCACCTAATCATGGCAACGCAGCGCCCCTCCGTCGATGTCATCACCGGCACGATCAAGGCGAACTTCCCCACGCGGATTTCCTTCCAGGTCACATCGAAAATCGATTCGCGGACCATTCTGGGCGAGATGGGGGCTGAACAACTGCTCGGTATGGGCGATATGCTGTACATGGCAGGCGGCGCGAAGATCACCCGGTGCCACGGCCCGTTTGTCTCTGACGAGGAAGTCGAAGAGATCGTCCGCCACCTCAAGGCTTTCGGCCCGCCTGACTATATCGGCGGCGTGGTCGATGGCCCGGACGAGGAAAAGGCCGACGGGATCGATCAGGTGCTGGGCCTTGGCGGGAACACTGACAGCGGCGATGCGCTCTACGATCAGGCCGTGGCGATTGCGATCAATGACCGCAAATGCTCCACCTCTTACATCCAGCGCAAGCTGGCCATCGGCTACAACAAGGCCGCACGGCTGGTCGAGCAGATGGAAGACGAGGGCGTCGTGAGCGCGGCGAACCACGTGGGCAAACGCGAAGTGCTGGTGCCCGAGCCACAATAGATCGCCTTTTAGTCAAATGGGCGGCGCATTAGGGCCACTCTTTCAACCTATCCTTCGGGAAAGTTGGATGCGTGACCCATGCCGTTTTTGTATATCTACTCCCCTGATGACTTCGTCGGCGGCCTGCCGGACGAGCAAGGCGCGTCCGCTGCGGGGACCGGCCCTTTCACACTCACGCTGAAACCCGGGGCCAAGCCGACACTGATCGAGGTTGCCGACAACGAGGCGATTTTTGACGAAGTTGACGGCACGCAGTCGCTTGACGGGGCGGCGACGATTGACGGCACGACCTATGCGGCCGGCACGACGATCAACACGGCCTATGATCTGATCAATACTGCGGACGGGCACAAGGTGACCTCGTTCCACTTTGGTGGCGATGGTTACCAGCAAGGCGCCGTGGATGGCCTCGTCTCAACCCAACCTCTGCTCGAGGGGCAAAGCTATACGTTCGACACCGAACGCACGTCGCACCAGCAAAACAACCTTTATGACGACTATTTTGCCTGCTTTGCCGATGGCACGCTGATCGATACTCCAGATGGGCCGCGACCGGTTGAGGCGCTCCGCCCCGGACATCTGGTGGAGACGCGGGACGGCGGTGCGCTGCCGGTGCGCAAGGTTCTGTCGCGCAAGGTAAGCGTCGAGGCGCTGGCGCGGAGCCCGGCGCTGCGCCCAGTGATCATCGCGAAAGGGGCGCTGGGGCCGGGGGTGCCGCACCGGGATTTGCACGTCTCGCCGCAGCACCGGATGCTTGTCCGCTCGCCCATCGCGAAACGTATGTTCGGCACGGCGGAGGCGCTGGTCGCGGCCAAACGCCTGCTGCCGCTGCCCGGCGTGTCCGCGCCTGCCGCACGCGCCCCGGTGACCTATTTCCACCTGGTCATGGACGGGCACCAGATCGTCTGGGCCGAGGGGGCGGAGACCGAAAGCTTCTACCCCGGGCCGATGGGCCTTGCCGCGCTCAGCCCCGCCGCGCGGGCAGAGATGGAGGCGCTGTTTCCCGGCCTGTCCCGCGGCGCTGTGCCCGCGGCGCGCCCGATTCCGCAGGGCGCGCGCCAGCGGCGGCTGATCGCGCGGCACCTAAAGAACGGACATCGGCTGCAATCCGCGACCGCTATCGCATAACCGGCGCGCGGCGCTTATGTTGCTCGCAACGACACATTGCGGACGAGTAGACATGCGCGCTTTCCTGACTTCCCTGATCCTTGCCCTTGGCCTGACCTGCCCTGCGGCGGCGGACAAGCTGCCGCTGGCGGACATTTCCGCCTATCTGAACGCCATGCAAACCGCCGAAGGCACGTTCACCCAGATCAACGATGACGGGTCCGTCAGCAATGGCCGCATCTACATCAAGCGGCCCGGGCGGGTGCGGTTCGAATATGAGGGCAAGGACGCGCCGCTGGTTGTCGCAGGCAGCAATACGGTCGTCATCGTGGACCCCAAATCGAACGAGCCCCCCGAAAGCTATCCGCTGCGCCGCACGCCGCTGTCGATCATCCTCGCGGAGCGGGTGGACCTTGGCCGCGCCCGCATGGTGACCGGACACGATTTTGACGGCACGGCAACGGTCGTGACGGCGCAAGACCCCGAACACCCCGAATACGGCAATATCCAGATGAAGTTCACCGGCAATCCGGTGCAACTGCGTCAATGGGTGATCAACGACAGCGGCGGCGGGCAGTCGACCGTGGTGTTGCGCGACCTGAGCACAGGCGGCACCCTGCCCAACCGTCTGTTCGATGTCGGCTCCCCGGGGCAGGGGCCATCACGCTAGGGCGGGGGCGTTTTCTTTGTAAGAAAACGGACCGGAAACTTTGAAAGTTTCCGCGCCCCCGCTTACAGTCCGCGCACCCGGCACGCGCTAAGCTGCCGTGCATACATATCCGAACGCGCGCCCACTTCGCCCGCCACACGCATCAGCCACGCCTTGCGCTTGTACGTGCCGCGCGCATAGCCCGTGTGCCCGTCGTGATAGGCGAGGTACTGGTTACGCGCGTCGCTCAGGGAGATGCCATTGCGCGCGCGGCTGATGTTCATGTACCAGCCCATGAAATCGGCCGCGTCGCGGATGTTGTCCCGCCGCCCGCGTTTGCCCGTTTCGGCCTGGTATTCTTCCCACGTGCCATCGAGCGCCTGACTGTAGCCAAATGCGCTGGACTGGCGGCCCATCGGGATCACGCCCGCCACGTAGCGAAAGGGCGTGCGCGCGTCGGAGACGAACTTGCTCTCCTGGTAGATCGTGGCCATCTGCACATGCACAGGCACGCCCCAGCGCCGCTCCGTCGCCTTGAAGGCGCGGACATATTCGGGCCGCTCTTTCAGAAGCGAACACGCATTATCAAGATTGCGCGGCGCCGATCCATGCCCGCCGCCACAAGACGCCAGCACCAGCAACAGGATCATCGCGCGAAAAGGTCTGCTCATCTGCCTCACTCGCTCTTTTTTCTTTGATGTTTACCCGGTTTTGCGCCGTTTGTGAATCACGTTTGCGCGGGGGCTGCGCCGATCTGCGCAATGGTCCGCCGAGCGCATGGTTTACAGACTGTTTCCACGCCGCGAGTCGACAATCGGGTCTTGATCAGGCTAAGCACGCTCGGTAGGGGCGGTTCGTGATGATGAAACAACGTGCAAAATACAACCTTGGTCAGGTGGTGCGGCACCGCAAGCACCCCTTTCGCGGTGTGATCTTTGACGTCGATCCCGAATTTGCAAACACCGAGGAATGGTACGAGGCGATCCCCGAAGAGGCGCGCCCCGCAAAAGAACAGCCGTTCTATCACCTCCTCGCCGAGAACGATCAGAGTTACTACGTTGCTTACGTGTCCGAGCAGAACCTGATCGCCGACTATTCGGGGGAGCCAGTGGACCACCCGGACATCCCGGACCTTTTTGGCCCGTTTGAGGACGGGTCCTACCCGCTGCACTTCCAGCTAAACTGACCCCTCAGTAGCCTAGCGCGCAGCCGTCCTTGCGCGGATCAGACGCGCCTTCCAGCACGCCATCGGGCCGGATGCGGATCGCCTGCGCGCCGCCAATTGCCGTGTCCGGGACCTGCACATCGTGCCCGCGCGCGGCCAGATCGGCGCGCACCGCATCTGAATAGCCCCGTTCGACCTTTAGCATACCGCCGTCCGAGAACGCGCGCGGGGCGTCGAGCGCGGTTTGCAGGTCCATGCCGAAATCCATCAGGTTTGAGGCAAAGCGCGCGTGCCCGGTGCATTGGTACGCCCCGCCCATCACCCCAAAGGGGATCGTGGGCACGCCGTCCTCCCGGACCATACCTGGAATGATCGTGTGCATGGGGCGCTTCCCGGGGCCCGCCTCGTTCGGGTGGCCTTTTTGAAGCGTAAAACCGGCACCGCGGTTCTGGAACAGAATGCCGAACTTGTCCGACGCGATGCCCGAGCCGAAGCCGTGGAAGATCGAGTAGATCAGCGACACGGCCATGCCGTCCCCATCGACGCAGGTGATATAGATCGTGTCCTTATGCACCGCTTCGCTGACCGCGGCGGGGCTGGCCATCGCGGTTTTCGGATTGATCAGGGCGGCAAGCTGCGCTGCGGTCTCCTCTCGCAGCATATGGTCCAGCCGCGCGGTGTGGTCCGGATCGGCGAGGAAGCGGTTGCGCGCATCATAGGCCAGTTTCGTCGCTTCGGCCTCGATATGCACACGGTCTGCGCCCATCGGGTCCATGCCGGCGATGTCGAAATGTTTCAGGATGTTGAGCAGCAGCAGCGCGGTTGCGCCCTGCCCGTTGGGCGGATGCTCGACAATGTCCGCGGATTTGTAGCTGCCCGCGATGGGCGTGGTGTCGGTGCAGGCGGTGCGGGCGAAATCGTCCAGCGTGTGCGTGCCGCCAAGGGCGCGCAGGCTGGCGACCATGTCCTCGGCGACCTCGCCGGTGTAGAACGCGTCGCGCCCGTCTTTGGCGATGCGGCGCAGGACTTCGGCTTGGCCGGGGGCGGTGAAGCGTGCGCCGACGCCCGGTGCCTTGCCGCTGTCGAGGAACAGCGCGCGCGCCCTGCCTTGTAAGGTGCCCGCGTCATTGGCCCAGTCGAAGGCGACGCGTGGGGCGACAGGCACGCCCGCCTCCGCGTAATGAATGGCGGGGGCGAGCACCGCGTCGAGGCCAAGTTTGCCGTAGCGGTCCGACAAGGTGCAAAAAGCGTCGATAGCGCCGGGAACAGTCACGGCGTGGGGGTGGCACAGGGGCATCGTGGCAAGACCTTCCGCGCGGAGTGCGTCAGCGTCGAGGCCCGCAGGCGCGCGGCCGGAGCCGTTGAGCGCAACGATTTCATCGGAGCCTGCGGGAGAGACGAGCGCAAACAGATCTCCGCCGATGCCGGTCATCTGCGGCTCGCAAATGCCCAGAAGGACCGCTCCGGCGATGGCCGCATCCATTGCCGTGCCGCCCCGGCGCATGATGTCGACCGCGGTGGCCGCGGCCAGCGGGTGGGAGGTGGCGCACATGCCGCCCGTGGCATAGGTGGCCGAACGGCCCGGCAGGTGAAAGTCGCGCATGGTGGTGTCTCCCCTAGGTCTTGCTGTCGCAGATAAACCGGGCTGGGGGGAGGTGTCCATGTCGCGCGCTCTTCATGCCCTCTGGGCATTCATCGCGGGTATGGCCCTGCGCGACGCGCGTACCGAAGGCGCACTTGGTCTGGAAAGGCAGAAGGTCCTCGGTGCCACGCACTGGGTGGGGGCAAATTAACGCGGCACCGAGGGAAGCCATTAGCAGCTACAGTTGCGTGTATGACGCCCAATCAAGGCAGCAATGTGGGCACCTCGGGGCAGTTTGGTGAAACCCGCGCTCAGGCGGCGGCCTGCAAGCCGATGGCCACACGCAGGCGCAGCTGGTTGCGGGTGCCGCTGCGCTGGTATTGCACGTCCTTCGCCAGATCCTTGATTAGGAACCAGCCAAACCCGCCTTCGGGCATATCGGCCAGTTCGACATCCACATCTGCGGATACACCCAGCGGCGTCCGACCTCCTGGCATTGGCGCGCCTTCATCCTCGATCTGGAATTGCAGACCGTTCGGGCCATGCACGCAGGCGATGTCGATCGGGCCGCTGTTTTCCTGCCCCGAATAGGCATGTTCGCAAATGTTGTTCAGGGCTTCAGCGAGGATCAGCTCGAGTGTTCCGGCCTCTTCGATGTCCAGCTGAAGGGGGCCGAGACGGTCCAGCAGGGCCGACAGGGCGTGCCGGGGTGCGTGCAGCCCGCTTGTCACGGAAACGCGGACAGGGGGCAGGTAGGTATCGCTTTGCATCATGCGTCTCTCCTGTTGTCAGCTGGCCAGGTCGAGGCGGGCCAAATCGACCGTCTCGTACAGGTCGAACACGGTATCCATGCGCGTCAGCCTGAAGACTTTGGAGACCGTTGGTGTCAGCCCCGCCAGTGTCAGCTTACTTTTCCCGCCCAGCATCTTCATCGTGGCGACAATGGCCCCTAGCCCGCTGGAATCCAGAAAGTTCACCGCCGTCAGGTCCAGAACGATGTGCGGCGGAGCATCTGCGATCTGGCCGCGCATCGCCTCCTTAAATTCAATTGCGACGGCAGCATCGATCCGCGAATTCTGCACAGAGATGATGCGCATCTCCTGATCATCATGGGTGGACAATTCCATCGCGTTTCTTCCTGATACAAATACAGCTGGGCACCACATTTACGCCGCAAGAGTTACCAACTGGTTGCCAAATTACGGAAAGGGAGAGCCATGAAAGAGGTCGTCATCGCGGGCGCGGTCCGCACACCAATGGGAGGGTTTCAGGGGGCAATGGCTGATCTGACGGCCTCTGCGCTGGGCGGCGCGGCGATCAAAGCTGCGCTGGAGGCCGCGGGTACGGCCACGGTGGACGAGGTGCTGATGGGCTGCGTCCTACCAGCAGGGCAGGGACAGGCGCCCGCCCGTCAGGCAGGCTTTGCTGCGGGCCTTGGAGAGGACGTTCCCGCCACGACCCTTAACAAGATGTGCGGGTCGGGCATGAAAGCGGCCATGATGGCCTATGACCAGATCGCGCTGGGCCATGCGGACACGATGGTTGCGGGCGGGATGGAGAGTATGACGAACGCGCCCTATCTGCTGCCCAATATGCGCGGCGGTGCGCGGCTGGGCCACAGCGCGGCGCAGGATCACATGTTCCTCGACGGGCTGGAGGATGCCTATGACAAGGGCCGCCTGATGGGCACGTTTGCGGAGGACTGCGCGGAGGCGTTTCAGTTCACCCGCACCGCGCAGGACGATTACGCGCTCGCCTCGCTCGCCCGGGCGCAGGCGGCGCAGGCGGACGGGGCTTTTGAGGGTGAGGTTATCGCGGTTGAGGTTGCCGGCCGCAAGGGATCGGTCACCGTAGCCGAGGATGAACAACCCGGCACCGCGCGTCCCGACAAGATACCGCAGCTGAAGCCCGCCTTCCGCAAGGATGGCACCGTGACGGCGGCCAACTCCTCTTCGATCTCCGACGGGGCGGCGGCCTTGGTGCTGGCGAGCGCCGAAGCGGCAGAAGCGCAGCGCCTCTCCGTACGTGCGCGTATTGTTGGCCATGCCAGCCACGCGCAGGCCCCGGGCCTTTTCACAACGGCCCCTGTGCCTGCCGTGCAAAAGCTGCTGGATCGGATCGGCTGGGCTAAGGAAGACGTGGACCTCTGGGAGGTGAACGAGGCCTTCGCGGTGGTGCCGATGGCCTTTATGCACGAGATGGGCCTCAGCCATGACGTTGTGAACGTAAACGGCGGCGCTTGCGCGTTGGGCCATCCGATTGGCGCGTCGGGCGCGCGGATCATGGTCACGCTGCTTAATGCGCTGGAAAAGCGGGGCCTCAAGCGGGGCGTCGCAGCCATTTGCATTGGCGGCGGTGAGGGTACGGCCATCGCGATTGAGCGGGTGTAATGCCCGACTATGACGCATTGGACCGCACGATTGATGCGCTGACAGAGGGCGAGGATGACACGGTTGCGCTGATGGCCACAGTGGCGTGCGAGGTGCACCACGCAGACGCGCGGTTTGACTGGACGGGGTTTTACCGTGTTGTGGCGCCCGAACTGCTCAAGATCGGGCCGTACCAGGGCGGGCATGGCTGCCTCGTGATCCCCTTTGACCGCGGGGTGTGCGGCGCGGCCGCGCGCACGGGGCAGGTGCAGCTTGTGCCAGATGTAGATGCGTTCCCGGGCCACATCGCCTGCGCGTCCTCCACCCGGTCAGAACTGGTGCTGCCGGTGCGGAACGGGGCAGGGCGGCTGCTGGGCGTGTTCGATATCGACAGCGATCTGCCGGATGCATTCACACAAGAGGATGCTGACCGGCTTGGCGGGATGCTCGCACGGGTGTTTTCAGCGACTGGGTGAAAAACAGGCTTGATTTTTCAGCGCACTGTGGCACCGTGAAATTCCGATCTGAAATTTCACAGGTGCACACGTGCTGCAGGAGGGCCTTTCAGAGCCAAAGACGTTGGGGGCCGACCTGCGCGCGCTGCGCAAGGGGCGGGGCCTGACGCTGGCCGGCATGGCCGAGGCGCTGGGCCGGTCTGTCGGCTGGCTGAGCCAGGTGGAGAGGGACCTGAGCGCGCCTTCCATCAGCGACTTGCGCCAGATTGCGGGGCTTCTAGGCGTTCCGATCTCCATGCTTTTCCGCCACGATGCCGCCCCGGCGGAGGAGGCGGGCTACGTGGTGCGACAGGGCGCGCGGCGGCCTATCGGAGCGCGGGCGCAAGGGCTGATCGAAGAGCTGCTCTCCCCCGACCTCACAGACGATTTCGAGATGGTGCACTCCACCTTTGCCCCCGGCGCTGCGCTGCAAGAAACCGTCACGCGCCCCACGCAGGAGGTCGGCGTTGTCCTGTCCGGAAAGCTCGACCTGACCATCGGCGGGCGCCCCTACACCATCCACCCCGGCGACAGCTTCCGCATCCGCGGCGAGCCCTTCCGCTGGGCCAACCCCTATAACGAGACCTGCGTGGCGATCTGGGTGATTGCACCGCCGGTGTATTGAGGAGCGGACGTATGACAGATTTCCCAACCACGGCTCGCGTCGTCATCATCGGAGGCGGCGTTGTGGGCGCCTCGTCGCTGTATCACCTGGCCAAAGCCGGTTGGACCGACAGCGTCCTGTTGGAAAAGAACGAGCTGACGGCGGGCAGCACGTGGCACGCGGCGGGCAACTGCCCGTCCTTCAGCACCTCCTGGGCGGTGATGAACATGCAGCGTTATTCGCTGTCGCTCTATGCCGGGCTGGCGGAAGAAGTCGACTACCCGATGAACTACCACGTCACAGGCTCGATCCGGCTTGCGCATAGCAAAGAACGGATGATGGAGTTCGAACGCGCGGTCAGCATGGGCCGCTATCAGGGCATGGACCTGGCCATGATGACCAATGCGGAGATGAAGGACGCCTACCCGTTTCTTGAGACTCACGACCTTGCGGGCGGCATGTGGGACCCGAACGACGGCGACATTGACCCGGCGCAGTTGACACAGGCGCTGGCCAAAGGGGCGCGGAACATGGGCGCGCGGATCGAACGGTTTTGTCCGGCCACAGGGGTCAGCCGCGACAATGGCGAGTGGATCGTGCACACGCCCAAGGGCGACATCCGCTGCGAAAAGGTCGTGAACGCGGCGGGTTACTACGCGCAGCGCGTGGGCGAATGGTTCCGCCCCTATGGCGGGCGCACGGTGCCGATGGCTGTGATGAGCCACCAGTATTTCCTGACCGAAGAGATCCCCGCCCTCGCCGAATGGACCGCGGAGAACGGCCGTAAGGTGCCGCTGCTGCGCGACGTGGACAGCTCTTACTACCTGCGGCAGGACAAGAACGGGCTGAACCTTGGACCCTATGAGCGGAACTGCAAAGCGCATTGGATCACGCCCGACGATCCGATGCCAGAGGACTTCAGCTTTCAGCTTTACCCCGACGATCTGGACCGGCTCGAGTGGTACATCGAGGACGCGATGGCGCGCGTGCCGCTGCTGGGTGAGGGCGGCGTGGGCCGCAACATCAACGGCCCCATCCCATACGCCCCCGACGGGTTGCCGCTGATCGGCCCGATGCCGGGGGTGCCCAACGCCTATGAGGCTTGCGTGTTCACCTTTGGCATCACGCAAGGCGGCGGCGCGGGCAAGGTGCTGGCCGAATGGATCACCGAAGGCCAGACCGAATGGGACATGTGGGCCGTCGATCCCCGCCGCTACACCGATTACACCGACCAAGACTACTGCAACCAAAAGGCGATGGAGGTCTACGGGCACGAATACGCCATGCATTTCCCGCACCACGAATGGCCCGCGGCGCGGGACAAGAAACTGTCGCCGGTGCATGAGCGCATCAAAGCGCTGGGCGGTGTCATGGGCGCTTACAACGGGTGGGAGCGGGCAAACTGGTTTGCCCAGCCCGGGGACGACACGTCCGAGGCGGCGACCCACACTTGGGACCGCGAGGGGCCGTGGCGCATCCGCGTGCAAGAGGAATGCGAGGCCGTGCGCGATCATGTCGGCGTGCTGGACCTGCCGGGCTTTTCGCGCTTTGCCCTATCCGGTTTCGGTGCGGCAGAGTACCTGCGCGGCAAAATCACCGGCGCCTTGCCCAAGGCCGGTCGCATGAACCTCGCCTATTTTGCAGACCCGCTAGGCCGTATCCTAACGGAGATGTCCGTGATCCGGCACGGGGAAGACGACTTCACCCTCATCACCGCGGCCTCCGCCCAGTGGCACGATCATGACGTGCTCCGCGACGGGCTGCCGGCGGGCCTGATGCTCACGGACCATACGGTGGAGTACGACACGCTGATCGTCACAGGCCCCGAAGCCCGCAGCCTGCTCAAGCAGGTCGGCACCGATGGCGACCTGAGCCTGCCGTGGCTGTCGCACCAGCGGGCAGACGTCGCAGGCAAACCCGTCATGCTGGCCCGCGTGTCCTTTGCCGGAGAGCTGGGCTGGGAAATCCACGCACTGAACGCCGAAATGCCAGACATCTACGAAGCCGTCCTGGCCGCGGGTGCGAAACCCTTCGGCATGTACGCCCTGAATGCCCTGCGGATCGAGAAGGGCTACCGCGCGTGGAAAGGCGATCTGAGCACGGACTACACCCTGCTCGAAGGTGGCCTTGAGCGTTTCATCAAGTTCGACAAGCCGCAGGACTTCCCTGGCAAGGCCGCCCTGCTGAATGAAAAGCAGCAAGGCTCCAAAAAACGCTTTGTCACCATGATTGTCGATGCGGGCGATCAGGACGCGCCTTACATGTCGACCCTCTGGCACGATGGCCAGATCGTGGGGGAAACGACATCGGGCGCCTGGGGCTACCGCGTGGGTGCCTCCGTTGCGCTCGGGATGCTGCGCCCTGACCTTGCGACACCAGGGACGGAGCTGGAGGTGAACATCTTCGGCCAGATGTACAAGGCCACGGTGCAGGCCGACGGCCCTCTGTGGGATCCGGCAAATGCAAGGCTGCGCGCATGAGCCAGCTTGCCGAACCCCTGCGCCGTGGGCTGCCTTTTGCCTTTGGCGGCTATGTTGCCATCGCCCTGGTCCTGCACCTGACGATGCCCGCGGCATGGACCTGGCACATCGCTTACGCTGCGCTGATCGGGATGCTGTTCACCTACCCGGCCCACGCACTTGTCGAGGGCCGTTTTGAACGGTTGGAAATCACGACCTCGCTTGCGTTTGCGATTGCGGGCCTCTTCGGGCTGCTCTTTGCCCCGCTCCTCCTGGTCGCCGCCATCGCGGCGCATGGGGCGCTGGACCTCGCCAAATACCGCGGCCTCGGCGTGCGCGTGCCGGTCTGGTACCTTGCTGGCTGCGCGGTGTTCGATTTCGGCTATGCGGCCTTCCTCCTCTCACGGCTTTACGGGTAACGATATGGATATAACCCTTCTCGACGGCGGCATGGGCCAAGAGCTGATCGCCCGCTCCGGCAAGCCCGCCGCCCCGCGCTGGTCCCTGCAGGTCATGCTGGACACGCCTGGCATCGTGGCCGAGGTGCACAAGGACTACGCCAATGTCGGCGCGACCGTCGCCACCACCAACACCTACGCCATCCACCGGGACCGGCTGCGCGGGTCGGACACCAACCACTATGCAGGCGCCGGGTTCCACCTGCCGGATATCGAGGACCAACTGCCGCTCCTGCTGGAAAAGGCGCTGGACGAGGCGGACGCGGTGCGGGATCGCTCCCGTATTGCAGGCGCGATTGGCCCGCTGGGTGCCAGCTACCGCTCGGACCTACACCCGGAGGAGGCCGAGGCGACTGCACTTTACGCCGAAATCGTGCAGGCCATCGCCCCCCGCGTGGACATCACCCTGTTTGAAACCGTCGCCTCCCTCAAAGCCGCACGCGCGTGCGTCGCGGCGGGGCGCGCCTCCGACAAACCGCTTTGGATCGCGTTTACAGTGTCGGACGAGGATGGTACCCGCCTGCGCTCCGGCGAGCCCGTGGCCGAGGCGGCCGAAATCGCGCGGGACGCGGACGCCGCGCTCGTGAACTGCTCGGTTCCCGAAGTCATCGTCCCCGCACTGGAGGCGCTTGCAACTGCAGGCGTGCCGACCGGCGCCTACGCAAACGGTTTTGCCAAGATCGCGCAGGCCTTCATCGACGGCGGGTCAACCGTCGATGCCCTCACCGCGCGCGAAGACCTTGGCCCGGACACCTACGCCGATCACGCCATGCGCTGGCTCGACCACGGCGCCACCATCCTCGGCGGGTGCTGCGAGGTTGGCCCCGCCCACATCGCCGAAATTCACCGCCGCCTGACAGCAGCAGGCCACAACGTGGTCTAGTCTTCTCTGTTTCAAAAAATCCCGGGGGTGTGGGGGCTGGCCCCCACTCCGACATCAGCAAAAGGAGCCACGGGATGCCACACCTGCCTCAACATGCCCAAGTCGTCATCATCGGCGGCGGCGTCATCGGCTGCTCGGTCGCCTACCACCTGACAAAGGCAGGCTGGACAGACGTTGTCCTGCTGGAGCGCAAACAGCTGACCTCTGGCACGACATGGCATGCCGCGGGCCTGATCGCCCAGCTGCGCGCGACCGCGAACATGACGAAGCTGGCGAAATACAGTCAGGAGCTTTATGGCAACCTCGAAGCGGAAACAGGCGTCGCCACGGGCTTCAAACGCGTGGGCTCCATCACCGCGGCGCTGACGGGCGAGCGGCTCGAAGAGCTGCACCGGCAGGCGGCAATGGCCCGTGCGTTTGGCGTGGAGGTGGAGGAGATTGGGCCGAACGAGGTCAAATCCCGCTACGAACACCTGAATATCAACGGGGTGACCGGGGGCGTCTATCTGCCGCTGGATGGGCAGGGCGACCCGGCGAACATCGCGCTTGCGTTGGCCAAGGGCGCGCGGCAGCGCGGGGCAACCGTGCAGGAACGGGTCAAAGCCACGGGGGTCAGCCGGGACGGGCGCGTGGTGACCGCGGTGCACTGGCAAGGCGAAGACGGCAGCAGCGGCACGATCACCGCCGATCACGTCGTGAACTGTGCGGGCATGTGGGGCCGCGCGGTGGGGCAGATGCTAAACACCAACGTTCCCCTTCAGGCCTGCGAGCATTTCTACATCGTGTCCGAGCCGATCGAGGGCCTGACCCAGCTGCCCGTCCTGCGCGTGCCGGACGAATGCGCCTATTACAAGGAAGACGCAGGCAAGTTGATGCTGGGCGCGTTCGAGCCGGTCTCCAAGCCCTGGGGCCCGATCCCGCAGGAGTTCGAGTTTGACCAGATCCCCGAGGATTTCGACCATTTCGAGCCGATCCTTGAAATGGCGGTGCACCGGATGCCAATGCTGGGCGCGGCGGGGATCCACACGTTCTTTAACGGGCCGGAAAGCTTCACACCGGACGACGCCTACCACCTCGGCCTGTGTCCGGAGATGGACAATGTCTGGGTCGCGGCGGGTTTCAACTCCATCGGGATCCAGTCAGCCGGCGGCGCGGGCATGGCGCTGGCGCAGTGGATGACGGACGGCGCGAAACCTTTCGATCTGGGCGATGTCGACATCGGCCGGATGCAGCCCTTTCAGGGCAACAAGACCTACCTCATGGCGCGCAGTACGGAAACGCTGGGCCTCCTTTACGCCGACCACTTCCCCTACCGCCAAAAGGCAACGGCCCGCGGTGTCCGGCGCACGCCGTTCCACGCGCAGCTGCTGGAACGCGGCGCTGTCATGGGCGAGCTGGCGGGGTGGGAGCGGGCAAACTGGTTTGCGCGCAATGGGCAGACGCCGCAATACGAATACTCATGGAAGCGGCAGAACTTCTTTGGCAACGTCGCCGAAGAACACATGGCCGTGCGCACCGGCGTGGGCATGTATGACATGTCCAGCTTCGGCAAAATCCGGGTCGAAGGGCCGGATGCCTGCGCCTTCCTGAACTACGTCGCGGGCGGGCAGTATGATGTGCCGGTGGGCAAGATCGTCTACACCCAGTTCCTGAACGACCGCGCCGGGATCGAGGCGGACGTGACCGTCACCCGCCTGTCCGACACCGCTTATCTGGTCGTCACCCCCGCCGCGACGCGGCTGGCCGACCAGACCTGGATGCAGCGCCACGTGGGGGAGTACCGGGTGGTGCTGACGGACGTAACCGCGGGCGAGGGTGTGCTGGCCGTCATGGGCCCGCGCGCGCGGGAGCTGATGCAAAAGGTCTCCCCAGCTGATTTCACCAACGCCGCCAACCCCTTCGGAACCGCGCAACAGATCGAGATCGGCATGGGCCTCGCCCGGGTGCACCGCGTCACTTACGTGGGCGAGCTGGGCTGGGAGGTCTACGTCAGCGCCGACATGGCGGGCCATGTGTTCGACACGCTGTATGAGGCGGGGCAGGACGCCGGCCTGACGCTTTGCGGCATGCACATGATGGACACGTGCCGGATTGAAAAGGGCTTTCGGCATTTCGGCCATGACATCACCTGCGAGGATCACGTGCTGGAGGCGGGGCTCGGCTTTGCCGTGAAGACCGACAAGCCGAATTTCATTGGCCGCGACGCCGTGCTGCGCAAGAAGGACGAAGGGCTGAAGAGCCGCCTCGTGCAGTTCAAACTGACCGACCCGGAGCCGCTGCTCTACCACAACGAACCAGTGATCCGGAACGGTGAGATTGTCGGTTATCTCAGTTCGGGGGCGTATGGTCACGCGCTGGGCGCAGCGGTTGGGTTGGGCTACGTGCCCTGCGACGGCGAAAGCGCGACGGAGGTGCTGGCGTCCAGCTACGAGATTGATGTGGCTGGGACGCGAGTGAAGGCGGAGGCGTCGCTGAAGCCGCTTTACGACCCCAAGTCAGAACGCGTTAAGGTCTAGGCGACGGAAACTTGGCAAGTTTCCGGTCCGTTTTCTTTCAAAGAAAACGCGGCTTGACCCTGCCGCCCGAACCTGCGCCGTTGGTGGTATGAGCGCGCGCGATGAAGACACCCCGGCTGGCCTCGCTTTTGCCGTATCGGCCTATGTCCTGTGGGGCTTTCTGCCGCTTTACCTCAAGCTGCTCGACCACCTGCCACCCGTAGAGGTTGTGGCGCATCGCATCATCTGGTCCGTGCCCATCGCAGGCGCCCTGCTGATCCTCCTTGGCCGCACGCGCGATGTCTGGGCCGCGCTGCGTGCGCCGCGGATGCTGGCGATGGCGGCGGTCACGGCGGGACTGATCACGATCAACTGGGGTGTCTATGTCTGGGCCATTCAGGCCGAACGGGCGCTCGATGCGGCGTTGGGTTATTACATCAACCCGCTCTTCAGCGTGGCATTGGGCGCCGTACTGCTGGGTGAACGGCCTTCGCCCTTGCAAATGGTGGCCATTGGCCTTGCCGTTCTGGCGGTGATTGTCTTGACCGTGGCGCAAGGGGCGTTGCCGTGGCCCGCCGTGGTCCTGTTCGTCAGCTTCGGCTTCTACGCCTATTGCAAAAAGCAGCTGCCCATCGGGCCCAATCAGGGCTTCCTGCTGGAGGTTCTGATCCTGCTGCCTTTTGCCCTCGGCTACGCCCTGTGGCTTGGCCCGACGGGCGCGTTTGGTGGTGCGGACACGTGGCTTCTGCTGGGTTGCGGGGCGGTCACGGCGATCCCGTTGATCCTTTATGCCAACGGGGCCAAGGGGCTGCGCCTGACGACCATTGCCATCCTGCAATACATCGCGCCGACGATGATCTTCCTTTGCGCGGTGCTCATCTTTGACGAGCCGATGGGCCCTGCCCGGCAAATTGCCTTTCCGCTGATCTGGACGGCGCTCATCCTCTATTCATGGACGCTCCTGCGGGGCCTTAGGCGCGCGCGGTTGTAATCCTGCGCCCGATACCGCACATCGGCGGAGATGCTTGCGCCCTATGCCCCGCCCGACACGCCGCTTGAGATCCTGCACGAGGATGCGGAGCTGCTTGCTGTGGACAAGCCTGCGGGCCTCTTGAGCGTGCCGGGCAAGGGCGAACACCTGGCCGACTGCCTGCTTGCCCGTGTGCAGCGGGCCTTTCCCCACGCGTTGCTGGTGCACCGGCTGGACCGGGATACGAGCGGGGTGATGGTCTTTGCCCTCAGCCCTCATGCGCAGCGCCACCTTGGCCTGCAGTTCGAAAAGCGGCAGACAAAGAAGACTTATGTCGCCCGTGTCTGGGGCGTGCCGGCGGAGAAATCGGGCACCGTGAACCTGCCGCTGATCGTGGACTGGCCGAACCGGCCTCTGCAAAAGGTTTGCTTTGAGACAGGCAAGGAAGCGATCACCGACTGGCGGGTGATGCGCAGTGACGCGGCCACCGCCCGGCTGCGCCTGATGCCGCAGACGGGCCGGTCGCACCAGTTGCGCGTGCACTGCCTTGCGATGGGCCACCCTATTCTGGGCGATCCGTTTTACGCAACCGGCGCAGCGCTCGACGCCCCGCGCATGATGCTGCACGCCGAAGAGCTGCGCGTGCGCCACCCAGCGAACGGGCAGGGGACGCGGTTTCGCGCGAAGGTGCCGTTTTGACGGGCTGGGACGCGCTCGATGCGGAACTGGCTCAGTGGGATGCGCCGCCGACGCTGTGGTGGCGGGACGATGATGCGCAGAAGCCCACGGCGGCGCTGGAGCGGTTATCGGAGCAAGCCGCGCGGCACCGCGCGCCGCTGCACCTTGCGGTCATTCCTGAGGGGCTCTCGCCCGCGCTGGCCCCTTGGCTGGCCGCGCGCCCGCATATTTGGTCCCTGCAACACGGGCTGCGGCATAAGAACCACGAGCCAAAGGGGCTGCGCGCGTCGGAGGTCGGCATTTCGCGTGATCTGGCGCTGCAAGAGGCTGACCTGAAAGACGGCTGGACCCGCCTTCAGGGCCTGCCGCAGTTGCTGCCGGTCTTTGTTCCTCCGTGGACGCGCATTGCGCCCGCAACCGAAGCGGAACTGCCCAAATGGGGCTTTCCTGTCCTGTCCAATGGTGGCGCGCGGGCTCAGCTGCCGGACATTCCCGGGCTGCAACGGTTCAACATCCACTTTGATCCGATCTTGTGGAAGGGCGGCGCGCGCTTTCGCGGAGTGGAGCGGACGTTGAAATCCCTGATCGCCCACCTCGCATGGCGGCGGGCGCATGATCCGGAGGAGCCGACCGGGATGGTCACCCATCATCTGGAGACGGACGCGGACACCTGGGCCTTTCAAGAAGAACTTCTGGTGAGGCTGGCGGGGCGGGTGCGGTGGGTCTCACTGCCGGAGGTTATGGAATGCTAGACGTCGCCTTTGCCACTCACGAAGAACGTGAAGAGATCGCGCAGTTCATGGTCACCGCCTTTCCGCGGGCCAAGTGGGACATCACCGGCTGGCGCAAGCTGCTGGCGAACCGCTGGGGCGCGCCGGGGGATCCCTTTGCGCTGCGGGTGCGGGACGCAGGCCGGATTGTGGGCTGTCTCGGCCTCGTGTCCGCGCGCCGCCCGACCGAAGCGGGTGAGGCGCATACCTGCGGCATGTCCAGCTGGTACATGCTGAAGGACTATCGCGGGACGGGCGCGGGCAAGGAAATGCTGGAGATGGCCGTGCAGCAGGAAGGCGTGACGGTCGTGAACTTCGCCTCCTCGGTCAAAGCGGCGCCGGTGGTCGAGGCGGCGGGGCTTGTCCCGCTTGAGACGCACCGGCACATCTGGGTGCCCGGGAACGGCGCGCGTGCGGAGGTGTCAAACACGCTGGAGGCGCTGGCGGCGCTGAACGAACGGGACCGCCGTATTCTGGCAGACCATACGGGCCTGAATGTTGTGCCGTGGGCGGTGGAAGGCCCAGAGGGGCCGTTCCTGATCCTGTTGTCGCCGATGAAAAAGCACGATGATTACACAAACTACGAGCTATTTTATTGCGGCAACCGGCTGGCCTTTTCTGAATGCGCCCGCGCGATTGCGAATGCCGTGGTTCCGGAGGGTGATGTGCTGGCGGTCGATAGCCGCTTTGTCACCGGGTGTGTTGACCCGGACCGGACAGAGCCCTTGTCCCTGCCGCGCTTTTACACACCCGGGCGCATGGCGCCGGAGCATGTCGACCACATTTATTCAGAGAACATCCTGCTGGGGATCAAGATCCACTAAGGACGGAAAGGTGCGCAGTGAATGCGCACCCTAGCGGGGGGGGGACGGGCCGTGCGACCCATCCCCTCCCGGCTTACTCCGCCGCGACGTCCGTGGACCAGCCCGACACCGCCTTGACCTCAAGGAAATCCTCAATCCCCCAGACGCCGCCCTCGCGCCCGTTGCCCGATTGCTTCATGCCGCCAAAGGGCGCACCCGCACCGCGGCCTTGACCGTTCATCTCCACCATGCCCGAGCGCAGCTGACCGGCGAGGCGGTTCGCCCGCGCGGCGTCCTGCGTCTGGACATAGTTTGTCAGGCCGTACGGCGTGTCATTGGCGATGGCGACGGCCTCCTCTTCGGTGTCGAAGGGGATGATCGACAGGACGGGGCCAAAGATTTCCTCGCGCGCGATGGTCATGTCGTTGTTCACATCGGCAAAGACTGTGGGACGCACATAAAAGCCTTTGTTCAGCCCGTCAGGCCGCCCGGTGCCGCCAGCCACCAGCCGTGCGCCTTCGTCGATGCCCTTCTGGATCAGCTCCTGGATCTTGCCCCACTGAACCTCGTTCACCACCGGGCCGATATGCCGCCCAGGCTCGGACGCGGGGCCAACCGTGACCTTTTCGGCAATTGCCGCGGCTTCCTCCACCGCGGCGTCGTACTTGCCGCGCTGGACCAGCATCCGGGACGGTGCGTTGCAGGACTGGCCGGTGTTGTTCATCATGTGCAGCACGCCGCGCTTGACGGCCTTGTCATCGGCATCGTCAAAGATCAGGTTTGCGCCCTTGCCGCCCAGCTCAAGATGCACGCGCTTGAGCGTATCGGCGGCGTTCTTGGAGATCGCGGTGCCCGCGCGGGTCGATCCGGTGAAGCTGACCATGTCGACATCCGCGTGCCCCGACAGCTGCGTGCCAACGCCCATTCCGTCGCCATTCACGAGGTTGAAGACGCCCGCGGGGAAACCCGCCTCATCCATCATCTCCGCGAAGATCATCGCGTTCAGGGGGCTTTCCTCGGACGGTTTCAGCACCATCGTGCAGCCCGCAATCGCCGCCGCGCCAACCTTGAGCGTGACCTGGTTCATCGGCCAGTTCCACGGGGTGATCAGCGCGCAGACGCCCACCGGCTCATAGATAATCCGATCGTTTGGGGCATGGTCCCCGAGCGGGCGGTCGAACTGAAAGCCCTTCGCCGCCTTGAGGAAGTTCGACAGGTGCCACGTCCCCGCGCCCGCCTGGCTGGATTTTGCCATGTCGATGGGCGCGCCCATCTCAAGGCTCATCGCCTCCGCCAGCTCGTCCGAGCGGCGCTGGTAGACCTCGATCAGCTTTTCGACCAGTGCAATCCGCTCTGCCGGAGGGGTTGCCATCCACGCCGGGAACGCGGCCTTGGCCGCGGCAACGGCGGCGTCCGTGTCCGCCTGCCCGCCGAGCGAAATGACGGCGCAGGGCTCTTCGGTCGAAGGGTCGATCACGTGGTGGTCGGTCCCGGCCTGCGGGGCAACCCACGCGCCGTTGATGTAGAACTCGCGTTTCTCGATCATGTGAGAATCCTCCCTTTACCCGTGAGATTTGCACCCGCACCCGCACGCGGGCAAGAGAGGGGGATGCAAGTTTCACATATCCTGCCTATGTAGGCCGCGACGTAAACACCGCGACGAAAGGTTTACCCATGTCCCTGCGCATCAACGACACGATCCCTGACCTGACGGTCGAGACCGACCACGGCACGTTTTCCCTGCACGAATGGATCGGCGACAGCTGGTCGATCCTCTTCTCCCACCCCAAGGACTTCACCCCGGTCTGCACGACAGAATTTGGCGCCGTTGCGCAGCTGGCCGATGAATGGGCCAAGCGCGGCACGAAGGTGATCGGTGTCAGCGTTGACGGCGTGGAAGACCACAAGAAGTGGAAGGGCGACATCGAGAAGGTCGCGGGCACTACCGCGGGGTTCCCGATCATCGCGGACGCGGGCCTTGAGGTGTCCAAAGCGTTCGACATGCTGCCCGCCGAAGCCTACCTGCCCGATGGCCGCACCCCCGCCGACAGCGCCACCGTGCGCTCCGTCTTTATCATTGGGCCGGACAAGCAGCTGAAGCTGTCGATGACCTACCCAATGACCGTGGGCCGCAACTTTGCCGAGGTGCTGCGCGCGCTCGATGGGTTGCAGACCAGCACGGGCAAAGGCGTGGCGACGCCGGCGAACTGGAATGTGGGCGACGATGTGATCATCCCCGCGACCGTGTCGGATGAGGACGCGAAGGCCAAGTTCGGTGAATTCACCACCGTCCTGCCCTACCTGCGCACGACCAAGGCGCCCAGCTAAGGCTGCTGTGGCCGCGCCCTGACCGCGCGGCGATAGGCAAAGCGTTTCCATTCGCGCGCCAGCACCGAGCTGGCGCGCGGTTTGGTCTGGATGGTCGATCCGCCCAGCTTTGCG
Source organism: Pseudomonadota bacterium (assembly GCA_039817385.1). Classification (GTDB taxonomy): domain Bacteria; phylum Pseudomonadota; class Alphaproteobacteria; order Rhodobacterales; family Rhodobacteraceae; genus JBCBCP01. Next base: position 104,261 of record JBCBVY010000006.1, on the reverse strand, counting down.
GTCAACTCGCTTACCCCGTTTGGCAGAATTGTGTGAATGCGCTGGCCGTGGACCCAGTGCATTTGCAGGAAGGTATCGACGGGCCGGTCGATCTCTATCGAGGCAGCCAGCAACCGTGTCGCCGCATCACGCCCGACATATTGAAACACCGTTTGCAAGCCGATCACGCGCGGCAGCATGAGCCGCGCGGCGCCGCGGGTGGCAACCTTGGGCCCCTTTTCACGCGCTTTGGCGGGCAGGCGGATGAAATGCTCCGAACTGGCGGTATCCTCAAGCAGCGCGCGGGCGTCGTCCCACGGGCGCGCGAGGCTCAGGTCATCTTCGGCGATCAGCGCGCCGGGCAAGCCGCGGTCCACGATGGCCTGCCAGCAGGCCCGGTGCGACAGGAAACAGCCGATCTCCCCCGCGCGCAGTTTGAACGGGTAGCGCGGCCGATGCACATCCCCGGCTCCGGCGGTCTGCCCCGCACCGCGGGCGGCCTCCATCACCTCCGCGCCAGGTAGATCGCGCAGCAGTTTGTCGACGTTTGCACGGCGCGCGGTGGCAGAGGACATGTGGATGACGAAGCTTTGCATAGGCGCTTCATGCCTTTCAAGCGCTTACAAGGGAAGCGCGCTTGTTGATTTCAGTTCCTTGAGAGAGCAGGCAAGCGCCCGTCGCAATGCGGGTTTGCCCAGTCTTACCCGGTCTTACCCGGAACTACCCGGGCTTACTCGGTATTACCCAGGCTTACCCAGCGCTACCCAGTCTTACCCGACGCTACCCGTGTTTACCCGACACGACCCAGCCTTACCCGACGCTACCCGTGCTTACCCGACACTACCCAGGCTTACCCGGACCCTGCATGCCAAGGCGTGTGGTGCGGTCAGTCCTGCCCGCCCGCCGAAGCATCTGCAATGGCATCTTCGCGCATCAGGGTCAGCCAGGATGCGAAGGCGCGGGTGGGAAGGCGGTAAACCCCCGGCCTGTCCGGGTCGATGTCCAGCGCGTCCGTATGCTTCATCTTGCGCAGCGCGTTGGATACATTGTCGGGCGACACATCCGGGGCTGCCGCTGCCGTGATCTCTTTGCGGGTCATCCAACTGTTGCCAGCATCGGCCATCGCATAGAGGACCATGCGGTAATTTTCGGTTGTTGCGGCCTCCTGAAACACGCCGTCAAAGAACTTGCGCCCGATGTCACGCGTCGCTTGTGAGGCGGAGGTGACGACATGCTCAAGCGTGATCTCGCCCCCGCCCGCCGCGGCCTCCAGCGCGGCGTGGGCGAAGGTCTGAAGGAAATAGGGATAGCCCTCGCTGAGGTCCGCGATCAGGTCGCGCGCTTTGGGGGCGATCGTCACCGGCGTGTCGTTCGACAGGTTCGCCAGACGAATACCTTTGTCGATGATATCGCGCCGCTCGTCCGGGGAGAGGACCGTCAACTCAAGCTCATCGAACAGGCGCAGGGACGCGCCGTGCCCCTCGCGCAGGCGGTTGCGCAACAGCGAGCGGCCCGCCAGCGCCAGCGCTGTCTTGCGCCCACCCGCCTGACCCAAACGCTCGCACAAATCCTTGCACCACGGGCCAAGGCCAACCTCCGCGCCCGGAGCATCCGCCTCGTCAATCGACAGGAACAGGCCCTGGAACAGGCCCGTCCGCTCCACCTCCACGATCTTGTCCACTAGCGTGGACAGGGCCTGATCATGGGTCGCTGCACCCGCAGGGCGGTGGTAATGCACGCCAAGGATTTCCCAGTTCAGCAGAAAGTCGACAACCTGCCGCAGCCCGGGATTGCCCACCTTCCCCCGGTCCAGTGCCCGCCTTAGGCCATCCGCCGTCCGCTGGGTGATGTCGAACATGTCGGTCACACCCGTCAACGTGATGGACACGACCAGGAAATCGAAGTCCGTGCGTTCTCCCGGCAGATCGTCTGTCGCCATCCGCTCGCACTGACGCAGCAGCGACGTTTTGCCGATGCCCCGCTCGCCCAGCACCAGCAGATGTTGGGCCGGATCGGAGTGGTAGGCCGCGCTCAACATGCGGGCAATGGCGGTCATTTCAGCCACGCGCCCGCTGAACAGGGCCGGGTCGGCGGCATCTGAAGGGCCGAAGGGATTGCGAAAGCGGACGAGTTTCATGGACCAACAAAAGAAAAAGCCCCTTCACGGTAGAAGGGGCTTTCCGATTTTTCAACGAAAGCGCGCGTTTACTCTTCCGCTTCGGCCTTCTCTTTGGTGATCTCCTCACCCGTCTCCTGGTCGACAACCTTCATCGACAGGCGGACCTTGCCGCGGTCGTCAAAGCCCAGCAGCTTGACCTTGACCTCCTGGCCTTCCTTCAGAACGTCCGAGGGGTGGTTCAGGCGGCGGTTTTCGATCTGGGAGACGTGCACAAGGCCGTCGCGCTTGCCGAAGAAGTTCACGAACGCGCCGAAATCGACGATCTTGACCACGGTGCCAGTGTAGATCGCGCCTTCCTCGGGCTCTGCCACGATCGCGTGGATCATGTCATAGGCCTTCTGGATGGCCTCGCCGTTCGGCGATGCGATCTTGATGACGCCGTCGTCGTTGATGTCGACCTTGGCGCCGGATACTTCCACGATCTCGCGGATGACCTTGCCGCCCGAGCCAATCACTTCGCGGATCTTGTCGGTGGGCACGTTCATCGTCTCGATCCGCGGCGCGTGGACGGAGAATTCGCCCGCGCCGGTCACGGTCTTCGCCATCTCGCCGAGGATGTGCATCCGGCCGTCCTTCGCCTGCGCGAGGGCTTTCTCCATGATCTCGGGCGTGATGCCCGCGACTTTGATGTCCATCTGAAGCGAGGTGATCCCGTTCTCGGTGCCTGCGACCTTGAAGTCCATGTCGCCGAGGTGATCCTCGTCGCCGAGAATGTCGGTCAGGATGGCGTAGGAGCCATCGTCCTCGAGGATCAGACCCATCGCAACACCGGCCACCGCAGACTTCAGCGGCACACCCGCATCCATCATCGACAGGGAGCCGCCGCAGACCGACGCCATCGAGGACGAGCCGTTCGATTCGGTAATCTCCGACACCACGCGCACCGTGTAGGGGAAGTCGGTGGGCGCGGGCAGCACGGCCTGAAGCGCACGCCATGCGAGCTTGCCGTGGCCAATCTCGCGGCGGCCCGGAGGGCCCACGCGGCCCGCTTCACCGACCGAATAGGGCGGGAAGTTGTAGTGCAGCAGGAAGTTGGATTTGAAGTTGCCGTGCAGCGCGTCGATGAACTGTTCATCGTCGCCCGTGCCCAGCGTCGTGACCACGAGGCCCTGCGTCTCACCGCGGGTGAAGAGCGCCGAACCGTGGGTGCGCGGCAGCACGCCAGTCTCACACACAATGTCGCGCACCTTGTCGAGCGCGCGCCCGTCGATCCGCTTGCCGTCCTTCACGACCGAGCCGCGCAGGATGGTCGATTCCAGCTTTTTCAGCGCGGAGCCGAGGTTGGCATCTTCCTGCTGCGCTTCGCTGAGGCTTTCGACGATGGCAGCCTTGGCGGCGGACACGGCGGCGGTGCGCTCTTGCTTGTCGAGGATCGCGTAGGCGTCCGTCATCTGTGCCTCGCCCGCGGCCTTCACGGCCTCGTAAAGGTCAGAATAGTCGGGCGGCTGGAAATCGAAGGGCTCTTTCGCCGCTTCTTCGGCCAGCGCGATGATCAGGTCGATGACCGGCTGAATTGCGTCATGCGCGAAATTCACCGCGCCCAGCATTTCCTCTTCGGTCAGCTCATAGGCTTCGGATTCGACCATCATGACCGCGTCTTTGGTGCCCGCGACGACCAGATCGAGCCGTTGTTCCGGATTCAGGCGCAGGTCCTGCATATCGTCGACGGTCGGGTTCAGGGTGTATTCGCCATCCTCAAAACCGACGCGCGCACCTGCGATCGGACCCATAAACGGCGCGCCAGAGATCGTCAGGGCCGCGGATGCGGCGATCATCGCGACGATGTCAGGATCGTTGACCAGATCGTGGGACAGCACGGTGCACATCACCAGCACTTCGTTCTTGAAGCCAGAAACGAACAGCGGGCGGATCGGACGGTCGATCAGACGGGCCGTGAGGGTTTCCTTTTCCGTGGGCCGGGCCTCACGCTTGAAGAAACCGCCGGGGACCTTGCCCGCGGCGTAGTATTTTTCCTGGTAGTGGACGGTCAGCGGAAAGAAGTCCTGACCTGGCTTGGGGGCCTTGGCGAAGGTGACGTTGGCCATCACGCGGGTCTCGCCCAGGGTGGCGATGACCGATCCGTCCGCCTGACGGGCGACCTTGCCGGTTTCGAGTGTGAGCGTTTCTTCGCCCCACTGCATGGATTTTGTGGTTACGTTGAACATCTACGTTCCTCTGTTGGCCCGCTTGGGCCATTCACATAGGGGCCGAATTGCCCCTGACTCCGGTATCTTCTATTCGGGCGCTGGAGTCCGGGCGCCGATCTCAGATGGAGGGCGCATACAGGGTTTCGGCTCTGGTGGGAAGGGTGGCCTAATGCCCCAGCAGATCATGCAGTGTGACCAGTTCGAAGCCCTTGGCTTTCAGGCCCTTGAGGATGCCGGGAAGCGCCGTGCGCAGGGTGGCGTTGGTGCTATACATTCCGTGCAGCAGGATGATGTCGCCGGGCTGCGCCGTCTCGGTGACATAGCGCACCATGTGCTCGGGCGGGGCAGTGTGACCCAGCACGCCGTCCGGGTCCATCGACCACATCACATTGGGCCGGTCCATGCGCCACAACACGTAAGGCAGCGCCAGCAGTTTCTTGCCATATGGCGGACGGAAGGCGATGGGGCCTTCATAGCCGAGGGCACGGATGGCCGCGTCCGTCCGTTCGATCTGTCGGCGGATTGCCCAGGGCGCCTTGAAGACCATCCGGCGGTGGTTACACGAGTGGTTGCCGATCTCATGCCCTGCCGCTGCAATTGCGCGCGCGGCCCCTGGGTTCTTTTCGATGTCACGCCCGATGAGGAAAAACGTGGCTTTGGCCTCCTCTGCCTCCAGCGCATCAAGCAAGGTGTGCGTGTGCCGCGCTGTTGGGCCGTCGTCGAAGGTCAGCGCGACCGCGCGGCGCGTATCCGGGCCCTTCTGGATCAGCGTGCCAAGCAACTGGATGCGCTCAACCCGGGACAGCTGGTGCCCGCCATAAAGCAGGGCACCGACGGCCAGAACGGCAAAGGCAAGGCGTTTGATCACCGCTCGCTCCAAGGCTTTTTCGGCGGCATCCGGAACTGTACGGGCGCGTCTGGAAAAAGATCGCCCGCTGCGGCGTCCAGTGCTGCGCTTGCCCACTTTTGCATCCACTTTGGGGGCGGGGCAAGGCTGCCGCCGGGATGCCATTCGAAATAGCCCAGCGCGCCAGGCGCCGGGATGGGGTCGCAGGGCTGCGGGTCCGCAAGGGTCAAGCCCGCCCTGCCGCCAAACCATGCGCTCTCGCTTTGGGTGATGATCCCGGTCACCTCGACGCTGCCGATGATCGCCCCGCGCGGCAGATCCAGCGGGTGTGGGCACTGCACACCGTGCCTTTCCAGCCGCCAGTAAAGGTAGCGGAACTCGTCCTCCTTCAGGCCCGCGGCGGCGTGCAGGGCGATGCGGCGGGGGTGCATCTTGCCCGCGCGGATCGAGCCAATTGTGCGGTTCTCAATCGGCTTAAAGCCCGCGATGATCGCCCATGCCGAAGGCTGGCGGACCGACAGAGCGATGCGCGGCAGGTCGGCGGGTGTTCTGTTTGCTGACGCAAATTCGCCCACCCGCCGACCCTCCTACAGCGCCTTGACCATGTAAACGAGGCTGTTGGGGCCGTCGTAATTCTTGAGTTCCCCGAAGACGTGGTAGCCTTGCGCCTCGTAGAGGCGCTTTGCTGCCGGGTTTCGGGTTTCGATCTGGATACGAGTACAGCCCTGTGCACGCGCATGTGCGTCCGCGCGCGCGAGGAGTTTGGTGCCGATGCCTTGGCCACGCAGGCTTTCGTGGACCCAAAGCTCGGCGATATGCGCGGTTTGGAAAGCGATTTCACCTTTACAGCCTGCGGTCAGTGTGCCGTTCTGGTCGGTGATGACAAAGAGGAAGTCTGGCAGGTCTTCCTCGGGCAGGCTCTGGCCCGTCGCGGTGAGGTTGTCGTGCAGGATGGTTTTGAGGGCATCGGGCGCGGGGCTGTGCAGGGTGATGTCGGTCATGCCAGAGATGGTAGCGGCAGGGGTGAAAAAGGAAAACGCCCGCGCGGGGCGGGCGTTTGGTGTTTTCTGGCATCGCTACCGGGCGCCGGTTGGCCGGCGCCTGGGATGGCCACCGGGTGCCGCTCCGCGCGTCGCTTGCACGGCGCCACGCTTGGTCGCACGGTCGCTACAGCTGCGCTTTAGCGCCGGATACCCAGCTTCTTGATCAGGTCCTGGTAGCGCGCTTCTTCCTTGCCCTTCAGGTAGTCGAGCAGCTTGCGGCGCTGGGCGACCATCTTCAGCAGGCCGCGGCGGCCGTGGTTGTCCTTCTTGTGCGTCTTGAAATGCTCGGTCAGCGTGTTGATCCGGCTGGTCAGGATCGCGACCTGCACTTCGGGGGAGCCGGTATCGCCTTCCTTGGTGGCGAATTCGGACATGACGCGTTGCTTGTCTTCAGCAGTGATCGACATCGGGATCTCCTTTGGAAAAGGGGTTATGGCGCAGGCCGGGATGTCGTCCAGCACAGGCCCGTGGAGGGTGCACCGCCAAGGTCAGACCCGGCGGATGCGCGCATATAGAAGATTCGAGCAGCTTTGGAAAGGGGTCAGGCGGCGGAGGGCACCAGACCGTTGGCGGCGGCGAAACTGTGCGGCACCAGTGCGATATCGTCCATCGTCAGCTCTGCGCTTGCGTCGACAGAGGCCACGACAACGCCGTCCATCAGGACTTGCATATTGCCGCTACCGTCAGCGGCTGGTTCAAGTGCGACGTCGGGCATATCGCCGCCATCTGCGTCATCCCAGAGCAGAACAATATTATCGGCTTGGGCGTCGAAATCCATGATGTGGACAGCCCTATCGTCGCTCAGCTCGGCCCCTGTGACAATGGCATCGGCGCCTTCACCCGATGTGACCACGTCCCCCGCATCCGCAATGATCGTATCATCCCCGTCGCCGCCATTGAGAAAGTCGCCGCCTTCGCCTGCGCCCTCGCGGCCGTCAATCATGTCATCGCCGTAGCCGCCAAAGAGCGTGTCGTCGCCCGCCCCGCCGCGCACGGTGTCGTCGCCCAGCCCGCCATGTACCGCGTCGTCGCCGTCTTCGCCATCTGCGACGTCGTTTCCGGTCCCGCTGTGCAGCGTGTCGGCATGTGCCCCGCCATGCAAACTGTCGTCATCTTCGTGCCCGTAAAGTGTATCGGCCCCGTCACCGCCTTGCAGGATGTCGTGCCCTGCGCCGCCGCGCAATGTGTCATCACCTGCGCCGCCATCCAGCGAATCCGCGCCGTCCATGCCGACCAGCTCATCATTGCCAGCGCCGGTGGACACCGTGTCGTCGCCGCCGTAGCCGCCGACCCGGTCAATCCCGTCCGAGCCGCGGATCTCTTCCGAAACGTCGGTGCCCGAAATAACGTCGATCTCGGCGTGATCCTGTTGGGCGGCATCGTCGCTGGAATAGTCGCCTGGGTAGTCGCTTGGATAGTGGTTCGGGTGTTCTTCGCTCTCTTCGTCTTCGACAGAAAAGTCGAGAAGGCCAACAGCCCCGACCGCCATGACTCCAACAATGCTAGCAAGCCACAACATGGCCGAATCCAATCTTTACAAGCGGGGCTGACCCCAGTGCAGTAATGACCCCGGCGCTGCGGCAGCGCAAAGGCAAACTGTGAAAAAGGTTAACGAGGCGCTATGGCGCCCACGGCTCCGGCGTCTGGCTGTAGGGCAGATAAAGCGGGTGCTTGGGATGCCCCGCCTTGCTGAGCCCAAGGTGGAACAGGGGCGCGCCGGTCGCCGCCAGAAGCGCGCCAACCTGCGCGCCCCGGCCAAGATGTGCGCCATGCGTGCCCCAGGCTGCGATCGTGTCATGCGCCCAGGTTGCGGCCTCTTTGATGGCTGCGTCATTGGCGGGGCCGATGGGATCAGCAGAGGCGCGCATCGCGCGCGGGTCAGTGTCGCGCCAGGCAAAGATGTTGGTGACCCGGAACGCCCCGTAGCCCAGCGCCCGCGCGCGGCGCTCGCACCGCTCGACCGTTGGATCGTTCTGCACCTCGGTCGCGGTCGAGGGGTTGAGCATCACGAAACCGACCTGCCGCCCGGTCGCGTCCCAGGTGCGGGTCAGGCTGTAGCGATACCGTTCGCAGTCGGAGTAGATGGCGACCGACGGCGCATCGCCCTTGGTATGGGTCCGGGTGATCATGGGGCGCGTCCTGCCAAGGGGCGCGCCCCGCGTCAATCTCAGACCGCGGCGGGCGGGCGGCGGGCGATGTCGAGCACAGCGCCGCGGGCCTCCATCACCCAGGCGGCCACGAGGGCATAGACGATGTGCCCCCACAGCGCGACCCAGGTGATGCCGGTCCAGCCGAGGAAAGGTTTGTTACCGGTGACAAGATGCGCCATCACGTAAAGGGCAAAGACCCAGAGCACGATGCCATAAAGGATCGCCGTGGCCGCCCAATGCAAGCGCGGCAGGATCGCGCGCTGCACCGGGCGGGCGATGGCGAAATAGCCGACCGCGTAGAAAACAAGGCCCGTCATGGCGTGCAGCAGGTAGGCCGCGCCAGAGGGGTTCGCGCCGAAGATCGCCTTCAGCGACGCGCCGGCAAGGCCAACGGGTGCCAGCTTGGGATAGCCGAAGAGCGGGGAGAGCGCTTGGCCAAAGACATCGAAGGCAAGGGTGCCAAAGGCCCCGGCAGCAAGAACGGTGAAGAGGGTGGAGCGAGTCAGCATAGGGCGGTCCTTTCGGGGTCAAAGCGTGTCTGCTGGACCCGAGATCGGGACGGCGCGCACCGGATGCGAGCGGCCTCACGTGGCCCTGAACGCGGGGCCGTCCGCTGTAACAATTGGTGAAACAAAGGGGCCGCTGGGGGCACGCGGGCGTGAGCGGGTGACGTAAATGGCGGGTGATGTGTCAGATAGTGATGGGCAGATTGCCCATCCTACGCCCTGTGATTGGATGGATGAGCGATTTCGCCCACCACAGCCTTAAAGGTTAAACACGCGCGCCGGGTGCAGCTCTCCAGCTTTGTAGCGGCCTACGGCGATGGGTTTGCCCTGATAGGAGGCCCAGGCTTCTTCGCCGTAGTTGAGGGTTGAAGCGATGACCATGCCCGGGTTCCCATTGCGCAAGCGCACCGCGCCCTGGTCCGTGGCGGTCAGCTCGGGCAGGTCCGCAAGGCCTTCTTCGAGCGGGCGGACATGGTCGTCGAGCGCGGGATCGCGGGCGAGCCGTTCGATCTCCTCCCAGCTGATGCCGTCCGCAGCGTCAAACGGCCCCGACCAGAGGCGGCGCAGCTCGCGCACGTGGCCATAACAGCCCAGCGCCGCGCCCAGATCGCGGGCAATCGCGCGCACATAGCCGCCCTTGCCGCAGGTCATCTCAAGCGTGACGTGGTCGGCGTCGGGGCGGTCCGTCAACACCAGTTCCTCGACCCAGAGGGGGCGCGCCGCGATCTCGACGTCCTCGCCGCTGCGCGCCAGCTTGTAGGCGCGCTGCCCGTCGATCTTCACGGCGGAAAACTTGGGCGGCACCTGTTCGATGTCGCCGACGAACTGGCCCAGCGCATCCTTGATCGCCTCATCGGACGGGCGGGCATCGGACGAAGCGATCACCTCGCCTTCGGCATCGTCGGTATTGGTTGCTTGCCCGAGCCGCACGGTAAAGCTGTAGGCCTTCAGCGCATCCGTGACATACGGCACCGTCTTGGTCGCCTCGCCAAGTGCCACGGCCAGCACGCCCGTCGCCTCCGGATCGAGCGTGCCTGCGTGCCCGGCCTTGCGCGCGTTCAGCGCCCAGCGGACCTTGTTCACCACCGCGGTCGAGGTCGGCCCCGCGGGCTTGTCCACGATCAGCCAGCCGGAAATGTCGCGCCCCTTTTGCCTGCGGGCCATTGCGCTCTCCTGTCGTTTGAAGCGCGCGGCCTAAGCCAGCCCGCCGCAGGTGTCAAACCCGCTTAGCCGCCCGGCACCGTGTCGATGTCAAAGGACAGGATCGCGGGGCTTGGCCCGCCGCCCCCGTCGATGGGCGTGACCGCTCGTGTCACTGTGCCAAAGCCCGCCGTGCGCAGCGTGTCGGCAAAGCTGGCGCCGGGCCCAAGCCCGCGGGTGACCGGCACCGATGGCTGGGCCAGAAAGCGCAGGTCTTGCACCGGCGTCTGCGGCTCCACCGGCGACAGGATCACGATGACGCGGTCACGGCCAAAATATTCGTCCGTCACGCGGAAAAGGCCCTTTTTCAGCTCGTCACCGGGCTGGAGCCGTTCGCGGTGAAAATGCGTGATCGCGTATTTGGAGCTGATGTGCAGGACGTTCACGTCGACCGGGAAATCCTCGGTGTTCTTGGCGTAGACATGCACCTGATCGTCCGGGACCATGACCGGGACGGCGGAGGTGTCGAGATCGCGCAGCTCCCGCTGCTGGCGGTTGCGGGTGCGCAGGGTCAGGTCGACGCCAAGGTCGGTTTGGTCGTACTGCCCGCCCATGCGCAGCAGGTTGATCGCGCGCGCCATCGCGGTCAGGTTCGCGCCCATCGCCGCCGCGACCTCCGCGCCGTCGCGGCCCTCAAGGATCACCGAGGGGGTTTGATCCGCCTGTTCGGGCAGGAAATAGCCGGTCCCTGGCAGCATCCAGACATTGCCGGGGCGCGGGCTGTCCGGGATCATGGCAAGGCGGATGTCCGCCTCTGTCCCCGTCTCTACCAGCGCGATCCGGCCGGACATCTCTGCCGCAAGCTGGGCGAGCGCCTCCGTCAGTTGGACAGGTACGTCGCCTTCGGGGCGGGCAACGCGCAGGGTGAAATCCACCGCCTTTTCCAGCTGACGCGCAAAGGTGCCGCGGGGCACGTCATAAGGGTCCAGCGCGGCCAGGCCCTCCCGCTCCACCGGCTCAAGCTCCGCGGTGAAGGTGTCGGAATAGGTCACCTCGGCATAGCCAATCGCCTCATCAAGGCTGCTGGCCGCCGTGGGCAAAAGCGCCACGACCGTCCCGTCCACAAGGCCCTGAAGGTGACCGGCGCGCACGGTCAGGCCAAACTCGCCCTCGCGCACGGGCCATTGCTGGATCGCCTCGCCCGCCTCGCCAGAGAAGACGAAGGCGTCCAGATCGCCCTCGAACATCGGGGTCGACAGGGCGAGGTTCTGAACGGCGTAGCGGCGCAGCACCTCTTGGCCCAGCTGGCGGTAGGTCACGCCGGGGTTTTGAGCCAGCGTTTCAAAGATGGTGAAGGTAAAGACGCCCTGCGACTTGCGGCCCGGAAGGCCCCGCGGCAGACGCTTTTCCGGCGTCGTCTCGGTCGTCTGTGCGGCAAAGAAAGCGATGAAGGCGCCGTCACCCTCCCCGCCCTCGATCGGCGCGGGCGGGCGTTGGCGCGGACCCGGTAGGGCGCGGGTGGTGGCGGCGGCGGCGTCGGCCAGCGCCGCGTCCGGCACGCCAAGCGATGCGGGGTCCAGCTTGCGCAGGCGCACCTCCTCGCCCGCCGCAGGTGCGGCGCGGGTCACGGTGCCCGAATGGCAGGCGTCAAAGACCGCCCAGACGGTGGCGCCTTTGGCCCGAAGCGCACCGATCAGCGTGCCGATCTCATCATCGACAAGGCCGTTTTCCACCGCGCCGACCGTGTCATTCCACGGGCCGATATCCGTGGGCAGGAACATCTCGTCCAGCCCGTCCACTTCCGTGCCCGGATCAAGCGCGGGCGCCTGCGTGCCGTGGCCTGAAAAGTGCAGGTAGACGAAATCACCCGGTCCCACGCGCGCGGTCAGGTCGGCAAACCCGTCGCGGATGCCTTGCAGCGTCGGCGCGCCTGCACCCTCGACCCCATCGGCTAACGTCAGCACGTTTTCGGCGGCAAAGGGGACGGGCGCCGCGCCGGTCAGGTAATCGCGGACCAGCACCACGTCATTGGCGGGGCCGGTGAGCCAGTACCGCTCTTCCAGGTTGGGATAGGTGCTCGCCCCGATCAGCAGGGCAAAGTTCTCCGCCAGCGCGGGCAGGGGGGCCAGCAGGCTGGCGGACACAAGCAGATGACGCAGCATGATCCGCCCCCTTAATTGGTGATCAGGTTGTAGGTCACGGTGCGGTTTGTCGTGTTTTCCACGGCGATCGTAAACGCGCCGTCGCTGCGCGGTTGCCAGCCGCAATAGGCGATGGCGCTCGGGTCTGTGTCGGAACAGACAAGGCGGTCTTGCGCGTCGAATATCTTGAGGTTCAGGTCGCTGCTATCGCGGGCCTCAACATAGATTTCCGCGTATTTGCCGCCCTCGAAAGGGACCGCGCGGTAGGTGTCGGTGCGCCCGCCCGCGATCTGCGCGATGTTATAGACCGGCCCGCCCGCAACGCCCTTTGTCCGCTCGGCCCGGATATCCTCGATCAGCCCTTCCATCAGCGGATCGCCCGCTGCCAGTTCCTCCGCGGCCTCCAGCATTGTTGTGGCATCAAACTGCGCCGTGCCTGCCGTGCCGTCTTCGGCCACCCGGTCCGTCTGCTCCAGCGCGAGGCCCGCGCGCAGCTTCGCCGCCGCGATCACCAGCAGCGGATCGCGCGCCTCCACCCCGGCATCGAACAGCTGGCGGCTGACCTCTGCCAGCTTCAGGGGTGTTTCGGCAAGCGCCGCGCCGCTGGTTGAGATCAGAGCAGCAGCAAGGGCAAGAGAGGGAAGTCGAAACATCGGGTTGGTCCTTTGAAATAGCATTTGAGCCAAAGATTAGGCAGCCCGCGCGGCCCTGCCAAGCGCGCCTTTCTTGATGACGGGATTTTTCACATGATTGCCGGCGCAGGGCGCAGTAACGTGACCCTGCACAAAAGAGATTTGAGATATGCGACTGGTTTTTCTTGCCTTTTTGATTGTCCTTGGCGCATGGGCGCGCCCCGCCACCGCCGCGATTACACCGGATGTGGCGGCACGGATCGTTGCCGCGACCCTGACGGTACGCGCGGCGGACGGGCGGGAGGGGTTTCTTGGCTCCGCCTTTGTCTTTGGCGCGCCGGATCGTGCGATCACCAATGCGCATGTGGTGGGCCGCGCGCGGATGGTCACCATTCTCACCGCAGATGGCCGACAGGTGCGTGCAGAAGTGATCGCCTTGGACGCGGCGCGCGATCTGGCGCTGCTTGCGCTGGCGGAGCCTGCCGGGCCACCCCTTGCGCCCGGTGGCCCAGTGGCCCTCGGCCAGACCGTGATCGCCTCCGGCGCTCCGCTTGAGGCGGGATTCTCCCTGACGGCGGGCGTTGTTTCTGCCCTGGGCCGGCAAATCGCGCCGACACAGGCCGTGCGATACATCCAGCACGCGGCGCCGGTGAACCCCGGCTCCAGCGGTGGGCCATTGCTGGACCTGACGGGCCGGGTGGTGGGCGTAAATGCGCGCATCGCTGACGGGTCGCGCTTTTTCGTCGGAATCGCTTATGCGGTGCCTGCCGCCGACCTTGCCGACTTTGCCCAGAACGGGGCGCTTCCAAAGCGGGCGGCAAGCGGTTTGCATCTGCGCACCTTGGGGCCCCGCATCCGCGCGGCGCTTGGCCACCAAGGCCCCGGCGTGCTGATTGAGCAGGTGCGCGCGGGCAGTCCGGCGGACAAGGCGGGGCTGCGGGCGGGTGACATCCTCACCCGGGTCGGCGCGCAGGTGATGGACACGCCCGGCGCACTGGCATTTGCCCTGGCCGAGCCGGAGGCGGTCCTGACGGTGCAGATCGTGCGCGGCGGCGTCGCCTCGCGTGCCTCTTTGGACCTCACGCCGACGCCTGCGCCACCCGTCGCAGCAGGCGGCACACCGCAGCGCAATCGCAGTTACAGGCTTGCGGATATGGGCCTTGTCCTCGACCCGGACGGAAAAATCCGCGCGGTGGTCTCGGATGGTGCGGGCTATTTCGCGGGGCTCAGCGATGGGGACGTGATTGCGGCCATCAACGGCACGCTGATCGTCGATCTGGGCTTTGACTGGACGCGGGACTTTACCTTTGACGCGCCGATTGTGCTGCGCATCGCGCTGAAACAAGGCGGCACGCGGCATTACGTTTTGGACCCGTGGGAAGACCAGGTCGGCTTGCGCCTTGCCAGCGGCGCCAACATGGTGGACCGGGACGTGGTGGTGTTCGATGGCCAGTGAGACACGCAGCGAAAGCATTCTCATCGTTGAGGACGACGCCGACATGGCTGCGGCGCTGGGCGAGGCCTGTACCGATTTGGGCTATACCCCCGTGCACGCGGGCAGCATGGCGGAGGGCATCACCCGTGCGGCGCAGCAGGACTTTGCCCTCGCCATCCTTGATCGTATGCTGCCCGACGGGGACAGCGCCGACGCGATTGCAAAGCTGCGCGAGACGGGCAGCGTGCCGCATGTGCTGATGGTGTCGGCCCTTGCTCATGCGGGCCACCGGGTGCACGGGCTGGACCGCGGCGCGGATGACTACCTTGCCAAGCCTTTCGCGCCCGAAGAGCTGCGCGCGCGCATCCGGGCACTGGTCCGTCGGGGGCGGCAGGGCACCGGGGACAGCGATTTCATGGTCTTTGACGGCCTGCAAATCCACGTCAAAGCGCGCACGGTGCACCATGATGCGGACCACATCGCGCTGTCCCCGAAAGAGTTTGACCTGATCCTCTATTTCGCGCGCAACGCGGGCACCGCGCTCAGCCGGATGCAGCTTTTGGAGCATGTCTGGAACCTGCATTTTGACCCGCAGACCAACGTGGTCGACGTGCATGTGGGCCGCTTGCGCCGCAAGCTACAGGCCCAGACGGGCCGCGCGTGGATCCACACCGCGCGCGGGGCGGGTTACTGGTTTGGCCCCGAAGAGGCAGAGGGATGAGCGCCACCTTCCGCACCGCCCTGCTGGTGGCGCTGGTGCCGCTGGTGCTGGCGGTGGCGGGGGTGGGAATCGTCGATGCCCAGCTGCGCGCCCAACTGCGCGCCGCGGCAGAGGACCGGCTGGCGGCCGAGCTTCAGGGCTTTGCCGCGCTCTATGATCAGCGCCGCATCGTCGCCCTGCGGCAGGCCATCGTTTACCGCAGGGACGCGGGCGATCCGGCAGGCAGCCACTACGTGCTGAGCGACCGGGGCGATGGCCTGCTGGCCGGAACGCTGCCCAAATGGCCGGCGGGCCTGACGCCCGGCCAGACCGCGCCGCTGACCATCGACGGGGCCGCGTACCTTGGGCAAGCTCTCACCCTGCGCGGCGGCTTTGATCTGGGCGTTGCGGTCTCGCTTCAAAGGGACGCGGCGACCCAAACCGCGATGCGCGGCGTCTTTGCGGGCTTTGGCGCGCTGATGCTGGCGGGGGCGCTGGCGGCGGCAGCGCTGATGGCGCGGCAGGCCCGGGGGCGCACCGCGCGGCTGAACGCGGCGCTGGGGCAGATCGGCGGGCCGGGGGGCATAGCCCTGCGGATGCCGCGGGAAGATGCACCGGGGACCGAGCACGCGGCGCTGGCCAGCAATATCGACGCCATGCTGGACCGCATCGCGCACCTCTTTGACGCCCACCAACGGCTCGGTAACGCGGTCGCGCACGAAATGCGCACACCGCTCGCCCGCATCCGCGCGCGGCTCGACACGCTCGACTTGGAGGATGCCGCGCGCGCGGGCCTCGACGAGGAAATCCGCACCACCATCCGGCTTTTCGATTCGCTGCTGTCCATTGCGCAAATGGATGTGGAGGCGGGCAATACTGCGGGCCTTGTCCCGGTGGACCTGTCGCAACTTTGCGCGGGGCTGGTGGAGCTTTACGCGCCCGTGGCCGAGGATGCAGGCCAGACCGTCACGGGTGACCTGGGGGCGGACACGACCATCCTGGGCGATCCGCAGCTGCTGTCGCAGCTTGTGTCGAACCTGATCGAGAATGGGCTGAAATATACCGGCCCGGGTGACGTCATTACCCTCAGCGTGCACCGCGCGGGCCCTAAAGTGCTTTTGCGCGTCGATGATACAGGCCCGGGGATAGAACCGAGCCTGCGCGCGCGGCTCTTCGCTCCCTTCGCCCGGGGGGAGGGGACAGGGACAAAACCCGGCCACGGGCTTGGCCTGTCGCTGGTGCGCGCCATCGCCCTGCGGCACGGGGCAACGGCGCGCGCGCCAGCGGTGGAAAAAGGGTTTGCAATCGAGGTGGAGGCCCTGCACTTTTCCGCGCATTCCTGACCGCGCGGCATATCCGGGGGCCTGTTGATGCACGTTCGTTTATACGCAATTTTGCTTGTCTGTCTTGGCCTTGCAGCCTGCGGGGGTGCGTGGAATGCGCCGCTCAACAGCTTTGTCGCCGATCCCGGCAGCGTGGAAGAGCCTGAGTTCGGCGGTGCCGTGCAAGGGCAGGACGATGTGTTCATCGCGCTGGCCTTTTCGGGCGGCGGCACGCGCGCCTCGGCTTTCAGCCACGGGATGCTGACCGCGCTGCGCGACGCGACGGCAAGCGACGCTAACCCCCACGGCCTTCTGCGCGATGTGGGCATGGTCACGGGCGTGTCGGGTGGGTCGGTCACGGCGGCCTATTTCGGCCTGCACGGACCCGAAGGCGTGGCACGCTACCGTGACATCTACCTTGTCAAAGATGCCGAGAAATACATGGCCAATTCGCTGTTCAACCCGGCGACGATCATCCGCGGCCTTTCGGGGGGCGCCAACAGCCGCGCGACCTTCGCCCGGTTCCTGGACGAGACGATCCTCGAAGGCGCCACCTTTGCCGAGCTGTGGCGCCGGGGGCACGCGACCACGTGGATCAACGCCTCTGACGTGGCGAACAACACGCCCTTCCTTTTCAGCCAGGAAACCTTTGACGCGCTGTGCTCTTCGCTCGCCGATTTGCCTCTGTCCGAGGCGGTCGCGGCCTCCGCGGCATTCCCGCTCGTCTTTTCCCCCATCACGCTGAAAGCGCATGAGGAGGGCTGCACCTACACCGAGCCGGACTGGTTAACAGCCGCGCGTTTCAATCCCGAAAGCACCTCCGCCCTGCGCGCCTATGGCGAGACGCTGGAAAGCTACCGCGACCCGGACAAGATCAAGTTTGTCAAACTGCTGGACGGGGCGATTACCGACAATTTCGGCACCACGGGCCTGTCCGTCGCGCGGGCCAAGGCGCAGACGCCTTTCGGCCCGATGACCGAGGCGCAGGCGGTGCGCACGAACCGGATGCTCTTCCTTGTGGCCAATGCGGGCGTCAGCCAGGACTACAAGTGGAACCAGCGGATCAAGGGACCGGGCGGCGTGCAGCTGGGCATGGCAATCGCCAATTCCTCGATGGGGTCCGCCACGCGTGTGGGCTATGACGTGCTGCGCCTGACGCTGGATGATTACGCCGAAGACCTGATCGAGTGGCGCTGTTCGCTGCCCGCGTCGCGCGTGCGCGCGCTGCGCGGCAGTCTTGCGGGCTGGGATTGCGCGGATCTGAAGCTGTTTGTCGGGCAGGTGTCCTTTGGCGCCTTGCCCGACGACCGGCAGGACCGCCTGAACGAGATCCCGACCCGCTTGCGCCTGCCGGAAAACGAGGTCGATATGGTTATCGCCGCGGGGGCGGAAGCGACGCGGCTCAACCCAGAGTTCAACGGCTTTCTGCGCGCGGCGGGGCTGGTCGCGCCGCCCACGGACGCACGGCGGATCACGGCGCGGCGGATCACGCCAAGCAATTGATGAAAAATGCTGTTAGGGGTGTTTTGGGCCTTGGATGCTGCGCGCAGCTGGGCCTAGGTTAGCCGCATGTTTTTGCGTTTATGCCTTTGCTTTTTGCTCTTTGCGCCGATCCCCGCGGCGGCGGAGCGTGTGCACGCCGTGCTGGTGGGTGTTGGGGATTACGCCTACCTTGATGCAGACCTCGAAGGGCCGGTGAACGATGTCAGCCTGATGGCGCGCGCGTTGATGGCGCGGGGGGTTACTCCGGCTGACATGACCGTTCTGGCCGACGCCGGTGCGGACGTACCACAGGGCGCGGCGCGCGGCATGCCGGACCGTGCTGCGATCCTGTCGGCGCTCACCGGCGCTGTGCGGCGCGCAGGGCAGGGCGACTGGGTTGTCTTCTACTTCTCCGGCCACGGCGCGCAGGCGCCTGACCTTGATGGGGATGAGGGCGGCGGGCTGGATGAGATTTTCCTGCCCCGCGACACCAAAGGCTGGAACGGCGGCATCGGCGCGGTGGAGAACGCCATCGTGGATGACGAGCTGTCGGCGATCACCGCGCTGGCCGCAGCGCGCGGCGTGCGGCTGGTGGGGATCATTGACGCATGCCATTCCGGCACCGGCTTCCGCGCGATGCCCGAACGCGGGGCGCGGGCGCGGTATATCTCCCCGGCGCAGCTGTCCTTGCCTGACGCGGTGGAGGCCGCGGGCGTCGCGGCCCCGGCCCCGCCGGGGGACTATGTTTTCCTTTATGCCGCGCAAAGCGACCAGCGGGCTTATGAATACCCTGTGGGCGAAACCCGTGTCTGGCACGGCGATTTCACCCGCGCGCTGACAACCGTGATGACGGAGGTGCGCGATCTCAGCTGGGCCGGCCTGACCGAGGCCGCGACCGCCCGGATGCAGCGCAGCGCGGGCTTTGGCGCACAGACGCCCGATGTCGAAGGGCCGCTGATCGACGCGCCAGTCTTTGGCGGGGGCGCCCCGGGCCTTGCGCGCATCGCGGTGGAGGGACGGACCCTTGCCGCGGGCCTTGTCCGCGGGATCACGCCGGGCAGCACGCTGACACTCTTCGCCGAGGATGGCACGGAGGCAGGCAGGGCTCGGGTGCGCGCGGCGCAAGCGCTTGAGGCGACGCTCGACTACCTTGAGCCCTTCCCGACCGCCCGCGTAACCTCCGCCAGCGTGACGCAGCGCGCGGTCGATACCTCCGTCCGGCTCGCTGTTGGCGCGGACCTGTCGGCGCTGGGCGGGGTGCAAGCGGTGGCCGCGTTCCTGGACCTTGGCCTTGACGCGGCGGACCCGACCCATGTGCTGGTTGCCGTGGACGACGGCTTTGCGCTTGTTGGCCCTGACGGTGTGCTGGATGCGGCTGGCCCCGGCACGTCCTTGCGCCTGCCGGGGGGCAGCGCCGAAGCACTTGGCGCCGGCCTGCGCCGCGCGGTGCAACGTTTGCGGGTCGAGGCCGCGCTGGCCCAGATGCAGGCGGGCAGCGGCACGATGGGCTTCTCGCTTGGTACCCCTGCCGCCCCGCAAGTCAGCTTTACCGCCACACCGGGCCGCGCCCGCCAAGGGGGCCGCTGCGCCCCGCCGCGCGGCGAGGCGGCGCCGACGACCGGCACGCTTGGCCATTGCGATGTGCTGACGGTCGATTACCACAACGCGACGGGCAAGATGCAGGACGTCACGCTGCTTTACCTGCACGCGGACCACCGGGTCGAGACGATCTGGCCGCAGCGGGGCCTGTCGAACCGGATCGAACCCGATGGCCGCCAGCGCATGGGTTTTGCCGTCTCCACCCCCGGCCCGGTGTTGCGCGAAAGCCTGATTGTTGTGTCCGTCCCGGCAGAGCCCGGATCCATGCGCACGCGCCTGTCCTTTGCGGGCGGCGCGCAGGGCGCAGCGGCGGACTACCTCGCCACCATGACCGACCCGGCGCAAAGCCGGTCGCTGTCCCTGTCCCCGGCTGGCACATCGCTGGATGTTCAGCGGCTGGACCTGACCATTTCCCCCATTTCCGAAGGAGAGTAACCCGATGAAACACCTTGCCTCTCTGGCGCTTGCCGCCTGCCTTGCCCTGCCTGCCGCGGCGCAGCAGATCGATCTGCCGCCGCTGCCGCCCGAACAAACCTCGCCCTTTGCCTTTGCCCAAAGCGGCGGCAAGGCCGAGGCCACCGCCGCGGCCCAGACTGACGCCGCCAGCGCGGGCCGCGTGATCGGCGGGGAAGTCGCTGCGGATGGCGCGTGGCCGTGGCAGGTCGCGCTGCTGATAGGCGGGCAGGGGCGCACGGCAGATGCCCAGTTCTGCGGCGGTACGATGCTGCTGCCGCAATGGGTGCTGACGGCGGCCCACTGTATCCACATGGCCGACCCGAACGGCAATTTCGGCGACCTGCGCACGGATGCCATCGGCGTGCTCGTCGGCTCCAATGACCTGACCACGGGCGGCGATGTCGTCCCGGTTAAGGCGATCTTTCGCCACCCGGGCTATGTCGGCACGGAATATGACAACGACATCGCGCTGATCAAACTCGCCCGCCCGCCCGCCGCATCCTATGAGACGATCAAGGTGCCTGACGCGCAGCTGGGCGATCAGCTGGACCAGCCCGGCGTGCGCACCGTCGTCACCGGCTGGGGCCTGACCGAAGGCGCGCAGCGCACGGAGCTTATGAAACAGGCCGAGATCCAGATGCTGTCCCGCCAGCGCTGCAACAACGTCATGCTGGAGGCGCGCGCGAAGGCCGCCGCCGAGGGCCTGACCTTTGCCGCCCGCGCCTTTGGCCTGCGGCAGGAAGAGACCGAAGCCGTCTGGCAGAGCCTGATTACCTACGTGCGCGAGCCGATGACGGAAAACATGCTCTGCTCCGGCACCTTTGAGGGCGGCAAGGGCGCGTGCAGCGGCGACAGCGGCGGCCCGCTTGTCGTGCAGCTGGCCAGCGGCGACTATATCCAGGCCGGTGTGGTCAGCTGGGGCCTTGCCAACACCCAGACGAAGTCCTGCCTCGAGACGGCGCAATTCTCTGCCTATACGCGGGTCAGCAACTACCTGCCCTGGCTGGAACAGACGATCGGCGCGAATTGATCCGCCCCGCGCCATCCGGCCCATTGATCGGGCGGCGCAAACCTCTTAACGTGACGGTCATTGTCACCAAAAAACTGTGGTAATCTAAGCCGCTAGCGGCGAAATTAAGGTCAGAAGACCATAACGATTGAAGGAAAATGATATGAAACGCTTCGCTCTGAATGCTGCGCTGCTGGGCGCTCTTATGGCCCCTGTTCCGCTGGCCGTGCTGGCCGAGGACAAGTCCGGCACAAACACCCAGCCGACCGCCGCCGCAGAGACCGCAGGCAGCGCTGTGTCCAAGGTGGCGCTGGCCCAGGACTTGTATGCCCACGCGCAGTAAGGCCGCGATGCCATCGCCGCGCTCGCCGCGGCGCAGATCATGCTGTCGGTGGATGCCAAGGACATTGAGCGTGAAAAGGAAACCCAGGACAATACTGAGGCCGCCGCAGCGGAAGGTGGCGCCGATGCCGCGGACGCGCCCGTGGATGCCGAGGCGATGCTGGCGTCCGCGACCGAATTTGCGGGCGGTGATCCCTCTGTCATCGGCCTGATCGAAGATGCCAAAGCCGAAGGCAGCCGCGGCCGCATCGGCGGTGCGTCCCGCACGCTGGCGCGCCTTCCGGGCGGCAAGGTCGACATCTTCAAGGTGCCCTTCTACGGCGGGCGCGTGGCCGAGATTGGCATCGTCGGCGACGGCGATTCGAACCTCGACCTCGTGGTGCAGGACGAAAACGGCAACACGATCTGCCTCGACCGGACCCGGTCCGACCGCATCTACTGCTCCTTCACCCCGCGCTGGGACGGCTTCTTTGTCGTGGCGGTGGCGAACATGGGCAGCGTGCGCAACAGCTACTACATCCTGACCAACTGAGGATGCGCTTAGGCGCTTTGCATATTGTCCGGCGCATGGGGGTCACCCTGTGCGCCGTTCTGTTTGCCGTCCAAGCAGCCGCACAAGACCCGCGCGCGACAACCGACACGGCCTTTCGCATGGCCCAGACGGTGCAGACCACTGCCGCGGGTCAAGCCCTGCAGCAGATCGCCCTGCGCCTCGCGCTCAAGGCGGACGGCATGGAGGTACTTGCCATTGAACGGCGCGACCTGACGGAGCGACTGGCGGGCCTGCGCGCCGATCAGACGCTGGATGCCGCCACGCGCCGCGCACGCCTGCAAGAGCTGGACACGGCGCTGATCGTGAACACCCGCGCGCTGGAGGCGAATTTCGACGGTTATCGCGACATCATTGCGCCGGAACCGCTTGGCCTGGGTGAGGCGCAGGCGCTTTTGCAGCCCGGTGAGGCGCTGATCCAGATGCACCAGGGCCCCAAGGCGCTGACGCTCTGGTTGGTGACGCCTGACCACGTGGTCTGGCATCAGGCGGTGCTGACCCGCGCGGATGCGGCTGACCTTGTCGCGGCGTTCCGGCAGGGCATGGGGCTGGGCGGCACGCTACGCGCGGCGGCGGCCTTGTCGGATGAGCCGAGCGAGGCGCCCGCGCAGCCCTTTAACACCTTCCTTGCTGCCAACCTGTACCAGATCCTCTTTGCCCCCTTTCAGGACATCCTCGCGGGCCTTGACCACGTGATGATTGTGGCGGACGGCGCGTGGATCGGCCTGCCCTTTGTCGCCCTGCTGACCAACCCCGCCGATGGCGATCTGGAGGCGACGGACGAGATGTTGCAGCAAGCCAGCTGGATGGGGTTCGGGCAGGCCATCACGATGTTGCCCTCAACCGTTAGCCTGCGCACGGCCCGCGCAGGCGCTTCGGGCCAGGGCACCACGCTTCTGGCGGTGGGGGATCCGGTCTTTGCCGGGGACAAATCGCCCGACGCCGCGCTGCGCTCTGCGGGCGGCGTTCGCCTGTCCGATCTGGTCCCGCTGCCCGGCACACGGCGCGAGGTGTCCGCCATCGCCGCGAATTTCGACGCGCCGGATGTGCTGCTGGGCGCAGCGGCGACGGAGGCGGCGATCCGCGGCGCCGACCTGTCTGAGACCGATATCATCGTCTTCGCCACGCATGGCCTGATCGCCGGAGAGCTTCAGGGTCTGGACGAGCCTGCCTTGGCGCTGACCCCGCCCGCCACGCCGAGCGAAGCCGATGACGGCCTTCTCAAAGCCGGAGAGATTGCGGGCCTCACCCTGACGGCTGACTGGGTCATCCTGTCGGCCTGCAACACAGCCGCAGGGGACGGCGCGGGGGCCGAGGGGCTGTCGGGCCTCGCCCGCGCGTTCTTTGCCGCCGGGGCGCAGACGCTTCTGGTCAGCCATTGGCCCGTCCGCGACGACGCCGCCGCGCGCCTCACCGCCCACGCCTTTGCGGAGATCAAGGAAGATCCGGCCCTCGGCAAGGCCGAGGCGATGCGCCGCGCGATGGTAGCCCTTGCGCAGGACCGCAGCGACCCGACCCTTGCCCACCCCACGGCGTGGGCCCCGTTCTTTGTGGTGGGGGGATGATCATGCGCCGCGTCGCTGCTGTCCTCCTCTGCCTTGCCCTCGCCGCCCCGGCACAGGCGCAGGCGCCCACGCTTGACGAGGCCATCGCTGAGGTTACGCGCCTGCTGGATCAGCCGGATCGCGCGCTGGACACCGATGTCTACATCACCGACGCCCTCGCCGCCGCCCGCGCCGAAGGGCCGCTGCACCCGGATTGGATCATCCTGCTGAACACGGGCGCCGTGCTGACCATTGGGGGGCTTTGCCGGTACGAGCGGGGCTTTGCCCTGCTGGACGAGGCGGCGGCGCTGGGCGATCTGCACAACCGCCCCTTTCTGCGGGACCAGACACGGGCGTGGCGCGCCTTTTATGAAGCCGGATTTGGCCTGCGCGACGCGGCCCGCGCCCGCCTGGAACAGCTGGCGCATCCGCTGGAGGATTTGCTGCAACAGGCCCAGAGGGAGGAACTTGCCGCACACCTTGCGTCAGATGCGGCGCCCGATGAAAGCGCTGGTTTCCGCGACTGCGTCCGCCTGATGGGCGAGGCCAGCGCGCTTATGAAATCCGGCGATTTCGAGCAAGCGCGCAGCATCGCGGCGGGCATGTACCTGCCGGAGGCGCTGCTGGTGACCCCCGAACTGCGCGCCACAAATGCGGCCATCGGATCGATGGCAGCCTCCGCCATGCGCGTGGTGCGCGATCCCGGCTATGACCGGATGATCGCCGCGATTATTGCCGACCTGTCCGTTCCGGGCAGCGATCCGGCCACGCTGCGCCCCGCGCTTCTGGAGGGGGACACAACACGCGCCATTGTCATCGATGCGCTCTCAACCGCCGCAGACCAGAGAGACATAACCCCGGCGGCAGATACGGCGCGGCGGTGGCTGGAAGAGATCGCAGACGTCTATGGCCGTGGCACCTATGCACAGATCACGACCGCGCTGGACCAGGCGCTGCTGGCTGCCGACTGGCCCGAAGCGGCGCGCCTGTCCCGTGCGCTGGCTGCGCATCCGGATGCAGGCGCAGCCTACGAACGGCTCCACAACGTGCAGGCGCTGGTCTTTGACAATTTTGCGGCTGTCGCGCGCGGCGAGGCGATTGATCACGACGCCCTTGCGGACAGCTTTGCCGCAACGATGGCGGATGATGATCTGCCCCTCCCAAACAAGCTGGACACGGCCAACCTCGTCACGCAGGCCTTTGACCTTGGCCAAATCCCTTACCTCGCTTGGGTCGGAGGGGAGCAATCCTTTTACATCCTTCAATACGTCATGGGGCAGGCCAACCAGTCCGCCGATGGCATTATCAGCTTTGCCAAAGGCTTCCGCCGCACCGCCGATATCGCGATCCGAAACGGGTTCGACATCGCCGCCCAGCCGCCAAACGGAGAAACCCCGCCCGCAGGTCTGTGCCAGGAAATTGTCGGGATCGAGATTTGCACCATCGTGGTGGCGCGCCCCTAACGCGGCACCACCGTCCCAACGATTGGCCCCATCATCCTGCCAAGGTCGGACCGTCCGATCCCCGGCGCGTGCAGGCGCGAGACGTTGCCGTCAAAGTAAAGCGCATTTGGCACCTCCAGCACGTCCCGAAAGAACGTGCCAAAGTCATGGAAGTTCACCGAACTGCGCGAGATTACGAAATAGGCCGTTTGCCCATCCGCGCTGGTCCCCACGCCATTGCGGACAAAGCGCGAGGTGCCATCGGGCAGAAACCGCGGGTGCAGCGCGCCGTCAATCACCAGCATGGGCCCCGACTGCGTGGCATAGGTGCAGTCCGGCGCGCGGCGCAGGAACGCTTCCGTCTCGATCACATCGGCGCGGCCCGGGCGGATGCAAAAGACGCCATTGGGCACGAGGCCGAAATTGCCGGGGGACGCGCCGCGGATCACGCCGCGCACTTGCGTGCCATCCTCCACGTAGTGCCCGACAGGCGCGCGGTCCGCATGGTACATCCCGGCGTTCATCGCAAAGCCAAGCCGCAACCCTTCGTCCCGCAGCGCCGCGTCCACCGCGCGGAACTCGCCCAGCGGCGCGCCATCGACCCCATAAAGAAACAGGCGCAACGTCTGGGTCGACAGGTCAACCGCGCAGGTGGTAAAGCGCACCCCTTCGTGCCGCGCTTCGGAACACGTCGCCGCGCTTGCCCCCGCCGCACAAAGCAGCGCAAGCAGCGCTGCGGCGGCGCGGATCATTCGCTGTCCTCCGCCGACACGTCCCGGCGCACGGTCGCATCGGCCAGCATCCGCCGCGTGTCGTCCATCCGGTCGAATGTCTCGTCGAGTTGAAACCGCAGATCGGGGGAGAACTTCAGCGCCAACTTCTTGCCCACCATCCGGCGCAGCTCGGACTTGTTGCGCGACAAAAGGCCGATCACCTCGTCCTGGCCCTGCCCGCCAAGGGGCAGCACATAGGCCGTTGCGATCTTCAAATCGGGAGAGGTGCGGACTTCGCCCACGGTGATCGACATCCGGTTCAGCTCCGGATCGTGAATATCCCCGCGCGCCAGCACCTCCGACAGGGTGCGCCGGATCAACTCGCCCACGCGCAGCTGCCGCTGCGACGGGCCGGGGCCATCGTGAAACTTGTTGCGTGCCATGCCTCTCACCTAACCCTGCCCTTCGGCTTTGCCAAGCGCTCCGCGCCGCGCTAGGAGGCTGGGGCCGAAAAGGGAGAGCGAAAAATGGCCGACACACCGGGCATCGTTGTGATGGGCGCCTCGGGGCGCATGGGGCAGATGTTGGTGGAGGTTGTGAACGCCTCGGATCAGGCGCGCCTTGTGGGTGCGGTTGAACGCACGGGCCACGACTGGGTCGGCGCGGATATCGGCACGGCGATGGGCGGCCAACCGCTGGGCGTGACCGTGACGGATGATCCGCTGGAGGCCATCGCGCAGGCGCAGGCGGTGATCGACTTCACCGTGCCGGAGGCAACGCTCGCCACCTCGGCCCTCTGCGCGCAGGCGCGCGCGGCGCATATCATTGGCACAACCGGCATGACCGAGGATGAAATCGCCCGGCTGGAGCCCGCAGCGCGCCACTGCCCCATCGTGCGGGCGGGCAACATGAGCCTTGGCGTGAACCTGCTGGTGGGCCTCACGCGGCAGGTCGCGGCGGCGCTGGGTCCAGAGTTCGACATCGAGGTGATCGAGGCGCATCACAAGCACAAGATCGACGCGCCTTCGGGTACCGCGCAGATGCTGGGCGAGGCGGCGGCGCAGGGCCGGGGCGTCAACCTGCCAGATGTGCGCGATTCAGGGCGTGACGGGATCACCGGCGCCCGCAAGGACGGCGACATTGGCTTTAGCGCGATCCGCGGCGGTGACATCGTGGGCGAGCATGACGTGCTGTTCGCCGGCCCGGGGGAGCGGATCACTTTGCGCCACGTCGCCACCGACCGCGCCCTTTTTGCCCGCGGCGCACTGACCGCCGCGCTTTGGGCGCAGAACCGCGCGCCCGGACAGTATGACATGATGGATGTGCTGGGCCTCGGCGCGTCCTGACAGGCAAAAAACCGCACCCTATAGTGAACCAAATAGCGCGTCTCGCCGTACCCCTCCTCGATTACACCTTACCAGTGACGGGGGAGCGCAATGCGCACAGTACTTGCAGCCGCGATTATCGGATTGGCCGCGACGATGCCCGCGGGCGCCGACACGGTGACCAGCAAATCTCAGTTCATGTCGATCGTGCAGGGCAAAACACTCAGCCGTTCGCCGTCTATCAGGCTGCAGGTCAAGCCAAACGGCACCGTTGAGGGCAAAGCGATCAGCTGGCCGGTGACCGGCGAATGGTCCTGGCGCGATGGCTTTTTCTGCCGCAATCTCGATTGGGGCGGCATGGACATCGGCTACAATTGCCAAAAGGTCACGATGGAGGGGAGCCGCATCCGCTTCACGTCCGACAAGGGCGCGGGCGACAGCGCGGCCTTTCGCCTAAACTAAGGAGAACCGACGCGGTTTTCTTGTCGGGCCGCTGAGGGGAAACCGCGTCGGTTTCCCCGGCAGTTCAGAAATCGACAGCGATCCCCTTCTTCTCCCAGTCGCCAAAGCGCACGGGCTCCGGCCCATCACGCCCACCCAGTTCGGTCGGCAACTCTGCGGCCTTGGCCTTCTTCCGCCGCTCCTCGGCCTCAGCCAGCGCACGCTGCGCGGCAGGGGGCAGATCGTCTCGTTCGTCACTCATGGCTTTTCCCTTCGCTTACCCGTTGATATACGCGCGCTCTGCGCCCCGCCAAGGGGCAAGGGCAAGAAGGGCATCACATGGCATCCAGCGCAGGCATCCCCGCACGGCAAAGCGCGATCTGGCTTCTGGGCCAGATCATCGGCGAAGGGCGGCTGATGGCCGAACTGATTGGCGCGGGCGCTTTGGATCACCTGAGCCCGCCCGACCGCGCCCGTGCGCAGCGCCTCGCTGAGGACACCCTGCGCGGGATGGAGCGGGCCGACCGCCTTCTGCAACGTCATGTGCAAAAGCAGCCGCCATTGCCCGTGCGAAACGCCCTGCGCCTTGGCACGGTAGAGCTGTGCGGGGGCGGCGCGGCGCATGGGGTGGTCAATGACCTTGTGCAGATCGTCGGCAAGGACCGCCGCTTTGGCCGGATGAAGGGGCTGGTGAATGCGGTGCTGCGCAAGATCGCTGCCGAAGGGCCTTCGAAATGGGACGGCTTGCGTATTCCGCGCCTGCCGGTCTGGTTGCGGAACCCGCTGAAGGAAGCGTGGGGGCCAAAGGCGATCATGGCCATCGAGGCGGCGCATTTTGCAGGCGCCCCGCTGGACCTGAGCGCGAAGCCGGACGCAGACCTGAGCGCGTTGGGCGGGGAGGCCCTGCCGACCGGTTCCCTGCGCCTGCAAGACGCGGGGCAAGTGTCTGCCCTGCCGGGGTTCGAGGCCGGGGACTGGTGGGTGCAGGATGCCGCGGCCGCGCTGCCCGCGCTGGTCCTCGCGCCAAAACCGGGTGCGAAAGTGCTCGACCTCTGCGCCGCGCCGGGGGGCAAGACGTTGCAACTGGCCGCGATGGGCGCGGATGTCACAGCCGTGGACATCTCAGAGGCGCGGCTGGGCCGTCTGCACGCGAACCTCAAACGCACCGGCCTGAAGGCCGACGTTATCGCGCAGGATGCGCTCACCCTGACCGGCGCGTGGGACGCGATCCTGCTGGACGCGCCGTGTTCGGCCACGGGCACGATCCGTCGCCACCCCGATCTGCCCTATGCCAAGGACGGTTCGGAATTCGCGGGGCTGATGGACCTGCAAGCCCGCCTTCTGGACCACGCCTGGAGCCTGCTAAAACCCGGCGGGCGGATGGTGTTCTGCACCTGCTCCCTCCTTCCGGACGAGGGCGAGGTGCAGATCATCGACGCCCTGGATCGTCACAAAGACATGAATGTGGACATCGCCGCGCTGGACCGGGGCGGGATCGACCCCGCGTGGCGCTCGGACGAGGGCGGCCTGCGCCTGCGGCCCGATTTCTGGGCAGAGCGCGGCGGGATGGACGGGTTCTACATCGCCGCCTTGCGGAAAGGTGCCTGAGCGCCAAGCGCGTGCGTGACTTGCCGTGCGCGCCGCGATATGCTGGCCGCATCAAGCGCCGGTAGAGCGCCAGAGGCACGATCAAAAATGAGCAACCCCACCGGTTTTGCCGCGCGCCGCGCGCGCTTTCTGAACGGCTGGCACGCCCGGATGGCCACGCGGGCCCGGGCCGCGACGGCGTTCAATTCCGCGCCCGAGCCGCGCACCATCGGCAGCTTTGCCCGGGGGCGGCAGCTGGTGGCAGGCAATTACCTGTTTGCTGGCCACCTGATCGAAGCCAAAGGCGTGCTCATCTGGGACGTCGCCGCGCCGGATGCGGCCTGGTCCGACGCGGTGCACGGTTTTGCCTGGATGGATGACCTTGCCGCCGTGGGGGACACAAGCACGCGCAGTTTGGGGCAGGACTGGCTTTGGGACTGGATTGGCCGCTATGGCCGCGGGCGCGGGCCGGGCTGGACGCCCGACCTGACCGGGCGGCGGCTGATCCGCTGGATCAACCACGCGCTGTTTTTCCTCCAAGGGCGGGACAAGGCCCAAAGCGATGCGTTCTACCAAAGCCTCGCGCAGCAGACCCGGTTCCTGTCCAAACGCTGGGGCGCGGCGGCCCCGGGTCTGCCCCGGTTCGAGGCGCTGACCGGGCTGATCTATGCGGGCCTGTCGCTTGAAGGCATGGGGGAGCTGGCGGACCCGGCGGTGCGCGCCCTTGCCCGCGAGGCCGACCATCAGATCGACGCGCAGGGCGGGCTGCCCACGCGCAACCCGCAAGAGCTGCTCGATGTCTTTGTCCTACTGACCTGGGCCGCGGCGGCGCTGACGGAAACCGGCCGCGACGTGCCCGCCCCCCATGCCGCTGCGATTGCCCGCATCGCGCCCACGCTTCGCACCCTGCGCCATTCCGATGGTGGGCTCGCGCGCTTTCATGGCGGCGGGCGCGGGCTTGAAGGCTGGCTGGACACTGCGCTGGCCGCGAGCGGGGTCAAGGCGCGGCAGGCCGAGGGGCTGGCGATGGGCTTTGCCCGCCTGAGCGCGGGGCGCACCTCTATCATTGTGGATGCCAGCCCGCCCCCGCGCGGCAGCGCCAGCCATAACGGGCACGCCTCAACCCTCGCGTTCGAGCTGACCTCGGGCCGCCGCCCGATGATCGTCAACTGCGGCTCCGGCGCGTCCTTTGGCGCGGAATGGCGCCGCGCGGGGCGGGCCACGCCATCCCACAGTGCGCTCGTGCTCGATGGCTATTCCTCCGCCCGCCTCGGCGACATGGCCAAGGGCCAGACGCAGGAGGCGCTGATGGACGCCCCTCGCGACGTGCCGGTGGAGATGAGCCAGGCCCCTGACGGGCTGCGCTTTGAAGGCGGGCATGACGGCTTTGTCGCGACCCACGGGCTGACCCACGCGCGGCGGCTCGAGCTGACCTTTGACGGGCGCGGGCTGGCCGGAGAGGACATGCTGCTGTCGCTTGAGGACGCGCACAAACGCAAGTTCGACGCCGTGATGGACGCGCACAAGCTTGCTGGCGTGCCCTTCGATATCCGTTTCCACCTGCACCCGGAGGTGGACGCAGCGCTCGACTTGAACGGCGCGGCGGTGTCGATGGCGCTCAAAAGCGGGGAGATCTGGATCTTTCGCCACGACGGCGCATCAACCCTGACCCTGCAACCCAGCGTCTATCTGGAGACCGGGCGGCTCAAGCCCCGCGCGGCGCAGCAGATCGTCTTGTCGGGGCGTGCGACGGATTACGGCACCCGTATCCGCTGGTCCTTTGCCAAGGCACAGGATACAGCCATCGGGGTGCGGGACCTGAGCCCGCCTGAGCCCTACACTGACGACGAGAGCTGATGACAACCGACCTCTACCCGATCCGCCGCGCCCTGATTTCCGTATCTGACAAAACCGGACTGATCCCCTTTGCACAGGCGCTGGCCGGACATGGCGTCGAATTGCTCAGCACCGGCGGGACGGCGGCGGCGCTGCGCAGCGCAGGGCTGGAGGTCAAAGACGTGTCCGACGTCACCGGCTTTCCCGAGATGATGGACGGCCGGGTCAAGACGCTGCACCCGGTGGTGCATGGCGGCCTCTTGGCGCTGCGCGACGATGTGGGGCACCGCGCGTCGATGGACGAACACGGGATTGGCGCTATCGATCTGGTGGTGGTGAACCTCTACCCGTTCGAAGAGACCGTGGCACGCGGGGCGGATTACGCCACGACGATTGAGAATATCGATATCGGCGGGCCTGCGATGATCCGCTCGGCGGCAAAAAACCACGGCTTTGTCACCGTGGTGGTGGATGTCGAGGATTACGATGCGGTTCTGGCGGAAATGGCGGACACAGGCGGGCAGACCAGCTATGCCCTGCGCCAGCGCCTTGCGCAGACGGCCTATGGCCGCACCGCCGCTTATGACGCCGCCGTCAGCACGTGGATGGCCGGACAGGTGGGCGGCCTGCCCCGCCGCCGCGTCTTTGCCGGCACGCTCAGCTCCGAGATGCGCTATGGCGAGAACCCGCACCAGGCCGCGGCGTTTTATACCGATGGCAGCACCGCACCGGGCGTCGCCACCGCGCAGCAGCATCAGGGCAAGGCGCTGAGCTATAACAACATCAATGACACGAACGCGGCGTTCGAGCTGATTTCCGAGTTTCAGGACGGTCCCGCCTGCGCGATCATCAAACACGCCAACCCCTGCGGTGTGGCGACGGCGGGCACGCTGGCGGAGGCGTATTCACGCGCTTTCGACTGTGACCGCACGAGCGCTTTTGGTGGCATCATCGCGCTGAACCAGCCGCTGGATGAGGCGACGGCACGCGCCATCACCGAGATCTTCACCGAGGTCGTCATTGCCCCCGGCGCAGACGATGCGGCACGCGCGGTTTTCGCGGCCAAGCCCAACCTGCGCTTGCTGACAACGGACGGTCTCGCCGATCCCACTGCCGCAGCCCTCGCCTTTACGCAGGTTGCAGGCGGGATGCTGGTGCAGGACAAGGATGTCGGCCAGCGCGGCGCGCAAGACCTCAAGGTCGTGACCAAACGCGCACCCACCGAAGCCGAAATGCGCGACCTGCGCTTTGCCTGGACGGTCGCGAAACACGTCAAATCGAACGCCATCGTCTACGCCAAGGATGCGGCCACGGTTGGCGTCGGTGCAGGTCAAATGAGCCGCGTGGACAGCACCCGCATCGCCGCGCGCAAGGCGCAAGACATGGCTGAGGCGCTGGGCTTTGCCGCGCCGCTCACGCAAGGCTCAGTCGTGGCATCTGACGCGTTCTTTCCCTTCCCGGACGGCCTCATGACCGCAGCAGAGGCAGGCGCCACGGCGGTGATCCAGCCGGGCGGATCAATGCGGGATGATAAGGTGATCGAGGCCGCGGACGCGGCGGGCCTCGCGATGGTCTTCACCGGTATGCGGCACTTCCGGCACTGATGCGGCTGATTGCGATCACTGCGGCGCTTGCGGCCCTGCTGGACCAGATCAGCAAATACGTGGTCATCCACGCGATGAACCTCGCGCAGATCCGCGCCATTGACGTCGCTCCGCCCCTCCTGAACTTCCGCTATGGCGAAAACCGCGGCATCAACTTTGGCCTTCTGGGCGACGGGACAAGCCGCTGGCTGCTGATCGGCCTTGCCGCCCTCATCTGCGCGGTGGTCCTATGGTGGCTGCGCGGTGCGCGCCAGCGGCCCATTGCGCTGCTCTCTGCCGGTTTGCTGATTGGCGGGGCGCTCGGCAACGTGATTGACCGGCTGATCTATGGCTATGTGCTCGACTTCCTGAACATGTCCTGCTGCGGCATCCAGAACCCGTTTGTGTTTAACGTGGCGGACATTTTCATTTTTGCCGGCGCGCTCGGCCTCGTCTTCTTTGCCGAAGACCGCAAAGGCGGGAAAAAGCGGGCGTGACAATCTCCGCGCGGCTGCGATATTAGGCGGGGAAGGGGAAAAAGGGGCGTCCCATGCAACTTTCCAGACTGGCTCTGTGCGCGCTTGTGATTGCCGCGCTTGGCGCGTGCGAAAACCGCGGCCTGCGCGATTTGCGCGGGACCGGTGACGGCCCGGACGAGTTCATCGTGACGCCGGTCAAGCCCCTGGCCACGCCCGAAAACCTGTCCGAACTGCCCGTGCCTACACCAGGGCAGTCGAACCTGGTGGACCTGCAACCGCGTCAGGATGGCGCGGCCGCGCTGGGCGGCAGTCGCCCCACGGGCGGCGCGGTCCCGGCCAGCGACGCCGCGCTTGTGGCGCATGCGGCGCGCAATGGCGTTTCCCCAACGATCCGCGATGATTTGGCCGCGCAGGACGCGGATTTCCGCCGCCGCCGTGGGCGCCTGACCCAGATCCGTATCGTGCCGGTGGACCGCTATAACCAAGTGTACGAAAGCCAGGCGCTCGATCCCGACCTCGTGGCCGAGCAATACCGCCTGCGCGGCGTGCCCACCCCGGCAGCGCCCCCGGCAAACCGCCGCTTCAACCCGACCTGAGCGCTCACATCCGCGCCAGTGATCTTGAAGCCCGGCGCACGGGGCACATGTGTTGTGAAACCCAAGCCAAGGAGCGGCACGCGCAATGAGCATCTGGCGATCGGCCTTCGCGGCCAGCTTGACCCTGTGGATGGCCACATCCGCACAGGCGGACGAGCAGGTCAGCACCTTCACCCTCGACAACGGTATGGACGTCGTCGTCGTGCAGGACACCCGCGCGCCGGTTGTCACCCACATGCTGTGGTACAGGGTCGGGAGCGCGGACGAGCCGGACGGCGCCTCCGGCGTTGCGCATTTCCTCGAACACCTGATGTTCAAAGCGACGGACAACATGGAAACGGGTGAGTTTTCTCGCGTGGTTGCGGAAAATGGCGGGCGCGACAACGCGTTCACCTCTTACGACTACACCGCCTATTTCCAACGCGTCGCCGCCGACCGGCTTGGCCTGATGATGCAGATGGAAGCCGACCGGATGCGCAACCTCGCCCTGACCGCAGGCGACATCACCTCCGAACGCGGCGTGATCATCGAAGAGCGCAACCAGCGGACCGAAAACAACCCCCGCGCGCTTTTTGGCGAGCAGGTTGCGGCGGCGCAGTACCTCAATCACGGCTACGCCGTACCGATCATCGGCTGGATGCACGAGATGGAAGAGCTGGGCATGCAGGACGTGATGTCCTTTTACGAGGCCCATTACGCGCCCAACAACACGATCCTGATCGTGGCCGGAGATGTCACCCCGGACGAGGTTCGCACGCTCGCAGAGACGCATTACGGCCCGATCCCGGCAAACCCCGCGATCGCGCCCCGCGCGCGTACCGCGGAGCCGCCGCAAATCGCTGAGCGGCGCGTGATCTACCGCGACGCGCGGGTGGCGCAGCCTTATGTCAGCCGGTCCTACCTCGCCCCGGAACGCGATCCGGGTGATCAGCAGGCGGCGGCGGCCTTGACCATGCTGGCGGAGATCCTCGGCGGTGGGACAACGTCCTTCCTGACCGAAAAGCTGCAATTCGACAGCCAGGTGGCGGTCTATGCCGGGGCCTTTTACCGGGGCGTTTCCCTGGATGACACGACCTTTGACGTGGTCGTCCTGCCCAGCCCCGGCATCAGCCTCGAAGAGGCGGAGGCGGCGATGGACGCCACGCTGGCCGAGTTCATTCAGACGGGTGTGGACCCAGAACAGCTGGAGCGGATCAAGATGCAGCTGCGCGCGTCTCAGATCTACGCCCGCGACAGTGCCTCCGGCGTCGCGAACCGCTATGGCCGAGCGCTGACCTCCGGCCTGACGGTTGAAGACGTCCAAGCTTGGCCCGACGTGCTGCAAGCCGTGACGGCGGAGGATATCATGGCAGCCGCCGAGATGGTGCTGCGCAAAGACACCTCCGTCACCGGCTACCTGACCCGACCCGAAAGCCCGGAGGCGACCCAATGAAGCACCTGATCCTGTCTTTCGCGGCGCTGATCCTGCTGGCACTGCCTGCACGCGCCGAAGTCGACATCGAAGAGGTGACCAGCCCCGGCGGGATCACCGCGTGGCTCGTGCAAGAGCCGTCGATCCCCTTCACCGCGCTGCACATCCGCTTTCGGGGCGGCGCAACGCTGGACCGGGAGGGCAAGCGCGGGGCGATGAACCTGATGACTGGCCTCTTGGAAGAAGGCGCCGGGGACCTTGATGCACGGGCCTTTGCGCGCGAGATGGAAAGCCTCGCGGCGTCCTTTTCCTACAGCGTGCGCGACGATGCGCTTTCCATTCAGGCGCGCTTTCTGACGGAAAACCGGGATGACGCGGTCGCCCTGCTGCGCAGCTCGATCAAGGCGCCGCGCTTTGATCCCGACGCCATCGACCGGGTGCGCGAGCAGGTCCTGTCCGGCATCCGTTCGGACGCGGTGGACCCGAACGAGATTGCGACGCGCACGTGGCGGAGCATGGCCTTTGGCGATCACCCTTATGGCTCGGCCCTGTCTGGAACCGAACAGAGCGTCACCGCGCTGACCCGCGCCGACCTTCTGGCGGCGCATGGGGACATTTTTGCCAAGGACCGGATGTATGTGGGGGCCGTGGGCGATATCACGCCGGAAGAGCTTGGCACGCTGCTCGACACCCTGCTGGGCGATCTGCCCGAGACCGGCGCGCCCATGCCCGAGGCTGCGGTGGTTGGCATCGCGGGAGGCATCACTGTGGTGCCGATGGACGTGCCCCAGTCGGTCGCGGTCTTTGGCCATGCAGGGATTGAGCAGGATGATGACGACTCTTTTGCCGCACGGGTGCTGAACCAGGTGCTGGGCGGCGGGGGCTTTCAGTCGCGCCTGACCCAGGAGGTGCGCGTGGAACGCGGCCTGACCTATGGCGTTTATTCCTTCCTCGTGCCGCGTGATCTGGCGGCAACGTACCAGGGGCAGGTGGCCAGCGCGAACGACCGCATCGCCGAGGCGATTGACGTAATCCGCGCCGAATGGGCCCGCGCCGCAGCCGAAGGCGTGACCGCGGAGGAGCTGGAGGCGGCCAAGACCTACATGACCGGCAGCTACCCGCTGCAATTTGACGGCAACGGGACGATTGCGCGGATCATGGTCGGCATGCAGATGCTGGGCCTGCCCGTCGACTACATCGCGACGCGCAATGAAAAGGTCGATGCGGTCACGCTGGAGGATGTGCAGCGCGTGGCTGCCTCCCTTCTGGACCCGGACGGCTTGCACTTTGTCGTGGTCGGTCAGCCCGAGGGCCTATCGACCGGCCCGCTTCCAAATTGAGCGCCTGCTCAGGCGGCTTTGCCGCCGCAACCCGGCAACACATCGCCCGGCGATGTGTGAGAGGGCGCGTTTGATTTTATTCTACTGATGAGGGGCTCCGCCCCTCAAACTCCCCGACTTATTTTTGGCCAGAAGAAGGGCTATTCGCCGTAGGGGATCCAGATCGTCTTGGTCTCCGTGGCTGCGTGCAGGACGTCCTTGACCTCCGGCAGGCCCTTGGGAAGCCACGTGCGTTTGAGGTTGCCAGCCGCGCCCGCCTCGATGGTTTTGGCGAGGGACGGGTCCGACAGCGACCAGACCGCGTCGATATCCGCGTGCTCGGCCATTGTCTTGGCGACCGCTTCGTGCGGGCCGGTCAGGATGTTGACGACGCCCGCGGGCACATCTGACGTTTCCAGCACCTGAACGAAGTCGGTTGCGGCCAGCGGGAAGGGTTGGGAGGCGGCCAGCACCGTGCGGCAGCCCATCGCGATGGCGGGCGCCATCAGGCGGATCAGCCCGTGCAGGGGCAGCGTATCGGGGCAGAGCGCGGCGATGACGCCCGTGGGCTCCACCATCCCCAGCGCCACGCCGCGGATCGGCACGCCGTGGGCTTTGCCGTCCATCTTGTCGGCCCATGCGGCGGCGGAGAAGAGCGTTTGCAGGCTGTCCTCAACCTCCTGCTTGCCAGACCGCCCGCCGGTCAGCGCGTTGATGCGGGCGGCAAATTCCTCGCTGCGGACGGCGAGGTTTTCCGCGATGTAGTAGAGGATTTGCGCGCGCAGGTGACCGGTTGTCTTGGCCCATCCTTTCGCCGTCTGGGCGGCCTCAACCGCGCCCCGCACATCCTTGCGGTTTGCCAGCGACGCGTGCCCTAGCAGCCTGCCCGTCCGGCCCCAGACGGGCGCGGAATAGCCGCCATCGGGCCGCGCCTGCTTGCCGCCGATATAGAGTTTGGCGGTGCGATCGATCGCGTCTTCGGGCGCCTTGTCGCCCGTATAGGCCGCAGCGGGTTTGAGCGGCGTGTCAGCCTTCGGTTTGGTGTAGGCGCGCAGGCCGACCCAGCCGCCTTCGCGGCCAAAGCCGGATTCCCGTACGCCGCCGAAGGGCGCGGCGGCGTCAAAAAGGTTCGTGGCGTTCATCCAAACGACGCCAGCCGCCAGCTTCGGCGCCACATCAAGCGCGAGGTTGATGTTCTCGGTCCAGAGCGTTGCGGCCAGCCCGTAGCGGGTGTTGTTCGCCAGTGCGACGGCTTCCTCCGGCGTGCGGAAGGTGGTGGAGACGAGGACGGGGCCAAAGATCTCCTCCTGCATGAGCGGGTCTGACGCCTCCAGCCCCTCGATCAGGGTCGGGGGGTAGAATGACCCTTCGGCGGGCAGGGGGCAGGCGGCGCGGTGCACGGTGCCTGCCGTTTTGGCCTCGACCATGTCGGTGATCGTTTGTAGCTGCGCCGGATCCACCACGGCGCCGACGTCGATGCTCTTGTCCAGCGGGCTGCCGATGCGCAGCTTGTCCATCCGCGCGCGCAGCTTGGCGTGGAACGCCTTCGCCACCGGCTGGTGCACCAGCAGGCGCGAGCCCGCGCAGCAGACCTGCCCCTGGTTGAACCAGATCGCGTCGACGAGCCCTTCGACAGCTGAATCAATGTCGGCATCGTCGAACACGATGTAGGGGGACTTTCCGCCCAGCTCGAGCGTTAGCGGGATGCCCCGCCCCGCGGTCGCCTCGCGGATGCGGCGGCCCACGGCTGTTGAGCCCGTGAAGGCGATCTTGTCCACCTGTGCGTTCACGATCCTCTCGCCCACCGCGCCGTCGCCCGTGACGATGTTCACAACACCCGCGGGTAGGCCAGCTTGCTGGCAGATGTCCGCAAACAGAAGGGCCGTGAGGGAGGTGTATTCGGCCGGTTTCAGCACCACCGTGTTGCCTGCTGCAAGCGCCGGGGCGATCTTCCACGCCAGCATCAGCAGCGGAAAGTTCCACGGCACGATCTGCCCACACACGCCAAGCGGCGCGCGCCCCGGCATCTCATCGGCCATCAGCTGGGCGAGGCCCGCGTGGTAGTAGAAGTGGCGCTGGGCGAGGGGAATGTCGATGTCGCGGCTTTCGCGGATTGGCTTGCCGTTATCGAGCGTTTCCAGTACCGCAAAGAGACGGGCGTGTTTCTGCAAGAGCCGCGCCAGCGCATAGAGATACCGTGCGCGTCCATGCCCGCCAAGCCGCGCCCATTTCGGCTGCGCCTTGCGCGCTGCCTGCACCGAAGCATCCACATCGGCCTGAGTGGCCTGCGTCAGCGTCGCGAGCACCTCGTTATTGGCCGGGTTCCGGCTGTCGAAGGTCTCCGCCCCCGGGTCTGTGAACGCGCCGTCGATGAAGTGGCCAAACCGGCTGCCCTGATCGACGATCCACGCAAAGGCGTCCGCGGCGCTTTCGGGGGCGGGGCCGTATTCCATGCTGTCAAAGATTTCCTTGGTGTTCATGCTCATGCCATCCCATGCCGCCACGACGCGGAATAGGCGCCGGTCACGTGGTGTTCCAATTGCCGCTCAATATCGCCCAAGAGCGATGAGGCGCCAAAGCGGAAGAGGTCCGGGCGCAGCCAGCGGTTCCCCAGCTCTTCTTTCATCAGCGCAAGGTACATCAGCGCGTCCTTCGCCTTTGAAATCCCGCCTGCGGGCTTGTAGCCGACCAGCACGCCGGTGCGGTCATAGAAGTCGCGGATCGCGCGGATCATCACCAGCGTCACCGGCAGGGTCGCGTTCACGCTCTCCTTGCCTGTCGACGTCTTGATGAAATCCGCGCCCGCCATCATGCACACGAGAGAGGCGCGCGCGACGTTGCGCAGGGTGCCCAGCTCTGCGGTCGCGAGGATCGCCTTCACATGAGCCTCGCCGCAGGCCGCGCGCATCTGCACCATCTCGTCGTACAGCGCCTGCCAGTTCCCCTCCAGCACGTGGCGGCGGGAGATGACGATGTCGATCTCATGCGCGCCCGCGGCGACAGATCGGCGGATTTCCTCCAGCCGCAGATCGAAGGGCGACAGGCCCGCGGGAAAGCCGGTGCTGACCGCCGCGACGGGGATGTTCGTGCCGTTCAGCGCTTCGACGGCCGCCCCGACCATTTCGTGATAGACACAGACCGCGCCGACGGTCAGCCCCTCCATCCCCAGCGCCGCAAGCAGATCGCCGCGCACCGGCTGGCGCGCTTTGGCGCAGAGGCGGCGGACGCGGGCCTCCGTGTCATCACCCGACAGCGTCGTCAGGTCGATGCAGGAGATCGCCCGGCACAGCCACGCCGCCTGATGCGTCTTCTTGATCGACCGACGCCCGGGCAGGGTGGCCGCGCGCCGCTCCACCGCGGAGGTGTTCACCCTAACCTGCCGCACCCAGCTTAGGTCCAGCGGCATCCCGTCGTTCCGGGCCAAGGCGATTTGCGGCAATTGAGCGGTTTCGCTCGCATCCTGAAGCATAGGTGCCTCCCTCGATCACTGGCCTTCTTCGTTGCACGGCCCCTGGTGTTGCGCAAGCGCCGCTCCCGTCTGATCTGCACGCTTTCTGCACAACTGCGCGGCAAAGCCTGCGCGTTGCGGGGGGCAGATAGGGGCAACGGAACCCGTCAGGACGAGGGAGACAGGGACATGAAACAGGCAATCTTGCGCGGCGTACCGCTGGCCATGAAACGGGACGGATGGTGGCTGGGCCCGATCGAGCACAGCTACGTACCGGCCCCGCGTACGCGCAACACGTGGTGGCTCGGGCCGGGGGTGCTGCTGGCGATGATCGCGCTGGGTGATGTGCTGGTCTGGCAGACCCGGCCAGGTATTTCGCTGGCCCTCTTTGGCGCGCTGCTGGGGGCGGCGGTGCTTGCGCTCTCGGGCCTTAAGGGGCGCCAGCTGGCGCTGGCCGCGGGCGGCGTGGCGTTCAGCCTGCTGCCGCTGGTGGAGCTGGTGCAACCGCTG
This sequence comes from Pseudomonadota bacterium, assembly GCA_039817385.1. Taxonomy (GTDB): domain Bacteria; phylum Pseudomonadota; class Alphaproteobacteria; order Rhodobacterales; family Rhodobacteraceae; genus JBCBCP01. Next base: position 64,368 of record JBCBVY010000006.1, on the reverse strand, counting down.
TCGATCCTGATCTGGCTGATGGGCCTGTCGCTGACCTGCGCCTTTGCCGCGGGTCTGCGGCGGCCCCAGCTGATCCGCGCGGCGCTGCGGTTTTTCTGGGTGGCGCCTTGGTCCTGCCTGACGGACGCGGCTGGCGGCGCGCGGAAGTTGGTAGAGAGGCCCGCGCCAAAGCTCTCCGTCGCGGCGGCGCTGATGAACTGGGCCGTGCCGCTGGGCCTCGGCGCCGTGTTCGCACTGTTGATCGTGGGCGCGAACCCGGTGCTGGACGGCTGGCTCACCGATCTGTCCCGCCTGCAAGTGGACCTGCCGGAGGCCGGGCGCGTGGTGTTCTGGGCGCTTCTCGCGCTGCTCATCTGGCCGTGCCTGCATGTGACGCGCCTGACCGAGCGCCTGCGCCCCGCGCCGCCGCGACAGACCGTGCGCCGCCCGGGGCTGATCAACCCGCAGTCGGTCTCGCGCTCGCTGGTGCTGTTCAACGCGCTTTTCGCGGTGCAGACGGTGATGGACGCGGCGCTGCTGGGCGGCGAGGGGCAGCTGCCCGACGGCATGACCTACGCCACCTATGCCCACCGCGGCGCCTACCCGCTGCTGGTGACGGCCCTGCTGGCGGGGGGCTTTGCGGTGCTCGCAAACCCCTACGCGGACCGGCCCCTGATCCGCGCGATGCTGCTGGTCTGGATCGCGCAGACGCTGGCGCTGGTTGCCGCCTCCGTCGTGCGGCTTGAGATTTACGTCGATGTCTACGGTCTCACCCGGCTGCGCCTTGCCGCGTTCATCTGGATGGGCGTCGTGGCGACCGGCCTTGCGATCACCTTTGCGCAGGTCGCCAGTCGCCAGAACACGGCGTGGATGCTGGCCCGCTGCGGGCTTCTGGGGGCCGTCACGCTTTATGTCTGCGCCTTTTTCAACTTTGACGGGGCCATCGCCCGCTACAACCTGAACCAACCGGTGCCGCTGGATGCGTGGTATGTCTGCCAGCTGAGCGAAGGCGCCGTGCCGGAGATTACCGCGTGGCAGGCCGCGCGGGGCCGGACGCTGTGCACCTACACGTCGCCCAGCTTGCACACGCCGCTGGGCTGGTACGAATGGGGCTTTCGCAACGCGCGCCTGCGCCATAGCCTTGCGGGCATGGAGCAGCCCCGATGAGCCAGTCCATCCTTATCATCGAGGACGACGCGGAAATCCGCGCCGTCCTGCTCATCGCCCTGCGGCAGGCGGGGTTGGCGGTCGAAGAGGCGGGCGACGGGGCCGAGGGTCTGGCCAAGGCGCGCACGGGGCGGTTTGACCTGATTGTACTGGACATTGGCCTGCCCGAGATGGACGGGCTTCAGCTTTGCCGCGCGCTGCGGGAGGATCAGGGCACCCCCGTCCTGTTTCTCACCGCTCGGGATGATGAGGTGGACCGCATTCTGGGCCTTGAGCTGGGCGGGGATGACTACGTGACCAAGCCGTTCTCCCCACGCGAGCTGACGGCGCGCATCCGGGCGATCCTGCGGCGGGGGGCGCCCGCGCCCAAGGGCCAGCGCCGCGGCGTGCTGGAGGTGGACGCCGCGCGCCACCACTGCGCCATCGCGGGCACCCCGGTGGCCCTGACCGCCCGCGAAATGGCGCTGCTGGGTCACCTGATGGCGCGGCCCGAACAGGTCGCCCCGCGCCCTGCGATCACCGATGCAATGTATGGCGCGAACATCCACGTCTCCGACCGCACCGTCGACAGCCACCTGCGCAACCTGCGGGCCAAGCTGGCCGCCGCCGGCTGCCCCGACGCCATTGAAACGGTGCACGGGGTCGGCATCCGCATGGGTCCATGCCGCGGCGCCTAAACACCAAGTGGCGCCCGCCGCTCGCCTTCGTGCTGGGCGGCACGTTGGCGGCTGTGCTGGGCCTGCCGCTGATCGCCATTGTCTGGTTCCGCGTGGCGGGAGGTATTCTGGGCTATGCGGAGACGGGCTGGCTGCTGTTTTGGATGGCCGTGGTCAGCACGACGATCCTCGGCTACCTGCTCTGGCGTTTGGTCCTGCGCCCGGTGCGCCGCCTGACGGCCCATGCGCAGGCGGTAAAGGCCGGTGCCCCGGACGCGCCGCCAACCCAGTTTGGCACGCCCGAGTTTCGCGACCTGGGCCGTGCGGTGATCGCGATGGGCGACAGCCTGCAAACCCGCGCCTCGAGCCTCAAAGCCTATGCCAGCCACGTCACGCATGAGCTGAAAAGCCCGCTGACCTCTCTGCGCGGCGCGGTGGAACTGCTCGAAGACAAGGCGCTACCCCCCGAGGACCGCGCGGCGCTATTGGCCACGATCCGCGCGGCAACCGCCCGGATGGAGACCCTTCTAACCGACCTGCACCGCACCGTAGAAGACAGCGAAAGCGCCGGTCCGGGCCGCACAGACCTGTCAGACCTGCCGGAAAACGTGGCGGGCCTGACCCTGCACATCGCGCGGCACGGCGCCGTCCCGCTGGCCCGCGCGGATCTGGACGTCGTGCTGGAACATCTGGCGCAGAACGCCGCCGCGCATGGCGCAACCCAATTGCAGCTGGAGGCCAATGGCGCGGCCCTGACCGTCACCGATAACGGCACCGGCATTTCCAAAGGCAATGCCGCGCGGGTGTTCGACCCGTTCTTTACCACGCGCCGTGACAGCGGCGGCACCGGCATGGGGCTGGCCATTGTGCGGATGCTGCTGGGCGCGCGCGGGGGGCACATCACCCTTATCGCCGCCAAACCTGCCTCTTTTTGCATCGCGTTCGACTGATCACGCCGTTTTGCACCTGAGAATCGCTCGCAACTCTTGACCGCTTGCGAATGACTCTCATATTCAGTCAAACAAACGCGGAGGTAACCATGCGCCTGACACGACGCACGACCCTTGGACTGCTTGCTGCCCCATTCATCGCTGGCCCGGCCTTTGCCGCGTCACGCGTGCAGGTTGTGGCGACAACCGGCATGATCGCTGACGCGGCCCGTATCGTGGGCGGCACCGGGGTTGAGGTGCAGGCCCTGATGGGGCCGGGGGTGGACCCGCACGCCTACCGCCAGACGCGCAGCGACATCGTTGCGATGACGCGCGCGGACCTCGTCCTCTGGCATGGCCTTTTCCTCGAAGCGCAGATGGAAGACTTCTTTGCCGACCTCGGGCGTTCCCGCCGCGTGGTGGCCGTGGCAGAGGGGTTGCCCCAAAGCTTGCTGCGCGCCCATGACGATTACGAAGGCCGGTTCGACCCGCATGTCTGGATGGACCCGGCGCTTTGGTCGCTGGTCGTGGACCAGGTGGCCGCGGCGCTCACGCAGGCGCAGCCCAAGGGCGCAGAGATGTTTGCGGCGAATGCCGCCGCCTACAAGGCGGAGTTGGCCACTCTGGGCACCTACGCCACCGATGTGCTCAGCCGCGTCCCCGAAGAGGCGCGCGTTCTGCTCAGCGCCCACGACGCCTTTGGCTATTTCGGCGCGGCCTACGGGTTCGAGGTGATGGGCATTCAGGGCATTTCCACCGAAAGCGAAGCGGGCCTTGCGCGTATTTCCGAGCTTGTGGGCATGCTGGTGGAGCGTGACATCGGCGCGGTCTTTGTCGAAACCTCCGTCTCTGACCGCAACATTCGCGCGCTGATCGAAGGCGCGGCGGCGCAAGGGCACGAGGTGCGGATCGGCGGCGCGCTCTTCTCCGACGCAATGGGGCCGGAAGGCACCTATGAGGGGACCTATATCGGCATGATCGACCACAACGCGACGACTATCGCGGGTGCGCTGGGCGTGGATGTCCCGGCGGGCGGGATGCAGGGCCAGCTGGGGCAGGGGGCCTGATGCTTCAACTTGCAGATACCCCGGTGCAGCTGGAAACAGCGCCCCTGTCGATCTCTGGACTGACCGTATCTTATGGTGAGAAACCCGCGGTCTTTTCGGTGGATATGTCTCTGCGCGCGGGCGCGATGACGGCCATCATCGGCCCCAACGGTGCAGGTAAATCGACGCTGCTGAAGGCCGCACTGGGCGTGATCACGCCGCTTTCGGGCCGGGTCACGGCCTTTGGCGCGCCCGTGGCGGCTGTTCGGGACAGGATCGCCTATGTGCCCCAGCGCGCAAGCGTCGACTGGGACTTTCCCGTGCGGGTGATCGATGTCGTGATGATGGGCCTTTATGGCCAGCTTGGCCTGCTGGGCCGCATCCGCGGGCAGCACAAGGCGCGGGTGATGGAGGCGCTGGACCGGGTCGGCATGGCTGACTTTGCCCACCGCCAGATCGGCCAACTGTCCGGTGGCCAGCAACAGCGCGTCTTCCTCGCGCGGGCCTTGGCGCAGGGCGCGGACCTTTACCTGCTGGATGAGCCCTTTGCCGGTGTGGATGCCGCGACCGAAGCCGCCATCGTGGACGTGCTGCATGGCTTGCGGGCCGAGGGGAACACGATTGCCGTCGTTCACCATGACCTCAGCACCGTTGCGCAATATTTCGACGATGTCTTCCTGCTAAACACGCAAGCGGTGGCCGCGGGCCCCGTCGCCACCACGTTCACGGAGGCGAACCTGCAGGCCGCTTACGGCGGACGCCTTCCCGGCCGTCCCGCCGCCGCCCTGCCCGGAGCGATCGCGTAACGATGATCTGGGACGCGCTGCTGTTGCAGCTCGGCTATAACGCCGTGCTGGTGACGCTGGGCGCGGCCACTTTGGGTATCGCGGCGGGGGCGGGGGGCACCTTCCTGTTTCTGCGGGGCCGGGCGCTACTGTCGGATGCGGTCAGCCATGCGACCCTGCCGGGGGTAGGCCTTGCCTTTATCGCGATGGCCCTTCTGGGCGGCGATGGGCGCAACCTGATTGGCTTGCTAACAGGGGCCGCGGTTTCGGCAGCTTTGGGCCTGCTCTGCGTCAGCTGGCTGACGACGCGGACGCGCCTTGGCGAAGACGCAGCCATTGGCGCGGTCCTGTCGGTGTTCTTCGGTTTTGGTATTGTCCTGCTGACCGTGATCCAGAGCCTTGGCGTCGGCAGTCCCGCGGGTCTCGAATCCGTCCTTTTGGGCGCGACCGCGGGGATGGTGCAGTCCGAAGCGCTGATGCTGCTTGTCGCGGCGGGGCTGACGCTGGGCCTTGTGCTGATCCTGCGGCGGCCCCTGACGCTCGCTGCGTTCGATCCGGGCTTTGCCACTGCGACGGGCCGAAATGTCGCGCGGCTGGATCTGGCGATGATGGGGCTGGTACTGGCGGTGGTTGTCGTCGGTATGAAGATTGTCGGGCTGATCCTGATCGTCGCCCTTCTGATCATCCCGCCTGTCACCGCGCGGCTTTGGACGGAACGGGTGGACCGCGTTCTGCTCCTGTCGGGCCTTGCGGGCGGGCTGGCGGGCTATCTCGGCGCGGCGCTGTCCGCGGCGCTGCGGGATGTGCCGACCGGGCCGGTGATCGTACTGGTGTCTTTTGCCCTGTTCATTGTGTCCCTTTTGGCCGCCCCGCGCCGCGGCGTCCTGAGCGCATGGGTCCGCCACCGGGCGCACCAGCGGGCGGTCCACCTGCGTCAGGGCCTGCTGGCGCTGGCGACCGGCCAGCCAATCTACGAACGGCTCACCCTGCGCCTTCTGCGCCGTGCAGGGCTCGCGCGCGCCGATGGCGTTGCCACAGAGACCGGCAAAGCCGCCGCCGCCAAGGCGATGCTGGATGAGGCGCGCTGGCAAATCGTGCTGCACGACCCGGCCCATGCCGCGGCTGCACGCCGCTACGATGGCCTTACCCGGCTCGAAGAGGTGCTGACCCCGGATCAGCTTTCCGCTGTGGATGCCGCCCTGCCGGGGCCGGTGGCGGTGCCATGATGGGGGCGGAGTTTGTCCCCCTGTCCCTGCCGCCGCTGCTGATCGGCACGATGGTCGCGATAGCCTGCGCGCTGCCGGGGAACTTCCTGCTGCTGCGCCGTCAGGCCCTGATCGGCGACGCGATCAGCCACGTGGTCCTGCCGGGAATCGTGGTGGCCTTCCTGCTGGCAGGCACGGTGGCGACCCTGCCGATGTTGCTGGGCGCGGGCGCTGCTGCGCTGGTTTCTGTTGCCGCGATCGAGGCGATCCGCAGGCTAGGCCGGATCGAGGCAGGTGCGGCGATGGGTGTTGTCTTTACCACCATGTTCGCCGGGGGCGTTCTGCTGCTCGAACAGTCGGACACGTCCACCGTTCACCTCGATGTGGAACACGCGCTATACGGCAATCTGGAAAGCCTGATCTGGCTGGACGCGACCGGCTGGCCGTCCCTGCTGGACCCCGCCGCCCTTGCGGGCCTGCCGCCGGAACTGACGCGCATGGCAGGGACGTTGGCGGTCGTCGGCCTGCTCACGTGGCTCTTCTGGCGCCCCCTTGCCCTGGCCAGCTTTGACGAAGGCTTCGCCCGCACCCAAGGCATCCCGGTGCGCGCCTTGTCACTCGGCCTTGTGATCGTGGCCGCCCTCGCCGCTGTTGCCGCCTTTGACGCGGTGGGCAGCATCATCGTAATCGCGATGTTCATCTGCCCACCTGCCGCTGCGCGGCTGATGACCAACCGGCTGGGGGTGCAGGTGGCGTGGTCGGTGCTCTTTGCCGCCCTGTCGGCGGTGCTGGGGTATGTGCTGGCGGGCTACGGCCCGGGCTGGGTCGGCCTGCCCGCGTCGGTCAGCGCAGCGGGGATGATCGCGACCATCTCGGGCCTGATCCTCGCCGCCGCTGCGCTTACGGGCCCCGCCCGCCGCTAGCACGCGCAAGTCACGCCCGCGTCAGATCGCTGTCCTCAAACACCACGAACCCGCCCGCCGCAGGTTGCCGCGACTTCCACGCCCAACAGGCTTGCGCCCGCGCCATGTCCACCTCCGGGTGCGCATCGCGCAAGGCGCGCAGGTACCTCAGCATATTATTGCATTCGGCGATCTCGCGTCGAAAGGCCGGATCATCCCCCCGTGCCTCCAGCGCGTACCAAGCCGCCTCCGCATCAGCCAGCGTCTGCCCTGCCGCCCCTCGCATCCAGTCCATGAAGTCCCCGTGGCAGCGAAAGCCCTTGCCGATCCGCCCCTTGAAGTAGGTCCGCACGTTCGGGCCAAAGCTCACCCCTTCGTCAATCACCGTCTCCGGCGTCAGCGTGGCCCTCGCCCGGTTGACCGTCCCGCGCGCACGGCGGGGCAGGGGCGGGGGCGCCTCTCCGTGCAATACGGCAAGGACCCGCGCCCGCATCTGCGCCTTTGTCCCGGCGGAGGACAGCGCAAGCGCGTCGCAGAACTGGCGCAGCTCCGCCACCGGCCAATACCAGCGGTCAAACGCCTCCGCCGTCATCGTGCTGTCAGGATCAGGTCTCATCTGGCCGGACATAGGCCGCCCCAACGCCGGTCAAGACCCCCGGTAAGTGCTGTAGCCAAAAGGCGACAGCAGCAGCGGCACGTGGTAATGCTGACCTGCGTCCGAAATGCCAAAGCGGATCGGCACGTGTTCGAGGAACAGCACATCGCCTTCGGCCCCATGCGCCCGAAGGTAGGGCGCGACGACAAAGATCAGCTCGTATTGCCCCGCCTCCATCTTCCCCTTGGGCAGGATCGGTGCATCGGTCCGCCCGTCCGCATTCGTCACCGCCGCGGCGATCTTGCGGTGCGCGTTGCCCGACACGCGGTAAAGCAGGATCTCGATCCCTTCCGCAGGCACGCCGCGCGCCGTATCGAGGACATGGGTGGTCAGATAGCCGTCGCTCATCGCGCTCTCCCTTGCGTTGCCGGGGCCATAGGCGCAAAACGGAAGCCATGACGCAACCCCGCTACCCCCGCGATTTCCACGGCCACGGCGCGGCGCCTCCCGATCCCAAATGGCCCGGTGGCGCGCGCATCGCTGTCAGCCTCGTGCTGAACTACGAGGAGGGGGGCGAGAATTGCCTGCTGCACGGCGATGCTGCGTCAGAGGCGTTCCTAAGCGAAATCGTGGGCGCGCAGCCCTGGCCCGGGCAGCGGCACTGGAACATGGAAAGCCTGTACGATTATGGCGCGCGCGCGGGGTTCTGGCGCTTGCACACGCTGCTGCGCGGCCTTCCGGTCACGGTCTACGGCGTTGCCACGGCGCTCGCCCGCAGCCCTGCACAGGTGGAGGCGATGCAGGATGCAGGCTGGGACATCGCCAGCCACGGGCTCAAATGGATCGACTACAAAGACCATGCGGAGGCGGAGGAGGCCGCCGACATGGACGCCGCCATCGCCTTGCACACGGAAGTCACGGGGCAGCCCCCCACCGGCTGGTACACCGGGCGGTGCAGCGTGAACACGGTCCGGCTGGCGGCCCAGCGCGGGATGGACTGGATCAGCGACGTCTATGATGACGACCTGCCCTACTGGAGCCGCATCGAAGGGCGCGACCAGCTGCTGATCCCCTACACGCTCGACTGCAACGACATGCGCTTTGCCACGCCGCAGGGGTTCAACGCCGGGGACCAGTTCTTTGCCTACCTGAAGGACAGCTTCGACGCGCTTTATGCTGAAGGCGCGGGCGGACAGGCCAAGATGATGTCCGTGGGACTGCACTGCCGCCTGATCGGCAAGCCGGGGCGGGTGCAGGCGCTCAAACGGTTTCTGGACTATATCGACGGGTTCGAAGGCGTCTGGATTGCGACCCGCAGCGATATCGCCCGCCACTGGGCCGCGCAGCATCCGCAGCGTGGCGGCTTGCGCCCCTCCGAGATGGACCGCGCCACCTTCGTGGAGCAGTTCGGCGGCATCTATGAGCATTCACCTTGGGTTGCCGAAGGCGCCTTCGCGCGCGAGCTTGGCCCCGCCCACGACACGGCACAGGGCCTCGCCCACGCGATGAAACGCGTCTTCCGCGCCGCGCCGAGAGGCAAACGCCTCGACGTGCTCAAGGCGCACCCCGACCTCGCCGGAAAACTCGCCGCCGCGAAACGCTTGACAGAGGACAGCACGGCCGAGCAAGCCTCCGCCGGCCTCGACGCGCTGACCGATGCGGAGCGCACAGCCTTCACCGATCTGAACGCAAAGTACACCGCCAAGCACGGCTTTCCCTTCATCATCGCGGTGCGCGACCACGACAAGGCGGGCATCCTGCGCGCCTTCGAATGGCGGGTGGGCAATGACACAGAGGCAGAGTTTGCCGAGGCCTGCAAACAGGTGATGCGCATCGCGCAGCTTCGGCTGGAGGCGCTGTTGTGACCCCCTACGCCTTCCCCCCCGGCGGGCTGCCAAACCAAAGCGTGCATCCCGGCAAACGCGCGATCTTCACCGAAAGCTACGCGCTGATCCCGGCGGAGACACAGCGGGACATCACCACCTCGTTCCTGCCGGGTTGGACCGGCACCCGTGTCTGGGTGCTGGCGCGGCCCCTGTCTGGCTTTGCCGAGACGTTCGCCCAATACGCGCTGGAACTTGCACCCGAAGGCGGGGCCAACGACCCCGAGCCAGACGAAGGCGCGCAGGCGCACCTGTTTGTCGCGCATGGCACGGCGTCCCTCACGCTCGGCTCGGTTCAGCATGTGATGCAAGCGGGCACCTATGCCTTCATCCCACCCGCCGTCCGCTGGTCGCTTTTCAACCGAACGGAGGCGCCCTGCGGCGTGCACTGGGTCCGCAAACGCTATGTCCCGATGGGAGAAGACCCGCCCGACCCGGTGGTCCTGCACGAAACCGAGGTGCCCGCGGCCCCGATGCCGGGCACAGAGGTCTGGGCCACACAGCGATTCCTCGACCCGCTCGACATCCGCTATGACAGCCACGTGAATATCGTGAACTTCCAGCCGGGCGGGCGCATTCCCTTTGCCGAAACCCACGTGATGGAACACGGGCTTTACGTCCTCGAAGGCACCGCGCGCTACCTGCTGAACCAGGACTGGCACAGCGTTGGCCCGGGGGATTTCATCTGGCTGCGCGCGTTCTGTCCGCAGGCTTGTATTGCGCAAACCCGCTTTCGCTACCTGCTTTACAAGGACGTGAACCGGCATGTCCCGCTCTGAGGTCCGCTGCGCCCCGCTGACCGCGGCGGCGTTTGCCCCCTTTGGCGATATGCTGGACTGCGCGGGCGATCCGGACATGTTGATCAACGCGGGTCTCTGCGGGCGTTATCATGACCGCGCGCGGCTCGACTTTGGGGAGGGGCGCGCCGGGATCAGCCTGTTTGACGCCCAGCCGCGCGATCTGCCCTACACGCTGGACCTGATGGAGCGGCATCCGCTGGGCTCTCAGGCCTTTGTCCCGATGACGCAGCACCCCTTTCTGGTGACGGTGGCCCCGGATGAGAATGGCAAACCGGGCGCACCACGCGCCTTTTTGACCGCGCCGGGGCAGGCCATCAATATCCACCGAAACACGTGGCACGGGGTGCTCACGCCCCTCCAGGCGCCCGGTTTATTTGCAGTTATCGACCGGATCGGCACAGGCACGAACCTTGAAGAGGTTTTGCTTGATCCGCCGGTTATCGTCCTTCCATAGTCCCCGGCAGCTGCCATCAGAGCGGCGCGACATAGGGACAGACGAGATGACTGATGTACAATATGGGGTGTATGCCGACCCCGATGAAACGCCGCCCATCGGGCAGGCCATTCCGCTGGGGCTGCAACATGTGCTGGCGATGTTTGCCTCTAACGTCACGCCGTCGATCATCGTGGCGGGCGCGGCGGGGCTCGCCTTTGGCGGGGCGGAACAAATCTACCTGATCCAGATGGCGATGCTGTTTGCCGGGATCGCGACGCTGTTTCAGACCGTGGGCCTTGGCCCGGTTGGCGCGCGGCTGCCGATCATGCAGGGCACCAGCTTTGCCTTTGTCGGCGTGCTGGCAGGCGTGGCGGCCACACAGGGCCTTGGCGTGGCGCTCACCGCCTGCATCATCGGCGGTGTTGTTCACTTCATCCTTGGTGGGTTCATCCGCCACCTGCGTTGGCTCTTCCCGCCACTGGTGACGGGCCTCGTGATCCTTGCCATCGGCCTTTACCTCATCCCGGTGGCGATCAAATACGCCGCGGGCGGGGCCGCGACATTCCAGATGGAGGCGGAAAGCTTTGGCTCGCTCATGCATTGGAGCGTCGCGTTGTCTGTGATCATCGTCGCGCTGGTGCTGAAGTTTTTTACCACCGGGCTGCTGTCCAATGCGGCGATCCTCGTCGGGCTGATCGTGGGCTACGTGCTGGCCTTCGCCCTTGGCATGGTGAACTTTGGCGCGGTTCAGAATGCGTCCTGGCTCATGGTACCGCAGCCGCTGCCTTACGGGTTCGAGTTTTCGCTTGGCGCGGTGTTCGCTGTGACGCTCGTGTCGATTGTTTCCGCAATCGAAACAGTTGGCGACGCCTCCGCCACCGCAAAGGCGGGCGCAGGGCGCGAGGCGACGGACAAGGAGATTGCCGGAGCGACCTATGCAGACGGGCTTGGCACCGCGGTGGCTGGCGTCTTTGGCGGGCTGCCCAACACATCGTTCAGCCAGAACGTCGGCATCGTCGGCATGACCGGCGTGATGAGCCGCCACGTTGTGACCATCGGCGCGCTGTTTCTGGTGCTCTGCGGGCTGGTGCCCAAGATTGGCGCGGTGATCGCCGCGATGCCCCTGCCGGTGCTGGGCGGCGGCGTGATCGTGATGTTCGGCATGGTTGCTGCAGCGGGCCTGAACGTGTTGAGCGAAGTGACTCTAAACCGCCGCAACATGGTGATCATCGCGGTCAGCCTCGCCTTCGGCCTCGGCCTGAACCTGGTGCCGACGGCGGTGCAATACGTGCCGAACCCGTGGGGCATCCTGATGACCTCCGCGGTGGCGCCGACGGCGATAGTGGCAATTGTCTTGAACCTGGTGCTGCCAGAGGAGATTTGACGGCCTTTGGCAAGCGGGCCCTCCCCTTACGGCGGCAAAGCCGCCTACCGGGCAGTGGGGAAGGATTTTTTAGAACAGAGAAGGGGCGGGCGGCGGTCTGCCCCTTTGACGTTTTGCGCTGGATGAGGCTGAGTGGGGGAAACGGAGGGCTGATCCATGAAAGACGACAATTTCCTGCGCGCCAACAACGCCCAGCATATGTGGCATCCTATGGGGCACCCCGGCGCGGCGAAGGAGACGCCGCCGGTGATCATCTCAAAGGCGCACGGCTCCAGCATCGAAGACCTTGACGGGCACACCGCCATCGACGCCGTCGGCGGGCTGTGGTGCGTGAACCTCGGCTACTCCAACGACGCGATCAAGGAAGCCGTGGCCAAGCAGATGTACGATCTGCCCTACTATTCGGCCTTCTTCGGCACCTCCAACCCGCCCGCGATTGAGGCGTCTTATGCGGTGCGCGAATTTTTTGCCGAGGATGGGATGGAGCGGGTGTTTTTCACCTCCGGCGGGTCGGACGCGGTGGAGACGGCTTTGCGCCTCGCGCGTCAGTACCACCGCCTGCGGGGGGAGCCGTCGCGGATCAAGTACCTGAGCCTGAAGAAGGGCTATCACGGCACCCATTTCGGCGGCGCGTCGGTCAACGGGAACATCCGGTTCCGTACGGCCTACGAGCCGCTCTTGCCCGGATGCCACCACCTGCCGTCGCCCTACACCTACCGCAATCCGTTTCATGAGACGGACCCGGAAAAGTTGGCGCAAAACATCGCCGCCGCGATGGAGGACGAGATCGCCTTTCAGGGCCCCGGCACTATCGCGGCCTTCATCATGGAGCCGATCCAGGGCGCGGGCGGTGTGATCGTGCCGGATAAGACGTTCATGCCCCTCATGCGCGAGATCTGCGACCGGCACGGCATCCTGATGATCGCGGACGAGGTGATCTGCGGATTTGGCCGCACGGGCGACTGGTCCGGCTCCCGCCATTGGGCCGTAGCACCCGACATGATGTGCTGCGCCAAGGGCATCACCTCCGCCTACTTCCCGGTCGGTGCCTGCCTGATGTCTGGCAAAGTGGCCGAGGTGTTCGAGGGCGCGGATGAGGCCGGGGCGATCTTTCATGGCTACACGTACTCCGCCCACCCCGTTGGCGCGGCGGCAGTCATCGCGTGCCTGTCAGAGACCCTGCGGCTTGATACCAAGTCAAACGCAGGCCCGCGCGGCACGCAGCTTTATGAGGGCATGAAGGCGCTGCAAGCGCGCTATGACATCATCGGCGATGTGCGCGGCGGGCACGGGTTGATGACGGGGGTGGAACTCGTCAGCGACAGGGCGACTAAGGCGCCGCTGGACCCGGCCACGATGGGGCGCATCCACAAGGCAGCCTACGAGGCGGGCACCATGACGCGCATTGGCGGGAACAACATCCTGATGTCCCCGCCGCTGATCATCACCGAGGAAGAGGTAAACACAATCATCGCGAGCGTGGAGGCGGGCCTGAAAGCGGCGTAGGGTGGGTGCAACCCACCGCCCTTAGGGTGCGCAACACCGCGCACCTCCCTTCTTGCTGGGACACGGCAGCATTGGCGCCCTATCTCCGCGACATGACGCAAACCCGCCTGCGCATCGACACTATCACCACAGGCGCTGAGCTGAAGCGCTGGTACTGGCTGCGGTCGGAGCTTGAGGCCCAGGCCCGCGTCCTTGGCTTGTCTCGGGCTGGCGTGAAGTTCGATATTTTGGACCGGATTGCCCACTTCCTTGACACCGGGCAAAAGACCACGCCGAAGCGCGCCAAACCCGCCTCTGGTTTCGACTGGCACAGCGCCACCCTGACCGACGACACAGTTCTGACCGACAGCTACCGCAATTCCCAGAACGTTCGCCGCTACTTCAAATCCCGGCTGGGTGCGTCCTTTGCGTTCAACACCGAGTTCATGGCGTGGCTCAAGGCCAATGCAGGACGCACGCTGGCCGAGGCGTGTGCCGAGTACCGCGCCATTGCCGCGCGGCGCGCCGCGAACGGACGCAAGGCGCAGATCGCCAAGGGCAACCAGTTCAACCAATACACGCGCGACTTCTTGGCCGACAACCCGGATGCGGGCATGGACGAGGTGCGACGCGTCTGGGCGCTGAAACGCGCGCAGCCTTCAGATACAGGCCGCCATGTCTACGACAGGGCCGACCGCAAGCTGCGGTAAAAGCAGGGCAATCCACCGCGACAAAACGCGCATGTGCACCCTGTCGCACTCCGCTGACCTGCCCGCCCCGAACCTTATCTATATCTCAAACATCTACCTTCCTGACGGAGACATAATCCATGATGGACACGCTACTGCTGTCCCGAATTCAGTTCGGGGCAAACATTTCGTTCCACATCCTGTTCCCCACGATCACCATCGCGCTGGGCTGGGTGCTGCTGTTCTTCAAGCTGCGCTTTAACGCCACCGGGGACCGCAAGTGGATGGACGCCTATGGCTTCTGGGTAAAGGTCTTTGCCCTTTCCTTCGCGATGGGCGTTGTGTCCGGCATCACCATGTCCTTCCAGTTCGGCACCAACTGGCCCGGGTTCATGGAGACGGTGGGCAATATCGCGGGCCCGCTGCTGGCCTATGAGATCATGACGGCCTTTTTCCTTGAGGCTGTGTTCCTCGGCATCATGCTCTTTGGCGCCTCGCGCGTGCCGAACTGGGTGCATACACTTGCCACCTTCCTTGTGGCCTTTGGCACGACCATGTCCGCCTTTTGGATCCTCGTTCTGAACAGCTGGATGCACACACCCGCGGGGTTCGAGATGCGCGATGGCGTGGCCTTTGCCACCGATTGGTGGGCGATCATCTTCAACCCGTCCATGCCCTATCGCCTCGCGCATATGCTGCTGGCCTCCGGCTTGACGGTTGCCTTCCTGATCCTTGGCCTGTCGGCCTTCCGCTGGCTTCTCAAAGACCGCTCGGGCGCGGTGCGCGCGGCGCTGAAGACCGGCGTGGGGCTTGGCGCGATCCTGATCCCGGCGCAGATTTTTATGGGCGACCTCCACGGTCTGAACACGCTGGAATACCAGCCGGCCAAAGTCGCTGCGATGGAGGGCAACTGGGAGACGCGCAGCAATGTGCCCTTGCTGCTCTTTGCGATCCCGGATGAGGAAACCCGCTCCAACAGCATGGAAATCGCGGTTCCGAACGGCGCCTCGCTGATCCTGACGCATAAGGCTGACGGGGTTGTTCCGGGCCTTAATGACTTCGTGGCCGAGGACGGCACGGTGCAGCACCCGCCCGTCGCCCCCGTCTTCTACAGCTTTCGCGTGATGGTCGGCACGGGCATGGCGATGCTGCTGCTCAGCTGGGCCGCTGCCTTCTTCATGCTGCGCCGCCGTGCGGGGCCGGAGGGCGTGCCGACGCTGATGTATTACGCGATGGTCCCGATGGCCTTTTCGGGCTGGGTCGCAACGCTTGCCGGGTGGTACACGACCGAGATTGGCCGCCAGCCGTGGCTGGTGCAGGGCGTGCTGACTACGGAGATGGCTGTGGCCGATGTGCCCGCGCCCTTTGTCGGCACCACGCTGGCCGTTTACCTGTCGATCTACGCGCTGCTGCTCTTCGCCTATGTCGCGGTGCTCTTCTACCTTGCGCGCAAAGCGGCAGAAGGTGACACCCCGCGCCCGCGAACGCCCCTGTCGGGCGCCGCCGTGGCAACCCAGGTGGCCGCCGAATGATGACCCTGTTCGGAGACCCCGCCATCTGGCTGCCCGTCGTCTTTGCGGGGCTGATGGGCGTGTCGATTCTTGTCTACGTTGTGCTTGACGGGTTCGACCTGGGAGTGGGCGTGCTCTTCCCGTTCGCCGAAGCGCATGAGAAGGACCGCATGGTCGCTTCCATCGGCCCGTTCTGGGACGCGAATGAGACGTGGCTGGTGCTGGCCGTCGGTATCCTGCTGGTCGCCTTCCCGCAGGCACATGGCGACATCCTTACGGCGCTTTACTTGCCCGTCGCCGTGATGCTGGTCGGCCTGATCCTGCGCGGTGTGGCGTTCGAGTTTCGCGTGAAGGCCCCCACCCCGTGGAAGCGGACATGGGACAGCGCGTTCTGGGGCGGCTCGCTGATGACGTCGCTCAGCCAGGGCTGGATGCTGGGCGTTTACATCATGGGGCTGGAGCCGGGGTGGCAAACAACGCTCTTTGCCGCACTTTGTGCCGTGTTCCTCACGGTTGGCTACAGCTTTATTGGCGCGACCTGGCTGATCATGAAGACCGACGGGCGATTGCAGGAAAAGTCCGTCAAATGGGCCAAGGGCGGGATCTGGGGGATGTTGATGGGCGTCGCGGCGGTCTCCATCGCCTCCCCGCTTGTCAGCCCGCGCATCTTTGACAAGTGGTTTAGCTGGCCCGAGATCGTGCTTCTCGCCCCGATGCCGCTGATCATGGGTGCGCTGGTGTGGATCACCTGGCTGTCCCTGCGCTACCTGCCTGCCAAAGATGATGCCTTCGCCTGGTTCCCCTTCACCACCACCATCGCGATGTTCATCGCGGCCTTCTTTGGCCTCGCCTACAGCTTCTATCCCTACGTGGTGCCCGAAAAACTGACCATTTATGAGGCAGCCTCTGCGCCAGAAAGCCTCATCATCATCCTGTGGGGGGCCATCCTCGTCATCCCCATGATTGCAGGCTACACCGCGCTGGCCTACACAGTCTTTCGGGGCAAGGCGACCGAGCTGCGCTACGACTAAGCTGCGTGCCCCGCTGGCAAGGGGCATGTCATGTACGACTTCGCAGTGCTGTGGTCTTGGGCCGAATTCGCGGTGCGCTGGCTGCACGTGATCACGGCCATCGCGTGGATCGGCTCGTCCTTCTACTTCATCGCGCTGGACCTCGGCCTGCACCGCGACCGGAACCTGGCCACCGGCGCGGATGGCGAGGAGTGGCAGGTGCATGGCGGGGGCTTCTATCACATCCAGAAATACCTCGTCGCGCCGGATAACATGCCGGACGGGCTGGTCTGGTTCAAATGGGAAAGCTACGCGACGTGGCTGTCGGGTTTTGCCCTGCTGGCGATCGTCTACTACCTCGGGGCGGATTACTACCTGATTGACCAGGCCATCGCGGACCTGACCCGGTTCCAGGCTATCGCCATTTCCATCGCCTCGCTGGGCTTCGGCTGGCTGGTCTACAACCAGCTGTGCAAATGGTTTGTCGAGTACGACCAGAACGTCCTGATGATCGCCCTCTTCGCGGTGCTGGTGGGCATGAGCTACTTCTACGCCTCCGTTTTCACGGGCCGTGCCGCGCTGTTGCACCTTGGCGCTTTCACCGCGACGATCATGAGCGCAAACGTCTTTGCCATCATCATCCCCAACCAGAAAATCGTCGTCGCCGACCTGATGGCGGGCCGCAAGCCGGACGCCAAATACGGCAAGATCGCAAAGCAGCGCAGCACCCATAACAACTATCTCACCCTGCCGGTGATTTTTCTGATGCTGTCCAACCACTACCCGCTGGCCTTTGGCAGCTCGGCCAACTGGATCATCGGGGCGCTGGTTTTTCTGATGGGGGTCACGATCCGCCACTGGTTCAACACGCGCCACGCGCGGGGCGGGACGCCTTATTGGACATGGGGCGCAACGGCGGTGCTGTTCCTGATCATCGCGTGGCTTTCTACGGCGCCCATGTTCCGCACCCAGCCCACTGAGATTGCGCGGCTGAGCGCGGCGGAAGGTTTCGCGGAGGTGCACGAGATTGTCGTCGGCCGCTGTTCCATGTGCCACGCGGCAGAGCCGGTGTGGCCGGGGCTTTACTGGCCACCCAAGGGCGTGATGCTGGAGACGGAGGCGCAGGTGACCCGCCACGCCCTCGACATCTACCTGCAAAGCGGGGTGAGCCACGCGATGCCGCCTGCCAATATCACCGGCCTGCCGCAAGCGGACCGGGAGGTGATTGTGGCGTGGTATCGAGACGCCATGCGGTAAGATGGGCAATATTGCCCATCCTACGCCTTGAACGAGGCTTCCCGAATCCCGCCGCCACATGCTACATCTAGCGTTATGCCCAAAGATGCCCCCAACATGAACCAGCCGGTCATCCGGCAACTGGACGAGGCCGCGATCAACCGCATCGCCGCCGGGGAGGTCGTTGAGCGCCCTGCCTCTGCGGTGAAGGAGCTGGTCGAGAACGCCATCGACGCGGGCGCCACGCGGATCGAGATCGACATTGCCCAAGGCGGCAAGACCCTGATCCGCGTGACCGACAATGGCTGCGGCATCACAGGCACCGACCTGCCGCTGGCTCTGTCGCGCCACGCGACGTCCAAGATCGACGGCACGGACCTTCTGAACATCCACTCCTTCGGCTTTCGGGGCGAAGCGCTCCCCTCCCTCGGCGCCGTGGGTCGTCTGACCATCCGCTCCCGCCCCGCAGGCGAAGACGCGCACGAGATCCGGGTTGAAGGCGGCGTGCAAGGCCCTGTCCGCCCCGCGGCCCTGACCCAAGGCACGGTCGTCACCCTTGCCGATCTTTTCTATGCCACGCCTGCGCGGCTGAAGTTCATGCGCACCGACCGGGCCGAATCCCAGGCCATCGGCGAGGTGATCAAACGCCTCGCAATGGCCGAGCCCTACATCCGGTTCGCCCTGCGTGACGTGACGGGGGACAGCCCGCGCACCGTGTTCAGCGTGGAGGCCCAGACAAGCGCCCCGACCGACGCGTTGAAAGCCCGCCTTACGGACGTTCTGGGACAGGATTTCACCGACAACGCCCTGCCCATCGACGCAGAGCGCGAGGGGCTGCACCTGACCGGATTTGCCGCCCTGCCGACCTACAGCCGCGGGGCGGCGACGATGCAGCACCTTTTTGTCAATGGCCGCCCGGTGCGGGACAAGATGCTGACCGGCGCACTGCGCGGGGCCTACACCGACTTTCTGAGCCGGGACCGCCACCCCGCCGCCGCGCTTTTCCTCGATTGTGATCCGCAGCTGGTCGATGTGAACGTGCACCCGGCCAAATCCGAAGTGCGCTTTCGCGACCCAGGCCTGGCGCGGGGTCTCATCGTGTCGGCCCTGCGCCACGCGCTGGCAGAGGCGGGGCACCGCGCCTCCACCACTGTCGCCGCGGGCGTGCTGGGCGCGATGCAACCCGAACGCGCGGAGCCGCGGGTCTACCAGATGGACCGGCCCGCGCTTGGGCCGCGGTCTGCCTCAGGCTTTGCCGAGATGGCGCAGGATTTCAGCGCGCCCGTTGTCGAGCCGGTGGCAGAGCCGCACGACCTGCCCCTTGGCACCGCGCGCGGGCAGGTGCATGAGAACTATATCATCGCCCAGAGCGCGACAGGCATGGTCATCGTCGATCAGCACGCGGCGCACGAACGGCTGGTTTATGAAAAGCTGAAGGCGCAAATGGCACAGGCGGGCGTGCCGGCTCAGGCGCTGCTGATCCCCGAGATTGTCGAGCTGTCCGCGCAGGATCGCGACCGGCTGCTGTCCATCGCCGAAGACCTCGCCCGCGTCGGCCTGACGGTGGAGCCCTTTGGCGGCGATGCCGTGGCCCTGCAAACCACCCCTGCGATTCTGGGCGAGGTGGACGGCAAGGCGGTGATCTCCGACATCCTCGATGAGCTGGCTGATCACGGCACCACGCAGACGCTCCAGTCCCGCATCGACGCGATCCTGAGCCGCATGGCCTGCCACGGCTCCGTCCGCTCCGGCCGCCGGATGCGCCCCGAGGAGATGAACGCACTGTTGCGCGAGATGGAGGCGACGCCCCATTCCGGCCAGTGCAACCACGGGCGGCCCACCTATGTCGAGCTGAAGCTGAGCGACATCGAACGCCTGTTTGGCCGCACATGATCGAGATTGCAGGCACCGCCTATGCGCTGGATGACCCGTTGGTGATCGCCGCGCTGATTGGCGCGGGGCTCGTTTTGCTGCTGTTCATCCTGCTGATCGCGTCTCTGCGTGCCGCGTCCCGCGCCTCTAAAGCCGCCGCGCCGCTGGCGCAGCAGCTTGGCTATCTGGGCCAGCACGTGCAAGGGCTGGCGCAGGGGCAGGAGGGGCTGCGCGCCTCGATCCAGATGGTGTCGGACACCGCCACGCAGGGGCAGACCCAGCTGGCCCAAACGCTGGAACAGCGGCTGGCGTCGGTGCAGCAGCAGATGCAGGATCGGCTGGCCGACAACGCGATGCGGTCCCAGCGGGCGCTGGCAGAGATGCAGGAGCGGATGAAGGAAAGCCTGCACGGCTCGGCCAAGCAGACGACGACCTCGCTCACCCAGCTGCAGGAACGGCTGCAAGCGATCGACAAGGCGCAGGACAACATCACCAAACTGTCGGGCGACGTGCTGTCCTTGCAGGACATCCTGTCCAACAAGCAGCGGCGGGGGATGTTCGGAGAAATCCAGCTCGCCGACATCGTGTCGAAGGCGCTGCCGTCGGACAGCTATTCCTGGCAGCCGACGCTGTCCAACGGCAAGCGCGCCGATTGCATGGTGCACCTGCCGAACCCGCCGGGGCCGATCGTCATTGACGCGAAGTTCCCGCTGGAGGATTTCGAGGCGCTCGCGGCGGCGGAGACGAAAGACGAGGCGGACCGGCGGCTAAAAGCCTTTGCGAACGCGGTGCGGGTCCACATCAAGGCCATCGCGGAGAAGTATATCATCGACGGGGAGACGGCAGACGGTGCGCTGCTGTTTGTCCCGTCCGAGGCGATCTATGCCGAGCTGCACGCGCGCCTGCCCCATGTGGTGCGTGAGGGGTTTGATAAACGGGTCTGGATCGTCTCGCCCACCACCTGCATGGCGACGCTGAATACGATGCGCGCGATTTTGAAAGACGCGCGGCTGCGCGAGCAGGCAGGGGCGATCCGGCGCGAGCTGGCGCTCTTGGTGGCGGATGTGGACCGGCTGGGCACCCGTGTGGGCAACCTTGACCGGCATTTCGGGCAGGCGGCGAAGGATATCGACGAGATCAAGATCAGCGCGGACAAGGCGGGCAAGCGCGCGGGCCGGCTCGACAATTTCGACTTCGAAGAGATGGAACAGGGGGCAGATGTCGTGCCCCTCGGCAAGGGTTGATCCAAAGGGCCGCTGCGCGGGTTCGATTTTATTTTGCTGATGAGGGGGCATCGCCATTGTCTCTCGGACCAATGGCGTTCCAATGGCGATCCCCTCAAACTCCCCTAGGTTTTTTGAAACAGAGAAGGGGGCTCGTTTGGCGCTTGGTTAGCCGCGCAGCGCGGGCAGGCCAATGCCGGTCGCTTCAAAACCGCCATCCACCGCGAGGACTTGGCCGGTGATATAACTTGCGTCCTCCGACAGCAGGAAGTGGATGGCGTTGGCCAGTTCGTCCTCGGTGCCGTAGCGGTTCAGAGGGATGGCATCGTGGTAGGCGGCGATGATTTCGGGCGTATGCACCGCCATTGCAAGTTTCGTGCGCACGGGGCCGGGGGCGACGGCGTTTGCGCGAATGCCATGCTCGCCCAGCTCCACCGCTTGCTGCTGCGTCAGGTGGGCCAGCGCGGCCTTGGACGTGCCGTAGGCCACGCGCAGCGTTGAGGCGCGCAAGCCGGAGATCGAGGTGATGTTCACGATTGCGGCGCCTTGGGCGGCCTTCAGTTGGGGCGTGAACGCCTGGCTCATCAGGAAGGCGCCGTCGAGGTTGGTTGCCATCACCGCGCGCCATGTCTCGAACGGGGTGTCGCCCATCGGCCCGAATGTCGCGAGCCCCGCGTTGTTGACGAGGCCGTGCAGGGCGGGCCAGTCCGAAAGCGCGTCGCGCAGCGCGTCGATCTGGTCGGGTTTGGAGATGTCGGTGGTGAAAGCGACAGCACGTTCAAGCGGTTGTGCGGCTTTGGTCAGCGCGTCGCCGTCGTAGTCGACCATCGCGACGCGCCACCCTTCGCGCAGCAGGCGTTTGGTTGTGGCGAGGCCGATACCGCGTGCGGCGCCGGTGACGATGGCTGATTTCATGATAGGGTCCTCCTCGCGCGGCACTCTATTCAGGCGGCGCGAGGAGGCAAGGCGAAGGCGTCAGATACGCGCCCAGCGCTGCACGATCTTGTGCACAATCCCGTCGAACTGTAGCGGCGCGTCGGTTACGGCAAGGCAGATGCAATCTTCGTGGATGTCAGCGACCGGCGTGTGCTGTATGTCGCTGTCCGCGACCTCGACATCGCCCCGGGCAAAGTAGTCGTGCTCATCCTGGAACGCACCTTGCAGGACCATCGTCATTTCCGTGCCGTGGTGGCCGTGGTCGGGCATGGCGGCACCCGCCGGGATGAACAGCAAGCGCGCGGAGGCGCTGCCCTCCGTGTCCAGCAGCGCTTGTTTTACGCCCATGCCAATAGGGCGCCATTTCACCTCCGAAAGGTCGGTGCCAACGTAATCCTGAAGCGGACCGGGCAGGATCGAACCCGCTGCGCGCAGCGGTTTGAGCGCAGGAGCGGGCGGGCCGCCAGCGATCAAGGCCATCGTTGCTTCAAAGCTGTCTGCGGACAGCTCCGCGGCGAAATCGCTTTCTGTGTCCAACAATTCACCGCCCACGGCCTCGAACGCTTCCAGGCGCGCGCGGCATTCGTCGCAAAGCGAAAGGTGCGCCGCAACCATCAGGTTGAAGGCTTCGGGCAAGCTGCCCGCGGCATACCCCATCAGGATCGCATCCGTCAGATGGTGATTGATCTTGTGTGTCATGGCGCGCACCATTTCCTCACTTCATCGCGTGGCGCAATCGTTCCAGCGCCAGTCGAATCCTCGATTTGATCGTGCCAAGCGGCAGACCGGTTTCGGCGGCGATTTCACTGTGGGTCAGGTCCCCGAAATACGCCTTCTGTATCAATTCCCGCTGTGGGGCGGGCAGGTCGGCAAGGGCGCGGCCCAGCTGTTCACTTTCCTGTTGCAGAGCCAGCACGTCTGCCTGGTCCGGTTCTTCCTCCGGTCCCCAGGTCAGCTCTTCGGGCTCGGGTCTGCGCGCCTTGCGCAGCACGTCGATCTTGCGGTTTCGGGCGATGGTAAAAACCCAGGTCGCGACCGATGCCCGCGTGGGATCAAACATATGAGCCTTATGCCAAACGGTCGCCATGACCTCCTGCGTCACTTCTTCTGCCAGGGACGCGTCTGCGCCCGACTTCATCAAAAACCCTTTTACCCGTGGGGCAAAATGGCTGTAGAGCGCGGCAAAGGCCGATCGATCTTGCCGATCCCGGACAGCGGCCATCTGGCCGGCCCAGTGAATTTTCTCGTCGGTCTGCGCCACGCTGTTGGTCACTGCACCTTTCGCGGCTGCATCTACTGCAACTGCGTTCTGTTTCGCCACGTCTTTACGCGTCTGAACGGCTTGGGTTTGCACCAACATGACCTCTTTACGGGGCGGGATGGCGTTTGGATCACATCGAAGTGAGAAAATTCAGCGCACGCGTCACTATCTTCGGTTAACCCAGTTTTTTCCAGTCTTTTTGCATCCATAAGAAGTGTCGTGCCGTATTGACACTTAGACCGACCAAACGGGGTAACGACGACAATGCCATTTGAAACCGCAGGCCACGGCCGCAAGAAAATTGCCGTAATTGGCGCCGGAATTTCGGGCATGGGTGCGGCCTGGCTGCTGGGGGATGATCACGATGTGACCGTGTTTGAGGCGGAAGACCGCCTGGGCGGCCATGCGCGCACGAAGCTTGCGGGTCCCAATAAGGTGCCGGTGGATACTGGTTTCATCGTCTTCAACTACGCCAACTACCCGCGGCTCGCCGAGATGTTTGCGGCGCTGGACGTGCCGGTGGCAAAGTCGAACATGAGCTTCGGCGCGTCGATTGACGGCGGGCGGCTGGAATATGCGCTTCAAAGCCTCGACACGCTCTTTGCGCAGCGGCGTAATCTGCTGCGTCCGCAGTTTATTGGCATGGTGCGCGACATCCTGAGGTTCAACAAAATCGGGCTAGAGACTGCGCGCGCCAATCCCGAGCTGACCATCGGCCAGTTTCTTGATCTGTTGGGCACGGGGAACTGGTTTCGGGACCATTATCTGCTGCCCTTCTCCGGCGCGATCTGGTCCACCCCGACCGAAGCGATCATGGACTTCCCCGCCCACGCCATGATGCAGTTTTTCGAAAACCACGCGCTGCTCAGCACAACCGGACAGCACCAGTGGTACACGGTCGAGGGCGGCAGCATCGAATATGTCCGCCGTCTTGAGGTCGCGATGCTGGCGCAGGGCGTCGACATCCGCCTGAATGCCCCGGTGCAGGCCGTCACGCGGCAGGGCGGCGGGGCGCAGGTGAAGACATGGGGCGCGGACTGGCAGAACTTCGACGAGGTCATCTTTGCCACCCATTCGGACGACACGCTCGCCATGCTGGCCGATGCGCGCCCGGAGGAAGAGGCGATCCTTGGCGCAATTGCTTACCAGCCCAACGATATCGTGCTGCATTCGGACGAACGGATGATGCCAAAGCGGCGCAAGACATGGTCAAGCTGGGTCTACACCGAGGACCGGAATGCAAAGTCCGACCGGATTGATCTGACCTACTGGATGAACTCGCTTCAGCCGCTGCCGCGGGATGAGAATTTCTTCGTCACGTTGAATACAAAGCGAGACATCCGGGAAGATTTGATCTGGGATCAGGTGACCTTGCGCCATCCGGTTTACGATATTCCGGCGTTGGCGGCGCAACAGGCGGCGGCCGCGCATAACGGGCGCGACAACACCTGGTTCTGCGGCGCGTGGATGAAGAACGGCTTTCACGAAGATGGCCTGTCCAGCGCACATGACGTGGTGGATGCGATCATGGGGATGCCTGCGGCACGGGTGGCTGCGGAATGACGCATGTGGATCACATCGCGGGCGTAACCTTTCATGGCCGCAAGGGTGAAGTGTCCAACGCCTTCCGCTATTCGGTTGATTACCTGCTGCTGGATGCGGAGGCGACGCTGGAGCGTCTGCCGCGCCTTTTCCGCCGCAATGGCCGCGGCATCGCTGCGCTGAACGATGTGGACCACGGCGGCGATCCGGGCCGCGGGATCGGCGCGGCCTGGGTCCGCGAAGTGCTGCGCCAGTGGCAGGTGCAAGACGTGGAGCGGATCGAACTGCTGGCGCAGCCGCGGATGCTGGGCCATGTCTTTAACCCGGTCAGCTTCTGGCTCTGCCGGGGTAAAGGCGATGCGCTGCTTGCTGTCATTGCGGAGGTCACCAACACCTATGGCGACCGGCATTCATACCTTGTCAAACACTCCGATCAGCGCCCGATCGCCCCCGATGACCGGCTGAAGGCGCAAAAGATCATGCATGTGTCTCCGTTTCAGCCCACCCAAGGCGGGTATGAGTTCCGCTTTGACATCACCGGTGAGCGGATCGGCATCTGGATCGACTATGACCGCGACGGTGGCGGGCTGATCGCGACCCTGACGGGTAAGCGCGCGCCGCTGACCAATGGCTCCATTCTGCGCGCCCTTCTGCGCCGCCCCTTCGGCGCGCGCCGGGTGCTGGCGCTGATCCATTGGCAGGCGCTGAAGCTGTGGTGGAAGGGCGCCCGCTTCCGCTCCCAGCCCGAAGCGCCGTCCAAGCAGGTATCGAGCCAATGAACGCCGCCCCGCAGCGCCTGGGAGCCTACGCGGTCTTTGCTGCGCTTCTCGCGTCGGCGGGGTTGCCGATCTATATCCACGCGCCGAAATTCTACGTGGACGAATATGGCGTGTCGCTCGCGGCGCTGGGCACCGTCCTTTTTGCCCTGCGCCTGCTGGATGTGGTGCAAGACCCCCTCTTTGGCCGTTTGAGCGAGCGTCTGCGGGACGCCCGCGCGCAGGCGGTGGGGATTGCAGGCGCGGTTATGGCGCTCGGGATGCTGGGGCTATTTGCCACCGCCCCCGTGTTGCTGCCTCCGATCTGGTGGTTCGCGGTGATGCTGACGTTGGTCTTTTCGGCCTTCAGCTTCCTGACCATCAATTTCTACGCGCAAGGCGTGATCAAGGCGGAACGGCTGGGCGATAACGGCCACCTGCGCCTTGCCCGCTGGCGGGAAACCGGCGCGCTCCTTGGCGTTTGCGCCGCGGCTGTCGCGCCAACGGCGCTGATCCTGCTGACCGATGCGCCCTTTGTCGGCTTTGCGCTGGCTTTTGCGCTGCTTGCGATCATCGCGGTGCTGGTCATGAACATCGAATGGTCCAGCGTGGGCACGCCGCCCGGTGCGGGGCTGGGGGTTGTGTTGGGTGACCCGCTCGCCCGCCGCCTCCTGCTGATCGCACTGCTCAATGCGGCGCCGGTCGCGGTCAGTTCGACTCTGTTCCTGTTTTTCGTGGATGCACGGCTGGACGCGCCGGGGATGGAGGGGCCGCTGCTGCTCCTGTTCTTCCTCTCCGCCGCCGCTGCCGCGCCCATTTGGGGCCGTCTGGCCGAAGGCTATGGCGCAAAGCCGATCCTGATCGCCGCAATGGTTCTTGCCATCGCCGCCTTCGCCTTCGTGCCCTTGCTGGGCACAGGCGACTGGGTGTGGTTCGCCATCGTTTGCATCGCCTCCGGCGCGGCGCTGGGCGCGGACCTGACGCTTCTACCCGCGATCTTTGCCAGCCGCATGGCCCGCATTTCGCCCTCTGCCGCCGAAGGGTTTGGCCTGTGGTCTTTCGTTTCGAAATTCACGCTCGCCTTTGCGGCGGTCACGCTCCTGCCCGCGCTTGAGGCGGCAGGTTTCGACAGCGCTGGCGGGGCAAACCCGCCCGAGGCGCTGCTTCTCCTCTCGCTGCTTTATGCTGCGGTGCCCTGTGTTCTGAAAGTCGTCGCATTGCTTTTGCTTGCCGCGACCCCTTTGAAGGAAGCTTGACGATGGACGTTTTCCTGCTTGTGCTAATTGGCGCAGCCGCGGTTCTTGTTCTGAACTGGGCGCGCAGCCGCTATGCCGCATTCGCCGCGCAAAGCCCGGAGGATTATGCCGACCGCCCCGGCGAAAGCTTTGACGTGCGCCAACATCTTAACGGTCCGGTCCTCTGCGAGGGCATGATCTACGGACCGACAGGCCGCGTCAGCTCGACCTTCCACGCGCGCTTCGATTGCTCCTGGGAAGGGGACAAGGGCAAGATGATCGAGCGGTTCTGGTACGACGACGGATCGGTGCAGGATCGCGCATGGCACCTGCAGGTCGGCAATGACGGGCGCATTTCTATGCGCGCCGATGATGTCGAGGGTACGGGCGTCGGCGTGCAGTCCGGCCCTACGGTTGAGATGAAGTACCGCCTGCGCTTGCCCGAAGCGTCCGGTGGTCACGTGCTTGACGTGGTGGATTGGATGTATCTTGCGCCAAATGGCGCGGTGCTCAACCGTTCTCAATTCCGTAAATTCGGAGTAAAGGTGGCGGAGCTGGTCGCAACGATGCGTCCGGCCCCCGAAGAGGAACTTAAGGACGCGGCATGAGTAATGTGGAATGGGCTGGCAAGACGTATTGGCTGGTCGGTGCGAGTGATGGCCTCGGCGCGGCGCTGGCCGAAAAGCTAAGCCGTGCAGGGGCGGAGGTTGTGCTGTCCGCCCGGTCCGAAGAGGGGCTGAACGAGGTCGCTGGCCGCCTTCACGGCAAGGTGCGCGTTCAGACGATGGACATTTCTGACGATGACAGCGTGAAAGCCGCATCGGAGGCGGTCGGCCAGGTGGACGGGTTGGTCCTTCTTGCCGGGGTCTACTGGCCTTTTTCGGCCCGCGACTGGAATGCGGAGCAGGCGACGGCAATGGCCGACATCAACTTCACCGGTTTCATGCGGGTGCTGGGCCAGGTCGTGCCGGATATGGTCGCGCGGGATGCGGGGCATATCGTCATCACATCCTCGCTGACGGGGTTCCGGGGCTTACCACGGTCCATCGGCTACACCGCGTCGAAAGCGGCGACGATGTCGCTTGCCGAGAGTATGTATGCCGATCTGCGCAGCACCGGCGTGCGCGTGCAGGTGGTCAATCCCGGCTTCATCAAAACGCGTCTGACGGACAAGAACGACTTCAAGATGCCTTTCATCATGGAGCCCGAAGCCGCCGCGCGCGAGATGTTCGAGCACATGAACACCGATGCGTTCAAAAAGAGCTTTCCGTGGCTCTTTTCCCTCATTTTCCGCGGTTCGCAGTTTTTGCCGGATTGGCTCTACTACCGCATCTTTGCGTGACGGGTCGCTCAATCATGCCCTTCGGGCATTTTTCGCGAGGAGGACCCAAAGGGGCCGACCGAGCGGCCCGCTTGCACTGCGTAAGTCCTGAGCACGGCCCCCGTTTGCGCCGGATCAAAGCGCAGCCTCGGTGTTCCCCCTAGCGTCAAGGCTAGGAGGAAGAGACATGGAATTGGAAATCAACCGCGGCGTGCTTGCGCAAATCGTTCTGATGGGACGCGAAATGCAGCGCGCTGAACCTGAGTTACGTGGCCTGATCGACCGGCTTGACACTGATGAGCAGGCCGAGCTGGTCGCGATCATGTGGATCGGGCGGGGTGCTTTCGAGGCCTCGGATTTTGAGGAGGCCGTCCGCACGGCGGAGGCCGAAGCAACCACACCCTGCGCGGACTACCTTCTGGGCACGCCCCATTTCACCGACCATATCGAGGCTGGGATGGATGCTCTAGGCTTGCCCCTGCGCGAGGACGAAGAAGCGTTTTTCTGACGCCGTCTATAACCGTGAAATCGCCGCCTGATAGGTGGCGCGGGCGCGGGACCACACGCCTGATTGATCCGCGGCGATGTCGCGGAGGTAAGGCAAGAGCTGCGCCGCGAAATCCTCCGCGCTTTCCAGCGGCAGCAGGGACGGCAGATTGTCGATGGCCGTGACGTCCAGCGGCGGTGCGCCGTGTACCCGCAGCGCGGGCGCATCCCACGTGGTTTCCCGGTCATAGACCGGGACCGGGTTGAAATCGCTGCCCGGATCGCACGCGATGTCGCCAATCACGCTAAGCTTGCGGGGCATCGCACCTGCGCCGCGCGGCACGAAGACAGGTGTGCCGGGGCGTGCGACAACGCAATTGAAGAACAGGTCATGCGCCAGCACCTCCGGGAAGGGGCCGCCGCTGGCGGTTTCTTCCATGTCCCAGCGGGTTGTGCCGACGCCCATCGCGGTGCATAGGTCCGCCGCGCCAGAGCCAACGCGGCCCTTGGCCCCGATGATCAGAGCTGTGGGCCGGTGCGTGCCGCCGCCCAGCAGTTCGGTTTGCAGATCAGCCAGCAGATGGGTGGAGCTGTCATAGGCCGAAATTGGCCCTGCGACCCCGCCCGCCTGCTGCGCAGCCCAACACTTCAGCGCCACCGCGGCGCCCGCATAACCCGCCCAATATCCAAATGCCGCCACCCGGCGCGCATCAGCGTCGACGAGGTATTCAAGGTCCAAGAGCGCGCCGCCTCCGGCCTTGAGCCGCCGCAGCAGGGCAATGCCATCTGCCTGACCCTTGAAGGCGTGGCCAAACATGATGTGAGTATGGCGCAGCGCGGTATCCGCCTTTGGCAGTTCCTTGAGCCCGAAGATCAGCGCCTCCGCCGGGGCCGAAGGCCAACTGCCCTCTGGCGCGATCTGCGCGCCTGCCGCAGCGTAAGCGTCTGTGGGGAGGATCCGCGCGGGGCTGTCCTCAACCGTTACAGTCATGCCCGCGGCAAGGAGTTCGGCGACGCCTTCGGGCGTGATCCCCACGCGCGCCTCGTGTGGGCGGCTTTCGGCCCGGACCCACAGGTGGCTCATCGGATCATGCCCTTGGCCCGGATCGCCTGAACGCTCGCCCGCCCCTCCATCGCGTCCATGAAGGCGCGGATGCGCGGGAAGGGGGCCAGGTCGACATCATCACCAGGCAGCCAGCGGCAGACGGCGAAAAGGTAAGGGTCCGCGAGGCTGACGACACCCCCGGTGACATAGGTGCCGCGCAGCGCATGGCTTTCAACGAACGCGGCGGAGGCGGTCATCGTTTCCGGCACCTTGGCCGTCATGTCGGCCCAGCTTGCCTCGTTGTCGGCCCAGCGGTGGCCGCGCATCTTGTGCGCGTGGTTCACGTGCATGGTGGACGCAAGGTAATACATCACGCTGCGCATATGGGCCGCATCCAGCGCGTCTTCGGGAACGAGCGCGGGCGCCAGCGTGCCCACATAGTCGAGGATCGCGCCTGTCTCTGTCAGCAAGGTGCCGTCCACGTCCAGCGTCGGCACGCGGCCCTTTGGGTTCATCGCAAGGTAGGCCGGCTGCGTCTGCTCCGCGCGCGCAAAGTCGACAGGGACAGAGTCGTAGGCGGCGCCTGCTTCCTCAAGCGCGATGGCAACGGCGATGGAGATTGTGCCGGGGGTGTAATGGAGTTTCATGAGCCTCGGTCCTTACACATGGGTTTGCGCGTGGTGGCGGTCCGGCGCCTCTAGATGCGGGACCGCGTTGAACATGACCGGCGACCACGTGCCGCCCACCGGGAACAGGCGGTGCAGGGAGGTGTTCATGATCGCCAGCGCCAGCGCGGCCATCCCGTCCACATCCAGCCGCAGATGCTGGCGCATCACGTTCGCGATCAGCCCGCCAGAGGTCACGACCAGTGCCGGACCGGACCCCGCAGCAATTTCGGACAAGGCGCTTGCGATCCGGTCTTCGAATGCCTCAAACGTTTCGGGGGCGCCCTTGATCTCGCCCGCGCGCCACGCGTTGAAGACGCGGGGCAGGTGCTGGGTAAACGCCTGCTGCTCCGTCGGGATTGGCACACCCTGTTCGTCGCGCAGTGCCGCGGCGAGGGTGAAATATTCGAGCTCGTTCAGGCGCGCGTCGCGGATCGGCTCCAACCCTGTGTCCATCGCTTCCGCGGTCTCTATGTGGCGGCGCAGCGTGCCGGTGTAGAGGCGGGCGTGATGGTTGCGCGTGCCCTTCAGATGCGCACCCAGCCATGCTGCCTGCTGATGCCCCAGATCGGAAAGCCGGTCATAGCTTTCCTCGTCTTGCGCGCCGGAATTGGCCTGCCCGTGGCGAATGAGGGTGATGTGGGACATGCGGTGCCTTTGCTTGGGTTCGGCGCTTTGTAAGTGAGCGGCGCGCGGGTGGGAAGGACGGGACACTCCCTTTTGCACGATAGGCCGCTTTGCCGCCGTAAGTGGGGAGGAGTTTATTTTGCCAAGTGAAGCCTTAGCGCAGGCGCCCCACGAACGCGGGCAGGATGAGTGTCAGGATCAGCAGACGCGCCACATGGGCGGCGGCGACAAAGCCGGGATCTGCGCCAAGGACAACGCCCATCGCGATCATCGTCTCAAGGCCGCCGGGCGCGAATGCGATTAGGACGTGGGTGACCTCGAACCCAAGAAGGTTGGCGACCGGGATGGCGAAGGCGAGGGCCAAGAGGACACAGAGTGCGGTAACGGCAAGGCCGGCGGTGAGCGAGCGCAAGAGGGCCTGCCGGGAAATGCCGCTGAACCGCGTGCCGATCAGGGTGCCGACAGCGACGAGGCCTGCCGCGGCGATCCACGGCGGCGGCAGGCCGGGTGTGACGCCGGTGCCATGCCCGATGCTGGAGGCGAGCATCCCGCCGATCAGCAGCGGCGCAGGCAGGCCGATGCGCGCGGCCAGCGTGCCAAGGGCCAGCCCCGCAACAAGCAGCGCAGCCAGATGCAGCCACGAGAGCGGCGCGCCGCTGGGCAGGATGGGGCCGCTCAGATCAACGCCAAGCAGTGCGGCGATGGCCGGAACGGTGAGGGTCAGTGCCAGAAGCCGCACCGACTGGACAACCACGACCCGCGTGGTGTCGAGGTTCAGCCCCGTCGACAGCCCCACGACAAAGCTGAGATGCCCGGGGGCAGCGGCGAGGATGGCGCTGCGCCGATCCAGTCCGAAAAGGCGCTGCAAAAGACGGCTGCCCAGCACGAGCGTCAGCCAAAGCATGACCGCCAGCGCGGCAAAGGCAAGCGGCCAGCGCAGAAGGGCTTGGCCTGCATCAGGGTCCACTCCGCTGCCGATGGTGACGCCGACCAGAAGGAAGACGGCATTGCGGACGGTCTCGTCAAACCCGGTGCGCAGGCCCGCGAGGCCCGCAAGGCTGACTGCGATGGCGGGGCCGGTCAGAACGGCGATGGGCAGGCCGACCAGATGCGCCAGCGCTGCGCCGATGGCCCCAATCGTGAGGCTGAGCGCAGTGCGGCGGAGGCTGGCGGCAGAGGACATGGCGCATCGCTAGCGGTGCCGCGCAAGGGGTGCAATGGGCGCGGATCGGAAACAGGGCGTGGCGCAAATTCGGGGTGTGATGTCGGGATTGGTATGCCCGCGCCCGCAGCGCCTGCGCTAGACCACAGCAAAGGGGAGGCGCGACATGGTGACGTTTACGCTCGACGGTCAGGACGTGACGGCGGAGGCTGGCCTGACGATCTGGGAGATCGCGAACGGGCGTGGCCTCGTGATCCCGCACCTGTGCCACAAACCTGCCCCCGGCTACCGCCCCGACGGCAACTGCCGCGCTTGCATGGTGGAGATCGAAGGCGAGCGGACACTCGCGGCCTCCTGCATCCGGGAGCCGTCCGAAGGGATGGTTGTGCGCACTGATACGGCGCGGGCGGAGGGCGCGCGCAAGATGGTGGTCGAGATGCTGCTGGCTGACCAGCCTGAGCGGCGCGATGCCTCGGCTCACCTTTGGGACATGGCGGATGCAAACGGCGTCAGCGAGAGCCGCTTTCCCAAGCTCGAAGAGGGGCGCATCCCGCTCTTGGACGACAGCCATGTGGCGATGCGCGTGAACCTCGATGCCTGCATTTCCTGCGGGCTCTGCGTGCGCGCCTGCCGCGAAGTGCAGGTCAACGATGTGATTGGCATGGCGGGGCGGGGCGCGGAGGCTTATCCGGTCTTCGACATGGACGACCCGATGGGCGAGAGCACTTGCGTCGCCTGCGGCGAGTGTGTGCAGGCCTGCCCGACTGGCGCGCTGATGCCGGCCACCGTGATGGACGAGGACCAGCGCGGGGACAGCAAGGATTACGACCGCGAGGTCGAAAGCGTCTGCGGCTTCTGCGGGGTTGGTTGCCAGGTCTCGCTCAAGGTCAAGGACGGCAAGGTCCGCTATGTCGAGGGGATCAACGGGCCCGCGAACGAGGGGCGGCTGTGCGTCAAGGGGCGGTTCGGCTTTGACTACATCCACCACGCCCACCGGCTGACCAAGCCGCTGATCCGGCGGGACGATGCGCCCGCAAAGGGACTGAACGTGGACCCGGGCAACTGGGAGGCGTTCTTTCGCGAGGCGAGTTGGGACGAGGCGCTGGACGTTGCCGCAAACGGTCTGAAGGGCCGCGGGCGCGAGGTGGCAGGCTTTGGGTCTGCCAAATGCACAAACGAGGAAGCCTACCTGTTCCAGAAGTTCATCCGGCAGGGCTTTGGCCACAACAACGTGGATCACTGCACGCGGCTGTGCCACGCCTCCTCGGTCGCGGCGCTGATGGAGAATGTCGGCTCGGGCGCGGTCACCGCGACCTTCAACGAGATTGAGAATGCCGATGTGGCGATTGTGATCGGGGCAAACCCGGTCGAGAACCATCCGGTCGCGGCCACCTACTTCAAGCAATTCGCCAAGCGCGGCGGCAAGTTGATCGTGATGGACCCGCGGGGGCAGGCGCTCAAGCGGCACGCGTTGCATATGCTGCAATTCCGGCCCGGCGCGGACGTGTCCCTGCTGAACGCGATCATGCATGTGATCGTGGAGGAAGGGCTTTATGACCAGCAATACATCGACACCTGGACCGAGAATTGGGAGGCGGAAAAGGCGCATCTGGCCGACTTCGCGCCCGAGAAGATGACTGAACTGTGCGGGATTGCACCCGAGGTGCTGCGCGATGTGGCGCGGACCTTTGCCCGGTCTAAGGCGGGGATGATCTTTTGGGGCATGGGCGTGAGCCAGCACATCCACGGGACGGACAACTCTCGCTGCCTGATCAGCCTTGCGCTGATGTGCGGCCATGTGGGCCGCCCCGGCACGGGCCTGCACCCGCTGCGGGGCCAGAACAACGTGCAGGGCGCGTCCGATGCGGGCCTGATCCCGATGTTCCTACCCGATTATCAGAGCGTGATGGACGATGGCGTTCGGTCGGCCTTTACCGAGGTTTGGGGGTCTGAGGATTTCTCGAACGAGAAGGGCCTGACCGTGACGGAGATCATGGATGCGGTCCATGACGGCGATATCAAGGCAATGTACATCCTCGGCGAAAACCCGGCGATGTCCGACCCGGACGTTGAACACGCCCGCGATGCGCTGGCCAAGCTGGATCATCTGGTGGTGCAGGACATCTTCATCACCGAAACGGCCAACTTTGCTGATGTGATCCTTCCCGCCTCAGCGATCTATGAAAAGGCGGGCACCGTGTCGAATACCAACCGGCAGGTGCAGATGGTGCGCCCCGCGGTGGCGCCCCCGGGCGAGGCAAAGGAAGACTGGTGGATCGAGGTAGAGCTGGCCAAGCGCTGCGGCCTCGACTGGACCTATATTCACCCCTCCGAGATCTTTGCCGAAATGAAGCGCAACATGCGCAGCCTCGACAACATCACCTGGGAACGGCTTGAGGGGCAGGCGGTGACCTACCCGTCGCTGTCCGAAGATGACCCGGGCCAAGCGGTGGTCTTTGGCGATGGCTTCCCCCGGCCCGATGGGCGCGCGCGGTTCACCCCGGCCTCGGTCATTCCGCCCGATGATATGCCGGATGCAGACTACCCGATGATCCTGACCACGGGCCGCCAGCTGGAGCATTGGCACACCGGGTCGATGACGCGGCGGGCAAAGGTGCTGGACGCGGTGGAGCCGGAGGCGAACTGCTCTCTGCACCCCTCGACCATCCGCAAGCTGGGCATTCAAGCCGGCGACATGGTGCGCCTGACGACCAAACGCGGCAGTATCGAGATCATGGCGCGCGAGGACCGCGCGGTGGCGCCCGACATGGTCTTCCTGCCCTTCGCCTATGTAGAGGCGGCGGCGAACATCCTGACCAACCCGGCAGTCGATCCCTATGGCAAGATCCCGGAGTTCAAATACTCCGCCGTGCGGGTCGAAGCTGTGCAGGCCCAGGTCGCGGCGGAATAGAGCCGAGACGATCAGCCGGCGATAAAGATCAGGGCGGTCAGGATGGCCGCCAGCACGAACTGGGCAAAATCCCGGGCCCTCGGGTTGCGGTCCAGCGCCTTCTCGGTTTCGGGAAAGAACCGCGCGAAAAGCGCGCGGCTGGGGCGGGAAAGCCGTGTGATGCGCCCGATCCAGGCGGCGCCGATTACAAGGCCGCGTATGATCCAGCGCATAAACCAGACGAAGATGAACAGGGCGATGACCTGAATGATCCCGTCTTCGACCGAGCTAATCCGCTGCCCCTGGAGCGAGACGAGCCACAGGATCACGAACACCCCCGCCTTATACCAGCCCCAGCGGTGGGTCTGGTCCACCACTGTCCCGGCTTTCGGGCGCTCCGTCTTCGGCAGGCTCAGCGCATGGCCGTGCATCATAAGCTCGAATTTCGGCTCATAGCCGAGGCGGCGGCGCAGCCCGACCCCGTC
The DNA here is from genome assembly GCA_039817385.1 of Pseudomonadota bacterium. Taxonomy (GTDB): domain Bacteria; phylum Pseudomonadota; class Alphaproteobacteria; order Rhodobacterales; family Rhodobacteraceae; genus JBCBCP01. The sequence continues at coordinate 29,165 of JBCBVY010000006.1, read as the reverse complement.
CGCGGCCCAGCCGAACTGCCGTTCGAGCAGGAGGGCGATGGACGGTTGGTAGCCAGTTTCCGGGCTGGTCACGTTTTCCTTGAGGTTCCGAAAAAGCAGCCGCTCCACGTCGCGCCGCCGGGAAATGTCCTGTGCGAGATCAAGCGACAGGAGCCGCTCCAGCGCCTCCGTGTCCCAGGGCCAAATCTTTGTCGCTTTGCGCAGATTGGTCCAAAACGCGTCTTCGGCGGCCAACGGGTCTTCGTCCAGCAGCGTATCGAGCGCGCCCCCAGCAACGCCCCAGGGCTTAGGCGGGACCGGCGGGTTACGGCGCTTTGCGCGTGGGGCGGTCGGCGCAACCGGCTCCGGCGCGGGGGCCGGTTCGGGCGCGGGCTCAGGCTTGGCAAGCGCTACAGGTTCATCCGTGATCTCGTCCTGCTGGGGCGCCCTAGCGCGTTCCGGCTCTCTCGGAACAGCCCGAGTGCCCGCCTTTTCCGCCGCAAGCTCTGCCATACGCGGGCGTTTGGAATCATTTCGCGCGGCACGGCCCTTGGCCGCATCAAACGCTCCCCGCAGTGCGCCAAAGGCCTCCGGATCGCTGCGGTCAATCTCTTTCAGGCGCGCGGCATAGGCGCGTTTGACCTCGCGCAGCGGGGCCTTGCCTGAGAGGCCGAGTTCCGCCCAAGGCCACCTAGCTGACATAGTGATCGTCGATTGCGTCCAGCGTCCCGCCCAACTCACCGCGCAGGCGGGCGATGGTATCGGGGTCTTGCCCCTCCAGCGCCGCCTCGAACTGGATCAGCAGGGCCTGCACCATCGACCGGTCATCCCCCGACGCCATCTCATAAAGACGCCGGATCCGGGCGAGGAAGGCGACGTTCTCTTCATCCTCCCGCGGGTGCAGCTTGAGCGTCGCCATCTGCCGCAGGTTGATGTCGATCTGCTCTTCGGTCAGCCCCGAGACATTTTCGCGGATAACAATGCCCGCCTGCTTGCCGGTCGATTGCACCGTCGCCTCGACGTCAATGAGGCCCGAGGGATCATAGGTGATGCGCACGGTCATTCCCTCCATCCCCGCCTTGGCCTTGGGAATGTCGAGCTGAAACTGGCCCAGATGCACGTTGTCTTCGACCTTCGGTGCCTCGCCCTGGTAGACATCGACGCGCAGCTTGGTCTGGTTGTCGTCCATCGAGGAAAAACTGCGGCTGCGCGAGGCGGGCAAGGGCGTGTTCCGCTCGATGATCGGCTGGAAAAACCCGCCAAGGACCTGTCCGCTGGGCAGCTTCGTCGCCGTCTCGATCCCGACCGAAAAGGGCGAGACATCGGTCATCACCACATCGTCCAGCGCGCGGTCTTCGGCCACCAGCCCCGCCTGCACGGCAGCACCCAGCGCCACGGCATGGTCCGGGTCGATCGTCATCTCGGGCAGCATCTTGAACTGCCGCGCGACCATCTGGCGGATCATCGGCATACGTGTCGCGCCGCCCACCAGGATCACGCGGTCCAGCGCGTCGATCCCCTCGCCGCTGTCGTAGAAACACCGTTCAATCGGGCGGTGCAGCCGTTTGACCAGCCCAACCGCCGCATCGCTGAACATGGCGCGCGTGACGGAGATGTCGTGGTGGTCGCTGCCCACTTTCACCCGTCCCTCATACGCCTCCATTCCAGACAGTTGCCGCTTGGCCGCATCCGCCTGAAAGCGCAGCTGGTCCTGCACATCCCGGTGCAGCTTGGCCCAGGGCTGGCCCAGCGTATCGGCCATTGCCTTGGCCAGCGCATCGGTAAAATCCTCCCCGCCGAGGAACGCATCGCCGGAGGAAGCCTTAACCTCCATCACCCCGTCGAAATGCTCCAGCACGGTGACGTCGAACGTGCCGCCGCCGAGGTCAAAGACGAGGAACTGGCTTTCGCCGCCGCGGTCCTGCAGCCCGTAGGCCAGTGCGGCCGCCGTCGGCTCATTCACCAGCCGGACCGCGTTCAACTCAGCAATGGCGCAGGCCGCCATCGTCGCCTGCCGCTGCGACTGGTTGAAATAGGCGGGCACGGAGACGACGACGTCGCGCAGGTCAGTCCCCAGCGCAGCCTCCGCATCCGCCTTCAGCTTGCGCAGGACCAGCGCGGACAGCTCTTCGGCCCGTAGGGTCTTGGCCCCAAGCTTGAACGCCGTGTCCGTGCCCATCGCCCGCTTGAACGCCGCTGCCGTGTCTCGCGGATGGGTGGCCAGCCGGTCCCGCGCGGCGGCGCCAACCAGCACCTCGCCCTCTGCCAGCGACACGACCGACGGGGTCAGCACATCACCCAGCGCATTGGGCAAGAGGCGCGCCGCGCCGTCCTCGAACACGGCGATCAGCGAATTGGTCGTGCCAAGGTCAATTCCGATGGGGGGATGTGTGGACAAGGCGTGCGCTCCGGGCTCTAGATGGCCCCGTTATTTCCCGCCCGATTACCGGGGTCAAACGAAAGGGCGCAGGATGGTGGATGCGGCGCGGTTCCTGAAGGATCTGAAAACCCTGCGCAGTTTTGGCGCAGAGGGGACAGGCGTTGTGCGCCCCGCCTACAGCGCGCCCGATATCGCCGCGCGGCGCTGGCTGGCGGCGCAGTTCGCAGAGGCGGGGCTTGAGGTCGCCTGCGATGCGATGGGCAACCTTTTTGGCCTTGCAGAGGGGCCGTCCTTGCTGATTGGCTCGCATTCGGACAGCCAGCCGACGGGTGGATGGCTTGATGGGGCGCTGGGCGTGATCGCGGGGCTGGAGGTCGCCCGGGCCGTGCCGGGGGTGTCTGTGGTGAGCTTTCAGGACGAAGAGGGCCGGTTTGGCGTTCTGACCGGCAGCAGCGTCTGGTCGGGCGGTTTGGCACCCGAGGCCGCAGATGCGTTGCGAGACCATGAGGGCGTCACGGTGGGGCAGGCACGGCAGGCGATGGCGGATATGGTCACGGGGCCTGTGCCCGCGGACCGCTTCACAAGCTTTCTGGAGATGCACATTGAACAGGGTCCGGTTCTGGACGCCGCGGGCGAGGGGATTGGCGTTGTGACCGACATCGTCGGCATTCGCGATATGGTCATCACCTTTGAGGGCCAGCAGAACCACGCGGGCACCACGCCGATGGCCCTGCGCGCGGATGCGTTTCAGGCGCTTTCGGCTTTTAGCGCGTCTCTGAATGATCGACTGCAGAGCGTGGTAACGCCGCAAACCGTCTGGACCATTGGCCATGTGAGCCTTGCGCCCAACGCTTCCAGCATCGTGCCGGGGCAGGCGCGGTTTTCTATGCAATGGCGCGATGGCGATCCGGACCGGCTGGCGCGGATGGAGCGGATCATCCGCGACACCGCAGCAGAGGTCGCTGCCGCGCGGGGCATGGGCCTGCACTTTGGCCGCATGCTGGGGCTGGAGCCGGTTGCGATGGACTCCGGCCTGCGCGCCGCGCTGGAGGCGGCAGCGGGCGCGCATGCACCTGGCGCCTGGCGCACGATGCCCTCCGGCGCCCTGCATGACGCGACAAACGTGGCGCGGCAGCTGCCCGCGGCGATGCTCTTTGTGCCGTCGATTGGCGGGATCAGCCACGCGTTCGAGGAAGATACGGCGGAGCCGGACCTCGTGCTCGGCTTAAACGTGCTGGCAGATGCAGCCACGCGCATCATCGCGAAATAGGGGGGGCACAGCCGCGCAATTTTTGACCTGCACGCCAATTTAATGAACAGGTGTTCAAAAAAATTGTTTGCACGTGCGGCAGAATCCGCGCATCATCTTACCTGACGTAAGAATGGATGCCGATACAATCGGTACCGGGAGGAAAATCGTGGGAATGACGCCAGTTGGCGCCGATGGGCTGTTGTCCATCCCGGCGCTGCTTCGCCGAAATGCGACGACACTCAAAGACAAGGCCGCCTATCGCGAAAAGGAATTCGGGATATGGCAAAGCTGGTCCTGGTCCGAAGTTCTGGAAGAGATCGAAGCGCTGGCGATCGGCCTGATGGACCTCGGCCTTGAGCCGGGCCAGCACGTCGCGATCATCGGGCGGAACCGGCCCTACCTCTACTGGTCGATGGTGTCGGTGCAGATGGCGGGCGGCGTGCCCGTACCGCTCTATCAGGACGCAGTCGCCGAAGAGATGGCCTATGTGCTAGAGCATTGCGGCGCCCGCTTTGTCATCGCCGGGGATCAAGAGCAGGTCGATAAGGTGATCGACGTTCAAGACCAGCTGCCCGAGTTCGAGCAGATGATCTACCTCGACCCGCGGGGCCTGCGCAAATACGACCACTCCAAGCTGCACCAATATACCCACATCCAGGACGTGGGCCGCGCCAAGCGGGACGAGCTGCTGCCCGAGATGAAGCGGCGCGAGAGCGTGCTGGACTACGACAGCACCTGCGTGATGCTTTACACGTCGGGCACGACGGGCAAGCCGAAAGGCGTGGTCCTGTCGAACCGTAACGTGATCGAGACGTCGAAGTCTTCCTCCGAATTTGATGGGTTGCGCAGCAGTGATGAGATCCTCGCCTACCTGCCGATGGCGTGGGTGGGTGACTTTATCTTTTCCGTAGGGCAGGCGCTGTGGACGGGCTTCTGCACGAACTGCCCCGAAAGCGCGGACACGATGCACACCGACCTGCGCGAGATCGGGCCAACCTACTATTTTGCCCCGCCGCGCGTGTTTGAAACCCAGCTGACGCAGGTGATGATCCGCATGGAAGATGCGGGCAAGTTCAAGCAGCGGATGTTCCACACCTTCATGGAGCACGCAAAGACCGTCGGGCCCAAGCTGCTGGATGGTGAGCCCGTGAGCCTTGGCGCGCGGCTGAAATACGCGCTGGGCGAGCTGATGGTCTACGGCCCGCTGAAGAACACGCTGGGCTTGTCCCGAGTGCGCGTGGGCTATACTGCTGGTGAGGCGATTGGACCGGAAATCTTTGATTTCTATCGCTCTTTGGGCATCAACCTAAAGCAGCTTTATGGCCAGACCGAGGCGACGGTGTTCATCACCGCGCAGCCCGATGGCGAGGTTCGCTCGGACACGGTGGGCGTGGCCAGCCCCGGCGTGGAGCTGAAGATCGCAGACAGCGGGGAGGTGTTCTACCGCTCCCCCGGGGTCTTCGTCGAATATTACAAGAACCCCGAAAGCACCGCCGGAACGAAAGACCCCGAAGGCTGGGTCGCGACCGGGGATGCGGGCTTTATCGAGGAAAGCACGGGCCACCTGCGGATCATCGACCGCGCCAAGGACGTGGGCAAAATGGCCTCCGGCGCGATGTTCGCGCCCAAATATGTCGAGAACAAGCTGAAGTTCTATCCGAACATCCTCGAGGCCGTGGTTTTCGGGAACGGGCGCGACCAGTGCACGGCCTTCATCAACATCGACCTGACGGCGGTGGGCAACTGGGCGGAGCGGAACAATATCGGCTACGGCTCCTACCAGGAACTGGCGCAGCACCCGCAGGTGCTGGAGACGATCAAGGGGCATGTTGAGGCGGTGAACGCCTCCGTTGCGGGGGACGAGATGCTGTCGGGCTGCCAGGTCCACCGCTTTGTCGTGCTGCACAAGGAGCTGGACGCCGACGATGGCGAACTGACGCGGACCCGAAAGGTGCGCCGCCGGATCATCGAAGAGAAATACGCGGACATCATCGGGGCGCTCTATGACGGGTCGGACACGGTCAGCACAGTGACCGAGGTGACCTACGAGGACGGGCGCAAGGGCTCGATTTCCGCGACGCTGAAGATCGTGGATGCGGCGGTGAAGCAGGCCTCTGCCCCGACTTTGGAGGCGGCGGAATGATGGACGCCGCTCGCGCTGCGCGCATCGCCCCGCCCACCATCCCGTGTGCCTCCGGCGGAGGTTTATTTTGCCAAGTGAAGGGGATGCCTGATGCTTGACCAGACCGAAGGCTACACCACCGCTGATGGCCGCAAGATTGGCGGCGTGGTGATGGAGATGAAGAACATCACCCTGCGCTTTGGCGGGGTGGTGGCGATTAAGGACATCTCGTTCGACATCCGCGAAGGGGAAATCCGGGCGATCATCGGGCCGAACGGGGCCGGGAAATCGTCGATGCTGAACGTGATTTCCGGCTTCTACGTCCCGCAGGAGGGTGAGGTCCGGTACAAGGGCAGCATTCGCCCCGCGATGAAGCCCTTTGAGGTCGCGCGGCAGGGGATTGCGCGGACCTTCCAGAACATCGCCCTTTTCGAAGGCATGAGCGTGCTGGACAACGTCATGACGGGGCGTCTGACCCACATGAAAAAGGGCTTGTGGGCGCAGGCGCTCTGGGTCGGCGCGGCGGAGAAGGAAGAAATCGAAAACCGCGAGGTTGCGGAGCGGATCATCGACTTCCTTGAAATCCAGCACATTCGCAAAACGCCCGTGTCGCGGCTGCCTTACGGTCTGAAAAAGCGTGTAGAGCTGGCCCGTGCGCTGGCCTCGCAACCGTCGATCCTGCTGCTGGATGAGCCGATGGCGGGCATGAATGTCGAGGAGAAAGAGGACATGAGCCGCTTCATCCTCGACGTGAACGACGAGTTCGGCACCACAATCTGCCTAATCGAGCATGACATGGGCGTCGTGATGGACCTGAGCGACCGGGTGGTCGTGATGGATTACGGCAAGAAGATCGGCGACGGCACCCCGGACGAGGTGCGCAGCAACCAGGATGTGATCGACGCCTATCTCGGCGTGAGCCACGACTAGGAGGGACCAATGGAAAATCTGATTTTCGCGGGCGAGGTTTTTCTGAACGGGCTGATGGCGGGGGTGCTTTATGCGCTGGTCGCGCTGGGCTTCGTGCTGATTTACAAGGCATCCGGCATCTTCAATTACGCGCAGGGGGTCATGGCGCTCTTTGCGGCGATGACGCTTGTCGGCATTCAGAAGGGGCAGGTGCCCTTTGCTCACTTGATCAACGCGATCTTCGGCACGGATGTGCATTACTTCGGCTGGTCGGTGAATTCGGTCGTGGCGATCTGTTTCACAGTGGCGGTGATGATCCTGCTCGCGTGGCTCGTGCAGCGGGTCGTATTCAAATACCTGGTGGGGCAGGAGCCGATCATCCTCTTTATGGCGACGATCGGCTTGGCCTACTTCCTCGAAGGGTTCGCGGACCTGATGTGGAACTCCGAGCTGAAGACGCTCGACGTCTGTGTCGCTGGCTCGCTCTGCCTGCCGCAGGGGATCAACGAGAATATCGATGCCTCGACCTTTGAATGGTTCGGCTATGGCTACTTTATCGACAACCTCGACATCACGGCGACGTTGGTGGCGATCCTGCTGGTTACGGCGCTGATCATGTTCAGCCAGTATACCAAGCAGGGCCGCGCGATGCGGGCCGTGGCGGACGATCACCAGGCGGCGCTGTCGGTTGGCGTGTCGCTGAACTTCATCTGGGTTCTGGTGTGGTCGGTTGCGGGCTTTGTCGCGCTGGTTGCGGGCATCATGTGGGGCGCAAAATCGGGCGTTCAGTTCTCGCTTTCGCTGATTGCTTTGAAGGCGCTGCCGGTGCTGATGCTGGGCGGGTTCACATCGATCCCCGGCGCCATCGTGGGCGGGCTCATCATTGGCGTGGGTGAGAAACTGTTTGAGTTCTTCATGTCCAGCCAGGACCTCGCCGGTGCGCTCTTTGGCTTTACCATTTCCGCGACGGAGAACTGGTTTGCCTATGTGCTCGCGCTAGTCTTCCTCGTGTTCCGCCCGCAGGGCCTGTTTGGGGAAAAGATCATTGAGCGTGTGTGATCATTCCCCCAGCGACTGGAACGCGGTGACCGTCACCGCGGCCAGCAGCGTCACGGCGAGCGTGAGCGCGAGCGACAGATCGCCAAGCGCCCATGTGCCGAGCGCGGTCAGCACAAAAGCCGCCGCCAGCAGCATGAGGCCCACGGCCCACGGGTTGCCGCGCGGCGCAGATTTGGCCGCGGCGGCCTCCTCGCCCTCGGCCAATGTTGCCTCTTCGACGGCGGCCATCATCGCGGCGCGCCGCGCGGTATATTCAAGGTTGGTCAGCTCGCCGCGCCGCCGTGCGGCTTCGAGCTGGCGCAGATTCTGCAAGACCGCAGTCATTCCACTCACTCCATTCACCCACGCCAAAGCTGGCGGCGAAATGGGGCAGAAATGGGGAACCCGCCGGTTTTGTGCGGTGATGGTTAACGCGCCCACGTGCGGGCGCAGGCAAGGAGCAATCTGATGTTCTATCGTGAAGCCGGTGATTTCAGTACCACCTACAGCGAGGACAGTCAGACCTTTCCGATCAAGTTTGACCGGTGGCGGTACTATATCGTCATCGCCTTTGCGGTGCTGGTCGTGCCCTTCCTTGTGAATGACTACTGGGCCAATGCGATCCTCGTGCCGTTCCTCGTTTACGCGATTGCGGCGCTGGGGCTGAACATCCTGACGGGGTATTGCGGGCAGGTGAGCCTTGGTACGGGCGGGTTTATGGCTGTGGGGGCCTATGCCTGCTACAAGCTGATGACGGGGTTCCCCGAGGTTAATATCATCTTTCACATCATCGCGGCGGGGGGCATCACAGCGATTGTCGGCACGCTCTTTGGCCTGCCATCGCTGCGGATCAAGGGGTTTTACCTTGCCGTGGCGACGCTGGCGGCGCAGTTCTTCCTTGTCTGGCTCTTTAACCGGGTGTCGTGGTTCTACAACTACTCCGCCTCCGGCCAGATCACCGCGCCCGAGCGGACCGTCTTTGGCGTGGCCGTGACCGGCCCGCAGACGGAGCCGTGGGCGATGTACCTGATCTGCCTCTTCTTCGTGATCGCAGCGGGCATCCTTGCGCGAAACCTGACGCGCGGGTCGATCGGGCGTGAGTGGATGGCGATCCGCGACATGGATATCGCGGCAGAGATCATCGGGGTAAACCCGCTGAAGGCCAAGCTGACAGCCTTTGCGGTGTCGTCCTTCTTTGTCGGTATCTCGGGCGCGCTGTTCTTTGCGGTCTACCTCGGCGCGGTTGAGGTGGGCGAGGTGTTCGGCATCCAGAAATCCTTCATCGTGCTCTTCATGATCATCATCGGCGGGCTGGGCAGCGTCTTTGGCTCCTTTGCCGGCGCGGCCTTTATGGTGCTGCTGCCGGTGTTTCTGAAGATTGTCTTTGTCGACGGGATGGGCTGGCCGACAGACATTGCGCAGCATATCCAGTTCCTTGTCGCGGGCGGTCTGATCATTCTGTTCCTGATCCTCGAGCCGCACGGGCTGGCGCGGCTGTGGCTTCTGGCCAAGGAAAAATTGAGATTGTGGCCGTTCCCGCATTAGGGTGGAGCGGCATGGTGGGCTGGCGCCCACCCTACGTAGGGTGGGCGCCAGCCCACCGCACGCACCAACGAGGCCGAATGGCCCAGACATATCGGATAACCAAGGGAGGATGACCCCGATGAAGAAACTTGCAACCTATACGGCCGCTGCCCTGATGGCGGCGTCCCCGGCGCTGGCGGACCTCGTGTTCCCGTCGCTGGACTACCGCACCGGGCCTTATGCTGCGGGCGGCATTCCGTTTGCAGACGGCTATGCGGACTACATGACCCTGCTGAACGAGCGGGATGGCGGGATCGGCGGCGTGCCGGTGCGCCTGCTGCCTTGCGAGACGGGCTACAACACCGAAAAGGGTGTGGAATGCTACGAGGCGACCAAGGGCGAAGGCTCCCTTGTGTACCAGCCGCTGTCGACCGGCATCACCTACCAGCTGATCCCCAAAGCGACCGCGGATGATATCCCGATCCACTCGATGGGCTATGGCCGGACCTCTGCCAAGAACGGCGACGTCTTCAGCCACGTTTTCAACTACCCGGCCAACTACTGGGACGGTGCATCGGGTGCGGTGAACTACCTGCTCGAAGCCAATGGTGGCGACATCAACGGCAAGAAGATCGCGCTGGTCTACCACAACTCTGCCTTCGGCAAGGAGCCGATCCGCACGCTTCAGGGCCTGTCGGAAAAGCACGGCTTTGAGCTGATGGAAGTGGCCGTTGACCACCCCGGTCAGGAACAAAAGTCCCAGTGGCTGCAAATCCGCCGCGAGCGTCCCGACTATGTCGTGATGTGGGGCTGGGGCGTGATGAACCAGGTCGCCATTCAGGAAGCCGCAAACATCCGCTTCCCGATGGAGAACTTCATCGGCATCTGGTGGTCCGGGTCGGAGAATGACGTGCTGCCCGCGGGCGCCGCGGCCGACGGCTACAAGGCGCTGACCTTCCACGGTGTGGGCAGCGATTTCCCGGTCTTTGACGACATCAAAACGCATGTCGTGGACAAGGGTCTTGCCGCTGGCGCGGGTGACCAGGTTGGCACCGTCCTCTACAACCGTGGTCTCTATGCTGCGATGCTCGCCGCTGAAGCGGCCCGCACCGCACAAGAGATCCACGGCGTGGCCGAGATCACCCCGGCGATGATGCGGGACGGTATGGAAGCGCTCGACATGTCAGCCGAAAAAATGGCCGAGCTGGGCCTGCCGAACTTCGGCCCGACCTTCAAGGTGACCTGCGCAAACCACGGCGGTGACGCCCTGGTTGGTGTGACCCAGTGGGACGCATCCGCGGGTGAGTGGAACCTGATCTCGGACTTCAAACCGACCGATGCCGACGTCATCGGGCCGCTGATCATGGAAGACAGCGCGGCATACGCAGCCGAAAACAACATCGCATCCAACTGCAACTAAGCAGTTGATCATGTCGGCGGCGGGCAACGGCTCGCCGCCGGTTATCGCAACGAATTTAGGGCAAGGCACATGCTGGACAGCGCTGAAACGGACACGACCGTTCTCGAGGTCAACAATATCGAGGTGATCTACAACCACGTGATCCTTGTGCTGAAAGGTGTCTCGCTCAAGGTGCCCAAGGGCGGCATCACCGCGCTGCTGGGTGGCAATGGCGCGGGCAAGACGACGACGCTCAAGGCGATCTCGGGCCTTTTGGCGTCCGAGCGGGGCGAGGTCACCAAGGGCTCCATCCAGTATAACGGGAAGAACACCGCCCATATGGACCCGGCAGACCTTGTGAAGATGGGCGTTGTGCAGGTCATGGAAGGCCGCCACTGCTTTGAGCACCTGACGGTCGAGGAAAACCTGATGACCGGTGCCTATACCCGCAGCGATGGGGCGGCGGCGATCCAGCGCGATCTTGAGATGGTCTATGACTATTTCCCACGCCTCAAGGAGCGGCGGAAGAGCCAGGCGGGCTATACGTCCGGCGGGGAGCAGCAGATGACGGCGATCGGCCGCGCGCTGATGTCCCGGCCCGAGACGATCCTGCTTGACGAGCCGTCGATGGGTCTTGCGCCACAACTGGTCGAGCAGATTTTCGAGATCGTGAAATCGGTGAACGAGAATGAGGGCGTGACGTTCCTGCTGGCCGAGCAGAACACGAATGTCGCCCTGCGCTTTGCGCATTACGGCTATATTCTTGAATCCGGCCGGGTCGTGATGGACGGCCCCGCGGCGGAACTGCGCGAGAACCCGGATGTGAAGGAATTCTACCTGGGCATGTCCGAGGAGGGCCGCAAATCCTTCCGCGACGTGCGCAGCTACCGCCGCCGCAAGCGCTGGCTGAGCTGATCCCGTGACCTCTGCCCATCCCGACGATCCGCATCTGATTGAACGGACCGGGTGGCTTCGGGCGGCTGTGCTGGGCGGGAATGACGGGATTGTCTCCACCGCATCTGTGATCGTGGGCGTCGCCGCGGCGGAGCCGGGTCTGGACGCCGTTCTGATCGCGGGTGCGGCGGCTTTGGTTGCCGGGGCGATGTCGATGGCGGCGGGCGAGTATGTCAGCGTCTCATCCCAGTCTGATTTAGAAAAGGCCGACATCTCCCGCGAAAAGCGCGCCCTGCGTGACGATCCCGCTGGCGAAGAGGCTGAGCTTGCCGCGATCTATGAAGACCGCGGGCTGTCGGACGCGACTGCTAAGCAGGTCGCGCGCGAGCTGACGGCGGCGGGCGCGCTTCGGGCGCATGTGCGCGATGAGCTTGGCCTGTCCGAGGCGCAAGTGGCGCAGCCGCTTTTGGCTGCTGCCGCATCGGGTGCGACCTTCATGGCCTTTGCGGCAATCCCCCTGCTGGCCGCGTGGCTGGCGCCTGTCGGGGCGCTGATCCTTGTCGTGGTGGTGGTCACAATTTTGGCGCTCGCAGCCCTTGGCGCGCTTGGGGCCTATGCGGGTGGGGCGCGGTTTGGCCCTGCGGCCCTGCGCGTCGTGGTCTGGGGCTGCGCCGCGATGGGGGTCACGGCGCTCGTCGGCTCCGTCCTGGGGGTCGCCGTATGACGGAGAAGGTTGCCTGCCGGACACCTGCCGAAGGGCGGGACGGGGCCACTAATATTCCTGCTTGGAAATTTGACCTGATCCGGGGGCATATCCTCGATCTGCTTGCGGGTGGGCCAATGGTTTACAACGATGTCCGCGACGCGGTTGGTGCGCGGCTGAGCGAAGACGAGGCCGAACGGCTGGGCAAGCTGGGTTGGCATGTCATCACCGTAAAGCTTGAACTTGAAGTGCGCGGCGAGATCGCGAGAGTACCCGGCAAAGGCCCGCAAAAGATAAGGCGATGCATATGACCCATTACGACGATCTTGAGACCCGCAGCGCCGCGCAGCGCGGCAAGGACATGGCGGTCGCCCTGCCGGACCAGATCGGGCGGGCGCAGGTGCTGGAAGGCTATGCCGAGGCTTTGGCCGGTGTGGACGCGATGAAGATCCGCGCGCCCGAAGACCTCGCCGCGCTGCCGGTCCTGCGCAAATCGGACCTCGTCGCGGCGCAAAAGGCGCGCCCCCCGCTTGGTGGCTTCACCAGCGGTGTGAGCCAGTTCAGCCACATCTTCCAAAGCCCCGGGCCGATCTATGAGCCGGGCGCACATGACGCGAAGGACTGGTGGCGCTTTGCGCGCTTTCTGCACGCGGCGGGTATCCATTCGGGCGACGTGGTGCAGAACTGCTTTGGCTATCACCTGACCCCCGCGGGGATCATGTTTGAAAACGGCGCAACGGCGTTGGGGGCGGGCGTGGTCCCGGCGGGCGTGGGCCAGACCGAATTGCAGGTGCGCGCGGCGGCGGACATCGGCTGCACCGCCTATGCGGGCACGCCGGACTATCTGAAGGTCATCCTCGACAAGGCCGAGGAGATGGGCGAGACGCTGCGCTTTACCAAGGCGGCGGTCGGGGGCGGTGCGCTTTTCCCGTCCCTGCGCGAGTTCTATGCGGAGCGGGGGATTTCCTGCCTTCAATGCTATGCCACGGCGGACCTTGGCAATATCGCCTACGAGTCGGCGGCGATGGAGGGGTTGATCGTGGACGAGGGCGTGATCGTCGAAATCGTGACTCCCGGCACCGGCGATCCTGTCCCTGCGGGCGAGGTCGGCGAAGTGGTCGTCACGACGCTGAACCCCGATTACCCGCTGATCCGCTTTGCCACTGGCGATCTGAGCGCGGTGATGGAAGGCACGTCCCCCTGCGGGCGCACCAATATGCGCATCAAGGGATGGATGGGCCGCGCCGATCAGACGACCAAGATCAAGGGCATGTTTGTGCGCCCCGAGCAGGTTGCAGACTTTGTCGCCAAGCATCCCGAAGTTACCCGTGCGCGCGTTATTGCGGGCCGCGAGGGAGAAATGGACACGATGACCGTCCGGGTCGAGGCCGCAGGCGTGGACGCGGCGACCCTCGCCATCAGCGTCGCGGATGTGATGAAGATGAAAGCCAAGGTCGAAATCGTGGACGCGCTGCCCCGCGATGGGGTCGTGATTGAGGACACCCGCACCTATGATTGAGGTGCTGACGGTTCTGGCCGGGGTCTTCCTCGCGCAGGTCTCGCCGGGTCCGAACATGGTCGCTGTTGCCTCTGCTGCCTTTGGCAGCGGGCGCGGGGCGGCTCTGCTGACGGCGGCCGGGGTCGCGACGGGCGTCTTTATCTGGGCGCTGCTGTTCCTGTTTGGCATTGGTGCGGTGCTGGCGGCGTACCCTGTCCTGCTCACCGCGATGAAGCTGATCGGCGGCGGCTATTTGCTCTGGCTGGGCGTGAAGGCGGGCCTGTCGGCTTTGAGTGCGGGCGGCGGGCCCGGCGCCGTTGCCCCGCATCCGGCCACCGGGCGCGGCGCTTATCTGCGCGGTCTGCTGGTGGTTCTGACCAACCCCAAGGCCGCGATGATGTGGGTCGCGGTGTCGCTGTTCCTTGCCGCGAGCGGGTTTGGGAATTGGCAGTTCGTCGGCATGGGCCTGCTGGTCGCGGGCTCGGCCTTGGCGGTCTATGGCACCTACGCGCTGCTTTTTTCGACCGGCATCGCCCTGCGCGGCTATGCGCGCGCCTACCGGACGGTGGACGCGGGGTTTGGCCTGATCTTTGGCGGGCTTGGTGCCCGGTTGGCATGGGATGGCGCGCGGGAGGCGCTTAGCCGCGCGTAGGATGGGCAATATTGCCCATCCTACCCAAAGCAGCCTGGTGTCTCGATAATGGCTGTCGCTGATGCGTCGAAGCGGGCGGAGTAGGCGCCTAAGGCAGCCATCGCCCCCGCCATTTCAGAGCCTGAGACCCGCGTACGGCTGGCGCTGGTCGTGTCATCCACATCGATGGTGAAGCGGATCACGTCCCCCGCGCCAAGCCCCGTCAGCGGCAGATCTATCGACGTTGCGCCATCGGAGATGGTGGGCAGTGCGGTGAGCAAACCCGCGCCGCGCCTCACCTCAAAGGGCTGCGAGACGTTAAACCCCGCCCCGCCCGGATCGGTATCGAACACCAGCCCCGCAGGCGCCTTTCCAATGTCGATGCGCAGAACGTCCGCGGGCAGGGGGCAGGTGCCGGTATAGGTGATCTCGAAAATGTCCTTGGGCGCGCTGTCCACATAGCTCAGCGTCAACTCCGCCGCGGCGGGGCTGGCCAGAAGGGCGAAGGCAAGGGTCAGGCGGAGCGTCATAGCCAGATGGTAGCGCCCCGCGCAGCGCGGTCTATGTCCCGTCGCCGATCTTGTCCCAGGTCTGCGTCTCGAAATCGGAAGCGTCGTGCCGGTTGCGCAGCTGCATCTTGGCATCGCCCATCGCGCGGTTGACCATGCGGCCCCGCCGGGTTGCGGGGCGGGCGTCGATCATCTCGGCCCATGTCTTGACGTTGGTGTAGCTGTCCACATCAAGGAATGTCGCGGCATCGTAGAGACGGCCTAGCACAAGCTGCCCGTACCAGGGCCAGATCGCCATATCGGCGATGGTGTAATCCTCGCCCGCGATAAAGGTCTTGTGGGCCAGTTCCCGCTCCAGCACGTCCAATTGGCGCTTGGTCTCCATTGCGTAACGGTTGATGGGGTATTCGTATTTCTCGGGCGCGTAGGCGTAGAAATGGCCAAAGCCCCCGCCAAGGAACGGCGCGCTGCCCATCTGCCACATCAGCCAGTTCAGCACCTCGGTCCGGGCGGGGCCGGAGGCAGGCAGGAACTTGCCAAACTTTTCGGCCAGATGGATGAGGATCGACCCGGATTCAAACACCCGCAGCGGCGCGGCACCGGTAAAGTCGAGCAGCGCCGGGATTTTCGAGTTGGGGTTGGCGGCGACAAAGCCCGAGCCAAACTGCTCTCCGTCGCCGATGTTGACGAGCCACGCGTCGTAGTCGGCCTCGGTCACGCCCGCTTCCAGCAGTTCTTCGAACAAAAGCGTGACCTTCACCCCGTTGGGGGTTGCAAGGCTATAGAGTTGGAAGGCGTGTTTGCCGCGCGGCAAGTCCTTGTCGTGGGTCGGCCCCGCGATGGGCCGGTTGATGGAGGCGAATTTGCCCCCAGACTCCGTGTCCCATGTCCAGACATCGGGCGGGGTGTAGGTCGGATCGCTCATGAGGGGGCCTTTCTGATTGCCCCTTAAACCTATGCTGCGCGAAGCGGGGCGCAAGGTTGCAGCGTGCGGGCCAAGATTATTCGGCGAATAATCTTGGCCAGCCGCAACAGGTGCCCAAAACGACAAAGGCCGCCCATCGGGGCGGCCCTTGCACGGGTTCGTCGGGTTCAGCCCTGGCGCGCTTTGAAGCGGCGCTGGGTCTTGTTGATCACGTAGACGCGGCCCTTGCGGCGCACCACGCGGCAGTCCCGGTGCCGGTTCTTCAGCGAGCGGAGCGAGTTGCGGACTTTCATCGGCTCTCATCCATTCTCTTGCGGGCACCGTCCACAGCATGGTGTGGGCCCTGGGTTTGCGGGGTCCGTGCGGGCACGAACGGCGAATATGGTGGGCGATACAAGGATCGAACTTGTGACCCCTTCGATGTCAACGAAGTGCTCTACCGCTGAGCTAATCGCCCGTTACCCTTGCAAATATTCGGTGCCCCAAAAGAAAATGGGGCGCGAAAAGCCGCGCCGGTCCGCACGCTATAAAAGGAGTCGGAAAGAGGATCAAGGGCTTTTGGAAAGCTCAGATGGCGCGCTATGTTCCATACTGTAAGGGAGGATCGATGGCCAGACTCGCATTTGATGTGAACTACCCGCGCAAACACATGTCTTGCGCCGTGTTTGCCTCGCCGCATTCGGGGCGTGATTATGCGTGGTCGTTCCTGCGCCGCTCGGTGCTGGATGCGCATTCCATTCGCTCTTCCGAGGATGCCTTTGTCGACCTGCTGTTTGATGCGGCGCCGCGATTTGGTGCGCCGTTTCTGAAGGCTGGTGCGCCGCGGGCTTTTCTGGATCTCAACCGGTCTTGCGATGAGCTGGACCCGGCGGTGATCGAAGGGGTGCAGAAGCAGGGGCACAACCCGCGCGTGGCGTCTGGCCTCGGCGTGATCCCGCGGGTTGTCGCTGGGGGGCGGAGCATCTACCGCGGAAAGCTGAGCCGGGCGGAGGCCGACGCGCGGATCAAAACCTATTGGCAGCCCTATCACGCCCAGTTGCAGACGTTGTTGGACAACGCGCAGACGCGCTGCGGTCAGGCGATCCTGATCGATTGCCACTCCATGCCGCACGAGGCGATGGACGGGGTCGCCCGGGGCGGCGCCAAGCGGCCCGATGTCGTGTTGGGCGACCGGTTTGGTGCGGCCGCCTCGGGCGATGTGGTGGATCAGGTGGAGGCGGCCTTTGCCGCAGCCGGATTTACTGTGACCCGCAATGCGCCCTTTGCAGGGGCCTATATCACCCAAGCCTACGGACGCCCGTCACGGCGGCAACACGCGGTGCAGGTCGAGATTGACCGCTCGCTCTACATGGATGAGGCGCGCATTGTCCCGCGCAGCGACTTTGAAGAGGTACGCGCGCGGCTGGAATCCGTGATCGCAGAGATTGCGGCGATTGGGCAGCACCGGGTGCCGCTGGCCGCGGAATAACCCCCGCGCGTTGACCGAACCTTTCGCGCCGTCGCGGCAAAAGGGCGTAGCTGTGGACTGTAGCGCAAAGAGTTCATCACCGGCGGGGACGTCGCGCGCGCCGTAGCTACGCCTATCGATGCGTAGGTGACAGCGTCGGCCGCGCAGCTTGCTGCGCGGGTCACCCGCATGACACGAGACCGGCCGCCTAGCGCAGCGCGCGGCCCTTCATGATGGCGTCCGGGCCAAACCGTTGCCTTATCCGGTCAGTGGCGCGTTCGGCCTCACTGCGCTGCCCTGCGCGCGGATCAAGCAGATCGCCGCTCAGGTCGGCCTGATGGGCGGGCACCAGTTCGGACAGGCCGCAGCCCAGCAGGCGGAACGGTCCCTGATCCGCCACCTGGTCAAAGAGCCCCCGCGCCGCGCGGTACAGCACATCCGCCATTTGCGTGGGCGCGCCAAGGGCCACCCGGCGGGTCAGAGACGAATGGTTCGCGCGCTTAAGCTTCAGAGTCACGACCCGGCCCGCGATCTCCTTTGCCTTGGCGCGGTCCGACACTTTTTCGGCCATCCGCCACAGGTGCCCGTCGAGGATGTCGGGGTTCGCCGTGTCTTCCCCGAACGTCGTCTCATTGCTGATGGATTTCACCGGCTCCCGCGCGTTCACCGGGCGGTGGTCCTGCCCGCGCGCGAGGTGCCAGAGCCGCGTGCCCATCGACCCGAACCGTGCCGTCAGGTCGGTTTGATCCCAGCGGCGCAGGTCCGCGAAGGTGCGTATGCCGGCCTTGTCCAGCGACGCTTGTGCGGCGGGGCCAACCCCCCAGATCAAGCGCACGGGCTTGCCCTGCAGGAAATCCGCCGTCTCCGCGGCGCCGATGACGGAAAACCCCTGCGGCTTGTCGAGGTCGGAGGCGACCTTGGCGAGGAACTTGTTGTGGCTCAGGCCGATGGAGCCCGTGAGGCCAAGCTCGTCTTTCATCCGTTTCACCAGCCGCGCCAGAATCACGGCGGGCGGCGCGCCGTGCAGGCGGGCCGTGCCCGACAGGTCCATGAACGCCTCGTCCAGCGACAGGGGCTGAATGGCGGGTGTCAGCTCTTCCATCATCGCGCGGATCGCGCGCGAGGCCTCCGCGTAGGCCTCCATCCGGGGTTTGATGATCACCGCGTCGGGGCAGAGCTTGAGCGCCTGGAACATCGGCATCGCGGATTTCACGCCTCGGATGCGTGCCACGTAACAGGCGGTCGACACCACGCCGCGCCGCCCGCCGCCGATGATAACCGGTTTGCTGGCAAGACTGGGATCGTCCCGCTTTTCGACGCTGGCGTAAAACGCGTCGCAGTCCATATGCGCGATGGTCAGGTCAAAGAGTTCGGGGTGCGCGACCACGCGCGGCGAGCCGCAGGCGGGACAGCGCGCACCGGCATCAAATTCGGTCAGACAATCGCGGCAAAGGGCAGGCATCGTGCTACAGTTGGGTAAGTTGGCCCGAGATACCACGTTGTCCGGTTCGAATAACGCAAAAAGCGCACTTTGGCGACGTGCTGCGGAAGGGGAAACGTGACGGATTTCATCGGAGCGAAGATTGCGCTCTTCATGGGTGATGACCTCGCCGTGATCCTGCGCGACGATAAATCGAGCATCCCCTGGCCAGCCCATTGGGACGTGCCGGGGGGCGGGCGCGAGGGAACAGAGACCCCGCTGGGCTGCGCCCTTCGGGAGACGCATGAAGAGCTGGGGCTTGCCCTCGATCCGGGCATCGTCCGATGGGGCAAAGCCTTTGCCAAGGAAGGCCGGCTGGACTGGTTCTTTGTCGGGTTTGTGCCTGCGCGCGCGGCGCAGGCGGTCAGGTTTGGGGATGAAGGCCAGCGCTGGGCCCTGATGTCGCCAAGTGCCTATGCGGCGCACCCCAAGCGCATCCCTCATTTCGCGGCGCGGGTCAGGATGTATATGGATGGCGTGCCGAGCGATCTGTTCGAAAGGCCCCCCGCACGAGGCGGGGGGAGGTGACGTGCCGCAGGAAGAGCCGGCCGTCGGGGAGTATCACACGACAACAGACTACCACTTTTGGGCGAGTGGGGAGAGTCAGGTATTCCTGACCCTCTAAATCCTGTGGGACTTTGGCAACAGCGATCCAGATTTAGCGGACCGGCAAAGAACTTAGGATCTGACCCGCGGCGGCTGCGGGGCTGGCGGCGGCAACGATGGGGCGGCCCACAACGATATGGTCCGCACCGTTTTGCAGCGCGTCCGATGGGGTCGCGGTGCGTTTCTGGTCTCCTTTTTCGCTGCCCGCGGGGCGCACGCCGGGGGTGACGATCAGCTTGCCCGTGGCCTCGGGCAGCGCGCGCAGCGCCGCCGCCTCTTGCGGGGAGGCGATGACGCCATCCGCGCCCGCCGCCCAGGCCGCCCCGGCCCGTTCCACCACAAGGTCCGGCACCGCGCCGTCCTTGATCAGCGCCGCGTCCAGATCGGCGCGGTCCAGCGAGGTGAGGATCGTCACCGCAAGGATTTTCATGTCCGAGCCTGCCGCGCCTTCTTTGGCGGCGCGCACGACGTGCGGATCGCCATGCACGGTCAGGAAATCGAGGTTGAACTGGGCCAGCCCGCGCACCGCCGCCTCCACCGTGTTGCCGATGTCGAACAGCTTCATGTCGAGGAAGATGCGCTTGCCGTGCTCTTCCTTCAGCTCATTGGCCAGCGCGAGCCCGCCGCCCGTCAGCATGCCGAGGCCAATCTTGTAAAAACTGACTTGCGGGCCGAGCGCTTCGGCGATGTGCAGCCCGGCAAGGGCGTTGGGCACGTCAAGGGCGACGATCAGGCGATCGTCGGAAAGGGGGGCGTCTTGCATGGCGGTCTCCGGGATTTTTGCGGGGGTAGCGGAGCGCTGGAGCCGGGGCAAGAAAAAAGGCCCGAATAGCGGGGGGCATCCGGGCAAGTTATGCTGAGACGTTGCAGGCAGGCACGTGTCTCAGGCAGTGCGGTGCCGCGCTCCGCCGGGACAGAAGTGGCGGGACGGCAGGCCGCAAACGGGTCAGGCCGCGCGGCGGCGCAGCATCTGGAACGGGTCGATGCGGGGTTTGCGGCGCGCGGGTTGGGCCGGGATGCACGCGCGCAGGCCGCGACCGCTCTGGTGGCGCCGCAGCGCTTGGCGGCTCAGGCCCGCGGCGGCGTCCTCAAAGCTCATGGTGATGGGCGCATCGATGGCGCAGGGGTAGATTCGGACGCCGGTCTCGAAATGCACTATGGCGCGGGCTTCGAAGCTTTGCGTGGCCGCATTGTAGACCACGTCGGAGAGTTGGACGCTGGGGTTCATCATCTGCTTACCTCATGTTGTGGCTTTTGCCATCTGAGCTTCAACATGTGGATAAGTTCCGTCCGTTGTAAGGGGGAACTGGCGGGAAGTATGCTCACAAAACGGGAAAGCCTTTGTGAGGCTTCTGTCTAACTCATTAAGTTTAAGCCAAAAATTGAAATACTCTGGCTGGTTCCGGAACGCCGACATGACAGCAATTTTCACCTTTGGCGCCGATGGTCGTGCCTTGGTACGGTGCGGATAAAAGCGATTTTGCCGCCTTCGCAGCGTTGAAGCGGGCGCAGGGGGTGCCCACATAGATTTTGAGGCTCAACACTCCCCGCGCTGCCTGGCGGGCGGGGAACAAACGGGCGCTTTGAAGAGGAGAACGACGATGGACTTGTCCAAGTTCACGGAACGCGCGCGCGGTTTTGTGCAAGCGGCGCAGACGATTGCCACACGGGAAAGCCACCAGCGACTGGCGCCCGAACACCTTCTGAAAGCATTGCTGGATGACGAACAGGGGCTTGCGGCTTCGCTCGTGTCCCGTGCGGGGGGCGATCCGGCCCGCGTGATGCAAGCGTTGGGCACGGCGCTGGGCAAGATGCCGAAGGTCACCGGGGATGCCGCGCAGGTTTACTTGGATCAAGGCGCGGCCAAGGTGCTGGCGGAGGCCGAAGCGCTTGCGACGAAGGCGGGTGATAGTTTCGTGCCGGTTGAGCGAGTGCTTATGGCGCTCGCGATGGTCAAATCGGGCGCCAAAGATGCGCTGGACGCCGGTAAGGTCACGGCACAGGGGCTGAACTCTGCGATCAACGATATCCGCAAGGGGCGCACCGCGGACAGCGCGAGCGCCGAAGAAGGCTATGACGCGCTGAATAAATACGCCCAAGACCTGACGGAGCGCGCGCGGGAGGGCAAGATCGACCCGATCATTGGCCGGGACGAGGAAATCCGCCGCGCGATGCAGGTGCTGTCCCGCCGGACGAAGAATAACCCGGTGCTGATCGGGGAGCCGGGCGTGGGCAAAACGGCGATTGCCGAGGGCCTCGCCCTGCGCATCGTGAACGGGGACGTGCCGGAAAGCCTGCGCAACAAGCGCTTGCTTGCGCTCGACATGGGTGCGCTGATCGCTGGCGCAAAGTACCGCGGTGAGTTCGAAGAGCGGTTGAAGGCCGTGCTGACCGAGGTAACGGAAGCCGCAGGTGAGGTTATTCTGTTCATTGACGAGATGCACACGCTGGTTGGCGCGGGCAAAACCGATGGCGCGATGGATGCGGCCAACCTGATCAAGCCGGCCCTTGCGCGCGGGGAGCTGCACTGTGTTGGCGCCACGACGCTGGATGAGTACCGCAAATATGTTGAAAAGGACGCGGCGCTCGCCCGCCGGTTCCAGCCCGTGATGGTGCTTGAGCCTGGAGTGGAAGACACCGTGTCGATCCTGCGCGGCATTAAGGAAAAGTACGAGCTGCACCACGGTGTCCGCATCGCGGATGCGGCGCTGGTGGCGGCGGCAACGCTGAGCCACCGCTATATCACCGACCGGTTCCTGCCAGACAAGGCGATTGACCTGATGGACGAGGCCGCCAGCCGCTTGCGCATGGAAGTGGACAGCAAGCCCGAGGAGCTGGACGCGCTGGACCGGCAGATCCTGCAGATGCAGATCGAGGTGGAGGCGCTGCGGCTTGAGGATGATCAGGCGTCGCGCGACCGGCTTGAAGGCCGCGAGCGAGAGCTGGCCGAATTGCAGGAGCAATCGGCGGCCATGACGGCGCAATGGCAGTCCGAACGAGACAAGCTGGCCGGGGCGCGCGATCTGAAGGAACAGCTGGACCGTGCCCGCGCGGAGCTGGACATCGCCAAGCGCGAGGGCAACCTCGCGCGGGCGGGCGAGCTGTCTTACGGTGTGATCCCGGAGCTTGAGCGCCAGCTGGGCGAAGCCGAAGGTGCGGAGGCCGAGGTGATGGTCGCCGAAGCTGTGCGGCCCGAACAGATCGCCAGCGTGGTTGAGCGCTGGACGGGCATCCCCGTGGCCAAGATGCTGGAGGGGGAGCGCGAAAAGCTCTTGCGCATGGAAGAGCAGTTGCACAGCCGGGTGATCGGGCAGGATTCTGCTGTTCGCGCGGTTGCCAACGCGGTGCGCCGGGCGCGTGCGGGGCTGAACGACGAAAACCGCCCCCTTGGCTCCTTCCTCTTCCTTGGCCCCACGGGCGTGGGCAAGACGGAGCTGACCAAGGCCGTCGCGGAGTTTCTGTTCGATGATGACAGCGCGATGGTGCGCATTGACATGTCGGAATTCATGGAAAAGCACGCGGTTGCCCGTCTGATCGGGGCCCCTCCGGGTTACGTCGGTTATGACGAGGGCGGTGTGCTGACCGAAGCGGTGCGGCGTCGTCCTTATCAGGTCGTGCTGTTTGACGAGGTCGAAAAGGCGCATCCGGATGTGTTCAACGTGCTGTTGCAGGTGCTTGATGACGGTGTGCTGACCGATGGGCAGGGCCGCACGGTGGACTTCAAGCAGACGCTGATCGTGCTGACGTCGAACCTCGGGGCGCAGGCGCTCAGCCAACTGCCCGACGGGGCCGACGCGAGCGCCGCGCGGCGGGACGTGATGGATGCGGTGCGCGCCCATTTCCGGCCCGAGTTCCTTAACCGGCTGGACGAGACGATCATCTTTGACCGGCTGAGCCGGGACAACATGGACGGGATCGTGGACATTCAGATGGCCCGGCTGCTGAAGCGGCTGGCGGCGCGCAAGATCACGCTGTCGTTGGATGATGGCGCGCGGACCTGGCTTGCCGATGAGGGCTATGACCCGGTCTTTGGCGCGCGTCCGCTGAAGCGGGTGATCCAAGCGGCGCTTCAGAACCCGCTGGCAGAGATGCTCCTTGCGGGGGATGTGGGTGACGGCGACACAATCGAGGTGAGCGTTGGTGCGGATGGGCTGGTGATCGGCGACCGTATTGCGGCGTCAAACCGGCCGCGCCCGGATGATGCGGTTGTGCATTAAGCAAGAAAAGGGCGCTCGAATTGGGCGCCCTTTTTCGATTGCGTGATCGTCCGGAAGGGGCGTTCGGTCACCGCCGCTGAAAGGGGCCGCAGGCGGCCAGATTGTTTCAGCTTTGCACGCAAACGCGACGCGGCGCTAGCCGCTGAGCCCTTGTGCGCGCCTGCGACGCGCGCAAATGTAGCCTTGCAAGCGAGCGGAGGGTGCGATGGGTTTCGCTATGGATGCGCTGAACTTTTTGGCGGTGGCTTTTGTCCTTGTCATTGGCGCAATGGTGGCATGGGCCGCGGTCCTGTTTGTGATCGACCGGACACAGACCGAGGATGCGATCCGCCGGAATTACCCGGTGATCGGACGCTTCCGGCATCTGTTCACCGAACTGGGCGAGTTCTTTCGTCAGTATTTCTTTGCGATGGACCGCGAAGAGCTGCCGTTTAACCGGGCGCAGCGGGATTGGGTCAAGCGGGCCAGCGGCGGCAAGGGCAACACGATTGCCTTCGGCTCGACCCGAAACACCGCCATTGCAGGCACGCCGATCTTTGTGAACGATCCGTTCCCGCCATTGGATGATCAATACGCCTGCTCCGAGCCGCTGCGGATCGGCCCCTATGCGCGCCAGCCCTATGATGCGCCATCCTTTTTCAACATCTCGGGCATGAGCTATGGCGCGATTTCAAAACCCGCGGTGCGGGCGCTGTCCCACGGGGCCAAGGCAGCAGGCGTCTGGCTGAACACGGGGGAGGGGGGCCTGAGCCCGTTTCATCTTGAGGGCGGCTGCGACATTGTTTTTCAGATCGGGACGGCAAAGTTCGGGGTCCGCGATGGCGCAGGGCGGATGTCGGATGACAAGCTGCGCGAGGTCGCCGCCCATGACGCCGTAAAGATGTTCGAGGTGAAGCTGAGCCAGGGCGCGAAGCCGGGCAAGGGCGGTATCCTTCCGGGTGAGAAGGTGAATGAAGAGATCGCAAAGATCCGCGGCCTCGCTGTAGGGCAGGACGGTATCTCGCCCAACCGGCATGCGGAGGTCGATGACTGGCCCGATTTGCTGGACCTGATCGGCCATATCCGCGAGGTCACGGGCAAGCCGGTGGGCATCAAGATGGCCGTAGGCGGCGATGCGGGGCTGGAGGGCCTGTTCGAGGCGATTGTCGCCCGCGATGCCCAAAGCGCTCCGGACTTTATCACCATTGACGGGGGCGAAGGCGGGACCGGCGCCGCGCCCATGCCGCTGATGGACCTTGTGGGCATGTCGGTGCGCGAGGCGCTGCCGATGGTTGCGAACCTGCGCGATGCGGCTGGCCTCAAATCGCGCATCCGCCTGATTGCCAGCGGCAAGCTGGTGAACCCGGGCGATGTGGCCTGGGCTTTGGCCACGGGCGCGGATTTCGTGACCTCCGCCCGCGGGTTCATGTTCAGCCTTGGCTGTATCCAAGCGCTGAAATGCAACAAGAACACGTGCCCCACGGGCATCACCACGCATCAGAAGCGGTTCCAGAAGGGCTTGGTCGTGGCGGATAAAAAGGACCGCGTGGCAGGCTACGCAACGGAGATCATCCACGAGGTCGAAATGATCGCCCATTCTGCCGGCGTGTCGGAACCGCGCCTGCTGCGCCGCCGCCACGTGCGGATCGTGCAGGAAGATGGCCGGTCCGTGCCGATGAGCGTCCTTTACCCGCGCGTGCTGGCCGAATAGCCCGGTTTCCAGGCGTTATCTTGTAACATATACTGTTCCCACACAGCGTGCGGGGCGCGGCAATGGTGACAGGCAACAGGGGCTGGACAAGCTTGCGGCGGCGCAAACGCGCGGGCGACACGATGCGCGAGTTTGACGACCTGCCGCCTGAACTGCGCGGATGGCTCAGCCGCGCGGCGCTGCCTTGGGATCCACGCTCCGTCCGGCGGGCCTATCGCAAAGCGTTTCGCAAAACGGGCACGCAGCAAAAGGCGCTTGCCGCCTTGGACGCGCTTGAGGCGCAGCGGCTTTCAAAGGATACCGGCGCTGTGTTTGGCCCCGCGCACCCGGGCGCGCGCATCTAGCCTCGGCGCGCACAGAAATAGGGCGACCCGGTATGGACCGCCCTGTTGGTCGTAAAGATCTGAAAGGCTTAGCTGCCCGGGATCAGAACCTTGTCGATGATGTGGATCGTGCCGTTGGAGGCCGCCACGTCCGCGGTGGTCACGGTCGCGTCGTTGATCATCACGCCGCTGTCGAGGTCGATCGCGATGGTCGCGCCGTTCACGGTCTCTGCGGTGGTGTCATCCTGCAGCATGTCGGAGGTCACGTTGCCTGCGACCACGTGGTAGGTCAGGATTGCGGCCAGCTGTTCCTTGTTCTCGGGCAGCAGCAGGCTCTCAACAGTGCCCTCGGGCAGCGCAGCAAAAGCGGCGTCGGTCGGGGCGAACACGGTCAGCGGGCCGTCGCCCTTCAGCACGTCGACCAGCTCCGCGGCCTGGGCGGCTGCGATCAGCGTGTTGAACTGGTTGGTGGATGCTGCGGTGTCCACGATGTCTTTCTTCATGCCGCCAGCAATTGCGGTGGAAGCCGCGAAAACAGCAGCTGCGGTGAGCGTCAGAAGCGTCTTGGTTTTCATGTCATAGTCTCCCTAACAGAGGTAACCCGCACACCGCCGCGGCGCGCGATGATAAGGGTACGGACAAATGCGGCTTTGGTTCACCGCTTGGGCGCAGAAAGTGGTGATTTTACCAAATTTCTGATTTTCCAGCAGAAATGCGCCAATTCCCTATCACGAAGCTGTCAGGTGGCTGGATGTGGGTCGCCGCCGCACTAGCGCTCACGGGTGGTAAACTATCGCGTGAGCGGTCCGTCACATCTGGGACGCGGCCCCCATCTGCGGTGTAGGACGTGGCTGAGGCTGAAGAGGACGAGACATGGCATTTCGCTGGAAAAACACCCTGACCGAGGCGGACGTGACGCCGGAGGGCACGTACATGAACCGTCGCCAGTTGATGGCGGGGGCCGCGGGTCTTGGCCTGCTTGGGACCGCGGCACGCGCGCAGGAGGGGCTGGAGCCCAGCGATTGGGATGACATCACTCAGTACAACAACTTTTACGAGTTCGGCACCGACAAGAGCGACCCGGCCCGTTACGCCCATATGCTGACGACCCAGCCGTGGACGGTAAAGATTGACGGCTTGGTGGACCGGCCCGGCGATTACGGCTTTGAGGACATCATGAAAGCCATGACGGTCGAAGAGCGCATCTACCGCTTCCGCTGTGTCGAGGCGTGGTCGATGGTGATCCCGTGGAATGGGTTCGAGCTGGCGGACCTTTTGGAGATGGCGGGGGTGCAAAGCGGCGGCACGTATGTCGCCTTCGAGACGGCGTACCGCCCGGACGAGATGCCGGGCACGCGCTTTCCGGTGCTGGACTGGCCCTATGTCGAGGGGCTGCGCATGGACGAGGCGATGCATCCGCTGACCATCATGGCGACGGGCATCTATGGCCGGGACATTCCCAACCAGAACGGCGCGCCGCTGCGATTGGTCGTGCCGTGGAAGTATGGCTTCAAGTCGATCAAATCGGTGGTGCGGATTTCGGTCGTGGATAAAGAGCCGCCGACCAGCTGGAACAAGGCGAACGGGCGCGAGTATGGCTTTTATAGTAATGTGAACCCGAGCGTGGATCACCCGCGCTGGTCCCAGGCGAGCGAACGGGTGATCGGCGTGGGCCTCTTTTCACCACGTATCCCGACGCTGATGTTCAACGGCTACGAGGAAGAAGTCGCCCCTTTGTACGCCGGAATGGACCTGAAAAAGTTCTACTGATGACGGACTGGATCAACAGCGCGGCACGGCGTGTGCCCACATGGGCCGTATATATAGTATACCTGATCCCCGTGCCGGTGCTGCTGTACCTTGCCCAAACGGGTGGTTTGGGGCGTGAGCCGATCAACGCGCTGGAGCGGGAACTGGGCGAGATTGCCCTGCAGCTTCTGGTCATCGGGCTGTGCATCACGCCGCTGCGCAGGTTTGCGGGTGTGAACCTGCTGAAGTTTCGGCGGGCGATTGGGCTGCTCGCGTTCATATATTTGTGTCTGCATCTGCTGGTGTGGCTGGTGCTGGATGTCGGTATCCTCAGCCAGATCTGGGCCGACATTCTCAAGCGTCCCTACATCACCATTGGCATGGCGGCGTTTGCCCTGATGCTGCCATTGGCGCTGACGTCGAACAACTGGTCCGTCCGGCGGCTTGGCCCCGCGTGGCGGCGGCTGCACCAGCTGACTTATGTCGTCGCGGTGCTGGGGGCGGTGCATTACGTTTGGCTGGCGAAGGGCTTTCAGATTGAGCCGCTGGTGTACCTGACGCTGATCCTCGCACTGATTGGCCTGCGCGTACCGGGACTGGTGAAGCGCCGGTTCGCCTGAACAGAGTTTTTCCATGTGAATTGAAGCGCCGGCGTACTTGTAAAGGGTGCAAGACGGCGCCTTCGCGGGTGACTCGCTGGGTGTGCAGACTGAACCGAAGGCGATTCATTGAGGGGAGTCTGGCGAGTCTGAGGATAGTCTTGGGGGTAACCCTGTGGATAACACCAAATGTGGGGGAGGGAGCCGCGATTACCGCTGTTAGCGCCGAAGCTTTTTGGACAGATTTCGGGGCCTCGCGAGTTTCACTGCCGGTTAAATTGCTGATTTTGCTCACAAAACAGACTTTTTGGAAAAAAGATGACGATTTCTGAAAAAAGGCCTTGCGGCCACCGGCCCCCAACCGTAAATACCCCCTCACCGGCGGCGCTGAGGCGTACAACGGGAAACGCCAGACGGGCCAGACACTGACCAAGACGGCAAAAACAACGAGGCATTGACGGCGGGGCGCGCCAAAAGTTAGGGCGCATCCAGTCGGTTTTGTCTCTGGACTTCCGGGTCCGCGCTCTTTGAAATTGATATACACTGAAGAGATATGTGGGCGGTTTGGTTCATTCGATGAACAAACAACTGCACATATCTAACGCTGGTAGACGAGGGGTTCGCCCCAGATCGATGACCAGTGTCAGCTTCACTGTTTGTATGGCTTTCGGTTTCTGATGAAACCAGAAGCACATCAAACAGAGATGACCGGCCTGAACAGCCGGTCAATGTGCAGAGGTTCGAACGTCAAGGATACGCTGGCAACAGCGTTTCAACTTGAGAGTTTGATCCTGGCTCAGAACGAACGCTGGCGGCAGGCCTAACACATGCAAGTCGAGCGCACCTTCGGGTGAGCGGCGGACGGGTTAGTAACGCGTGGGAACGTACCCTTCGGTAAGGAATAGCCACTGGAAACGGTGAGTAATACCTTATACGCCCTTCGGGGGAAAGATTTATCGCCGAGGGATCGGCCCGCGTTAGATTAGGTAGTTGGTGGGGTAATGGCCTACCAAGCCTACGATCTATAGCTGGTTTTAGAGGATGATCAGCAACACTGGGACTGAGACACGGCCCAGACTCCTACGGGAGGCAGCAGTGGGGAATCTTGGACAATGGGCGCAAGCCTGATCCAGCCATGCCGCGTGAGTGATGAAGGCCCTAGGGTCGTAAAGCTCTTTCGCCAGGGATGATAATGACAGTACCTGGTAAAGAAACCCCGGCTAACTCCGTGCCAGCAGCCGCGGTAATACGGAGGGGGTTAGCGTTGTTCGGAATTACTGGGCGTAAAGCG